>NZ_MKTR01000024.1:0-120570 GCF_001898325.1 Microbacterium sp. 67-17
GTTCTTGGTCGTTCTCACTGACCATCGCACGATGGCTCACCCCGTCGCGGTCACGACGCCGCGGGCCCGAAAGACCACCACCCCGCGGGACTCCAGGCAGATCGACAGCATCACGGTCGCCCTGCCCGGCTCGCTCTCCAACCTGTACGTCGGGCAGGAGTCCGGCATCCTGAACTACTACATCGCCTCGATCGCGCAGGAAGGTCTCGTCGCGATCGACGCCGACGGCGCCATCCAGCCGGCGCTCGCTGAGTCATGGTCGCAGCCGGATGACGTGACGTACGTCTACGAACTCCGTGATGACGCGACGTTCCAAGACGGCACCCCGGTCACCGCCGATGACGTCGTCTTCAGCCTCAACGAGGCTCGCGACGAAACGACCTCGCCGGGCCTTGCGTATTACATGACCAACGTCGAGTCGGTCGAAAAGACCGGAGACAGTGAGGTGACGGTCACCCTCGCCGAGCCGGATGCCGCTTTCGCGAAGAACATGAGCACCGGTGGCGCCGCTTTCATCACGTCGAAGGCGTTCTGGGAAGCCAACGATGGAAACGTCGGCACGGCATCCTCGCTCCTGATGGGAACCGGCCCGTACAAGGTCACCGAGTTCGCACCCGACTCCCACGTCACCTTCGAGCGCACCGACACGTGGTGGGGTGAGGAGCCCAAGGTCAAGAGCATCACGGTCAACTTCATTCCCGACGAGTCGACCAGGCTCCTCGCAGCCCAGTCCGGCGACATCGACGTGGCGTTCAACGTTCCCCTCGCGCAGTCCACGCAGTGGGAGAACCTCGACACCATGCGGGTCGACTACATCAACGACCTGTCGTATGTGGGGCTCTACTTCAATACGTCGGTCGCCCCGTTCGATGACCCCAAGGTGCGCGAGGCCATTGCGCACGCCGTCGACCGCGATGCGTACGTCGACAAGCTGCTGCGGGGGCACGGCGAAGCCGCCACCGCGATCATGACCCCCGAGTCGCTCGCAGCCGTGTACTCCCCGGATGTCGCGCGCGAGAAGCTTGCCGAGATCCCGCAGTGGGACTTCGATCTGGATGCTGCCAAGGCGGCACTCGCAGAGTCGGGCTACCCCGACGGGTTCGAGACCGAGATCCTCACCCCGAACACCGGCCCGCAGCTGGGCACTGCGGCGCAGGCGCTGTCGCAGAACCTCGCCGAGATCGGCATCACACTGAACGTTCGCGAAGTGCCGATCGAGGAGTGGCTTGCGAGCCTGGATGCCTCCAGCGACTACGGCCTGAACATGATGTGGTACTTCTCGACGCTCGGCGACCCCGCCGAGATCCCCAGCTACCTGCTGGGCGCCGGCAACCCCGCCGCGTACGACAATCCCGAGATCATGTCGCTCCTGTCGGAGGTGGGCGCAGAATCCGACCCCAGCGCCCGCATCGACCTGCTCATCGAGGCTGAAACGCTGCAGGCCGAGGATGCCGTGAACATCCCGCTCTGGTGGGGTCAGTCCGCCACCGCGTTCGCCAACGACCTCGGGATGAACGACTACAGCTCGTTTGCGTTCATCTCGTCGTGGCCGACGCAGCTCTACCGCGCGGCGCAGTAACACCGACGGAACCACCACTGTGACAACAGGTTCACCCCTCCGGGCACGCGCCCCGCGATCACGGCCGCTTGGCCGCATGCTCGCGGTGCGCGTGCTCGGCATGCTCGGCGTGCTGCTGGTTCTCTCCTTCATCGTCTTCTCGCTGATGTATTTGGCGCCGGGCGACATCGTGAAGAACCTGCTCGGCAATCGGCCGTCTTCGCCGGATGCGGTGGCAGCCATCCGCGCCCAGTACCACCTCGATGACCCGTTCCTCGTGCAGTATGTGCGATGGTTGGGGGGTTTCGTCACCGGGGACCTCGGCGAGTCGATCCGGTTGCAGACGTCGGTTGCCGACGCGATCTCTTCCCGCGTGGGGCTCACCGCGGCACTCTGCGGGATAGCGTTCGTCATCGCCCTCGTGGTGGCCATCCCGCTTGGGGTGCGCAGCGCCGTGCGGGCAGGCGGGGCATCCGACCGCACAGCCAGCGCCCTCGCGGTCGTCGGACTCAGCGCACCCACGTTCGCCGTCGGTCTGCTGCTCCTCTACGTCTTCGCTTACTACCTTCCGGTCTTCCCGGTCTACGGGGCAGGCTCGGGCGGGCTCGACACACTCTGGCACCTCGTGCTCCCCGCGATAACCCTCGCCCTGGGCCTCGGTGCCATCATCCTGAAACTGACGCGCACCGCGATGCTGCGCGAACTCGAGGCCGACTACGTCACCTCGGCGCGCGCTCGCGGCCTGTCGGAACGCAGCGTCCAGCGCATCGCGCTGCGCAACGCGGCGATCCCGATCGTGACCGGCGCGAGCCTGGTGCTGACCTTCCTGGTCGGCGGAACGGTGCTGGCCGAGACAACCTTCGCGCTGCCGGGCCTGGGCACCCTGCTGCAGGACTCCGTGCTGTTCAAGGACATCGCCGTCGTACAGTCGCTCACACTCCTGGTCGCGATCGTCATCGCGGTCATCGCGCTCCTGGCCGACATCGCCTACATCCTGCTCGACCCGCGGGTACGCGAACGGGGGGTGCCCGCATGACCGCGGCCATCGAACTCATGACATCGCCGACCCGTCGGCGCAGGCGGATGCCGATTCTCATCCTCCTGTCGGTGGGGCTCATTGCTCTCGTCGTGCTGGCGGCCGTCCTCGGCCCGCTGCTGTTCCCCGATGCGATGCGCCAAGACATCCTCTCCGCGCTCCTGGCGCCGGGTCAGGACGGGCATCTCCTCGGCACCGACGAGCTCGGCCGCGACGTGTTCGCCATGACAGTCGCGGGCACCGCGTCGGCCCTGGTCGGACCGGTGTGTGTCGCCCTCGGATCGATGTTGCTGGGCATCCTGCTCGGCACTCTCGCGGGTTACGAACGCGGCTGGCTCGACTTCTTCATCAGCCGCTGGACCGACCTGCTGCTGGCACTTCCGGTGCTGCTGGCCGCGATCGTCGTCGCCGGTGTGTTCGGGGGCGGGTACTGGGTCACGGTGGTGTTGCTGATCGCGCTGTTCTCGCCCTCCGACATCCGGATCGTGCGTGCCGGCGTGCTCGAGCAGTCGGCCCGGCCCTACATCGAAGCGGCCCAGATGCTCTCACTCTCACGGTGGCGCGTGATGTTCCGCCACATCCTGCCGAACGTGTCGACCCTGGTGATCACGAACGCGATGCTCAACGTCGCCTTCGCGATCGTCGCGTTCTCGTCGCTGTCGTTCCTCGGCGTCGGCGTCCCGCCCGGGACGGCCGACTGGGGCCGGCAGCTCACCGACAACCGGGCGATCATGTTCGACAATCCCGCGGCCGTCCTCGTGCCTGCGGCGTTGATCATCCTCGTCGCGTGCGCCGTGAACCTCGTCGGTGACTGGGTCGGGCAGCGCCTCTCGCAGGTAGGAGAAGAGGCATGACCGGCGTGCAGATTCACGGGCTCACCGTGCGTGGACCACAGGGCGTCATGGTCGAGCCGTTCGACGCGACCATCGCTCCGGGCCGGACCCTGGCCATCATCGGAGAGTCCGGATCGGGCAAGACCCTCAGCGCGAAGAGTCTCATCGGCCTCCTGCCCCGTGGCTTCCGCGCCGCGGGAACGGCCGTCGTCGGTGACAGCACGCTTGCCCTGGATGCCGCACCGGCGGCGTGGACGTCGGTGCGCGGGTCGACCGTCGCGCTTCTGCTACAGGACCCGTTCACGAGCCTCTCGCCCGTCCACCGGTGCGGCGATCAGATCGCGTGGACGCTGCGGGCGGCATCCGATCGGCGGATCGCGGCATCCGACCTCGCCCGCGAGGTGGCCGCGCGGCTGGCTGAGGTGAAGCTTCCCGAACGTGTCGCGCGGGCCTTCCCGCATCAGCTCTCGGGCGGGATGCGGCAGCGGGTCGCCATCGCGGCGGCGCTGGCCGCTGACCCCAAGCTCCTCATCGCCGATGAGCCGACCACTGCGCTTGACGCATCGAACCAGGCCGAGATCCTCGACCTGCTGCGCGCAGTGCAGTCGCGTCGGGACCTGTCGGTGATCCTGATCTCGCACGACCTTGGGCTCGTGCGCGGACGTACCGACGACGTCCTGGTCATGCAGCATGGCGTCATCGTCGAGCGTGGCGCGACCGGCGATGTGCTCTCTGCTCCGAAGCATCCGTACACTCGCGCGCTCATCGACGCGGACCCCGTCCTCGCCCCGCCGCGTGAAGCTCCGGCACCTGCCGTCGAGGAGACCCCGACCCTCGTGCAGGCAACGGGCGTGACGAAGCACTTCGGGCAGCGCACCGTGCTGGATGGTGTCGACCTGCGCATCGGCGAAGGCGAAATCGTCGGCGTGGTCGGAGAGTCCGGGTCGGGCAAGTCGACGCTCGCTCGCTGCATCGCGGGGCTCGAGCGCGAAGACGGCGGAGTCATCTCCTTTGGCGGCACAGACCTAACCCCAGGACGCCGCTCGCGCACACCCGCGCAGATGCAGATCGTGTTCCAAGACCCGTACTCGTCGCTGAACCCCATGATGTCGATCGGGTCGATCCTTCGAGAGGCGCTCGCGGTCGCACACCGCCCGGCATCCGATGTCGCCGTGCTGCTCGAGACCGTCGGGCTTCCCACCGACTTCGCCGGCAAGCGACCGGCCGAGCTGTCGGGCGGCCAGCGGCAACGCGTCGCCATCGCGCGCGCCCTGGCGCCGAGGCCGAGGCTGCTCATTTGCGACGAGTCGGTCTCAGCGCTCGATGTCTCGGTGCAAGCCCAGATCCTGACGCTGTTGACGGCGCTCCGCGACGACCTCGGCATTTCGCTGCTGTTCATCTCGCACGACCTGGCAGTCGTGCGACTGCTCGCCGACTCGGTCACTGTGCTCTGGGACGGCCGCGTGATCGAGAGCGGACCGTGCGAACAGGTGCTCACCGAGCCTCGCCACGAATACACCCGGATGCTGGTTGCTGCCGCGCACCGCGAAAACACGTCGGTGAGTGCCGGCGAGAGAGAAGACTGACGTGCAATCGATCGAACCGGTGCTCGCGGAAGGCGCAGACGCTGTAGCCGCGGTCCTGGATGCCGGCCTCGCTGACGCTCTGGGTGATGAGCGCGCCGCGCACTGGCGCATCGAGCGCGCCGGGTACCGCCCGACTGTGCACACGCTCGGGCACGGTTCCGGCATCCTGGCTGCCGCCCTCACCTCGGGTCGTCCCGCAACGGCCGCGACGAAGATCATCGACCTCTGGACCTCGCCGGACGCCCCGGATGACGCCGCCGATCGCCTCCTCACGCGCGTGATCACCGCTGCGGCAGAGCGCGGCGATGCCGCCGTGAAGTGGGAGGTTCCTGAGGGCGCTGCCGTGCCCGAGTCGGCTTCGGCACACGGCTTCACGCCCCTGCGCGCCCCGTGGGGCGCCGTGGGGACCGAGGGTGCCAACGGCCTCGTGCGGTGGCTGGTCCCGATCGAGCACGCGGAGCCCGGGTACTACGGGCAGACGACGCTCTTCACCTGTGGGGCGGTGGCTGGCCTCATCGCCACCGAGCGCTTCGGCAGTCCCGGGTTCGCGGGCCAGGGTGTGTCCGATCGTGATCTCGAGATCGACTTCTGGCGTCGTGCCAGCAACTATCCGGCGTGCGAACCGATCGGGCTGGCCGTCACGGTGCAGGAGCATGTCGGCCCTCGCGGCGCGGTTGAGGTGACACTGGACCACCCGGGCCCCGTTCTGCTCGAGGAGTTCGCCGGCTTCGACTACGACTTTCGTGCGGAGTTGCAGCAGGAGTCGCGCAAGCGCGCGGCAGATCTCGGCATCCGGGTCGACACCACACGCATCGCGATGACCGAGGTTGCGGCGCGGGTGGCCGCGGGCGAGCAGGCCCTGCTTCTCATCGACGAGGCGCCGATGCACGCCGACCCCGGCCCTCACTGGATCGTTGCCCACGGTGCTGCCGGGCCCTACGTAATCGTCGAGGACCCGTGGGTGAACACGGCGACGGGGGAGACCTGGGTCGACACGCATGACCTTCCGATCCACGTCGATGACCTGGAGCGCCTGGTCGCCTGGGGCCCGGAGGGTTATCGCGGCGTCATCTTCCTGTCGCCGCGCTGAGTCGACGGCCCGATTGCAGGAGGGATGGCGACTTTCGCCGCCGCGAGCGGCGTCGAAAGCCATCTGATCCTGCAATCGGGACCGTCACCCGCGGGGCTGCGCGGAGCCGGGGCGGATGTCCGGGGTCGCGAATAGACTTGCGGGGTTATGAATGTGGTGGATGACGAGCTTCTGACCGGCCTGAATCCGCCGCAGCGTGAGGCGGTTCTGTACCGGGGTCCGGCGCTGTTGATCGTCGCGGGCGCGGGGTCTGGCAAGACCCGGGTGCTCACTCACCGGATCGCGTCGCTGCTGCGCGGCGGCGAGGCCTACCCGAGTCAGATCCTCGCGATCACGTTCACTAACAAGGCTGCCGGTGAGATGCGCGAACGCGTCGAGCAGCTCGTCGGGGAACGCGGACGCGGCATGTGGATCTCGACCTTCCACTCCGCATGCGTGCGGATCCTGCGGCGCGAGGCCGAGCAGTTCGGGTTCACGAAGGCGTTCACGATCTACGACTCCGGCGACTCCCGCGCGCTCATCAAGCGCCTCGTCAAAGAGCACGAAGCCGACGCACTCGGGCTGACCCCCGCCGGTGTGCAGGGACGGATCTCCAAGCTCAAGAACGAGCTCGCGGATGCCGAGTCCTTTGCGCGACAGGCGAACATGAGCGATCCCGCCGAGCGCCTCTTCGTCGAGATCTTCGGCGACTATCAGCGAGCCTTGCAGCGCGCCAATGCGTTCGACTTCGACGACTTGATCGCCCAGACCGTCTATCTGTTCCGGGCGTTCCCCCAGGTGGCGGATGTCTACCGCCGCCGCTTTCGGCATGTCCTCGTCGATGAGTACCAGGACACCAACCACGCCCAGTACGCGCTGATCCACGAGCTCACACGTCCCGTCACGGGAGCTGCTGCCGAGCCGTATTCCGTCGGCGGAATGATGATCTTCGAGCCCGAGGAGGCTCCCGAACTCGAGGGAGCCTCCCTCACGGTCGTCGGTGACTCAGACCAGTCGATCTACGCGTTCCGCGGCGCCGACATCCGTAACATCAGCGAGTTCGAGCGCGACTTCCCGGGGGCAAAGGTCGTGCTCCTGGAACAGAACTACCGGTCGACACAGAACATCCTCTCGGCGGCGAACGCCGTCATCGGCAACAACTTCGACCGCAAAGACAAGAAGCTGTGGACCGATGTCGGAGCCGGCGATCCGATCGTCGGTTTCACCGGCTACTCCCAACACGACGAGGCCCAATTCGTCGCCGATGAGATCGAGGCCCTCCACCGTCGCGGCGTCGAGTACGGCCAGATGGCAGTCTTCTACCGCACCAACTCCCAGTCCCGTGCGCTGGAAGAGATCTTCATCCGCTCGGCTGTGCCCTACAAGATCATGGGCGGCACCAAGTTCTACGAGCGCGCCGAGATCAAAGATGCCCTTGCGTACCTGGTCGCTGTCGCCAACCCCGCCGACGAAATGGCGGTGCGCCGCATCCTGAACAAGCCGCGGCGCGGCATCGGCGACGTGACCGAAACGGCGATCGCCCGGTACGCGGCAGACCAGCAGATCACGTTCCGCGATGCCCTCGCCAACGCCTCGGCCCTCGGCGTCGGACCGAAGATCCAAGCCGCGATCGTGCAGCTGGATGCCGTGCTCGCCGAGGCCAGCGCGCTGATGCTTCCATCCTCGGGCGAGCTCCCGCCGCCGACCACCGTGGCCGAGGGCCTGCAGCTGCTTCTGAACAAGTCGGGCTACCTCGACGTCCTGCGCGCCTCCCGCGATCCGCAGGACGAAGCGCGCGTCGAGAACCTCGACGAACTCGTCGCCGTCACTCGTGAGTTCGCCCGCAACAACCCTGACGGCACGATCATCGACTTTCTGACCGAGGTCGCCCTCGTCGCGGATGCCGACGACCTCGACGATGCCAGCGGGTCGGTGTCGCTCATGACGATGCACACCGCGAAGGGCCTGGAGTACGACACCGTGTTCATCACGGGTGTTGAAGAAGACCTCATCCCGCACCGCATCTCGGCCGGGGAACCGGGCGGGCCGCAGGAAGAGCGGCGTCTGTTCTACGTCGGCGTCACGCGTGCTCGAGCGCGGCTCTACCTCACGCTCGCCATGACCCGTGCGCAGTTCGGTGAGGTGTCGGTCGCGATGCCCAGCCGCTTCCTGCAAGAGATCCCCGCGACACTCATCGACTGGCGCCAGTCTCCCGGCGATGTGAACTCCCGCGGGGGTTCGCAGTCCCGCGCCCTCAACGCGCGGCCCGGGCGGTCTGGCGCGGGGGGAGGCTTCGGGGGATCGGGCCGTTACGGCGACGCGCTCGTGCCGAAGTCGACCTCGATCGACAAGTTCGCCAACCGCATCCCCGCGAAGGTCCGCGACAACGGCGACATGGAGCTCGCGCCAGGCGACCGCATCCGTCACGATGACTTCGGCGAGGGTCGAGTGGATGCCGTCACCGGCGAGGGTGCGAAGCGCGTCGCGCATGTTCGGTTCGATACCGCCGGAGCCAAGAAGCTCCTGATCAAGATCGCCCCGATCGAGAAGCTCTGAGAGTCGCGCGCCAGGACTTTCGCCCCTGAGCGGCGACGGCGGCCGAGCGTACGATCGCGATGACGGCGTGAGCGAGGGCGCACCAGCGCCCAGGGCAGGTCAGGTCCGCTGGCAGAAGGAGGCTCATGACCCTCGCGTCAGTGCTCACGGTGCTTGCCGATCACCCGGTGCTCGTGCTGTTCCTGGTCACGGGCGTCGGCGCGGCTATCGGCCGCATCCAGCTGTGGGGGATGTCGCTCGGCGCGGTAGCCGTGCTCTTCACGATGATCGCGCTGACGGCGTGGGGTGTCTCCCAGGGAGTCACGATCGAGGTGCCCTCGTACGTCGGCGATTTCGGCTTGGTGCTGTTCGCGTTCAGTATCGGCGTCATCGCGGGGCCTGGGTTCGTGAATGCCCTCCGCACCTCGTACTGGATGCTGCTGCTCGTCTCGGCCATCATGATCGTCGCGGCAGCACTGACGCTGGGCCTGGGGACACTGCTGGATCTGTCGCCGGAGACGATCGCCGGTGCCTACGCCGGCTCGGTTACGAGCACCCCTGCCCTTGCTGCTACCGGGGGCAGCCCGGCAGCCACGGTCGGGTATGCGAGCACGTACATCTTCGGCGTCGTCGGGGCGATGGGCGCCGTCGCGCTTGCGCTTCGCCACAGTCGCACTGACGCTGATGCGCCACCGCGGATCGTCGACCTCGTGATCCGCATCGACACCGACAGCACCCCCACGATGACCGATCTCACGCGGCGGCACGGCGGTCGGGTGCTGGTCTCGCGGCTGCGTCGCCCCAACGGGGAGGTCATCGTCGTGGGTCCCGACACGGTGCTCGAAAAGGGCGCGATCATCAATGTGGTCGGCCCCGAGCGGGTCGTGGCAGCTGTCACCGATGAGCTCGGGCATCCGTCCACGGTGAACATCACCCACGACCGCAGTCGGCTCGACTACCGGCGGATCATCCTGTCGGACTCGCGCTGGTCGGGGCGCACGATCGCCCAGCTCGGTGTCGCCGAGCGATTCGGAGCGACGATCGTGCGGGTGCGGCGCGGGGATGTCGAGTTCCTCGGCACACCCGACTTCGTGCTGCACCAGGGTGACCGGTTGCGGGTGGTCGCTCCGCGCGATCAGTTGCCCGCGGTCACCGCCTTTCTCGGGGATTCCGAACGCGGCATGGCCGACCTCAATCCCGTGGCTCTGGGCCTCGGCATCGCGGCGGGCATGCTGCTCGGCCTCGTCGAGGTGCCGCTGCCGGGCGGATCCCACCTGTCGCTCGGAGCCGCTGCCGGCGCTCTCATCGTGGGCCTCGTGATGGGCAGGATCGGGCGCATCGGGCGCTTCGTGACGACGATTCCGAACGCTGCGGCCACCGCCCTGGGCGAGCTCGGCCTCCTGATCTTCCTCGCCTACGCCGGATCGAAGGCGGGGTCACAGATACTGCAGGCGATCGCATCGGGCGAGATCGTCGCTCTGGTCGGCATCGGCCTGGTCGTGACATCCTTCGCGATGTTCGGCACCTATCTGCTCGTGCGACACATCCTGCACCTGGGCGGCACGAAGCTCTCCGGTGTCATCGCCGGAGCGCAGACGAACACCGCGATCCTCGCGTTCGCCCAAGAACGGACCGGCCACGACGTGCGTGTCGCCCTCGGCTACAGCCTCGTCTACCCGACCGCGCTGGTCGTGAAGATCCTGCTGGCACAGCTGCTGACGCTGCTGTGAAACGCCGGGCAGTCGTCGAGAGAGCGGCATCCACGCCTCCTGTCTTTCCCCACCTGTGATAACCCTGGTGCCGTCGGGCGCTCGACGTCTGTAGCCTCGAAACATGGCTCTGTTCTCTCGACGCCCCGCAGCGACGCCTGCCGAGACGCCCGAGGGCGCCTCTGTCGATGCGACATCCGTTGACGACGCGGTCGTCGCCGACGCCACATCCGACGTCGACGCGGCAGCTTCGCAGCCCTCGGAGGTCGCTGACGACGAACCAGATTTCGACGCGGTGGTCGGCATCTCGATGTCCTCGTTCCAGGGCCTGGGGGCGCCAGCGCCCGCGGCGAACGGCTCCGCAGAACCGTCAGGTAACGATGGGGTCGACACCCCTCCGCGCCCGGGGTTGCAAGATAACGGCCCGCTCGTCACCGCCCTCGCGAAGCTTCCGGAGCGACCCGAACCCGCGGAACTGCTGCAGGTCGCGCGCCAGCTTTTGCAGGGACACCTCTTCTTGCGCGTCAAGGGAAACGCGAAGCGGATGCTGGCCGAAGGCGAGAACATTCCGCTGGCGATCACGACAATCGGTGAGAAGCAGTACGTCCTCGTCTACAGCGGTGTCGCCGCTCTGCGCGCGAGCCTCGCCGCCGACGGCGCTACCGACACCTCGGCGATGGCCCAGCCGGCGCAAGCAGTGCTGCGGTTCCTGCTGTCGGGAACGTATGCCGGACTCATCGTCGACCCGGCGTCCGCCCCTGCCAGAGCGATGCTTTCGCGAGAACTCATCGCGCAGATGATGGAGCAAGCCGATCCCGAGTTCAGCATCAAGAAGCTGCTCGCCGCTCGCCGCACCGAGTCCACGCCCGACGATGTCGTGGCAGCCATCCCCTCATCGCGTCTGTGGATCGCGGTCAACAAGCCCGACGGGTCCGATCAGGTCGGTGTCGCCGAGGCCCGCACTGTCGACGGTGACCGTCTCATCGAGGTGTTCACGCACCCCATCGAGATCGCCGCCCTCGGGCGTGGCGATCGGCCCGCGCCTGTCACCGGCGCGCAGCTGGGCGCTGCACTTCGGGCTGATCCCGGGCTCGCCGGCATCCTCATCGACCCCGCCGGTCCGTGGATTCGCCTCGACCGTGAGGACCTCGCCCCGTTGATGGTCGAGGCTCCTGGCGATGGCGATGGCGATGGCGATGGCGACTGACCGTCTCATCCTCGATATCCCCGGCCCCGATGGTGACCGGGAGGTCGGGCTGTCGAGCCCCGATCGCGTGCTGTGGCCGGCGGTCGGGATCACCAAGCGCGAGCTGGCTGAGTACCTGCTCGCCGTCGCCGAGCCTTTTCTCGCCGCCAATGGCCATCGCCCCGTCTCGCTCGAGCGCTACCCCGACTCGATCGAGGGCGAGATGTTCTTCTCGAAGAACCCACCCAAGGGTGCGCCGTCGTTCGTCGACACCGTCACGGTGACCTACAACAGCGGGCGTCGGCATCCCCAGATCGTGCTCACCGAGCCCGCCGCCGTGGTCTGGGCGGCGCAGATGAATACCGTGGTTTTCCACCCCTGGGCTTCACGCCTCGAGAACACCGACAACCCCGTTGAGCTGCGAATCGACCTCGACCCGCAGCCCGGGACTGACTTCCCGGATGCCGCCGCCGTTGCCCCTGCGCTACGTGACGTCCTCGCCGAGGCGGGCCTCGAAGCGTGGATCAAGACGAGCGGCAATCGCGGCATCCACCTGTTCTGCCCGATCGAGCCGGAGTGGGAGTTCCTCGACGTTCGGCACGCGGTCATCGCTGCCGGTCGCGAACTGGAGCGACGGATGCCGGAGCGGGTCACGACGAACTGGTGGAAAGAGGAACGCGGAGAGCGCGTGTTCATCGACTTCAATCAGGCAAATCGCGATCGCACGATGGCCGGGGCCTACAGCCCGCGCGCCCTCCCGACCGCAACCGTTGCCACCCCGATCACGTGGGATGAGCTGGCCTCCGTCGATCCGGCATCCTTCACGGTGCGCACGGTGCCCCAGCGCCTTGCCGAGCTCGGCGACCCGTGGGCCGACTTCGGTGGCGCGCCCGGACGGATCGACACGCTGCTGGAGTGGTGGGAGCGAGACCTTTCCAACGGACTCGGTGAGCTGCCGTTCCCGCCCGAGTTCCCGAAGATGCCCGGCGAACCCCCGCGGGTACAACCGAGCCGGGCACGCAGACCCGACACGAGCGACCCCGAAACGAACGAGCCTGGAACGGAGACCGCGTGACCCAGAAGACCACCGACGCGGCGGGCGCCGCGACGCCGGCGGCGCTCGACCAGTGGGCAGCGCGCCTGCTGCAGACGCGCTGGATCGTCCGCGCCCCGATTCCGCTGTTTCGCGCAGGGCTTGGCTGGCTGTTCGGTGGCAGATTCGTGATGGTCGAGCACACCGGACGCAAGAGCGGCGAGCCGCGCTATGTCGTTCTCGAAGTGATCGAGCGTGAGACCAACGCGCTCCGCGTCGCTTCCGGCCACGGCCCGCGGGCGCAGTGGCTCAAGAACCTGGCCGCTAACCCCGCCGCACGGCTCTGGGTGGGTCGATCCAAGGGCGTTCCCGCTATGGCCCGCGTCCTGCCCGAGATTGACGCTGCGGCGGCGCTTGCCCGCTATGCCCGGGTGCACCCGGATGCCTGGGACCACCTGAAAGGGGCGATGGACGAGCTGAACGGGGGAGAGGCGATCATCCCGGTGGTTGAGTTCACCCCGCCTTCGCGCTGATCCCGCCGCTCAGCACTCAGCTCTCGAGCACCGCCCCCACGTCGTACGCTCGCACCGTCTCGAGCTGCTCATAGGTGCAGGAGCGGGGATCGCGGTCTTCTCGCCACCGCACGAACTGCACGGTATGGCGAAATCGCCACTTCTCGAGCTGGTCGTAGCGCACCTCGAGCACAAGCTCGGGACGCAGCTGCACGAACGACACATCCTTGCCAGAGGCGAAGCGAGACCGCTCGCCTTCACCGGTCACCGCGGCGCCGGACTCGTCGCGCTCGACGAAGGGCTCGAGCTCGTCGACGAGCTCGAGCCTGCGCTTGTCTGACCACGCTGCCACGCCGCCGACCTGAACGAGCTGGCCCTCGTCGGTGTAGAGACCGACGAGCAGTGAACCGACGCCGCGACCGCTCTTGTGTACGCGGTAGCCGAGTGCGACGACATCCGCCGTGCGTGCGTGTTTGATCTTGAACATCATGCGCTTCCCCGGTGCGTAGGGCTGCGCGAGGGGCTTGGCAACGACGCCGTCCAGACCCGCGCCCTCGAACTCATCGAGCCAGCGGGCAGCCTGGTCCGGGTCGTGCGTCGTGCGCGTGACGTGCACCGGATGCGGCACCGCGCGCAGGAGGTCGAGGAGCTCGGCCCGCCGGGCTTGAAACGGCTCGCTGGCAAGATCGCGCTCCCCGCGGGCCAGGATGTCGAACGCGATGAACATCGCCGGCGTCTGATCGCTCAGCATCCGCACCCTCGACTCGGCGGGGTGGATGCGTTGCGTCAGCGCGTCCCAGTCCAGGCGCTGGGAGCCCGGCACGCCCAGCGCGATGACGATCTCGCCGTCGAGCAGGCACGGCTCGGGCAGAAGCCGCGTGAACGCCTCGACGAGCTCGGGAAAGTAGCGCGTGAGCGGTTTCGCGCCGCGACTACCGATCTCGAGATCTGTCCCGTCCCACGAGATGAGCGCGCGGAAGCCGTCCCACTTCGGTTCGAAGCTCAGGCCACCGGCTACCGCGTCAGGCGCGGGGATGCTGTCGACGGACTTCGCGAGCATCGGCTCGGGAATCGTGTGAGGCATGCGGTCAGCATCCTGTCTGTTGGGGGGTCGTTGTCGAGCCCCGGCGTCAGGACGGCGCCGGTTCGGTGCTCTTGCGTCGCGCCCACCGGGCCGGCGTGTTCGGACCGTCCCAGACCTGCACGATTCCCCACGCCACGGCAGTGATCGGCACCGCCAGGACCGCGCCGACGATTCCGCCGAGCACCGTGCCGATTGTCAGAGCGATCAGGATGACGAACGAATGCAGCTTCATCGAGCGGCCCATCAGCACCGGTTGCAGGAAGTTCCCTTCGAGCTGGTTGACGAGCACGACCAGACCCACGACGAACAGGGCGTTCACCCAGCCGTTGGCAACGAGCGCGACGAGCGCAGCGAGGATGCCGGCGAGAGTCGCCCCGACGATCGGGATGAAGGCGAGGAGGAAGACGAGGACGGCCAGGGGCAGGGCGAGCGGGACGCCGAGGATCCAGAGGCCGATGCCGATCCCGACAGCATCGACGAAAGCGACGGATGCCGTGCCACGGACGTAGGCGCCGAGCGTCGACACTGTCTTGTCACCGATGCGGCGCGCCCGCGCTTCGGCAGAACCGCGGAACGGGCGGAGCAGAAACTCCCACATCCGCGGGCCGTCCTTCAGGAAGAAGAAGAGCACGACGACCAGCAGGACGAAACCGGTGGCGAAGTTGGCGACGACACTGACGCCGGCGATGGCTCCGGTGCCGAACTGAGCACTCGTGATGAAGTCCTGGATGGAGGCGATCCACTGGTCGATCTGCTGCTGATCGATACCGAACGGCAAGGTCTGCACCCACTGCCACAGCTGCTGTGCGCCAGCCTGCGCTTGGCTGTAGAGCGAATCCCACTGGTCGCGCACCGCCCAGACGATGAGCCAGCCGACGCCCCCGAGAATCAACACGATGGCAAGCAGCGCGACGAGGGTGGCAAGGATCGAGGGAACTCCACGACGGCGCATCCAACCCATGACCGGCGCGAACGCCGACGCGAAGATCAGGGCGAGCAGCACCGGGATGACCACGAGCGTGAGTTGCCTGAGCCCCCAGATGACGCCTGCCGCCAGGGCGACGACGACGATGATCTGTAGGCCCCGCGTCGCGAGCACCCCGAACTTGTCGCCCCAGAGCTTGCGGGGTGGCACGATGCCGTCATCCGGTACCGCAGGAGCGCTGTTGCTGTCTGTGGACGAGCCGATGCCGAACAATCCCATGCGTCGACCGTAGCTGCCGTGGGCACCTGGGCGCACGGTCTTGACGACGCGGCCCGCATGCGGCAGTCCGGCGCTCACCCGGTTGGTCAGTCGTGTGTCAATCGCCGCCGAAGACGTCCGCGAGCGTGATCGGCACGCCTGCCGCGTCGCTGAGCGCCGTGCGCGCGGCGTGCCAGCCGCTCATCCCGTGAACGCCAGGCCCGGGCGGGGTCGACGACGAGGCGAGATACACCCCGGGCAGCGGTGTACGCCACGGATGCCGGGACACGACGGGTCTGCGGATCGCCTGCGCCATCGTGAATGCGCCGCCGGAGATGTCGCCACCGATCTCGGCGGGGTTCCTCCTCCCGCGGGACGCTGCTGTCGTCGAGTGCGTCGCGAGGACCAGGTCCCGCGCGCCCGGTGCGAAGCGCTCGATCTGCGCGAGAACGGCAGCCGTGGCATCCGCCCTCGACCCGAGCGGGACGTGCGTGTACGCCCACAGGACCGCCTTGCCCGCGGGGGCACGGGTCGGGTCGATCACCGACGGCTGCACCGCGAGTACGTACGGGTTCGCGGGGATCCGGCCGCGTGCGACATCCTGCTCGGCGGCGATGATCTCCTCCCGCGTTCCGCCCAGGTGCACGGTCGGGGCTCGGCCCACGTTCGGATCGCGCCAGGGGATGGGCCCGTCAAGCGCGACGTCCACTTTCATAACGCCGGGGCCGTACCGGTAACGGCGCACCGCCCTCGCGTACCCGGTCGGGAGCGCAGAGTCTGTCAGCAGCAACCGCGGCGAGGTGTCGAGGATGAGCAGATCGCCCGCCGCCGGATCGCCCCAGTCCAGGCCGTCGAGCGACGTGACCCGTCGTCCCGTCTCGATCACGCCGCCGTGAGCGCGGATGTCGGCGGCGAGCGCCTCGGCGATGACCTGGGCGCCGCCGCGCGGGACGGGCCACCCACCGGCGTGGGCCTGCGCCGTCAGCAACAGGCCCGCCGCTGCCGACGCCAGGGACGGCATCCAGGTGTTCGCGTGAGCCATCGCTCCCGCCAGAAGCGCTGCAGCCCGCGGCGTTCGGAAACCCAGCGCGCCAAGGCTCGTGCCCTGCTCGAGCACCCGAAAGCCGAATCGCGCCGCCGTGACCGGATGCCGCGGCATCCGTACCAGCTGATCGCCCGTGAATGACACCAACTCGTCGATGTGGTGCGCGAGCGGTCGGACCGTCGCCAGCCAGGCGCGTCCGTCGGGGCCAAGGTCGTGTGCCGTGCGGTCGAGGTCGCGCCAGGCGATCGCCGCGGGCGCATCATCGAGCGGGTGCGCGTAGGAGGCATCCGGGATGAGCCACGACACGTCCCGATCCAGCCCGAGCGCCCGGAACACGGGAGAGGTCAGCGCAGCAGGGTGCACGGCCGAGCACACGTCGTGGCGGAAGCCGGGAAGGGTCAGTGCTTCGGTGCGCAGTCCACCTCCGATGGTGTCGGCTGCCTCGAGGACCCGCACCCGCAGTCCCGCCCGCGCGAGTGTCGCCGCGGCGGTCAGTCCGTTCGGTCCGCTGCCCACGACCGTCGCGTGTACCGCCATGCCGCCAGTCTGCCAGCGCTCGTAGATGCAGTCGACACACACCCGGGTGATGGAGCGGGTGGCGTGGGGGATGAAATCCGGATTGTGAGGTGATCGAGAACGTTGCCTCGCGACACCATCGACTCGAGAAGTGTCTCCCTCACGAAAGGGTCCGCGGCGATGGTCACCGAATCCCAGAAAGTAGTGCCGTCGTCACGGACTGGTGTGATCGACGCCGGGGGTCCGGGGGCCACATGCTCGCGGCGCTGAACGCGGCGCTCGCCTTCAATCTCAACGTGTCAACTCCGCCACTGGCGCGCTGATCGCCTAACACCTCAACCGAAGACAGGAGAATCCCGCATGTGCACACGAGTTATCTGGCCGGATGCCAACGGATCGGTCATCGTCGGCCGCAATATGGACTTCCACATGGATCTCCTCACCAACCTATGGAAGCTCCCCAGGGGAATCGAACGCACGGACGGCGCCAATGGAAAGCTCACCTGGAAGGCCAGGTACGGCAGCATCGTTGCTACCGCGTTCGACCTGATTGCGACCGATGGCATGAATGAGGAGGGCTTCGCCGGACACATCCTGTGGCTTGCCGAGTCCGACTACGGTAAGCCTGACGAGAATGCCGTTCAGTTGAGTCAGGCGGTGTGGCTGCAGTACTACCTCGACAACTTCGCCACCGTCGCTGAGGCCGTCGAGTGGACGAATGAGTCGCAGGTCCAGATCGCGCAGCTGTTCGACCCGACCGGTCACCTCGTGCCGACGCTTCACCTCGCCATCAACGACGCGACCGGCGACTCGGCGATCATCGAGTACACCGACGGCAAGCCGAAGGTCTACCACAGCCGCGACTACCTCGTCATGACGAACTCCCCCACATACGACAAGCAGCTCGAACTCGTCAAGAAGGTCGAGGGGCTCGGCGGTGACGAGCACCTGCCCGGCTCGACGCTGGCCAGCGACCGGTTCGCGCGCGCCTCGTACTATGTCGCGCGCCAGGTGCAACCGAAGACGCAGATCGACGCTATGTCGGCCATGTTCAGCATCATCCGCAACGCCGCGCAGCCGTTCCGGGAGCCCGAGCCTGGCAAGCCCGACGCGTCACAGACGATCTGGCAGGTCGTGCTCGATCTCACGAACAAGCGCTACGCATTCGAATCCACGACCCGCCCGAACCTTATCTGGGTCGATCTCGACGAGGTGAGCTTCACAAAGGGCACGAAGGTGCTCAAGCTCGACCTGGTGGGACGCCTCGCGCTCGAGGGCGGCCTGGAAGGCGACGCCAGCCACAAGTTCACCGATCCGGGTGAACTCGCCGAAGACGTACTCGCTGCGGGCGTGACGGCACTCGAATGGGTAGCACGCAAGCGCGACGCGTTCCTCGCAGTGAGGAAGGCCGTTCAGGAACTCGTCGGCACCTCGCACTAGAGCGTTTCGCTCGGAGAAGTCTCCGCGGCTTCTCGCGAGTCACCTTGTGGCGGCCGGCGCGGGCCGGGCGGCGACCCCGGATCAGAGGTCGAGAGAGGAGTGCAGACGGCGGGTGACCTCGGCCAGCGGCATCCGCTTGGGGAAGACCGCCAGCACGACGTCGTCGGGATTCGGATGCTCGGGGTCGGGGTGGACGCCGAACTTGCGCATGAGGTCATCAAGAGCGGCGCGCAGCACCGACACCGGTACGGGCTCCCGATCACGCAGCAGCTGGCGCAGCACGTGGTTGTGTACGGCGGCGACGGATGCTGCGAAGCCGACCGCATCGATCGGGTCAAGTCCCGGAAGAGCGCCGCGCAGGTACTCATCGAAGAGTCGCTCGTACCGGAATACCGTGACGATCTCGCGCTCTCGCAGCGCAGGAACTTTCCGCACCACGGAGTAGCGGCGCCGTGCGAGCTCGGGGTCGGCGGCGAAGTGTTCGAACACCGTAACCGCCGCATCGCACACCGCGACCCAGGGGTTCTCGTGAGGCTGCGACAGGTTCTCACGCAGCTGCGCGAGCAGGAGCTCGTGGTCGGCGAACACGACGTCGTCCTTGCCGCCGAACTGACGGAAGAACGTTGACCGGGAGCTGCCGGCAGCCTGGGCGATCTGCTCAACGGATGTCGCGTCGAAGCCGTTCCGATCGAACAGGTCGAGCGCGACGGCGACGACTGCGGTCCGCGACGACGACGTGGCGGCGGTGGTGTCGGACATGCCGTGAGCCTACCGCCGGGGGAACCTCAAGTTTGGCTCAGTGTTACCTCAAGGAAAGAGCATCTGAGCCCAGGATCATCCCAGGAAGCCGCAGCTTTCCGGTATCGCGCGATAGCGTCGCGGTGCGGGATCGCTCCGGGTGCTCGGCATCCGTCGCCCCGCCTTTGTTGTGTGAGGCCTCTGGCCACGGACACGGATGGAAACGCGGGATGAGCACACGCACAGCGTTGCCGTCGACGAGACGGCCGCAGTGGGGATCCGAGAAGCGGCGGACGCCGCTCTCGACAGTGCACGCTCGCCCGTCCGCGGCCAAGGTGGTGTGGGCGCGGATCGCCATCGGTGCGACGATCGCGGCCTGGGTCGGCTACATGATCTTTACGATCCTGCCGCAGCTGTTTGCGAACGACGGAGTCTTCCGCACGCTCGAAGTGATCGTCTACGCGGCGGTGGTGACGTTCCTCACGTTCTCTGCCCTGATGTACCTCGTCGCCCGCGCCGGCGCCCTCCGCCGGTTCCGTGATCATGTCCGGGCCCCGCGCGGAGAGCTCGACCGCCACTTCGCCGACGGCCACCAAGAGGGCCTGACCGTCCTCATCCCGTCATACGCGGAAGAGCCGGCAGTCGTGCGCAAGACGATGTGGTCGGCGGCGCTACAGGAGTACCCGTCGCTGCGGGTCGTGCTGCTGCTGGATGACAGCCCGTTTCCCACCGACCCCGCGGTGCAGGAGCGTCTTGACGAGACCCGCCGGATCGCCTCCGACATCGAGAACGCTCTGAGTGGGCCGGGCGAGCGGTTCACCGCGGCGCTGCTGGCGTATGAGAACGAGTGGCTGCTGGGCGGCACTGTCGGGGCGGACGCCGTCGAGACTCTCCGCGACCAGTACGTCGCCGCCGTGACGTGGCTGCGCACCGTCGGTGACGAATGGCCGCACGAAGACCACGTCGACACCTTCTTCATCGATCAGGTGCTCGGGGGCCTTGCCGACGACCTCGACGCAACGGCGCAGGCTCTGCAAGCCGCGATGGATGCCGATGCCGCGCCCACGGGCGAGAGACTGCTCGAACTCCACCGCCGCCTCGTCCGGATCTTCACAGTCGAAGCGACGACCTTCGAACGCAAGCGCTACGCGTCGCTGTCGAATGAGCCGAACAAGGCGATGAACCTCAACGCGTACATCGGCCTGCTCGGCGGGCGCTATCGCGCTCATCCGACCGACGAGGGAACCGTGCTCGTGAAGGTCGGTCCCGCGGACGAGGCCGACATCGTCATCCCGGATACGCCGTACCTGCTCACGCTCGACGCCGACTCGCTGTTGCTTCGCGACTACTGCCTGCGGCTTGTGCACTTCCTGGAGCAGCCCGAGAACGAACGCGTCGCGGTGACGCAGACGCCGTACTCGTCGTTCCGGGGAGCTCCCACCCGCATCGAGCGACTTGCGGGCGCCACGACCGACATCCAGCACATCCTCCACCAGGGGATGACCGCGCACGACGCAACCTTCTGGGTGGGCGCAAACGCCGTCATCCGGCGGCGTGCGCTCGAAGACATCGTGCAGGTCGAGACGGTCAACGGCTATGAGGTGCGCCGGTACGTGCAGGACCGCACGGTCATCGAAGACACCGAGTCAAGCATCGACCTCGCCGACCAGGGGTGGTCGCTGGTGAACTACCCCGAGCGCCTCAGCTACAGCGCAACGCCGCCTGACTTCGGCTCACTCGTCGTGCAGCGCCGGCGGTGGGCCAATGGCGGCCTGCTGATCATGCCCAAGTTCTTGAAGTACGCGCAGCGGCGGCGCAAGTCGCACCGGCCGATCACGATCGCCGAATGGATGCTGCGCACCAACTACATGGCATCGCTGGCGTGGGCATCCTTCGGTCTGATCATGCTGCTGACCTACCCCTTCGACAGCAGGCTGCTGAGCCCGCTGGTCGTTTTCGCTGCTCTGCCGTACTTCGTCTCGCAGGCGAGTGACCTGCGGTACTCGGGCTATCGCACGATCGACATCTTCCGGATCTACGGCTTCAACCTGATCCTGTTGCCGGTGAACCTCGCGGGTGTCCTCAAGTCGATCGAACAGGCGCTCACCGGCAAGAAGATCCCGTTCGCCCGCACGCCGAAGGTGCGTAACCGCACCGCCACACAGCTGCTCTACGTCGTGGCTCCCTATGCCATCGTCATCTTCTCGGTGTTCACCGCATGGTGGAACATCCTTCACGAGAATTGGGGCACAGCTGCCTTCGCCGCCTTCAATGCGACCCTCGCGGCCTGGGCGATCGTCGAGAACATCGGCATCCTGGAGTCCATCGCCGACACGTGGTTGGGGCTCACCGACTGGATGTGGGTCGACGCGACCCCGAAGAAGCGTTCGCGCGTGAAGGCGGGGGAGCGCGCGCAGCCGGACTGGCGGGCCGCGCTGTACCACGGTCACCCGGCTGCGGGAGAGACCTCGCCCGACTACCTCCCTCCACCGACCATCCCTGCACGCCCGGTGATGCTCGAACTCGAGACTCTCGAGGCCCCGATCCTCGCCGAGCCCGAGCAGCCGATGCTCTCTGAATCCGAGCAGCCGAGCCTCTCCCTGCTCGACGTCGATGACTCACCGGAACCCGATCCGGTGTCGGCGACCCGTCCCGAGGTCGCCGCAGCCGAGGCGGCTGCCGAGCCGGAACCCGATCCGGTGCCGGCAGCCGCCCCGGCGATGTCCGAGCCCGAGCCTGTTGTCGCTGAGTCGGAGCCGGAGCCTCACACCGAGCCGGCGGCCGAGCCCGCCGTCGTCGAACTCGATGCGGCGACCGAGCCTGTTCTCGTTGGTGCTCCGACCGAGTCGGTATCTGAGCCCGGCGCCGAGCCCGAGGTGTTCCGCCCGACGTATGCCATCGCGCCGGCATACGGGATGGAACTCGTGCCCGATCTCTGGATGCCGGGGCCGGAGGGTCGTGTTGTGTCGGCCGAATGGGATGACTTCGGGGACGCCGTCGATCATCCTGTCGAGGTCGCGGCCAGCGCCTGGGCCCCCGGCGACAGCGGCGATCGCGCCATCCAGGTCTTCTCGTCGGCAGAGCCAGCTGGGGTCGATTCGGCGGCTCCGGCGTGGATCGCCGCGCCGGAGCCCGTGTTCCCCGATGTTCCCGTCCAGGCTCCCGCGGCGCAGTATGTCTACACGCAGTCTGCGCCGCAGCAGCGGTATGTCTACACGCAGCCTGCGCCGGCACAGCGGGATGTCTACACGCAGCCTGCGCCGGCACAGCGGGACCAGCCGTGGCCGGTCGAGCCCGCGCAGCAGGCTGCCCCGCAGTGGCACGCTTCGGCACCCGTGCCCACCTCCCCGTGGCAGACTCCGGTCTGGAACGACCAGGCGCCCTCGTACCCTGCCCAACAGCAGTACGCGGGCGAACCCCGGGCGCCCTTCACTGCGTCACCGCTACCGGCGTGGCAGGGTTATGTCGTCGCCCCCGAGTACGCGCCGACCTCTCCGAGCGACGGCCAGCTGTACGGGGCGGCTCCGTCGTGGCAGAGTCCGGCTCAGCCCGACGTCTATCCGCCGGAGCTCGTCCCGGCCACGGCAGCGGCTGGCGCTGACTGGGCTCCGGCGCCTGCGCCGGGCGAGTGGCAGGTGCCTTCGCAGACTGCCGCGCGGACCTCTCCTGACGCCGTACCGGTCGGGGTGCCCCCGGGGCGGATGCCGCTTCGCAACGAGGTTCCGCTGTCACCGAATGCTCCTGTGTCGCGCCCGGTGCGTGGCCGAGGTCGCGGGTGGTGACCGGCGAGACGGCGAGCAGCGCTCAGGAACGGCGGGCGACCGGCCCGCACGCCGGAAAGCGCTTGTCGCCGTGGCGGGTCATGCTCGGCATCCTCATCGCCGCGGCCGCCGGCGTTGCGATCTGGTTCGGGTTCCACACCGTGACCGATCGAGTCGTCATCGACCCGAATCAGCCCTGGTTCGCGGCGTACGTCGATACCACCCTCACCCCCGCCTACGCATTCGAGTCTCCGGCATCCGCCGCTGACGAGGATGTCGTGCTGGGGTTTGTCGTCGCTTCCGAGGAGACCACGTGTGAGCCGTCGTGGGGCGGCGCCTACACGCTGGACCAGGCTGCCCGCGACCTGGACCTCGACCGCCGCATCGCCCGTCTCAGGCAGCAGGGTGGCGACGTCGTGGTGAGCTTCGGCGGGCGAGACAACACCGAGCTTGCGACAGCATGCCCGGATGCCGAGTCGCTGGCGGCTGCTTACCAGGCCGTCATAGACCGCTACGACCTCACGATCATCGATCTCGACATCGAAGGCGACGCGTTGCAGGACACCGCGGTCGGGGCGCGCAGGGCTGAGGCGCTGCGCATTCTGCAGAGCGAGCGGGACGCGGACGATCCGCTCACGGTCTGGCTGACGTTGCCCGTCACGCCGTCGGGCCTCGATGCGACCGGCGAGGCTGCCGCTGTGCAGGTGATCGACGCCGGTGTGAAGCTGGGCGGGATCAACGCGATGACGATGGACTACGGCGTCGACCTCGAGGGTCGAACGATGGGCGACGTGGCGATCTCGGCGATTACCGGCGTTCGTGACCAGCTCGTTGACATCCTGCGCGACTCCGATGAACCGCTCAGCTCCGCGGCAGCGTGGGCGCGCATCGGCGCGACACCCATGATCGGTCAGAACGACGTTGTGGACGAGGTGTTCACGATGGATGATGCTGCGCAGCTCAATCAGTTCGCGCTGGATGTCGGTCTCGGTCGCGTTTCGATGTGGTCGGCCAACCGCGACCGCTCCTGCGGCGACAACTACGCCGACGTACGCATCGTGTCCAACTACTGCAGCGGTGTCGACCAAGGGCAGGAGAGTTTCGCGGTCACGCTCGGAGACGGCCTGACCGACACCGGAACTGCAGGCAGTCACACACCGGTGCCACTGCCGAGCGCCTCGGCCACCGACGACCCGGCCACGAGCCCGTATCCGATCTGGAACGCTGACACGCGCTACCTCGCGGGGTCGAAGATCGTGTGGCACGGCATGGTTTACGAGGCCAAGTGGTGGACACGCGGTGACGTTCCCGACGATCCGATGGTCAGCGGCGCCGAGAGTCCGTGGGACCTGGTCGGTCCCGTTCTTCCGGGCGAGACCCCCTACGTCGTGCCGACGCTTCCGCCTGGAACCTACCCCGACTGGTCGGGCGATACCGTCTACCGCGAGGGGGATCGCGTCCTCTACGACGGCGTTCCGTTCGAAGCGAAGTGGTGGACGCAGGGTGACAGCCCGGCCGCGGCATCCGATGACCCCGACGGTTCGCCCTGGATCCCGCTGACTGCCGCGCAGATCGAGCAGATCGCCGGCAGCGGGTAAGTCGCCTGCCCGTTCGCAACCGTTCAGTGCCGGGTAGTAGGCTGACTACTTGGTCGAACTATCTCGACATCGAGACATTCCCTCACCCACCCGACGCCGCAGCGGAGGACACCAGCGTGGATCTGTACGAGTACCAGGCACGAGACCTATTCGAGAAATACGGGGTGCCGGTGCTCCCCGGCATCATCGCCGACACTCCTGAGGAGGCGAAGGCGGCTGCCGAGAAGATCGGCGGTGTCGTCGTCGTCAAGGCTCAGGTCAAGACCGGAGGCCGCGGCAAGGCCGGCGGCGTGAAGGTCGCGAAGAATGCCGACGAGGCGTACGAGGCGGCCAAGGCCATTCTGGGCCTGGACATCAAGGGGCACGTCGTGCAGCGCGTGATGGTCGCCGCCGGCGCATCCATCGAGCAGGAGTTCTACTTCTCCGTGCTGCTGGACCGCTCCAACCGTTCGTACCTGTCGCTGTGCTCCGTTGAAGGCGGCATGGAAATCGAGCAGCTCGCCGTCGAGAAGCCCGAGGCCCTGGCCCGCGTCGAGGTAAACCCGCTGACCGGTATCGACAAGGACAAGGCTGTCGAGATCGCTACCGCTGCGAAGTTCCCGGCTGAGCTTGTCGACAAGGTCGCGGACGTCTTCGTCAAGCTCTACGACGTCTATCAGGGTGAAGGTGCGACCCTCGTCGAGGTCAACCCGCTGATCCTGGACGGAAACGGCAACATCATTGCCCTGGACGGCAAGGTCACGCTCGACGACAACGCGAGCGAGGTGCGCCACCCCGAGCACGAAGAGCTCGAAGACAAGGGTGCTGCTGACCCGCTCGAGGCCAAGGCGAAGGAGTCGGGCCTGAACTACGTCAAGCTCGACGGCGAAGTCGGCATCATCGGCAACGGTGCGGGCCTGGTCATGTCGACCCTCGATGTGGTCGCCTACGCCGGCGAGAACCACGGCGGCGTCAAGCCCGCCAACTTCCTCGACATCGGCGGCGGCGCCTCGGCGACAGTCATGGCCGCGGGCCTGGATGTCATCCTCGGCGACCCGCAGGTCAAGAGTGTGTTCGTCAACGTCTTCGGCGGCATCACCTCGTGCGTTGCGGTTGCCGACGGCATCGTCAAGGCTCTCGAGATCCTCGGCGACACCGCCACCAAGCCGCTCGTTGTTCGCCTCGACGGCAACCAGGTGGAAGAGGGTCGCGCAATCCTCGCCGCCGCGAACCACCCGCTGGTCACCCTCGCCGCCGGTATGGACGAGGGCGCTGACAAGGCAGCCGAGCTGGCCGCCGCCTGATCGCGAAACCGGATAAGGACTTCTGACATGTCGATCTACCTCAACAAGGACTCCAAGGTCATCGTCCAGGGCATCACCGGCGGTGAGGGCACGAAGCACACCGCTCTCATGCTCAAGGCCGGCACCCAGGTCGTCGGCGGCGTGAACGCCCGCAAGGCCGGGACCACCGTCTCGCACGCCGACAAGGACGGTAACGCCGTCGAGCTGCCCGTTTTCGCATCCGTCGCCGAAGCGATGGAGAAGACCGGCGCTGACGTCTCGATCGCCTTCGTGCCGCCCGCCTTCACGAAGGATGCCATGATCGAGGCCATCGACGCCGAGATCCCGCTGCTCGTGGTCATCACCGAAGGTGTCCCCGTCGGTGACACTGCCGAGGCCTGGGCCTACACCCAGTCCAAGGGAAACAAGACGCGCATCATCGGCCCGAACTGCCCCGGCATCATCACCCCCGGTGAGTCGCTCGTGGGTATCACCCCGGCCAACATCACGGGCAAGGGTCCGATCGGCCTCGTCTCGAAGTCGGGCACGCTCACCTACCAGATGATGTTCGAGTTGCGTGACCTGGGCTTCTCGACCGCTATCGGTATCGGTGGCGACCCGATCATCGGCACCACCCACATCGACGCGCTCGCCGCGTTCGAGGCAGACCCCGAGACCAAGGCGATCGTCATGATCGGTGAGATCGGTGGGGATGCCGAAGAGCGCGCCGCCGACTTCATCAAGGCGAACGTGACCAAGCCGGTCGTCGGCTATGTCGCGGGCTTCACCGCTCCCGAGGGCAAGACGATGGGTCACGCCGGCGCGATCGTGTCGGGCTCTGCGGGTACCGCCCAGGCCAAGAAGGAAGCCCTCGAGGCTGCGGGCGTGAAGGTCGGCAAGACGCCGTCCGAGACCGCCGCCCTGATGCGCGAGATCATCGAGCAGCTCTGAGTCTCGCTGTGTACGCGGTGTCTCGCTCCGGGCAGCCCGTGGTCGCAGGTGGGCGGTAGCCTGAGGGCATGCCACTGACCGGAGAGTACAAGCCGTCCACATCGGAGTGGGCCCGCACCCAGGCCGAAACCTACGAAGCCACGGGGGGTGCCGAGGGATCGGTGCTGCGAGGCAAGCCCGTCATCGTCCTGACCACGCTGGGCGCCAAGACCGGAGGGCTGCGCAAGACCGCCCTCATGCGCGTCGAACACGACGGAAGCTATGCCGTGATCGCCTCGAAGGGCGGCGCGCCCGACGAACCCAAGTGGGCGGGGAACATGCGAAAGCATGCCGCCGTCGAGTTGCAGGATGGCGCGACCAAGCGCGACTACCTCGCCAGGGAAGTTGAGGGCGAGGAGCGCGATCAGTGGTGGGCGCGTGCTGTCGAGGTGTGGCCCGACTATGCCGAGTACCAGAAGAAGACCGACCGGCTCATCGCTGTTTTCGTGCTCGACCCCGCCTGACCGCACCCGCATCCATCGGACCAATACGGTCAACCGGTGTCGACGTGTGGACGCGCTGCATAACAGTCGGCTTGCCGGGTAGCGGCTTCTAGTCCGCGAGCTGGGAATGCTCGCTGAGCCTGTGCCACGTGCGATTCACATAGGCAAGCCCGTCGCGTGGGTCGTCGACTTGAGCGTGGGCCTCGATTGCTTCGGCGATGACAATAGTCGCGTTGCCGGCGCGAAATCGGCGAACCGGCCGACATCTGAGCCACACCGAGACGTCGTGGAACACCGGCTCGCCCGTTGGGAGGCGGTGCCACATTGAGGTGTCAGCGAACCGGTCGATCTTGCTGGTCGCGCCGAGCTTGGCGATATCACTGGTAGTTGCGTCGATGAGGTGGACGACAACACTCTGGGAAGCGAGCAGGGTCGGTGCACTCGAGGAGAGCTCGGAGACGGAGAACAACAGCAGCGGTGGATCCGCGCTGACGGACGACACCGACGTCGCCGTCATCGCAACAGGTCTTGTACCGTCGTCCGCGGTGATCACGGCAACCCCGCCGGGGTGATGGCGGAACGCGGCCTTGAACTGCTCGACCGATACCCTGTTCGTCGCGTTGTCGTGCAAGGGGAGGGAGTCGGCGGCGGCAGTGCACGTCAGTCGCTGGGGTGTCATGGTTCGTTACCTCCGGAGGTCTTGGCGCCAGGCAATGGATGCCCGGCGGGCACGACACTGTGAGCTGTCGTGCCCGCCGAGCGGGTGCGATTCAGGGGAGTTCGTCGGTCGGGGTGATATCCGCTGCGTTCTCCCGGGTTGCCAGCACGGTCGGGAACTCTATGTAGTTCTCGGTGGGCAGGGTCCCGTCTTCCTCGTATGCGAGCACCGCCTTCATCAGCCGGGCATTGATCTCCGGCCATGGCTGCACAGCGGTGGCAAGGAACGCTCCGCCGGACTCGATCGCCCTGAGTGCCTCGGCGCTGGCATCCACAGCGACAACCCGTGTGGAGGTGCCCGCCTCCTCGATCGCTTGTACCGCGCCGAGCGCGGCATCGTCCCAGCCCACCCAGACTCCGTCGAGCCCTCCGGGGTTTGCCGACAGATAGTCAGCGACCAATGCGAGCGCCTCGATGCGGCCGGTAGCGGGGCTCGTCACCTTCTGGATACCGCCACCGACGACATTCGCGCCTGCGGCACGAAAGACCTCTTCGGCGAGAGCTGCGCGCTTGCGAATGCCGGCGTGCGGGTCGTGCCCGATGATCATTATGTTCTTGCCGTCCAGCCCCCCGAGGGCGTCGCCGAGGGCGCCGGTGGTCTGGTCGACGATCAGCTCCTGGTCGGTGATCATGTTGACCGCGAAGCAATCCGACGGTTCTGTGCCGCTATCGATCGCGAAGATCGGAACGCCAGCATCCTGCGCCGCCGTGCAGATCGAGCCGATCGAGGCAAAGTCGGTGTAGCCGTCGATGACAACGTCCACCCCCTGGCCGATCGCGCTCTCGACGGCGGGATTCATCTTCTGAAAGTCGAAGTCGCCCTGGATCATAGTCATGTCCCATCCAGACTGCGTCGCCTGCGCCTCGGTTGCCTTAACCCACCACGCGCCCACGGGCGTCTGATTCCCCGAGGTGAAGGCGGCGACCTTGAAGCCCTGTTCGGAGTTGCTCTCACTCGAATCGGCGCCTCCTGACGCGCACCCGGTGAGAGCCAGGGCCGCTGATGCGGTGAGGGCAATGGTTATTGAGATTCGTGAGCGCACGGTTCTACTCCTCTGTACGACTGTGTTCACTCTTGATGACGAAGATGACGATCGGGATGCGTCGACGGACTCACCACAGCGCATCCGGCAAGGTCTTCGTTGACCCCGGCGGGGCGTCACACCTCGGTGGTGCGACGCAGCGACGCTAACACTGATTTGTCTCTACGTAAACCAGATTCGCGCAAAACGAGTTGCAAATGCAACTACATGGTGAAGGAGGAGGCCTCGTTCTCCCTATTCATTGCCATCGCGCCACGCTTCGTCCTCGATGGCCGCCGAAATCAACGTCGTAAGAAGGTCGTGAAGTTGCTCGAGCTTTTCCTCACCGAGCGTGCGGTTGATGATCTCCTGCGCTCGGTACGAGATCGGGAGCATCTTGCGGTACATCTGCGCCCCCTCCTCAGTAATCCGGATCGGGCGAGAACCGCGAGGGCCGTCGCCCAGGCTGAGTAGACCGTCCTGGACGAGGTCGGTGAGAGCTCTCGATATCACCGCCTTGCTCATGACTGTGGATTTCGAGATCTCGGTCGCCGTGAGGGCCGGCTCCAGTGCCACGGCGGAAAGGATGCGCCACTCTGTCGTGCCGAGGCCGAACTGGTCGCGGAGGGACTGCGACTCGTAGAGAGAGAAGATGTTGGACAGGATCGCGAGCAGTCGTGGGGTGAAGCGTGACAGATCAAGCGCGTCCGGCAGAGCGTGGTCATCATCTCGGCGGTTTTCTGCAACGAACTCGAACTCGGCGAGTCGGCTATTCCGTTGATGTGCTGCGTCCATGTGTGCATTCTCTCGGTTCTTACTGACTTCGGCGATCATCGCGGAGGTCGGCGTGTGAGGTCGCCGCCGTCACTATGTTCGCGCAGAAACGAGTTGCGCGAACAACTACTTGTGTTATGGTCGTTGACGTTGCGAGCAGGGAAGCTCTCGACACTCCCGGAGTTCATCGAGTGACCCCGGGTGTTTCCCCGCAGAGAGGACAGCGCATGTCTCGGCCCCCGATCTACAACGCGTTCATGCGAATGACTCCGAACCATCACAGTCACGGCTATTGGCGCACCCCGGAAGGTTCGATTCAGTACAGGTACAACGAGCTGCAGGCGTACATCGATGTCGCCAAGACTCTCGAGCGTGGATTCGTCGACGCGATGTTCCTGGCAGATGTTGTCGGCGTCTACGACCTGGACTATTCGCACCCGAGCGTCGCGATCCGCGCCGGCTCGGAGTTTCCCGGCCCGGACCCGCTGTCTGCGATCTCGGCTCTCGGATACGCGACGGAGAATCTGGGATTCGCAGTCACGAGCAACATCATCCAGACTCATCCATTCAGTTTTGCCCGGCAGATCGGGACTCTGGATACTTTCACGGGTGGACGGGTGGCGTGGAACATCGTCACCTCCTATCTCAGCAATGGCTTCCGCAACTATGGCTACGGCGACATTGCCGCCCACGCTGACCGATACGCGTGGGCGCAGGAGTATGTCGATGTCGTCTACAAGCTGTTGGAACACTCATGGGAGGACGGAGCCGTCCTCCATGACGCTGAGCTCGATTCCTTCCTGGATGCCTCGAAGATTCACACCATCGACCACAAGGGTGAGCGCTATACGGTGCAGGGGCCACACCTGGTTGAGCCGGGTCCGCTACGTACACCTGTCCTGTTCCAAGCCGGTATGTCGCCAGATGGTCGATCCTTCGCGGTCAAGAACGCGGAGGTCACCTTCCTGGCGTCGGTGACACCCCAAGCGGCGAAGGCAGACATCGCCGCGCTCGATGAGCAGTCCCGGGCGGCCGGACGCGACCCTCGATCGCTGAAAAAGATCGTGCAGCTGTCATACATCGTGGGATCAACGGAGGAAGAAGCTACGCGCAAGCGTGAGTACTACCGGGAAAACATTGACATCACCGCGCTCCAGGCGTTCTCGAGCGGCGCCTACGGTATCGACTTCAACGCCGTCGACCCTGAGACACCGCTCGCGGAGATCAACAAGATGGCAACGACCGGTGACCACATGCGCTCAATCCTGCAGGCAGCCATAGACGCGAACGTGGGTGATGGCGAACAACTCACCTGGCGCGAATATCTGCTGGATCACGCTCTGCTGCCTGGCCGGATCGCCGCAACTCCCGAGCGGATCGCAGATGACATCCAGGAATGGGTAGAGGCTGGCGTTGAGGGTTTCAACGTGATTCCGACAACTACCCTTGGCTATTGGGATGACTGGGTGGATCAGGTGGTGCCGGTGCTGCAGCGACGCGGGCTCGCTCAAACAGAGTATGAACCCGGAACACTGCGCCAGAAGCTCTTCCGCCAGGGTGACCGGCTGCCGGCGGCGCACCGTGCGCGCGCCATCGGTCTCGGCTAAGTGCAGGCGTCACCGCAGGCGCCTGCTATGGACATGGATGTCGTCACGCCGTGTCAGGTTGCCGGACTCGCTGGCCTGACCGGAAACATCGTCCTGGTCGCCGGGGGCTCCAGTGGGGCCCGTCAGGCTGGGGCAGAGGTGTGCGCGGCAGTTGGCGCGACCGTCGTCGTGGCGGGCCGAGACGGAGAGCAGGCGTGCGCCGTCGTCGACGGGATCCGCGCGGCGAGCCACGGTCCCTATGGCGACGTTGTCGATGTCGCGGACCGCGGAATGATCGACCAGATCATCGATCGGGTGATCGCCGAAGTGGGCACCTTGGCGGTCGTGGTCGCGAATGCCGGCATCGCGGGCGGGCCCAGCATCGACCGCGGGGTCGCGCGCCGATCGGCGGTTTCGTACGCGTACGTGGTCACAAAGGCCGCAATCTTCAACTTTGTGCTCCAGGTCGCTCTCGAACTGGCTTCCCGCGGCATCCGCGTCGACGATTGCACCGGGACCATTCACCGGCACCCCGATTGGGCGACGGCAAGACCGATATCTCCCCGACAGCCGAGCGCCTCTGGGTCCATGCGGTCCTGTCGCAGCCCACGGGGACGATGAGGGAGATTCAGGGCCCGATGCTGTCTTTCATGTCGCCCGCATCCGAGGTCGTCGCGGGTGCCGTCATCACTGTCGATGGCGGTGCTCTCGCGCTCTCGAACACGGGATTCTGAACCACAACCAAGGAACGAGGACGAGCGATGGGAATCATGCAGGACAGGGTTGCGATCGTCACGGGTGGAGGCGGCGAACTTGGGTTTGCTGCCGCGCGCGCGCTGGCAGGCGAAGGCGCACGCATCGCGCTGGTGGACAAGTCTGCTCCGGCCCTCGAGCGAAACGCCGCGGAGCTCATGAACACGACCGAAGTGCTAAGTGTCGTCGCAGACGTGTCCTCTGAGGACGACGTCGAAGGCTATGTGGCGGCCACGCTCAGACGGTTCGGTCGCATCGACGCCTTCCACAACAACGCGGGCATCGAAGGAAAGAGTGCATCGTTCGAGGAGTATGACACGGCCGAGTTCGACCGTGTCATGGCCGTGAACGTCCGAGGCGTCTTCCTCGGCCTGAAGCACGTCATGCGCGTCATGAAAACACAGCGTTCCGGGGCGATCGTGAACAGCGGGTCGATCGCGAGCGAGAGGGGCTCGCAGAACGGTGTAGCGTACGCGACGTCCAAACATGCAGTCTTGGGGCTAACGCGCGACGCTGCGGCCACAATGGCGCCTCACGGTGTGCGGGTCAATGCCATCGAGCCCGGATTCATGAATACGCGGATGCTTCGGACTCTCGCCGAGCAGCAGTCCGGTGGGAAGGGGGATGCCGCGATGGAACAGCTGAGAAGCGCAGTTCCCCTTGGCAGACTCGGATCTCCTGACGAGGTCGGCAGTGTTGTGGCCTTTCTGCTCAGCGACCACGCGAACTACATCACTGGAGCCGCGATTCCGATCGAGGGCGGGTTGCTGTCGATCATGGGAAACGGCAGCTGATCGTGCAGTGAAACCGACGCCGGCGTGCGAACGGGGCTGCGGCTGTACTCGCGCGGCGAGAACAGCAGGCATCGTCGCGCTCGTATGCCCCGGGCCGCCCGGACATATGTCCGGCGAGAGATTTGCCATCGCGGTTGATTCTCAGGATTTCTCCGGCTTGTCTCCACACGCGATCGATCGCGCCACGAGATGATCCTGATAGCGCCTTCCGTGCGCTGTGGAGCCCGACATGAACGACAGCACGCGATCCGAGAGGTCGTGGTGGATCTGGGTCCTCGCCGCCGTCGGCGCCGCGGGCCTGCTAGTGTTCGCGATCGTGGCCGGCCTGGTCGCTTTCCCGCCCCTTCTTGCCAACGCGCGTACTCAGGTTGCCAGCGCCGAGACTCCTCTCGTGCTCGGGCCGAAGGACGCATCCGTTGCGGTTGCGGTTCCAGCGGGTTGGCTGATCACGTCCCAGGATGAAACGCATGCCCTCATTGCGACGCCCGACCGGGGAATGACGATCGAGGCGATGCTCACCGACACGGCACCTGAGCAGGCCGCAACGGATGCCGGCGTGGCGGCACCCATGGTCGAGACCTTGGCATCGGGGCTGACCGTCGCGCACGGGTCTCCGTCCGGGTCGAGCGAGGGCGCCGCCGCCGGGCCCGACCTTGTCGCTGCGGTGGGGCCGGTCGCGGGAGGTTCCGTGGTCTTCGTCGCCTCCAGCGGCGACCTCGAGCGCTACCGCGCGGCGATGGCGTCGCTGGTCGAGGGGGTGCAGCCGTGAGCGCTTCGGCCCCGCGTTCTGCGCGTGCACTCGCCGTCGCAGCCGTTCTTGCGGCGGCATCCGTCGTCGCCTCCGGCTGCGCCCCTGCGGTCGACGAGAACTGGAACCCGCCGACGTGGCCGACGACGAGTCTGACCGTCGTCGAGGGCGAGGCGGCGCCGCTGAGCGCGCAGCCCGGGCAACCGCTCGCCTCCAACGTTTCACCCGAGCGCATCCGCCAGGATGGTGTCGGTATCCAGGCTCGCTACCTGCTTCTGCCGCAGGTCCCCGCCTTTAATGACGCGGTGAGGGCCTACATCCGTGCCGCGATCGCTGCCCGGCAAGAGGTCACCGGCGCGGCCTACCGGCCTCAGGCTGGAGACGTCGGTGCGGGCCTGGACGACCGGACCTGCACTCCCGGCTCCACCACGACCCCGGCCGCCCAGCTGCTGGTCGATTCAGCTGTGGCCGGACCCGTCGTTGGCGGCGGTGCGGCTACGGTCGTGTGTGATGTCGTGTGGGCGGCGGGGACCCTGTTCGGTGAGCGCCTGCGCACCGTGATGTCGAACGCGGATGCCGTCACAGCCGACACCGCCGAGACACTCTTCGCTGATGCGTCAGTGGGCGATGTGGCGTCCGGAGCACAGCTTTGGGGGCCGGACGCCCTCGGAACGCTCGCTGCCGAGGTCGTTGACGGTTTGCGCCGTGCCGCTGGCTCGCTCTCGCTGGCACCCGTCGCGGACCCATCGGCGGCGGAGCGCCTTGCCGGGGCCTTCGCGACCACGATCCCTGCGGCTGCCGGCGGCATGCAGTTCACGATCCCCGCTGGCTTCACCACCGATGGGCTCACGGCGCTCGGCATCCCGCCGACCGATGCGGCCCGTACCATTCTGGTGCCCACGGCTGTTGCCGAACCCCTGCTCACCGACTTCGGACGACGGCTGCTCGCCTCGGTCGGTCAGCCGTACTCAGGCCCGAGTGTGACGAGGCCCGGGGACGTGCCCGTCGACTGTTCGTTGACGCCCTGCGTTGCGCTGACCTACGACGATGGTCCGAGCGATCTCACTCCGAGCATGCTGGATGCCCTCGCGACGCACCGCGCCAGTGCGACGTTCTTCGCGATGGGTGAGAAGGCGAACAGATACGCAGCCACACTGCAGCGGATGGTCGCCGAGGGACACCTCATCGGAAACCACAGCTGGAACCATCCGTCGCTCACGAAGCTGACCGATGCGCAGATCGCGTCGCAATTGCGCGACACGACAGCCGCGTTGGAGGCGGCATCCGGCCAGAAGATCACGATGTTCCGGCCCCCCTATGGCGACTACAACGCGCGGGTGCTCGCGGTGGCGCAGATGCCCGCGATCCTCTGGGATGTCGACACCGAGGACTGGGAAGGCCCGGCCGACGACGTCCTGACCGAGCGGGTCGTGACACGATCGAAGCCCGGCTCGATCGTGCTGCAGCACGACATCCACGGGAACACCGCGCGCACCGTGGGAGCCATTTGCGACGGGCTTCTCGATCGGGGGTTCACGATGGCAACGATCACCCAACTGTTCCAGGGCTCAGTTCCGAACTCAGGAGCGTGGCGCAGCGCTCGGTGAGTCGGCCGGTGAGCGGCCCCGGGGTGGGTAAGGTCGAACCCGCATGAACCGGGTCATCGTCTTCCTTCTCGCGGCCTTCGACGCGCTCGTCACCGTCGCCGCGGGCCTCGTCGTCGTGCTCGCCCCAGCGACGCTCCTGTGGATTGTTGAGTTCGGCGGGCTTGCCCCGTGGGAAGCGCTGTGGCCCACCGCCGCCCGCGTCTGGCAACTGGGGCACGTCGTCCCGCTGGAGATCACGCTTCCCGCCGACTACATGGCAACTGCCGGCATTGATCCAGGCGCAGCATCCTTCGTGCTCTCGCTCGCCCCGCTGGCCTTCGTGGGATTCACCGCCATCTCGGCGACGCGCTCGGGTCGGCGGGCCTCACGCTCGGGAGCGGCGTTCACGGGCGCACTCGCGGGGACCGTGGTCTTCGCCGCTGCAGCCGCCGGCATCGCGTTGACCGCGGGAAACCCCATTGCACACACCTCGCTCACGGAAGCGATCCTCTTCCCGGCCCTCATCTTCGGCATCCCGGCGCTGCTCGGCGCGCTCGTCGGGGAGTGGCAGGATGCCGACAGCGGCGTCATCGCGGCGCTACGCGAATGGACCGAAGACCTGCCCGAGGACTGGGCCCTCACCCCGACGGTCATCGCGCGCGCGGGGGCGATCGCGGCAGTCGGACTCCTCGGCGTCGCGGCACTGGTCACCGCTGTCGCGATCTTCGCGCGCGGCTCCCAGATCGTCGGCCTCTACGAGGCATCCCACGTCGATGTCCTGGGCGCAGTGCTCCTGACGCTCGGCCAGCTTCTCTACCTTCCCACCCTCGTCGTGTGGGCGCTCGCCTTCGTTGCCGGTCCCGGTGTGTCCCTCGGAGCAGGGGCGACGGTCGCGGCATCCGGAACCACGACCGGCGTCCTGCCCGGCCTGCCGCTGCTGGGCGTCCTCCCCGAGTCGACCTCGCCATGGTTGCTGCTGCTTGCGCTCCTGCCCGTCGCGGTCGGCGCCTTCGCCGGGTGGGTCGCTCGGTCGTTCTTCGCCGCGGATGCCGAGCGCGTTGCCGCCCGTATCGTCGTGACGCTCGGGATCGCGGTTGTCTCGGCCGGTTCAGCGGCGCTGCTGGCGGCCCTCGCCTCCGGCTCGCTCGGCCCTGGTGTGCTCGCCCAGCTGGGACCAGAACCGGGCCCCGTCGCGCTGGCGATCGGCATCGAGGTCGGCGTCGGTGCCGGCATCCTGTTGCTCTCACCGCGACGTCGAGCCCGTGACGACGACGCGACCGAGGCGGTGCCCACGGCGCTCCTGGAGCCCTCGGTAGACTGAGTCGGTGCTCACCGTCGCCGTTCTCATCTCCGGCGCCGGATCCAACCTTCGGGCGCTGCTCGAGGCAGCGAACGAGCCCGACTATCCGGCGCGGATCGTTGTCGTCGGTGCCGACCGCGAGGCTGAGGGCCTCGCCCATGCCGAAGCCTTCGGCATTCCGTGGTTCTTCGTGCCCTTCGCCGAGTATGCGAGCCGAGCGGCCTGGGGCGAGGCGCTTCGCGACCAACTCGCGGTGTGGCAGCCCGACCTCATCGTTCTCAGCGGCCTGATGCGGTTGCTCCCCGCGTCGGTCCTGGAACCCTGGGTGCCGCGCATCATCAACACCCATCCGGCGTATCTTCCCGAGTTCCCCGGCGCCCACGGTGTGCGAGACGCGCTCGCTGCCGGTGTCAGTCAGACCGGTGCGAGTGTCATCGTCGTCGACGCCGGAGTCGATACCGGACCGATCCTCGCGCAGGAGCGCATCGCGGTGCTTCCGGGCGACGACGAGGCGAGCCTTCATGAGAGGATCAAGCCGGTCGAACGCCGACTCCTGATCGACGTCGTGAGGCGCATCGCAACCGGCGAGATCGACCTCTCAACCCCCTGACAATTCCCTGGCCAGGGCCGCGACGACGCAGCTTGCGCGGCCGATGACCACCCGACAGCCCAGAGCCCAACAGCAAGGAGACCTGATGGCAGGCCCGAGTCACGACCCGTCCCTGTACCGCGACCGCGACGTCGTGCCCGTCCGGCGGGCACTGGTGTCGGTCAGCGACAAGACCGATCTCTTGAGCCTTGCCGAGGCCCTTGCTGAGGCTGGCGTCGAGATCGTCTCCACGGGGTCGACGGCAGCAACGATCCGGGATGCAGGCTTCGCCGTGACCGATGTCGCCGCCGTGACCGGGTTCCCCGAGTCGCTCGACGGGCGGGTCAAGACTCTGCACCCCGCCGTGCACGCCGGCCTTCTTGCCGACCTTCGCCTCGCACACCACGAGGATCAGCTCAGCGATCTCGGCATCCAGCCCTTCGAGCTGGTGGTCGTGAACCTCTACCCCTTCGTCGAGACCGTTGCCTCCGGTGCGCAGGGCGACGATGTCGTCGAGCAGATCGACATCGGCGGTCCCGCCATGGTCCGGGCGTCAGCGAAGAACTACGCGAACGTCGCCATCGTGGTCTCGCCGGAATCCTACGGGTCGGTCATCGAAGCAATCCGAGCGGGCGGCACCTCTCTCGCGCAGCGGCGCGAGCTTGCCGCGCGGGCGTTCGCGCACACCGCGGAGTACGACCGGGCAGTCGCCACCTGGTTCGCTGACGAGACGCTGGGGGAGGATGTCGACCTTCCCTCGCACCTGACGATTCGCGCCGAGCGTCTGTCGACCCTGCGCTACGGCGAGAACATGCACCAGCGCGCCGCGATCTATACGCGCACGGGCGGCCACGGCATCGCCCAGGCCACCCAGTTGCAGGGCAAGGAGATGTCGTACAACAACTACGTCGATGCTGACGCTGCCCTGCGCGCGGCATTCGACCTGGTCAAGCCCGCCGTGGCGATCATCAAGCATGCGAACCCCTGCGGCATCGCGGTATCAGCGCCGAACGCGCTCGACCCGATCGCCAGCGCGCACCTGCGCGCCCACGCCTGCGACCCGGTCTCGGCCTTCGGTGGCGTTATCGCAGCCAACCGCAAGGTGACGCTGAAGATGGCCGAGAACCTGCGCGACATCTTCACCGAGGTGATCGTCGCACCGGACTTCGAACCGGAGGCTCTGGAGGTCTTCCGACTGAAGAACAACCTGCGCGTGCTGAAGCTGCCCGACGACTGGAAGCAGGAGCCGATGGATGTGCGGCTCATCTCGGGTGGCCTCCTTCTGCAGGATGCCGACCGTTTTCCCGACGACATCGAGTCCGTCGCCACCGACTGGGAGCTCGTCTCGGGTGAGCGTCCCGATGCCGACGCGATGACCAACCTCATCTTCGCGTGGAAGACCTGCCGTGCCGTGAAGTCCAACGCGATCGTCCTCGCGAAGGACTCGGCCACCGTCGGTATCGGCATGGGCCAGGTGAACCGGGTCGACTCGTGCCGCCTCGCGGTCGAGCGCGCCGGGGATCGCGTGCAGGGTGCGGTCGCCGCATCCGACGCGTTCTTCCCGTTCGCCGACGGACCGCAGGTGCTCATCGATGCCGGTGTGTCGGCGATCGTCCAGCCGGGAGGGTCTGTTCGCGATGAGGAGGTCGTGAAGGCGGCGCGCGACGCCGGCGTCACGATGTTCTTCACGCGCGAGCGCCATTTCTTCCATTAAGGCGGGCTATGCCCGAGTGAGCGCGTTCGGCCGTGGCAAGAGAGAGGCCGATCGGCCTGCCGTCGAAACGGCATCGGCAACTGCGGCGTTGATCGAGTCGGCGTCGATCGGACCGTTGTAGCGGACACCGCCGATGAAGAATGTCGGCGCGGTCGAGATCGACATCGACTCGGCGTCGCTGGCATCCTGCTCGACACGCCACGCGCCCAAGCCCCGGTCGCGGTCCACCTGGAGTCGGCGGAGGTTCACTCCCGCGGCGGATGCGGCGCGAAGGATCTGCCGTTCGGATTCCACGGGCGCCTCGCGAAGCAGTGCGTCACGCATCTCCCAGAATCGGCCCTGCGCACGCGCTGCCTCGTTGGCCAGTGCCGCAGTTCTGCTGGCCGAGTTCACCGTCGGCAGATGCCTGAAGGTGAAGGCGACATCCGTTCCGAATCGCGTGGTCATCTCACGCCGCATCTCATCGGATGTGGGGGAGAAGGGCGACGTGAAGTCGCCGTACTCCACGACGGTGACGAGCGCGCGTTCGGCGTCACCGAGCATCGGGTCGCGGTTCGCTCGTGCTGAGCGCAACAGCCGATCGCGGTCGGGCACACGTCGCCGTTCGCGCACGCCCAGCACGCCGAAAGCCAGTGCGCCGAGCAACGCCGCGGTGAGCGTCCCCGTCAGGATGCCGATCTGCGCGCGGCTGAGATCGACGGGGTCGGTGAAGGCGAGCTCGGCGACGAACAGCGAGATCGTGAATCCCATCCCGGCAAGCAGACTCAACCCGAAGATGTGCTCGATCCGCAGGTTCGGGCTCACCGAGTGAGGACTGACGCGCCGGACGATCAGGGTGGAGAGCGTGATGGCTACCGCGTTGCCGACGACCAGGCCGATGACGACGCCCCAGGTGAGTCGTGATCCGAAGGCGTCGCTGAGCGTCGGGCCGGCCACGCTCACGCCCGCGTTGGCGAGGGCGAACAGGGGCAGGATGAACCAGGTCACGGAGGGGTTGAGGGCCCGGTAGGCCCGCTCATTGACCGAGATGGCCCGGGCGACGGCCTGTTCCGCCGCGCGCGCGGCATGGGCGCTCGGCGACTGCTGGAAGGCGCGAACGTGATCGTTAGCGCGTCGCATGTCGGCCGGTCGAGTGGAGAAGACCGGCAGCAGGAGCGCGATCGCGACACCCGCGAGCGTGGCGTGCACCCCGGACATCAGGAAGCCCGCCCACACGACGACGGAGGGCGCGAGGTAGAGCGCTCCGCGCCAGACACCGGCCCGTCGCATCGCCAGGATGATGGCGAGCCCCACGGCGACGAGAATGAGCGGCGCCGGTGTGAAGTCGTCGGTGTAGGCGAACGCGATGACGGCGAGCGCGCCGACGTCATCGGCGACCGCCAGGGTCACGAGGAAGACGCGCAGTTGTGGCGGCATCGAGCGTCCGACGAGCGCCAGCATCCCGAGCACGAACGCCGTGTCGGTGGAGATCACGACACCCCACCCGCCGACGGCATCCGTTCCCCCGTTTACCGCGATGAACAGGATGGCGGGAACGACCAGTCCGGCGACGGCGGCGATCAGAGCGGCGCTTGCGCGCCGCCAATCCCGGAGTTCCCCGAGCTCGAGTTCGCGCCTGACCTCGAGGGTCACGGATGCGAAGAACAGCGCCATCGCGGCATCGTTGACCCAGTGCCGCAGATCGAGTTCGAACGAGAAGTCTCCGATCTCGAATCCGAGCGGCAGATGCCAGACCATGTCGTAGGTGTCGCCGGGAAGGTTCGCCCAGACCAGGGCGACGAGCGTCGCAGCGAGAAGGACGGTCGCCCCGCGCAGGGCCTCCGGGGCGCCTCGAAAGCGCGCCATCCACCCGGTCATGAGTGCGCCACCCGGGTCGGACGGAGCACGGCCTCGGCGAGGTTGACGCCGACCGGCAGCGACGCGGCGAGGGTGACCACCGCGGCCAAGGACTCCGGGGTCACCGGCGCATCCTCACGGCCGCGGCGCGGGTCGCTGTCGGCGACACGGGGGAACTCGGGTGCAAGAACGTGAACGCGAAGACCGCGCCCGCCGTACTCGTCACGAAGGGTTCGGCCCAGTTGGGTGATCGCAGCCGAGACGGCGTTGAACACCGCGAAGCGGGGTTCATGCGACTCCTCGGTGACCGCGCCCAGCAGCACCAGGTCGGCGGGGCGCCCCTGTTCCGCAGCATCGAGCAGCGGCATCGCGAACGTCTGCGCCGAGTGGAGGACTCCCCGCAGGTTAACATCGGTCATCTCAGCCCAGTCGGCGGGAACCCCGTCTTCGAACGCGGAGCCGGTGATGACACCGGCCAGCACGAGGACTAGATCGATGTGACCGAAACGCTCCAGGGCTGCTGCCCGCACGTCGTCGACATCCAACTGCGAGGTGACGTCGGCAGTCGTCGCGAGCACGCGGTGTTCGTCGCCGAGAGACTGCTCGAGCCTGGCGAGCCGTTCCCGGTCGCGAGAGACAATCACGACGTTCGCGCCCGCCTGCAGCAGATAACGCGATATCCCCGTGCCGATCCACCCGGTCGCGCCCAGCACAACGGCGACCCGACCGGTGAGTACGGCGGCCGGTGAGCCCGGGACGCTCATCGCCGGCCCAGGGCCGCAAACCGCGGCAGTCGATCGATGTAGAGCTCGGCGAGGAGTTCTCGGTTACGCCACCGCCCCACCTCGGGGTTCGGGTCGACCACCACGTCGTTCTCGAGGTACGACCCGGAGCGGACCGCCGCGGTTGCCGCGAACAGCACGCGTTCGGCCCCGTGCTCGGCGGGGCCACCGATGTGACCCATCATCGCCGCGCTCAGCGGGGTGTCGTTGAGTCCCGGGCAGAGCGCGACGACGGTCGTGGACGTTCCCGCCTCTTCCTGGGCGAGCAGGGACGACCACGTAACCATGGCGAGCTTCGCCCGCGCGTATGCGGCGACGGGCGAATAGTCGTGTTCGAGGTCGATGTCGTCGAAGTGGAACCGCTCGACGTGATGCGCCGACGAACCCACGTTGACGATGCGGGCGTTGTCATTCAAGGACGGCACGAGCAGGCGCGTGAAAAGCGCCGGGGCGAGTGCGTTCACCTGCAGGGAGCGCTCGAAGCCGTGAACTGTCACGATGCGCTCGGGGGCACCCGGAACCGCCGCATTGTTGATCAACAGGTCGATCCCATCGGGAACCAGCTCCCTGATCTGCACCGCCGCCCGGGCTACGGCGTCGAGGCGGGCGAAGTCGCAGCTGACGTATCGGATCAGCGCGCTGCCCCGGGCGCCGAGTTCGTGGAGCTGGTCCGCGACGTCCTCCGCTCGTTCAGGTCCGTGGAGGACGAGGGTGTCGGCGCACATCGCCAGCAGGGCAGCCGTTGCGGCCCCGATGCCACTCGTCGCGCCGGTGAGCACGACGGTGCCGAACCGGGGTTCCTGCGTGGTCATAGTCCGTACCCTCCGGCGACCTGGATGTCTTCGCCCGTGATCCACTGCGCGTCCGCCGAGACGAGGAACGCGATGACGCGGCCGATGTCGTCGGGCTCGCCGAGGCGACCGAGCGCCGTCTTGGCGGCGATGGCGGGGATGATGTCGGGGTACTTCTCGAACGCGTCGCCGCCGATGCGCGTCCGCGTGGGGCCGGGGGCGATGGTGTTGACGCGGATGCCTCGCTCGCCCAGTTCGCGAGCGAGATAGCGGGACGCGGTCACAAGTGCCGCCTTCATGCCTGCGTACCCCGAGTATCCGGGTTCAGACTCACCGGGGCGCACCGAGCTGCTGGACACGTTGACGACGGCCGCACCGCGTCGCAGAAGCGGCAGGAGCGTCTGCGTGAGGAAGTAAGGGCCCCGTAGCAGCACGCGATAGTACTCGTCGAAGTCTGCCTCCCTCATGTCCTCGAAGGCGCGTCCGCCGCCGAAACCGGCGTTGTTGACGAGGGCATCGATGCGATCGGTTCCCCATTCGTTTGCCAACGCCGCCTCGACCTGCTCGCGGAAAGCGGGGAAGGTCTCGGTATCGCCGACATCGAGTCGGATCGCTCGAGCAGTTCCGCCGAGGTCTTCGATCAGGCGGACGGTGTCTTCCGCACCCTCGGGGCGGGAATGGTAGGTCGCAATGACACCGAATCCGCGACGCGCGATTTCGACGGCGGCGCTGCGACCGATACCCGCGCTCGCGCCGGTGACGATCGCGACGGGCAACGCGTCGGTCGGTTGATTGGTCTGCTCCGTGTTCATGCTTCCAGCCAACCGCCGCGACCCCGCAGGGCGTGAGGGGAATCCCATCGCGCTCTTGCCTATTCCTGCACAATGGGACATGATCGTGCGCCCAGGAAAGGCTGCGCGTGCTTAGATCGGGCCATGTCACTGGCCGAATTGCGCACGCTCATCTCACGCCACGCCGACCGCGGTGTGACGACCACGGCGATCCCCGGAGTCCTCGTCGCCCGAGTCGACTCGTCCGAGGCGCAGGAAGACACGTCGACCGGGAGCATCCTCGCCGTCGTTGCGCAGGGAAGCAAGCGCCTCTCGGTGGGGGACGCCGTGCACGACTACGGCCCCGGAGACTATCTGGTCACCTCGATGGAGCTGCCCGTGTCGGGGCGGTATCGCGATGCGACTCCCGAGCATCCCGCCCTTGGATTCGGTCTCGAGCTGCGTCCGGATGTCATCGCCGAGCTGCTGCTCGATCCTGCGTCGGCGAGCTTCGCGAGGCCCAGTCGGGGAGACAAAGCGCCGCCCGCCGTGGCCGTCGGTGTCGCCGACAATCGGATTCTCGATGCCGTGGTTCGGATGCTTCGCCTGCTCGATCATCCTCGAGACATCCCCGTCCTGGCTCCGCTGATCGAACGCGAGCTGCTCTGGCTTGTCATGTCGGGCGAGAACGGCGACAGTGTTCGCCAGCTCGGCTTGGCTGACAGCAGCCTCAATCGCGTGCGGCACGTGGTGCGGTGGATGCGTGAGCGCTACAGCGAACCCGTGCGGGTGGAAGAGCTCGCGCACCGGGCGAGCATGAGCACCTCTGCCTTCCACCGCGCGTTCCACGCCGTCACCGCGATGAGTCCGATCCAGTACCAAAAGAGCATCCGGCTGCAAGAGGCGCGCCTACGTCTGCTCGCCCACCCCGCAGACATCGCGGGGACCGCCTATGCGGTCGGCTACGAGAGCCCGTCGCAGTTCAGCCGCGAGTATCGCCGCCAGTTCGGCGCACCCCCGAGCCTCGACGTCTCGCGGCTGCTCCAGTCAGCGGGGTCGTCGGTCAATCTCGCGCCGGTCATCTGAGGCCGCGGTCGGCGGTGCGTCGAGGATCAGGCAAGATCCGGACGGGAATCCTCTACAGTCTGGAGGCGTCGTGGTGGCTGGATGGAGGCATGACACAACCACCTGTTACCTACGGATTCTCGGCAACCATGACCGCTCGGGCGGGGCTTGGCGACGAGCTCATCGCGCTCGTCCTGTCGGGTCTCGACGAGGGGAACCCCGCCGCGAGCGAGTACTGCCTCGTTTACCTGGTGAGCCGCTCTGCCACGAATCCCGATGTGATCCACCTGATCGAAGGATGGACCAGCGAAGAAGACCACCACCGGCTCTTCGCAAGCGAAGCCGCGAAGGCGCTCGTCGCCCGATTCTCCGAGTTGCTCGAGGGAGAGTCCTCGTACGGCGATCTGGTTCCGGTCGGCGGCAAGGCGGTCTTCGCGTGAGCGCCCGGCCCGCACTCGACCCGGAGCTCGCCGAGCTTCTCGCGTCGCTGCCCGAGTTCGCCCCGCTCAGCGCCGAAACGCTTCCGCTGATGCGGCCATACGCGAGTGCGCCGGTCGAACCGTTGCTTGCGACGCGCGATGTCGAGCGCCGTGAAGAGGTCATCGTCGGCCAGGACGGCGCATCCCTTCCCCTCACCGTGATCTCCCCCCGGCGTCCGACGAACGCGGCGCCCGGTGTGCTCTGGCTCCACGGCGGCGGGATGGTGATGGGTGACCGCTTCTCGCAGCTCGACATCCCGCTGGAGTGGCTTGATGAACTGGGCGCCGTCGTCGTGTCGGTCGACTACCGCCTGGCGCCCGAGGCATCAGGAACCACGATCGTGGAGGACGGCTATGCCGCGCTGACCTGGATGGTCGCCCATGCCGCTGAGCTGGGCATCGACGTGGACCGCGTCGTGGTCGCCGGGACGAGCGCCGGCGGCGGCGTCGCGGCGGGAGTCGTGTTGCTCGCCCGCGACCGCAAAGCCCCCGCGGTCGCCGCGCAGGTGCTCATCTGCCCCATGCTGGATCACCGCAACGAGACGGTCTCGTCGCACCAGTTCACGACCCAAGCGTGTGGTCGCGTGAATCGAACGCGTTCGCATGGGGCGCCGTGCGGGGCGAGGACTCGTCCGGTGACGTGTCGTTCTACACCTCGCCCGCAATCGCACCAGAACTCTCGGGGCTGCCGCAGACCTACGTCGACGCGGGATCTGCCGAGGTGTTTCGTGATGAGTGCGTGAACTACGCGAGTCGCCTCTGGGCTGCGGGAGGCACCGCGGAGCTGCACGTCTGGTCGGGCGGGTTCCACGGGTTCGATGCGCTCTATCCGGATGCCGCGCTCTCGCGAGCCGCGCGCAGCACCCGCACGGAGTGGCTCCGTCGGGCGGTCGAGCGCCAGACCGAGCGAACGACAGGGGACACGGCATCGCGGGGCGCGGCGCTAGACCCCCGCCGGGAAGCGCTCGCTCAGGGCCGGCCGTAGGCCTCCAGCCAGCGAAGCCACACTTCGCTCACTGTCGGGTAGGAAGGCACCGCGTGCCAGAGCCTGCTCAGCGGCACCTCACCGACGATCGCGATCGTGGCCGAGTGCAGCAGCTCAGCGACATCCGGCCCCACAAAGGTCGCACCGACCAGCACCTCGCGCTCGCGGTCGATGACTGCGCGTGCCCGGCCGCGGTAGTCATCCGAGGCCGTGGAGGCGCCGGCGATCCAGGAGAGGTCGTAGTCCAGCACGCGGATGTTGATCCCCGCCGCTTCCGCGCGTTCGGCGGTGAGGCCGACCGAGGCGACCTCGGGGTCGGTGAAGGTCACCTGGGGGACGTGGTGGTGATCGGCGGTGGCGACATGGGTGCCCCAGCGGGACGTGTCGACGTGGGAACCGCGCGCGCGAGCGGCGATGACATCGCCCGCGGCGCGCGCCTGGTACTTGCCCTGATGCGTGAGGAGCGCGCGGTGATTGACGTCGCCGACCGCGTACAGCCAGTCGGTGCCCTGGACGAGCATCGTGTCGTCCACGTCGAGCCAGCCGCCCGGCTTCAGATCGACGGTGTCAAGGCCGAGGTCAGCGGTGCGCGGCGCCCTTCCGGTGGCCACGAGCACCTCGTCCGCCGTGACGGACGTCCCGTCTGACAGGGCGAGGGCGCAACCGTTCGCGTCTCGGGATGCCGAAACAACGTCAACCCCCGTGATGACCCGGGCGCCCTGCGCCGTGAGCGACTCGGCGACCATCTCGCCCGCGAACGGCTCCATACCGCCCAGCAGCCCGGACCGCGCGATGAGGGTCACTGCGGTGCCGAAACTCGCGTAGGCCGTGGCCATCTCGCACCCGACGACTCCGCCGCCGATGATCGCGAGCGAGGTCGGCGCCGAGCGGGCGCTGGTCGCCTCGCGGCTCGTCCAGGGTTCGATCTCGCGCAGCCCCGGGGTGCTCGGCAGCAGTGCAGCCGACCCGGTGCAGACCGCGACGGCGTGGGTGGCGATGAGGTCCACGACCTCGCCGCCGGACCCGGTGACCTCGACCCGCTTGCGGCCCGCGATCCGGGCGTGCCCCCGCACGAGGTCGATCCCCGCGCCCTCGAGCCACTCGACCTGTGACGCGTCGTTCCAGTCGTGCGTCATCCGGGTGCGGCGGGCCAGGGCTGCTGCCACATCGACGCCGCCGGTAACTGCCTGCTTTGCGCCATCCACCGCTCGAGCAGCCCGCAGCACCGCACCGCTTCGCAGTAGGGCTTTCGAGGGCATGCACGCCCAGTACGAACATTCGCCGCCGACGAGTTCGCTCTCGACGATGGCGACCCGCAGGCCCCCCTGCACCGCCCGGTCGGCAACGTTCTCCCCGACGGGCCCTGCCCCGATCACCACAAGGTCGTACTCGCGTGCGCTCATATGCCACGGTAACCCGCGGGCCCGGGCACCGCGCCAGAGAGTGGGCCCGAATTGTCGTGCACAGGCGAGAAAGTGGGCGCGAATTGCCGCATCCGCCCCGCAAGGCGACAAGATGCGCCCACTGTTCGCGCGCGCGGTGGCCGCAGCAGCGTGGGAGGAGCCTCAAGGGGATGGCCCGGATGCCTCTGCTGCCGTGTCTGATTTCCGCTAGAGCGCGGGGGAGCGGCGTGACAGGCTTGACGCGTGCTCTCGATGACCTTCGACGAACGGTATGCCGCGATCCAGTCGCGCGATGCCCGCTTCGACGGTCAGTTCGTCACCGCGGTCAGCTCGACGGGGATCTACTGCCGGCCCAGTTGTCCGGCCCGCACGCCCAAGCCTGCCAACGTCACCTTCTACCCGACCAGCGCCGCTGCCCACGAGGCAGGTTTTCGCGCCTGCAAGCGGTGCCTGCCCGAGGCAGCTCCCGGCTCCCCGGACTGGGACGTGCGTGGCGACGTCGCGGCGCGGGCCATGCGACTGATCGCCGACGGGGTCATCGAGCGCGAGGGTGTTCCAGGGCTCGCTCGTCGCCTGGGCTACTCGCCGCGGCACCTCACGAGGCTGCTGACGGCAGAACTCGGCGCCGGCCCGCTCGCGCTCAGTCGTGCGCAGCGAGCACATACGGCACGGATGCTGCTCGTGGGCACCGCGATGCCGGCATCCGACATCGCGTTCGCGTCGGGGTTTGCGAGTGTGAGGCAGTTCAACGACACGATCCGCGAGGTCTTCGGCCTCACCCCGCTCGAGGTGCGCGCTCGCCGCCCAGGCACCGAGTCAGCCGGGGGAGTGATCGACCTCGCTCTCCCCGTGCGAGGACCCTTCGACGCCGACGGTGTGTTCGCGTGGATGAGCGCGCGGGCGCTGCCGGGCGTGGAGGTATCGGGGGAAAGATCCTTCGCGCGCACGGTGCGATTGGCTTCGGGCCCGGCATGGTTCGAGGTGCGAGCGGATGCCGGAACTGTGCGCCTGCGCGCCGCGGTGGCCGCTCTGCCCGACCTTGCCTCCCTCGTTGCTCGCGTGCGTCGAATCTTCGACCTCGATGCCGACCCTCTCGCGATCGACACCGCGCTCTCGCGTGATCCGCACCTCGCGCCGCGGGTGCGGGCCATTCCCGGCATCCGTGTTCCCGGCGCCGCTGACCCGCACGAGATGCTGATCCGCGCGATGGTCGGCCAGCAGATCAGCGTCGCCGCCGCGCGCACGGCCTTGACGGCGCTCGCCGACGCTCTGGGCGAAGAGGTGCCGGGGCCCGATGGGCTGACCCGGCTGTTCCCGACGATGACGGCGATCGCCGATCACGGCGGCGAGGTGCTGCGGGGGCCGGGGGCCCGCATCCGGTCGATCACCGGCGCCGCGGCAGCCCTCGCCGACGGGAGTCTGACTCTCACGATCGCCGATGACGGCACCGAGCAGCGCCGCGCCCTGCTGGCTCTGCCGGGCGTTGGGCCCTGGACTGCCGACTACGTTCGTATGCGGGTCCTCGGCGATCCCGATGTGTTCCTCCCCGGGGATGTCGCGCTGCGCACCGGAGCTCAGGCCCTCGGCATCCCCGCGGACCGGCTCGAGGCGTGGGCTGCCACTGCGGCGCCGTGGCGCAGCTACCTGAGCGCGCACCTGTGGCGCGCCGTGCCACCGCGTCTCAGCCGAGCATCGACGCCGCGCACCCGCCCGACCGCCCCAATCCCGCCTGACCCCGCCGTCCTGCCCGCGCTCGCCGAGGAGATCCCGACATGACCGACACCGCCGTTCTCGAGTTCATCGACACCCCCGACGGCCCGTTCGCGATCCTCGTCGCGGATGACGGTGCGGTGCTGTCCTCCGGCTGGACGGACTCGCCGGAGCGGATCGTCGAGCGCATCCGCCCGGACCGCCGTCCCGCGCAGGTGCGGCGGGGAACGACGGATGCCGCAGCCGCTGTCCGCGCGTATTACGCAGGGGACCTTGCGGCGATCGATGACGTGCCGGTCCGGCAATTCGGTACACCGGGGCAGGTCGCCGGATGGGCCGCGCTTCGCCGAATCGTACCTGGAGCGCCGCTGTCGTACGCGACGTTCGCCGCGGCGCTCGGTCATCCCACGGCGGTGCGCGCAGCGGCATCCGTCTGTGCTCGCAATGCCCCCGCGCTGTTCGTACCGTGCCACCGCGTGCTGCGGGCCGACGGAAGCCTCGGTGGCTTCGCGTGGGGTCTGGAGGTCAAGCGATCTCTGCTGGATCGGGAGAATCCGTCCTTGCTTTCAGCCGACTCCCAGGCATAGTCTGGAGGGCTGCCGCGTCGTGCGGCCGCCCGTATGCCAAGGAGGATGCCATGTATCAGATCGCTGTCGTCGCGAGCACTGTCGTCCTCATCGCCGCGGCGCCGCTGCGTCACCGGGGCCCCGCAACGGCGCACTAGCTCGCCCGTCGCCGACCTCACCGGTCGCGGCATACTCTCGGCGCCGCCTGCGTTGTCGACAACGGCATCGCACGCTTCGCATCAGCGCTCCCCTGACCCGGAGCTGCCCTCCCCGCCTGCACACCCGCGGCTTCGCTTCGCCCTCCCACAAGGACCATGACCGTTACGCCTTCTTCTCCCACGCACCACCTGTCGACCCTTCGCGCCCTGGGCCGGCTGCTCCCGTTCGCCCGGCCGGTGCTGCCTCGCCTCGTCCTCGGCGCGGCAAGCGCCATGCTCGCCTCGGTGCTGGCCCTCATGTTCCCGCTCGTTCTCGAGGTGATCGTCGGCGGCCCGATCGCCTCCGGAGACCCCGGCCAGATCGCTTGGGGGGCAGCGGCGATCCTCGCCCTGGGCCTTGCCGAGGCGGCAATGGTGTGGGCACGCCGCTGGTTCGTGCTCGCTCCCTCGACACGCGTCGAGTACGAGCTGCGGACGACGTTCTACCAGCGCCTGCAGCGACTGCCCGTCGCGTTCCACGACCGCTGGCAGTCCGGTCAGCTGCTCTCGCGGATGATGCAAGACATCAGCATCATCCGTCGCTGGCTCGCGTTCGGTCTCGTGCTGCTGGTGGTCAACGTCCTCACGATCATCGTCGGCGCGGTCCTGCTGTTCCAGTGGCACTGGTTGCTCGGGGCGATCTTTCTGGTCACCTCCGCGCCACTCTGGTATGCCGGATACCGCTTCGAGAAGCGATACGGAACTCTCGCTCGCCAGTCGCAGGACCAGGCCGGTGACCTCGCCACCTCCGTCGAGGAGAGCGTGCACGGCATCCGCGTGCTCAAGGCTTTCGGTCGCGGATCGCATGCCCTGCAGAAGTTCGCTCGGCAGGCTGAGACCCTGCGCGAGACCGAGATCCACAAGGCGCGCGCTGTCGGGCTGATCTGGTTCTGGCTGATCCTGCTTCCCGACATCGCATTCGCTCTCGCACTCGGTGCGGGTATCGCGCTCATCCAGATGGGCCAGCTGAACGCCGCTGAACTGATCGCATTCTTCGCGATGGCGACGGTGCTGCGCTGGCCCATGGAGTCGATCGGGTTCCTCTTCTCGTTCCTGCTGGATGCCCGCACGGCCACCGACCGCATCTTCGAGGTGTTCGATGAGGTCGACACCATCACCGACCCCGAGCAGCCCAAGACCATTGCGTCTCCTCGCGGCGAGCTGGCGTTCGAGGGCGTCCACTTCCGCTATCAGGACGCGCCGGAGAGCCAGCGCGACCTGCTCGACGGGGTCGATCTCGTGCTGCATCCCGGCGAGACGATGGCCCTGGTCGGTCTCACCGGGTCGGGAAAGACGACCCTCACGACCCTGCCGACGCGTCTGTACGACGTCACCGGCGGCCGGGTCACCTTGGATGGGGTCGACATTCGTGACCTGGCCCTCGCTGAGCTGCGTACCCACATCGGCATGGCGTTCGAGGATGCGACGCTGTTCTCGCAGACCGTGCGCGAGAACGTGCTGCTGGGCCGTGAGGATCTCGTCCCCGGGTCGCCGGAGGCCGAAGCGGCGCTGCGGGAAGCGCTCGAGGTCGCGCAAGCGAGCTTCGTCGACGACCTGCCCGACGGTGTCGACACCGTCATCGGCGAAGAGGGTCTCAGTCTGTCGGGCGGCCAGCGTCAGCGTCTGGCGCTTGCCCGCGCGGTCGCGGCAAAGCCCGCCGTCCTCGTTCTTGATGATCCGCTGTCGGCGCTGGATGTCGACACCGAGGCTCTCGTCGAGGATGCCCTGCGGCGGGTCCTCGCCGACACGACGGCCCTGGTCATCGCGCATCGTCCGTCGACTGTCACCCTCGCCGACCGCGTCGCCCTGCTCGAGGACGGGAAGGTGACGGCGGTGGGGACGCACTCCGATCTGCTCCGCGAGAGCGAGCATTACCGGTACGTCATTTCGAGCCTCGAAGACGAACAAGCCCGTATGCGGGAGAGGGAGGTGACCCTGTGAGCGCCACCGTCGTGGGAACAGCCGGTGAAGACCGGTCGGATTACACCAAGGACGAGAGTCGCGCCATCCGTCGCCGGTCGCTCCGCCTGCTCGGTTCGCTGATCTCGCCGCTGCGGTGGCAGGTCGTGCTCGCCGGTGTCGTGCTCGTGATCTCGACCGCGCTGCAGGTCGCCGGGCCCGCGCTGATCGCGTTCGGCATCGACACGGCGCTTCCGGCAGTGCTCGACGAGGCGAACTGGATGCCGACCATCGGTGTCGTCGCCGTGTACCTCGCCGCGGGGCTCGGCGGCGCGGGCCTCGTGGGATGGTTCGCGGTCGTTGCGGCTCGCCTCACGCAGGCCGTGATGCTGGATCTTCGCAAGCGCATCTTCCTGCACACGCAGCGGCTCAGCCTCGAGTTCCACGAGTCCTACACGTCGGGGCGCATCATCTCGCGCCAGACGAGCGACCTCGAATCCATCCGGGAACTCCTTGACGGTGGGCTCAACCAGCTCGTGTCGGGACTGCTGTACGGCGGGTTCACCCTCATCGCGCTGCTGCTGCTGGATTGGCAGTCGGGAGTCATCCTCGCCGTCATGGGCGTGCCGCTGTTTCTGCTGATGCGCTGGTTCTACCGGCGCTCGCAGGTCGTCTACCGCGAGTCGCGGGTCATCAGCGCGAAGCTCATCGTGAAGTTCGTCGAGACCATGACCGGCATCCGTGCCGTCAAGGCCTTCCGCAAGGAACCGCGCAACGACGACGAGTTCGGTGACGTCGCCGAGGACTACCGCGACGTGAATATGCGCTCGATCCGCCTGTTCGGCACGTTCGAGCCCGGCCTCATGGCAGTCGCCTCGGTATCGATCGCGCTCGTCGTGCTGTGGGGAGGCCTGCGGGTTGCCGACGGGGCGATCGCCATCGGCATCCTGCTGGCAAGCGTCCTGTACGTGCGGAACTTCTTCGCACCTCTGCAGGAGGTCGCGATGTTCCTGAACTCGTACCAGGCTGCCACCGCGGCGCTCGAGAAGGTCTCGGGGGTGCTGGAGGAGGAGCCGACGGTTCCCGACCCAACGGATGCCGTCGACCTGTGGACCGCGCGCGGACACGTCGCGTTCGAGGACGTCACCTTCGGGTACGCGGATGACCGCGTCATCCTGCCGCACTTCTCGCTCGACATCCCCGCAGGGCAGACCATTGCCCTGGTGGGGACGACGGGAGCCGGCAAGTCGACGCTCGCGAAGCTCGTCTCACGCTTCTACGATCCGACCCGCGGCGCCGTGACCCTCGACGGCGTCGACCTGCGGCGCCTGCACCCGAAGGACCTTCGGCGCGCGATCGTCATGGTCACGCAGGAGGCTTACCTGTTCAGCGGCACGGTCGCAGACAACATCGCGCTCGGGAAGCCCGATGCCACGCTCGACGAGATCGAGGCTGCGGCGAAGGCTGTGGGTGCTGACGCCTTTATCCGCGCCCTGCCCGACGGGTACGACACCGACGTCAACAAGCGCGGCGGCCGGGTCTCGGCGGGGCAGCGTCAGCTGATCTCGTTCGCGCGGGCATTCCTGGCAAACCCGGCGGTGCTGATCCTCGACGAAGCAACGGCGTCGCTCGACATCCCGTCAGAGCGCGCGATTCAGGATGCCCTGCAGACGCTGCTGGCAGACCGGACGGCGATCATCATCGCGCACCGCCTGTCTACGGTGGCCATCGCGGACCGGGTGCTGGTCATGGAGCACGGGCGGATCATCGAGGACGACACCCCCGAGACACTGATCGCGGGCACGGGCAAGTTCGCCCAGCTCCATGCGGCGTGGCGGGAGTCGCTCGTCTGACGGCAGCGACGCCGGGCCTGACCACCCGGGAGGAGATGTCCGTTCGGGAGGGGATGGATGCCGCGCCCGGCCCTCCCGAGCGGCCAGCCCCTCCGAAGCGAACCTGCGGCCGTCGAAAAAGGCGACGGGGCCTCGGTGGGGGAGGGGAATCCGAGGCCCCGCCGCCAGCCGACAAGCCCCTCGGGTGGGGGCTGAATACTAAGGTGGGACTCGCCGGATCAGAGCCGGATCTCGGCGATAACCTCACCGTACTCGGTTTCTCCGACCGGTGTGAAGCCCACACGCTCGAAGAATGCCTGAGGGCCCTCTTGGCCCGCACCATAGATGACGTTCACGTGATCGACCCCGTGCTCACGGGCTTCGGCGAGCAGGCTCTCTACGGCGAATCGACCGATCCCTCGCCCCTGGTCGTCGGCGTCGACGTTGATACGCCACAGCACCGAGCGGAAGTACTCCGAGACGCTGTCGCCGTCGAAGTTCGCGCTGATGAACCCGACCACGTCGTCGCCGTCGAGAACGACCCGCTGCCACATGGTCTGCGGATCCACATCTCCTGCCGCTACCTCATAGCTCTCGGGGGCGAGAAACTCTGCCTGCCCGGGCTTGAGCGACATATTGTTGACAGCTTCCACCGTGGCGGCGGACAGTTCAGCAAGTCGCAGTTCGGCCATGTCACACAGGCTAGCCGGGATGCTGCAGTTCAGCATCCCGAGGCATTCTCTTCGGGGGAATTTATCTTGATATCGAGATAGTTATCGGGGTGCGGTAGGCTTGCCCGGCGACCCGAGCGGAAAGACAGGCGAGTGAGCGAATCCACGATCATCTACACGTACACCGATGAAGCCCCGGCCCTGGCCACAGCTTCCTTCCTTCCCATCGTGCAGGCGATCACGCATCAGGCCGGTGTGGATGTCGAGACGCGTGATATCTCTCTCGCGGGCCGCATCCTTGCCGCTTTTCCGCAGCAGCTCACGCCCGAGCAGGCGGTCGGTGACGCCCTCGCCGAGCTCGGTGGGTTGGCCACCCTCCCCGAGGCCAACATCATCAAGCTGCCGAACATCTCGGCATCCATTCCGCAGCTGAAGGCCGCCATTGCCGAGCTGCAGTCGCAGGGCTACGACATCCCCGACTACCCGGACGAGCCGCAGACGATCGAGCAGAAGGATGTCCGCGCTCGCTACGACCGCATCAAGGGGTCGGCTGTCAACCCCGTCCTGCGCGAGGGTAACAGCGACCGCCGAGCGCCGCTGTCGGTCAAGAACTATGCGCGCAAGCACCCGCACCGCAACAAGCCCTTCCCCGAGGGCTCGAAGACCCGGGTCGCGACGATGGGTCACGACGACTTCAAGAGCAACGAGAAGTCGTGGGTCGCAGCACACGACGACGTGCTCTCCATCCGTCACGTCGCCACCGACGGCACCGTCACGGTGCTCAAGGAGGGACTGAAGGTCCTTCCGCGCGAGATCATCGATGCGACCTTCCTTTCGGCATCCGCCCTCGATGCCTTCCTTGCCGAAACGTTGGCCGAGGCATCCGCGGAGGACGTGCTGTACTCCGTGCACCTGAAGGCCACGATGATGAAGGTCAGCGACCCGATCATCTTCGGTCATGTCGTGAAGACGTACTTCGCGGATGTCTTCGAGCGCTACGGCGACAAGCTCGCGGCAGCGGGCCTCACACCGAACAACGGACTCGGGTCGATCCTCGCGGGTCTGCCGTCGGTCGAGGGTGGCGATGAGATCGCTGCGGCGATCGACGCCGACCTGGAGCGCGGCCCCCGGCTCTCGTACGTCAACTCCGACAAGGGCATCACGAACCTGCACGTTCCCTCGGACGTCATCGTCGATGCATCCATGCCTGCCCTGGTCCGCAACGGCGGCAAGCTCTGGGGAGTCGACGGCGGTGAGGATGACACGCTCGCCGTGATCCCGGACTCCTCCTACGCCGGCGTCTACCAGGCCGTGATCGATGACGTCATCGCGAACGGCCCGCTCGACCCCACGACCATCGGCACGGTTCCCAACGTCGGCCTCATGGCCCAGGCCGCCGAAGAGTACGGCAGCCACGACAAGACGTTCGAGATCGCCGCACCGGGCGTGGTTCAGGTGCTGGACTCGTCGGGTGAGGTGCTGCTCGAGCACCAGGTCGGCGCGGGCGACATCTGGCGCGCGACGCAGACCAAGCACATCGCGGTCATGGATTGGGTGAAGCTCGCCGTCACCCGCGCCCGAGCGACCGGGGTTCCCGCTGTGTTCTGGCTCGATGTCAACCGCTCGCACGACGCGCAGCTGATCGCCAAGGTGCACCAGGGGCTCGCGCTGCTTGATACCAAGGGCGTGCAGATCAGCATCCTCTCGCCCGAGGAAGCCACCCGGTACACCCTCGCGCGCATGCGCCACGGCCTGGACACGATCTCGGTCACCGGCAACGTGCTGCGCGATTACCTCACCGACCTGTTCCCGATCCTCGAGGTTGGCACGAGCGCCAAGATGCTCTCGATCGTGCCGCTGCTTGCCGGCGGTGGGCTGTTCGAGACGGGTGCGGGTGGTTCTGCCCCGAAGCACGTGCAGCAGCTGCTGAGCGAGAACTACCTGCGCTGGGATTCGCTCGGCGAGTTCTTCGCGCTCGCGGCATCCCTCGAGCACCTCGCCGACACGACCGGCAACGCGCGGGCCAAGATCCTCGCCGACACACTGGATGCCGCCACGGGCACCTTCCTCGAGAACGACAAGTCTCCGGGTCGTGCGCTGGGCACCATCGACAACCGCGGCAGCCACTTCTACCTCGCCCTCTACTGGGTGCAGGAGCTGGCCAAGCAGACAGAGGATGCCGAACTTGCGGCGATCTTCGCGCCGGTTGCCGAGAAGCTCACTGCTGAGGAGGCGACGATCGTCGCGGAGCTCAACGGAGCGCAGGGGTCGCCGGTCGAGATCGGTGGCTACTACCGCCCGAACGGCGAACTGGTCAACGAGGTCATGCGACCGTCAGCGACCTTCAACGCCGTCATCGACGCGCTGCGCTGAGCCGGACTCCATCTCGACCCGGGCCGCTTCCGCTCTCGCGGGGTGGCCCGAGTCGTTTCCGGTATCCGTCGCGGCATCCGCGCTCGCGACCGAAGCACTTCTTCGGGTGCGTCGCACGCATTCCTTGCAGGCATCCGCCGCGTCTGGCAGGCTTCGGTCTCACAGATTTCGGTCGCGCTGTTTTGCGGGGCGAGGTGCATCACACCCGCATCAGGGCGCGACCGAACGAAAGGGTTTGGACGCGATGGGGCTGGGAGCTAGGCGCGGGCTGACCAGGTCAGGGGTGCGAGCGGGTGATCGGCGGGGAGGTCGATGAGCGCCTCGACGCCGTCGATGCCGATCCCGGCGGGCTCGACGACCCGGGCATCGGGCCGCTCGGCCACCAGTGCCCGCGTGAACTCGTCGCGCAGAGCCTCGGACCGGAAGACCCCGCCGATCGTGCACACGGCCGGCTCCGCGTCGACGCGACGCAGTGCGGTCAGTGCACTCTCCGCCAGCAGATCGCCGGCGCGCCTCAGGATGTCGAGAGCCACGGCATCGCCGGCGTCGCCCGCCCGTGCGACCTCAGCCGCGAAGGATGCAACGATGCTCACCCGAGCGGGATCGGCCTGCAGGTCGATGTAGGCCTGTTCAAGGTCTGGCCAACGATCCCGCACCACACCGGTGAGCGCGGTCGCGGCGCCCCGGCCGTCGTGGTCGCGCATCGCGGCGACCAGCGCTTCACGGCCGAGCCAGAAGCCGCTGCCGGCGTCGCCCATGAGGTAACCCCAGCCGTCGACGCGCGCGGCGCCGCTCGGGCCGACTCCCAGAGTCACGACACCCGTCCCGGCGGCCACAACGGCACCGTGGGCGATGCCGCGGGCCCCGAGGTACGAGGTTGTCGCATCGTGCGCGATGACCGCGTGCGCGGCCCCGGCGCTGCGCGCCAGCGCTGCGAGGGCGTCCGGAGTCGTCTCCCCGTCGGTGAGCCCGGAGATCCCCGCGGCAAGGTGACGGATGTCGAGTTCGAACTCGTCGGCGATCTGTCGTGCTGCCACGCTGATCTGCGGGAGCACCGGCTGGTCGGTGCGAACGCCGGGCAGCAGGGCCTCACCGACGGATTGGTCAGTGCGCACGCGCACCTTCATGCCGGTCTGGCCGGCGTCGATCGCGACGACGGCAGCGGTGCGAGAGCTCACTGGATGCCCAGTTCAGCGAGGAACGCGGCCTGCTGGGTCCACTGGTGCGCACCGCCGCCCTCGTGGTCGTTGAACTCGTAGGCCACGATGCGCTTGGTTTCGTGAGCGAACGCGTTGAAGGCCGCATACACCGTCGAGGGTGGGCAGGTGAAGTCCATGAGTGCGACCGAGAAGAGCCCCGGTGCACTCGCACGGCGTGCCATCGAGACGCCGTCGAAGTAGCTGAGCGTCGCGAAGGTGCGTTCGCGGGCGTTCCGGTGCACGCTCAGGTACCGGACGAGCTCCTGATAGGGCTCGCGATCGGTCAGCCCGACGGCGCGGGAGAAGTGGCAGAGGAAGGGCACGTCGGGCATGACGGCGACGAGCCCCTCCGAGAGTGCGCCCGCGGCCAGGGCGATGCCGCCGCCCTGGCTTCCCCCGGTGACTGCCACACGAGCCGCATCGATCTCGGGAAGAGCACGGATGGCGTCGACCGCGCGGACGGCATCGGTGAACACCCGGCGGTAGTAGTAGTCGGCGGGGTCTTGGATGCCGCGGGTCATGTATCCGTTGGTGGCTGCCCCGGTGCCGTGCGGGTCGGGAGTCTCTCCGCCCGCCCCCCATGTCGAGCCCTGGCCGCGCGTGTCCATGATGAGGTGCGCGTAGCCGGCTGATGACCACGCGAGGCGCTCGGAGGGGAGGCCGCGTCCGCCTCCGTAGCCGATGTATTCGACCACCGCGGGAAGCGGCTCGGTCGTGCCGGTCGGCAGCAGCAGCCAGGCCTTGATCGGGTCACCGCCGAAACCCGCGAACGAGACATCGAGCACGTCGACTGACCGCAGCGCCGAATCGACAGGAGTGAGGCGCGGTTCCCATCCCGCGAGGCGAGACTCCTCGATCGTGGCGTTCCAGAAGGCATCGAAATCCGACGGCTCGCTGATCTGCGGGGCATACGCCTCGAGCTCAGTGGGGGAGAGGTCGAAGTAGGGCACGCGTGTTCCTTTCCTCGGGCGGGGGATCGCCCATCGCATGTTACGGCTCTTGCCGCGCAGGCGTGGGCTGGAAGGCCCGGGGAAAGCCGAGGTTGCGCCGTCGGACGGATGTAACGGTTTTGTAAACTGTCCGTTCAAATCCGGGAACCCGCTTGCAGTTCTTTTGTTCGTAAGGTCTACTAACAAACATGACTGCATCGGAAGTGCAGCGCGGCTCTTCCACGGGGCCTGCGCACACCCAGACGGCCCCAGGCGCCTCGGACGCGGTGCCGCGCCGCGGTCTTCGCCGGGTGAAGGTGCTTCCTGAGCACGCCCGCGCGCACAACCGCTCACTCGTTCTCCAGACACTGTTCCATGACGGCGCGATGAGCCGAGCTGACCTCTCCCGGGAGACGGGGCTGACGCGCGTCACGATCTCCGACCTCGTCGCCGAACTCATCGGCGACGGCTTGGTCGCCGAACTCGGCATCCGCGAAGCTTCTGGTCCGGGCAAGCCCGCGATGGTCGTCGATCTTGACCGCGCAGGTCACCGGATCCTCGGTATGGACCTCTCTGGTCCCGACAGGTTCCTCGGCGCCATCCTCACCCTTGACGGCGACATCGTCGCCCGTCACGAGATCCCGGCCCCGCGCGGGGCGGAGGATGCGCGGGATGCCGTGATCGAGCTGGCTCGGCGCCTCGTCGCCGATGCCCACGCGCCGATCCTGGGGATCGGCGTCGGGTCACCCGGTGTCGTCGACAACGACGGTGTCGTGCTCAGTGCTCCCGGTCTCGGCTGGACGCAGTTGCCGCTTCGCAGCATCCTCGAGGACGCGCTCGCTCTGCCGGTTCTCGTGGCAAACGACGCGAATGCCGCCGTCCTCGCCGAGTACACGTTCGGTGGTGCGGGAGACGACGTCGTGCTCGTGAAGGTCGGACGCGGCGTCGGGTCGGGACTGATCTCGGCTGGCCAGCCCATGCGCGGTGCGCACTTCGCTGCGGGTGAGATCGGACACGTCACCGTCGGTACCGACGGCGGCCCACAGTGCGCGTGCGGCAAAGTCGGATGCCTCGAGGCATGGCTGTCGGTACCCGCGCTGACCGCACGCATGGCCGATGCCGAGACACCCGGCGACCGCGAGCAGCAGCTGCGCGATGCCGGTGAACGCCTGGGCATTGCGCTCGCCCCGATCGTCGGCGCCCTCGACGTGTCGGAGATCGTGCTCTCGGGCCCCGACGAACTTCTCGCCGGTCCTCTCGCAGAGGCAACGGTCGAGACGATCCGCACCCGCACGCTCGCCCGGTTCCATGACGGCGTGCGCGTTCGGATGACGGCGCAAGGCCAGGACATCGTCCTGCGCGGCGCAGCCGTCATGGTCCTGTCAGGCCAGCTCGGGGTGTCGTGACCGTCGCCCCAACAATTCCCCCCACCGGATAGGTCGCCCGACCTCTTCCGAAACCAAGAGAAACACGAAGGAAGACACCATGAACAGAAAGCTCGGAGCCGTCGCCCTCGTCGGTGCCTCAGCTGTGGTCCTCGCCGGCTGTGCCGGCGGTGGCACCCCGAACGACACCCCCGAAGCAGCGGAACTGCGCGTCTGGTTGGTCGGCGCCGATACCCCGCAGGAGGCCCGCGACTACCTCGTGACGACCTTCGAAGACGAGAACCCCGGCAGCACCCTGGTCATCGAAGAGCAGCAGTGGACCGGCCTCGTCGACAAACTCACGACGAGCCTGTCGAGCAACGACAGCCCCGACATCGTCGAGATGGGTAACACCCAGGCTCCCGCGTTCACGTCCAGTGGCGCGCTGCTCAGCCTGTCCGACATCGAGGATCAGCTTGGCGGCTCGGACCTCCTCCCGGGCTTCGTCCAGGCCGGCAGCTGGGATGACACCCTCTACGCCGCCCCGTACTACTCGGGTTCGCGCGTCGTGTTCTACAACACGGCCATGTACGAGCAGGCTGGCGTTGCCGTGCCCACCACGCTCGATGAGTACGTCTCCAACGGCGTCGCGCTCGCGGAAGCGTTGCCGGGCGTCTCGGGGGTCTACTTCCCAGGCAAGGACTGGTACAACGCCCTGCCCTTCATCTGGGAGAACGGTGGCGAGATCGCCGTACAGGGCAGCGACGGCACCTGGGAGGCTCAGCTGTCGAGCCCGGAATCGCAGGCGGGCCTCGCTCAGGTGCAGGAGCTCATGACGAAGGCATCCTTGGCTCCGAAGGACGGCGACGAGGCCGAAGGCTGGGTGCCGTTCCGCACGGAGCAGTCGGCCACGTACTCGGCGCCGAGCTGGGCGTACTGGTCGATCATCGCGGATGAGGACCAGGCGGCGACTCCCGTGGCCGACATCACCGGCTACTTCGCGCTGCCGGGCACGGAGGGCGGGGCCGCTCAGGTCTTCGCGGGCGGCTCGAACGTCGGTATCTCGGCGAAGTCGCAGAACCCGGAGCTGGCGAAGTCGGCGCTGGAAATCATGCTTTCGGATGAGTACCAGACCATCCTCGCCGGTGCCGGGCTCGTGCCGGCGAAGGTCTCGCTCGGCGACAAGGTAGCTGCCGCAACGCCGGAGCTTGCTGCCGTCATCGCCGAGGCTGCGGCCAACGCGAAGCTCACCCCGGCATCGCCGAACTGGGCTGATGTCGAAGCTCAGGGCATCATGCAGGACCTGTTCGTGAACATCGCGAACGGCGGCGACATCGCGACGCTCGCAACCGACGCCGACGCGAAGATCACCGACATCCTCAACGGCTGACACCTCGAGCGGGGACGCTCTGCACCGTCAGGGCGTCCCCGCGTCACGTCTCCCTCTCTGTCAAAGGACGTTTCATGACCACCGTCACCGCACCCGCCGCTTCGGCGTCGCCGGAGACAGCGGGTCCCGGCGCTCGCGAGCAGTCCCCGCGTCGTCGGCGCTTCCCCTGGGCACCGCTGGCGCTGCTGACGCCGGCGCTCATCATGCTCGTGGTCTTCATCGGCTGGCCGCTCGTGCAGCTGATCGTGATGTCGTTCCAGGAGTTCGGTCGGGCTCAGATCTTCGGCGCCCCGCCCGGATTCGTCGGACTCGACAACTACGTCGCTGTTCTGACGGATGCCGAATTCTGGGCGGTCCTTGCTCGCAGCATCGCGCTGTGCATCGTCAGCGTTATCGCCACGATGGTGCTCGGCATCCTCGTCGCGGTGCTCCTGACCAAGCTCGGTGCCGTCATGCGGACTGCCGTCTCTGTCGCACTGCTGCTTGCCTGGGCGATGCCGGCCCTCACCGCCACGATCGTGTGGGGCTGGATCTTCGACACCCAGTACGGCCTGGTCAACTGGGTTCTCACCCGTGTCACGGGAACGGACTGGACGGGCCACAGCTGGCTCATCGACCCGGTGAGCTTCTACGCGGTTGCCGCGATCATCATCACGTGGGGTGCAGTTCCCTTCGTCGCTTTCACCGCCTACGCGGGATTCACGCAGGTTCCCGATGAGGTGATGGAGGCTGCGTCGCTGGACGGAGCATCGGGGTTCGCGCGGTTTCGGCTCATCGTCGTCCCGTACGTCCGCTCGATCCTGCTGGTGCTGCTGATCCTGCAGATCATTTGGGATCTGCGCGTGTTCGCCCAGATCTACGCCCTCCAGTCGATCGGCGGGGTGCGTGCAGAAACCAACACGATCGGCGTCTACATCTACAGCGTCTCGATGGCATCGGGTGATCTCGGGGCAGGCGGTGCCATCTCGGTCATCCTGGTCGCGATCCTGCTGCTGATCTCGGGGTCCTGGATTCGCACGATGCTGCGACAGGAGGAACAGGCATGAACGCCCGGCCCCGGCGGCGCTCCGCCCGCATCCTGCTGAACATCGCGGCCCTCGTCGTGATCGTCTTCTCGGTCTTCCCCGTCTACTGGATGGTCAACACGTCGCTCCTGCCGGCATCCGCCGTGCGCTCGGCGGAGCCGCACTGGTGGCCCGACCAGTTCACACTCTCGAACTATCAGACCGCCCTTGGTGATGAGGGTCTGGTGACGGCGCTCGGAAATTCGGTTGCGGTCACGGCGATAACCCTGGTCGCGGCACTGGTGTTCGCCTTCCTCGCGGCGCTCGCCGTCTCGCGCTACCGATTCCGCAGTCGGCGGTCGTTCATCATCGCGATCCTGGTCGTGCAGATGATCCCTGCCGAAGCGATGATCATCTCGGTGTTTCGGATGCTCGACGGCTGGTACCTCATCAACACGATCATCGGTCTGAGCTTCGTCTACATCGCCTTCGTCCTGCCGTTCACGATCTGGACGCTTCGCGGGTTCGTCGCGGGAGTCCCGGTGGAACTGGAAGAGGCCGCGATGATCGACGGATGCAGCCGCGCCGGCGCGTTCTGGCGGGTCACGTTCCCGCTGCTGGCGCCCGGACTCATCGCCACCGGTGTCTTCGCGTTCATCCAGGCGTGGAACGAGTTCGTGTTCGCGCTGGTGATCATGACTCGCCCGGAGTCTCTCACCCTCCCGATCTGGCTTCGCGCCTTCGTGCAGGCAACCAAAGCCACAGACTGGGCAGTCGTGATGGCAGCCTCCACGATCATGGCCATCCCCGTCATCGTGTTCTTCCTGCTCGTGAACCGCCGCATGACCGGGGGGCTTGTCGCCGGAGCGGTCAAGGGCTGATGACCATGTGCACCACCCACCCGCTCTGGATCGGAGGCGGGCGATGAGACTCGGCCTCGATGTCGGAGGAACCAAGACGGATGCCGTCGCCGTCGCCCCGGACGGCGCCATCGTCGCTCGCACGCGCCTGGCGACGGGGTGGGGACCGGATGCCGTCGTTCAGACGATCCTTGCCGCGGTCTCCGGTCTGTGCGCCGACCCCGCGCTCGCTACGGCCGACATCCGGTCTGTGGGGATCGGGATCCCCGGCCGGATCGAACCGGGGTCGGGGCGGGTCGAGCACGCCGTCAACCTCGGTGTCGAGACGCTCGATCTTGCAGCCGCTGTTGCGCCGGCGCTCGGCGTCCCCGTGCGCGTCGAGAACGATGTGAAGGCCGCCGCGCTCGGCGCCGCCTCGCTGCGGGGCGGGACGCAGTCGATGGGGTATCTGAACCTCGGGACGGGCATGGCAGCTGCCGTTGTGACAGACGGGGTGCTGTGGCGCGGCGCGCGAGGCGGAGCGGGAGAGATCGGGCATCTGTCGATCGATCCGGCAGGTCCCGTCTGTCGCTGCGGCCAACGCGGGTGCATCGAGGCTCTTGCCGGCGGTGGCGCCGTGTCAGCCCGGTGGGGCAAGCCCGGTGCGCTTCCGATTCGAGACATCTTCGACGCGGCAGATGCGGGTGATGCGGCGGCCGTGCGCCTGCGTACCGACCTCGCCCGAGGTGTCGCTGCCGCCATCCGGGTGCTCGTGCTCACGGCGGATGTCGACACTGTCGTTCTCGGCGGCGGCATCACGGCTCTGGGAACTCGGCTGGAGGCGCAGGTGGCCGCGCAGCTGGAGACAAGTGCCCACGAGTCGGCGTTCCTGCGATCGCTGCAGCTGGTCGATCGCGTTGAGATCCTTCCCGTCGGCGCGCCCGCCGCGGCGCTCGGCGCGGCACTCATCGGAGCTGAAGCGGCAGACGAGAGAGAGGTTCTTTCCCATGGCTGAAGTGGTCATCGTCCCCAGCCCTCAGGCTGGCGGGCAGCTGGTAGCGAGCGAGATTGCGCGGCGGATTCGCGCGACGCCCGATTTCGTGCTCGGTCTCGCGACGGGCTCGACGCCGCTCCCCGTCTATGAGGCACTGCGCCCCGCGCTGGCCGGTGTTGACCTGTCAGCGGTTCGCGGTTTCGCCCTCGACGAGTACGTGGGGCTCGATCCCGCGCACCCGCAGAGTTACCGGACGGTCATCACGCGCGAGGTGGTCGAGCCGTTGGGGCTGGACCCGGCGCGCATCCGGGTCCCCGATGGGCGTCTGGAGACGATCGCGTACGCCGGCGAGGTCTACGAGGCGGCGATCATGGATGCCGGTGGCATCGCGCTGCAGATCCTCGGGATCGGCACCGACGGTCACATCGGTTTCAACGAACCGGGCTCGTCGTTCGCCTCCCGCACGCGCGTCAAGACACTCACCGAGCAGACGCGGGCTGACAACGCGCGCTTCTTCGCCTCGCCAGACGAGGTCCCGATGCACTGCATCACGCAGGGGCTCGGCACGATTCTCGAGGCAGACCACCTCGTGCTCCTCGCGTTCGGGAGGTCCAAGGCGGCGGCCCTCGCGGCAGCCGTCGAGGGCCCGGTGTCGGCATCCGTTCCGGGTTCTGCGATTCAGCTGCATCCGCACGTCACGGTGGTTGTCGACGAGGATGCCGCGAGCGAGCTCACCCGCGCGGAGTACTACCGCTACGCTTACGCGAACAAGCCGGCCTGGCAGGGTTTGTAGGCCGAACGGGACGAGGTCTTCGGCCGTGGCACGGTGCTACTCACGGCGCGAACACCTTGCCGGGGTTGAGGATCCCCTGCGGATCGAAGACGCGCGCGATCTGGCGCTGCAGCTCCCACTGGTCGTCGCCGAGTTCGTCGGCCAGCCACCGGCGCTTGAGTACCCCGATGCCGTGCTCGCCGGTGAGGGTTCCGCCGAGATCGAGCGCGGCATGGAACAGCTCGTCGGCGGCTTCCCAGATCGCTGCGGGTACGTCGGGACCGTCGAAGATGAAGTTCGGATGCAGGTTTCCATCGCCCGCATGCGCGACAGTGGGGATCACGAGACCGTAGCGGCGCTCGATGTCGGCGATGCGCGCGAACATCGTCGCGAGCTGCGATCGAGGCACCGATACGTCTTCGATGAGAGTCGTACCCAGGCGCGCCATGGCGGGATGCACCGACCGGCGGATCGCGAGAAGTCGCTCGCCCTCGTCGCGGTCGGTGGACAGGGCGACGACGCCTCCCGCTGCCTCGAGGACAGCGGTGATCGCCACCGCGTCAGCTGCCGCCGCAGCGCCATCGGTCTGGATCGTGACGTGCGCGGCGCCCGGGGTCGGCGCGGCGAGGCCGAGCAACTCGTGGATGGCTGTCAGCGCTGCGGCATCCAGCAACTCCATGATCGCCGGTTGCAGTCCCGCGGCGGTGACAGCGCTGCACGCGCTCGCGGCGGTGCCGACATCCGTGAAGGTCGCAGCGATCGTGCACACCTCGCCCGGCACGAGCCGCCGGAGCTTCAGGGTCGCACCCACCACGACACCGAGAACGCCTTCGGAACCGATGACGAGGGAGGTGAGGTCGAGCCCCGTCACGCCCTTGACCGTGCGGTGGCCGAGGTGCAGCAGGCGCCCGTCGGCGAGGACGAGGTCGATGCCGAGGACGGCATCCCGCACCACACCGTATTTGGCGCACAGGAGGCCCCCGGCGCCGGTGGCGATGTTCCCACCGACGGTGGAGACGTCGCGGCTTGCGGGATCCGGTGCCCACCACAGGCCCTGTTCGGCGAGCGCGCGGTTCAGGTCGGCGTTCAGGATGCCGGGCTCGACCACGGCCAGCAGGTCGTCGGGTCGCACCTCCAGGATGCGGTCCATCGCCCGAACCGAGAGGGCTATCTCGCCGGGTCCGGCGTTCGCGCCGCCGGCCAGGCCCGTCCCCGCTCCTCGGGTCACGACCGGAGTTCCCGTGGCAGATGCGATGCGCAGCGTCGTCTGCACGTCTTCGACGCTGCGGGCGTGCACGACGGCGAGGGGTCGACCCGCGCTGGCGTGCCCGGACTTGTCGGCGCGGGCAGCTTCGAGCGAGGCATCCGTCGTGTCGAGCGCGTCGCCGAGTTCGGCGCGCAACCGCGCGAGGACCTCCCGGTCGCTCATGCCAGCCGGCGCCGCCCGGCGATCACGCCGACGGTGACGGCGATGACCCCGAAGATCAGGCCGACCCACACGAGGCCTACGCTCCACCACGCGATCGTCGCCGAGACATACACGAGCAGCTCAACCACCGCCCGCAGGAACGGATGCACGACGATCACCGCTCGGGGCGAGACGAACAGTGCCCACAGCAGGATGGCGAGCACCGGCGCCACGATGCCCGCGACGATGTTCCAGGGGAAGGGCCAGGCCGCGAAGCCCCAAAACGCGAGCGTCCCGAACGCGAAGAGCTCGCACAAAACGGCGAGCACGTCGACCACGCTGAGCGCCGGGCGGGTACCTGCGGGCGCGCTGGACGGGGTCGCTGATTCGGGCATGATTCCAGTCTAGGCCGCGTGGGTTGGGCGCATCTGGTCGCTCCTGTCGTGCCCCGCGCGTCGTCCTGTGCGCAGCGTGAGCGCGTGTGGTCGCTACGACGGCATAAAGGTGGGCCCGAATTGTCGCTTCTGGGCTGGGATGCGACAGTTCGCGCCCACTCTCCCGTGCCTCAGCGCATGCGGTGGCCATCGAGCCACACTGCGCACGGATCGAGTCCGGCGTTCAGTAGCACGGCGTCGGCCGCGTGACCGGTGCGCAGGCTGCCGTGGCGATCCGCCACACCGATCGCAGCCGCCGGGGCGCGGGTAAGCGCATCGAGGGCCGAGGGCAGGTCGACGCCAGCCTTGACGGCCACGCGAAGCGCGGCATCCTGCGTGAGGGTCGACCCCGCGATTGTGCTGGTTCCCGCAACGCGTGCCACCCCGTCGACGACCTCGACATCCAGTTCACCGAGCCCATACCGGCCGTCACCGACGCCCGCCGCGGCCATGGCGTCGGTGATGAGCGCGATCCGTCCCGGCGCCGCGGCGAACAGGATCCGGATGAGCTCGGGATGCACGTGTACGCCGTCGGCGATGACCTCGAGCGTCACGCGAGGGTCGGCGGTGGCCGCACCGACCGGCCCCGGCGTGCGATGGTGCAGGGGAGGCATCGCATTGAACGCGTGGGTCAGGATGCTCGCGCCGGCCTCGAACGCTTCGCGAGTTGCCTCGAGATCGGCATCGGTATGGCCGACGGCGACCGCGACACCAGCCTCCCGAAAGGCGAGGATCGCCCCGGATGCTCCCAGCAGCTCTGGCGCCAGGGTCACCTGCCGGATCGTCCCGGAACCGGCCGCCAGCAACGTGGCGACGGCGTCCGGCGTTGCCGTGCGCAGAGCGGCGGGGTCGTGCGCGCCGCGGTGGCCCGGGTCCAGGAACGGGCCCTCGAGGTGGGAGCCGAGGATGCCGGCATCCGTCTGTGTCATCGCTGCAATCCGCGCGACCTGTGCGGTCAGGTGCTCGAGCGAGCCCGAAACCAGCGAGAGAACGGCCCGCGTCGTGCCGTGTGCCAGATGCAGCGCGCGGGCTGCCCGGATGTCTGACTCACCGCCCTCGAACGAGTATCCGCCGCCGCCGTGACCGTGGATGTCGACGAACCCCGGCACCAGCACGGCGCCCCGACCGGCGAGCTCCCGCGCGTCGATGACCGTCGCCGCGGCGGCGCGCGCCCGCCAGGTCGCTCCCTCTCCCACCGCCGCGACAGTGCCGCCTTGCATCTCGACCCAGGCGTCGCGGGTCTCAGCGCCGTCCGAGACGAGCCGCGCGCTGTGGATGATCGTGGCGCTCACGATGCCTCCTCGTCGTGCCACGGGATCTCGGGCGAGCGGCGGAAATGGATGCCGAGGGCGGCCCACAACCGAGCGAGCCCGCCGACCCTTTCGCGGAACGACTCCCAGGTACGCAGGGGGTGCTCGCCGGTTGCCGGCGACCACGCGGCTTCGGCTGCAGCAGCGATCCTCGGGAACATCAGTGTGTCGATGTCGTCGGGACTGCGCACGGTTTCGGTCCACAGGGCGGCCTCGACACCCAGGATGTCGCGCTCGGCCACCCCGTCGAGCACCGCTCCCGGCTCCCACGCGTACGCGCGTTCGACGCTTGTGACACCGTTCGCCCAGGTGAGGCCCAGCTCCGAGTCCACGGCATCCTTCATGTCGAGGTAGACCGCGTCGGCAGGCGACAGGATCAGGCGCCCGCCGCGCGCGACGAACCCCCGGGCCTTCTCGTCCATACCGTCGATGGGCGAGACGAATCCCCAATACTGGCCGATCGTTCCGGGATGCAGGTCACTGGCCGCACCGGCCTCGTGCCACATCACGGGCACTTTCCCGGCATCCGCGACGATGCGCGACGCGAGGCTCACGAACGCGGCGTAGTCGCCTGGATCCGTGCCGAGGGCCTCATCCCCTCCGACGTGAAGGTAGGGTCCGGGAGTCATCGCGGCGAGGTCGGCGACGACATCCGTCACGAAAGCCTCGGTGGCAGGCGTGCCGATCCGCAACGATGAGAAGCCGACCGCGATGCCCTCGTAGGGCTGGCCCGCGACCGGAAGGGTGCTGCCGTAGGCCTCGACGACCTCGCTGATGTGCTCCGAGAGCACGGGAGCCTCGACGATGTCGGGGTAGGCGAGGCCGACCGCGTGAGTGTGTCCGGGGAGGTCGATCTCGGGGACGACGGTCATGTGGCGGGCGGCGGCATACGCCACGATCTGGGCGTAGTCCTCGGCAGTGTAGAAGCCGCCGGCATCCCCACCGATGGCGCTACCGGATGCAAGCATGGTCAGCTCCGGGCGCGAGGGGATCTCGATCCGCCACCCCTGGTCATCGCTCAGGTGCAGATGGAGGTGGTTCAGCTTGAGTTGCGCGGCTCGGTCGATAACACCGAGCACCACCTCGACGGGAAAGAAGTGGCGCGCGACATCGAGCATGACGCCCCGGTACGCAAAGCGCGGCGCGTCGGCGATCTCCACGGCCGGGATGCGCCATACGTCGTCGATCTGCTCGATCACCTGCGCCAGTGTCTGGATGCCGTAAAACAGTCCCGCAGCGTCAGAACCGGTCACCTCGACGCCATCTGCCGAGGCGATCAGCCGGTAGGACTCGGGAGTGTCGGCATCCGTGACCGCTAGCGAGATGCCGGGACCTGTCGCGGTGGAATCGAGGCTGACCTCGCCGTTCGTTCGCGCAGACACGAGGTTCGTGAGGATGCCGATCACGGTCCGGTCGCCGGTGACAGCGGTCCGCGCTCGCAGCGTGAAACCCGGTCCCTCGCCCGCTACCACGTCGCGGGGGAGCGGCACAGGCCAGGCGGAGGCGGCTGCATCGCGGGGCTGGGTCCCGGTCATGTAAAGAGTCCTAACAAATAGCGTTGAAACACTCTATCAACCGCCCTGTCGCGGATCGAGGGCTGAGTTCAATCCGGTATGCTCAGGGTGTCGCGACTGGCGTTGAGGTGGATGACCACCGGGGAGCGACCGACACGGAACTCGACCGTACGCCTGGGTCGAGACGGAACCCCTGCCGAAGCCGTCGTCCCCGCCCCGCAGCACAAGGAGCACAACGCCATGAGCGACTCGTTCTTCACCGCCCCCCTTGCCGAAGTCGATCCCGAGATCGCTCAGGTCCTCGACCGGGAGCTCGCCCGTCAGCAGAGCTACCTCGAGATGATCGCGTCCGAGAACTTCGTGCCCGTCTCGGTCCTGCAGTCGCAGGGCTCGGTGCTCACGAACAAGTACGCCGAGGGATACCCGGGCAAGCGCTACTACGGTGGGTGCGAAGAAGTCGACGTCGCCGAAGAGCTTGCGATCGCCCGGGCAAAGGAGTTGTTCGGGGCCGCGTACGCGAACGTGCAGCCCCACTCCGGTGCCACCGCGAACGCGGCTGTTCTGCACGCGATCGCCCGCCCCGGTGACACAATCCTCGGTCTGTCACTCGACCACGGCGGACACCTCACGCACGGCATGAAGGCGAACTTCTCCGGTCGCCTGTACGACATCGTCGCCTACGGGGTCGACCCCGAGACGAGCCTCATCGACATGGACGAGGTGCGTCGCCTCGCGCTCGAACACCGTCCGCAGGTCATCATCGCGGGATGGTCGGCGTACCCGCGCCAGCTGGACTTCGCGCGGTTCCGCGAGATCGCCGACGAGGTCGACGCGCTGCTGTGGGTCGACATGGCTCACTTCGCGGGTCTGGTTGCTGGTGGCGTCCACCCCTCGCCCGTGCCGCACGCGCACGTCGTCTCATCCACGGTTCACAAGACCATCGGCGGCCCGCGTTCGGGGTTCATTCTGACCAACGACGAGGCGCTCGCGAAGAAGATCAACTCGGCGGTCTTCCCGGGGCAGCAGGGTGGCCCCCTCATGCACGTGATCGCGGCGAAGGCGACAGCGTTCAAGCTCGCTGCGACCCCGGAGTTCCGTGAGCGGCAGCAGCGCACCGTGCGCGGGGCGAAGATCCTCGCCGACCGGCTCGCGCAGCGCGATGTGGCCGATGCCGGCATCGCTGTTCGCTCGGGTGGCACCGATGTGCACCTCGTGCTCGTTGACCTGCGAAACGCGGTGATCGACGGCAAGCAGGCGGAGGATCTCCTGCACGAGATCCAGATCACCGTCAACCGCAACGCCGTACCCAACGACCCGCGGCCGCCGATGGTCACGTCGGGCCTGCGTATCGGGACGCCGGCCCTGGCGACGCGTGGTTTCGGGGACGCCGAGTTCGCCGAGGTCGCCGACATTATCGCGCTCGCGCTGCTGCCGAACCCCGACATCGATGCGCTGCGTGCGCGGGTTGCGACCCTCACCGCAGCGTTCCCGCTCTACCCGGGCCTGTCGCAGTAGAGACCGTACGCGGGCCCGGGCGCGGCATCCGGGTCTGGATGACGCGACCCTGCGCCCGTAGAATACCTATGGACGTAGTTATCCGTCCCGGACGCGGAGGTCACGGGATGACGACAGGAGACGCGAATGACTGCACAACTACTCGATGGCACCGCGACCGCCGCTGCGATCAAGGGGGAGCTTCGTGACCGCGTCGCTGCCCTCGCGGCGCGGGGCATCGTGCCGGGCCTCGGGACACTACTCGTCGGCGATGACGGTGCCTCGCGCTCGTACGTCACCGGCAAGCACCGCGACTGCGCGGAAGTCGGCGTCGCCTCGATCGCGATCGAACTGCCCGCTACCGCCACACAGGACGAGATCGCGGATGCCGTCCGTGCGCTCAACGCGGATCCTGCCGTCACCGGGTTCATCGTGCAGCTGCCGTTGCCGAAGGGCATCGATGAGAACGCCATCCTTGAGCTGATCGATCCCGACAAGGATGCCGACGGCCTGCATCCCACGAACCTCGGCCGGCTCGTCCTGGGCGTTGACCCCGCAACGGCCGTACCTGCACCTCTGCCGTGCACACCCGCCGGGATCATCGAACTCCTCACCCGTCATGGCGTGCAGATCGCAGGCAAGCACGTCACCGTCATCGGGCGCGGAATCACCGTCGGTCGCCCACTCGGGCTTCTGCTGACCCGCAAGGGCACCGACGCGACCGTGACCCTCACTCACTCACGCACTCCTGACCTGGAGGCGCAGGTGCGCCGAGCCGACATCGTGGTGGCCGCCGTCGGGCAGCCGCACCTGGTAAAGCCCGAGTGGATTGCGCCGGGCGCTGCAGTGCTGGATGTCGGCGTGACCCGCGTCGGAACTACCGAGACCGGGCGCGCGAAGCTTGCCGGGGATGTCGATCCAGCCGTTGCGGAGGTCGCCGGCTGGCTTTCGCCGAACCCGGGCGGCGTCGGACCCATGACCCGCGCGATGCTCGTCGCGAACGTCGTGGAGACCGCCGAACGCTTGGCCCGCTGAATTGGACCGCCGGGGCGAGGCGCGGCGGCCTCCTCGCTCTGGCACAATGACGCCGTGACGTCCTCGACTCCTGCGCGACGCCGCGGCCGCCGTGCGGCGATGGTGGGCGGCATCCTCGCCCTCGTTCTGTTGTACGTCGTCGTGGTTCTGCTCTACGCATCAGGTGGACGCATCGAGCGTGCGTCTGTGGCTAGCGGCGGCTCTGGGCAACCGCTCGTGCTCACCCTGACTCCTGCCGACGTTGACGGTGCGGCGAGCCACCTCACACTGCGAATCACGCCCGGTCCCGACCTCGGGTCCTACTCGTCCGACCAGTTCTCGATGGACGAAACGGTGCACGTCCTGGTCACCGGAACCGACGGGTCGCGCACGATCACATACGGCGCGGACGAGGTCGTGGGTGCCGAGACCGTCACGCTCACGCTCGACGGATTCATCGAGCAGTGGCCGTTTGACAGGTACACGACTGACACGATGATCGTGCCGCTGCGCGAAGCTGCGGACGGTGAGGGCGTGCCGATCCCGTACGAACTCGCGGTCGATGGTCGAGTCCCGGGTTGGAATGTCACCGCCCAGGCGGTGGAGTTGCCCGCTATGGCCACCGAGGACGGGCTGATCACAACCCTCGGGGTGCAGTTCACCATCACGCGCGCGGCATCCACGATCGCTTTCGGCGTCGTGCTGTTGACGCTGATGGTGATCGCACCTGTTCTCGTCCTGACCGCAGCGATCACCGTCTACCGGGGCCGCCGCAAGATTGAGGCGACCATGCTCGGCTGGTTCGGCGCGATGTTGTTCGCGACGATCCCGCTGCGCAACTTCCTCCCCGGCTCGCCGCCGATCGGCTCGTGGGTGGACTACCTCATCGTGCTCTGGGTGATCGCTGCGCTCATCGCTGGACTGGTCATCTTCATCCTCGCGTGGCTCCGTAGCGGCCCGGCTGGCGTTGCCGCTGCCGAGTCTGCGAGCGGCGCCCACGTGCAGGGCGACAGATCCGACGCGGATGCCGGATCAGATGGTGGCGCGGACTCCTAGCCGCCGTGGGAGTCGCGCCCGCGGGCGCCGTCCCAGAGACGGCCAGCGTGCGCTTCGAGGCGGTCATCGATGGCGTCGTAGATGAGCCATGCGATGACAAACAGCACCGGCGGGATGACCCAGCCCCAGAAGAAGCCAGCGACGCTTACGCCGGAGAGCACGACCACGAGCACCCACACGACTGCTGCGACGATGAGCACGATGGTGCCCTGAACGAGCTTTGCGCCAGTCCGTGTGAGGTCTCGGCTTGACCGTTCGGCGCGGCCTCCCAACCATCGTCGTAAGGCTGGTTTGACCCAGAGCGTTGCCAGGGCGAGGATCACCGCCGCCCACAGCACCGACCACCCGACCGAGACCTGCGGCATGATCAGACCGATCACGAGCAGCACGACGACGTCGAAAACGTAGAGAGTCACGAAGCGGATCAGCCAGGCGCGCACGAATCCACCCTGCCACGGATGCCGCAACCGGGTCAGCCGGGATACGTCGCTGCTAGCGGTCCCGCGGTCCCACCCAGCCGTGGCGGCGGAGAGCGCTTGCCACGACCGACGTCGCGCTCCCGTCACGAATGCGTCGAGAGGTCAGGCGAACGACCTCCCACCCCTGCGCCGCCAGTGCCGCCGTTCTGTCGATGTCGCGATTCCACTGGGCGCGATCGGTCCGGTGGTGATCGCCTTCGACTTCGACGATCACGCCGAATGCTCGATGCATGCCGTCGACAATCGCTATCAGCGCTCCGCCTGCATCGCGGAGCTCGACATCCAGCTCCATGTCGGGCAGTCGCGCGGCTTCGGCATCCAGTCGATACTCGGTCTCGAGCCGAGAGGCACTGCCGACACGCACCAGCGTCAGGGCACGAAGGAGCGTTTTGCGGTGCCGCCTCCCTGGCGCGAGTGCTGCTGCCTCCAGCTGGGCGGGCGTGGCCAGTCGCGCGTTCGGCATGGCGCGACCCCTATGGTCGCGAGGAACGCGTACGAAGTGGTCCCCCATGATCACGAGCCACCGTTCTGACAGCTCTCCGCCGAGCATCGCCCAGGTCGAGGCTGGAGTGGTCACACGCAAGCCCTCGACATCCATCACGTACGCAAGGTGCTCGCGCGTCTGAAGGCCGGCCACGCCTCGCGCTCGCGCTGCCCGATGCGGGTGCATGATGCCAACCGACAGGTCAGCGTCAGCGTCGAAGCCGTTGGGAAGCGGACACCCGAGAAGCGCCGCTGCGGTCATCCCCGTGAAGAACCCGTGTCGACTCATCACGCGGCTGTATGCGCGGGCCCGATCTATTACCCGGGCGCGGGCTCGGCCATCGATCGCTTGCGGACCCTCGAACGCGGAGCGTGGCGCGGCCTCGGGACGAATCCGAGTGGCGTGGAACGGGCGCTCGAGATCGGACGCACGCAGTCGCCGAGGGCTCACACCCATCACGCGTGCCTCGGCGTAGGCGAATGGGCCGGACAGTGTCGGAGGAAGCGGGGTGTGGTGGCGCGGCATCCGATCAGCATCCGGGGCGGGCCGCGCCTGTGGCTGGCCGCTCGGGCAACTCGTGTCATCCTGCGCCGAACCTGGATGTGGGGAGGAGCCCATGCCGGCCTCTTGAGCATCACTGCTTAGTCCCCGCGCGCGGTCCCAGCGGCGAAGAGTGGGCTCGCATTGTCGTTTACGGGGCTTGAGGCGACAGTTTGCGCCCATATATCGAGTCGAGACGACAATCCGCGCCCACAAGTCCTGGGGCGGATCCCAGGGATGGATGCCGCGTCAGGCGTGGCGCTCCAGGAAGGCGTACACCTCGGAGTCGTCGACGCCGGGGAAGTTGCCTCGGGGGAGCGGGGTGAACATCTGCATGTGCACGCGGGCGCTCGGCCACGCCTTGCCCTCCCAGCGAGAGGTGAGCTCCGAGGGCGCCCGGCGGCAGCACGCCTCGTCGGGGCACGAAGAGACCGCGCGTTTGGTCGTCTCGCGACCGCGGAACCAGCGGGCGTCGTCGAACGGAACGCCCACGCTGATCGAGAACTCGCCGTCGGCTGTGGTGCCGGTCTGTGTGGCACACCAGAACGTCCCGGCGGGAGTGTCGGTGTACTGGTAATGCTCGGTCGTGCGGTTCTGCTCCGAGAAGGCAGCGCGGGCCGACCACTTGCGGCACGCGATCTGCCCATCGACCGCCCCTGTGACGTCCATGGGCAGGGGAAGGTCGTCGTTCTCATAGACGCGCGAGATGGCCCCGGATCCGTCGACGCGCAAGAAGTGCAGACGGATGCCGAGGTGCTGCGTCATCAGGTTCGTCATCCGCATCGCAGCCGCCTCGTGGGTCACGCCGAATGCGTCACGGAAGTCCTCGACGGCAAGGTTGCGGTCCTTCTTGGCCTGCTGTAGGAACGCGACGCCATTGGTCTCGGGGATGAGGCAGCAGGCGGCGAAGTAGTTGATCTCCAGGCGCTGTTGCAGGAAGTCGGCATACGAGGTGGGCCGCTGGTGTCCGAGCAGCCGGTGCGCCATCGCCTGCAGAGCCATGGAGCGCAACCCGTGGCCGCCGGGGATCGATGCGGGGGGTAGATAGATGCGGCCGTTCTCGAGATCGGTGACCGACCGCGCGGACCGGGGAAGGTCGTTGACGTAGAGCAGTTCGAACCCGAGGCGCTCGGCCATGATGCTCACAGTGCGGTGGGTGAGCGCGCCCGAGACGTGTCCGGCCGCAGCGAGCTGTTTCTCGGCAAGCTTCTCGATCTCGGGAAGGTAGTTGTCGCGCTCCCGCATCCGCAGGCGAAGCTCAGTGTTGGCTCGGCGCGCCTCTTCGGGCGTCGCGATCGCTTCCCGCTCGCGGCGATCGAGCTCCCGGTGCAGTCCGAGAATCGACTCGATCGTCTCGTCCGGCATCCCCTTGGTGACCTTGACCGGTGGGATGCCGAGGCTGCGAAACACGGGGCTTGCCTGTGCGCGCTCCAGCTCGATCTCCAGCGCCGCACGGCGATTCGGGGGTTCAGCGGCCAGGAGATCGGTGACCTCCAGGCCCGTCGCGTGGGCGATTGCCTGCAGCAGCGAGAGCTTCGGCTCGCGCTTGCCGTTCTCAATGAGGCTCAGCTGGCTGCCCGCGACCCCCACTTGTGCACCCAACTCATCGAGCGTCCAGCCGCGAGCCACCCGTTCGTGACGGATGCGGTGCCCGAGTGTCACCAGTTCGAGGTTCGTGGGTGCCATTCCTTGATGCTAGCGAAAGAATCGGGGTTCTTATGGGGGTAGACGGCTTCAAACCCCGCTTCGCGTGCGGGAAAGTGGAGAATGAACCCTGACGACGTCGCCCACAGGAGAGACAATGGCCATCGCTGACATTACTCGCCCCACTATTTCGGCGCCCGCGTCGGCATCCGGCGAGCTGCCGTCGATCTCCGGGCCCGGCATGGACGCTCTGATCGAGTGGGTGGATGAGATCGCTGCGCTGACCAAGCCCGACCGCATCCACTGGGTGAACGGCTCCCGTGCCGAGAACGAGGCGCTGCTGCGCGAGCAGGTCGAACAGGGCAAGCTCATCAAGCTCAACCCCGAGTGGCGCCCGGGCTCGTACCTCGCCCGCTCTCACCCGAGCGACGTCGCCCGCACCGAGGCGCGCACCTTCATCGCCTCGGGGCGGGAAGAAGACGCCGGCCCGACCAACAACTGGGTGGCCCCCGCCGAGATCCGTAGCACCATCACTCCGCTGTTTGACGGCTCGATGCGCGGGCGCACGATGTATGTCGTGCCGTTCTCGATGGGACCCGTCGCTGGACCGCTGTCGCACATCGGTGTGCAGATCACCGACAGTGCCTACGCGGTCACCTCGATCGGCATCATGACGCGTGTGGGCACCGACGTCCTGCGCGAGATCGCAGGCGGGTCGCCGTGGGTCAAGACCGTCCACTCCGTGGGTGCGCCGCTCGCGCCCGGTCAGGAGGATGTCGCCTGGCCGTGCAACGACGAGAAGTACATCGTGCACTTCCCCGACACCCTCGAGGTGTGGTCGTACGGCTCCGGATACGGCGGCAACGCCATCCTCGCCAAGAAGTGCTTCGCGCTTCGTATCGCATCGGTCATCGGCCGCGACGAGGGGTGGATGGCTGAGCACATGCTGCTCATCCGCGTCATCAGCCCCGAGGGCAAGGCGTACCATCTCGCCGCCGCGTTCCCGTCGGCGTGCGGCAAAACCAACCTCGCGATGCTGCGCCCGACGATTCCCGGATGGCGCGTCGAGACGCTCGGCGACGACATCGCGTGGCTGCGCCCGGGCGAGGATGGGCGTCTCTGGGCGATCAACCCCGAGGCCGGCTTCTTCGGCGTGGCACCCGGGACCGGCGAGTCCACCAATGTCACGGCTGTCGAAACGCTGTGGGGTAACACGATCTTCACGAATGTCGCGCTCCGGCCCGATGGCGATGTCTGGTGGGAGGGACTGACCGACGAAGCTCCCGCCGAACTCATCGACTGGGAAGGCAACCCCTGGACCCCGGCATCCGGGCGTCCCGCCGCGCACCCGAACTCCCGTTTCACCGTTCGCGCAGACCAGTGCCCGCAGATCGCGGACGACTGGGATGCGCCCCAGGGCGTGCCGATCGACGCAATCCTGTTCGGCGGACGCCGCGCCACGAACGTTCCGCTCGTGGTCGAGGCAACCGACTGGGTTCACGGGGTTTTCCTCGGCTCGACGATCTCGTCCGAGCGCACCGCGGCTGCTGAGGGCACGGTCGGTGAACTGCGTCGCGACCCGTTCGCGATGCTGCCCTTCTGCGGCTACAACATGGCCGACTACTTCGGCCACTGGGTCAAGATGGGCCAGCAGCTGCGGTTCGATCGCGCGCCGCGGATCTTCCAGGTCAACTGGTTCCGAAAGGGGGCGGATGGCCGCTTCCTCTGGCCCGGATTCGGCGACAACTCGCGTGTCATCGAGTGGATCATCCGTCGCGTCGACGAGACGGTGCCGGCGCTCGACAGCCCCATCGGGCGCCTGCCGCGCGTCGAGGACCTCAACCTCGAGGGCATCGAGGTTCCGCAGGAAGACCTCGATGAGCTGTTCGCGGTCGATCCGGCCTCGTGGCTGCACGAGGCTGACCTCACCGAAGAGTTCTACGGCGTCTTCGATGGCCGCGTCCCGGCTCAGCTGAACGCCGAGCTCGCGGCGCTTCGGTACCGCCTCAGATCAGCCTGACCGCAGCGCACGCGGGTCAGACCAGCAGTTGGTGGCGGGCGAGGTCGCGATAGAGCGGTGTCGACTCGACCAACTCACCATGGGTCCCTTGGCCGATCACCTCGCCGTTTTGCATGACGACGATCAGGTCACTGTCCACGACCGTCGACAGGCGATGGGCGATGACGATGAGGGTCCGTTCTGCTGCGACGGCGTCGATGGCATCCCGCATCCGCTGCTCGTTGAGACCGTCCAAAGATGATGTCGATTCGTCCAGCAGCAAGATGGGGGGAGCTGCCAGCAGGGCACGCGCGATCGCCAGCCGCTGACGCTCGCCGCCCGAGAGCATGACGCCGTTCTCGCCCACCGGAGCCTCCAGGCGCAACGGACTGCGCTCCAGCACCTCGGTCAGGTTCACCGCGTCGAGGACGCGCTCGCAATCAGCATCCGTCGCCTCGGGAGAGGCCAGGCGCAGGTTCTGCGCGATCGTCCCGGCGAGGGTCGGCGCATCTTGTTCGACGTAGCCGAGCTGCGCGCGCAGCTGTTCGCGCGGGAGTGTCCGGATATCGGCGCCGCCCAGCAGGATCGCGCCGGCTGTCGGGTCGTAGAACCGCTCGATGAGCGCGAGCGTCGTGCTCTTACCGGCTCCTGACGGGCCGACGATCGCCACGCGCGACCCGCGGGGGACGTGGAACGAGACGCCGCGCAGCACCTCGCCAGCATGATCGGATGCCTCGGACTGCGCCTGCGCGCCGGACTCGGCATCCGCGTCGCCCTCGCCGTCACCCGGGAGTGCGATCACCGAGGTGTCGACATGCGCACTCTCGAGCACCGCACGTGCTTCAGTTTCGGCCTTCCGGCGCGCGGCGACAACGGCCTCGGGATAGCGGAACCAGACATCCCGGAACTCGATCGCCGGCGATTCGATTGCCGCAAACTGATCGTCGGCGTCTGAGCCTGCGGCGTGTTGCGGCAAACGGGCGGGGGAGGACTCCGTGACGGATGCCGCGAGCCGCGCGTCGTCGGCATCCTCGACCGGCAGATTGAGGATCTCTTGGATGCGGCCGAGAGCCCCCAGGGCCTGGTTCACCGAGGTGATGGCGCCGAAGAAGCTCCCGAGGGGGCCGACGAGCAGGAAGAGGAACATGATGAAGGTGACCAGGCTCGCGATCTCGATCGCGCCGGATGCCACGCGGAACCCGCCGACGCCCAGGACGACCAGCAGCGAGACCTGCAGGGCGATACCCGCGACAGGAACGACGAGCGCCGAGACCTTCGCGATCCGCACGCCGACGCCGTAAGCCTCCGTCGCGACACCCGTGATGTCTGCGACTTCGCGGTCGGTGGCGCCGGCGGCGCGCACCGTCCGTATCGAACTCACAGCGCGCTCCACTGACGACGCGAGCTCGCCGACCTTCTCTTGCTGCTCACCCGTGGCGCGGCGAATCCTGCCGCTGAGGATCACGACCACGGTGACCGACAGACCGATGACGACGACAATCAGCAGCAGCAGGAGCGGGTCGATCAGGGCCATCGCGACCAGGGCGCCGATAAAGAGGAGCGAGTTGCCGACGGCATCCGCGAGTCCCTGCGTGAGGACCGCGTAGAGCAGCGTGGTGTCGGTACCGACACGGGAGACGAGGTCGCCCGTGCGGCGGGCATCGAACTCCCGGATGGGAAGATGCAGGATGCGGGCCACGAGCTGTCGCCGGCTCGAGTAGACCACGGCAGTCCCGGTGCGCTGCAGCAGGTAGTGCTGGAACCCGGAGATGAGGGACGCCGCGACCACGAGCGCGACGATTCCCCACACCAGCCATCCGAGGGGGACTTGATCCTGAACGCGGGTGATCACCTGGCCGACCAGCACGGGCTGGGCGAGAGTGGCGACTGCGCCGATGATGCTCAGGATCGCGACCACGATGAGCACGTTCCGATGCTCGAGAAGGAAGGGCACCAGCTGGCGGAACGTCGCGCGCGGGCCTTCTTCGGGGGTGCGACGACCACGGCGGGCGGGACGCGAATCAGCGCGCGACATCGAGACCTCGATTCGGGGGAGGGGCTAACTACGACCGTACTCCGCGCTGGTTGTTCTGCTCACCCGGCGGATGACGTCGGGTGAGGATCCGCACCGAGATCGTGAAAGAAATCGTCGACAGTTCCTGCGCAGACACTATTGTCGACTCAAGGAGGATGCGTCGATGACGACGATGTCAGTCCAGGGTGCTTCGAGCGCCGACGTTACCGGGCAGATCCGCGAGGCGATCCAGACCGGACGCTATGCGCCGCACCAGCGCCTCATCGAAGCCGACATCAGCGATCAGTTCGGCGCGTCGCGATCCGCCGTCCGCAACGCCCTGTTGACGCTGTCAAGCGAGGGGCTCGTCGAACGGATGCCGAACAAGGGCGCCCGCGTGCGTTCGGTCACGATCGACGAGGCGGTGGAAATCGCCGAGGTGCGGATGGGACTCGAAGCCCTCTGCGCACGTAAGGCTGCAGAGCTCGTCGACGACGATGAGATCGCCAGTCTGCGACGACTGCGCGCTGACATGTTTGCCGCCGCCGAGTCCGGGAACCACCTGACCTATTCCGAACTGAAAAACGCGGTGCACCAGAGTGTGCAGCAGATCAGTCGGCATCACACGGCGGTCCTCCTCCTCGAACGCCTTCGTGCGCAGTCGGCGCGCCATCAGTTCCGCCTTGCCCTGCATCCGGGGCGTGGGCTGGATTCCGTTCATGAACACGCTGCGATCATCGACGCCGTCGTCGCCCGAGATCCCGACGCTGCCGAGTCGGCAATGCGCGTTCACCTGGCCGGTGTGATCGAGGTCTTGCGGACGCTGGACTGACTGCGCCACGCCTCACGGACTGACTGACCCGACAGGAAGGGGCGGCCCGGAGAGCCCGGACCGCCCCTTCCAGATACCGAGGTCAGCCGATGCTGTCGGCGTCGCTGTACCCGGTGCCGTTGTACTTCTGGACGATCACGCTCGAGACCGCCGGCTCACCGGGGACTGTCGTGGTGACCGCGGTACCCGGAAGCATGAGCGGCGCCTCGAAGTCGGTGACCTCACGCAGGTGCAGCATGAAGTCGTCGCGCGTGGGCTCGGTCATGTTCTGGAACACCTGCTCGAGCGTCGCACCGATCATGTAGCTCCACATGCAGTGCGGGAACGCCGGCGGGTCGGGGTAGTTGCCGTACTCCTTGAGGTCAGAGAGGAAGGTCACGACATCCTCGTCCTCGGCGAAGGCCGGGCTTGCCGGTGCCTTCGAGAACGAGACGGAGTAGACGCCGGGGAAGGCCACCGCGTTGCCCGGCTGCAGGATCGCCGTCGGGCTGGAGGTGTTCGAGGGCAGGAACCAGCTGGGGAGCCATCCGAGTTCCTGGGCCTTCTGCAGCGACGAGATCACCAGCGGGGTGATCGACATCGCGTTGAAGAAGACATCGGCGCCGGTGGCAGCGAGTTCGGTGAGCTGAGCATCGACCGACGTGTCGGTGGCCTCGTAGCTCAGCTCGCCGACGATCTCGATGTTGCTGGCGCCCGCCACGGCCTCCTTGAAGCCCTCGACGTAGCCCTGGCCGTAGTCGTCGTTCTGATACAGGATCGCGACCTTGTGGTCACCCGACTCGGCGAGCAGTTCACCGAATGCCGCGCCCTCGTTCTGGTAGACCGGCACGAAGCCGAGCTGCCACGGGCTTTCCTCGGGGTCGGAGAAGAGTGGATCGCCGGTCATGATCAGCACCTGCGGGAACTCCTCGTCGATCGCGGCCTCGCGCCACGCACGGTTCGTGGGAGTCCCGAGGCCCGAGGTGGCTGCGAACACGTCGTCGGCCACCATCTGCTGGAAGTTCGCCAGTGCCTTCTGCGGGTCGTAGGCGTCATCGTACGACTTGACCTCGATGGTGCGGGTCTTGCCGTCGCCGAACTCAATGCCGCCTTCGGCGTTGCGGGCACCCATATATGCGGCAAGTCCCGCGACAGTGCAGGTGCCGGGGCCGGCTGTGGCGCCCGAGAGCGGCGTCGATACGCCGAGCGTGAGGGTTGTGTCGGTGATGCCGGGGCTGTTGGCGACGGCACCATCGGTGCTCTCGCCGCCACCGGAATCCCCGCCGCGGGAACATCCGGCCGCGAGCAGGGCGACGATGCCGATGCCCGCGACGACGGAGGTGACCCGCGCCTTGGTGCGCAGAGTGCTCATGTGTTGTGCCTCTTTTCTTCTGGTGTTGGTTGGGAGGGTGTGTCAGAACGGGTGGGTGGCGTGCCCGCCGATTCGGAGGGCCTCCCCGATCCGGAGGCGCGCCTGGTCAGGCGCCGCACCGTGCGGGGGAGCGAGGCGAGGCCGCCGGGCAGAACGAAGAGGATCGCGAGCAGGATGATTCCCTGGAAGAACGCCGTCATGCTGGGGTTGATGAGGTTCGTCCATTGCGGAACAAGCACGTAGTAGGCGCCGCCGAGGAGGGAGCCGACGATGCTTCCTGCCCCGCCGATCACCATCGCCGCCAGGAGGGAGATGGAGTGCGCGAAGCTCATGGTCTCGGGCGAGGTGTACTGCACCACCACCATGTACATGAATCCCGCCACGCCACCGATGACCGACGCGATCGTGAACGCAAGCACCTTGTACCAGTAGGGCGAGATTCCCATGGATGCCGCGACGGCTTCGTTGGATTTGACGATGGCCAGCGCGCGACCGAACTTGCCGTGCACGAGGTTTCGCGTGAGCAGGAACACGATCACCGTGATCAGGATGACGATGTAGAGCTGCCACTGGTCGTTGTAGAGCCCCGTCCACTCGGGCGCTGCCGAGAAGCGCGCCGAGATCCCTTGCGATCCGCCGGTGAACTCCGAGAGGCGCTTGGCCAAGGGCACACCGACGATCGGGAGCGCGATCGTGACCATCGCGATCGCAAGCCCGCCGAGACGGCTTGCCGCCAGGGCCACGATGAGCCCGACGACGCCGGGCAGGATGCACGCGAGCGCGAAGACCAGGATGATGTTCCAGTCCTGCGTGACGCCGTACGCCGTGACGTAGGCTCCGAGGCCGACGAAGAAGATCTGACCGAGCGAGACCTGCCCGGCGTAGCCCATCACGACGTTGAGGCCGAGTACCGCGACGGCGAAGACGCCGATGCGGGCTGCGGTCTGGTTCGCGAACTCGGGGAGGATCAGCGGTCCCACGATGAGGGCGACAGCGATCGCTGCAATGATGACCCAGCGCACCCAGGGTCGCGCTGTGCCGCGAGCCGGGATCGTGAAATCGGTTGTCGAGGTCATCACACGCGCACCACCGTCTTGCGTCCGAACAGTCCCTGTGGTCGCACGAGCAGCACCACGAAGATCAGGATGAAGGGCACCGCGATCTTCATGTCGTGGCCGATGAAAGGCACGTACACTGCCGCGAGGTTTTCAAGGACTCCGATGAGCCACGCGGCGATGACGACTCCGATCGGGCTCGAAAGACCACCCAGGATGACGGCCGCCAAGGCGTAGACCAGCGCGGAGTCCATCATTCCGGGCGTGAGCGTGAGCTGCGGCGCCACGAGCGCTCCGGCTACGGCTCCGAGCCCTGCCGCCAGACCCCATCCGACCATCAGCATCCGGCCGACGGCGATCCCCGAGAACGCGGCCGACTGCGGGTTGATCGCCACGGCGCGCAAGGCCAGGCCGAGCTTCGTGCCGACGAACAGCAGTTGCAGGAGACCCATGATCGCCACGATGACGAAGATCGTGCCGAGGGAGCGAACGCTGATCACCGCGCCGAGGAAGCTCACCGTATCGAGCGGGAACAGCGAGGGAAAGAGCAGGTTGTTGTACGACCAGATCCACCCCACGAACCCCGTGATCAGCGTCAGCAGGCCGATCGTGACGACCACAGCGGTGTCTGGATCGCCGCCCTCGAAGCGGCGCATGAGGAACCGCTCGACGATCGCTCCGAAGACGAACGCGAACAGTACCGAGACGAGGATCGCCAGAATCAGCGGAAGGCCGACCTGCGTCAGCGTGTATGCGACGTAGGCGGCCAGAACCGCCATCCCGCCCTGGGCGAAGTTGATGAGTCCCGTCGATTGGTTAACCAGGACGATCGCGAGCGCGAGCGCTGCGTAGATCGAGCCCGTCGAGAGCCCGTCGACGACGAGTTGGACGAAGGTTCCCATCCGTCAGCCCCCCAGGTATGCGCGTCGGATCTCGTCCATGCCCTTGAGTTCGGACGTGGTGCCGGTCAGCGCGTTGCGCCCGGTCTCGAGAACTGTTGCGGAATCAACGACGGTGAAAGCAAGATTTGCGTTCTGTTCGACGACGACCATGGCGATACCTGACTCGGCCCGCAGCCGCGCGATCGCCTCATAGACGCTCTTGGCAGTGCTGGGAGCCAGGCCCAGCGAGGCTTCGTCGAGCAGGATGAGGCGAGGTTTCGCCATGACGGCGCGTGCGATGGCGAGCATCTGCTGTTCGCCGCCCGAGAGGGCCGCGCCGTGCGAGCGAATCCGCTCCTTGAGGTTCGGGAAGAGTTCGAGCAGGTAGTCGATGTCCTTCTCGATGCCTTTGCGGTCTTTACGCAGGTAGGCGCCCACCCGCAGGTTCTCGCGAACTGTCAGATCTGCGAGGGTTCCGCGGCCCTCGGGGACATGCGCGATCCCGAGGGCGGCTACCTGCTCCGGGCGCTTTCCGCGGATGTCTGTGCCATCGAACATGATTCGTCCGCCGGCGCGCACCACCCCCGTGATCGCGCGCAGCGTCGTCGTCTTGCCCGCCCCGTTCGCCCCGAGGATGCCGACAGCGCCGCCGTCGGGAACGCTCAAGGAGACGCCTTCGAGCACCTGGACGGGTCCGTAGAACGCGGTGACGTCTTCGAGTTCAAGCAGCGTCATCGCCCGCCTCCTTCCCGATGTAGGCCTCGATGACGCGAGGATCGGACTGTGCTTCGGCCGCAGTACCCTCCACGAGCTTCCTGCCATGGTCGAGGACGACGACGCGGTCGGTGAGGGCCGCGATCAGTCCCATGTGGTGTTCCACCACGACGATCGTGATGTCGGCCTCGGCGCGGATCGCGCGGATGAGCTCGATGAGATGCTCGACCTCGGAATGCGGAAGTCCGGCTGCGGGTTCGTCCAGCAGCAGCAGCCGTGGGCGTGACATCAGAGCTCGGGCAAGCTCGATTCCCTTGTGCAGTCCGTGCGAGAGCTCGTCGGCATGCATGTCCGCCGCCCAGTCGAGGCCGACCTTCGCAAGAACCTCGCGTGCCTCCGATCGCATCTGCTTCTCGGAACGTCCCGTCATGGGCAGCCGCAGAGACCATGCGATCGGCCCGCCCGGCATCCGGGTATGCGCTCCGAGCATGACGTTGTCCAACACGGTCGACTCGAGCTGCAGGGCAGGGTGTTGGAACGTCCGAGCGAGCCCATGCCGCGCGAGCGTCGCGGGCGAGGATCCGATGACCTCTTCGTCGTCGATCAGGATGGACCCCGAGCTTGGCTTGTAGTGACCGCTGATGCAGTTGAACAGGGACGTCTTGCCCGCGCCGTTCGGGCCGACGAGGCCGAAGATGAGGCCGGGCTCCACGTCGAAGCTGACGTTTTCGAGCACGCTGATTCCGCCGAAACGGAGAGTCAGGTCTCGCAGTGTCAGTCGAGCGGCCATCGCCCATCCCTCCCCGTGGCGCCAGTGCCACGACCTGTCTCGGACGCTACGACCCAACCTCAGGATTGTCAACGATTTTGGTTGCACGCCACCGCGGGTGTGCCCAGATCGTGACGAGGAAACGTCCGACGCCCCCATCTTGGCGCCGCTCACGAGCCCCATCGATCCCGATTCTGTTCAATGGAAGTCATCACCGTCGGCGTAACGAGGCCGACCTAGCATGGCGCCACATCGATAGGAAAGGTCGACGATGACATCCGAATCCCTTGCCGTGGCCATTGCTGGCGCCGGGAGCCCCGTAACTCTGATGCGCAATCAGAACTGGCCGGCGTTCACGTTCCCGGTAGCACCCGAGTTCACGAACTGGCGTGATGAACAGCGTGCGTGGAACAGCACGGTGGCGCTCATGGACCAGTCGCACCACATGACCCAGCTGTTCCTCGGCGGTGCTGATCTCATTCCGCTGCTCTCGAGCATCTCCCCGAACACGTTCGGCACGTTCCGTCCCGGGGTCGCGAAGCAGCTGATCTCCGTGAACAAGGACGGCTACCTCATCGGCGACGGCATCCTGTTCTACAACGAGGATGCGCCCGAGGGACTCGTGCTCATCGGACATCACCTGCTCATCGACTGGGTTCGATTCAACGCCGAGAAGGCCCAGGCGGCCGGAAAAGACGTTCACCACCGGCTCGAGGGCAACTCGCACATGCGTCAGGGTCCGCCGACGTTCTACCGCTACGAGCTGCAGGGGCCGAACGCGGACCTCGTCATGGAGAAGGTCTTCGGCGGACCTGCCCCCGACATCAAGTTCTTCCACATCGGGGATGTCGAGATCGCCGGGCGTCCCGTCAAGGCGCTGCGCCACGGCATGGCCGGTCAGCCCGGCTTCGAGTTCTACGGTCCCTGGGACGACAACGAGATCGTCCTGAACGCGCTCATGGAGGCAGGTGCTGAGCACGGCATCCGTCGCGTCGGTGCGAAGGCCTACTCGGCCACCCCGCTCGAATCCGGATGGGTCCCCACGCCCTTCCCCGCCATCTTCGACGAGGACTTCGCCGAGTATCGGGAGTGGCTTCCTGCCGACCGCGCCGGCTCGATCGGCGGATCGCTCTTCAGCGAAGACATCCACGACTACTACATGACGCCCTACGACCTGGGGCTCGGTCGCTCGGTCCGGTTCGATCACGACTTCCACGGTCGCGAAGCCCTCGAGAAGCTCGCCGAGAATCCGACGCGCCGCAAGGTCACCCTGCTGTGGAATGCGAACGATGTCGCCGATGTCGTGCGCTCGCAGATGGAGCCCGGCATCCCCGCGAAGTTCCTCGACTTCCCGAAGGCCCGCTACGGCCTCTACCAGATGGACGAGGTGCTGCTGGATGGTCGCCGCGTCGGCATTTCGACCGATGCGGGCTATATCGCTTACGACCAGCTCTACATGTCGCTCGCGACCCTGGATGTCGACATCGCCGACGGTGAGGTCGTCGAGGTCGTCTGGGGGGAAGACCCCATCTCGCAGAAGCACAGCGTCGACGCGCAACACCGGCAGGTACGCATCCGTGCCACGGTCGCGCCGGCGCCGTACCACGAGTACGCGCGTACGGTCTATCGCGCCGACGATTGAGCAACGCGAGTAGCATCGTGGCGTCATCGAGGAGGATGCCATGGCGCGGGGATCGGCCGGAGAGTCGGTGCTGCATAAGCACCTGAAGATCCTCGACGCCTTCGAAGCCAGGCGACCCTTCCTCACGCTCACCGAGATCGCCGACGCGGCGGGCCTGTCGGCTTCGACAGCGCACCGCCTCGTCGGCGAACTCGAGCGGGAGGGGCTGCTCGAGCGGCTCCCCGACAAGTCCTACCGTCTCGGCGTGCGCCTGTGGGAGTTCGCATCGCGCACCCCGGGAGCGATCGGGCTGCGGGAGCTGGCAAAGCCGTGGCTGGCCGCCGTTCACTCGCGGGTGCGCCAGCACACACAGCTGGGAGTGCTCGCCGGGCTCGACGTGCTGTTCGTCGAACGGATGTCGACGCGCGACGCGGTCGTGAACGCCACCCTGATCGGCGGCCGGATCCCGCTCCCCGTGAGCTCCAGCGGCCTCGTTCTGCTCGCCCATGCCGAGCCGGGGCTTGTCGATGAGGTCGTGGCTGCCGGATGGCCGAGCTACACCGCGAGCACTCCTCGTGACGAGGCGAGTCTGCGCGACCTGCTGCGTCGCGTCCGCGGAGAGGGCTACGTGTGCGCAGAGGGGTTCATCCACGAGGAGTCCCGCGGCATCGCCGTGCCGGTCGTAGGACCTCACGGGGTGGTCTACGCGGGCTTGGGAGTCGTCGTACCCAACGACGGGGCGCCGATTCAGGGGATCGTCGAACTGCTGTCGGTTGCCGCTCGGCAGATCACCGAGGCGCTGCGGGATGCCTATCTCCCGGACGCGGGAACCACCGGTCGCGACGAGCCGCACGGCATTCATCCGCTCGTTTCGACCTCGCTGCGCTCGCTGGCCTACCTCGAGACACACCCCGACCCGGGGCGTCGTGCGTCATCGCCGCCGCGCGGTGTGGCTTAGCGCGCGGCGGCGATGACCTCCCGCAGGTCAGCTGGATGCTGCTGAGGTGTCCCGACGGTAGTTCTCGCGGGCGTACGACGAATAGGGCGCGGGAGCAACCGTCGCGCGGATCTCGACCTGACGATGTGGCTCGACGGCGGGCTTGGCGGAGTTGGGCTCCTCACCCCACACCACCACGACCTCGGTGCCCGGCTCCGCGGCATCCGGAACGAGGCTCGCCAGGGATGCGAACACCTGCTCGTTCGTGATGTAGCCGGCATCGTGCGAGATTCCGACATCCTGACCGTTCGCCCGGACGCGGTCGACCTGGTAGAGGCCGTAGCGCGCCTTCGGGAAGTCGATGTACTTTGCCGGCACGCCCGGCTCGAGCAGGGATCGCTGGGCCGCCGCCACGTCGTCGGGGTTCCAGATCAAGGTCACCTTGACGCGGGTGGGCTGCTCGGCGATACGCTCCAGGGCCTCCCGGCCGAGGAAGTCGTGATCGAAGGCGACACTGCGGCCATAGCCGAGGTCGTACGGGGTGACGTAGTAGTCCTCGATCCGGTCGGAGCTGAGGCTCCCGGCCAAAGACCCGGCGCTGGTGGCGGGAAGCCACTCGAGGTAGCGCTCTGCGTGGGCTCCGGTGAAGATCGCCGGCAGCGGGGAGGGCACCCATGCAGACTCGAGGTTCGCCGAGGAGTACGCCTTGGAGCCGACCCGGACCAGCCCGAGCGATGCGCCTTCGCGCAGCAGCGCCTCGCGGACGCGGTCGCCGTCCTCCCAGGGGCCGAAGAGCTCGAAGCCGGGCTGTCCCGCCATCCCGTGGCGCAGCGATCGCACGGTGATGCCGTCGATCGTGAAGGTGGCCATGTGGAAGAACCGCGTGGGGGGGACTGGTGCGCCGGTGACGCGCTCCATGAGCTCCAGTGCGTTCGGTCCCTGCAACTCGTAGCGGTACAGCGTGGGGTTGCCCGCGCGCACGATCGAGTTGCCGTCACGCTCGAAGGTGACCTCGTAGTCCCCGGTCTCACCGTGGAACTGCACCCAGTCGATCACCATCTGGTGGCCGACGAGGTCGAACTCTTCCTCGGCCAGGTAGAAGAGGATCGCGTCACCGATGAGGTATCCCTCGTTGTTGACGGCAATGAACTGCTTTGCGTTGTCGACTTCGAAGCGGGCGAAGCTGTTCACGCCGAGATCGCTCAGCAGACGCAGGGCATCGCGGCCGCGGATGAACAGATCCGTCATGTGGTGCGACTGGTCCAGCAGCGCGACAGTGCTGCGCCAGGACTGCTGCTCTGATCTCCAGTTGCTGAACTCCGCCGTCACGGGAAAGATCGTGGGCCGCGCCTGCGCGTTGCGCAGAAGCTGCACGGGGCCTCCGGCGCGCGCGATCGCGGCGGCAAGGGACTCGGTCATGTGAACTCCTTTGTTACGGGATCGCCGCGATACGCACCGATCCGGGGAGACGCTATCCCAAGCAGTACTGAATCAAATAGCCTCTGAGCATGAGCTCTGCTAATGCCACTATGAGTAGTCCTCATCTCAGCGCACCGCGAGGACACCTATGCTCACGGACCTGAACCTCACACGGGTCTTCGTGGCCATCTACGAGTCCGGCAGCCTTACGGCGGCGGGGCGCAGGCTCTTTGTGACGCAGTCGGCGATCAGTCAGTCGCTGGCGAGGCTGCGGCGGGAGCTCGGTGATCCGTTGTTCGAGCGCACTGCCCAGGGGATGCGCCCCACGGCCCTCGCCGAGGCGATCTATCCCGAGCTGCACGAGGGTCTGTCCGTGATCGATCGGACGCTGGCTGCCGTGACCGGCTTTGATCCCTCCACCTCCGAGCGCACGTTTCGGATAGCCCTGTCAGAACTGGGCGAGATCGGCTGGTTGCCCGCGATCGGGGAGGCCATGGCTGCCGCGGCGCCGCGCGCCCGGCTCGCCGTCAGTGCGCTGCGGGGCGAAGACCTCGAAGAGCTGCTCACGAGGGGGTCCGTGGACCTTGCCATCACCCCCATGGAGCTGCCTGGCGCCTTTGAGCGGCAGACCGTCAAGCGCGAGGGGTACCGCGTCGTGATGTCGGCCCAGAACCCGTTAGCCGAGACAGAGATGACTCTCGAGGTCTACCGGGGGGCGCGGCGAGTGTGGGTCGAAGGCGATTCGAGCGCAAGCTTGCTGGCCGGCGTGCACGCCCGTCAGGGCGTGAGCGATCCTCCGGCAATCAGCGTGCAGCATGTCGCGTCGCTCCCGCCTCTGCTGGCGCGGTCGACAACACTGATCGCCACGATTCCCGAGACTCTCGCCGTCGGGTGGTCGCGCAGTTGGCCGCTGGTGATCCGTGATCTGCCGTTTGCTCTGGGCCCGGTAGAGCTGCACCTGTATCGTCGCCGCTCCCCGCAGCACACGGGAGCGCTGGACTGGTTCTTTGCGACGGTCTCTGCCGCCGTCAGCGGCTTTCCGGGCGGCTTTGAAGGCATCCACATCGCGTCGTGATGCGTCGGTTCTGACACGAACGAGGGGGCGGATGCTGCAGCATCCGCCCCCTCGTTCGTGTGGTGCGCGTAGCGCGTCGGGGTCAGAGTGCCCCGGTGGTGCGCCACCCGCCCTGGTACTCCTGGCGTGCGGTCACCGCGTACGGCACCGGGCTCACGACGGCGCGGATCGCGATCTGCTCGTGCGGCTCGACTGTCGTCTTGCCCGACCCGCCGTTCGGCTCGCCCCAGACGACCCGGACCTCGGCGCCCACGGGCACGTCACGGTCGACCGTGGCCAGCGACAGGCCGCGCTTCTCGTTGGCGGTGACGCCGGTGAACAGCGAGAGTCCGACGGTGTTGCCGTCGGCGTCGATGACCGCGTCGTAGTTGCTCGAGCCGTAGTTTGCGTTGGGAAGGTCGAAGAACTGGTAGCCGGGGCCTTCGCGGTCGAGCACGGAGGCGAGCACCTTGGTGAGGTCCTCGTCGTTCCAGGCCAGAGTGACCTTCTTGCGCTGGGTCTCGGGGTCGATCTTCTCGAGGGCATCACGACCGATGAAGTCGTGGTCGAACTTGACGAACGACCCGTAGCCGAGCTCCCAGGGGTTCAGGTAGTAGTCCTCGATGTTGTCCGAGACGAACGATCCAGCCAGGGCGTTGATGGCCTCGTAGCTGTTCGCGGGCAGCCACTCGCGGTAGGCGCGCTCTGCCTCACTGGAGTAGATCGCCGGAAGGGGCGAGGGGATCCAGCCCGACTCCAGGGTGTTCGAGGAGTAGGCGCGGGAGCCGCAGGGCTCGATGCCGAACTCGCGGCCGGCCTCGAGGATGGCGTCACGGATCTTGCCGTGCTGCTCGTACGGTCCCCAGATCTCCAGGCCCGGGGCGCCGGCCATACCGTGACGGAGGGTGCGCACCTTCTCGCCAGCGATCGTCATCTCTCCCATGTGGAAGAACTTGACCTGCTCGACGGGGCCGCCGGCGAGCTTCTCGATGATCGCCCAGGCGTTGGGGCCCTGAATCTGGAAGCGGTAGTAGTCGCGGTGCACGGCCTGGCCGTAGGGGCGCGAGGGGGAGCGGTCGTCGTAGCGGACCTCGACGTTGTAGCCGCCGGTCTCGGCGTGGAACTGCAGCCAGTTCGCGCCGGGAGCGCGGCCGACGTACACGTACTCGCCCTCTGCTTCGTGGAAGAGGATGCCGTCACCGATGACGCCGCCGTTGGAGGCCGTCGGGACGAACTGCTTGGCCGTGTTGACGGGGAAGTTCTTGAACCCGTTGATGCCGGTCTCGCTGAGCAGCTTCAGCGCGTCGGGTCCCTTCACGAAGAAGTTGACCATGTGGTGGCTCTGGTCGTAGAGCACGGCGGCGTTGCGCCACGCCTTCTGCTCGCGGCGCCAGTTGCTGAACTCGGCCGGGACGACCGGGTAGATGTACGTGCCGAGCTGCGAGTCCCGCAGCATCCGGACGGTATCGCCCTTCTCGTCCAGCAGCTCTTGCAGATTCTTGGCCATGGGTGTCTCCTCGACTTCCTCGTCCGGGTGGTGTCAGCGAGAGCGTACGGGCAAAATTTACCTATGTCCAGAGGTAAATCGATGATAGACAGGAGGCATCGGTAGAGAGGCTGTGTCAGAGAGGACACCCATGGCTACGAGCGAGAACTTCGACCTTGCCCACCTGGGCGCCGTGGAACTGTTCACTCCGCGGTTCGAGGAGAGCCTCCGGTTCTTCCGCGACATCTGCGCGATGCGGGAGGTCGCCCGCATCGGAGATTCGGCGTATCTGCGGTGTTGGGACGAGTACCAGCTGTACACGCTCAAGCTCACCGCGTCCGACACGAACGGCGTGGGTCGCACTCTCTACCGCGCATCGAGCCCGGAGGCTCTGGAGAGACGAGTGGCGGCGATCGAGGCATCCGGCCTCGGGCATGGCTGGCGGGATGCCGAGGTCGGTGTGGGCCGCTCGTTCGAGTTCGAGGATCCCGACGGCCACCTCATGGCGCTGTACTACGACACCGAGCACTATGTTCCGGATGACGAGGATCGCCCGGCGCTGAAGAACCAGGCATCCGCGTACCCCGGCCGGGGGATCAACGCACGGCGGATGGATCACATCAACTACCTCGCGAGCGATGTCAACGCGGCGGGGGAGTTCTGGCGCGATGTCATGATGTCGCGGGAGTCCGAGCGGGTGCGCCTCGACGACGGCCGGTATGGGGCCTGGTGGTTCCGGTTCAACCAGAAGTCGTACGACGTCGTGTACTCCGACGACTGGACGCACCAGCGGGGCCGGTTCCACCGCTTCGCGATCGCCCCGGACTCTCGGGAAGACATCCTCAAGGCAGCCGACATCTGCCTCGAGAACGGCATCTACATCGAGTACGGCCCCTACAAGCACGCGATCAACCAGACGTTCTTCCTCTACGTATGGGAACCGGGCGGGAACCGCATCGAATTTGCCACCGCACAAGGGCGTCTCATCCTCGACCCCGACTGGCCGGTCGTCGAGTGGAGTCAGGCCGAGCGCGCCAAAGGGCAGGCCTGGGGGATGAAGACGGTGCCGACGTTCCACACCCACGGCACCCCGTTCGTCGAGGACCAGGAAGAGATCGACCGCGCAGCCCTCGAGGGCCGTCCTTACCTCAAGCGCTCCTGAAGCTGTGGACTCCCACGCGAGGGGTCGCAACACGCCGTAAGCCGCTGCGTCTGTGCGGCGTGTTGCGACCCCTCGCGTCAAGGCTGCGGCTCGCGTGCGGGTCAGCTCCAGACGGTGGCGGCAGTGTCGACGACCAGGCGGATCTTGGCCCACTGCTCGTCCTCGGTGAGGAGGTTGCCCTCCTCGGTCGAGGCGAATCCGCACTGGGGGCTGAGGGCAAGCTGCTCAAGCGGCGCGAACTGCGCAGCCTCCTGGATGCGGGTGCGCAGCAGGGCGGCATCCTCGAGCTCTCCCGACTTGGTGGTCACCAGGCCCAGCACGACGCGCTTGTGGCCATGGGGGAGGAAGCGCAACGGCTCGAAGCCACCGGCGCGGTCGCTGTCGTACTCGAGGAAGTAACCGTCGTAGTTCGTGTCGGCCAGCAGGTGCTTGGCGACCGGCTCGTAGCCGCCGGAGGAGATCCAGGTAGACCGGAAATTGCCCCGGCACACGTGGGTTGTAATCGTCATGTCGGCGGGCTTTGCCTCGAGGATCGCGTTGAGCATCGCTGAGTAGCGTTCGCCGATTCCCTCGGTGCGGATGCCGCGGGCCGCTGCCTTCTCGAGCTCCTCGGGCGAACAGAGGTAGGCCCATGCGGTGTCATCGAACTGCAGGTAGCGGCATCCGGCGTCATAGAACGCCTGTACCGCGTCGCGGTAGGCCTGCACGAGGTCGGGTACGAGCGCGTCGCGGTCGGCATACAGGTCGGTGGTGATCCCGGAGGGCTCGAGGCGGAAGTCGAACACGGTGGGGGCGGGGATCGTGAATTTCGGTGTTGCTCCGGTTGCAGCAGTGGCTTCGGCAAGCGCGCGGAAGTGGGCGACGAACGGGTGCGTGTCACGGAATCCGACTTGTCCGCTCACCTGCAGGCCGAGCGGCCGGGTCTGCACACCCTGGAACTGGATGCCGTGGTCGAGCTCGACGACCTCGACGCCATCGAGCATCCCGAAGAAGTCAAAGTGCCACCACGACCGCCGGAATTCCCCATCGGTGGCAAGCCGCAGACCGTTCTGCGCTTCCTTGGCCACGAGCGCCGCGATCTCGGCGTCTTCCACCTCGCGCAGGGCGCTCTCGTCGATCTCGCCGGCAGCGCGCGCGGCACGAGCCTCGGCGAGAGCTGCCGGTCGAAGGAAACTGCCGACGATGTCGGCGCGGTACGGAAGCTGTGTATCGGTCACACCGGGATGCTACTCCGACGTCTCAGGATGTCGGAGATCGCTCGTACAGTAGGACGGTGCCAGAGCCCGTGATCCGCGCCCATAACCTCGTCAAGGCCTACAAGATCGCGGGCAAGGATGACTTCTTCGCCGTGAACGGGCTATCGTTCGAGGTCGCCCCCGGCGAGTCCTTCGGACTTCTCGGACCCAACGGTGCCGGTAAGTCAACGACGATGAAGATGATCGGTGCAGTCTCGACCCGCACGGGCGGAGAGCTCAGCATCCTGGGCCTGGATCCTGACCAGTACGGGCCCGAGATCCGCTCGCGACTGGGCGTCGTTCCGCAGCAGGACAACCTCGACGGGGAACTCAACGCCCGCGAGAACCTCTTCATTTACGGCCGCTACTTCGGGCTGCCCGGCAAGGTGTGCGCCCAGAAGGCCGACGAGCTGCTCGCGTTCGCTGCGCTCGAAGACAAAGCCAAGAGCAAGGTCGACCAGCTCTCGGGCGGCATGAAGCGTCGGCTCACGATCGCGCGCGGGCTGATCAACGACCCCCGCATCCTGCTGCTGGACGAGCCCACGACTGGTCTTGATCCGCAGGCCCGGCACGTGCTGTGGGATCGCCTCTTCCGTTTGAAGGAGCGCGGCACGACGCTGGTCCTGACCACGCATTACATGGACGAGGCCGAGCAGTTGTGCGACAGGCTCATCGTGGTCGACAAGGGCCGGATCATGGCCGAGGGGACGCCTGCCTCCCTCATCCGCGAGCACTCCAGCCGTGAGGTGCTCGAGGTGCGTTTCGGGTCGGACCGCAACGAGCAGGTGGCGCCGCAGCTCGAGGGGATCGGCGACCGCGTCGAGGTGCTGCCCGACCGCATCCTCGTCTACGCGCACGACGGTGAACAGGCGCTCGAACGGGTGACAGCCGCCGGGCTGCAGCCACTGACCTCCCTGGTGCGCCGGTCGAGCCTCGAGGATGTCTTCCTGCGCCTGACCGGAAGGTCGCTGATCGAATGAGTACGCCGGTCCCGGATGCGCGCATTCAGCCCTCGCTCGATGAGCTGCGCGCCGAGGCGCTCACCTGGGGGCGCAAGCCCCGCCGGTGGGGATCGTGGTACGTCGCCGAGCACATGGTGCGTGCGATGCGCGCCTACGGGTGGACGATCGTGGTCGGGGCCCTCGGACAGCCCATCCTGTACCTGCTCGGACTGGTGCTGGGACTTGCTGCGCTCCTGGACGGGACGATCGAGGTACACGGCGAGCAGGTCCGCTACCTCGTGTTCGTCGCCCCGGCGCTGCTCATGACCGCAGCGATCGGCGTGGCTACCGAGGAGTTCACCTATCCGGTGATGTCGGGCTTCAAGTGGCGCCGCTACTTCTACGGGTTCAACGCGTCAGCGCTGTCGAGCCCGCAGATCGCGAACGGGGTGATCCTCGGCGCATCCGCACGGATGCTGATCGCCGTCGTCGCCTACTACGTGTTCATCGTCCTCTTCGGCGCTGTTCCCGACCCTGCGACCGGCTGGGTAGCGATGTTCGTCGGTTTGCTTGCGGGCCTCGCGTTCGGCGTGCCCCTGATGGCATACGCCGCCTCGATCCAGGATGACAAGGGGCAGTTCGCGCTCGTGCAGCGCTTCCTCTTCGTTCCGATGTTCCTGTTCTCGGGCACCTTCTACCCGCTCGAGACCCTGCCCATCTGGCTGCAGTGGATCGGGTGGGTCTCGCCCCTGTGGCATGCATCGGAGCTGGGTCGGATGGCAACGTACGGGTCACCGGGTGGCCCGGGTGCCGCTGCGATGCACCTCGCCTATCTGATCGTCCTGACCGTGGTCGGCTACGCGTTCGCTCGCCGCACCTTCACCCGGAGGCTCGCGAAATGACCGCGGTGGCATCGGAGATCGAACCCCGTCGCAGCGGGAGCGTCCGCGCCCTGTGGTCGGGCAACCCCTGGGCCGTCGTGCAGCGCGGTCTCATCGCGGCGCGTTCGTCGAGTTGGATCGTCGTGCTCTCGGGCTTTTTTGAGCCCGTGTTCTACCTTGCCTCGCTCGGCATCGGTCTGGGTAGCCTCATCGAGGATGTCGAGACCTCCTCGGGGCTGGTGGTCTCCTACGCGGCTTTCATCGCTCCCGCGCTGTTGGCGGTGTCGGCGATGAACGGCGCCATCTACGACTCCACCTGGAACGTCTTCTTCAAGCTCAACTACGGCAAACTCTACGAGGGGCAGCTCTCGACATCCCTCGGGCCGCTGGATGTCGCCCTCGGTGAGATCCTCTACGCACTGTTGCGCGGACTTGTCTACGCCACCGGGTTCATGATCATCATGCAGATCGCGGGTCTGAATCTCGCGCCCACGGCTATCCTCGCGCTCCCCGCGGTCGTGCTGATCGCTTTCGGGTTCGCGAGCCTCGGGATGGCGATCACGAGCTACATGAAGACCTTCCAGCACATGGACTGGATCAACATGGTGCTGCTCCCGATGTTCCTGTTCTCGGCGACTTTCTACCCGATCACCGTCTATCCGGAGTTCGTCCAGGCGATCGTCATGGCCCTGCCGCTGTGGCACGGCGTGGAACTCATTCGCGGCCTCACCACCGGCGCGCTCTCGATCGCGATGCTCGGTCACGTCCTGTATTACGTGGTCATGATCGCCGTCGGCCTCGTCTTTACGACCACCCGACTGCGCAAGCTCTTCCTGGACTGACGCGACAGCGTTCTGCCGTCGAGGCCCTCGTTAGAGCGATACCGTCTCGCCCGCCCCGATCTCGTCGTAGTCCACGTCCTTGGTCTCGGGAGACAGCACGAGGGCGATGAAGGTGAGCATGGCCATCGCCGACAGGTAGAGCCCGACGAGCACCGGGCTCCCGTCGGCGGTTGCCCATAGGGCGACCGCGACCAGGGGAGCAAGGGCCGCGCCCAGGATCGACGACACGTTGTAGGACACCGCCGAGCCCGTGTAGCGCACCTCGGTGGGGAACAGTTCGGGCAGCACCGCGCCCATCGGGCCGAAGGTCGACCCCATGAGGACGAACCCGAACACGAGGAACGCCTGCGCGAGTGCTCCCGTGAACTTCGGGTCAGCCTGGGGGAGCAGGAACACCGTGAAGGTGAAGCCGAACACGATGATCGCCGCCGTCACCCACAGCAGCAGGCGACGGCGGCCGATCGCGTCGGCCACGGGGCCCGACAGCAGTGTGAAGATCCCGAAGAAGACGACCCCGATGATCTGCATCAGCACGAAGTCGGTGTACCCGAAACCGAGGCCAGGCACGTAGGTGGCCGGGTCGAACGGGGTTCCCGCGGCTTCTGCGGCGGCCTGCGCGGCATCCGTGGTCGCCTTCGTTCCGTACGAGAGCGTGAAGCTCGTCATCAGATAGAACAGCACGTAGGTCGCCAGCATGATGAAGGTGCCGAGGATCAGCTGCCACCAGTAGCGACGCAGCGCGAGCCCGAGCGGGAACTTCCTGAGCGTCCCCTTCCTTTCGGCCCGCGTGAACGAGTCGGATTCGACCAGGCGCAGCCGCACCCACAGCCCGACGATCACCATGACTGCCGAGAAGAGGAACGGGATGCGCCAGCCCCAGGCAAGGAACGCGTCGGATGCCTGCGCGGTGCCATCCGGGTGGGGGAGCGAAAGATTGATCGCCAGGAAGATGCCGTTGGCGATGATGAAGCCGATCGGTGCACCCAGCTGCGGGAAGGTGCCGTACCACGCGCGCTTGCCGGCCGGGGCGTTCTCCGTTGCCACAAGCGCGGCGCCCGACCACTCGCCGCCGAGCGCGAATCCCTGCGCGAGTCGCAGCACGAGCAGGAATACCGCCGCCCAGACCCCGATCTCATTGACCGTGGGCAGCAGACCGATCACGAAGGTCGCGATCCCCATCGTGAGCAGCGAGGTGACGAGGGTCGCCTTGCGGCCGAACCGGTCTCCGAAGTGACCGAACACCACGGCGCCGAGCGGACGCGCAACCATCGCCGCGCCGAACACCGCAAAGGATGCCAGTAGCGACGTGGTCTCGTTTCCCGTCGGAAAGAACAGAGTAGGGAAGACCAGAACCGCCGCCGTGGCGTAGACGTAGAAGTCGTAGAACTCGATCGTCGTGCCGATAAGGCTTGCCGTGATGACACGGCTTCGCGGGTTGGCGGGCGCGGGAAGGGCAGCGGTTGCGGAGGTCATGCGGGCCTGTCGACGAGGCGGACGATAACGGCCCCTGCGCCTTCGGCGCCGGCTAGCGCCAGAGTGTGGCGATGGCCGCGTTCACAAAGGTCAGGATGCCGATCGCCCAGAATACACCGGCAGGGGCTGAGCCGTTCCGCTTGGTACGGGCCGACCCGATACCCAGGAGCGCCCCAATGATCAGCAGGATGACGAGCTTCGTGCCGATCTTCGCGTAGTTGAACTCGACGCCCTCGGGCACGCCCCACGGTGCTGCCAGCGCGAGCCCTGCGACGCCCGCGATCAGCAGGCCCCAGTTCATCAGAGCGGTCACGGCCCCGGTGCGGCGCACGGCCTCGACGACCCAGGCGCCGAACAAAATCGCAAAGCCCGAGAGATGAACGAGAAGGACGGCGTGACGAAGAATCTCCATGCCGTCAGCGTACCTTATGCCTCACTGAAGGTGGAGTCTCGGTCGCCTCACCCGGGGCTGATCAGCCCCGCGTGCTGATCAGCCCCGCAGCTCGCGCAGCGCGAGCGCGGTACGCAGGGCAGCGTCCGCTGCCTCAAAGCCCTTGTCTTCGCGCGAGCCCGGAAGGCCGGCCCGGTCGATCCCCTGCGCCTCGTCGTCCAGGGTCAGCACGCCGAAGCCGACGGGCTTGCCGGTGTCCAGGGCGACGCGGGTGAGCCCGTCGGTGGCTGCCGATGACACGAACTCGAAGTGCGGGGTTCCGCCGCGGATGATGACCCCGAGCGCGACGACCGCGTCAGCGCCGGCATCCAGGGCTGCCTTCGCCACCACGGGAAGCTCGAACGAGCCCGGCACGGGGACGACACGGTAGAACGCTCCTGCGCCCTCGAGTGCCCGGCGGGCACCCTCCAGCAGGCCGTTCGCGATCGTCTCGTGCCACTGCCCGGCGACGATCACGATGTTCAGCCCCGAGCCGTCGATCGTCTCGCGTTCCGGTGCGCCGGTTCCGCTCATGCGTCGGTCCTCTCTGTCGCGACCCCGGCTCCGAGGGCGCGATCCAGGTCGTCGAGAGCGATGGTGTGCCCCATGCGCTCAGCCTTCGTTGCCAGGTACTGGTGGTTGTTGGGGCCGACGCCCACGAGGAGCGGCACCTGCTCGACGATGTCGAGGCCGAGGCCCCGCAGCTGAGCCACCTTGTCGCCGTTGTTGGTCAGCAGTCGCATCCGGTCGATGCCCAGATCTCCCAGGATGCCGGCAGCGGCAGCGTAGTCACGCGCGTCTGCAGGCAGCCCGAGGGCCAGGTTCGCGTCGACGGTGTCGAGGCCTCGCTCCTGCAGGCTGTAGGCGCGCAGCTTGTTGATCAGGCCGATACCGCGTCCCTCGTGCCCGCGCATGTAGATGACGACGCCGCCGTCGTGCGCGATCGCGTCGAGTGCGGCATCCAACTGGGGTCCGCATTCGCACTTCAGGGAACCAAACGCCTCGCCGGTCAGGCACTCCGAGTGCACGCGCACGAGCGGCGCATCCTCGGCCAGATCGCCGGCGACGACCGCAATGTGGTCGGTGCCCGTGATCCGATCCTTATAGGCCAGGAATCGGAACACGCCGTGTGACGTGGGCACGGTGGCCTCGGCGCGCAGGCTCACACGACGGTGATGCACGTTGTGCGGTGCGACGGTGCGAGGCTCGTGCTCGTCGAGGTAGGCGATGAGCTGCTCGATCGTGATGACCGGCACCCCGTCGCGCGCGCCGAGTTCCAGCAGTCCCGGCATCCGCATCATGGAGCCGTCCTCGGCGACGACCTCCGCGATCGCCCCGACCGGCTGCAGCCCTGCCAGGCGCATCAACTCGACGGCAGCCTCAGTGTGGCCGGCGCGTTCGCGAACGCCCCCGTCGACGGCGCGCAGCGGCAGAACGTGGCCCGGCCGGATGACGCTCGAGGGCGTCGAGGCGGGATCGGCCAGCACGTTCAGCGTGTGTGCCCGATCACTCGCGCTGATGCCGGTCGAGGTGCGGTCGGCTGCGTCGACGGTCACCGTGTAGGCGGTGCCGCGGGCGTCCTCGTTGACCGCGACCATGGGCGGCAGGTCGAGGCGATCGGCCCACTCGGCGGGCATCGGTGCGCACAGCAGGCCGCTGGACCAGCGGATCGTCCACGCCACGGCCTCGGGCGTGGCAAGTTCTGCCGAGAGGATGACATCGCCCTCGTTCTCGCGGTCCTCGTCATCAGCGACGATGATCGGGCGGCCGGCGCGCAGGGCATCGAGCGCCTCGGTGATGGGGGCAAGGCTCACTGCGAGCCTCCTTCGGTCGGGGCGGCCGGGGCCGCCGGAGGGAACGCCAGCAGACGCTGTACGTGACGGGCAAGGATGTCGGTCTCGAGATTGACGGGCGAGCCCGGCTGGAGGGCGTCGAACGTGGTCGCCTCGAGGGTTTCGGGGATGAGCGAGACCTCGAACCACGGTTCGGAGTCAGCGGGCTCGCTGACGGCGCTGACGGTCAGTGACACGCCGTCCATCGCGATCGATCCCTTGTCGACGATGAGCGGGGCCAGGTGCTGTGGGATCGCAACGCGGATCACGCGCCACTGGTCGCCGGGCCGAACCTCGAGCACCGTCCCCGTGCCATCGATGTGACCCTGCACGATGTGGCCGCCCAGGCGCCCGCCGGCGGCGGTAGCGCGTTCGAGGTTGACGAGGCGATCGACCGAGACATCCGCGAGGGTCGACATGTCGAGGGTCTGGCGCATGACATCTGCCGTAAAGCCATCAACGTCGCGGGCGACGACGGTCAAACACACCCCGCTGACGGCGATGGAGTCGCCGTGCGCGGCATCCGCGACGGATCGCGGTGCGTGAATCGTCAACCGGATGCCGTCGCCCGACGGCTCGACGGCGGTAACGCGGCCGATCTCTTCAACGAGTCCTGTGAACATGGCGATCTCCTGACTACACCGACGAAGCGTCAGCGACGGTGGTCTCGGGGGACAGGGATTCGGGGGCCTCGGCTGCGGCGCGGGGGCGGGCGACAAACAACACGTCATCGCCGAGCCGCTCGAGCGAAGTCAGCTCGAGCCGGTGAGCCTGTGCGAGGGTCGTGACCCCGATGTCGGTCACAGCCGGCCGATCGCGGTCCGGGCCGGAGCCGATCAGGACGGGAGCGACGTATACCAGTACTTCGTCGACCAGTCCGGCGCGCAGGAACGATGCCGCAACCGTCGGCCCGCCCTCCACGAAAACACGCTGGATGCCGAGATCCCGCAGTTCTTCCAGCACCGCCGTGAGGTCGGTTCCGGGGCGTTGGATCAGGGCTCGGGGATGCTTGCGGACCTGTGCGGCATCCGGAATCGAGCGCTCGCCGAGCACGACCGGCAGGGGTTGCTGGGACAGTGGCTGCCCAGCGGGACCCCGTGCGGTCAGTGCCGGGTCATCGGCCAGCACGGTGCCGATGCCGACCACGATGGCATCGGCATCCGATCGCCGCCGGTGCACGTCAGTGCGTGCCTCGGCGCCTGTGATCCACATGCTCGTTCCGTCGGCGGCCGCCGCGCGACCATCCAGGCTCTGCGCCCACTTCACGGTGACGTGGGGTCTGCCCAGTCGCTGCACCGTGAGCCAGGTGTCAAGGAGCGCGGTGCCTTCCTCCCGCATCAGGCCAGCTTCGACTGCAACGCCCGCGGCGGTGAGACGTTCGGCACCGCCGCCCGAGACGACGCCGGGATCATCGACCGCGTAGACCACGCGGGCCACACCGGCGTCGATGAGGGCTTGCGCACAGGGGCCGGTGCGGCCGGTGTGGTTGCAGGGCTCGAGGGTGACAACCGCCGTGCTTCCGCGAAGCTGGTCGGGCGCCAGCTGTGACATCGCATCGACTTCGGCGTGTGCTGTTCCAACACCCCGGTGCCAGCCTTCGGCGAGAACGTCGCCCTCGGGCGAGAGGATGACGGCCCCGACCTGGGGGTTCACCCCGTGAGGACCGCGCAGGGCAGCGTTGAGCGCACGCCTCATTGCGGCTTCCTCGCTTGTGCCTTGACTCACTGCCCACTCCGGTCGGGTACGCCGGGGCAGGGAAGGCGGCGACGCCGTGGCGTCACCTGTGCTGCCTCCCATCCGGACTGACGACACTTTCGCGTCGCATCACCGTCGGTTCCGGAATTTCACCGAATCAACCGCTGCGGCGTTCTCTCGAACACGGATGCAGCGGGTCGCGGACTATCACCGCCGGTTCGGATTCTCACCGACCCCGGAGCACGTTCATTGCTCTCGAGTGTAGTCAACGTGGGGCGCGCGCGTTCATTCCCGAGGCGTTACACCCCTTCGCGCCCGTCGACCATGGCGCGAGCGGTGCGCTCATCGATGACCAGGTCCGTGATCAGGCCCGCGGCCAGCGCACCGCGCAGGCTCGGGATCTTGGCCTCGCCGGTCACGATGCAGCAGCGCCGCGGGACTGCGCGAAGCAGATCGAAAGAGGGGCCCGACCCGCGGTCGTTCAAGGCGATTCCCTCGGTCGATCCGTTCGCCCGGTAGAACACCGTTGCGACGTCGCCCACGACGCGTTCCGCCTTCAGCTGCTCGAGGTCGGCGGGTTCGAGGTAGTCGCCGGCGTGGACGCGGCTGGGCACCTCGGCCCGGAAAGCTCCCACGCTGAACAGCACGAGACCCATGCGGCTTTGGATGTCGAGGATGCGTCGCGTGCTGCGCTCTCGCCAGAGCGCGCGTCGTGTTTCAGGGTCGTCGAAGAACGCGGGGACAGGGAACTGCTCGGCATCTCCGCCATACGCGGTGCTGAACCTGCTGAGCAGTTCGCTCGCATACGTGATGCCCGATGTCTTGACGTTTCCGGAGCCGTTCAGTTGCACGAATGTCGTGCCGTGCACGCGCTTGGGAGTGAGACGCCGTGCTACCGCCGCAAGCGTCGATCCCCACGCGATGCCGACCACCAGATCTGAGACGATCAGCTCGTCGAGCAGTTGGGCTGCCCCCTGCGCGACGCGGTCGAGACGCTCGAGATCGCTCACCGACTCGGGCACGGGAATGACCTGTGCGCGGACGCCGAACTGGCGCCGCAGCTGCGTCTCGACGAGTCCGGGGGCATCGAGGGGTGAACGGACGCGCACCTCGACGATTCCCTCGGCGCGGGCGAACGACAGCAGTCGCGACACCGTGGAGCGCGAGGTTCCGAGCTCGGCCGCGATGGCATCCATCGTGCGCAGCTGGACGTAGTAGAGATGGGCGGCAGTCAGTGCCCGTCGCAGGTGGGTCGAGTCGTCGCTCACGCAGACAGTGTGCACGTATGTGCATTGAGCCTGCAACTTCGATCAGCCATGGGACGATGGGGAACACACGGGAAATCCCCGAGCGAGGAAGGACACGAATCGATGAGCGCCGTCGAACGAGGCACCGTCACCCAGTTGAGCGATCGGCCGCAGGCCGACGTTCTGATCGTCGGCGGTGGGGTCAACGGGCTCGCAGCTTTTCGAGACCTCGCGCTCCAGGGCGTGGATGTCGCGCTCGTCGAACGCGGCGACTTCGTCAGTGGTGCATCCGCAGCGTCCTCGCACATGATCCACGGTGGCGTTCGGTACCTCGAGAACGGGGAGTTCCGTCTCGTCCACGAGGCGGTTACCGAGCGTAATGACCTGCTGGCCACAGCCCCCCATTACGTGCGTCCACTGCAGACGACGATCCCGATCTTCTCGACATTCTCGGGGGTGTTCTCGGCACCCCTGCGCTTCCTGCGCCACGGCGCGGGCAAGCATGTCGAGCGTGGTGCCGCGCTGATCAAGATCGGCCTCACGATCTACGACTCGTTCTCGCGCGGCGGCGGCCGTGTTCCCCGCCACACCTTCCGCGGACGCGCTGCGTCACTGCGTGATCTTCCCGCGATGAACGAGACCGTCAAGTACACCGCGACCTACTGGGATGCCTCGGTGCACGATCCTGAACGCCTCGCGCTCGATCTGCTCCGTGACGGTCGTGCCGCCGGTGGCGACCTCGCCCGGGCTGCGAACTACGTCGAAGCCGTGGGGGCAGTGGATGGCGCGATCATTCTTCGCGACACCGAGACAGGTGTTGAGTTCCCGTTCCGTGCGGCGGTCGTGATCAACGCATCCGGACCCTGGACCGACCTCACCAACCGCGCACTCGGCGCACCGACCAGCTTCATGGGCGGAACCAAGGGCTCGCATATCGTGCTCGATAACCCCGAGCTGTTGGCGGCCACGGCCGGTCGCGAGATCTTCTTCGAGCACCGCGACGGTCGCATCGTCCTCATCTACCCGCTCAAGGGACGCGTCATGGTCGGCACCACCGACCTCGAGCACGACATGGCAGAGCCCGCAGTGTGCACCGAGCCAGAGGTTGACTACTTCATCGACCTCATCGGGCACGTCTTCCCTGACATCACCGTCGATCGCTCGCAGATCGTTTACCGCTTCTCGGGTGTGCGTCCGCTTCCCGGCCACGGCGATCTCGCCCCCGGTTTCGTCTCGCGCGACTACCGTGTCGAGACCGAGCAGCTCCCCGGGTCGGCGGACACCACGGTGATCAGCCTCGTCGGCGGCAAATGGACGACCTTCCGTGCCTCCGCCGCCCACCTGACCGACGACGCCCTCGGGTTGCTTGCCCGGCCCCGCGTCGTCACGACCCGCGGCCGCGCCATCGGTGGCGGCGCCGGATACCCGGTGACCGAACGGGCGCGGCACCAGTGGGTGGCTGAGAACCGCCGCGGGCTCTCCAAGGATGCAGCAGCCACTCTCCTCGAACGCTACGGAACGACGGCCCGCGAGATCATCGCGTTCGTGGACGAGGATGCCGAGGACCGGCCACTGGAGGCCCTTCCCGCCTACAGCACCGGCGAGCTGCGCTACCTCGCGAGCGCAGAGGATGTCGTGCACCTGGCTGATCTGCTGCTGCGTCGCACGAGCATCGCGTTCCTCGGTGAGGCCACGCCCGAGGTCGTCGCCGAGATCGCCGACGCCGTCGCGCCCGTGCTCGGATGGGACGAGGATGCCGCCACGGCAGAGGTCGCCGCGGCCCTTGCCGCTGTCCACGCCGCCGATCCGACCTGGCAGCCCGCAGCGGCACCGGTAGCCTAAGCGGCGCGTCATCCATCGTCTGGAGGCGCTCAACACTTCGGGAGGCATCGTGGCCGAACACGTCCTAGCCATCGACCAAGGCACCACCTCGACACGGGCGATCGTTTTCGATCGAGCCGGAACCGTGGTGGCAACCGCCCAGCGCGAACACGAGCAGATCTTTCCTCGTGCGGGGTGGGTCGAGCACGACCCCATGGAGATCTGGACGAATACCGAGTGGGTGATCTCTGGCGTTCTCAGCAAGGCCCATCTGCAGGCATCCGGCATCGCGGCCGCCGGTGTCACGAACCAGCGCGAGACCGCGATCGTGTGGGATCGCCGCACGGGTCAGCCCATCTTCAACGCGATCGTGTGGCAGGACACCCGCACACAGCCCCGGCTGGATGCGCTCGCCCATGAGGGCGTGGGCGATCGCGTCACCGAGGTGACGGGTCTTCCACTTGCCACCTACTTCTCGGCATCCAAGGTCGCGTGGATCCTCGACCACGTGCCGGGGGCGCGGGCGGATGCCGAAGCCGGCCATCTGCTGTTCGGCACCCCTGATTCGTGGGTGGTCTGGAACCTCACGGGCGGAACCAGCGGTGGGGCGCACGTGACCGATGTCACCAACGCGAGTCGGACCCTGCTCATGGACCTGCAGACGCTCGATTGGTCGGACGAGATGCTCGCGCTGTGGAACATTCCCCGCGCGATGATGCCCGAGATCCGGTCATCGTCGGATGTCGTCGGCGAACTCGCGCTGCCCGGCACCGCCCGCGAACTCCCGATCGCCGGCATCCTCGGCGACCAGCAGGCAGCGACCTTCGGGCAGGCTGCCTTCGGCGTGGGCGATTCGAAGAACACCTACGGCACCGGCAACTTCCTGCTCGTGGGCACCGGGACCGAGATCGTCAGGTCTCGTCACGGACTCATCACCACCGTCGCATATCGGCTGGGGGATGGCCCCGCCCACTACGCGCTGGAAGGCTCGATCGCCGTCACCGGATCGCTCGTGCAGTGGCTGCGAGACAACCTCGGGATCATCGATCGCGCACAGGATGTCGAAACCCTCGCGATGACCGTCGAGAACGCGGGCGGGTCATACTTCGTGCCAGCCTTCTCGGGCCTGTTCGCTCCCTACTGGCGACCGGATGCCCGCGGTGCGATCGTCGGCCTCACCCGGTACGTGACACGCGCCCACATCGCCCGCGCCGCTCTCGAGTCGACGGCCTTCCAGACCCGGGACGTGATCGAGGCTGTCGTCGGGGATGCCGGCCGCGATCTCTCGGAACTGCGCGTCGACGGGGGAATGACGAAGAACGATCTGCTCATGCAGTTCCAGGCCGACATCCTCGGCATCCCCGTCGTACGCCCGCGCGTGGTCGAGACGACGGCGCTCGGCGCCGCCTACGCGGCAGGCCTTGCAGTCGGCGTCTGGTCGGGACTCGACGAACTGCGCGAACACTGGCAAGTGGATCGCCGGTTCGAACCTCAGATGTCTGAGGAGGAACGCGCTCGCCGCTACCGGCTGTGGAAGAAGGCCGTCACGAAGTCCCTCGATTGGGTGGATGACGATGCTCGGACGCTGATGGATACGCTCGGCGACTGACCCGTTGTTGTGGTGCCGCTGCAGTAAGTGGTGCCGCTACGCGAACTGCCCAGCGCGGGGACATGCCCTCGCCGGCTGCGCCGGCTCCCGCCAGACCCGGTGCCAGCCCCGCGCTGGGCAGTTCGCTTCGCTCCTGCGTAGACCATCGGGCGGTCTGGTATGCCGTGCGTCAGTTTCTGCCTGCCCCGCGGTAAGCAGTTCGCTTCACTCGCGTGCTACTTCAGGAGGCGGGAGAGGCGGCGATCGGCGAGCAGCTTTCCGCCGGTCTGGCACGTGGGGCAGTACTCGAGCGAGTTATCGGCGAAGAAGACGCTGCGCACTTCGTCGCCGCAGACGGGGCACGCCTCGCCCCGACGGCCGTGCACCCGCATCCCGCGTCGCTTGGCGTCCTTGAGATCGGCCGGGGGCTTGCCGGACGCCGTCGCAATCGCCTCCGCGAGTGTCTGCTGCATCGCGGTGAAGAGGGTGTCGATGTCGGCGTCGGTCAGGTTCGCTGCCAGGGCGTAGGGCGACATCCGTGCCGCGTGCAGGATTTCATCGGAGTAGGCGTTGCCGATCCCGGCGATGATCGACTGGTCGCGCAGAACGCCTTTGATCTGGGTCCGGCGCCCCGCAAGGAGCGCGGCGAGAGCGTCACGATCGAATCGCGGATCCAGCGGATCGGGGCCGAGCCGCTCGATGCCCGGCACATCTGTGGGATTCCGGGCTGCGTACACCGCAAGGGATTTCTTTGTGCCCGCCTCGGTCAGGTCGAATCCCGAGCCATCCGAGAAGCCGATGCGGAGCGCGATCGGAGTCTTGCCGGGCCGGATGATCGTGCTCGGCAGCTGGTCATACCAGCGGAGCCACCCGGCCTTCGCGAGGTGGAAGACGAGGTGCAGTGAGGACGCAGCACCCGTCGCCGTCTCGATGTCGACGAACTTCCCGTGGCGCGACACCGACACGACCTGCGTGCGGACGAGCGCATCCAGCGGCGGATCGTAGGTCTTGAGCGCCGCGATGTTCGCAACCGTCGCGCGGGTGACGGTGAGACCCGGCAGGCGTCCGGCAAGGAAATCGACAAGTCCCTGCACTTCTGGCATCTCGGGCATGGCGACATCCTGTCACGGGGTGGGAAGCGGCGGCAGGCCTCCATCGAGGATCGGCCAGGCGACCGGCGCGCGATCGTCGCCGGCGAGAAGGCCCGCGATCCAGGCATCGTCGCGGTGCGACGGGCCCGCCAGTGCGTGCCGGAGCGTCCCCTCGTAGCGGAAGCCGAGCGCCCGGGCCACACGTGCAGAGCCGGTGTTGCCCACGACCGCACGCCATTCGATGCGAGCCAGCGACATGCCGACGCGTTGAAAGCCGAACTCGACCACAGCGGTGGCGGCCTCGATGAGCAGGCGCCGTCGCCGCGCCCAGGGCGACATCCAGAACCCCAGCTCCGCCGACTCGGGCTCGCGGCGGTATAGCCCGATCATCCCCGCTAGCTGTCCGTCGTGACGGATGCCCCACGTCGCCTCGCGGCCCTCGGCCCAGTGGCGCTCCACGCGCGGGATGAATTGCTCGGCATGCTCGCGCAGATACGGCGAAGGCACGGTGGTGTAGCGCTGGATCGCCGGGTCTTGACACGCCTCGAAGATCGCATCCACGTCAGCGTCGGTCGGTGGCGAGAGCTCGCACCGCTCGGTGCGCAGCACGACGACATCCATCGCCCCACCCTATGCGGCTTCTCGGGACGTTCGTCTCTCGCGGGGTACCCCGGGTCGGCGTAACGTCGCAGTCGCAGCGTTACGGAGCGCTCCGCGCTCTGGCGTCGGAGAAAGGACTCTGAAATGCGTACGTATGTGGTCACCGGATCTGCCTCCGGTATCGGCAAGGCAACCGCCGACCTCCTCGTGGAGCGAGGAGACAGGGTGATCGGCGTGGACCTGCGCGATGCTGATGTCGAGGTCGACCTGACGACGGCCGACGGGCGAGAGCGACTCGTCACGGAGGTCAACCGCCTCTCCGGCGGATCGATTGATGGCGTCCTCGCGATCGCCGGCCTTGCCGTGCCTGCGCCTGCGACTGTCGGCGTCAATTACTTCGGTATGGTCGCTACACTCGAGGGCCTGCGTCCCTTGCTGCTGGAATCCGACGCCCCTCGAGCCGTCGGGGTCTCATCGATGGCGAGCCTGCAGCCTTCCGATACTCGGCTTGTCGATCTCGAGTTGGCTGGCGACGAACCTGCCGCGCTTGCCCGGGCAGCCGAGCTGGCCGCGGGAGCCGAGACGGCGAATCTCATCTACAGCTCCACGAAGGTCGGCTTCGCGCGATGGATTCGTCGCCACGCCGCCCTGCCGGAGTGGGCCGGTGCAGGCATCCCGCTCAACGCTGTCGCTCCCGGCGTCATCCTCACGCCGATGGTCGCGCCGCTCCTGGCGACTGACGAGGGCCGCTCGATGATTGAGCAGGCTGTGCCCATGCCGCTCAACGGCTTCGCAGAAGCGATTGTCGTCGCACGGCTCCTCGCATGGCTGGCGGGGCCCGAGAACTCCCACCTGTGTGGCCAGGTGGTTTTCGTCGACGGGGGAAGCGACGTCGTCATCCGGGGAGAGAGAGTGTGGTGAGGCGTGACGGTCTGGTGACCGCTGCGACGCGGGCTGTTCAGGCGCGGCGGAGGAGCCCGATCCGGTCGTATACGTCGCCGAGGGTCGCGCGGGCGACAGACTCAGCCCGTGCGGCGTTGGCGGCCAGGACCCGGTCGAGTTCGGCCGGGTCATCGAGCAGTTCCAGGGCCCGAGCACGCACCGGCTCGAACTCGTTCACGACGACGTCGGCGAGACCCTTCTTGAAGTCGCCGTAGCCGCGGCCGGCGTACTCGTCTTCGATCGAGGGGATCTGACGACCCGTGAGGGCAGCGTAGATGACGAGCAGATTCGAGACCCCGGGCTTGTTCTCGCGGTCGTAACGCACCGAGCCCTCGCTGTCGGTGACCGCCCGCATCACCTTCTTGGCGCTCTTGGACGGCTCATCCAGGAGCCACAGCACGCCGGCATCCGACTCGGCCGACTTCGACATCTTCGCCGTCGGGTTCTGCAGGTCGTAGATGCGGGCGGTGTCTTGCTGGATGACGGGCATGGGAACGCGGAACGTGGTGCCGTAGCGTCCGTTGAACCGCTCGGCGAGATCCCGCGTGAGCTCGACGTGCTGCTTCTGGTCGTCACCGACGGGCACGATGTCGGTCTGGTACAGCAGGATGTCGGCTGCCATGAGCACGGGGTAGGTGAACAGCCCGACGGATGTCGCGTCCTGGCCATAACGCTGTGACTTGTCTTTGAACTGGGTCATCCGCCCCGCTTCGCCGAAGCCGGTGAGCGTCGAAAGCACCCACGCGAGCTCGGCGTGCGCCGGAACGTGCGACTGGACGTACAGCGTCGACTTGGACGGTTCGATGCCCGCGGCGATGTACTGGGCAGCAGTGCGCCGGGTCTTCTCGCGCAGTTCAGCCGGATCATTGGGCTGGGTGAGTGCGTGCAGGTCGACGACCGAGAAGAACGCGTCGTAGGCCTCCTGCAGGTCCCGCCACTGCATGAGCGCTCCGATGTAGTTGCCGATCTGGAGGGAGTCGGCGGAGGGCTGCATTCCGGAGTACAGGCGGGGCTTGGTCACCCGACAATCCTAGGCCGCGGCGAGATGGCGGCCGGCTCGCTCACCCGCCGATCGTGTAGTCGACGACGACGGGTGCGTGGTCGCTCCACCGGGTGTCCCACGATGGCGCCCGGTCGATGCGGTACGCCGCCACTCGCTCGGCCAGCGCAGCGGTGGCGAGGTGGTAGTCGATGCGCCAGCCGGTGTCGTTGTCGAAGGCCTGTCCGCGGTTGGACCACCAGGAGTACGGTCCGTCGACCTCGCCGGCGAAGCGGCGCCCGACATCCACCCACCCGAGCCCGATGCCGGTGGTTCCGTCGACGCACTCGATCTCGGCACCCGCGGGAGCGAAGATGCGGTCGAAGTAGGCGCGCTCGCGGGGGAGGAACCCGGCCTTCTTCAGGTTGCCCTTCCAGTTGCGGATGTCGAGCTGGCGGTGCCCGACATTCATGTCTCCCATGACAACAGCGAGCGGGGAGTGGGCCTCGAGCTGGGGGAGACGTGCCTGCATCGCGTCCAGGAACGCGTACTTGGCGTCCTGCTTGGGGGTGCCGTCCTCACCCGAGTGCACATATGCGCTCACGACAGTGAGGGTCTCGCCGTCGATGTCGAAGTCGGCCTCGATCCACCGACCCGACTGGTCTAGCGGCTCGGGGCCGAGCACCGTCCGGACGGCCCCGGCATCCACCCGGCTCGCTACAGCAACACCCGAGCGGCCCTTCTGAAGCGCTTCATGATGCACGATCCGCCATCCGGGAAGAGCCGCTGTCAGCTGTTCTTCGTTTGCCCGGACCTCTTGCAGGGCCATGATGTCGACATCCGACTGGTCGATCCACTCGAGCATTCCCTTGCGCGTGGCAGCGCGGATGCCGTTGACGTTGATGGAGGCGATGCGGACGGTTCGAGGCACGAGCTTCAGCCTAGGCGTCGTGACCGACACGGTGCGCCGAGGCTCCTTCACCGGCGCGCGGCCGGTCAGGCGAAGCCGTCGATCGCGCTGGGGCCACGTACCGCGGGCGGCGTGGATGCCTCAACTTCGCGCAGTTCCTCTTCGGCACGTCGCACGTTGCGGGTCGCTGCCCATCGCGCGTGCCATGGCGCGGCATCCCGTGCTTCTTGGGCGGTGCGCAAGCGCACCTGGGCGGCAAGGAGCAGCGCCGCGTGCTCCTCAGCCAACTGTTCAGCTTCGGTCTTCTCCAGCAGCGGAATGTTCTCGTCGCGGGCAGAGATCGCAATCCACGATGCCCCGACGAGCATGATGATTCCGATGAGGCGGAACCAGAGCAGCAGACCGACGAAGATTGCGAAGGTCGCCAGCAGTGCGTTCGTCGGCGTGTAGCTGAGCAGCCATCCGGCGCCGAGTTGAAGCACCGTAACGGCCGCTCCGGCGAGCAAGGCTCCGGGCCAGATCGTGCGCCACCGCAGACTCGTGCCGGTGAGGAACCGGAAGAGTGCGGCCAGCGCCGCGGCATTGATGGCGAAGGAGATCAGAAGGGTCGCGGCGCGCACCCCGATCGAGAACCACACCGACCCCGTATCCAGCCCCAGCAGCGAGAACACGATGTCGAGTGCCCAGGTCCCAGCGGCACCCAGCGCGCCGCCGACCAGCAGCAGGATGCCGAACAGCGCCGCCGCCAGCAGATCGCCGCTCTTGAGCAACAGATACGGCCGCCGGTCGGGGGGCAGCACGAAGATCTCGCGGACAGCGCGTCGAGAGAACGTCACCCAGCCGATCGCGGTCCAGATCAAGGTCACGAGAGCTATCGCACCCGTGATCCCGAACAGACTCGCCGAGTCGGTGGCGATCGCCGATACCGCGTCGGGGGTGATCGGTCCGTCTTGGTCGATCATCCCCGGGATGTACCGATTGATCATGTCGATGAGGCTCTGGATGGCCTCTTCGCTGCCGCCCAGCCAGAGCCCAGCGAGCGCGAAGGCGACGTAGACAGCAGCGAAGATCGCGAACAGTGCCTGGTAGCTCACTCCCGCGGCCAGAAGGAACCCGTTGGCGATCAGGAAGTGGCGCCACACGCGAACCGGAAACCACGCCAGCGTTCGCTTGGTGACCCGCGTCGCGAATGAGATCGGCTCCTCGAACCGCGTGAGCAGGCGCTCCTGGGTCTCCTCCCACCGCGCACGCAGGGTCTCCTCCTGCTGCTGTGCCGCGCGTGCGGTGTCGCGGCTCTTGCGGTCGGGCGAACTCACGTTCTCAGGTTAGCGAGCCTCAGGTGCAGCATCCGCCTCGGCGGAGGCGCGTGAATCCGTGCGGAACCAGTGGACCACCGACAGGGATGCCGCGAGCACCGCCGCCGGGATGAGGAATGCGAGAGCAAGTCCTGGACCGTCAGCGAGGACGCCGACGATGACGGCGCCGAGGATCGCTCCCGCGTAGTTGAAGATGTTGACCCGGGCTATCACCTGGTCGGAGTGGGCGGGTGCGAGGTCGCCGGCCGCACCGAAGGTGACCGGGATCAGGATGCCGGTGGCTGCGCCGGCCAGCGCGAAGCCGACGATCGCGGCGATCTCGAACGGCAGAAGAGCGACAGCCACGACACCGACCACCGAGACGACGATCGCGCCTGCGACCAGCCGGCGCCTGCTCATGATGCCCAGGAGCCTGTCAGTCGCGAAGCGGGTGATCAGCACGCACACCTGGTAAGCGGCATATCCGAGCGGCGCGAGAGCGGGCAGGGCCCCGAGGTCGTCCTGCAGGTAGACCGTGCTCCAGGTGCTCACGGCGGAGTCGACGACGAACACCGCCAGGATGACGAAGCCGAACGCCCAAATGCCTGCCCGGGGGAGCCGAGCGCGCTCGGACGCCGGGAGAGCGGTCTCGATCGGCACCTCGCGGGCGAACAGACGGATGCCGACAACAGCCACCACGAGGATCGCCACGCCCGCCGTCCCGATCGCCACGCCCGCGGCGAAGGGTGACGCCGCGATTGCCGATACGAGGAGGGCTCCGGCGATCGCGGCAGCCGTATAGGCCGAGAAGAAGCCGCCGAGGAGCGGCTTGCCGTGCGCGCGTTGCACGATGACCCCCTGCATGGCGGTCGCTGCATCCACGCAGCCGAGGCCGATGCCGTACACCGCGAAGAGCGAGACGAAGAGCGGGAACGGTGTCGGTAGCGCAATCGCGGGGAGGGCCGCAGCTTGAAGGAGAAGTCCCACAACAAGGGCGGTGCGGCTTCCGAACCGCACGGCGAGGGCGTTGGCGAGCACGGACCCGCCGGCTGCGGCGATAGCCACACCCAGCACGATGAGGGTGACGACAGTGTCATCGACTCCCTGGCGCTGCTTCAGCGCCGGGAGGGAGGTGACGACGACGGCGTAGCCGAGTCCTTGAGCCGCGTAGGCGGCGAACACCGCGGCGCGTGTGGACGTCGATCGCGCAGTGCCGGCGACCGTCGCCGCGTCTGGGGTGCTCATTCGGCCAGAGTAGCGAGCAGAGCGCGGCTGGCCGAGAAGAATCTCAGATGCTCGGCGCGGCATCAAGCAACCCGCGCCGCTGATGCGGCCCGGGTTGGGAATTCCGCGCCGCTGATGCGGCCCGGGTTAGGCATTGCGCGCCGCTGATGCGGCCCGGTTCAAGCCTTCCCGCGAAGCACCGCCTGCTTGACCTCGGCGATCGCCTTGGTGACCTCGATCCCGCGAGGGCACGCCTCGGTGCAGTTGAACGTCGTGCGGCAGCGCCACACGCCTTCCTTGTCGTTGAGGATGTTCAGCCGCACGTCCGCGGCGTCGTCACGCGAATCGAAGATGAAGCGGTGGGCGTTGACGATCGCCGCGGGCCCGAAGTACTGACCGTCCGTCCAGAACACGGGGCACGACGAGGTGCATGCCGCGCACAGGATGCACTTGGTGGTGTCGTCGAAGATCTCGCGGTTGGCGATCGACTGGATACGCTCCTTGCCGGGCTCCGGCGTCGAGCTCGAGATGAGGAACGGCTGCACCTCGCGGTACGACGCGAAGAAGGGCTCCATGTCGACGATGAGGTCCTTCTCCAGGGGCAGGCCCTTGATGGCCTCGACGTAGATCGGCTTGGAGATGTCGAGGTCTTTGATGAGGGTCTTGCACGCGAGGCGGTTTCGCCCGTTGATGCGCATCGCGTCCGACCCGCAGATGCCGTGTGCGCAGGAGCGGCGGAAACTCAGCGATCCGTCGACCTCCCACTTGATCTTGTGGAGGGCGTCGAGCACGCGGTCGGTCGAGTAGAGCTCGACGTCGTAGTCCACCCAGCGGGGCTCGGCATCCACCTCGGGATCGAAGCGACGGATGATGAAGGTCACCAGGAATGACTGGATGCCGGTGGACTCGGTGGACTGTTCGATGCCTGCGGCCGCGTCGGTAGGGGCATCCGTGGAGACTAGCGTCGCGCTCATCGTCAGTATTTCCTCTCCATCGGCTGGTAGCGGGTGATGACGACGGGTTTCCAGTCGAGGCGGATGTGGTCATCCGCGACCGACGAGTGCGGGTCGCCCGTGAGGTAGGCCATCGTGTGCTGCATGTAGTTCTCGTCATCGCGCTTGGGGTAGTCATCCCGCATGTGGCCACCGCGGCTTTCGAGCCGGTTGCGGGCGGTGACGACGACGACCTCGGCGATGTCGAGCAGGAATCCGAGCTCAACGGCCTCGAGCAGGTCGGTGTTGAAGCGCTTGCCCTTGTCGTCGACGTGGATGTTGAGGTAGCGAGCTCGCAATTCCTCGATGACGCCGAGCACGTGCTTCAGGGATTCCTCGGTGCGGAACACCTGGGCCCCCTTGTCCATCTCGTCCTGCAGCTTCTTGCGCAAGACGGCGATGCGCTCGCCGCCGGGGTTGTTGCGCAGTCCCTCGATCATCTCGCGGACTCCCGCTGCCGCGTCCTCGGGAACGTCGACGAAGTCGGCGGTCTTGACGTACTCGACCGCGTTGCGACCCGCGCGCTTGCCGAAGACGTTGATGTCAAGCAGCGAGTTGGTGCCGAGGCGATTCGAGCCGTGCACCGAGACGCAGGCGCACTCACCGGCGGCGTAGAGGCCGGGCACGACGGTCTCGTTGTCGGCGAGTACCTCGGCCTTGACGTTTGTCGGGATGCCGCCCATCGCGTAGTGCGCGGTCGGCATGACCGGCACCGGCTCGACCACGGGGTCGACACCGAGGTAGGTGCGAGCGAACTCGGTGATGTCGGGAAGCTTCGTCTCGAGCACCTCGGCGCCCAGGTGCGTGCAGTCCAGCAGCACGTAGTCGCGGTGGGGACCGGCGCCGCGGCCCTCGGCAACCTCCTGCTGCATGCAGCGGCTGACGATGTCGCGGGGAGCGAGGTCCTTGATGGTGGGGGCGTAGCGCTCCATGAAGCGCTCGCCGCTCGCGTTGCGCAGGATGGCTCCCTCACCGCGGGCACCCTCGGTGAGCAGGATGCCGAGCCCGGCCAGCCCCGTCGGGTGGAACTGGAAGAACTCCATGTCCTCCAGGGGCAGACCCTTGCGCCACACGATCCCGACGCCGTCGCCGGTGAGGGTGTGCGCGTTCGAGGTCGTCTTGTAGATCTTGCCGAACCCGCCGGTTGCGAAGATCACGGCCTTGGACTGGAAGACGTGCAGGTCGCCGGTGGCCAGTTCGTAGGCGACAACGCCGGCTACCTGAGTGTTGCCGTCGGCATCCTTCACCGTGATGAGGTCGAGGACGTAGAACTCGTTGAAGAAGTTGATGCCGAGCTTGACGCAGTTCTGGAACAGCGTCTGCAGGATCATGTGGCCGGTGCGGTCAGCGGCGTAGCAGGCGCGACGCACGGGGCTCTTGCCGTGGTCGGCGGTGTGGCCGCCGAAGCGTCGCTGGTCGATCTTTCCCTCGGGCGTCCGGTTGAAGGGCAGACCCATGTTCTCGAGGTCGATGACCGCGTCGATCGCCTCTTTCGCCAGGATCTCAGCGGCATCCTGGTCGACGAGGTAGTCGCCACCCTTGACGGTGTCGAAGGTGTGCCACTCCCAGGAGTCTTCCTCGACGTTCGCCAGGGCAGCTGCCATGCCGCCCTGGGCCGCGCCCGTGTGAGACCGGGTGGGGTAGAGCTTGGAGATCACCGCGGTCTTCGCGCCGGGGCCCGCCTCGATGGCGGCGCGCATGCCAGCGCCGCCGGCGCCGACGATCACGATGTCGAACTGGTGGTAGTGGACGCCGTCCTTGACGACGCTTTCGGCGCTCTGAGTAGTCACGGGTGCTGTGCTTTCGATGTCAGGTGAGCGGCGGGATTACGAGGCACACAGGCCGATGATCGTGTCGGACGCGGTAGCCGGGTCGAATCCGAGGCAGGGGTCGAAGGTGAAGACCACAAGGGTTCCGAGCAGGATCAGAAGCGCCGCGGTGACCCAGATCGCCGCCACGAGCACGGTGCGCGTCTTTGCATGGGTCACGTAGTCGTTGGTGATGGTGCGCATGCCGTTGGCGCCATGAATCAGCGCCAGCCACAGCATGAGGACGTCCCACCACTGCCAGAACGGGGTGCTGAGCTTTCCAGCAACGAACGCGAAGTCGATCGCGTGGATGCCGTCACCGATCATGAGGTTGACGAAGAGGTGGCCGAAGATCAGCACCACGAGCACCACGCCGGATGCTCGCATGTAGACCCAGCCCCACTTCTCGAGGTTCACGCCGCGGCGGCGCGGGGTCGCGTGGGAGGCACGGGGCTCTGCGATGACGGGAGCGCTCATCAGTGGCCGCCTCCCATCGTGCTGAAGACATTGATGAGGTGACGCGGCGTGAAGCCGATCATCGTCACCGCCCAGAGGCCGAGCACGATCCACCAGAGCTGGCGCTGGTAGCGCGCGCCCTTGGACCAGAAGTCCACGATGATGATCCGCAGCCCGTTGTAGGCGTGGTAAGCGATCGCGCCGACCAGGAAGACCTCACCGATGCCCATGATCGGGTTCTTGTACGTGCCGATCACCGCGTTGTAGGCCTCGGGCGAGACCCGAATGAGGGCCGTGTCCAGGATGTGGACGAGAAGGAAGAAGAAGATGGCGACGCCGGTGATGCGATGAAGAACCCACGACCACATTCCCTCGTGACCGCGATACAGCGTTCCACGAGGGGTCTTGGAGGTGGTTTCGGATACCGACGGTGTGACGCGTGCTGGTGCAGACACGGTCGTCCTCCCTGGATCGAACACGAGCGGGGCGGTCAGTGCCCCAACGGGAACCTGGCGCAGGTCCCTCGGCGTCACTCGGGCGCGTAGCCCATCCTATTGCGCCCTGAGCGGACACGGCTCTTAGGTGACCCTTAGTTCGGGGGTAGTGCTGTTGCTCGCTGTCACCTCCAGGACACGTCCTCGAAAGGACGCCCCAGTAGCCTGGGGGCATGTCTCAGGAGATCTCCGACTTCTACGCCGTCATCCCCGCGGGAGGCATCGGCAGCCGGCTCTGGCCGCTCTCCCGTGCCGACGCGCCGAAGTTCCTGCACGACCTCACCGGATCCGGGCATTCCCTGCTCCGTGACACCTGGGATCGGCTCGAGCCCCTGGCAGGAAGCGAGCGCATCGCCGTGGTCACCGGGCGCGCCCACCGCGCCGCGGTCGAGGCCCAGCTGCCCGCGGTGCCCGACCGGAACGTCTTCCTCGAATCCGAGCCCCGCGACTCGACAGCTGCGATCGGACTGGCGGCCGCCGTGCTCGTACGCCGTGAACCCGACGTCATCATCGGCTCTTTCGCAGCCGACCACGTCATCCGGCCTCCGCACCTCTTCCAATGGGCGGTGCAGCAGGCAGTCGCGGTGGCACGGCAGGGATACATCTGCACGATCGGGATCCAGCCTTCCGAGCCCTCGATCGGCTTCGGGTACATCAAGAAGGCAGACGGGCTCCTCGTGGATGGCGCGCCGGAGGCCGCAACCGTCGAGCGCTTCGTGGAGAAGCCCGACCTTGAGACGGCGCGCGCTTATTTCGCCGATCGCTCGTACCTCTGGAACGCGGGAATGTTCATCTCCCGCGCGGATGTCCTGCTTGCCGAGATCGAAGCGAACAACCCCGAGCTGCACGCCGGACTGATGGAACTCGCCGAGGCGTGGGATGATCGCGACCGCCGAGGACCGGTTGTCGACCGCGTCTGGCCGGCCCTCACCAAGATCGCGATCGACTACTCGGTTGCCGAGCCGGCCGCGGAGAAGGGCAAGCTTGCCGTCATCCCCGGGCACTTCGACTGGGATGATGTGGGCGATTTCGCGAGTCTGGCAAAGCTCAACTCCCACGGCCGCAAGAACGACCTCGCGATCCTCGGCGAGAACGCCCGCATCCTCTCTGACGCATCCAGCGGCATCGTCGTGTCGCAGACCTCGCGGGTGATCAGCCTGATCGGCGTGCAGGACATCGTCGTCGTCGACACCCCTGATGCTCTCCTGGTGACAACGAGTGAGCACGCGCAGCGGGTGAAGGGGGTCGTCGACGCGCTCAAGCTGGGCGGTCGCGGCGACGTGCTCTGACATGCCAGGGCCCGGGCGCGAGCAGTTTGCGTGACGACTCTATTGCGGGTTTGTAACCATTGCTCAGTGGTGGCTGTCTGGGGCATGCATCGTGGCGATTCGCTCGGTAGATTCTCCAGATGCACCCGCCGTCTGGGCGGGCCCTTCACCTGGAGGCACAGTTGACCATTTCCACCCGTAAGCGCGTGCTCGGCGGCCTCGTGGCCGCAAGCATGTTCGTTGCTCTCGCCGGCTGCGCGTCGGCCCCCACCGACACGGAGACCACCGCAGCTGCCGGCGGCGACGTCGTCGAGGGCTTCCTGCCCTGCATGGTCTCGGACGCCGGTGGCTTCGACGACAAGTCGTTCAACCAGCTCGGCTACGAAGGCCTCGAGCGTGCGGCTGATGAACTGGGCGTCGAATTCAAGACGGTCCAGTCCGACTCGGAGTCTGACTTCGCGCCGAACCTCACCAACCTGGTCGACCAGGGCTGCACCATGATCATCACGGTCGGCTTCGCGCTCGCTTCCGCTGCCGGTGAGTCGGCTCTGGCTAACCCCGACATCGAGTACGTCTCGATCGACGACGTCGTTGACAACGACTTCGACGGTGAGACCGACGCTCCGAACATCAAGCCGATCGTGTTCGACACGGCGCAGGCCGCGTTCCTCGCCGGCTACGCCGCAGCGTCGTACTCGACCGCTGGCAAGGTGGGCACGTTCGGTGGCATGAACTTCCCGACGGTCTCGATCTTCATGGACGGCTTCGCTCAGGGCGTTGCGTACTACAACGAGGCCAACGGCGCCAACGTCGAGGTCCTCGGCTGGGACTCCGCCGCGCAGGATGGCGTGTTCACCGGTGGCTTCGTCGCCAACCAGGACGCGATCAACGCCGCGCAGGGCCTGGTCGACCAGGGTGTCGACGTTCTGCTCCCGGTCGGTGGTCCGATCTACCAGAGCGCCGCGTCCGTCATCCGTGACTCGGGCCGCGACATCGCCCTCATCGGTGTCGACGCCGACGTGTTCGAAACTGACCCGACCGTTGCCGACCTGCTGCTCACCTCGATCCGCAAGCTGATCGACGTGGGTGTCGAGGACGCAGTCCTGGCCGCCGGCATCGGCGAGTTCGACCCGGCGCCGTTCGTCGGCACCCTCGAGAACGGTGGCGTGGGCCTGGCTCCGTTCCACGACTTCGAGAGCAAGGTCTCGCCTGACCTGCAGGCCGAGCTCGACGAGATCGCCGCGGGCATCATCGACGGATCGATCCCGGTCACGTCGTACCTCGCGGGCTGATAACCCTCAGTGG
>NZ_MKTR01000024.1:120586-442719 GCF_001898325.1 Microbacterium sp. 67-17
CTGGGTATCCAGCCTCCCCGCCACTGTCGTTATCGCCCCTCACCGCCCGCCTGTCGGCCACGCATTTCGGTGCGCCGACCCGACCTGTCTCCTAGGATCGGCATCATGAAGCTCGAACTCCGCGGGATCACCAAGCGGTTCGGCAGCCTCGTCGCAAACGACCACATCGATCTCGTGGTCGAACCCGGAGAGATTCACTGTCTCCTCGGCGAGAACGGCGCCGGCAAGTCAACGCTGATGAACGTTCTCTACGGTCTGTACCAGGCCGACGAGGGCACGATCCTCCTCGACGATCACGTCCAGAACTTTCACGGTCCCGGCGACGCCATGCGCGCGGGCATCGGCATGGTGCACCAGCACTTCATGCTGATCCCGGTGTTCACCGTCGCCGAGAACGTGATGCTCGGTCACGAATCCACCAAAGCGGGAGGGTTCCTCGACCTGAATGCGGCCCGGCAGCGCGTCCGGGAGATCTCGGAGCGGTTCGGGTTCGACGTCGACCCCGACGCGCTCGTCGAGGAGCTGCCCGTCGGGGTGCAGCAGCGCGTTGAGATCATCAAGGCGCTCTCGCGGGACGCGAAGGTCCTCGTCTTCGATGAGCCGACCGCCGTGCTCACGCCGCAAGAGACCGACGAGCTCATGGCGATCATGCGCCAGCTCAAGGACGCCGGCGCCTCCATCGTCTTCATCACCCACAAGCTTCGCGAAGTCCGCGAAGTGGCTGACCGCATCACCGTCATCCGCCTCGGCAAGGTCGTCGGCGAAGCATCGCCCGAGTCATCGAACGCCGAGCTCGCGTCGATGATGGTCGGCCGGGCCGTCGAACTCACGGTCCACAAAGATCCGCCGCAACTGCGCGACTCCGCTCTCGTGGTCTCGCACCTGTCGGTGCTCGACCACACCGGCCACCCCATCGTCGACGACGTCAGTTTCGAGGTCCGCGGTGGCGAGATCCTCGCCGTCGCGGGTGTGCAAGGCAATGGGCAGACCGAGCTCACGGAGGCGCTGGTCGGCCTCCAGGAGATCGTGCGGGGCTCTGCCACGCTCAACGGAACCGAGCTCATCGGCCGGAGCGTCCGCGGCATCCTGGACACCGGCGTCGGGTTCGTGCCGGAGGACCGCAAGGAAGATGGCCTCGTCGGCCCGTTCACGATCGCCGAAAACCTCATGCTCGATCGCGCTCACGGTGCTCCGTTCGTGAAGGCGGGCACCGTGCAGCGCGCCGCACTGGCAGCGTTCGCGCAGGAGAAGTTCGAGGAGTTCGACGTCCGCGCACAGGGCGTCGATACTCCCGTCGGTACCCTCTCGGGTGGCAATCAGCAGAAGGTCGTGCTCGCTCGTGAGCTCAGTCGCGAGCTGTCGCTGCTGGTCGCCGCGCAACCGACGCGCGGCGTGGATGTCGGTTCCATCGAGTTCATCCACAAGCGTGTCGTGCAGACGCGGGATGCCGGCATCCCCGTGGTCGTCGTATCCACGGAACTGGACGAAGTCGTCGCCCTCGCGGACCGGATCATGGTGATGTACCGCGGACGCATCGTCGGCATCGTTCCGGGGGACACACCGCGCGAAGTCCTGGGCCTCATGATGGCCGGGGAGACCCCGAGCACGGAAGGAGCCGCAGCATGAGCACGACGGCATCCGAGCCCACGCATAGCTCGAAGCCCGGTCTCGAGGAGGTCCCGCCCCCCGGGAAGTGGCACGAGACCTTCCGTCGCATCACCCAGGGCAACGCGATCATCTCCGTGCTCGCTGTGCTTCTGGCCCTGATCGTCGGCGGCATCATGATCGCGTTCACCGACGAAGACGTGCAGGCGGCATCCGCGTACTTCTTCGCACGTCCGATGGACACCATCGCCGCCGTGTGGGATGCCGTGAGCGGCGCCTACATTGCCCTCTTCCAGGGTGCGATCTACAACTTCAACGCCCCCACTTTCGAGCGAGCCATCAAGCCCATCACCGAGACGCTCACCTTCGCGACGCCGCTGATCGCGGCGGGCCTCGGTGTCGCCCTCGCGTTCCGCATCGGCATGTTCAACATCGGTGGTCGCGGTCAGATGCTGATGGCCTCGGCGGCGGCCGGATGGGTCGCGTTCTCGCTCGACCTGCCCTGGGGCATCCACATGGTCGTCGCTCTCATCGCGGGTCTGATCGCCGGTGCGCTGTGGGCCGGTATCGCGGGTCTTCTCAAGGCGCGCACAGGTGCGCACGAGGTGATCGTGACGATCATGCTCAACTACATCGCGTTCTATCTGATTTCGTGGATGCTGCGCACGCCTGGCCTGCTGCAGGCACCCGGATCGAGCAACCCCAAGACGCCGGCGATGAAAGACACCGCGGTGTTCCCGGATCTGCTCGGGCCCTCCTACAACCTGCACTTCGGGTTCATCCTGGTGATCGGCGCGACGGTGCTCGTGTGGTGGATCCTGTCGCGATCGAGCCTCGGCTTCCAGTTCCGTGCCGTCGGGGAGAACCCGAACGCCGCACGGGTAGCCGGCATCAAGGTCTCGAGCATGTACGTCTACGGCATGCTCATCTCCGGGGCACTGATCGGTCTCGCCGGTGTCAACCAGGTGCTGGGAACGGTGACGACCGGCTTCTCGGCTGACATCGACGCCGGTATCGGATTCGACGCCATCACGGTCGCGCTGCTGGGGCGTTCCACTCCGTGGGGGACGTTCGCGGCCGGCATCCTGTTCGGTGCTTTCAAGGCCGGTGGGTACTCGATGCAGGCTGCCGAGCAGATTCCGGTCGAGATCGTCACGGTGGTCCAGGCGCTGATCGTGCTGTTCATCGCGGCACCACCGCTCGTGCGTACGATCTTCTTCCTGCCTTCACCCGAGCGCGACCGGCGCAAGCGTGAGAAGGCGCGGCAGAAGCAGCTGAAAGCGCAAGCCCGCGCCGAAGGGGGTGCTGCATGAGCACCACCGCATCTCCCACGGGCGAAGGGACCGTACCCATCGCCCCGCTGGTGACCGCCCAGCCCGAGAAGATTCGCAGCTGGAAGGTTCCGATCGCGCTCACGAACTTCACGGCGCTTTTTGCCATCCTGCTGCTCGTTGCGCCGCGGGAGGGGGTCACGACCTTCCGGTTGTCAACACCCACCGACGCGATTCAGCTGCCCGAACTCGCCGTGCCCGTCATGGCGACCGCGTGGGTCTGCGTCGTGCTGCTGGCACTGCTGACTGTCGCATCCGTGTTCTTCGTCCGAGCCTTCGCGCGCTCGCCGCTGTGGATCGTGATCGTCTACATCCTGGCGATCGTCGTCGGGTTCCTTACCTGGGCTGCGGCGGGCGCGGCGATCCCGGTCACGGGACTTCTGATGGGCTCGCTCGGACTCGCCGTTCCGCTCATCTTCGGTGCCCTGGGCGGCGTGATCGGCGAGCGTGCCGGAGTGGTGAACATCGCGATCGAAGGTCAGCTCCTGGCGGGGGCGTTCACCGCCGCCGTCGTTGCCTCCGCGACTCGTCAGCCTCTCCTCGGCCTTCTCGCGGCGATGGTCGCCGGAGTTCTCGTGGCCTTCATCCTCGCAGCGTTCGCCATCAAGTACCTCGTCGATCAGGTCATCGTCGGTGTCGTGCTGAACGTCCTCGTGATCGGCTTGACGAGCTTCTTGTACTCGCAGGTGCTGCAGCCCAACGGCGCGACCCTCAACAGCCCGCCGCGGTTTGACCGGATGCCGATTCCGTTCCTTGCCGACATCCCCGTCATCGGCCCGGTGCTTTTCAACCAGACGATCATCGTGTACCTCATGTACATCGCCGTGGCGGCGGTCTACGTGGGCATGTTCCACACCCGCTGGGGTCTGCGGCTACGTGCGGTCGGCGAGCACCCGCAGGCCGCTGACACCGTCGGCATCAAGGTCAATGCGACCCGGTTCTGGAACGTCCTGCTCGCCGGTGCCATCGCCGGCCTCGGTGGCACCGTGTTCACGATCGGAAACGGCATCGCCTTCAACAAGGAGATGACAGCCGGCGCCGGCTTCATCGCGCTTGCAGCCGTCATCTTCGGCCAGTGGGACCCGATCAAGGCGACGCTTGCGGCGCTGCTGTTCGGGTTCGCGTCGAGCCTGCAGAACACCCTCAGCATCGTCGGTTCGCCGGTGCCGAGCGAGTTCATGCTCATGCTGCCGTACGTCGTCACGATCTTCGTGGTCGCCGGTGTCGTCGGACGCTCGCGGGCGCCTGCAGCCGACGGAAAGCCCTATATCAAGGAATAACGGGATCAGCGCCCTCGCCACCGGCGGGGGCGCTGAGACCTGCGTGAGCCGGGAGGATCCGCATGACAGACATCGATTGGGACGGGCTGCGTACCGAGGCGATCTCGGCCATGCGCCGCGCCTACGCCCCGTATTCGAACTACTCGGTGGGAGCCGCTGCGCTCGTCGACGATGGACGCGTCGTCGCCGGGTGCAACGTCGAGAATGCCTCGTACGGTGTCGGACTGTGTGCTGAGTGCGGACTCGTCTCGGCGTTGCACATGAGCGGTGGGGGCAGACTCACGGCGTTCGTCTGCGTCAACGGACAAGAGCAGATCATCATGCCCTGCGGCCGGTGCCGCCAGCTCCTCTACGAACACTCCGCGCCCGGGATGCTGCTGCACACCGTCTCTGGCATCCGCACGATCGATGAGGTGTTGCCGGATGCCTTCGGGCCCCGCGACCTCGAGGAGGCACGCGCGTGACCGAGGCATCGATCGAGCCGTTCGACGCCGTTGACGTCATCCGTATCAAGCGAGACGGTGGTGCCGTTCCCGAAGCGGAGTTGCGCTGGATGGTCGACGCCTACACACGCGGATACGTTGCCGATGCGCAGATGGCGGCGTTTGCGATGGCGACCCTGCTCAACGGCATGCAGCGCGACGAGATCCGGGTCATGACCGATGCGATGATCGCCTCGGGGGAGCGGATGAGCTTCACGGGACTCGGCAAGCCGACAGTGGACAAACACTCGACGGGGGGAGTGGGAGACAAGATCACGCTCCCGCTCGCGCCGCTGGTGGCGTCCTTCGGCGTCGCCGTGCCGCAGCTGTCGGGACGAGGCCTCGGACACACCGGGGGAACCCTCGACAAGCTCGAGTCGATCCCGGGCTGGCGCGCGGCGCTCTCGAACGCCGAGATGACCGCGCAGCTGCGGGATGTGGGCGCCGTGATCTGCGCCGCCGGCTCCGGCCTTGCCCCCGCCGACAAGAAGCTCTATGCGCTGCGCGATGTGACCGGCACCGTCGAGGCGATCCCTCTCATCGCCTCGAGCATCATGTCCAAGAAGATCGCCGAGGGCACGGATTCGTTGGTGCTGGACGTCAAGTTCGGCTCGGGCGCGTTCATGCGGGATGTCGATCGCGCGCGCGAGCTCGCACGCACGATGGTCGCTCTCGGGACCGACTCCGGGGTTGCCACGACGGCGCTGCTGACCAATATGGACACGCCGCTGGGACGTGCGATCGGCAATGCCAACGAGGTCCGGGAATCCGTCGAGGTGCTTGCCGGCGGTGGGCCTGCCGACGTCGTGGAGCTCACGATCGCCCTGGCACGGGAAATGCTGGCTCTGGCCGGGCAACGGGATGCCGACGTCGAGGCGGCGCTGGCCGACGGACGCGCCATGGACTCCTGGCGCGCGATGATCCTCGCCCAGGGCGGGGACCCGGACGCCGAGCTGCCCGCCCCGCGCGAGACGCACACCGTGACCGCGCCTCGCGCGGGGATCGTGACCCGCATGGAGGCCCTGCCGTTCGGAATCGCCGCGTGGCGGCTGGGTGCCGGTCGTGCACGCGCCGAGGACCCCGTCATCCATGCCGCGGGTATCGACCTTCACGTCAAGCCGGGCGACTCCGTGGCATCCGGCGCCCCGCTCTTCACGCTCTCGGCGCAGGATGCCGCGCGGTTCCCGCGAGCACTGGACGCGCTCGAGAACGCATGGGAGATTGGGGAGGCCGAGGTCTCGCGCACCCCCCTCGTTCTCGAACGCATCACCGCCTAAGCATCCTTCGTTCTTCCCCGCCACAGCCATCCCCCTTCTTCCAGGAGCCCTCATGTCGATCGATCAGCACGGTGACCACGTCTTGCAGGGGATGTCGATCCGCAAGCTCCCCAAGGTGTCGCTGCACGACCACCTCGACGGCGGTGTGCGGCCGGCGACGATTCTGGAGCTTGCCGACGAGGTCGGTCTTGAGGTTCCCGAAGACACCGCTGACGATCTCGCCGACTGGATCGCCGAGCGCTCCGACTCGGGCTCGCTCGTCGAGTACCTCAAGACCTTCGACCTCACCGTCGGGGTCATGCAGACCCGCGAGGGGCTCACTCGCGTTGCCCGTGAGTTCGTCGAGGACCTCGCCACCGACGGTGTGATCTACGGCGAGGTGCGGTGGGCGCCCGAGCAGCACCTGTCGGGTGGGCTGTCGCTCGAGGAAGTCGTCGAGGCCGTACAGGACGGCATCGAGGAGGGTGAGGATGCCGCAGAGCAGGCAGGTCACGACATCCGTGTCGGGCAGCTGATCACCGCGATGCGGCACACCGACCGGTCCCTGGAGATCGCGCGGCTGGCCGTGCAGTGGCGTGAGCGCGGGGCTGTCGGCTTCGACATCGCGGGCCCCGAAGACGGATTCCTCCCCTCGCGCCACCGCGAGGCGTTCGACTACCTCGCCAGCGAGTTCTTCCCCGTCACCGTCCACGCGGGTGAGGCCGCCGGATTGGACTCGATCCGTTCGGCCCTGCTCGATGGGCGAGCGCTGCGCCTCGGCCACGGGGTGCGGATCGCTGAAGACCTCGATGTCGTCTCCCGCGCGGGTGACGAGGTGCTGGTTCAGTTCGGTGACCTTGCCCGCTGGGTGCGTGACCGCGAGATTCCGCTCGAGTTGTCGCCGACTTCGAACCTGCAGACCGGAGCGATCTCGGCGTGGGGCGAGGAGCTCGCCGATCACCCCTTTGACCTGCTCTACCAGCTGGGCTTCTCGGTGACGGTCAATGTCGACAACCGCACGATGAGCCGGACGTCGCTGACTCGTGAGCTGGCCATCCTCGCCGACGCTTTCGAGTACGACCTCGACGACCTCGAAGTCTTCCAGCTCAACGCCGCGGCCGGTGCCTTCCTGCCGGTCGAGGAGCGCGAGGAACTCATCGAACTCATCGGCGAGGGCTTCGACCGCTAAGCGGCTGCGGCTGCGGTCGCAGGCCAGGGGTTGCGGCCGAGGGTCGCTAACTCCTCAAGATCGGTCCATCATCCCCGTCGACGATGGCGTCGCGGCGGCATCCAGCCCGGATTTGCGGAGTTAGCTACCGCGACGGCGTGAACGTCGGCGGAGGCGCGACCGGTCGTGCTGACGCTGGATGGGGACGAGCGGCGACGCCTATCGCGCAGCTAACTCCTCACGAGCGGCCAAGTCATGCATCCGCAGATCTCGCGAGTCCGCAGAACCTCGTGGTCTTGCGGAGTTAGCGACGACGAGCACGAACAGGATTACCTCGCTCGATGATCGTGCGAAGCGTCGCGGTTAGCTCATCTCGGTGATGCAGGATGTCTTCCGCGATCGGCCGGATCGTCGTGTAGCCGAGAGTCGCCGCCGCTATATCGCGGCGCCGATCGCGCTTTGCAGCCTCCCAGCCCGCGTGGTGCGCTTCACTGTCGCATTCGACGATCAGCCAGCCATCGACGACGAAATCGACCCGTCCGACCCCGGCAATGTGCTGCTGCACACGAATGTCGCATCCGAGCGTGCGGAGGATGAGCCGCATGAGCGACTCGGTGCCGGACTCCGCCCGTCGATCGAGGAGCCCGCGGAGTGCTCGGTAACGCAGCGGAAGACGCGCGAAGACCTCACGCAGATCTGATTCAGTGACAAGGCCCCTGTGCCATGCGCTATCGAGCGTTGCGATGGCGGACCGTGGATCCTGGCACCGGCAGGCCTGCGCGAGGGCCTCGATCCAGGGCGTGATCGGCGAACAGCGCTGGGCTCCGGTGGCGCGCCAGTGTGCGACGACGTGGTGCGGGCGCGCTGGCAGCCGGCTCGCGCCGATGTCGAGCTGCACGTGAAGCGGCGGTTCGGACGCAATGAAGATGCCTGCCTCGCGGAGCAGAGAGACGCAGTCCAGCCGACCGCCGAAGCGTGCCGCTTCGGAAAGGCATGGTGGCGCATCGACCGCGAGGTACTTGCCGCGCCTCACGCGAAGGAGCTGCCCGGAATCAACCAACAACCTGATGCGCCGTTCCGACAGACCGTGCGCGCGGAGGTCCGACGTCTCCAGGATCTGGTGGTGGAGGGCGGGGGATGTCGCGCTCGGTGCGTTCGGCATGCGTGGAGTCAACCGTCGTGAGGGGGATAACGGCCAACGGATGTCATCGCTGGGGAGAACAGCGCTCAGGAGCGACGTGGGGAGGATCGGTTCTCGCCCGGGGTGTTTGCCCGCAGGGCGTTGCTAACTCCGCAATATGAGGGGCGCGGCCGGGGCTACGAGGCTGAAACGTCCATCGGTACGGCGAGTATGAGGAGTTGGCTGCGGCCGTGGCGTCCGGTGGGCGGATGCGCCGCTCGCCGGTCGGTGGCCGCTAACTCCTCACGATTGCCTCGGGTTAGGGCACGAGCGGACAGGAACTGCCGCTGAGGCGGCAGATGTGCGGAGTTGGCAGCAGTCCCGCAGCAGCCACCGATGCCGCAGTGCCCCCTGCGGGCGTGTCAGTCAGCAACCTGCGTCTGGAAGAAGTGGTCGATCTCGGACGTGAGGGTCTCGGTCATGGCGGCATCGGAGATGGTCGGTGTGCCGTCGCCGGGCTGCAGGCCGTAGTCACCGAATGACGAGTGCGCGGCACCCGCGATCTCGACCATGTCGGCATCCGCCGGGAGGAGCGGGCGGGCATCCGCGATCTTCTCGGGAGTCGAGAGGCCGTCGAGCTCACCGGCGAGGCTGAGCACCGGCAACCCCGACGCGCTGAGGTCGTTCGCGCAGTAGGAAGCGAACAGAATCAGCGCCTCGGCATCCTGCGTCAGCTGGCAGGCACGAACCCCGCCGAGTGAGTGGCCACCAACGGCCCAGGTGTCGACGTCCGGGGCAAGGCTCGTGAAGGCGCCAAGCGATCTGAGATCGAAGAACGCGAGGTTCAGCCACGGCTTGGTGATCACGACGGTCGTCCCCGACTCGACGATGCCCGAGAGCTTCGCGGCATAGGCCCACGGGTCGACCTTCGCGCCCGGAATGAAGACGAGCCCGTCACCGGTCGCGCCTTCGGTGGGTGAGAGCACGATTGCTGCCGAATCGTCAGTGATCGAGATGGCGGGATTCGCCTTCACGGAAGCAAGCGGTTCGGGCTCTGCCGCCATCACGCCCACCTGCGAGTAGATGACGATCCCCACGATGGCGACCATCAGCAGGATGCCGAGACTTGCGGCGATCCATCCGATGACCCGTACCGCGCGGGAGCGGCGTCGTTGCGGCGGCGGGGCAGACTCGGCATCCACCCCTTCAGCGTAGTGAACCGGAGCGGGATCAGCCGTCGATGACCGCGGCCAGCTCGTCGAGGAAACCGGCGAGATCCGTCGACCGGCGCACGATGCGCTGCACGCTCTCACGCTCGGAGAACACTTCGACGAACTGCTCGAAGACCGTTTGGAAAGCGGTGCGGTCTGATTCCGAGAACGCGACCAGTGCGACCACCTGTACGCGGGAGTCACCCCAGGCGATCGAGCTCTCGGAGACGCCGACCGAGATCGCCGTGCGGGTTGCCGTCATCCCGATCGCGTGGGGAACGGCGAGGGCATCCGTGAACGCCGTCGACGAAAGCTGCTCGCGGTGGATCGTGCGCTCGATGTAGTCCTGGTCGATGACGCCGTCCTCGACCAGGGGTGCGCCCAGCAGCCGGATGGCCTCCTCCTCGTTGCCTGCCGCGGCAAGCTCCCGACTGAACGCGCCGGCGACGAAGTAGCGTGCGAGGTCCGCGCGCAGTCGTGCCAGGCGTCGCCCGCGCCGGATACGGCTTGCGGTTGCCTGGACGCGATCGACATCGCTCTCGGTGAGGAACGGCTGCACCCTGACGATCCGCTCCGACGGCGTCGGCGGGTCGATCGTCGAGAGCACGAGGTCGGTGTGGATCGAATCCCAGTCGGGGTCTGCGCGGGTGTCGACCCCGATGACCTCGATCGCGCGGCCGAGAGAGCGGTCGACGCTCGATCGCAGCAGCTCGTGCAGTTCGTAGTACCCGGGACAGACGATGGTCGCGGTCAGCAACTGTTCGCTCCGGCGGCTGCGCTCGAGCCGCCCCCCGACGTGCATCGCGATGTAGGCGATCTCGTCATCGAGCAGCGGAATGCCGAGCCGCTCGTGGAGCTGCCCCGCGATGAAGACGGCGACCTCGAACACCATCGGGTAGCTCGTCTTCAGTGACCGGGTGAGCGGGTTTCGAGACCATGCCTGGGCCGCGGCGCGCTGCCGGAGGTTCTGCACGTGAAGCGCGAGGCGCACGACGAAATCCTCGTGCGCGATGTCGACGAGAAACTCGGATGCCGCGTCCTTGACGATCTCGCGAACGACCTGTTCGAGGTGGGGATCGAGGTTCTCGCGCGCCCGCTCGCTCGGCGCTGCGGCACCCGGAGCGACCACCCGCGTCAGGACGAGGATGGCCAGATGGTCCAGGTCCCCGTGTCCGAGATCGACCCCGATGTGCTCACGCACAAGGGCATCGAGAACCTCGGCGACGGCGCGACGATCTTCCGAGATCGGCGAGCCGGTGGTCGCCTCCAGTGAGCGGCCCTGGGAGGCTCGGTCGGCGGTGATGGCGATGTGCATCAGCACATCCGCGATGCCGAACTCGTTGACGTAGTACCCGAGATCGCCCATGCGGGCCACGAGAGCGGGCTTGAACGGTCCGAACACATTGGCGCCCATGGAGGATCCGCCGAGAGAGCGGCGCAGCGCATCGAAGTCGAATGCGCCGGCTTCCATCTCGTCGTGCGCGAGGGAACTCAACAGGCGCCGCTGCGCGACTTCCGTGCCGCGAAGACGCGCGATCGACGCGGAACGCTCGAGAGTGATGCCGGTGCCTCCGAGCAGGCTCCGCACGCGGCCCAGGTCGGCCTCGAGGGTGGCGGGGCTCACGTGCAGTGCATCCGCAGTTTCGAAGACGTCGATGCCGCCCGGATCATTCAGGAGCGCTCGGATGAGCGTGTGCAGTCGGTCGCGCGGTGTGCCGGCGTCGGCTGCCGCCGAAGCGCGGAGTGCGGCTGCGGCATCGACGCCGGCCCGATACCCGGAGGGGCCGGACTCGATGGCGGCGCCCGAGGGGACTCGCGCGTTGACGGCGGTGACATACGAACGGATGCTGCGCGGAGTGACGCCGAGGGCGTCGGCAAGGGTCGCCGCAGTGACCCACTCACCCTCGCGAACGAGCAGGCTGAGCATCCGGTCTTGTCGTGGTCGTGTCACCGAACTCCTCGCGCGAGGCCGCACCAGGCGCGTCCTCGACCGTGTCAGTCAACCACGCCGGGCGTCCGCGCAGGGCTTCGTCGTCGCAAACGCTCTTCCGCCCCCGCGGAAAAAGGACTGGTTGTTGCCTCTCAGCGTTCTCACAAGAATCGATCCCGAAGGAGGCGGGTCGATGAGGATCCTCGTGGTCTGCGGCGCAGGTGCGTCCAGCACATTCGTCGCACAGCGGCTCAGAAGCGCCGCCGTGCGCAGTGGCGCTCACGTCGACGTCGCCGCGGGAACCGAGGACACGCTCGCGGGTCTCACCGAGCCCGTCGACATCGTGCTTGTTGGTCCTCATCTCGAATCTGAACTTGAGCGGATTCGGGTGGCGGCCGCAGCCAAGCACGCGATCGCGGTGCTTCTTCCGCCCGACGCCTTCGAGGACCGCGATGGTTCGCGGATCCTCCAGATCGTCACCGCGGCGCGCGCCGCATCCGTCGCCGAATAGCCAGTTCCAGGGAGGGAACCATGTCTGAGATCACCCGCACCGTTCGCATCGGCTCGTCACACGGTCTGCACGCACGCCCGGCGAAGCTGTTCGCCCAGGCCGCGAAGGATGCCGGCATTCCGATCACGATCGCGAAGGACGCTGGGGCTCCGGTGAACGCGGCGAGCATCCTCGGGGTGATTTCGCTCGGCGTCGAGCACGGCGACTACGTCACGCTGACCGCCGATGGTGACGGTGCCGAGGCGGCCTTGGACACACTCGCTGAATTGCTCACCACCGACCACGACGCCGCCTGATCATGGCGCAGTTGCGAGGAGTCGGCATCGGTCTGGGCGTTGCCCAGGGCCCCGTCGCACGGATGGCGGCGCCCCTGCCGGCACCCGATGACACCCCGAGTGCCATCGGGGTCGACGAGGAGCGGGTCCGGGTTCAGGAGGCGCTCGCGGCAGTTGCGCGGGAGCTGGAGAAGCGCGGCGAGCAGGCCGGGGGAGCGGCTCAGGAGGTGCTCGAAGCGCAGGCGATGATGGCCGAAGACCCGACGCTCACCGACGAAGTCGATTCGTCGCTCGCGCAGGGAAAGACCGCTGAGCGTGCCGTGCACGAGGCTTTTGCGTCCTTCCGAGCTCAGCTCGAGGCTGTCGGCGGCTACCTCGGGGAGCGTGCCGCTGACCTCGACGACGTCGCCCAGCGTGTGATCGCTCGGTTGCAGGGGGTCGCCGCCCCCGGAGTTCCCGAGCCGGGGCATCCGTTCGTTCTCGTCGCCAAAGACCTCGCCCCCGCCGACACCGCGTTGCTCGACCTCGACCAGGTGCTCGCGCTTGTGACGACTGAGGGAGGCCCGACCTCGCACACCGCGATTCTCGCGCGCGAAAAGGGAATCGTCGCGGTCGTGGGCGTTGCGGGCGCCGCCGACCTGGCCGACGACGAAACCGTGATCGTGGATGCCGCCGCTGGCACCGTCACGACCGAGCCGTCCCAGGAGGAGCTCACCCGGGCCGAGAACAGAGCGAACGCGCGCGCAGCCGCTGCGGGTGCGCCCCTCACCGACGGAGCTCTTGCCGACGGCACGCCGGTGCCGCTGCTGGCAAACCTCGGAAACCCGGCCGGGGCCGCAGAAGCCGTGGCCCTCGGGGCCGAGGGTGTCGGCCTGTTCCGCACGGAGTTCCTGTTCCTCTCCGCCAGCTCGGCGCCCACGGTCGAGCAGCAGCGCGTCTCGTATTCCGAGCTTCTCGCGGCGTTCGCCGGCAAGAAGGTCGTGGTTCGCGTGCTGGATGCCGGCGCCGACAAGCCCCTGCCGTTCCTCAACGACGCACACGAAGAGAACCCGGCACTGGGCCTGCGCGGCCTGCGGGCGCTGCGCGCCAGCGAAGACATCCTGCGCGAGCAGCTCACCGCGCTCGCCGAAGCCGACCAACTGACCAAGAAGGTCGGTTCCGGTGCTGACCTCTGGGTCATGGCTCCCATGGTGTCCACGGTGGATGAGGCCGATTACTTCACCGCGCTCGCGCGGGAGTACGGCATCCGTACCGCCGGGGTCATGATCGAGGTGCCGTCCTCGGCACTCCTGGCCGAGCACATCTTCGCGCACGCGGACTTCGCCTCTATCGGCACAAACGACCTGACCCAGTACACCCTCGCCGCCGACCGCCTGCTCGGTTCGGTCGCGGGATACCAGGACCCGTGGCATCCGGCGGTCCTGCGCCTCATCCGCGAGGTCGGTGCAGCCGGCGCGCGAACGGGCAAGCCCGTCGGAATCTGCGGAGAGGCCGCAGCCGATCCGCTGCTGGCCGTTGTGCTCGTCGGGCTCGGCGCCACCTCGCTCTCGATGGCACCCACCGCTCTCGCCGACGTACGCGCGACCCTGCTCACCCACTCCCTCGACGATGCCAAGCGGGTCGCCGAGGCCGCCCTGGCCGCAACGGATGCGGCAACCGCGCGGGAAGCGGCACAGACCGCTTCCGCATCATAGAAAGAGAGAATGCAATGACAACGACGTCGCCTGGAGTGGCGAAGCAGGGAGGAGCGCGGGTCGCGGTTCAGCGATTCGGCACCTTCCTCTCCGGCATGATCATGCCGAACATCCCCGCGCTCATTGCGTGGGGCATCTTCACAGCGTTCTTCATCGGTGTCGGCTGGACGCCGAACGAGGATCTCGCGACCATCGTGGGTCCGTTCATCCACTATCTCCTGCCGATCCTGATCGCCTACACGGGCGGGACCATGGTCTACGGTGTCCGTGGTGGCGTCGTGGGGTCGATCGCGACGATGGGTGCGATCGCGGGTTCAGACCTGTTGATCGCCAACTTCAACGCGGCGCTCCCCGAGGGCGCTGATCAGCTCGGTCAGATCCACATGTTCATCGGCGCGATGATCCTGGGGCCCCTCGGGGCCTGGACCATGAAGCTGCTCGACAGCCTGTGGGAAGGCAAGATCCGCGCCGGCTTCGAGATGCTCGTCAACATGTTCTCGGCGGGAATCTGGGGCTTCGTCATGGCGGTCGTCGGGTTCTATCCGATCGCGTGGCTGGTCAATGGCATCATGCAGGTTCTTGGCAACGCGGTGAACTGGCTCGTCGACATGAACCTGTTGCCGCTGACGAGCATCATCATCGAGCCAGCCAAGGTGTTCTTCCTCAACAACGCCATCAACCATGGTGTCCTGACGCCGCTGGGCCTCTCGGAAGCGGCCGAGAGCGGGTCATCGATTCTGTTCCTGCTCGAGGCCAACCCCGGCCCCGGTGTCGGGCTGCTGCTCGCGTTCACTTTCTTCGGTCTCGGCGCGGCTCGCGCGTCGGCCCCTGGTGCGGCGATCATCCAGTTCTTCGGCGGTATCCACGAGGTGTACTTCCCGTACGCGCTCATGAAGCCTGCCCTGATCCTCGGTCTGATCGCCGGTGGCATGACCGGTGTCACGACCAACATGCTGCTCGGTGGCGCTCTGCGCGCACCGGCTGCGCCGGGAAGCATCATCGCCGTGATGCTTCAGACTGCTCCCGGGGCATACTTCGCCGTCATCCTGTCGGTCGTGCTCTCCGCAGCTGTGACCTTCCTGGTCTCGGCGCTCATCTTGCGAGCCTCGCGCAAGCGTGACCTGCAGGCTATGGCAGACACGGACGACGCGTTCGGCGCGGCGATCACGCAGAGTGAGAACGCGAAAGGCAAGGAGTCGGCCTACCTCCAGGGCCTTCGCTCGGAGAGCGCGGGAACGACCACACAGAAAGAGATCAAGAACATCGTGTTCGCGTGCGACGCGGGTATGGGGTCGTCTGCCATGGGCGCGAGCGTGCTGCGCAACAAGATCACGAAGGCGGGGATCACCGGGGTTACGGTCACCAACAAGGCGATCGCGAACCTGGACGACTCGGCTGATCTGGTGATCACGCAGAACCAGCTCACCGACCGGGCTCGGCAGAAGACTCCGGGTGCCGTTCATGTGTCCGTCGACAACTTCATGAACTCGCCGAGGTACGACGAGGTCGTGGAGCTGGTGCGCGACCAGCACCAGGATGGTGCATAAGCGATGAGTCGGTGCGGGGCGGCGCACGCCGCCCCGCACCCTCATCCTTCGTCTCGTCACCCGGATGCGACGAGACGGCGAATTTCCGGGGAGGAAGGTTTCATCATGACCAGTGAGGTTCTCACAAGCGACCGCGTGCGGATTCACGCGGGTTCGGCCACGCGCGACGAGGCGATCCGGGAGGCGGCAGATCTGCTCGTCGCTGCCGGCGCAGTGACGTCGGCCTACTACGACGCGATGCTGGCCCGAGAGCAGACGGTCTCGACCTACATGGGTAATGAGCTCGCGATACCGCACGGCACGAATGACGCGAAGGATGCCATCCTCGCGTCGGCGCTCTCGGTGGTCCGCTACGACGGCGGCGTGGACTGGGATGGCGAATCGGTGACATTCGTCGTCGGCATCGCCGGCGTTGGCGATGAGCACCTCGAGATCCTCTCGCAGATCGCGATCCTGTTCTCGGACGAGGATGACGTCGCGAGACTGAAGGCTGCCGCGACAAGCGAGGACCTGTTCGCCATCGTCTCCGCTGCCGGCGTCTGAGGAAGGGACAGTCATGAAGGCCGTCCACTTCGGCGCGGGCAATATCGGACGCGGTTTCGTGGGGCTGCTGCTTCACGAAGGCGGTTACGATCTTGTCTTCTCGGATGTCGCAGCGCCCCTCGTCGATGCGATCAACGCGGCATCCTCGTATACGGTCCACGAGGTCGGCGAGGGCGGCGTCGACAAGACGGTGACGGGGTTCCGCGCGATCAACTCTGCGACCGACCCCGAGGCTCTCGTGGCCGAGATCGCAGCCGCAGATGTGGTCACGACCGCGGTGGGCCCCACGGTCCTTCGCTTCGTGGCACCGCACATCGCAGCGGGGCTCGCCGCCCGGGAGGCCTCGCGGGCGGCGTTGCAGGTGATGGCGTGCGAGAACGCCATCAACGCGACCGACCTGCTGCGAGACGAGGTCGCTGCGGCCGCAGGGGAGAGCTGGACTGACCTCCAGAACCGCGCCGTCTTCGCGAACACCGCCGTCGACCGAATCGTGCCGGCACAGCCTCAGGACGCGGGTGTGGATGTCACCGTCGAGCCCTTCTTCGAATGGGCCATCGAACGCCCGCCCTTCGGCGACAATCCGCCGCAGATCCCGGGAGCCCACTTCGTCGAAGACCTCGCGCCCTACATCGAGCGCAAGCTCTTCACCGTCAACACCGGGCACGCGGCAGCCGCGTACCTGGGAGCTCGCGCCGGGCACGTGACGATCGCGCAGACCCTCGCCGATCCGGCGATCGCAGGACAGGTCATCGCCGCGCTCGAAGAGACCTCGACGCTGCTGACGGCCAAGCACGAGCTTCCCGTCGACGAGCTCGCCGACTATCGGGCGACGATTCTGCGTCGATTCCAGAACCCGGCGCTGCCCGACACGGTGGGCCGGGTCGGGCGCCAGCCGCTGCGCAAGCTGTCACGGCACGAGCGGTTCATCGGTCCCGCAGCCGAGGCCGCGGAGCGCGGCATGTCGGTGTCGGGCCTCTTGGCCGCGGTTGGTGCCGCGCTCGCGTTCGACGACCCCGAGGACCCGCAGTCCCAGGAGCTCCAGCAGCTGCTTCGAGACACGGATGCCGCGGCCGCTGTCACCCGGATCACCGGGCTCGGGCCGGAGCATCCGCTGTTCGTCGACGTTCTCGAGGCCGTTCACGCGCGCCAGCGCCAGCTGTGACCCGCAGCTAACTCCTCAGTTCCGCCGGCATCCCGAGCGTTCGCAGTGTCGGCAGCGGTATCCGGACCTGGATGTGAGGAGTTAGCCACGGTATGCGTCAGCCGACGGCGGCGAGCAGATCCCGGGCGCCGTCGGCGAGTGCTGCGAGTCGCTCGGATGCCGCATCCGCCGTCTCGGCCCGCACATCCAGATACACCTTGAGCTTGGGCTCGGTGCCGCTCGGACGGATGATGATGCGAGACCCGTCCTCCAGCCACAGGCGCAGCACGTCGCCGGGCGGAAGGCCGTCGACTCCGTGCAGGAGGTCGTCGATCCGGTCCACCGAGATTCCGCCGACCGTCGCCGGGGGAGTTGCGCGCAGCGCCGACATCATCCTGCCGATAAGCGACACGTCGCTTACCCGCAGCGAGATCTGGTCACTGGCGAATGCTCCGAATGTCGCGTCGAATTCGGCCAACAAGTCGGCCACGGTGCGACCGGATGCCCGAGCCTCGGCGATCATCCCGAGCATCGCGACGGCAGCCGAGATCCCGTCCTTGTCGCGCACGGTCTCGGGATTGACGAGGTAGCCGAGAGCCTCCTCGAACCCGTAGATCATCCCCGGGGCGCGGGAAATCCACTTGAAACCAGTGAGGGTGGCGGCAAACCCCAGCCCGTAGTGCTCGGCGACGGCAGCCAGCCCTGGCGAGGACACCAGCGAGCACGCGAGGGTCGCGCCGGATGCCGCGTCTGCCGTCCGTGCCGCACGCCATCCGAGCAGCAGCCCGATCTGGTTTCCGGTCAGGCGACGCCACCCCTCCGGCGCAGCCGGATCGGGGATCGCGACAGCCAGGCGGTCGGCATCGGGGTCATTGGCGAGGATGAACTCCGCCCCGACCTCCCGAGCCGTCTCGAAGGCGAGGTCCATCGCCCCGGGCTCCTCGGGGTTCGGGAACGATACGGTCGGGAACCGCCCGTCGGGCTCGATCTGGGCGGCTACCGGCGTCGGTGCCGGATATCCGGCAGCGACGAGGATGCGGGCGAGAGTCTCCCACCCGACGCCGTGCATGGCTGTGTAGACCCACCGCATACCCTCGGCGCCGGGACCCGCGGGAGCAACCGCCGCCGTTGCCTGGACGTAGGCTTCGGTGACAGACTCCGGCGCGATCTCGTACCCCGAGCTGCGCGGCAGATCACGGATGTCGCCGGCAGCCACCGCATCGATCTGAGCCGCGATCTCGGCATCCGCTGGCGACACGATCTGCGACCCGGCATCAGTGCCGCCGAGATACACCTTGTAGCCGTTGTCATCGGGGGGGTTGTGGGAAGCCGTGACCATGACGCCGGCTGCAGCATCCAGGTGGCGCACGGCGAACGCGAGCACGGGAGTCGGAAGCAGCCGTGGCAGTAGCACGGCATCGAAGCCCGCCCCCGCGAAGACCTCCGCGGAGTCGCGAGCGAAGACATCGGAGTTTCGGCGGCCGTCGTATCCGATCACCACGCGTGGAGCGGCGTCAGTTCCTGCTCGCTCGCGCAGATACGCGGCAAGCCCTGCCGCTGCCTGTGTCACGAGGACGCGGTTCATCCGGTTCGAGCCGGCACCCAGCGCGCCCCGCAGGCCAGCGGTCCCGAACGCGAGGCGGGTGCCGAAGCGGTCCTCGAGTTCGGCGAGCGCGACAGCGTCACCGGCATCCGCGGCTTCCAGCAGCGCGCCGAGTTCTTCCCGCGTGACCGGATCGGGATCTTGCTCGAGCCAGGTCCGGGCGGTGTCGATCACCCCCATCACAGCTCGCCGATGACGCGCGCCAGCAGCCCCGAAATCACCGGCTCAGCCTCCTTGCCGGCCTCGATCACTTCCTGGTGGCTGAGCGGGGTCGTCTGGATGCCGGCAGCCATGTTGGTGATGAGTGAGAATCCGAGGATCTCCATCCCTGCTTGGCGAGCCGCGATGGCCTCGAGAGCGGTGGACATCCCGACAATGTGTCCGCCGATGGTCTTTGCCATCCTGACCTCTGCCGGAGTTTCGTATTGGGGGCCGCGGAACTGGCAGTAAACGCCCTCGTCGAGGGTTGGATCCACCATCCGGGCAACGTCACGCAGTCGCAGCGAGTAGAGGTCGGTGAGGTCGATGAACGTCGCGCCCTCGAGGGGCGATGCGCCGGTGAGGTTGATGTGGTCGCTGATGAGCACGGGCTGACCCGGTTTCCATGACGGTTTGATGCCGCCAGCACCGTTGGTGAGCACCATCGTTTTCGCGCCGGTCGCCGCAGCCGTGCGCACGCTGTGTACGACACGGCGCGTCCCGTGACCCTCGTAATAGTGAGTCCGTGCACCGATGACGAGCACATGCTTTCCCTTGGGGGTACGGATGCTGCGCAGCGACCCCACGTGCCCTTCCAATGCCGGCTTACTGAAGCCCGTGACATCCGTCGCCGCAATCGTCGCGACGGTCTCGCCGATGAGGTCGGCTGCCTTACCCCAGCCGCTGCCCAGGGTCAGCGCGATGTCATGGTGCTCGACGCCGGTGAGACGAGCAATATCGGATGCAGCGGTTCGCGCGACCTCGAACGGGTCGGCGTGAGGATCATCGAGCGGGTTGCTCAGCGTGTCTGACATGCTCCTACTCTAAGAACCCGCGACTGGCGGGAACAACGGGGGCTTCCTGAAACAATGGACACATGTCTTTGAGCTTCGAGCGCACCCAATCCGTCGCGATCATCGGCGGGGGCCCCGGCGGATACGAGGCGGCGCTTGCGGCAGCGCAGCTAGGGGCGGATGTCACGCTCGTCGAGCGGGCCGGCGTTGGGGGATCGGCGGTCATCACCGACGTCGTGCCGTCCAAGACACTCATCGCGACGGCTGACGCTGCTGTCGCTATCGCGGGCGCCGGGGAACTCGGCGTTCAGCTGTTCGCCAAAGGTGGCGACGGGCGCCCTCTGAAGCCGGAAATCGCGATCAATCTCGCGCAGGTCAATAAGCGGCTGCTCGCCCTGGCGCGCCAGCAGTCCGAAGACATGCGTGCGTCCCTGCTGCAGGCGGGGGTCACGATCCTCGAGGGGCACGGTCGCGTTGAGGATGACAACGCTGTGGTCGTCTCGACGGGCCCCGGCGGCACCGACTTCGACCGCATCGAAGCCGACACCCTTGTGATCTCGGTGGGCGCCTCGCCGCGGGAGCTTCCCAGCGCCAAGCCCGACGGGGAACGCATCCTGACCTGGACGCAGCTCTACGACATGAAGACGCTGCCTGAGCATCTCATCGTCGTCGGCTCGGGTGTGACCGGCGCGGAGTTTGCCTCGGCGTACATGAACTTGGGGTCCAAGGTCACCCTCATCTCCAGCCGCGACCAGGTCCTGCCGGGCGAAGACAAGGATGCCGCTGCTGTCATCGAGAGTGTCTTTTTGCGCGGGGGGATGACGCTTCTTCCCAAGTCCCGAGCCAAGTCGGTGGTGCGCGAAGGTGACGGTGTTGTCGTGACCCTCTCGGACGGCACGCGCGTCGAGGGAAGCCACTGCCTGATGGCGGTTGGCTCGATTCCGAACACCGCGGGCATCGGCCTCGAACAGGCGGGTGTGCAACTGACCCAGAGCGGCCACATCCGCGTCAACCGAGTGGCACGAACCTCCGTCCCGAACATCTACGCAGCCGGCGACTGCACGAACTTCTTCCCGCTGGCCTCGGTCGCGGCGATGCAGGGGCGTACCGCCGTCTTCCATGCGTTCGGTGATGTCGTCATCCCGCTCGAGAAGCGCCGCATCACCGCCAACATCTTCACGGCGCCCGAGATTGCAACCGTCGGGTGGGGTGAGGAAGACATCGCCGCAGGCCTCATCGGCGGTGTCGTCCACAAGCTGCCCCTGTCGTCGAACCCGCGGGCCAAAATGATGGGGATCTCCGACGGCTTCGTGAAGCTCATCGCGCGCGAGGGCAGCGGTACGGTCGTGGGCGGCGTCATCGTCGGGCCCCGTGCCTCCGAGCTCATCTACCCGATCGCGATCGCCGTCGAGCGGCGCCTCACGGTCGACCAGGTCTCCCGGGTATTCGCGGTCTATCCGTCGCTCGCGGGCACGATCACGGATGCCGCGCGCGCAATGCACATCGTCGACCGCGACGAGCCCGAAGAATAAGCCTGCGTCTGGGTTCGGTCGCGCCGTCGTGCGGGTGTTCGAACGCTGACCCCGCAGATCGGCGCGACTGAGATTCGGCACTCTTCCGGTTCGGTCGCGCCGTCGTGCGGATGATTGCGCGCGCACCTCGCAGGTAGGCGCGACTGAACGGGACGCGGAGTCCGGGCTCAGGAGATGGTGAGCAGGGGATGCCCCGCCGACACCGTCGCACCGGGCGTGGCATTGATCGCGCCGATGACGCCATCCTTGTGCGCCTGAATCGGCTGTTCCATCTTCATCGCCTCGAGCACGAGCACCAGGTCGCCCTTGACGACCTGCTGGCCGTCCTCGACGGCGATCTTCACGACCGTCGCCTGCATCGGCGCCATCACCGCATCGCCCGAGGCGCCTGACACGGCGTTGCCTGCGTGCGAGCGGCGCGAGGGCGGCACAACAGCCGGGCGCCCGCGGCCGGCGGGTGCTGTCACGACGCGGTCGGGCAGGCTCACCTCGAGGCGCTTTCCGGCGACCTCGACGACCACGGTGTGTCGCGGCTCCTCCGCGCGCGGCGCGCCAATCTCGCCATCCCATGCCGGGATGTCGTTGTCGAATGCGGTCTCGATCCAGCTCGTGTAGACCCCGAACTGACCGTCCTCGGCAGTGAAGGCAGCGTCTCGCACAACCTTGCGGTGGAAGGGCAGCACTGTCGGCATCCCGGCCACCTCGAACTCGTCGAGTGCCCGCCGAGCGCGATCCAGCGCCTCGGCGCGATCGCGACCGGTCACGATGATTTTCGCGAGCAGCGAGTCGAACGCACCGCTGACGGAGTCGCCCGCTGTCACGCCCGAGTCGAGGCGGATGCCGGGACCACCGAAGGTCTTGAAGACGTGGATGTCGCCGGGCTGGGGCAGGAAGTTCCGACCAGGGTCTTCGCCGTTGATGCGGAACTCGATGGAGTGGCCGACAGTTTCGGGGTCGTCGTAGCCGAGCGCTTCGCCCTCGGCGAGGCGGAACTGTTCGCGGACGAGGTCGATCCCGGTGACCTCCTCAGAGACGGGGTGCTCGACCTGGAGCCGCGTGTTCACCTCCAGGAACGAGATCGTGCCGTCGGCCCCGATGAGGAACTCACACGTGCCGGCGCCGAGGTAGCCGACCTCGCGCAGGATCGCTTTGGAGGACTCGACGAGGATGCGGTGCTGCTCGTCGCTCAGGAACGGTGCCGGCGCCTCTTCCACCAGCTTCTGGTGGCGCCGCTGCAGCGAGCAGTCACGGGTGGAGATGACGACAACAGTGCCCTCGGCATCCGCGAGGCACTGGGTTTCGACGTGACGGGGTCGGTCGAGGTACTTCTCCACGAAGCACTCGCCGCGCCCGAAGGCGGTAATCGCCTCCCGCGTCGCTGATTCGAAGAGCTCGGCAACCTCGTCGCGGGAGCGGGCGACCTTCAGGCCGCGGCCGCCGCCACCGTACGCTGCCTTGATCGCGATCGGCAACCCGTGGGTATCGACGAACGCGAGTACCTCGTCGGCCCCCGAGACGGGCCCGGGGGTGCCGGGGGCAAGCGGCGCGCCGACCTTCTCGGCGACATGGCGGGCGGTGACCTTGTCGCCGAGTGCCTCGATGGCCTCGGGAGAGGGGCCGATCCAGGTCAGGCCGGCGGCGATCACGGCACGTGCGAAATCGGCGTTCTCGGCCAGAAAGCCGTAGCCGGGGTGGACCGCGTCGGCGCCCGAACGCCGGGCGATAGAGAGGATCTTGTCGATCGAGAGGTACGTCTCGGCGCTCGTTGCGCCCTCCAGCGCATACGCCTCGTCCGCGAGGCGGACGTGCAGTGCGTCGCGATCCTGGTCGGCGTACACCGCCACCGAGCCCTTGCCGGCGTCTCGTGCTGCTCGGATTATGCGGACGGCGATCTCGCCGCGGTTCGCTACGAGGACCTTGGCGATGTGAGGCATGGATGTCAGCCTACCGAGGCCCTCGGGTGCGAAATTGGATTGATCCGACAAGAAACCCCGATGAACGTGCAGCGAGGTCTACGGATGCTGCGCTGTATCTTCCGAGCGATTCCACAGCTCCGTCCATGCAACGCCGAGCTCTCGAGCCAGTTTTCGCAGTGTCGACAGCGACATCCCGACCACCGTTGAGGGGTCGCCCTCGACGCGGGAAATGAACGGGCCACCGAGACTGTCGACCGTGAACGCGCCGGCAACAGCAAGGGGTTCGCCGGTGGCGACGTAGGCTTCGACCTCGGCGTCGGTCATGTCATCGACGAACGTCACCGACGCGCGAGCCACAGCGTGCGCTTCGATCGGAGTGTGACCCGGGACGACGCGATACACACTGTGCCCGGAGTGCAGGATGCCGGTGCGCCCCCGCATCGCGTGCCACCGCTCGGTAGCCACTGACGGCTCGTGCGGCTTTCCGAGTACCCGGCCGTCGAGTTCGAACATCGAGTCGCCGCCGATCACGAGTCCGTCGAATTCCGCGTGCTCGAGCGCAAGCCGCGCAACGACATCCAGGGCCTTGCGTCGTGCGAGCAGCAGCACATGCTCGTCGGGCGGCAGCGTTCGTCCTTCGGCTGTCTCGACGGCGTGGATGACCGCGTCTTCATCGACCTCCGGAGCCATGGTGAGCGGTTCGATACCGGCCTGGCGCAGCAGTGCGCGCCGGGCGGGGGAGGTGGATGCCAGCAGGACGCGCATCGTTCCACGGTAGCGGGCCGTGAGATCCTCGAAGCATGACCGGCGAAGTGGGACAGATCGTCGACCTCGAGATCACGGATGCCGCCCACGGCGGCGTGTTCGTCGGCAGGCTCGATGGTCGCGTGGTGTTCACGGCAGACGCGATCCCGGGTGAACGGGTGCGCGCCCGGCTCACTGACGCTTCGAAGGCGTCATTCTGGCGCGCGGACACCGTCGAGGTGACCGACCCATCGCCCCATCGTCAGCGCCACATTTGGCCTGAAGCCGATGTCGATCGCGATCCCGCGGATCGGCCCGGGGGCGCCGAGTTCGGTCACATCGAGCTCAGTCACCAGCGTGACCTCAAGCGGCACATCCTGGCTACCGCCCTGCAACGCACCGGCCACGTGGCGGTGCCCGTCGAGTTCGAGGGCCCCCGCGCAGCATCCGTCGGCAATCACGTCGTTGCCGAGCAGCCTGATGGCACGCGGTGGCGAACCCGGGTCTCGTTGCACGTGGACGATGACGGGCGCATGGGTGCGTATGCCGCGCGCAGCCATCGCGTCATTCCCACTGAGAGCATGCCCCTGGCCACGGCCGCGATCGAGCGGGCAGCCGCCGCGCTCGGGCGTCCTGCACCCGGCCGCGTCGACCTGGTCCAGCCCGCCGACGGCCACGTTCGCGTGCTCCCTCGCCCCGACGGCGCCGAGCGTCGCGGTGGCTCGACCCGACGACACAGCGAGGTCGTGGTCGAACACGTCGGTGCCCGGCGCTTCCGCGTCGATGCGGGCGGGTTTTGGCAGGTTCACCGGCTGGCGGCATCCACCCTCACAACCGTCGTGGCCGAAGAACTCGCGGACGGTGTCGACCCAGACGGGTGGCACCTCGATCTCTACGGCGGCGTCGGCCTCTTCGGGGCGCTTCTGGGCGACCTGGCCGGCCCCGCGGCGCGCATCACCTCGGTCGAGGGCAACGAGCGGGCCACAGAGCACGCCGGCGAGAACCTCGCCGAGTGGGTCGGAGCGCGCGCAGAGACCGCGCGGGTAGACCGCTGGACACGGGCACTTCGCCAGAAGATCAGCGACCGGGACCGGCAACGGCTCGCGCGCGGCACCGTCGTGCTCGACCCGCCCCGCACCGGCGCGGGTGCTGCCGTGGTCGACGATCTGGCAGCTCTGGGGCCGGCATCCATCGTCTATGTCGCGTGCGACCCGGTCGCCCTCGCCCGCGATCTCTCCCGCTTCGCCGACCATGGATACCGCGCCGACCGGGTGCGCGGCATCGACCTGTTTCCGCATTCGCATCACATGGAGGCTGTCGCACTGCTGCGACGCGATGCCGCTCGGTAGAGTGACCCCATGACGCGGGTGGCTCTGATCGATGACCATGAGTCCGTCCGCTTGGGGGTAGAGGCGGCGTGTGTGACAGACGGGGGTCCCGAGGTGGTGTTCTCGGGAAGCACTGTCACCGAGTACGTCCGCTGGAGGCGTGCCACGAGCGCTCCGCCGGTCGATGTGGTTGTGCTCGATCTCACCCTGGGCGACGGGACGACAGTACGAGAGAATGTCGGGCGACTTGTCGCCGACGGGTCCAGCATCCTGGTGCACTCGGTGGCCGATCGGCCCTCGGCCGTGCGAGAAGCCCTCCTGGCCGGCGCGATCGGCGTCGTGAGCAAGGCCTCGCCGATCGACGACGTGATTTCGGCGATCCACGCCGTGGCCAACGGCGATCCGCTGAACAACGTCGAATGGGCAAGCGCCATTGAGGGTGACCGTGAGTTCGCCGACGCACAGCTGTCGGCGCGAGAACGCGACGTGCTGCGTCTGTATGCCGCCGGTTTGCCTCTGAAAGCTGTTGCGGAGCGCCTGGGCATCGCGTATTCGACGGCGAAAGAGAACATCAGCCGCGTGCGCGTCAAGTACGTCGAGGTCGGGAGATCGGCTTCAACGAAGTTCGACCTCATCCGCCGCGCACTGGAAGATGGCCTCGTCTCGGCTGACGGGTTCGCTGCCGGAGCATCGGACAAGCGATGAGCGCCGACACCCACCCCCGCGAGCGAGCGCTGGCCGCCGCGTGGGCGCAGATCCCCCTTGCCCACGATCCGACGGCGGGCCTCGGCTCGTTCACCCGGCGGCGGATCGAGCGGATGATCAGCATCGTCTTGGCGGTCGGATCGCTTGCCCTCGGTGCGCAAGCCTTCGTCGCGGCGCTGGGCTCGGTGCAGGAGCCCGAAGCTTGGCATGTGGCCTTCATGGTCGCGAACTTCGGATCGCTGGCGGCCCTGCTCGTCACCTATGTCGTGGGTCGGAGCATCGCACCCGCCGCCATCACCTTCTGCGCCGTCTTCGTCGCGACGCTCGTCGCCTGGCCCTTCGTGGTGGCGGGGCAGGACATCCCGCCGTCCGATCCACCGTGGACATGGTTCCTCGTCAGCGTGGTCACCGCCTCCTCCATCATGTTCCTGCCGTTGGTGTGGCAGATGGCGTGGACGATCTTCGTGCCCGTGCTGTTCGGGATCACCCGCTTGGCCCAGGCAGGATTCGCCGTCGACTTCTGGTGGCCGACGCTGCTGGATGTGTCCTTCGCCATCATCCTGGGTGGGGTTTTTGTGACCCTGGGGTGGATGTTCCGGTCGATCGCCGACAACGTCGACGAGTCCCGTCGCACGGCGGTGGAGACGTACACCGCTGCGGCGGTCACCGAAGCGGCTGAGAGCGAGCGCGTCGCTGTCGCCGCTCTCATGCACGACAGCGTCCTCGCAGCTCTCATCGCCTCTGAGCGTGCGCAAACCCCCCGGGAGCAGGGTCTCGCCGTGGCGATGGCGCAGGAGGCATTGACCCGACTCGCGAACGCAGAAACCGATGCGGGTCTGGGCAGCGATTCGCCACGACCTTTCGGGACGCTCGTTGAAGAAGTGGAACGTGGTGCGCGCGGGCTCGGTGTCGATCTTGTCGTGGAACGCGCGTACGGCCGTGACGCGCCCGAGATCCCCGGTCGGGTCGCGAACGCGCTGATCCTCGCGGCTATGCAGGCGATTGCCAATTCGATCGAGCACGCCGGCGGTATCGGCTTGATGGTCTGCGCGCGTCAGGAGCCTGACACCCAGCGACTGCACCTCGAGGTGCAAGACCTCGGCGACGGGTTCGATCTCGACACGGTCCCGGACGATCGACTCGGAATACGCGGATCGATCATTGCTCGAGTGGCAGCCGTCGGCGGCACCGTGCACATTACGTCCGACTCGAGCGGGACGCTCGTGCGCCTCACGTGGCAGGGGGCCCGAGCATGATCAGTGTCCGCCGCCTGCTGATCGGTTTGGCCTTCGCGTTCACGGCCTACCTTGCCGTGCGCGGGCTGTGGTGGACCGGTCCGTTCACCGAGCCACTGGTGCTCGTCGCTGCCGTCGCACTCTATGTCGTGACCACCGGCGTCGCGCTGCTGTGGGGCAACCGCGACCCCGAAGACGACGATGTGACGCCGGCCGCACCCGGATTGGCGCCGCGCGCATCATCCGACCGGATGCCGCTTGCAGCCGCGCTCATGGCGTTGGGAACGACGGTCATCGTCCCCAACGCGCTGTCGCTGGCTGTGCCGCGGGAGGCGATCGAAGAACCGTACGTCGTCTGGTATCTCGGTGGCATCGGCGCTCTGATGGTCATCGTCATGGTGAGGCGTCGCCCGATCTTCGCGTGGGTGGGCATCGGTCTCCTCGCCGCCGTCTCGTGGTACTGGCTCGGCATCCTCGATGCGCTCGAGAAGGGACTTGTCGGCTCGATCCTGTGGGTGGGGTTGGCGCAATTGCTGGTGATGCTGACAGATCGTGCGGCCAAAGACACGGCGAAGCTCGTTGAACTGCAGCGCGCGGCATCGGCGTGGCAGGCAGCCCACACCGTGCGTCAGCGGGAACGCCGCGTGCAGATTCAGCGAGCACTGTCGGTTGCAGGCCCGGTGCTTGCGCGCACGATCGCGCAGGGCGGCGCATTGACCCCCGATGAACGCGTCGAGGCGCGACTTGCCGAAGGGAGTCTGCGCGACGAATTGCGCGGAGCTCGCCTGCTCGACGATGCGGTGCGCTACGAACTTGAGTCAGCCCGCCGCCGTGGCGCGACGGTCACGGTCCTCGACGAGGGAGGCTTGGACGGCATCGACCCCGAGAGTCTGGCAAGCATCCGCGAACGTCTGGTCGCCGCGCTGCGCTCGGCACAATCGGACCGGCTCTACATCCGCACGTCCCCGCACGAGAGCGTGGCAGTAACGGTCGTGGGTCGCTCGGATGCGGGCCGGGGCCTGAGCGACGAAGACACCGTCGACCTGTGGACCGAGATCACTCGACTCCCCGGGGAGCACGACGCTCGGGAGTGAACGTCCTCCGAAAAGGATGGTGGGGGTGGACAGATGGTCCACCCCCACCGGTGCGGACGGTTACCCGAAAACCGGCCGCGTGGCCGAACCTGGGCCGCGTCACACGAGAGGTGACGGCGGTTCAGCCGAACGCTACTGCGTTCCAGCTGTTCCAGTCTTGCCGAGTCGCAACGATTCGTCTGTAGGTATTTTGGGGGACAAAATTGGACTGCCCGCAAACCAGGCCAATTCTGTCGGCGCGGGTCAACAGGGCGTGCGGTTCCAGCCCAGTTCGCGCCGGAGCGGCTCCCGCAGTGCCCGCTGCGAGAGTGCCCAGGCCGACCGCTGAGGCTCGTCGGCGACGGCCTCGGCGTGCTCGGTGACGTAGTGCTCAGCCACGACGGCGACGACTGCCGCGATCTCTTCGGCAGTCGCGTCGCCGCGCACGATGTTGATCGGCACGGCGGGCTCGCGCTCTTCGGGCCCTGATTCTCGGGTACTCATCGCGTCCTACAGCGGGATGTTTCCGTGCTTCTTCGGCGGGAGGCTTGCGCGCTTGCCGCGCAGGGACCGCAGCGCCTTGGCAATCGACACGCGCGTCTGGGCCGGTTCGATGATCCCGTCCAGCTCGCCGCGCTCGGCGGCGAGGAACGGGGATGCCACGTTGTAGGTGTACTCGTTGGCAAGCCGCGTTCGCACGGCAGCGACATCCTCGCCGGTCTCGCTGGCCCTCTTGAGCTCGCCCCGGTACAGGATGTTCACCGCACCCTGGCCTCCCATGACCGCGATCTCGGCGGTTGGCCAGGCGAGGTTGACGTCGGCGCCGAGTTGCTTGGATCCCATGACGATGTACGCGCCGCCGTAGGCCTTGCGCAGGATCACCGTCACGAGCGGCACTGTCGCCTCGGCGTACGCGTACAGCAGCTTGGCGCCACGGCGGATCACTCCCGTCCACTCCTGGTCGGTGCCTGGAAGGTATCCCGGAACATCGACGAGGGTCACGATCGGAATGGAGAACGCATCGCAGAAGCGAACGAATCGGCTGGCCTTCTCGCCGGCCTCGATGTTGAGGGTGCCCGCCATCTGAGAGGGCTGGTTCGCGATGATGCCGACCGTCCGTCCCTCGATCCGGCCGAAGCCGATCACGATGTTCGGGGCGAACAACGGCTGTACCTCGAGGAAATCCCCGTCGTCGACGATGTGGCCGATGACGTCGTGGATGTCGTAGGGCTGATTGGCCGAGTCCGGGATGATCGCGTTCAGAGTGCGGTCGGCATCCGTCGTCTCCCACTCGAACGGGCTCTCGTACTCGGGGATCTCCGCGAGGTTGTTGTCGGGGAGGAAACCCAGCATCGTGCGGACGTAGTCGATCGCGTCGTCCTCGTCTTCTGCAAGGTAGTGCGCGACCCCTGAGCGGGTGTTGTGGGTGTAGGCGCCGCCGAGTTCTTCCATCCCGACGTCCTCGCCGGTGACGGTCTTGATGACATCGGGGCCGGTGACGAACATCTGGCTGGTCTTGTCGACCATGATGACGAAGTCGGTGAGGGCGGGAGAGTAGACGGCGCCGCCGGCTGCCGGGCCCATGATGATCGAGATCTGCGGGATGACACCCGACGCCCGCGTGTTGAGGCGGAAGATCTCGCCGTATTTGCCGAGGGCGACCACTCCCTCCTGGATGCGGGCGCCGCCGGAGTCCAGGATGCCGATGATCGGCATCCCGCAACGCAGAGCCAGCTCCATGACCTTGATGATCTTCTCGCCGGCGACTTCGCCGAGCGACCCGCCGAACGTCGAGAAGTCCTGGGCGTAGACCGCTACCGTGCGGCCGTGGATCGTTCCGGTTCCGGTGACGACGGAGTCGCCGTAGGGCCGCGACTTGTCCATCCCAAAGGCTGTCGTGCGGTGGCGCACGTATTCGTCGAGCTCCGTGAAACTGCCGGGATCGACGAGCAGCTCGATGCGCTCACGGGCCGTGAGCTTGCCCTTAGCGTGCTGCTTCTCGCGGGCTGACTCCTCGGCGGAGACGACAGCCTCCTGGTAGCGCGCGCGCAGGTCGGCGATCTTGCCGGCCGTCGTGAACAGGTCGTTGTCGTCGGTCACGCCTCCACACTATCGGCGTGTCGCGGGAAGCCCTTGGAGACCAGCGACAACGCGCCGCGGCATCCGTTATGCCTTTCCCGATGCGGAGGCGGTGGTCATTGCCCTCCCGGAGGTAGGCGATATCCCCGGCGTAGGCCATTTGGTGGGGGAATCTGCCTACCTCCGCGATTTCTCCTACCGTCACGATTCGCGTCGGGGTGGCCGAGACCGGCGGCCCTACAGTGAACGGATGCAGGCAGTCGACTTTCCTCGGGCGGCGATCATTGCGGGCCGGCTGGATGTGGTCGCCCACACCGGGTCCACGAACGCCGATCTTCTGGTGGCGGTGGCGGGGGAGCCGGATGCCTACCCCCACCTGTCGGTGCTGATCACCGACGACCAGCGGGCAGGACGAGGGCGCCTGGATCGCACGTGGACTGCACCGGCCGGCGCTGCCCTGGCGATCTCGGTTCTTGTCCGCGTACCCGGCATCCGCACCGACCGGCGCGGGTGGGTGCCACTGATCGCCGGCGCGGCGATGACGCTCGCGATTCGGGGTCTGTTCGCGCCTCCAAACGAAGGAGACGGCTCACGCGTTGCGCTGAAGTGGCCGAACGACGTTCTCATCGACGGCGCAAAGGTCTGCGGCATCCTGTCGCAGATGGTGCCAGGGAAACCTGATGCCATCGTCGTCGGGGCGGGGGTCAATACGCGGATGACGCCCGGGCAGCTCCCCGTGTCCACGGCGACCTCGTTGGCGATCGCCCGAGCAGACCTCGACCTGGATCGCCTGCTCGCCGACTATCTGCACGGTCTCGACCGGATGCTGGCAGCTGCGGCATCCGCCGATGCATTCGCCCGTGTGCGTACCGAGGTGCGGGGCGTCTGCGCGACACTCGGGCGCCAGGTTCGCGTGATGCTGCCGGACGATCACGTGTTCGAGGGATCGGCCACGGCACTCGATGACGCAGGTCGGCTGGTCGTCACGGTGGGTGGTGAATCGGTGCCCGTCGCGGCGGGGGACGTCATCCATGTCCGCTGAGACCGCCACAATGGGGGTATGTCGCTGCAGCCGGGCACCGGGTCGTCGGGGTACTCCCTGTCGCCGAGTTCTGTCGGGCGACCGCTGGCGCCCGCGCCCGGCGTCTCGACGCCCGAACTGCTGATCGCGAAGATCCGCGGCCGACGGCCTGCGCTGATCCTGTCGGCGATCGTCCTGATCGGCGTCGCCGCAGCCGCCGGGTATTTCTACGACAACCTTCCGGCACCGTTCGAGAACTGGATGCTGCTGGCAGCAGCGGCTGTTGTCATCTTCGTGCTCGTGTTCCTGCCGTTCCTGGCGTGGCGTGCGCACGTCTACACGATCACGACGCGTCGTGTCATCGAGCGCAGCGGGTTGTTCGTAGCCCGGCGGCGCGAGCTCGCGCACGTTCGCGGGTACTCGGTGCAGATGCGCCGCGGGCCTCTGCAGCGCCTGGCCGGCAGCGGCACGCTCATCCTGTCCAACGGTGTCGACGCGCCGATGCGGATGACCCGGGTTCCCCAGGTGGCGCTCGTTCACGAAGTGCTCATCGACCAGGTCGAGGTCAATCAGATCCTCGCCCACCGAGACGGTCAGGCGCCGCCGGAGTCCTGAGGCGATCCGGGCCCGCGGGCCACCGACGCCGTGATCCGGCCGGTTCGCGACAGAATGGATCCGAACGGGAGGACTGCTATGACCTATCGCGTCGGTGTGATCGGCGGCGGACAGTTGGCGCGAATGATGATCGCGCCCGCTGTCGAACTCGGCGTCGAGATCCGGGTGCTCGCCGAGCAGGAGGGGATGGCGGCAGCTCTCGCGGCATCCGCTGTCGGCGACTACCGAGACGCCGACACCGTGCTCGCGTTCGCGCGCGAGGTCGATGTCGTCACGTTCGACCACGAACACGTGCCGCAGCGGGTGCTTCGTGCGCTCGTTGACGCGGGCGTTGCCGTACACCCCGGCCCCGACGCCCTGCGCTACGCGCAAGACAAGCTGCTGATGCGCACGCGACTGCAGGAGATGGGGATGCCGCAGCCCGACTGGGCTGCCGTCACCGGTCCCGATGAGCTCGCCGCCTTCCTCGATGCACACGGCGGTCGGGCCGTCGTGAAGACGCCTCGGGGTGGATACGACGGCAAAGGTGTGCGGGTCGTCTCGACGCCAGACGGCGCTGCCGACTGGTTCACGGCGCTCGCCGAGGATGCCGGGGGCGGCGCGCTACTGGTCGAGGAACTCGTCGAGTTCACCCGAGAGCTCGCGCAACAGGTCGCGCGCACACCATCGGGCGCGGTTCGCGCGTACCCCGTCGTCGAGACCGTGCAGCGCGACGGTGTGTGCGCCGAGGTGCTCGCGCCGGCGCCGAGCGCCAGCGCTCGCCTTGCTGCGACAGCTGCCGAGGTCGGCGAGCGGATCGCCGAGGGGCTCGGTGTCACCGGGATGCTCGCGGTGGAGCTGTTCGAAACCGTCGATGACCGCATCCTCGTGAACGAGCTTGCGATGCGCCCGCACAACAGCGGTCACTGGAGCCAGGACGGTGCCGTCACGAGCCAGTTCGAACAGCACCTGCGAGCCGTTCTCGACCTTCCGCTGGGGGATACGTCGCCTGTCGCGCCCTGGTCGGTGATGATCAACATCCTCGGCGGACCCAGCGAGGGAGGTCTATCGGAGCGGTTCGCGGCGGCGATGGCGCAGCATCCGTCCGCCCACATCCACACCTACGGCAAGCAGCCGCGCCCGGGGCGCAAGGTCGGGCACGTCAATGCTTTCGGTGCCGATCTCGATGATGTCGTCTACGACGCGCGTGCGGCAGCCGCGTTCTTCCAGGACTGACCCGGGGCCGGACCCTGCCGGATGCTCAGTTCGAGGGCAGTCCGCGTCCCGTGAGCCAGGCGCGCATCCGGTCGCGACCGTTGAGTCCTGCCGCATCCTTCACGCGACGGATGACGGCCCGGCTCCATCCCGTCGGGCGTCCCTGGCTCGCGTGGTATGCCGCGATCTCGGTGTCGTGGGCGGCGGTGTCGGCATCCGTGATCGGTCTATAGCGCTCGCGGGAGTGCACGACGTTCGGCCCGAGGCGCGGCTTGATCCCCGCGGTGTCGGTGGGATCGGGGTATCCGACCGCGAGGCCGAACGCGACCATCGCTCGGGCGGGTAACCCGATCAGCTCCGCGGCGCGCTCGGGGTTGTTGCGAACCGACCCGAGGTAGCAGGTGCCGAGCCCGAGCGACTCGGCGGCGACGACCGCGTTCTGGGCTGCGAGGGCGGCGTCGACGAACGCGACCAGGGTCGATTCGAGGTAGTCAGCGGCTGTATCCGACTCGCCCTCGGCCGCCGCGATCGCCGAGGCCCGGGCCCAGTCTGCGACGAACAACAGGATGACGGGAGCGTCAGCAACGAAGGTGCTCGTGCCGACCTCGTCCACGAGGGCGCGCCGGGTGGCGGCATCCCGAACCTCGACGACGCTCCACAACTGCAGGTTCGAGGAGCTGGCCGCCGACTGGGCGGCAGCGACCATCGCGGTGATCGCCTCGTCGCTGACCGGCGCGTCGGTGAAGCTGCGCACGGTGTGGTGACGCAGCAGCCCAGCCAGCGTTGCCGAGCCGCGCAGGGCCGGCTCGGTCAGTGCCGGGGCTGCAGTGCCGTAGCGGGCGCGCAGCAGCGTATCGAGGTCCGGGGTGCCTGGGGGTGCGGCGATGGACTCGGTCACGGATTCTCCCTTCGGGGGTGCCGTTCCGGGCAATCCCCAGCCATGCACCCTAGCCTGGTCCGGTGACCGCTGCGCTCCACAGTTCTCCCGCCCCGCTCGTCGGTGTCGTCATGGGCTCGGACTCCGACTGGCGCGTCATGAGCGATGCGTCCCAGGCGCTCACGGACTTCGGCGTGCCCCACGAGGTCGAGGTGGTCTCGGCCCACCGCACGCCCGACAAGCTCATCGCCTACGGGCGCGAGGCGCGAGGCCGCGGCATCCGCGTCATCATCGCGGGTGCCGGCGGGGCCGCGCACTTGCCCGGCATGCTCGCCTCGGTCACCGCACTGCCGGTCATCGGTGTTCCGGTGCCGCTGGCCACCCTCGACGGACTCGACTCGCTCCTGAGCATCGTGCAGATGCCGGCCGGCATCCCGGTGGCAACGGTGTCGATCGGCGGGGCCCGGAATGCGGGGCTGTTGGCAGTACGGATGCTGGGAATCGCCGACCCCGCTCACGCCGATGCCATCGAAACGTACGCGCGCGAACTCGAGGGCGTCGTCGAGGAGAAAAACCGGCGGCTCAAGGAGGCGCTGTGAGCGTCGCCAGCCCCCCTCGCATGACCGGAGCGCAGCAATCCGTGCGTCGGCCGGTGATCGAGAACCGCCCGCTTCGCTACCCCAACGCGGCATCGCGGCCGATGATGACGCGTCGAGCGTGGTGGTTGCTCATTCTGAACTTCCTGATCCCCGGATCGGCGCAGGTTCTCGCGGGAAACCGGCGTCTCGGCCGGTTCGGTCTCGGTGCGACCCTCTTCGGCTGGACGTTGATCGCGGTTTCGATCGTCACGCTGTTGCTCTGGCAGCAAGCCTTCGTCGCGATCGCGACGAACTGGTTCGTGCTGCTCGGCGTGCAGGCGCTGCTGTTCGCCTACCTGCTCCTGTGGATCGTCCTCACGATCGACACCCTGCGCCTCGTGCGTCTCGTGCGCACCGGGTCGATCACGCGATTCGCCGTCGCGCTCGTCGGTGTCGGGGCCCTCGTTCTCGCCGGTAGCGGCGTGGTCTGGGCATCCGACCGGCTCGGAGGCGTGCGTGATTCGTTCGGTGCGATCTTCGCCGAGTCTGGGCCCTCGGTGCCACCGTCGGACGGCTACTACAACATCCTGCTGCTCGGCGCCGACAGCGGTGAGGGCCGCGACTCAATGCGGTATGACAGCATCTCGGTAGCCTCGATCAACGCCGACACCGGCGCCGTCACGATCACCGGCATCCCGCGCGACATGGTCAACGTCCCGTTCGCGCCGGGCCCCATGCAAGACCTGTACCCGAACGGGCACAGCGGCCATTCCGACCCGGTCTGTGGGTGGGGGAGCGGCATCAACCAGCTCCGTACCGAGGTCGAGGTGTGCCGCGACGGCACCGCGTTGTATCCGGATGCTGTCGCGAACGGTTCAGAGCCCGGCATTGAGGCGACGAAGGATGCAGCCGAAGGCCTCCTGGGGATCGAGATTCCCTACTACGTGTTCATCGATATGCATGGGTTCGCGGCTCTCGTCGACGCCCTGGGCGGCGTGGACATCGAGGTTACGGAACGGCTCCCGAAGGGTGGCGGGCCATCCTACGACGGGCAACCCGCTGAGGAATGGGCCATCGGCTGGATCGAGCCCGGTACTCAGCACATGGACGGTGACACGGCTCAGTGGTATGCGCGCTCTCGCTACACCACCAGTGACTGGGACCGGATGCTGCGTCAGCGCCAACTGCAGGAGGCGATCCTCGCGCAGTTCACGCCGATGAACGTGCTCAATCGGTTCAACGAGGTGCTGTCCGCAGGCACGGCGATCGTGCAGACTGACATCCCTCAGTCGATGGTGCCCTACTTCGCCGAGCTTGCCCTCAAGTCGAAGGAGCAGCCGGTCACCACCATCGAGCTCACCCCGTCGGGAGTCGGCGGCATCGGCATCATCCCCGAGGAGCTTTCGGCTGATGATGTCGCTTTCATCCAGGACTACCTGCGGCAGGCGCTGCACCCACCGACACCCACGCCCACGCCTGCCGCGTGAGGCGTTGAGGTCCCCGGCTCTCTGAAGACAGGCTCGATTCTGTGACGACGACTTTGCGCGTGGTGCTCGACCAACTGGTCGCACCGACCGATCCCGACCTCGCAATGGCATCGCGGGAGTTGACCCGTGCCCTGATCGCCGCTGCGCCACGGGGCTGTGAGGTCTCAGCGGTTGTTCCGGCGGCCGGCGACGACGCGCTCGCCGAGGTGCGGGCACTAGAAGGACTTGCCGGGGTCGAGACCTCCCCGATCCCGCGCCGGGAACTGTCGACAGCGCTTTCCCTGGGCTTGCCCAGCGGCCTTGGCGGCGGCATGCTGCACTCGCCGACGCTGTTTGCGCCGCTTGTTCGCCACGACCGCGTCCACAACCACGAGCAGACTGTGGTCACCATCTGGGACCTCACCCCCTGGACCCACCCGGAGCGCGTATCGAAGGCATCCGTGGCGTGGCATCGCGCGATGCTCAAGCGCGCCGAGAAGCACGCGGATGCCGTCATCGTGCCGCTGCACGCCATGGCCGACGAACTCGCCGAGCGCACGAAACTCCGCGGGCGAATCCGGGTGATCGCCGGCGCTGCGCCGGACGGATTCGCCGAGCCGCGCGACGCCGTCGGCCGTCGGCGGACGCTGGGGGTACCTGAAGGCGCGGTTGTTGTCGATGCCGCGGGGGTTTCTGTCGGGGAGCTCGGAGACGTGCTCGCTGCCCTCGGTCGGGAGGTTACCGAGGTCCCCGTGGTGGTGCTCGGCCCGTCTGCGGACGGGGATGGGCTGCTCGACTCCGTTGTCGCGCTGTCGGTTCCGGACACAGCAGATCGAGCGGCGGTACTAGCATCGGCATCCGTGGTGCTCGCTCCCCGGATCACACCCGCCTACGGGTGGCGGACGCTCGAGGCGCTTGTGCTAGGAACGCCTATCGTGGCCGCGGCGTCCGCTGTAAGTCGGGAGTTGGTTGGCGACGGGGGAGCGGTTGTCGAAGATGGCGCTGAGAATCTCGCGGCATCCGTTGCCGCGCTTCTCTCTTCCCACGCCGATCACAGTCGGGCTGCGACCCTCGCGGCCGACCGCAGCCGCGGCTTTTCCTGGCGCGAATCCGGCGATCGTGTCTGGCAGCTGCACGCCGACCTTTAACGGGCGTCAGCCGGTGAAAGGCGTCACCTCGTGCAGGCGCGGGTGCGCGCGATCCTTGTCCGACAGCTCGGCGTCCGCGAGGTCGATCGGCCACGGGATTGCCACGGTCTCATCGGCGAGGTTCAGGAACGTGTACTCCGCATCCGCGCTCCAGTGATCGTTCACGAGATACGAGTAGGCGGTGTTCTCCTCGAGCGTCTGGAAGGCGTTTCCGACGCCGCGCGGGATGAAAATCGCGCGAGACGGGTCGATCACAGTCGTGAACACCATGCCGAAGCTCTCCCCGGCACGCAGGTCCACCCACGCGCCGAAGACCGCACCGGTGGCGACGGAGATGTACTTGTCCCACGGTTCGGCGTGGATGCCGCGGGTGGTCCCCACCGAGCGGTTGAAGGAGATGTTGTTCTGCACCGGGCCGAAATCGGGCAGTCCGAGGGCCGCCATCTTCTCCCGCTGCCAGTTCTCCTTGAACCAGCCGCGGTTATCGCCGTGGACGGGCAAATCCAGAAGGAGCACGCCGGGGATGGCGGTGGGCGTGCACGAGAGCGCCTTGCCGTACTCCATGGTCACTGTCCCGAGAGCTCGTACTTTGCCTCGGTGGCCGCCTTCTGCGGTCGCCACCAGCCCTCGTTCTCCTGGTACCAGCGGATCGTTGCGGCGATGCCGGACTCGAAGTCGCGGAACGATGGCTCCCAGCCCAACTCGGTGCGCAGCTTCGTCCAGTCGATCGCGTACCGCTTGTCGTGGCCCGGGCGATCGGTCACAAGGTCGTAGGCATCGGACGACTGACCCATCTGGGCGAGGATGATCTCCACCACCTGACGGTTGGTCTTCTCACCGTCGGCGCCGATCAGATAGGTGTCTCCGATGCGACCTCGGTCGAGGATCGTGAGTACGGCGGAGGAGTGGTCGTCGGCGTGGATCCAGTCGCGCACGTTGAGCCCGTCGCCGTACAGGCGGGGCCGCACACCGTCGATGACGTTCGTGATCTGACGGGGGATGAACTTCTCCACGTGCTGGCGAGGGCCGTAATTGTTTGAGCAGTTGCTGATGGTCGCCGCTACGCCGAACGAGCGCACCCAGGCTCGCACCAGCAGGTCGGAACCGGCCTTGGTTGAGGAGTACGGGCTCGACGGATTGTACGGAGTCGATTCGGTGAAACGCTCCGGGTCGTCGAACTCGAGGTCGCCGTATACCTCGTCGGTGGAGATGTGGTGATACCGCACACCGGTGCGACGGGCCGCCTCCAGTAGGGTGAAGGTTCCCACCAGATTGGTGTGCACGAACGGCGCCGGGCCGGACAGCGAATTGTCGTTGTGCGACTCCGCCGCGAAGTGGACCACGGCGTCGTGCTCGTCGAAGAGCTCGTTCACCAGGACCGCGTCGCAGATGTCCCCCTCCACGAAGCGGAACCGGTCGGCGGGCACGCTCTCCAGGGAGGCGCGGTTGCCCGCGTACGTCAGCTTGTCCAGAACCGTGACGGAGTCGTCGGTGTGGGACATCAGGTAGTGCACGAAGTCGGAGCCGATGAATCCGGCGCCTCCGGTCACGAGGAGTCTGCGCATCGTTCGAGGATACCGTGCCCCCCTGGCCGCGTTTGGCGACCGGGAGGGGCATGGTTGAGACTGGAGGAATGCGCGGCATCATTCTCGCGGGCGGCACCGGATCGCGTCTGCACCCGATCACCCATGGCATCTCCAAGCAGCTGGTGCCGGTCTACGACAAGCCGATGATCTACTACCCGCTGTCCACGCTGATCCTCGCCGGCATCCGGGACATCCTCATCATCACGACGCCGCAGGACTCGGAGCAGTTCCAGCGGCTGCTGGGGGACGGCTCCCGCTTCGGCATCTCGCTGACCTACCTCACCCAGCCTTCGCCGGACGGCCTGGCTCAGGCGTTCATCCTGGGCGAGGACCACATCGGTTCGGAATCGGCCGCGCTGGTGCTGGGGGACAACATCTTCTACGGGCAGGGTATGGGGACCCGTCTGCGCCAGTATGCCGATCTGGACGGCGGTGTCGTCTTCGGCTACTGGGTGGACGACCCCACCGCCTACGGTGTCGTGGAGTTCGACGACGCCGGGCGCGTGGTCTCCCTCGAGGAGAAGCCGGCCGTTCCCAAGAGCCACTATGCGGTGCCGGGACTCTACTTCTACGACAACCACGTGGTCGAGATCGCGAAAAGCCTGCGGCCCTCGGCACGCGGAGAGCTCGAGATCACCGACCTCAACCGCATCTACCTGGAGCAGGAACGCCTGCGGGTCGAGTTGCTTCCCCGCGGCACCGCTTGGCTCGACACTGGGACCTTCGACTCCCTCAGTGAGGCGACCGAGTTCATCCGTACCGTCCAGAAGCGGCAGGGGCTGTCCATCGGTTGTCCCGAGGAGGTGGCGTGGCGGATGGGCTTCCTCACCGACGACGAACTGTACGAGCGCGCGCAGCCACTGCTCAAGAGCGGCTACGGCCGCTACCTGCTCAATGTGCTGGACCAGGGCCCGCGTTCGTAGCGTCTAGAATCGACCGGTAGCATCGCGCGGCTCGGCGGATCCGGGCGGGCGTGACGAACCGGTGCAGGAGATCGAGTGCAGAGCCCAGAAGAGACGACGACGGCGACGCGCGGCCCCGACGGCGAGACCGTCAAGCGGGTGATCTTCTACCTCTTCTACGACAAGCGCGGCGAGGTCGACGAGTACATCCCGTACAAGCTCGAGGCACTGCGTCCGTTCGCCGACCATCTCTTCGTGATCGTCAACGGCGACCTCACCGAAGGCGGCCGCGCCACGCTGGAAGCCGTCGCCGACACGGTGTGGCAGCGGGAGAACGTCGGGTTCGACGTGTGGGGTTACAAGGAGGCGTTGTCCCACTTCGGCCGCGACCGGCTCGCCGAGTACGACGAGATCGTGCTGATGAACTACACCTGGTTCGGCCCTGTGCGCCCCTTCGCGCCGCTGTTTGAGCGGATGGAGGCGACGGGCGCGGACTTCTGGGGCGTGACCGACTACGGCGAGGAGACGCCGAACCCGTTCACGAAGAAGGGCATCCTGCACCGTCACATTCAATCGCACTGGATCGCGGTGCGTCCGCGGATGTTCCTCTCGCCGGAGTGGGAGGAGTACTGGCGGACGATGCCGCCGATCACGACGTACCTGGAGTCGGTGCTCAACCACGAGTCGCGGTTTACGCACCACTTCGAGCAGTGCGGGTTCACCTCGGCGGTGGCTTACCCGGAGGCGGAATACCCGACGCAGCATCCGGCGCTACTGAACGCCGACCTGCTCCTGGACGACGGCTGTCCCATTCTCAAGCGCCGGCCGTTCTTCCACTACCCGCCCTATCTGGACCAGCACGCCGTGATCGGTCGCTGGACCATCGACCGGGCCGAGCACTACGGCTACCCGGTGCGGATGATGTGGCAAAACCTGGCCCGCAACTCGCCGCCGAAGACGCTGAACGCCGACGCAGCGATGCTGGAGATCCTGCCCGACGTCGACGTCTCGTACGATCCTTCGAACCCGCTGCGCCTTGCGGCGATCATCCACATTTTTTACGAAGACATGACCGACGAGCTGCTCGACCGGGCCGTCTTGCTGCCGAGTCCTGTCGACGTCTACATCACCACGACGGATGCCGAGAAGGCGGCGACGATCGAGACGATAATTCGTGAGCGCGCCGACGAGCGGATCGCGCGGTCGGAGGTGCGCGTGCTCCCCTCCAACCGCGGGCGCGACCTCAGCGCCTTCTTCATCGCGTGCCGCGATGTGCTGCGCAGCGGTGCGTACGACCTCATCGTCAAGATCCACTCCAAGAAGACCGTGCAGGACTCCTTCAACGCCGGGCGCTACTTCAAGCTGCAGCAGCTGGACAACGTCCTGAACTCCGCGGGGTTCGCCGCGAACGCCGTTGCGCTTTTCCAGAAGGAGCCCGGGCTGGGAATGGTGTTCCCGCCCATGATCCACATCGGTTACCCGACGATGGGACGCGGCTGGTACGGGAACCGGCCGCGCACCGAGGAACTGTGCGAGGAGCTCGGGATCCGCGTCCCGCTCGACGAGATCTCCCCGCTGGCCCCCTACGGCTGCATGTGGATGGTCCGTCCGGAGGCGCTGCGGCTCATGACGGATCGCGAATGGCGCTACGACGAGTACGCGCCGCCTTCGCAGCATCGCGACGGCAGCCTCGCGCATGTCCAGGAGCGGCTCATCGCGTATGCCGCGGCAGAGCTGGGGTACCACGTGCGGACGATCGGCAGCGCGGAGCAGATGGCTATCAGCCATACCGCGCTGGATTTCAAACTCGATCAGATGGGCGCCACGATGCCCGGGTATCCGATCGACCAGATCCAGTTCCTGCACCGCGCCGGCTGGCTCGGGTACGGCGGCATCGTCGCGCTCACCCGCGTCTATCTGAAACTCAATCACCCCCGCATCGCGCGGGCCCTCAAGCCCCTGGACCGTCCGGCTCGCACCCTGCACCACTGGCTGTGGCGCCTGCGCCACCCGGGTGAGTGGAGCAGGATCCAGGCGGCGGCCGAGGAGTCCCACTCGGATGCGGACACCGGCGACCTCGCCGACGCCGCCGCAAGCGAGGACGGCGAGGGCCTACCGAACGGCGTCTGATCAGTCCGGCAACGCGGCCATGATCTCGTGGATGCGCGTCGCATCGCCCCATACGGCCGGGGAGTCGTAGGGACGATCCGGGAATGCGCCGTACTCCAGGGTGATCGGCAGGCCGCGGCTGCGGATGAACCACTCGACCTGGTCGGCAAGCGATACCGGTTCGCCGGAGGAGCAGTTGATCACGCCGCGGGCATCGTCGTCGAGGGCGACGGCCGCCAGCTGTCGGCCGAGCTCCTCGACGGCGATGAAGTCGTACTTGTTGCGCCCGGTCGTGAAGGGAAAGGTGCTCTTCCCGGCCGCCACTGCCTCCAGCAGTCGCGCGAAGATCGAGTTGCTGTGGCGGTCGTCGCCGAAGATGTAGTAGCACCGCGCCCAGACCAAGCGGACGTCCTCAGGAAGGCCCAGTTCGAGCGACCGGCGCAGGGCGTCCTTCGCGACGCCGTAGAGCGATCGGGGGTTGGTGGGCGTGCCGGCGTCGATCGCACCCTCCCAGTACCCCACCTCATGCATCGTGCCTAGCGCCACGACCGCGTCGACGCCCGCTGCCGCGGCGCGTCGTAGGAACGCGTAGTGCGCGGACAGCTCCAGCATGTGGGCGGGAGAGTTGTGCACGAAGCCGTCGCGCCACGCCAGATGCACCAGCGCCCGCGCCTCCGCCAGCCCGTCCGGAAGGGTGTCCTCGGCGAGAATGTCGAACTCCACCCGTCGGGCACGCGGGTCCAGTGCCGCGCCCGACCCCGGCCGCACCACGGCGATCACGGGGACGCCGCGGTCCGCCAGGGCGGTGACGACGTGACGGCCGATATAGCCGCCGGCGCCGGTGACGACGACAGGCGCGTCGAAGGGGGTGTCGGTCACGCTGGGTCCTCCTCGTGGTCGGCGAGATACCACCGGGCGTAGGCGGCGATGCCCTCATGCCAGGCGATCTCGGGTCGCCATCCGAGCTCGTGCTCGGCGGCATCGGTCGTGCACCAGGTATGGCGGACGTCGCCGTCGCGGAAGGCTCCGGTCACGTGCGGTGACCCCCCGCCCATCGTCGCGCTGATCGTCTCGGCGACGTCGAGGATCGGCGCGCCGACCCCGCACCCGATGTCCAGGGTCCGCACGCTCGTCGCCGGCGGTTCCGCGCACGCGGCCGCGAAGGCGCGTGTGACGTCGGCGATGTGCACGAAGTCCCGCCGCATCGCGCCGTCCTCGTACACCTCGAGGCTCTCCCCGCGGGCGGCCCGCTGCACCAGCAGAGGGAGGAGCCCGGTGTACGGGTTGAGCAGCGATTGGCCGGGACCATACACATTCTGCAGCCGCAAGACGCTCAGCGGCACGTCCCGCGCGCACGACCACGACGACAAGAACGACTCTTGGGCGAGCTTGGTTGCGCCGTAGATGCTCGTCGGATGAGGCATGGTCTCGCCGGCGACGGCCGGAAGCGGTTCGCTGCCGGGGAAGTCCCAGTGGCCGGCGAGAAGCTGCTGGTGGCTGCGCTGGCCGGGGCTGAACCGGCGTCCGGTAGCGACCTCGCGCCACATGCCCTCGCCGTAGACGGCGCGACTGGAGGCGAGGAGGACATGCGCCGGGCGGGTCCCGTGGCGCGTGAACGCATCCAGCATCGCGGCGGTGCCCCCCACGTTGACATCCGCGAAGCGTGTGGCGTGCTCTAGCGAGAGCCCGGTGTCCGTCTCGGCGGCCAGATGGATCACCAGATCCGGTGTCCATTCTCCGAGCAGCTCGTCCCAGGTCTGCGCGCGGGTGATGTCGGCGACGACCAAGTGCGCACCGCTAGGCAGTGGCACCTGCGGGTCGGTTCCGTGCGTCCGCGGATTCAGATTGTCCACCGCGACCCACCGCTGCGCCGCAGAGGCCATTGCCGCCGCAAGGGATCGGCCGATGAAACCGGCGCCTCCGGTGACGAGGACGGTTCCGAGAGCCGGCGTCGTCGGATGCGGCGGGTAGCGCATCGTTCGATTCTAGCGGGTAGGTCCGAGCAAGCTGGGAGAGCGCATATCGGGCCCCGGCGTCTGACGGGGTAGAGTGGAACGTCCGTGCCCGCGAGCCCGAGTGGTGACGTTGAAGACCGAAGAACGATTCCGCCGTCTTGCCGCGGAGCCCTTCAAGACGATGGATTCGCGCGGTCTGCGCACATCCGGCCGGGGCGGCAAGCTAGGTGAGTTGTTCGCGCGCCGCGAGCTGCTCGGCTTGCTGATCCGTCGCGACCTGCAGGCGCGCTACCGCGACAGCTTCCTTGGGTTCGTGTGGACCCTTATCAAGCCGATCATCCAGTTCCTGATGTACTACATCGTGCTGGGGCAGTTCCTGCGCGCGGCGGAGGGCATCGACGACTTCGCCATCTACCTGTTCGCGGGTCTGACGCTTTACATGTTCTTCTCGGAGATGGTCTTCGGCTCGACGGTGTCGATCCTCAGCAATGCCGGCCTGGTGAAGAAGATCTACCTGCCCCGCGAGGTGTTCCCGCTGGCGGGGATCGGCGCGGCCGGGTTCATGTTCGCGGTCCAGACCGTCGTGCTGCTCATCGCCGCGCTGATCTTCCAGGCGCTGCCGGCGCCGGTGAACATGCTGTGGTTCTTCCCGTCCGTGCTGCTGATCCTGGTGTACGGGCTGGCGATCGGGCTGTTCCTGTCGGCGCTGAACGTCTACCTGCGCGACATCCAGTACCTCACCGATGTCGTCATGATGCTGGCGATGTGGGGTTCGCCGATCGTGTACTCGTGGCAGATGGTGAAGTCGATCTTCGCCGAGATGGGCCTTCCTGGCTGGGCGCTCGAGATCTACGTCAACAACCCCATCACACTTGGCGTCCTGGGGTTCCACCGGGCGTTCTGGGGGGCTGGGACCGCCGATGACTATCCGTCGCAACTCGGTCTGCGGATGCTCATCGCCGGCCTGATCGGCTTGGTGCTCCTGTTCATATCCCACCGCGTGTTCACGCGGCTCCAGGGCAACTTCGCGCAGGAGCTGTGATGAAACAGGAGCAGATCGCCCGTCCCGAAATCGTCCGCGTCGAGGGGGTGACGAAGCGTTTCCGCGTTCGCAAGGACAACACGCTCAAAGAGCGGGTCGTCCACCTCGGCAGGCGGGGACGCGCGCACCGCCAGGACTTCGTGGCTATCGACGACGTCAGCCTCTCGATCGAGGCGGGCACCACCGTCGGCCTCCTCGGCGCCAACGGCTCCGGCAAGAGCACGCTGCTCAAGCTCATCGGGGGCATCGTTGCCCCAACCACCGGCACGGTCAGCACACGCGGCTCGATGGCCGCATTGTTGGAACTGGGAGCGGGGTTCCACCCTGACCTCAGCGGGCGCGAGAACGTGTACCTCAACGCCTCGATCCTGGGGCTCAGCCGCGCCGAGGTCGACGAGCAGTTCGAGTCGATCCTGGAGTTCAGCGGGATCGGGGACTTCATCGACACCCAGGTGAAGTTCTACTCCTCGGGGATGTTCGTCCGGCTCGCGTTCGCGGTGGCGGTGCACACAGACCCCGACATCCTCCTCGTCGACGAGGTGCTGGCGGTGGGGGACGAGGCGTTCCAGCGCAAGTGCATGGACCGAATTGCCCAGTTCCGCGCCGAGGGGCGCACGATCATTCTCGTGAGCCATTCGGCCGCGCAGGTGAGTGAGCTGTGCGACCGTGGCATCGTCCTCAAGGACGGCGACGTCGTCTTCGACGGCGACGTCGATGAGGCCGTGTCGGCGCTGCGGGACGTGCTGGAGGGCCGGCGGATCGGCGAGGCCCGTGTCGAGGAGACCACGCACCCGATCGAAGTGCGGTCGGTGGAGGTCGTGGACGCCTCGGGCCGGACACCGGATGCGTTCCGTGACGGCGACGAGCTCCTGGTGCGGGTGCACGTGGACGTGCTCCGCCCGATCGACGAGTGGGAGGCGGGCTTCAGCATCGACACACCGCTCGGGCAGATGGTGCTGGCATCCAACACTGAGCGTCTGAGCGTTGATCTCGGCGCCATCGCCGGGCCGCGCACCGTAGAGTTCCGCGTTGCGAGCGCGCACTTCGGCAGCGGCGAGTACTACGTCAACGCCAACGCCACGTATGTCGACGGCGGGACCTCTCACTCCCTCATGCAGGGCGCGATGTTCACGGTACGCAGCAGCGCGACGGCGATCGGCACCGTCGGCGCCACCGTCGGCGTGTCCGCCACCTGATCCGCGCTCCTGCAGCGGCCCACTGCGCGGCGGCTCCCGCCGGTCAGTGCAGCGCGCCGTCAGCGAGCACCCACACGCGGGTGGGCACGCCGTAGGTGGCGCTGATCCACCTCAGGGCATCATCATTGGCGACGGCCTGCAGGCCGCCGGAGACGAGGTAGACCTGGGTGCTCGCCGACTCGCGTGCGAAGAAGGGGCGCGTCTCTCGGCCGGCGGAGGGCAGGCCCGTCCACCCCTTCGCTCCGATGGCGGTGAAGACGAGCGACCCCATCGCGTCGGTGGGAACGCCCAGCCAGCCGTCCACCGTCAGCACGTACGCGTTGCCTTCGCTCGTCATCCGCAGCGGCAGGACCCCGGTGGCGGGCTGCGCATTCAACGAATCGGCTGTCAGCCGCACGACGCCGGCGAGCACGCCCGGTGTGCGCGCGGCCGCGGGAAGATCCCACCGCTCGCCGCCCTCGGTCACCACGCGGAAACCGTTCACGCCGTCGCTGTACGCGCCTGCCGCGATGACCGGGTCTCCGACGGCCAGTGCACCGACGAGCTCGGCGGAGACGACCGTGACCCTGTCGGAGATGCCGTAGCGGGCCAGGATCGACAGCGCCGGCACCTCGCGGCGCTTGCCGTCCTGCAGCAGCCAGCGCACACCGTCCGGTGCCTGCACCACGGCAGTGAGCGGCCCGCGATCGGTGAGATAGGCCAGGTCCGCGCTGCTGACCGTGGGAAGCGTCTCGCAGACGCCGCCCAGGTCGCGGACCTGATTGCAGGAATCCAGCCGGTAGCGCACCGTGCCGTCGACGAGGACGAAGCTGCCGTCTGCTGCCCGCATGATCCGCTCGAATCGAGGGCGGAGGGCGCTGAGGACCCCGGGCGCTCCGACCCACTCCCGGGCGGAGACGCCGAAGTAGGCCGAGATCCAGGCTCGTTCTGTCGCGTCGGCCGTGGACTGCAGGAAGCCGCCGGACAGCAGGTACGTCACACCCGAGCTGCTCTCGCGCAGGAAGTGCGCGCCGCGCGCTTGGGCGAGGGGGAGACCCTCGTACGCACGAGAACCGAGTGTCGTGAAGGCACCGTTGCCCCCGTACATGGCCGCCTCGACCTCGAGCCAGCCGCTGTCGACCAGCACGAACGCGCGGCCGTCGGAGATCATCCGGGTCGGCAGGGTGCCCGTGCTGGGGAGGCGCGTCAGCGACTCCTCGGTGAGCACGCGAGCGGCGCGGGCGAATGCGAGACCCCGCGCGTCGGTTGGGAGTTCGTAGCCGCCCGCTCGTGTGGTCACCTTCACGGCGTCGCCGCCGGCGCGGTATGCGCCGGGAGCGACCACCGGCTCGCCGACCGGCAGCGACGAGATCGCCTCCGCGGACACCGACGAAGCGACGGCGGGGATGCCGTACGGCGGCAGGAGGGTCAGGTCGAGCACCTGGCGTCGCGCGCCGCCTTGGATCAGCCATTGGATCCCGGAGGGCTCGCGCACCACACGCTGCAGGGTCCCGGGCCGCTCGTAGCCGTTCAGCTCGCCGGCGGCCAGAGTGGGAACGGTGTTGCAGTCGGCGCCGAGATCCCGGACCATGTCGCAACCCGGCACCACGAAGGCGCGGCGCTGGTCGAAGAAGTACAGGGTGCCGTCACCGGCGCGGGCGAGCCCTGACCGCTGCGACTGGGCCAGCCCCGACAGTGCGCCGTCGGCGAGCGCCCACACGCGCGGGTTCACCCCGAACATGCGGGTGATGGCTGACTGATCGGCTGTGGTGACCGCCTGCTTCTGACCGGACACCAGGTAGACCTGGGGATCGGTGTGTTCGCGCGCGAAATGGGGTAGACGGTCGGTCCCGATGACCCGCAGCGCATCCCAGGCGCGATCCGGCACGGACGTGAAGGCGGCGTCGCCTCCGTAGACGGCCGCGGAGACCTTGAGCCAGCCCTCGTCCGCCAGTACGTAGGACTCGCCTGCGGAGCGGATGCGGGTCGGGAGCACGCCGTTGCTGCCAAGCATGTCGAACGACGGCGCGGTGAGGTTCCGCGCACCGGAGAACGCCGATGACCGTGCCGCTGCCGCGGGGACGTCGTAGGTGCCGCCGCCGGTGACGGCCTTCACTTTGGTTCCCTCGGTGTACACGCCTGAGGTGACGACGGGGCCGGAGAGGGTGTACTCCGAGAGCATCGCCTCAGACACCGTCGAGGTGACCGAGGGGATGCCGAACATGGCGAGCAGGGACGCGTCGGGCACTTCGCGGCGCACCGAGGACTGGATGAGCCAGGTGCGTCCCGTGTCAGATGAGGTGACCAGCCGACGGAGGTAGCCGCCGTCCCCGTACCGCAGCACCTGCCCCCATCCTGCGATGGGCAAACGGTCGCAGTCCCAGCCGAACTCGGACGCGACCGAGCAGTTCTCAACGATGAAGCGTTTGCCGCTGTCCAGGAGGACGATGGTTCCGTCGGTGATGCGCACCGCGCGCGGGGCGTCACCGCCGTCTTGCAGCACGTCCAGCTGGGACTGGCTGATCTGGCGCACGCTGCCGAGCCAGGTGAACTGCGCGAGCCTCTCGTCGGTGGGGATGCGGTAGCGCACAGTGCCGGTGGACAGGTAGGCGGTGTTGCTCCCGCTGACGCGAACGACCATCAGCGGATCCTCCGTAGGGGAGCCGAACCAGTCTGACCACAGGCGCCAGAAGTTGCGGTTGCCGTAGGAGGAGCACCCGTCACCCGTGCCGTAGAGGTTCGCCAGCGCGGCGGCATTGGGCTGGTAGGGCGTGTAGTTATACAAACCTGCCGTCGCGGCATTGCGGATGAAGACGCGGCCGGTTCCGCAGCCGGCGTTGGGGTTCCAGTAGACGTCGTTCCACGCGTTCGCCTGGTGGCGGAACCACTGCGGGTTCAGGCGGTATACCTGGAACTGCCGCGCGCCGTAGTACACCTGGTAGAAGAAGCTCCCGAACGCCGGGTCGCACGGTGCCGTGTCCGGGCAGTTGAAGCCCGTGGCGGCCTCGAAGCTGCGCTTGGTCGGCATTGTCGAGGTCACCAGGCTCTGCTCCTTCTGCAGGAGCACGAGCAGCGCCTTCTGGCTGATGCGGCAGGCTTGGCCCACGCGCGCGATGATGCCCGCGGCTGAGTCGTTGGTCACCGCGGGCATCGCGGCGCAGTACTGGCTCGCGGGCATCGCGGGGGTGGACTGCCGGTAGTTGAACAGGCAGGCGAACGACGAGTTGCACGTGGAGTTCTGCCGCTGGATGAAGCTCTGCACCGCGCCGGTGTCCATCGCGTTGCCGTCGTACATGTTCTCATCGCTGATGATGTAGCCGGCATTGAATTCCGAGGCGACCGCGGCCTGCGCGGGGGGCGTCGCCGCGGGAACCGCGACCAGCGCGAGAGTGAGCACCAGCACCGCCGATGCCATTGATGCCATCCAGGCCGTCAGCGGCCGGCGGGCGCGCCGTCTCCACACCTTCACCACTCACCAATTATTGAGGGAAGGGCCGGGATTAGTGGTAGCGCGGCGCGCGCGGCGGGGATCCGGGCCAGCTCAGGCGCGGCGGAACGGGCGGGTCAGGGCGCGTCCGAGGCGCTGGAAGCCCCACTGCGTGACCCGCAGCATCGCCTCCACGACGATGCCGCCGCTCATCTTCGACTCGCCGAGCTCACGCTCGCGGAACTCGATGGGCACCTCGACCACGCGGCGACCCGACGCCACCACGCGGCGGGTCATGTCGATCTGGAAGCAGTACCCGCGGGACTCGATCGAACCCAGATCGAGCTCCTCGAGCACGGCGGTCGGGTACACGCGGTAGCCGGCGGTGACATCGCGCACCGGCACGCCCAGCGCGATGCGGGCGTACAGGCTCCCGGCGCGGCTGATGAGTTGACGGCTTGCGGGCCAGTTCACGACGCTGCCGCCGGGCACCCAGCGCGAGCCGATCACCCCGCCCACCGTCGCGGCGTCTGGGCGCTGGAAAACCGCGAGCATCGCGGGGAGGCGCTCCGGTGGGTGCGAGCCGTCTGCATCCATCTCGACGACGAGCGCGTAATCGTGGTCGGCCGCATACCGGAAGCCCGCTAGATAGGCGCCGCCCAGCCCGTTCTTGGTCTCCCGCTGCAGCAGGTGGATCCGCGGGTCCGCGGCGATCATCTCCTGCACGATTTCGGCCGTGCCGTCGGGGCTGCCGTCGTCGACGACGAGAACGTCGGCGTCCGGCACGGCGGCGAGGGCGCGACCAAGGATGAGGGGGATATTCTCCCGCTCGTTGTACGTCGGGACGATGATCAGGGTGGACGTCATGAGAACTTTCGCTACGGGTGTCAGCCTTGCACGAGGCCGACGGCCACGGCCGCGTACTGGTACCCGGCTACCACGACGATCGGGCCGGCGGCCAGCCATGCGTGAGGGCGCTGACGCAGAACCCAGACGAGCATACAGAATCCGCCGATGAGGATCACCAGCGCCGGGATGAATACCACGCGCGGACCCGAGGCGTACATCGACGCGGACAGGGTGATGGCAGCCAGCGCCGCTGCTGCACCGAAGATCAGGAGCGACACCAGCGCCCCGAGCCGGCTGCGAAGCAGCGCGAACGGAGCGAGCGCGGTTGCCAGCAGCAGGAGCAGCCAGAAAGCCAGGACGGCGGCCGGCACGAGCCCCTGCGGGTTCTCCAGCCAGCCGGGGTACAGAGCGTAAAGCCCCGTCCCCGAGGCGAGTGAGCGGATGAAGACGGTCGACAGCCCGACGATCGCGACGAGGGCCACGACGTGATCCAGCGCCGTTCGGGAGCGCCGCAGTGCGAAATAGCCGCCCAGCAGCGTCGCCCAGACCAGCGGCAGTGCCATCCCGCCGTGGTTGACCAGACCGTCGACCACGAAGCGCACCGCGGAAGGCAGACGCTCCGACAGTGGCGTGAGCGGGAACTCGGGGAGCCACACGCTCGCGTCGATTGTCGAGCGCTGCGCGTTCCCGGGCGCGCCCATGAGGATCGCGAACCCCACCGCGGCGGACGCAGCGACCGGGCCGGCGGTGGCCAGGCTCCGCCAGGACGCGCGGCGGCGCGCGGCCGCGAGGGCGCGCTCGCCGAAGACGAGGACGGCCAGGACCAGGAGGATCGCGCCCACCTGCTCGGCCGACACGGCCGCGACGAACGCCGCCGCCACCGCGCCGACGACCCACGGCCACGCCAGCCGCGGGGCGGGGGAGTACATCCTCGCCAGCGGGTAGAACCCCGCGAGGGCGAAGGGCATCAGCCAGAAGTAGTTCATGCTCCCGGTGACCCACGTGTACCCGCCGTTGAGGACGGGGACGTCCAGGAGGAACACCAGCGCACCGGCGATCAGCACGTATCCGGCGGTGGTGCGGTCGTCGGCGGCCGGACGGGCGAGGCGCGCGTACAGGACGAGGATCGCGACGAATGCGACGCTGAGCACGAGGCTCGCCAACTGCCACCAGATGAGCGGGGCTGTGGTGAAAACGTACAGCCACGCCTCGGGGAAGATCCGACCGCTCCACGACTCGTACCGATAGGCGATCCAGTCCCCGATGGTGGGGAAGGGGGCGATGTTCAGGGCGAACGTGAAGTCGTCGGTGCCGTCCCGGCGCTGCACGAGCAGCAGCACCACGGCGTAGGCGAGCGTGACCAGCCCGTAGGACACGAACGTCGCACGGCGGCGCGGATGCGCGACGGGGTGATCGGTGGCGAGAGCGTTAGACATCGGCGTACTCCGTCGATCGGATATCGGCGTTGTGCAGGCGGCGGCGCATCGCGAAGGCCGCCAGCGCGGCGACGCCCGCGGTGAGCAGGTCTCCCACCGTGAACATGCCCCGTGAGACCAGGGAGATCGCGGAGGCCTCGCCGGCGGACAGGGTGAGGCCGAGGATCCCGATCAGCACGGCCTCGCGCACGCCGACCCCGGACGGTAGCACGAACGCGAACAGCCCGGCGGTGAACCCGAGGCTCAGAGCGGCCGACATCACGACGATGTACATCGGCGAGACCGACCCGTCCGTGAGCAGCCAGAGATGTACGCCGTAGAGCAGATAGGACGCAAGGCACCACGCCACGGCGAGGACGATGGTGCGCGCACGCACGCGGTGCTCCAGCGGCGGTCGGCGGAAGATCCTCAGGGCGAGGTTGGCTAGGAACGTCATCACCGGCGGCAGCAGGCACACCAGGCCTACCGGAAGCAGGGCGAACAGCCACAGCAGTTGCTCATGGCCGGCGGCGATCTGAGGCAGCGCCACGGCGCCGATGACGAGCGAGCACACCACGCCGATCCCCGCAGCGTACAGTGACGTCACGAGCACACGGGCGCGCGCGATGCCGTATTGCCGTCCGAGCTCCATCTGCAGCACGTACGCCCAGACGGAGCCGGGCACGTACTTGCCGAGCTGACCGACCAGCATGATCTGCGCGCCGCGTACGAAGGGGACCGGGTGGCCGAGTCCGTCAAGAAGTGTGGTCCACACCACCACGTTGCACATCAGGCCCGCCAGCAACACGACGAAGGAGGCGCCCACCCACCACCCGTTCATCTCCAGCAGCGCCGAGCGCACCGGATCCCACATGCGCACGAAGTACCAGACCGCGAAGACGACGACGGCCACTATCAGCGCGTAGCGGAACACCAGCAGGGCGATCTTTAACGCGCGCCGCCGCGGGGAATCCGGCACTGCCGCCGGCGCGGGCGTCCGGGTCAGGTCTCCCTCGGAAGGGACGGAGGGAGGTCCGGAAGTCACCGACGGATTCTAACAGCCAGCCTCGCGCGTTCCTGCCCGGCTCGCCAGCTCGCGTGCCGCCTGCACGAGCGTGGCGGCACGGGCGTCGAACGAGTGGTCCCGGCGGATGCGTTCGGAGACGGTCGCGACCGCCGCATCGGCGCCGAACAGCGCGTCGACGGGCCGAGACAACAGGGCAACGAGGTCCTCCGGGGTGTCGAAGGTGACCAGCGCGGGGCCGAAGACGTCCTCGATGCCCGTCACATGGTCGCTGATCACGCGCCCGCCGGCGGCGACGACGTCGTAGGGCCGATTGGAGATGAACCCCTCCGCCTGCATGGCCGGCCAATGGTCGTTGAGCACCGCCGCCGCGGTCTCGTACCGCAGCGGGAGCTCGGCGTTGGGGATACCGGTGGCGGCGATGTTCGCGGCGGGGATGTAGCCCCGCCAGTCCGGGCCGTACACGCGGAGGGGGATGCCCGCGCGGATGGGGGTGACCACCGCGGGGCGCGCGATGCCGCGGGCGGTGCCAACGAAGACGAGGTCATCGCCCCGGACGGCGCCGGTGGTGCGGAAGCGGTGGGCGTCGGTGCACTGCAGGAGGGGGAGCACGGGGAGACCGAACCGGTGGGACGCCCGTGCGGCCCAGGGGATGGATGCGGCGAACACGCGGTCGAAGCCCGCCACCTCTTCACGGGTGATCTCATCGGGATGGCTGATCACCCACAGGATGGACCTCCCCGTGCTCGGCGGATCGATCCGGCGGGGTCCGCGCAGCACAAGGGTGATGTCGTCCAGTGCTGTGGAGGGCCGTTCCCGGGCGTCGTAGGCGTCGATGACGACCTCTTCGCCGAGGCGGCGCAGCGCCGCCGCGATCCCGCGCGCGAAGTGCGTGTCGCCCCAGGACTCCCCGGCGAGGCCGGCGGGCGAGGCCGTACGGATCGCCCAGCGGCGCGGTGCGGGGGTCACGCGTGCCAGGCGCAGCCGCCCGTCGGGGTCCACGCCGGCGGGGCGCAGGCCCGCGGGGCGCAGGATGCCGGCGATGTCGTCCGTCGTCGCCGGTGCGGAGCCGGCCGGGGCCGCAGCAGGCGCGAACACGGTCGCGGTGAGCAGCGTCTGCGGCGTGCCGCCCCCGCCAGCCGGAACGGCGAAGGTCCCGCCCGCCAGGGCGGGGACGTCGATGCGCTCGCCCAGTCGGGCGGCGTCCTCGCGCGGGTGCCCGGCAAGCAGATGGCGGACCGCCCCGTCGACGCGCACGAGCCCCGCGGAGGCGATCGTGCCGTCCGGGGCGAGCCACAGCGGGGCGGTGGGGCGGCTGCGCCCCGCGTCGGCCAGGGCGAGCGCATCGGCGGCGCTCAGGCGTGCACCCGCCCCGCGGACGAGCACCACACCGTCCGCCGGCGCGGCCGCCGCGTCGGAGATGGCGCCGCGTGAGACCGTGCATCCGTCGAGCCACAGCGACAGCAGGCTGGCCTGGATCCACTCGTCCGGGGTGGGGTCGCGCAGCAGCAGGCAGGTTCGCAGCGGGCGCGCACCGGCGATGACCGACGCGAGGGCGAGGGTCTCGTCGGCGTCCTCCTCGGGGCCGATCTCGGCCTGCAGTTCCAGCTCGGCATTCACGTCCGCGTCGGAGCGGAGCGTGACCGCCACCCGTCGGCGGGACTGCTCCGCGGCCTGTCGCGCGCGCTCACGCACCTCCGACCACGGGACGGGGCGGATGCGCGCGCCGCAGCCGAGCGGCACCGGCGAGCCCGCGCGTGCGGCGCGGAAGAGATGGCCGAGCGGGCCGGCAGGATCCTCGCGGGCCTCCGGGTGCGCGGCGAGGTAGCCCGGCGCGTCCCAATTGGGGCTGACCTCGATCCGGTCGCGGTCGTTGACGAGATATGCGTAGAGCGCGGGCACGCGGTCGGCGTCCGAAAGCTGGCGGGACGCCGTGGCTTCGCAGAACAGCGGGTTCATGCTGAGCCCGGCACGGTGCCCGCCGCGGACGTAGGCGCGGACTGCGGCTCGCTCGCCGACGCGGCGACCCAGCTGTGCGCCGACGTGGCTGACGTCGACGATGCGCGCGCGCCGGATCCGGCGGGCCCACCACATCCGGTCGGCCAGGGCGAGCAGGCTCCCGACTCCCGGCCAGCTTCGCGCGGCGCGCCACGCGGCGCGGAGTCGGCGGATCACGCCCCGATTATACGAGCGGGCTCTCAGCGCCGCGGTGATAACCTCGCGTCGACCGACGGTCCGCCCGGGCCGGCTGCGAGGAGGATCATGTCCGACGTCGATGAGCCGCGCGTCGGGATCGTGATCCGCACCAAGAACCGGCCCTGGTTCCTGCGCCGCGCACTCGCGGATATCGTGGCGCAGCGGTTCGAAGGCTGGACCGCGGTGATCGTCAACGACGGAGGCGATCCCGCGCCGGTGGAACAAGCCGTGACGGAGCATTCGGGCACCGCGAACCGCCTGCGGGTGGTCCACCACGAGGCGCCGCGCGGACGCTCGGCAGCGGCCAACGCCGGACTGGCGGTGCTGACGACGGAGTTCGTGGTGCTGCACGATGATGACGACCTGTGGGATCCGGACTTTCTCCGGGCGGCGGTCGATCGGCTCGACGCCCATCCCGGCGATGCCGGGGTGATGGTACGCACGGAAATCGTCTACGAGGCCGAGCGCGACGGCGCCTTCGTGGAGGTGGGGCGTGCGCCGTTCTGGCCGGAGATGACCTCGGTCTCCTACGGCGAATTCCTTCAGGTCAACCGCGCAGTGCCGATCGGCCATCTCTACCGACGCCGTCTTCACGACGAACTGGGCGGGTATCGCGAAGACCTCCATGCGGTCGAGGACTGGGAGTTCACGCTGCGGGTGCTCCAGCGCTACGACATCGGCTTCCTGGGCGCGCGCCCACTGGCTTTCTGGATGCAGCGGCGGGGGGTCGCCGGTGAACTCGGTAACAGCATGTTCGCCCTCGCCGCCGATCACGACATTTACGACCGCCGTGTCCGGGACGAGGCACTGCGCGCATGGGTGCGAGGCCAGGGTGACGGTCTGCCGCTCTACCTGGCGCGCGTGGTGCGCGACGAGGTCGCCCGCCAGTTGGACGAACGGTTGTCCCTGGGCCAGCGCGCCGCGCGATCCCTGCGACGCCTGCGGGATCGGTGGCGCCGGTGACGCCGGAGGTCCCCGCGGGCGCCGTCATCCACCGCCTCCCGTTTGCGGGCGTCGGTGAGCCGGAGCTGTACGCGACGGTGCGCGGCGCAGTCGATCGTAGCCGCAGCCGCCTCTCGCTCGCCGCGGGCGGGTCACTGTCCTGGCAGACGTACTTCGGGTCCCTCCCCACGGCGGTGTGGCAACGCCACACCGCCGTGCGCCGTGTCGCGTTGCGCGCGACCGTCGTCGGCGCCGCGACCGCAACGGTGCGCGGCCTCACCGCGGCCGGCACGGTCCGCGAACTGGCGCGCGGCGCCGTCGCAGACGGCGGGCTGGACGTCGCGGTCGACGTCGGTGACGTCGGCACCGTGTGGGCCGAGGTGTGCACGGAGACCGGCGCTGTCGTTTCGGATGCACGTTGGGAGAGCGAGACCGTCCCGGCGGCACCCGCCCGCGCTGTCGTCTGCGTCACGACGTTCGACCGCGAGGCGGACTGTATCCGCCTCTTGCGCGATCTGGCGGACCCGGAGATCTCCGATCGGGTCGCACGCGTGGTGGTCGTGGACCAGGGCTCGCGAGATCTGAAGGCCGGAGCGGGGTTCGAGGCGGCCTCCGCCGCGCTGGGTGACCGCCTCGAGGTGATCCGCCAGGCGAACCTCGGCGGATCGGGAGGCTTCAGCCGTGGAATTGTCGCGGCCGATGACGCCGGGGGGGAGTGGGCGCTGCTGGTCGACGACGACGTTCGCATCGAGCCGGAAGGGATCCGCCGGCTGCTCGCCTTCGCGGAGCGCACCCCGGTGCCGGCCGTCGTCGGGGCGCAGATGCTCAGCCTCGTCGCCCCGCGGATCCTCCACACGTGGGGTGAGCGTGTGGACCGGGACGCGTTCTGGTGGGAGCCGGTCGCGCCCTCTCTTGACGACGTGGATGTCGTCGCCACCATCGCCGACCCGGCGACGGCGCGCGCGTACGACGTGGACTTCAACGGCTGGTGGATGTGCCTGGTGCCTCTGGCCGCGGTGCGGCGCGTGGGCGCGGCCATGCCGCTGTTCATCAAGTGGGACGACGTTGAGTTCGGCCTTCGCGCACAGGCGGCCGGTCACCCGGTCGTCACGTTGCCCGGCGCGGCACTCTGGCACATGCCCTGGACGGCCAAGGACGACGGCCTGGACTGGCAGGCGTATTTCCAGCTGCGCAACCGCCTCGTCGCAGCGTTGATGCACTCGCCCCGACGACGCGGCGGGCGGGTGCTGCGGGATACCTGGACGCAGGATGTCAACCACGTGCTGTGTCTGCAGTACGGCGCGGCAGCGGTGCGACGCGCGGCGCTCGCGGATGTGCTGCGCGGCCCATCGCATCTGCTGCCGTCGCTGCGCAACCGGGCCGGTGAGGTCCGCTCCTTCCTCGCCGAGGGTGGTCACACCGTCCGGGCCGAGGCGGAGCTGCCCGCGACCGTGCCCGCCGCCCCGGCCGCTCCCTCCGGCCGTCGCTCGGTCGGGGCGCGGCTGCTGCGCGTGCTGGCGCATCAGCTCCGGCGCAGCCGCCCGCCCGCCCCGATCCCGCGCCTTCCCCGCGCGTCGGGGAAGTGGTGGAGCCTGGGACTCATGGATGCGGCGGTCGTCGACAGCGCGACCGGCAGGGGCGCCTTCCTCCTGACGAGGTCCCGTCGCCGCTGCGCTGCGCTGCTGAGGGACGCGACGGTGCTGCGCATCCGGCTGTGGTTGCGGTGGCCGCAACTGGCGGCCCAGTACCGAGCCGAGGCGCAGCTGGCGTCGCTCGGATCCTGGCGTGCGGTGTTCGCCGATCCGAGCACCATGCCCAGGTCCCGGTAGACTCGTCCGCGGCCGATCATCCCCATCCCGAAGGTGACTCCCGACATGGATCTACTCGTCGTCGGCTCCGGCTTCTTCGGGCTGACTATCGCCGAGCGCGCCGCGTCGGCTGGGCGGCGGGTGACCGTCATCGATCGCCGACCGCACATCGGTGGCAACGCCTACAGCGAGGACGATCCCGACACCGGCATCGAAGTGCACCGATACGGCGCGCACCTGTTCCACACTTCCACGCCTGCGGTGTGGGAGTACGTCAACCGGTTCACGGCGTTCACGCCCTACGTCCACCGCGTGTACACCACCCATCGCGGGGTGGTCTATCCGCTGCCGATCAGTCTCGGCACGATCAACCAGTTCTTCCAGGCGGCGTACACCCCGGATCAGGCGCGCGCGCTGGTGCGCGAGCAGGCCGGCGAGTTCGATCCCCAGCGCGCCGCCAACCTGGAGGAGCGTGCGATCGGCCTGATCGGACGGCCGCTGTACGAGGCGTTCATCCGGGACTACACCGCCAAGCAGTGGCAGACCGACCCGAAGGACCTCCCGGCGGAGGTGATCTCGCGACTGCCGGTGCGCTACAGCTACGACAACCGCTACTTCAATGACACCTGGGAGGGCCTGCCCGTCGACGGATACACCGCGTGGCTCGAGCGGATGGCCGACCATCCTCGCATCGAGGTGCGCCTGGAGACGGACTTCTTCGACAGGACCCAGCCGTTGCACAAGCAGGCCGTGGTCGGGCAGGTGCCGGTGGTCTACACCGGACCGCTGGATCGGTACTTTGACGAGGCGGAGGGAGAGCTGTCGTGGCGAACGCTGGATTTCGCACGCGACGTGCTCGAGACAGGGGACTTCCAGGGCACCAGCGTGATGAACTACGCCGACGCCGATGTTCCCTACACTCGAATCCACGAGTTCCGACACTTCCACCCGGAACGCGCTGACCGATACCCGCGCGACCGCACCGTCATCGTCCGGGAGTATTCCCGTTTCGCCACCCGTGAGGACGAGCCGTACTATCCGGTGGCGGCGCCGGCCGACCGCGCGCGCGTGCTGGCGTACCGCGAGCGGGCGTCGCTCGAGCCGGACGTGCACTTCGGCGGCCGGCTCGGGACGTACCAATACCTGGACATGCACATGGCCATCGGCTCCGCGCTGTCGATGTGGCAGAACCGGCTGGCATGATGACCGCCGACGTCCGCGCGCGACGACCCGGCTCGCCGCCGCTCGTCGCTGCTGCCGTGGGCGTGGTTCAACGCCGCCCGTCACGGCTCACCCGCGACGTCAACCTTTCACGTGCGACGTCAACGTGGACGCGCGCTTGGTGCGCTCCACGGCAATACCGCGGAGTATCCCGGTCAACCGGTTTGTGCTGAGCAAGGGCGTTGAGTTTCTGTTCTCGCTGGCGATGGACGCGTCGATCGGCGAGGTGCTGGAGCGCTAGAACGCCGACTACGCCACCGGCCGAGCCGACAGTTCCAGCGGCGGCATCGGCTGCCAGGAGCGGTCCTGCGCGATGGCGCGGCCGTCGCGCAAGCCCCGGAACAGGTGCCGGGTGCCACGGACGGTGCGCTCCACGACCAGGAGCCGGATGAGCTCCTTCACGAAGGTGAGAGTCGTGCCGGCGGCGAACAGCGCGGGGTGGTAAACGCCGAGACTGCGGTAGTACTGCTTGATCAGCGCCCGGTTGCGCATGATGTAGTACCGATAGGCGTCACTTGAGGCATTCATGTGGCGAATGCCCATATCCCACTGTTTGATCTCGCGCGTGCGTCGAAGGACGAACTCGTTCACGATCACGGATGTCGTGATTCGCGATGCGAGCCACCCGTAGACCTGGTCATCCCAGTAGATGAAGAAGCGCGGGTCGGGGAGCCCGATCCGGCCGACGACGTCGCGATGTATGAACATCCCCTCAAAGCATCCGGAGTTCATCTCCTTGAAGCCTGATTCGTCGAACTCCGCCGGGGCGAAGGGGATCGGGATGCCCATCCGGGCAGCGATGCGGTACTGCCAGTAGAACTCGCTGCCATCGAAATCGTATCGGCGACCCTGGATGGAGCGGAAGCGCCTTGACCATCGACCCATCTTGGCGAGCCCGTCGGGGATCACTTCGACGTCGTCGTCCATGAGCCACATCCACTCGGAGCCAAGCTCGTAGGCTGTCTGCATTCCTGCGCTGAACCCGCCGGACCCGCCGGTATTGGTCTCGAGGCGGCGGTAGACGAGCTCGGTGCCGATCCGCTCGCGGAATGACTCAACGACCTCGGTGGTGTCATCCGAGGAGGCGTTGTCGATCACAACGACGTGTCCGGGCTTCGGATCCATCTCCCCGATGCTCGTGAGGAGACGGGAGAGCAGCCCCGACCGATTGAACGTGACAGCGACGATCGTCGCTGTCGACGGGTCGAAGCTCGAGTCAGACGAAGTCGGGTTCTGGTTCGCGGCGCGCATGTCTCGACGATCCTATCTGCGACGCCCTGTCAGGAGGCTGCAGCTTCGCCAGGAACAGCACTGTCAGCATCCACCCCCACAGCAGGAGCGGGCTGGACTCGGTAATTCCCTGGATGACGACGATCACCCCGACCGCGACGGGGAGGAGCGAAACCGTGGCGGTAACGCGGTCGTCACGGCGCTGCCAGCGGTGGTGGCGCACCGCGAACACCCACGTGCGCCATACGAAGAGCGCATAGAGGGCGGCAAGCACTACCACGCCGACCACGCCGAGCTGGAACCACACGTCGACCCAGACACTATGGGCCTGGATGATGTGCAGGCCTCGGGGCATCACGATCCAGTCGGAGAATGCCGGATCCCACGGGATCCACGGTGTGGCGAACCCATTGCCGACGACCGGCTGAGCCGCCCCGCGAGAGAAGACGAGATCCCAGATCTCGGTGCGGTCGGTCAGGTCTCCGTCGCGGCCGAGGAACGACAGGATGCCGCGCCGCATGAGCCACGCGAGGCCTGCAGCGATCGCCGCGAGGGTCGCCGCCGCGACGTATACGCGCAGGCGACCCGCTGTCGTGCGTGCAATGCGTGCGGCGAGCAGAATGACAAGCGCGAGCGCGAGCACGGCTGTCGCGATGAATGCGGTCGCCGATTCGGTGCGAACCAACAGATACGCCGAGACTGCAAGTACCGCGATGAAGATGCCCCGCTGGTGTCGCTCGACAGCCAGACGAATGCTGACCACGACCACTGCGAGCAGCGCCAGCATCGCGAGCAGGTTGGCGTTGCCGACGATCCCATCGAGGCGGCCGCCGGTGAACAGCTGGGCGCTCGTCCAGATATCACTACGCTCGGTGTGCGCATCCACGGCGGCAAACTCGATTCCGACCGGACCACCCACGATGAGGGCGGCCCACGCTTCGAAGGCGACCGAGAACGCCATGACGGCAGCGAGCGCCCAGGCGAGTGCTGAGACGAGTTGGCGCCAGGTGAGCATCGCGGCAAGGGCGATGCCAACGAGCGTCGTCGCCGCGAGCAGAGCCCACGTCAGCGCCGTTGTCTCGGGCCACCGCGACCAGGCAATGCTGGCTCCAGCCCATCCCGTGAAGGCAAGCGCAGTCCACGGCAGGGCGCGCCACTGCGGGGCGCGGATGACGCGCAGGGCGAGAATCGCAACTCCCGCACACGCGACGATGCCGGCGGCAGCGGCCGCGGGTGCGCCGAACGCCGCCGCCCATCCGGGTGCCGTGAAGGCGATGAAGAAGACGACGCCGGCCCACACATGCGGGGCGCGGCGCAGCGAGATCGTGGTGGAAGGGGCGACGACAGGAAGGGTGGCCGTAGGGGCTCCGAAAACCGTCATCAATGGCCACGCTAGCTGGCCGAGATCACAGATCGGTCACAGACTCCCGAGCCTTCCCACCGAATCCGACGCGACCGGGAACAGTCGGAATCGGTGGTCACGGCGTGCGCAAGAGCTCTCCGCGCTCGATCGCGAGGCGCTGTTCAGCGGGCCCCTCGCCGATATGCGGAGACTGCTTGATCTTGGAGCCGAGCAGGATCATCAGCATCCATCCCCAGCCCATCAGCGGCGCCGTCTCGGCAAGCCCCTGGACGAGAAGTACCGCGGCGGTGAGCGTCGGTAGCAGGGTCAGCGCCGAGTAGGGCCGGTCCGCCCGCAGATCCCAGCGTGGCCGGTCGACGGCGAAGAACCACGAGCGCCACACGAACGCCAGGTAGGCGAACCCGAGGAGGAAGACACCGACGATGCCGAGTTGGAAAAGGATGTCGACCCACACGCTGTGTGCCTGCGTGACCTGTCTGCCATCGAGCACGATCCAGTCCTGGAAGGCCGGATCCCACGGCAGCCAGGGTGTTGCGAAGCCGCCACCGACCGCGAGGTGGTCGCCTGCGCGTTGGAGGACGGCGGTCCAGATCGTCTCGCGATCCAAGAGGTCAGCCGTTCGGTCAAGCGCGGTGAACACGGGGGCCCGCCAGATCCAGAGCGCGATCGCGCCAGCTGCGCCGATGATCGCATAACCGATGTAGTAGCGCGTGCGCTCACCGGGTCTGCGCGCGGTGCGCATCAGCAGCACGGTGGTCAGGACGAGTGCGACCCCGGCAGCGGTGAACCAGGCGGTCACGGATGCCGCAAGCACGAGCGTCAGGACGGACAGCCCGATCCACACCCCGAGCATGATCCGGCGCGACTCACGCGCGGCGAACTCGATCGTGAACACGATGACCGCGAGCAGGGCGATCATGCCGAGCAGGTTCGGGTTCCCGATGACGCCGTCGATGCGCGCGCCGGCGAAGATACCGCCGCTGATCCACTCGGGGGCGCCTGCTGCGGCATCCGTCTCGAACCCTGCGTACAGCGCGCCGCCGACGAGCCACGCCACCAGGATCTCGGCGAGAAGGGACAGCCCGATGACCCAGCCGAGGGCTGCCCCGATTGCGCGGACGATCTCTCGCCAGGTGAGCACGCTCGCGATGGCGATCCCCTGGAAGGTCGTGGCAACCAGCAGCAGCCACGTGAGTGCGGATGTCTCGCGCCATCCCGACCACGCGATAGACAGCCCGGCCCACAGGATGAATGTCCCGGCGATCCAGGGCAGCCGTCGCCACTGGAACGGCGGTCGGATGACGGCAACCATGACCGCAGACCCCGCGACGATCACACCACCGACGATCGCCGTGACGGGCACGCCGAATCCGAGCACCCAGCCCGGAGCGGTGAAGGCGAAGAAGAGGCTGAAGACCATCCATCCGCGCAGCAGAAGATGCCGGGTGCGCTCCCGCTCTGGAGCGACCGGCGGCGCCGAAGCTGGATGACGGCTGAAGCGGGCCATGGTGCTCTCAGGCTACCGCTCAGCGTCTGCCCGATGCGGGGGAGTAGTGGCGTGGATGGTGCCGCTGCCGTCGGTACGCTGGTCGCGTGCTGGTTCCGCTCACGAACACGCCCCGCGACTACGCCTGGGGGTCCACGACTCTGATCGCCGGACTCGAGGGACGGACCCCGACCGGTGCGCCCGAGGCCGAAGTGTGGTTCGGGGATCACCCCGGCCACCCGGCGCGCGTACCGGACGGTCGGACTCTCGGCGAGTGGCTCACCTCTGCCGACGCGCCCGAGGGCACCCCGGAGCGACTGCCGTATCTGCTGAAGATCCTCGCTGCCGGTTCGCCGCTGTCGATTCAGGCTCATCCTTCGAAGGTGCAAGCCGAGGAGGGCTTCGCACGCGAGGAGGCCGAGGGGACACCGCGTGACGCTGCAACGCGGACCTATCGGGACGACAACCACAAACCCGAGATCATCGTCGCGCTCAGCGAGCGGTTCCTCGCCCTGGCAGGATTGCGCGACCTCGCTGCCACTCGGCGGCTTCTCGGCGCCGTCGGGGACGCGACCGCACCCCTGCGGACCGTTCTCGACGCGCATCCGGATGACGCGGCGGCGCTCGCGGCAGCACTGGCCTGGATTCTCTCGCCGGCAGCAGGTCCGCAGGTGAGTGAGATCATCGCCGCGGCGACGGATGCGGCATCCGAAGAGTTCGCGGACGAGTTGGAGCTCGTGCGCCACCTGCAGAGCCACTACCCCGGCGATCCCGGCATCGTCGTCGCCATGCTCCTGAACCTGGTCATCCTGCGTCGAGGTCAGGGAGTGTTCGTTCCGGCCGGCGTGCTGCACGCGTACATCGAAGGTCTCGGCGTCGAGATCATGGCTGCCAGTGACAACGTGCTGCGTGGGGGACTGACGCCCAAACACATCGACGTGTCCGAACTCACCGCGATCCTCGATCCGCGTCCGGGACCGGCGCCTGTGCTCGATCCGGCCGCGGCCCCGACACGCATATTCGCGGGGGGCGTCCCTGATTTCGTTCTGACGCAGGTGACGGCGGATTCCCGCGCCGCTGCCGAGGTTCGCATGAGCGGCATTGCGATCGCCGTCGCGACCTCCGGTGAGGTCGAGGTCACGGGTACGGCTACCCGCGATCGACACACGCTCCGCCCCGGATCGGCAGTCCTCATCACCCCGGATGAAGGGTCGGTCTCGATCTCGGGATCCGGCGAGGTCTTCATCGCCGAACCCGGACGGTAGTCATCACCCGCGACACGCCGGGAATTCCGCCAAGAAGGTTAAGGCGGCGATTGAGGGTTTACGATCTGCGACTTGACCGCAGCGAACTACACCGGTGTAATTACTGCAACACGCTGACCGCGTGGGGGAGTTCTTGAGGTGGGGAGAACGACATGTCGGCTTCGCAGTATCGGTCGGGTGTGCCGGACAACTGGTTCGTCGACCCGGTGCATCTCGGTGTGCCCGGTGTACGTCGCGTCGACCCCGAAGACGAGAACGCGCTCGCCTGGCAGACCGACGCGCTGTGCGCGCAGACCGATCCCGAGGCGTTCTTCCCCGAGAAGGGCGGCTCTACGCGAGACGCCAAGCGCATCTGCAGTTCGTGCGATGTGCGCGGCGAGTGCCTGGAGTATGCGCTCCAAAACGACGAGCGGTTCGGGATCTGGGGCGGGCTCAGCGAGCGTGAGCGCCGCAAGCTCAAGCGGCGGGCGAGCTGACCGCCTGCGGGGCCGCAGCGCCCACGTGAGCCCTCGACCGGAAACGCCGGGCCCAAGGCGCCTGGGGCGGCGGACACAACCATAGGCTGACGGCGTCATGCCCGGCACTGTTCACGCGATCGTCGTCGTGCGTCCCGACGGTCGCACGTCCGCGGCGTACCACCTTCGTCGCACGGTCGCGTCCTTGGCGGGCGGTTCCCGGCGGCCCGATGCCGTGACACTGGCCGTGTGCGGGACCGATCCTGCTGTCGAAGACGCCCTCGAACCGGGCAGCCTTCCCGATCCCACCGCCGATGGGCGAGGCGTCCGCGTCATCCGTCTCGGGCGGCGGACGCGGTTCGCGGCGGCTGTGGCGAGCGCCGCCTTTGAACCGGGTCCTCGCGGCGGCACGGGTATGGATGCCGACCTGCTGTGGTTGCTCGCGCAAGACACCGCTCCCGAACCCGAGGCACTAGCCCGCCTCGCCGGGCAGCTCGAGCTCTCACCCACGCTCGCGTTCGTGGCGCCCAAGCTCGTCCGCCATGACCGACCTGAGCGGATCGTGTCGCTCGGGGTCAGCATGACCCGCACGGGTGCGTCGGTGGAGCTGGCTGCGGGAGATCTTGACCAGGGCCAGCGCGATGGCATCACCGATGTGTTGGGCTCCGACATCCGCGCCGTGCTGGTGCGCGGGTCTGTCTTCCGCGCGTTGCGCGGGATCGACCCGGCCCTGCGCGACGCAGACGAGGGCCTTGACCTCGCGGTGGCGGCACGCCTCATGGGAGGACGCGTTGCCCTGGCCCCCACCACGCGCGTCGGCGTTTCGGGTGATGGGGTTGCCGGGCTTCCGTTCGCTGAAACCGGTAGTCGGCGTCGCATGATCATCGCGCGACGCCGCGCGGCCCAGCTGCACCGACGCCTGACCTCTGCGCATCCGCTGCTGCTTGTTCCGATCTGGCTGTCGCTGCCGTTCCTTGCCCTCGGCCGCACGATCGCCCAGTTGGTGATGAAGGACCCGGGTCGAATCGCGGGGGAGTGGGCGGCCACGATTCTGGCGATGGTGCGCCTTGCCGCGATCGCGCGCGGCAGACGCCGTCTGCGCCGTCACCGCAGCGTGCCCTGGTCGAGGATCGCCTCTCTTCGCGTCTCGACCGCGCTCGCGCGCGAGCGTGCGGCCGAGCCCACCGAGCACGATCCCGACGCGCTCCCGCGTGGTGAGCTTCATTTCTTCGGCGGTGGCGGAGCCTGGCTCGTCCTCGCGATGGCAACTGTCTCACTCGCTGCCTTCCCCGCCCTGCTAGCGTGGCCGGCGCTCGGTGGCGGAGCTCTCCAGCCGCTGCGAGACACCGTCGCAGGGCTCTGGGCTGATGCGGCGTACGGACTCCGACCAACGGGGTGGAACGTGTCGGGCCCGGCCGACCCGTTCTCGGCGGTCGTGGCGGTCATCGGCTCCCTCTGGCCTTTCGCGCCTAGCTGGGCTCTCGTCCTCCTGTGGCTGGCGGCTCTGCCGCTGGCAGCTCTCGGCGGGTGGTTTGCGGCGACGCGGATCACCGATCGTCCGGTGCTGCGCATCACTGCCGGTGTGGCGTGGGCGCTCGCGCCGACCTTCCTGGTTGCCCTGACCCAGGGCATCCCGACCGGTGTGATCGTGCACCTTCTGCTGCCGTGGCTGGTCTTTGCCGGTGCCGTCGCGCACCGCTCGTGGGTCCCGGCAGCAGCTGCCTCGCTGCTGGCCGCAGCTGTCATCGCCGCGGCTCCCTCGCTCGCTCCCGCGTTCGCCCTCGTCCTGCTCGCTGGGATCATTGCCGCCGCCGTGCGTCGTTCCGGAGCCGGCGTCGCACGGATGCTCTGGGTCGCCGTTCCGACGATCGTGATCTTTTTGCCCGTGGCATGGGCGCAGCTTCACGCGGCAAACCCCTGGGGGCTTCTCGCCGACCCCGGCGCCCCGATCGACGCCCTTGCGCAGACGGCGGATGCGGGAACTCGCCTGTGGGTTTCTCTCGGGTTCCCGGCCTCGAGCGGTGCAGGCTGGGCAGAGCTCTTTTCCGCCCTGCCACTGTGGGTTCCGGCAGCGCTGCTGGTGCCGATCGCGCTGCTGGCGGCATCCGCTGCTGCGACACCGCGATGGCCGGTCGGGCTTGCGCACCTCGCCCTGGTCGTGCTGGGCGTTGCCACAGCTGTGGCAGCCACCGCGATCGCGGTGCGCTTCGACGGCGCGAACGCTCTCACGCTGTGGCCGGGGGCGGGGCTGACTCTCGCGTGGTGGGGCATGGTGGGCGGCGCCATCCTGACACTCGATCAGCTCGGTCGGGCCGAGATGGCTCGGTTCCGACGGCATGCCGGAGCCGTCTCGGCATCCGCCGCAGTCGTCTGCATCGTGACTCTGGTGGTCCTGGCAGCCCCGGCCCTGACGGCGTGGGCGCGGGGTGCGACAGCCCTCACGAATGGTCCGACCAGCACGCTGCCGGCGTATGTCGAAGCCGACAGCGGTGGCGACACCGCGACAGGGACGATCGTGCTGACGGCCGAAGCCGACGGAAGCCTCGCCGCACGCGTGGTCTGGGGCGGCAGCGAGACCCTCGGTGCCCACAGCACCGTGCTCGAGACCCGGACGGCGGTGGATGACGCGTCAGCTCAGCTCGCTGCCACTGCTGCGGCGCTCGTAAGCTCGACCTCGCCCGACGCCGTTGCTGCGCTCGCTGAGCAGGGGATCGCTTTCGTGCTCCTCGCTCCCGGCGCCGACGCACCCGCGGCTGACGTGCTCCGGCGCGAGTCCGCCACAGCGCTCGATCAGCGCGATGACCTCGATCCTGTCGGGGCCACCGAACGGGGCGATCTGTGGCGTGTCACCTCTGACATCGCGGCCAGGCCGAGTGCCGAGAACCCGGCGGGGGGAATCGCGATCGAGATCCTTCAGATCGCGGTCATCGTGATCGCCCTGCTTCTTGCGGCACCGACGGGGCGGAGCCGGGCCCGTGCGCGGCAGCATCCGCGCATTGTGGGCCTGACACCCGCTGAGCGGGCGATGGATGCCGGAAGGGCTCGGCGCCTCGAGGACGGCGCGCAGGAGGCCCAGGCTCTGCCGAGCGAGCCGACGGGCGAGGAGGCGACATGACCGGATCAGCCTCACGCTGGCTCAGGCCCGTCTTCGGTGCGCTCGCGGGAGCGGGCGCCATTGCCGCGATAGCGTTGGTGCCGCTGATCGAGGTTCCCCCGATCGCGCCGGAACCGGCATCCGTGGCAGTTTCGCCGCCGTCGGCCGGGCAGACCCTCGTGTGTGCCGGTGACCTGCTCGTGTCTGCACGAGACTCGACAGCCGTGAGCTCGATCACCGTGGCAGCGCCCCAGGCCGTGGCAACGGCAGGGGAGAGCGCGATCGATCGCGGCGAGTTGGCTTCGGATGCCGCGGGAGCGGCTCCGCTCGTGCTTCGCTCTATGCCGGGGTCGGAGCCTTTCGCCGCCGCGGGTTCTGCGACCGTCGGCGACCCCGACCTCGCTGGGTACAGCGCGGCCTCGTGTCGCCTGCCGCTGCTGGATTCGTGGCTCGTGGCCGGGGCGGGAACCACAGGCGCCGCTGACCTTGTCGTGCTCTCCAACCCGGGAGAGGTCGCCGCGACTGTCACACTCACTGTCTATGGAGCCTCCGGAGCTGAGGTTCCTCCCGGTGGCGGGGGCATCATCGTGCGCCCCGGCGCTCAGCGCATCATCCCTCTCGCGGGCATCGCCCTCGGCGAGGAGAGCCCCGTCGTGCACGTTCAAGCCACCGGCGCCCCGGTCGCGGCATCCCTGCAGTCGAGCATCACGCGGGTCCTCGAGCCCGGCGGGGTGGACCAGTCCGGAGGGCTCAGCGAGCTCGCCACCAGCCAGACGATCGTCGGGGTCACGGTCACCGAGGGAGCGCTCGCCAGCGGGTCGGGGCTTTCCGGAACCATGGTGCGGGTGCTCTCGCCGGATGCCGATACCGAGGCGACGATCTCGGTGCGAGCTGTCGGTGCCGCAGCGCCGGCCATCGATCCGGTGAACGTTCAGCTCCGGTCGGGAATCCCGGCGGCCGTCGAAATGCCGAGTCTGCCGGTCGGCTCCTACACGGTGGATGTCGTGGCCTCGACACCGGTCGCGGCTGCGGTGTGGCAGACCACCGGCTTCGGTGCGGGGTCCGATTTCGCCTGGTACCAGGCGTCCCCGCAGATCGAGTCTTCCGCGGTCATCGCTGTGCCGAGCGGGCCGGGCCCTGTCCTCACCATCGCCAACCCGGGCTCAGCGGATGTGACAGTCGAGCTTGCGGAACCGGGGTCCGGCCCTGTCCCGGTGACAGTGCCGGCGGGCGCGAGCGTTCAGGTACCGCTGCGGGCCGCGATAGCGTATGAGCTCACCGGGGGGCCCGTACGCGCGAGCGTTGGCTACGTCGGCGCCGGTGCTCTGGGTGCGTTCCCGGTGTTTCCCGCGACCGCGGGCCAGGAGCCGATCGTCGTCTACCCCTGAGCCGGCCTCAGAAGTAGCGGAAGCGGTCGGGGCCCAGATCCCACGGATCCTTGCCGAGGTACTGCGCCGCAGCGCGGAACACTGCCCCCTCGATCATCATCCGGCGATGCAGGTCATCGTTGCGGTGCAGGTGCGACAGGCGCTCCAGCGGCACGCGGTACAGGATGATGCGCTTCTGGTCGGTGAGCACTGCCCACCGGGGGATGCCGTCGGCATCCGTCGCGGGGGGCATATCGCCGATCTCGAAACTGACCTCGCGGAGCTCCTCCCACGCCGATCGTAGGAACTCCGCCGCGGTGCCGACGGTGAGGTCGAACCTGTCGATGCGGGTGTCCAGGGGCGGGAGTGGTGGGCGAACGACGGGGCTGCGTCCCACGCGCCCATGGCGCCCGTGACGTGCGGGGCGCCGGGATCGTGCCGGGGCTGAGCGGGAGCGTCGCCAGGCCATGCGCCCATCCTAGATCGGCCCGATCCCCCGGACCTCACCGTTGCGGTGTCACGGATGCGTGGTTTGCGCCGCCGGCGACCCGCAGCGCGTGACACGCGAACGGTTGCGGTGGTCGGCCCGGCCCGCGTGGCGGCCGACTGTGCCGTGGGCATGCGGGTACCGTGACGGTGATGCGTGAACGGTTGTGCTCCAAGATTGCGTGCGCGCGGGAAGCCGTTGCCACGCTCACCTACGACTACGGCGACCAGATGGCGGTGCTCGGCCCGCTGGGCCCCGAGGCGGTGGTCCATGCGCACGATCTGTGCAGCATCCACACCGAGCGGCTCGCCATGCCGCGAGGCTGGGTGGTTGTGCGCCACGAAACCCTGCGGGCCTGACGGGGCGCAGCTCCGGCGGCCGGCGGCGTGGGAGAATACCGCTCATGTCGACTTCTACGATCGCCGCGCTCGATTACACCGTCGCTGACCTCGCGCTCGCCGATGCCGGACGCCACCAGATCCGCCTCGCCGAGAACGAGATGCCGGGCTTGATGGCTCTGCGCGAGGAGTTCGGTCCGCAGCAGCCGCTGCGCGGTGCGCGGATCGCGGGATCGCTGCACATGACCGTGCAGACGGCTGTGCTCATCGAGACACTCGTGGCACTCGGAGCCCGGGTGCGATGGGCCAGCTGCAACATCTTCTCGACCCAGAACGAAGCTGCGGCTGCCGTCGTGGTCGGCCCGACCGGCACCGTCGACCGGCCCCAGGGTGTTCCGGTGTTCGCCTGGAAGGGCGAGACCCTCGCCGAGTACTGGGACTGCACCGATCGCATCTTCGACTGGTCGGCGGAGGGATTCGACGGTCCGAACCTCATCCTCGACGACGGCGGTGACGCCACTCTCCTCGTCCACAAGGGCGTCGCGTTCGAGAAGGCGGGGGCTGTGCCGGATGCCGCTCCCGGCGATTCCACGGAGTACCGCGTGGTTCTCGACCTGCTGCGGCGCTCGCTCGCCCGCGACCCCGAGCGCTTCACGCGCATGAGCCGGGAACTCGTCGGTGTGACTGAAGAGACCACGACCGGCGTCCACCGGCTCTACGAGCTGGCCCGTGACGGCGAGCTGCTTTTCCCCGCGATCAACGTCAACGACTCGGTCACGAAGTCCAAGTTCGACAACAAGTACGGCATCCGTCACTCTCTTCCCGACGGTCTCAACCGCGCCACCGACGCTCTCATCGGCGGGAAGGTCGCGTTCGTGGCCGGGTACGGGGATGTCGGCAAGGGGGCCGCCGAAGCGCTGCGCGGTCAGGGCGCTCGCGTCGTCGTGAGCGAGATCGACCCGATCTGCGCGCTGCAGGCGGCCATGGACGGGTTCCAGGTCGCCCGGCTCGAGGATGTCATCGGCCAGGTCGACATCCTCATCACCGGAACGGGCAACCGCAACGTCGTCACCGTCGACCACCTGCTCTCGATGAAGCACCTCGCGATCGTCGCCAACGTCGGCCACTTCGACAACGAGATCGACATGGTGGGGTTGGAGAGCCTGGCTGGTACCGAACGGGTCGAGATCAAGCCGCAGGTGCACGAGTGGCGTCTGCCCACCGGCCGGAGTGTCCTGGTGCTCAGCGAAGGGCGGCTCATGAACCTCGGGAACGCGACGGGGCACCCTTCGTTCGTCATGAGCGCTTCGTTCACCAATCAGGTCCTCGCCCAGATCGAGCTGTGGACCAAGAGCGAGAACTACCCGCTCGGAGTCGCAACGCTCCCGAAGGCCCTCGACGAAAAGGTCGCGCGCCTGCACCTTCCTGCGCTGGGCGTGCAGTTGACGCAGCTTTCCGGCGACCAGGCAGCCTACATCGGCGTCCCAGTCGAGGGGCCGTACAAGCTCGAGCACTACCGCTACTGACGCACCGTCCGGACCGTCGTCGTGTCGGGATCCCCGGCGATCAGGGTCACAAGGCGCTCGTTCTGCAGAGCGAGCGCCCGGCCTTCGCGCGCTCGCCGCAGGGCTACCACGCCGCGCAGCATCGTCTCGGGGTCCACCGGTGGCAGAGGCGAGACGTAGGGCGTGACCTCTGCCGCCAGCGCGGCGGCGACCCGTGCCCGCGCGCCGGGGTCGAGGTAGGCGGCCTGGTGAGCGAACTGCGAGACCCGACGCGCCAACCGATCGGGCATGCGCCCGACGTCGGCAACCGCCGCCCAACTCGCGAGAGTCGAGGGCAACTCGGCGGGGCGCGGCTGGAGCTTCGGGGCACGTGATCGCTCGCAGTACGTGCCGGCGACCAGGTCGCCAAGGCGCTGCGTCCGCGGGGTGAATGCGCCGACGATCGCCGCCACCGCTCCCGCGGTCAGCCAGATCTCAAGCACCCCGATGAAGGCGCGGATGAACGCGTGGCGGAATCCTGCCGCGCCGCCATCGACGCGCACGATGCGGCCGCCCACCGCCCACCGCCCGAGGCTCGACCCGCCCGTGAGTGTCTCCACGAGTGCCGGAACGAGCACCAGGACGATGACCACCGTCGTGATTCCGAGAATCGGCGCCAGGGCGGCATCCAGGAACGCGCCGCCCAACAGCCAGTTCGCCACGACAGCCAGCACGATCAGGAGCACGACTGACGCGACGACATCGATCAGGCAGCCGAGGGCCCGCTGGAAGAAGCTCAACGGCTGGATGTCGAGTGCGACTGCTTCGCCGGTGAGCACCTCGTCCTGACGGATGTCGACCGTCATCGGGTGCTCGGAGGCCATGGGTACAGTAAAGCAAATGGATCTTGATGCCCTGACTGACGCGCGACGCGCGGAGTGGGCGCGGCTTGATCAACTCGGCCGCTCCCGCAGGCTCTCGGGCGTCGAGATCGATGAACTGGTCACGAGATATCGGGCGGCCTCGGCCGATCTCGCCGACATCAAGACGAGCGCGGGGCGCACTGCCGAAGGCGATTACGTCTCCCTGCTTCTCGCGCGCGCGCGTCGACGGCTGACGGGGCGTGGGGAAAATCCGCTGCGGCAGATCCCGCGCTTCTTCGTGTGGCAGCTGCCGGCGGCGCTCTACCGCCTGCGGTGGACCACCCTTGCTGTCGCAGGACTGTTCGTGGCGGTCGCCGCGGTTGTCGCGACGTGGATCTCCCGTGATCCGGCGCTGATCGCGTCGCTGGGCTCGCAGGTGCAACTCGAGTACTACGCGGAGGTCGAGTTCGAGGGCTATTACAGCGAGAACCCCGCAGCCGTGTTCGCAGGGACGGTCTGGACCAACAATGCGTGGATCGCAGCCCAGAGCGTGCTGTTCGGGATCACCGGGATCTGGCCGGTCATGGTGCTGGTCCAGAATGCCGTCGCGGTGGGGACGGCAGCCGCCGTGCTCGCAGCGTTCGGCCGCGTCGACACGTTCTTTCTCTTCATCCTTCCGCACGGGCAACTGGAGCTCACCTGCGTCTTCCTGGCCGTCGCGGCAGGTCTTCATCTGTTCTGGTCGTGGGTGGCGCCTGGGCCGCGTACCCGCGGTGAGGCGCTCGCAGCGGAGGGACGGGCGCTGGCGACGGTGGCGATCGGACTGGTCGTCGCGCTCGCTGTGGCGGGGATCATCGAGGGGTTCGTCACGGCGCAGACGTGGCCATGGGCTCTCAAGATCGGGATCGGGTCCGCCGCTCTCGCGGGATTTCTGGTCTACATGCTCGTCGTCGGGCGGCGAGCCGTGCGCGCCGGCGAAACGGGGGATCTCACGGAGTTCCACGCCGGCACTACCCGGCTGTGGGCTGGCGGGTGAGCGTGTTCCATCACCTACGCTCCTTTTGAACTGATCAAAAATGCGCTAGCGTCGATGTGTGATGGATGCGCGGGGGATCGCCGGCCCCGAGCCGGTCGAATCGGTGATCCGCGCAGCGGGGCTCCGGGTCACGAGCGCGCGCCTGGCAGTGCTCGACGCTCTTCGGGAGCACCCTCACGCCAGTGCCGATGCGATCTTCGCGGATGTCGATCACCGCGCTCCCGGCACCACCCTGCAATCCGTCTATAACGCGCTGAGCGACTTCGAGGCGGCAGGCCTCGTGCGCCGGATCCAGCCGGCCGGCCAGCCCATGCGGTTCGAGGTCCGTATCGACGACAACCATCACCACCTGGTGTGCACCTCGTGCGGGCGCGTCGAAGACGTCGACTGCGTCACCGGCGAAGCACCGTGTCTGCATCCGTCGCAAACCCATGGCTTCGCACTCGCCCAGGCCGAGATCACATTCTGGGGCGTGTGCGCAGCGTGCGCCGCGCCAGAGACCGACTCCTCATCACCTACCCACAACCCGACCGTCACGGAAGGACGATCATGAGCGAAAACGACCCGGCAGTCACTCCCCTGGGGGAACAGCCCAATGACATCGAGCAGTCGGTCACCGTCACCGACACCGACGAGGCGGAGATCGCCGAGGCCACGGGCGAGGGTGCCTGCCCCGTCATCCACGCGCAGCCCCACCCCACGAACGGTTCGGCCAACCAAGTGTGGTGGCCGAACAAGCTGAACCTCAAGATCCTCGCGAAGAACCCCGTGGAGGCGAACCCCTACGGCGGTGACTTCGACTATAAGGCCGCGTTCGAGTCCCTCGATCTTGACGCCGTGAAGAAGGACATCGAACAGACCATCACGGTCTCGCAGGACTGGTGGCCGGCTGACTTCGGCAACTACGGGCCCCTCATGATCCGTATGGCCTGGCACAGCGCTGGCACCTACCGCGTGATGGACGGACGTGGCGGCGGTGGCACCGGCCAGCAGCGGTTCGCGCCGCTGAACAGCTGGCCCGACAACGTCGGCCTCGACAAGGCTCGCCGCATCCTGTGGCCGGTCAAGAAGAAGTACGGGCGCGCGCTGTCGTGGGGCGATCTCATGATCCTCGCCGGCAACGTCGCGCTCGAGAACATGGGCTTCGAGACGTTCGGGTTCGCCGGTGGACGTATCGATGCGTGGGAGCCGGATGACGACGTCTACTGGGGCCCCGAGACCACCTGGCTCGGCGACGAGCGCTACACCGGCGAGCGCAACCTCGAGCGCCCGCTCGCCGCGGTGCAGATGGGACTCATCTACGTCAACCCCGAGGGTCCGAACGGCAACCCCGACCCGTTGGCATCGGCCATCGACATCCGGGAGACCTTCAAGCGGATGGCGATGAACGACGAAGAAACCGTCGCCCTGATCGCCGGCGGTCACACCTTCGGCAAGACGCACGGGGCGGCATCCGACTCGTACCTCGAGAACAACCCCGAGGCCGCCGGTCCCGAGATGCAGGGTCTGGGCTGGAAGAACAACTTCGGCTCGGGCAAGGGCGACGACCAGATCACCAGTGGTCTCGAGGTCACCTGGACGTACCACCCGACCCGCTGGGACAACGAGTTCTTCCACATCCTCTTCGGCTACGAGTGGGAGCTCATGAAGAGTCCCGCGGGTGCCAACCAGTGGCGTCCGGTCAACGGCGGCGGTGCCGACATGGTTCCCCTTGCCCACGACCCCTCGAAGCGTCGCGAGCCCCGGATGCTCACGAGCGACCTCGCGCTGCGGTTCGACCCCGAGTATGAGAAGATCTCGCGCCGGTTCCTCGAAGACCCGGAAGCGTTCGCTGACGCGTTCGCGCGCGCCTGGTTCAAGCTGACCCACCGCGACATGGGCCCCAAGGCGCGTTACCTGGGACCCGAAGTCCCCGCCGAAGAGCTCGTCTGGCAGGACCCGGTGCCCCCGGTTGACCACCCGCTCATCGATGAGGCCGATGCTGCGCTCCTCAAGCAGCGCATCCTCGAGTCGGGCCTCACCGTCGCCGAGCTCGTGCAGACGACGTGGGCTGCGGCATCCACTTTCCGCGGCAGCGACAAGCGCGGTGGCGTGAACGGCGCTCGTCTTCGCCTGGCACCGCAGAAGGACTTCGAGGTCAACAACCCCGCGCAGGTCGCGAAGGTGATCGGCGTGCTCGAGGGCATCAAGGCGGACTTCGACGCGTCAGCCTCAGGTGGCAAGAAGGTATCGCTGGCTGACCTCATCGTGCTGGCGGGTAACGCCGGTGTCGAGAAGGCGGCGAAGGATGCCGGTGTCGAGGCCGCCGTGACGTTCCACCCGGGACGGACCGACGCGTCACAGGAGCAGACGGATGTCGAGTCGATGCAGTACCTGGAGCCGGCTGCCGATGGCTTCCGGAACTACCTCGGCCCCGTCGCTGCGGCATCCGGTCTGCCCGAAGAGCACCTGCTCATCGACAAGGCGAACCTGCTGACCCTCACCGCCCCGGAAATGACGGTGCTTCTCGGCGGATTGCGCGTTGTCGCCGGCAACTACGACGGATCGGCGTACGGCGTGTGGACGGAGCGCCCGGGCGTGCTCACGAACGACTTCTTCGTGAACCTGCTCGACCTCGGCACCACCTGGCGCTCGCTCGACCCCGGCCAGCACGCGTTCGAGGGAACGAAGGACGGCTCGGGCGAGCTCGTCGGTCGCGGCACCCGGGTCGACCTACTGTTCGGATCCAACTCCGAGCTGCGGGCGATCGCCGAGGTCTACGCGAGCGATGACGCGAATGAGCAGTTCGTGCGCGACTTCGTGAAGGCGTGGGGCAAGGTCACCGAGCTCGATCGGTTCGACCTGGTCTGAGCCTCAGTCTCGGCATCCACACCGAAGCGGCCCGTCTCCTCGGAGGCGGGCCGCTTCTGTTGTGCCGGATGCGTCGTCAGCTGACGCGGGCTTCTGCCTGAACCGGAGGCAGCGGCTTGCGCTCGAACAGTGCGCGGTGCGCGAATCCGGCCAGGAGCCCTCCGACCAGGGGGAACACGATGAAGACCCACAGCTGGGCGAGCGCCTCGCCGCCACCGTAGATCGCCGTCGCGATCGAGCGGGCCGGGTTCACGGAGGTGTTGTCGATCGGGATCGAGACGAGGTGGATCATCGTGAGCGTGAAGCCGATGACCAGCCCGGCGAACTTCTCGGCATTGCGCTGGGGGTGCGTCACGCCAAGGATCACGAGCAGGAAGATCGCGGTGAGCAGGATCTCGGCGACGATGGCTGCGCCGAGGCCGAATCCGCCCGGGGATGCCGCACCGTAGCCGTTGCTCGCGAAGCCACTGTCCTGAGCAGCACTGAGCCACCCGTCAGGACCGAACAGTCCGATGAGCACGATGAGCGTCGTGCCGACGGCGCCACCGATGATCTGGGCGATGAGGTAGCCGGGTACGTCTTTCCACGCGAAGCGTCCGGCAGCGGCGAGGCCGAACGTGACCGCCGGGTTGAAGTGGCCGCCCGAAATCGGGCCCCACGTGTAGATGCCTGCCATCAGGGTCAGACCGAAAGCGAGGGAGACGCCGAGGAAGCCGACGCCGAGCGAGGTACCGTTCTGGCTCGCCCCGAAGTTTGCGGCGAACAGGGCGGTGCCGATCGAACCGAACACGAGCAGGAACGTTCCCAGGGCCTCGGCAATGAGCTTCGTCGCGGTGCCGGGGGCGGAAGTGGTGTCAGCCATTTCTGGCTCCTTTCATTCGGCCGAAACCTAGCGCTCTCAGGCGACTCACAGGCGAACGACTCGCCCCATCGGGGCGAAATCAGCCCCTTTTCACCGGGTCCGGTCGCGATCTGGGCCCCTGGGCGGCGTGCTCAGAGCCGACCGAGTGCCTTGAGTGCGAGGTAGCGGTCGGCAACGCGCGGGGGCAGGTCCTCGGCGGATGCCGACAGTGCGTCGACTCCTGCCCGGGAGAGCGCCGTCACCATTCGGTCGGCATCCCAGCGGGCCCGTTCCCGCGCTGCGGCTTCGAACGCGTCGGATTGGGGTGCCTCGGTCGGCTCGGGCTGTGCTGCGGCAACGAGCACGTGCGTGTGGGCGGGAATGAGGGGGAGCGCACCGAGGAAACCGCGCGAAGCCTCGGGATCATCGTGCGCCGCGAGCACGACGATCATCGACGGTCGGGTGGTCAGCAGGCGGGCCTGTGCGAAAGCGGCGTCCCAGTCGGTGTCGATGAGACCGGCATCCACGGCGACCATGGCGTCCACGAGGGCGGGCAGCAGAGCCGCGCCGTCGCGGCCGGTCACGCGGGCACGCACCGCCCGGTCGAACATCACCAGGTGGACGTGATCTCCCGCTTGCGCTGCGAGGGCCGAGAGGAGGAGGGCTGCCTCCATCGCGGCATCCAGTCTCACGCCGTCATCGACGCGCGTCGCGGCGGTACGACCGGTGTCGATGATGATGACGATGTGGCGGTCGCGCTCGGGACGCCACGTGCGAAGCATTGTTGCGCTGGCCCGGGCCGTGGCGCGCCAGTCGATCGAGCGCACATCGTCGCCGCGTACGTACTCGCGCAGCGAGTCGAACTCGGTGCCCTGTCCGCGCACCTGGACGCTGGTGTTCCCGTCGAGCTCGCGCAGCCGCGCGAGACGAGAGGGCAGGTGACGCCGCGAGGTGAACGGTGGCAGAACCCGGATGCTTCCCGGAACCGCGATGAGTGTGCTGCGACCCGCGATCCCGAGAGGCCCCGCTGAGCGTACCGCGAGTCCGGCGCTACGCAGCTCTCCACGCCGACGAGGCAGCAGCGACGTGATCACGCGGCCCGACGCGCCCGGCTCGATCCGTATCACCGCCGTTCCGGTGGCGGCGCCCGCGGTCGGCTGCCAGGCATCCCGAACACGGATGCGAAGGGCTCGCGTACCCGTGTTGACGACAGTCGCCGTGACCTGGGTTGCTTGGTCACGCAGCACCTTCGTCGGTCCAGCGCGGGTGATGCTCACCTGACGCGGATTGGGGGCGGCCAGCACATCGATGCCCAGCAGCAGCAGGCAGAGTCCGAGCCAGGCCGCAGCACCTGCCCAGGCGGGAATTCCGCCGACGGAGCCGAGGATGACGGGAACAGCGCCGGCACCCACCAGAAGCGGGTAACGACCGGTCACATACATGCGGGGCTCACAGGGGGACGCGGGTTTGCTGCAGAATGCTCTGGAGCAGCGCTTCGACGGAGACCCCTTCGAGCTCAGCATCCGGACGAAGCCGGAGGCGGTGCCGCCACGTTGGCAGGAGCATCGTCTGGACGTGGTCGGGGGTGATAGCCGGTGAGCCGCCGAGCCACGCCCATGCTTTCGCCGTCGCCAGAAGCGCCGTGGCGGCGCGTGGGCTCGCCCCCAGCTGCACTGAGGGGCTCTGCCTCGTGGCCTGCGCAAGATCGACGATGTAACCCAGGACGTCATCCGTGGCGGACACCTCCCGCACCGCCGCCTGGGCCGCCCGCAGGTCTGCCGCAGTGACGACGGTCCGCACCCCGGCCTCATCCAGGTCCCGGGGAGAGAAGCCGTCGGCGTGGCGGCGGAGCACCGTGACCTCCGCATCGTGTGCGGGCATGTCGACGATGAGCTTCAGGAGGAACCGGTCGAGCTGAGCTTCGGGGAGCGTGTAGGTCCCCTCGTGTTCGATCGGGTTCTGGGTCGCGGCGACGAGGAACGGATCGGGGAGCGGGCGGGTCACGCCGTCGGTGGATACCTGGCGTTCTTCCATCGCCTCCAGGAGGGCAGCCTGAGTCTTCGGCGGTGTGCGGTTGATCTCGTCGGCCAGCAGGATGTGGGTGAAGACCGGGCCCTCGCGAAACTCGAACTCACCCGACCGAGCGTCGTAGATGAGCGAGCCCGACACATCGCCGGGCATGAGGTCGGGAGTGAACTGCACGCGCTTGGTCTCCAGGCCGAGCGCGCGGCTGAACGCTCGTACCAGCAGCGTTTTGGCGACACCTGGTACGCCCTCGACCAGGACGTGTCCGCGGGCCAGCAGCGCGATCAGAAGCCCCGTGATGGCGGCATCCTGACCGACGACAGCTTTGCCGATCTCGGTACGAACGCGCCCGACGGCGGCGCGGGCGTCGTCGTCGCCGGGGACGGAGTCGCTACGGCCGGAGGCGTCGGGAACGGCATTGTCGGCAGTCGTCGGCGCCGGGTCGGGAGTCGTCATGGGGCGTTCCTTTCGGGGTGAAGTGCCGCGCGCGCTGCAGCTTCGAGTCTGCGCAACCGGTCGTAGAGCTTGTCAAGGTCGCGCCGCGATGTCGGCGGGGCGCCGTCCAGGATGTTTCGCGCATCCTCCCGCGACGACACCGAGGCCCTCGCGAGCGCGTCGGCGACTTCTGTTGCCGACGACGACCCTGACAGGCCGAGCAACCGCGCGATCCGCACGCGTGCACCATGGCGCAGCAGGGATGCGGCATGCGCGGTGTCGCCGGATCGCGCGTACAGGTGCGCTCGGCCCCGCGTCGTCTCCTCGCCGCGCACGGTCACCGGCAGTCGCTCCCCGACAAGCGGTCCAAAACGGATGCCGCGCCACAGCGCCGCCGCGACTGCAGCCGCCAGCGCCAGGACGATCACGGGGCTGACCCATGGGGGAGTGAGTTCGCCGAGGGACGGATTCACCGGATCGAGATTGGTATCGCCCACGGATGGGACGTACCAGACAAGCGTCGCATTCCTGCCCATCAGGCCCAGCGCGAGGGCTGCATTGCCGTCCTGTGCCAGATGTTCGTTCGTGAACAGCGCGGCGCCGTCGACGGCAGACACGCGCTGCGTACCCGGCGCGTCGGGGCGGATGGTCTCGCGCACCAGGAGCGCATAGCCTCCTGCTGCCGGATAGCACTGGGCGGCATCCGTACCGACGAAGACCGTTCGCGGACGGATCGCTCCGGCGCGCCGTGCCTCTGGCACGGAGCACTGCGGTTGCACGAGCGCATCATCGGCGACGCCGACGGCGTTCGCCCCGTCGGCGATCAGGCGCAGGGTGCGCGAGCGCGGGTCGATGAGGACGACGTCTGTCGCGGGTGCGGTGAGGGCGGAGATCGCCTCGTCGGAGAGCGCGGGTGCATCCGGAAGCACGAGCGTTGCCGCGGTCTCACGCAGCGCCGCGGCGGCTTGCTCGTGCGAGCGGACGATGCGCACGTCGACGCCTTGATCGGCCAGGATGCGTGCCAGCGCCCGGGTGCCCGTCGGAGCTGCGGACTCGGGATCGAGCGACTCGCGCTGGTTCCATTCGCTGCCGCCGACGATGCTCGCACCCACGATGCCGACAGCGATGAGGCCTGCGACGATGGCGATCCATCCGACCGCCGAGCCGCGGCGGGTGCTGGTGGTCGGGGCGACGGTCTTCGCGCCGCGGTGCCCGCCGAGATCGACGCTCACGACGCGTGCACCTCCGCAGGTTCGGCGTGCCCGGGCGTGAGCCGGGCCAGCACGGTGTCGGCAGCAGCCACCACCTCGTACCCGGCGTCGGTCCCGGGCCGCTGAAGATAGCGGACGTCCTCGAAGACGGTGGCGGCATCCCGGACCGCAGCGCTCGCCGGCGCTGCCAGGGCGTCGGCGCGCACCGCGAACTGTCGGGCTGTCGTGCCGGGGGCGAGCTCGATCAATCCCCGTTCGTCCAGGCCGCGGGCTGCTGCCCGGAAGCGCAGCACGATCGCCGCGTCCCAGTCCCGACGGCTGCGGGCAGCCTCAGCTGCCGTCCGCAGTCCGTCGGCGGTTCGAAAGTCGACGTCGCCGAACAGCTCACCGGTGCGGGCTCGTCGCGAGGATGCCCGTCGGGGGACCCCCCACACGAGAATCGCGATGACGATGACCGCGATGGCTATGACGGCGGCGACGAGCGCGAGGATCGCTGCCCACTCCGGCGCGACATCAGGTGAGAACAGGGAAGCGAGGGCATCCCGCGCCGCCTGTGCCGCTCGGTCGAACCACGTCGGCTGTGCCGCCTGATAGACCGGGTCTGCGAGTTCCTGCACCGCCCAGTCGCGAGCCTGTTCCCCGTCCGGGATGAGGGGGATCTCTGAGATCACCGAGGCATCGCCCACGTCGTCCGGTCGTCATCAGGACCGGTGGGAGGCGTCGATGACGACGGGTCAGCGGGTGGCGTGACGGGTGCCGTCCGCGCGGGTGTCGGCTCGGCTGCAGGTGGGGGAGCCAGGGTGTAGCCCGGTGGCGGGGCGAATGGCGCCGGTTGCGGGTACGCCGCGGGCCACCGCGGCTGCACGGTGCGGCCGATGTGGACGACGTACGGGTCGGGGAGGCCCGCCTCTCCCGCATCTCTGCGATCCACGTACTCGAGCAGGTCGAGGTCGAGCCCCTCATGCCGCATCCGGCAGTCGATGTAGACGAGCCCCGCGGCAGTGGACTGCACGATGACGGCGACGGACTGGATGAGAAGCGTCACGATCTGCGTGAGACCGAGGGTTGCGACGATGCCGATGATCGCCGCTGCGCTCTCATCACCCGTGGGCGCTATCACTGTCGTCAGTGCGGAGGCGAGGAATGAGAACGGGATGCTGACGACCTGCGCCACGGCGCCGAAGACGAGCGAGACGAGCACCAGGATGCCCAGGATGACCCAGAATCGGCCCCGCGACAGCCGCCACGAGCGCGCCAAAGCCGCGCCCAGGCTCGTGTGCTCCACGATCAGGACCGCCGGAACAAGCAGCAGCTTCACGGCGAGCCAGAGGCTCAGGGGGATCGCGGCGAGGACCACGAGGATCCCGAGGATGATCGCGGCGGCGGGAACGGCGACAGCCAGGACGGCGATCAGACCGCCGACGATGACCACGATCACACCGATCGCGAGCGAGAGGAGGATCGTGTAGCCGACCAGACGCCAGGCCACGGGCCGCACGCGCTGCCACAGCATCCGCAGCGTCATCTTCTCGGCCACCGCAGCATGCAAAACGTCGGAGATGACCACGGCCTGCACGAGCACACCCACGGCGCCCGCAAGTAGACCGAGTACGAGACCCGACAGCGCGGTGAGTGTAATCGATCCCGTCAGGACGGCATCCCACTCGTCGGTGCCGGCAGGCACGGTGTCGAGCCGCGAGAAGCTCGCGAACGCGACGCCCGAGATGGCGATGGTGACCACGAGGTAGGCGATGGTCTGCACGACCATCGCGAACCCGAGCAGCACCTTCGGGTTGTGTCGCAGCGCCGAGAACGAGCGGCCCAGAATCGTGCCGAACGTCAGCGGTTGCAGCGGGATGATTCCAGGCCGCGGCGCAGGCGTCCAAGACGGGTACGCGGTCACGGGTTCCTCCTACAGGCTGGAATCGTCGTGAGTTCCATCGTGTCACACGGGAAGCGGAGCCGCTCGTGCCCGTCCTGCGTGCCGCCGACGCGCGAGCCGGTGCCGACGCGCGCGAATCAACGGCGTGCGCACAGGTGGAGTCGACTACTCTCGGGGGAAGCACACGCGGCTGCCTGCCGCCAGTGCGCAGGCTGGACGCAAGGAACGAAGGCGCGATGAACTCACGCATCCTGGTGGTCGACGATGACACCGCCCTGGCGGAGATGATCGGGATCGTGCTGCGCACGGAAGGATTCGACACGGTCTTCTGCGCTGACGGAAACGCCGCCGTCGAGACCTGGCGCGCGGAACGCCCTGACTTGATCCTGCTCGATCTGATGCTTCCCGGTCGCGACGGCATCGAGATCTGCACGGCGATCCGCTCCGAGTCGGGCATCCCGATCATCATGCTGACGGCACGCACCGACACCGCCGATGTCGTGCGCGGACTGGAATCGGGTGCCGACGACTACATTGTCAAGCCGTTCAATCCGAAAGAGCTCGTGGCCCGCATCCGCACACGACTGCGCCCCGGCGGGCATCCGTCACAGGAGACGCTGCGAATCGGGAACCTGACGATCGATGTCGCGGGCCATGAAGTGCGACGCGGTGACGAGGTGATCTCGCTCACGCCCCTTGAGTTCGAACTGCTTGTCGCGCTTGCCTCCAAGCCGCAACAGGTGTTCTCACGGGAGATGCTGCTGGAGCAGGTCTGGGGTTACCACTACAAGGCCGACACGCGCCTGGTCAACGTGCACGTGCAGCGGCTGCGCGCCAAGGTCGAACTCGACCCCGACAACCCCCGCATCGTGACGACAGTGCGCGGTGTGGGCTACCGGGCCGGTGCTGTGGAGTGAGGGTCGTCGACGATCAGGCCGCGGGCAGCGGTCGCGTGAGGTGAGGCAGTGGGCGCCCGAGGGGCCGCCGAGCCGTCGTTTCGCCCGCTGATCTGGCGGCGCAACTGGCGGGCGTGGCCCGACAACCTCGTTCACCTGTGGCGACGGTCATTGCGATTTCGCACGCTCTCGGTGACGATCGTGCTCACGGCCTTCGCGATCCTGATCGCCGTGACGTGGACTGCTCTGGCCATCCAGGATGACCTGTTCGCGTCTCGCCGCGACGAAGTCACCGAACAGGCACTTCGTGCGACGGCATCTGCACAGACCGTTCTTGACGGCGCCGACACCCAGGGCGATCCGGCACAGATCCAGCGCGTTTGGCTCGGGCTGCGCACTGCCCTGCAGCAGCAGTCCTCGACCGACATGATCGCGACGTTTCGCGTGGGGGCGCCCTCGGCAGCTGCGCAGGCGTACCGCGTCGGCGAGTTCGACACGGCGATCATCTCCGAGGGACTGCGCGAGAAGGTGCGGGCCGACGCCAATCAGCAGTGGTGGCAATCGGTAGCCCTCGATGCTTCGGGGACGCCCGGCATCGTCGTCGGGCAGCAGCTGATCTTCCCACAGGTCGGCACCTTCGAGGTCTACTACGCCTACGGACTGGAAGGGGCGGATCAGACGCTCCGATTCGTTCAGGCAACGCTGTGGGTCGTCGGCGTCGCGCTGGTCTTGCTCATCGGCGGCATCGCATGGTTCGTGCTCCGCTCGGTTACGGCCCCCATCGGTGAAGCTGCACAGACCAGCGCGAAACTCGCAGCGGGGGAGCTGGGGGTCCGGCTACCCGTTCGCGGCGAGGATGAGCTCGCAACGCTCGGTGAGTCCTTCAACGCCATGGCCGACAGCATTGAATCTCAGATCAAGGAGCTCGCTGATCTGTCGCTGGTGCAGCAGCGATTCGTCTCGGACGTCTCGCACGAGCTGCGAACCCCGCTGACCACGATCCGGCTCGCCGCCGACATGTTGAACGACCGGCGCGATGATTTCGACCCGGCAACAGCGCGCGCCGCCGAGTTGCTTGCTGCTCAGGTCGAGCGCTTCGAGGTTCTCCTCAGCGACCTCTTGGAGATCAGCCGATATGACGCGGGATCGGTGCAGCTCGAACTCGAACCGACGAGCCTTGCCCACGTGGCAGAGGACGTGATCGCCTCGATGGAGCAGGTCGCCCACCAGCACGATACAGATCTGCGCCTGGTTGCCCCCGGCGGATACTCGCCCGTGGATCTGGACCCCCGGCGGGTGCGCCGCGTCCTTCGCAACCTCATCGGGAACGCGATCGAGCACGGCGAGGGCAAGCCGGTCGTGGTCACCGTGGACAGCAACCAGCAAGCCGTCGCTGTCGGAGTGCGAGACTTCGGCATGGGTATCGCCGCCGAGGATGCCGCACGCGTGTTCGACCGCTTTTGGCGCGCCGATCCGTCCCGCAAGCGCACCCTGGGTGGAACGGGCCTCGGCCTGGCGATCTCACTCGGCGATGCCAAGCTCCACGGGGGAGACCTCGCCGTGTGGTCGGAGCCGGGCCGCGGGGCGCACTTCGTGCTCACGCTCCCGCGCGGCGCGCACCGCACGGGACTCGCAGCGCTCCCGCTGGACTCGCCCATTCCGCTCGACCCCGGCGACGAGAACACGCTCGACGCCTTCGAGCACACCCAGCCGATATCGACGATCCCCGGCGGCGACCGAGCACCGGGAGCTCAATCATGAGGCGGCTCATCGCAAGCGTGCTGGCACTGGCCGGCATCCTCGTGCTCTCGGCCTGCGCGGGATTACCCGTCAGTGGACCGGTCACTGCCGGTCGGCCCGTCGATGAGGTGCTGACCGGCCCCGAGGTGCGCTTCTTCCCGGAAGAAGCCCAGCCCGGAGCGACTCCGGAGGAGATCGTCGAGGGTTTCCTGCTTGCCGGATCGGGCTCGAGCAATGACTGGCAGGCCGCTCGCTCCTTTCTTGCACCCTCGATCCAGTCCTCGTGGGACCCCTCAGCCGGAGTCGCGATCGTCCCTGCGGGGCAGATCGTTGCGCAGCCGGCGGTCGATGACACGGTCAGAGTCACTCTCGCTCCCGTGGCCAGTGTCGATGAGACCGGCCGCTACGAGCCGACCCTCGGCGGCACCGCGACTCTCGCTTTCGAACTGGTCGAGATAGCGGGCCAGTGGCGAATCTCGAAGGCTCCCGACGGCATCGTCCTGGACGAGAGCGTGTTCGGGACAGTTTTCCATCGCTACTCGGTGATGTACTTCGACCCGTCGTGGACGTATCTCGTTCCCGATGAGAGATGGTTCCCGACGACATCCGCTGCCGTCCGCATCACCACGGCGCTGGTCGACGAGCAGCCGAGTGACTGGCTTACCGGGGCAGTATCCACTGCTTTCACTGATGACGTGACCTCCGTCTACTCGTCAGTGCCGCAGAGCGCAGGAACTGCCCAGGTGGAGCTGTCGCCCGAGGCCCTTGCGCTGCCCCAGCTCACGATCGACCGCATGGCAACGCAGCTAGAAGCGAGCCTTGCCACCGCCGGGATCACTGAGGTGCAATTGACCGTCGACGGCGTCCCGATCGCCGCCACTCCGGTACCGACCCGGTCGACCGCGGTCACCGGCGGCCCGCTGGTGATGACCGACCAAGGCTTCGGTTTCCTCTCGGGCACCGCGATCACGGCGATTCCCGGGCTCTCGGACGCCGTCGCACGAAGCAACCCGGTTGCCGTGCAGGTGGGGCCTGATCAGGAGAGCGCAGCGGTCCGCTCAGCGGACGGTTCGGTCGCTCGTGCTGAAGCCACCGACGATGTCGTGGTCGTCGACACCCGCAGCGGGCTTCGAGATCCCGTGATCGACGCCCGGGGCTTCGTCTGGAGTATTCCTGCCCGTTCACCGGCAGCTCTCACCGCTTTCGGTCCCGGCGTCGAGTCCCCGCTTCTCTCGCAGCCGTGGGCGGCAGCCGGCGCCGCCGACGTGCAGGCCGTGTCGATCTCCCGAGACGGTACGCGCATGGCAGGCGTCGTGCGCGTTGGTGATCGCACCGAGCTGTGGCTGTCGGGCGTCATCCGAAACAACGATGGAGTCCCCGCGCGATTGGGTGAGCCGATCATTGCGGGCAGCATCGAGGGCGAGGCCGTGTCGATGGCGTGGACGGATGACGTCACCGTCGCTGTCGTCGTGCGATCAGGAACCGAGACCAACCTCGTCGAACAGGTCGTCGGGGGCGCTTCCGCAACGGTTTCCGGTCCCGCCGGCGTTTCGATCTCGACGGTTGCGACCGCCACGTCGAGCGTTCGCCTCCGTTCGGAGGAGGGTGGGCTGTACGTGCGCCGCGGCGCGAACTGGCTGCAGACCGCGGAGGGGATCTTGCTCCTCGCAGTGCAGCAGGGCACGCCGCAGCGGTGACCCGTCGGCTCCTCCCGAGCTTTCGTGTCCGCCCGGTCTTTCGGGGTATCGCTGCGGACCTCTGTTGCGAAGAGCATTCCGGCGCACGCTGGGACGGTGCCAACCTCTGCCTCCCCGAGTGCCGCGGCACGGGTGCGCGATGCAGCAGTGCAAGCGCTCTCGTGGCTGATCCCGGTCGACTGCGCTGGATGCGGCCAGCCTGACTCCCCGCTGTGTGAGCAGTGCGAGCGTGCGTTGCGCAGTGGCGGTGTGAGGCACCGGACGCTCGGGGAGTTCGCGGTGGTCAGCGCGATGGACTACGTCGGGCCCGTCGTCGGTGTCATGCGCTCGCTCAAAGCCGAGGGGCGGACCGGGCTCGCTCGCCCACTCGGGGCCGCGCTGCGCGGAGCGATGGAGGGGACGAATACCGTGGCCGGGGGATTGGTGCCTGCCATCGCGGCCGGTGCGGTCATCCCGGTTGCGATCCCGTCGTCGTCGGCTGCCCTGCGCCGCCGCGGCTACGGCGTCGTCGAGCTCATCGTCAGGGAGGCTGGGCTTCACTGCCTCCCCGCCCTCCGGAGCGTCGGCTCCGGCGTCGATCAACGGGCACTGGGTCGGGCGGCGCGGGAACGCAACACCCAGGGCATGTTCGCCGTGCGCTCGGTGCCTTTGCGGCCCGTCGTCCTCATCGATGATGTCGTGACGACCGGCGCGACCCTGCGGGCGGCGACCGATGCGTTGCGTGCGGCAGGGGCGACGGTTATCGGAGCTGTCACAGTGGCGTCCACTCCGCTGCTGTGGTCACGTGACACGCAGGGATAACCGGGGCAATGGTAGTCCCGATGTGGCGTTCTCGGAGTCGCTGAGCGCCGGGAGAATGTGCCCTCGCTGGGGTTCCTGCGAGTATGCGGACACAGCGGAAGTCGTGCGTGACAGGCAGGTGACCAGGGTCTAACGTGGGGGTGACAAGGCGACTGATGGTCCGCCCTTGGAACCGGGCGGACCGGAAACAAGGAGGTCAAGATGGACACGAACATCGTCGGCGTGGGAGTCGGTATCACCGATCGCTTCCGCTCGGTCGTCGAAGAGAAACTCGTCCGGATCGAACACCTCGCACCCCGTGCGCAGCGCATCGATGTCAAGGTCACTCACCGCACCTACCGCACGGGTCGGGTCGAAGACCACACCGTCGAGCTCACGCTCACCGGCAAGGGTCCGCTGGTGCGGGCTGAGGCAACCGATGCCGACAAGTTCACGGCGCTCGACATGGCTGTCGACAAGCTGTGCGAGCAGTTGCGCCGCGCCAAAGACAAGAGGGTGGACGCCCGAAACCACCCCCGTAAGGCGAGTTTCGACAAGGAGCGCGGCGAGCTCGACGGGATCGACATCCAGCCCGCATCGGCAGACGTGCTCCGGCGTGTGGCGACCGGCGAAGTGCCGATCGTCGACGGTGAGGACGACGAGGCATACACGCCCGTCGTCATCCGCACGAAGGAGTTCGAGGCTGAGTGGATGACTGTCGAGGAGGCGGTCGACCGGATGGAACTGGTCGGCCACGACTTCTTCTTGTTCATCAATGCCGCAACCGATCACCCCAGCGTTGTCTACCGCCGCAAGGGCTGGGACTACGGTGTGATCTCCCTCACGACAGAGGCGAGCCCGGCAGCCCTCGTGAGCTGAGTGCTCGCGGCGCTGCCGCGAGATCGAGAACGGATGCCGTGAGCCGAACAGCTCGCGGCATCCGTTCTCTCAGTCGAAGATCCCGTCGAGGATGCTGCCGATCACCAGGCCCCCGAGGATTCCTCCGACCAGGTCCGAACCGCCGCCGGTGCGGCGCCCGAAGCCCTCCATGGGGCCGCCCCATTGCGGCGGCGGTCCCGCCGCGGGACGGGATGCGTCGATGTCGCGCTGGGCATACCGCAACGCGTCACCTGCCAGCTGGGCCGAGCGGCGGGCGAACTCCATGGCCTGCTCGCGATCGTCCTCGGGGATGGTGGGGACGGTCGCGGCGGAGCCTCCGACGAGGCGGTCCAGGTCTGCCCGGACGCGCTCGGCTTCGGCAAGGCGCGTGCGCGCGTCAGCACCGATCCAGCCCCGGTGTCCAGCGATGACGTCTCGGGCTACCGCGAGCTGGCGGTCAGCGTCATCGATCGCGTTTCGCACATGGCCCAGCTCCGGGATCGGTCGGGATGCGCGTTCGAGCGCCGCTGCCACTGCCGCATCGAGTGCCGCGTTCGCTTCCCGCATCCGGGTCAAGTGCTCGAACGGATCGGTGTTCACGCCGGCGGCGGGAAGAGCAGAAAGGGCAGCCTGCAGTGCTGACATCGCCTCGATGACGGCAGGAACCTGCGGCGCGGTACGCGCCGCGATCAGATCCCCACGCGAGTCCTCCACGATCGCGCCGAGCGTCGCTTCAGCCCGGAGGGCCTCGACCTCGAATGTTTCGACGGCATCGACCAAGGTCTCGGCGCGACGAGCCGCTTCGGTGGCAGCTTCCATCGCGAGATTAGCCTGCTCCCGCTGCCCGGCTTCCCGCCGACGCTCAGCGACTCCCGCGCTGTGTTCGGCAAAGCTCAGGAGCTGTTCGGCCTCCGCGGGATTGGCGCCCACACCTTCCAACGCGCGTGTGGAGTACCTGGTGGCAAGCCGTTCGACGGTCTCACGGGCGTGCGGGATGCGTTCCCGGACACGGGCAGCGTCAGCGCGGACCCGGGCGATGATCTCCGGCGCTCGACGCGCCCGCTCGATCGGCTCGGCCAACGCCGCCATCCGGTCTTCGAGGAGGTCTTCTGCCCAGTCGCACAGCTGGATGATGCGGGTGTTGCGAGTGCGCAGTTCGTCGGCGCTATCGGGAATCTCGTCATGGTTGAGCTGGTGCAGGTGGAAGGCCTCTTGCATGTGGGTCTGCACCGAGTCGAGTGCGGCGCGCAAGTCGTCGACGGCGTTCGGTCCGAGTTCGGCTTCGGCGAACGAGACCTCGTCGACGGCAAGGCGGATGTGTTCGTCAGCCGCGACGAGCGAGCTTTGCGCGCGGCGCGCGAGGTCAGCATCCTGTTGCGCCGTCTCGGCCTGTTCACGCTTGCGTCGTCCCCAAAAACCGGCCATGCCTTGATCCTAGAATCGCGCAGCCGTGTTCGGGCTGAGTGGTCACACGCGCAGGGTGTCGATGACGCGTGAGCGCACCGCCACGAGCGCGGGCAGGAATCCCGCCAGCGCGCCGATCGCCACAGATGCGATCAGCCCGGTGATCGCGGCACGAACAGGGAAGGGTGGCACATCCTGCAGAGCGCCGAACATGGCGAGCACCATGGGTGTGCGCATGATGGCCACCGCCAGCACGATCCCGACGACACCGGCAACCGCGGTGGCGACGACGCTCTCGAGAAGGACCGCCGTGAAGATCCGGCCGGCGGTGGCTCCGAAGCTGCGGCGAACCCCGATCTCCCGGATGCGCTGACGCATCGCCACGAGCTGGATGTTGACGAGCCCCAGCCCGCCGAGCACGAGGATCAGGACGGCTATCGAACCGGTGACGAGTTCGAACATCGCCGCGGACGCTTGCGCATCGGGACGTGAACCCCAGTCGGTGCGGGTGACCGACACCTGTACCGCATCCCCGGCCGCAGCACGGACATCCGACGCCAGCAGTGCACCGACAGTCGGAACGATCTCTTCGGGCACCCACAGCTCCCAGGTGACCCCGGTATCGGCGGGCAGCGAGTCCACACGGTCCCGGTATCCGTCATAGAGCATCCAGATCTGCTTGTTCTGGTCCCACTCGCCCTCGCGCGGCGCGACGCCGACGATGGGGAACGTGCCTCCCGCGGCGCCAACCACCTCGATCGTCGGATGCGTCGTGAGCGGCGGAGCTCCCAACGCTGTCCACAGGGGGTAGCTGACCACGACGGGCGGCGCCAGCAGTCCCTCGTCACCCGGCACGAACCAGCGGCCCTCGGCAACTGTCGATCGATGGATGACGGGGTAGGCGGGGTCCACCAGCATCGTTGTGACGGGTCTGACCCACTCGGGAGTCTGTACCTGCAGGGTCACGGATGCCGCCAGCCGCGAGATCGAGGACAGATTGAACCGTGCGGCAGCGCCGGAGACGTCCTCGTCGAAGCTGTCCCAATTCATGGGACCCCCGTCGGTGGCGGATGCCGATACCGAGATCGTGGCGACGCGACCGCCGTATCGGTCTGACTGTTCCGCTGCGGCCTGCCGCTGATACTCGCCCAGTGCGACGACCGCGGTCAGCGCGGCAACCGAGACGGCGATACCGATCAGACTCAGCAGGACTCGCAGCTTGTGATGGCGCAGTTCCGCCCACGCCTCCAGGAGTGCGCCGACAAACCCGCTCATGCTGACACCGCCCCGAGCGCGGTGTCAGCGAACGCCCGATCGAGCTCGACGGGGGAGAGCACGCCGTCGGCCAGTCGCAGGTGCCGTCGTGCACGAGCGGCAACGTGAAGGTCGTGGGTGATCGTCACGAGCGCGGCGGCGCTTTCGGTCGCGATGTCATCGAGCAGCGCCATCACTGCGGCACCGGTCTCGACATCCAGTGCCCCCGTCGGTTCGTCGGCGAGGATGAGAGCCGGACGACGCACGAGGGCGCGCGCTATCGCAACGCGCTGCTGCTCGCCACCCGACAGGCGCTCGGGAGGCGCGTCGAGCCGGTGTGCCAGGCCCACACGGTCGAGCATCGCCGAGGCAAGCTCCCGGCGGCGCCAGAACTGCTTGCCGCTCGCGTATCCGAGCGGCATCTCGACGTTCTCGAGCGCTGTGCGACCGGCAAGCAGGTGAAACTGCTGAAAGACGAAGCCGACATCGCGCCCCCGCATCCGGTCGAGCCGCCCGCGTCGGATGCCGGCGACCGGCGTGCCTCGAAACTCGGCTGTTCCCGAGGTCGGCAGATCGAGCAGGCCCAGGATGTTCAGCAGCGTGGACTTGCCCGAGCCGCTGCGTCCGACGATCGCGACGTGATCTCCTGCCGAGACGGCAAGGTCAACCCCGCGCAGGATGTCGAGCGTCGACTCGTCGGGGAGTGTGACCTGCTTGGTCACACCTTCGAGTATGACAAGACTCACCAGCTCCACCCCGGATCCTCGCAGAACTGACCACCCATGCCGTCGTCGTAACAGACCGGCTCGTTCGGGGCCGCGAGACCGGGGACGAACTGGCGCACCTGCTCGCCCTCGGTCAGTCCCGAGACGACCTCGACGACGGTGCCATCGCTGACTCCGAGTCCGACTTCCCTTTCCTCGAGGGGATCGCCGGTGCCGGCATCCACCCACACCAGCCCCGTACCGGCTCCGCCGCGCACTGCCGTGACCGGCACCACGAGCGCATCATCGACCGTGGCTACCTGGATGGACAGCTCGGTCCGAAGCCCGGCAAACACCGTCTGATCGGCCGGTACGGCGCACGTGATGCTCGTCGTGCCCTCCTCGGACACCTGGACCGATAGCCCCGTGCACGCAAACGGCGCGGGGCCGCCCTGGATCGTCACTTCCCCCTCGGTCGGGGCGTTCAGCAGTCGATACAGCTGCACCGGCTCGATGGTGCTCTGCACGTGATAACGGGCGGGGCTGAGCGTCGCGATCTCGCCTCCGATGCTCGTCGCCTGGCCTTTGACCACCGCGACGGCGGTCACCTCGCCGGCTTCTGGGGCCAGCACGTCGATCGTCTTGACGGGGTAGGACTGCTTGATCGTCATCAACACCTGACCGGCCGTCACCGTCTGGCCCGGCGCGACCTTGACCTCGCTGACGGTTCCGTCGATCTCAGAGCGCACCGTCACGGCTTCGTCGCGTGCGATCGTTCCCTCAAGGGTCAGTTCGTCGATCACGCTCTGGCGCACGACGGGAACAACGGGCTCGGCGATCTGCCCTCCCGGATCGGCCGATGCTGTCGCGGTATCAGGGAAGAAGGCCATCTTCACGAGTGCCGCGGCGATTGCGCCGAAGACGATCACCAAGAGGATGGGCAACACCCATCGACGCCACACGGCCATAGACACACGCCTTCCATTCGCGACGAAGCATTCCCCCGATACGTGCGGACGGCTTCGTGTGATCCCCCGCGTGCAACCTATCCCGGCACTGTTGGCCGGGCCAAGCATGCCGGCTGACTGTCGGTGACATTTCAGGGTCTTCCCCGAGAGACTCAGGGTGCACGCCCCGCCGGCGGGGGTGAGCGCTTCCGCTGGGAGCGGACCCAGCGCACGCTAAGGTCACGGCCCGGTAACATGAGTCGGTATGTCCGCGCGCGGTTCGCGCCGGGTCGGCACTCCGGGTGCCGCCGTTGACAGATGGAGAGCTTTCCGTGGCCAATCCTCTCGAGAAACTCCTGCGTGCCGGCGAAGGTCGGCTGCTGCGGCGTTTGCAGCAGGTTGCGAAGGCGGTCAACGCCCTCGAGGATGAGTACTCGCAGCTGACCGACGACGAACTGCGGGACGAGACTGCGGAGTTTCGCGCCCGCTACGAGGCCGGTGAGACGCTCGACAAGCTGATGCCGGAGGCCTTCGCCGCCGTGCGGGAGGCAGCAAAACGGACGATCGGTCAGCGGCACTACGACGTGCAGCTGATGGGCGGCGCTGCGCTGCACCTCGGCAACATCGCGGAGATGAAGACCGGTGAGGGCAAGACGCTGGTGGCAACGCTTCCCGCCTATTTGAACGCGATCGCGGGCAAGGGCGTGCACGTGATCACGGTCAACGACTTCCTCGCCAGCTATCAGGCCGATCTCATGGGGCGCGTGTACCGGGCGCTCGGGATGACGACCGGCACGATCGTGTCGGGACAGACCCCTGAGGTGCGCCGGGAGCAGTACCTCGCAGACATCACGTACGGCACGAACAACGAGTTCGGCTTCGACTACCTCCGCGACAACATGGCCTGGCGCCGGGAGGATCTCGTCCAGCGCGGACACTTCTTCGCAATCGTCGACGAGGTCGACTCGATCCTCATCGACGAAGCCCGGACGCCGCTGATCATCTCGGGTCCCTCCGCAGGGGAGGCCAACCGGTGGTTCGCCGAGTTCGCAAAGATCGCTCGGACTCTCGAGCCGGGCGTCGACTATGAGGTCGACGAGAAGAAGCGCACGATCGGTGTGCTCGAGCCGGGTATCGAGAAAGTCGAGGACTACCTCGGGATCGACAACCTTTACGAGTCCGTCAACACCCCGCTTATCTCGTTCCTGAACAACTCGATCAAGGCGCTCGCCCTGTTCAAGCGCGACACGGACTACGTCGTCATGAACGACGAAGTGATGATCGTCGATGAGCACACCGGCCGAATCCTGGTCGGCCGTCGCTACAACGAGGGCATCCACCAGGCGATCGAGGCGAAGGAGGGTGTGCCGGTCAAGGCCGAGAACCAGACGCTCGCGACCGTGACGCTGCAGAACTATTTCCGCCTCTACGACAAGCTCTCGGGCATGACCGGTACCGCCGAGACCGAGGCTGCCGAGTTCATGTCGACCTATCAGCTGGGTGTCGTCGCAATCCCCACGAACAAACCGATGGTCCGCAAGGATCAGTCGGATCTCGTCTACAAGAACGAGCCGGCGAAGTTCGCACAGGTGGTCGAGGACATCGCGAAGCGCCACGAGTCGGGGCAGCCGGTGCTCGTCGGTACCGTCTCGGTGGAAAAGAGCGAGTACCTGTCGCGCCTGCTCGCGAAGAAGGGCATCAAGCACGAGGTGCTCAACGCGAAGAACCACGCGCGGGAAGCCGAGATCGTGGCCCGCGCCGGGCGATTGGGTGCCGTGACTGTCGCAACGAACATGGCAGGGCGTGGAACCGACATCATGCTCGGTGGGAACGCTGAATTCCTCGCGGTGCAAGAGATGAAGGCAAAGGGTCTCGATCCGGTGGAAACGCCCGACGAGTACGAGGCCGAGTGGGATGCCGTATACCAGTCCACCCGCGAGCACGTCGCCGAAGAGGCTGAAAAGGTCGTTGCCGCCGGCGGCTTGTACGTGCTCGGTACGGAACGGCATGAGTCGCGCCGCATCGACAACCAGTTGCGTGGTCGGTCGGGCCGTCAGGGTGACCCGGGGGAGAGTCGGTTCTACCTGTCTTTGACCGACGACCTCATGCGCCTGTTCCAGTCGGGGGCTGCCGAGGCCATCCTGTCGCGCACGAACTTCCCCGACGACGTCGCGATCGAGTCCGGCATGGTCTCGCGTGCGATCAAGAGCGCACAGTCGCAGGTGGAGGCCCGCAATGCCGAGCTGCGGAAGAACGTGCTGAAGTACGACGACGTCCTCAACCGTCAGCGTGAAGCGATCTATTCGGATCGTCGCCACATCCTCGAGGGTGATGACATCGCGGATCGGGTCCAGCACTTCATCGAGGACGCCATCAGCACCCTCATTGACGATCACACGGGTACGGGGCACACCGAGAGCTGGGATTTCGACGCCCTGTGGACCGAGCTCAAGACGCTGTATCCGGTCTCTCTCACGATCGACGAGGTCGTCGCCGAGTCCGGAAGCAAGGGCAAGGTCACCCCCGAGGTGCTCAAGCGCGAGATCATCTCGGATGCTCGCATCGCCTACCAGAAGCGTGAAGAGAGCCTCGGCGAGGCTGCGATGCGCGAGCTCGAGCGGCGCGTGGTGCTTCAGGTCGTCGACCGCCGTTGGCGCGACCACCTCTACGAGATGGACTACTTGAAGGACGGCATCGGCCTGCGCGCGATGGCCCAGCGTGATCCGCTCATCGAGTACCAGCGCGAGGGCTATCAGATGTTCCAGCAGATGATGGGGCAGATCAAGGAAGAGTCAGTGGGCTACCTCTACAACCTGGAGGTCGAAGTCCGCCGCGCCGAGGGCGAGAAGGCCGCCGAGGTCGAGGCGAAGGGTCTGTCTATCGCGCCCGTGGAGGGGCAGCGCCTGCAGTATTCCGCGGCCAACGACGCTGGCGAGGTCGAGGTGCGCAACGAACGCGGTCAGGTGCAGCAGGCTGCGACCAGTCGGGCTCGTCAGGCTGCGGCATCCGCGCCCGCAGCGCCGGTCGCGCCGGCAACTCCTGCCGCGCGAGGCGCGTTCGGTCAGCGCACTGATGGCGAAGCGCCCGCGCAGGCGGCCCAGCCGCCGCTGAACCGTGCCCAGCGGCGCGCTGCCGACAAGAAGAAGTAAGCGCAGGGCGCGAGCCACGCGCGGTCAGGTGGCCCGGCGGGTGCGGCATTATCCTGTACGGATGACCCACCCCCGACCGCTCGACCAGTCGAGCAAACTCAAGCACGTCCTCTACGAGATCCGGGGGCAGGCCCTGGTCGAGGCCGATCGACTTGAGGCCGAGGGTCACCGGATCCTCAAGCTGAACACGGGAAACCCGGCAGCATTCGGTTTCGAGGCTCCGTTCCAGATCGTGCGCGACATGATCGAGGCGGTCCCCGAGGCCCACGGCTACAGCGACAGCCGCGGCATCAAGTCGGCTCGGCTCGCCGTCGTGTACCGATACGAGCAGGTCCCCGGATTCCCCGCGCTCGACCCGGATGACGTCTACCTCGGCAACGGCGTCTCCGAGCTCATCACGATGACGATGCAGGCGCTCCTGGACGAGGGCGACGAGGTCTTGATCCCGGCGCCCGACTATCCGCTATGGACGGCGATGACGAGCCTGGGTGGCGGGACCCCGGTTCACTACCTCAGCGATGAGCAGAACGGCTGGCAGCCCGACATCGAGGACATCCGCTCGAAGATCACCGAGCGCACCAAGGCGATTGTCGTCATCAACCCGAATAACCCGACCGGCGCCGTCTACACGCGGGAAGTCCTCGAACAGATCGCCGACATCGCCCGCGAGCACTCTCTTCTGGTCCTCGCTGACGAGATCTACGACCGCATCCTTTTCGACGATGCGACGCACATCCCGATGGCGGCTGTCGCGCCGGATCTGCTGGTGCTCACCTTCAACGGACTCTCGAAGACCTACCGGGTCGCGGGCTATCGCTCGGGGTGGCTTGCGATCACGGGGCCGAAGGACCACGCAGCCGGCTTCCTGGAGGGAATCACCCTGCTGGCTTCGACCCGGCTCTGTCCGAATGTTCCGGCGCAGTACGCCGTGCAGGCTGCGCTGTCGGGAGTCCAGTCGATCGACGCGTTGATCGCACCCACGGGACGCTTGCACGAGCAGCGGGATGCCGCCTGGGAGGCGCTGGAGTCGATCCCGGGCGTGAGTTGCGTCAAACCGGAAGGGGCGCTGTACGCCTTCCCGCGCTTCGATCCGAACGTTTACGACATCCGGGATGACGCGAAGCTCGTGTATGACTTCCTTGTCGCCGAGAAGGTGCTGCTCGTGCAGGGGACGGGGTTCAACTGGCCGACCCCTGACCACGTGAGGATCGTGACGCTTCCCGAGTCTCGAGTGCTCACCGAGGCGATCGAGCGGCTCGGCAACTTCCTCTCGTCGTACCGGCAATAGGGCGCGGTGCCGTTTCCGGCGTCGTCACAGCAGGGCGAGCGAGGTGGTGCGCCACCGACCGTCCATGCCCTCCAGGCGCAGGGCGACCGCGCGGGTGCGCGCGGGGCCACGGACGATGACGACGCCCTCGACGATGCCGTCGGCGGGAGAAGAGTGGCGCACGGAAACGATCTGATGCACGGGACGTTTCGCCGGGATGCCGCGGGCGCTTCGTGCGCGGGCGGCGAGGTTGGCCCGGGTGACGAGTTTCCGATACGCATCCTCGGTCAACCACCTGGCGAGTTGGTCGACCTCGCGAACGCCCGCGAAGATCTCCAGGACCCCACGCGAGATGTTGCGCAAGAAAGTCTCGGGATCGGGGAGGTCGGCGGTGCTCGTGCGCTGTGGCGCGAAGTACTGGTTCAGCTCGGCCGCTTCGTCTGCCGCGCGGTACGCGCGTGCGAAGTTCGGATGCGTCGTCGCCATGAGATCTCACTCTCGACCGGTAACAGGATGTCGAGAAGTAGAGCACACGGCAGGTGCTCGGTGGGGGTCGGGGCCTCGCTGTGGACAGTTTCTCATCGACTCCTCATCTGGGACGTACGCTCGCCCCGTGCGATGGGACCGGCTGTTCGATGACCTCGAAGCTCAGGCATCCGCCGAGTGGGAAGCCGAGCGCGCCGCCCTCGCCTCCGAGTCCGAGCGGGTGCGCCTCTCGCGCGTATCGCTGCGGGATCGGCTTCTCGTGCTGCGAGATGCCCAGGCTCAGGTGGGGGCGCACCTGACTGGTGGCGGCGGTGTCGAAGGGCGGGTCGTTGCGGTTGGTGCCGACTGGTTCGCGGTCGACCGAGGACCGTCGTCAGTGAGCATCGTTCCGCTCGCTGGGCTCACGGGGCTCCGGATGCCGCACGCCGACCTCCTACACAGTGCCGCGGGGCACGCGGGGCAAGCCCTCCGGGAGCGGTTGGATCTGGGTTTCGTCCTGCGGGACCTCGCGCGCCGTCGCGTTCCCGTTCTGGTCGAGCTGTTCGGGGGCGACTCCCTGACCGGAACGGTGGACCGGGCCGGTGCCGATCACTTCGACCTTGCCCTTCACGACCTCGATACCCCGCGGCATCCGTCGGCGGTGACCGGCTTTCGGATGGTTCCGTTCGGCGCGCTCGCGCAGCTAGTCGTGGCAGCCGGGGACTCGGGGCTCTGACCGGGAGAAGCCTGGTGGGTCAGTCGGGGTTGCGAATGGCGCCGGTGCCCCACAGCTCGGGGAAGCTCGCGGTTTGAGACTGGTGCCACAGTGCCATGCGGCGGGTCTGCTCGACCTGATCGTCGAGGTAGGCCTCGACGCTCGTCTCGTCGATGCGCCACTGCCCGCTCTCGCCCACACGCATCCCGCGGAGCTGTCCGGCCAGGACGAGAGCCACCACGTCATCGACCTCGATCGCGAGCACTTCGGCGACCTGCGAGGGCGTCAACAGGCGCGCGTCGGCAGCGGGAGGATGGGGCATGTCCCCATTATGACGCCGGGCTCGGACAGGGCGGCGCAGCAGCACATGCTGTGGATAAGCGCGGCAGCCTTTCGCGTGCCTCGGCCACCATGGTTCGCATGTTCTCCCCGTCTCGTACGCCCCGGCGCCCCGCGTGGGCCGACCTACGGTTCCTTGTCGGCATCATCCTGGTTCTGGCTTCCGTCGTTGGTGTGTGGTTCATCGTGTCGGTGGCGCGTCAGACCGAACCTGTCTACGTCGCCGTCCGTGCAATCGTTCCCGGCGAGCCGGTAGCCGCAACCGACCTTGCCGTCGTGGACGTTGCTCTGGGAACTGCATCTGACGCCTACCTCGGGGCAGATGATCTCGGCGACGGCCTCGTTGCGGCTCGGACGGTCTCGGCCGGAGAGCTCGTACCCGCCGATGCCCTCGTGACCGATGACAGTACGCGTTCGACGACGGTCGTCGTGCGCAGCGCTGCCGAGGTGCCGGGATCTGTCGTGGCCGGATCGACCGTCGAGCTGTGGGCAGCACCGCGCCTGGATCAGTCGCGCTTCGATACGCCACGCATTCTCGTGGCTGACGCGACAGTCGTCAGTGTCAGCCGGGACGACTCACCGCTGGCGGGGGGAACGGCAGCGGTCGAGCTGGTGATCCCCCGAGCCGATGTCGCAGCCGCGCTTGCCGCGATCGCCGATGGTTCGGCGCTCTCGGTCATCCCCTGGACCCCGGGGCAGCAATGAGGACTCTCATCGCGCTGGATGAGCCCCACGCGACACGGCTGGCTGATGAGCTCTCGCGGCTCGGATGGGACGTGATGGCGGTGCCGGTGACGGCCCCCGGGATCGCGGCTGCCCGCGGCGGAGTCCGCGACGCCGGCGATCAGGAGCTCGACCTTCTCGTCGTCGCTGCGCGCCACGACACGCTCACGCGTGAACTCGTGACAGTGTGCGATCGGGAGGGGATCCGAATCGTCCCGGTGGGTGAGGGAGAGGCGCCGGCGCGCATCGCTCAGGCATTCGGACTCGGCGTCCCGATGTCGCCTCGCGCTTCCGGTCGCGAGCTCGTGCGCGCCCTCCGGGACCCGCTGCCCGCCGCGCCCGCCCCGCGGGCCGGGCAACGCGTCATTGCCGTATGGGGCCCGGCGGGGTCGCCCGGTCGCTCAACGATCGCGATCGAGCTGGCGGTGGAACTCGCCCGCGACCGTGACGTCGCCTTGATCGACGCCGACTCCCACGCGCCGTCGATAGCGTTGGCGCTGGGGCTCCCCGATGAAGGCCCGGGGTTCGCCGCCGCATGTCGCCAGGTGAACCGCGGCGCTCTGGATGTCGCCGAACTCGATCGAATCGCCCTGCGGCTCGGTCGCGGGCCGCAGGTTCTTACCGGCATAAATCGTCCATCGCGCTGGCCGGAATTGCGTGAAGATCGTGTGCGCGCCGCACTTGCGGTATGCCGCGAATGGGCGGATGTCACTGTCGTCGACGTGGCGGCGCCGCTGGACCGCGACGAAGAGATCGTGAGTGATCTCGCGGGGGACAGGCGCAACGCCGCAACGATCGCCGCACTCCAGGAGGCTGATCTCATTGTTGCCGTGGCCGCTGCGGATCCTGTCGGCATCAGCCGTTTCGTTCGCGGCTATGCGCAGCTACGCGAGACAGTGGGAGCGACACCGATCGCGGTGGTCGCGAATCGGCTGCGCCCAGGCGCCCTGGGCATCGACGCGCGTGGTCAGGTGCGCCGAAGTCTCGACCGGTTCGCCGGCATCCGTGACGTATGGTTCGTGCCGCAAGATCCGCGCTCGGCCGACGCCGCGCTCCTGGCCGCCCGCCCGATCGCGGATGTTGCCCGGAGATCTCCGATCGTGTCCGCCGTGCGGCGCTTTGTGAGCGAGGCGCTCGCCGTCGATACTCGCAAAGCTGCGTAGTTCGAGCAGCCGCGCCAGGGCTCTAGGCTGAAACGATGTCGACCCTCAGCGATCTCGTCTATGCCCAGGGGCGTTCCACCGGCGCGGATGTCGAATGGCTCCACCGCCTGGCCGGGGATGGTCAGCTCTTGGCCGATCTCGCCTTCGCCGACATCGTCATCTGGGTTCCGACGACAGATGACTCGTTCGTCGCTGTCGGCCACGCCCGCCCCAGCGGAGCTGCGACTCTGTTCTACCGGGACATCGTTGGTGATCCGGTTCGCCCCCAGTGGCGGACCCAGATCCGCGAGGCGTTCTTCTCGGGAATGATCGTCGACTCGGCATCTCCGGACTGGTTCGAAGAGACCCCGACCCGGGTGCGTGCGGTCCCTATCGTGCGGGGTTCGGGCGCAGGGCGGACGACGGTGGGAGTCCTGACCCGCCACACCAATCTCGGTGAGACGCGCACTCCTTCGCGCCAGCAGATCACCTTCAACGAGTGCGCGGATGACCTGTTCGGAATGGTCGCCTCGGGTGACTTTCCCGACCTCAGTGCACCAACCGCTCCGCGTCGGGGCGCTCCTCGGGCCTCGGATGGCCTCGTGCGCCTCGACGTCGATGGGACCGTGACGTTCGCGAGCCCCAACGCACTCTCGGCGTTCAACCGGATGGGATTCGAAGACGAGCTCGAGGGAGAGTCGCTCGTCGAGGTGACGACGGAGATCCTTCCGGAGAAGCGCCAGTTCGACGAATCCCTTCCGTTGGTGGTGACGGGGCGCGCACCCTGGCGTGCCGACATCGAGGCGCGCGGCGTGACGGTGAGCCTGCGCACGATCCCCCTCCGTGATCACGGGACCCGCATCGGAGCGATCGTCCTGTGCCGCGACGTCACGGAGCTGCGCCACCAGGAGCAAGAGCTCATCACCAAGGATGCGACGATTCGCGAGATTCACCACCGGGTCAAGAACAACCTGCAAACAGTCGCGTCGCTCCTTCGCATTCAGGCCCGTCGTTCGCACACGGAGGAGGCCCGAGAAGCGTTGACGCAGGCGATGCGTCGTGTGTCTGCAATCGCTGTCGTGCACGACACCCTGTCTGAAGGACTCACGCAGCGCGTCGATTTCGACGATGTCTTCGATCGTGTTCTCAAGCTCGTCGCCGAAGTCGCGGCCGCGCCGACGACGCGCGCGCGGACTCGGTCTGTGGGGCGCTTCGGCACCCTGCCGAGCGAGTACGCCACGCCCCTGGCCCTGGCCCTCACCGAGTTGGTGACCAACGCTGTCGAGCACGGCCTCGCTGGAAAAGAGGGCGATGTCGAGATCGAGGCCGAGCGCGACCCCGAACGGCTCCTTGTGCGTGTTCGCGACAACGGCGTGGGCCTGCCGGAAGGTCAGGTCGGCCGGGGCCTGGGTACGCAGATCGTGCGCACCCTCATCCAGGGGGAACTCGGCGGCACGATCGATTGGCACACGCTCGTCGGAAGCGGCACGGAGGTCACGATCGACATCCCGTTGCGCTACATCGCGCTCGATTGACGACCGCCTGACGCCGTCGCGACCGAGGTTGTCAGCTGGCGCGGCGCGCGCGGGCAGCGCGGCGCTTGAGGGCGCGGCGCTCGTCCTCGGAGAGGCCGCCCCACACACCCGAGTCCTGGCCGGACTCCAGGGCGTACTGCAGGCAGATTTCGGTGACGGTGCACCGGGCGCACACGGATTTTGCCTTCTCAATCTGGTCGACCGCTGGACCCGTGTTTCCTACCGGGAAGAACAGCTCGGGGTCGACAGTCAAGCAGGCGGCCTTGTCGCGCCAATCCATAGGGGTGCTCCTTGATGGGGAATGAGCATCGGGCCACGGGGGCGGTCGGATACTCTATGAGGTGTACGAGAAGATGTCTCGTCCCACGACCTTGTGGGAGCACACGGCTTTATCCATCGTCCCACAGCCGTTCACCCGAATCAAGGGTTCATTCGTGAGGACGGTGTAAGAACGTCATGCGCGGGCCGAGAGTGATCGGGAGGTCAATGCAGTGATGCGCTCGATGATTGCCGCTCGAGCGGCCGGCGCGATCGTGCTGCTGGAAGCAGCGGGGCTCGGCGCGCTCGCGGCCTGGGAAGCCGTTGCGGTCATCGCCGGCGACACCGCGGCGCTCGACAGCGCGATTGCCCTGATCGTGCTGACGCTGGTCGGGGCCGCGATCGTGGCAGTGTTCGGTATCACGACGTGGCGAGGGTTGTCGTGGGGGCGCTCGGGAGCGATCGTGACGCAGTTGCTGATCCTTGCCGTCGCCCTCGGCGCTGCAACGGGCCAGTACGCGCATCCGGTCACGGGTGTGGTGATCGCCATCCCGGCGGTCGTCGCCCTCGTGCTCCTGGTGATAGCGCTTCGCGGCGCGGCCGCGAGTGCGCGCGCGGACTCGGAGGCCGGTCGCTCCGGTGAATCGGCGTAGTCAGCGGCGCCACCGAGCGGCTCAGCGGCTCAGCGGCTCAGCGGGCTGCAACTCGGCGAACTAGAGACCGAGCAGGCCGCGGATACGGGCAACGTGCCCCGTCGCCTTGACGTTGTAGAGGGCGTGCGTGATGACGCCGTTCTCGTCCAGGACGAAGGTCGAGCGCAGAACCCCCTCCGTCGTCTTGCCGTACATCGTCTTCTCGCCCCACGCCCCGTAGGCCTCGTGGACGGCACGGTCGGGGTCGCTCAACAGGTCGTACGGGAGCGCGTCGCGTTCGCGGAACGCCCGGAGCTTGGCGGGAGCGTCGCGCGAGATGCCGAGCACGACGTACCCGGCGCTGCGAAGCGGCGCGACACTGTCGCGGAAGTCGCAAGCCTCCGTCGTGCACCCCGGCGTCATCGCCTGCGGGTAGAAGAAAAGAATGACGCCCGTGCCCCGAAGATCGTGAAGTGAGACATCCGTCTCGTCCTGGTTCACGAGGGTGAAGTCGGGGGCCGCGGTACCGGGTTCTAGACGCACTGTCATACGTCAACCCTAGAGCCGCCCGTTCCTCGCCGCGCTCTCGACAGGGTCCTCAGCGCTCAGGACGATCTGCGAAGGTCGTGAGCAGCCGCTGCAGTGAATCCAGCCGCGCTGCCGCCCCCGGACCCAGGCGTCCCGCCGCGACAGCCTCCGAGATGGCGCAATCGGGCGCGTCCGGCAGGTGGGTGCATCCACGCGGACACTCCCGCGCGACCTCGGCAAGGTCGGTGAATGCCCGCAGGATGTTGTCGGGATCGACGTGACCGAGCCCGAAGGAGCGTACGCCGGGGGTGTCGACGACCCATCCCGTGCCTGAGGGGGCCTCGTAGCGCAATGAGACCGTGGAACTCGATGTGTGTCGTCCCCGACCGGTGACCTCGTTGACATGTCCCGTCGCGCGATCGGCGCCGGGAACCAGAGCGTTGACGAGAGTCGACTTACCCACCCCGGAGTGTCCGACGAAAACGGTGCTGTGCCCAACCAGTGCGGCACCGATCCGCTCGAGCGGGATGTCCGAGCGCGCGCTGGTGAAGACCTCGAGGTCGAGTCCGGCAAAGTGCGACAGGAACTCTGCCGGGTCAGACAGGTCGGTCTTCGTGATGACCATCAGGGGACGGATGCCGGCATCCAACGCGGCGACGAGGTACCGGTCGACCAGGCGGGGGCGCGGCTCTGGATCTGCGGCGGCGATCACGATGAGCATCTGATCGGCGTTGGCGACGATGACGCGCTCCACCTGATCGGTGTCGTCGGCGCTTCGCCGCAGGAGAGACGTGCGCGGCTCGATCCCGACGATCCTGCTGAGCGTTCCCTCATCTCCCGAGGTGTCTCCCACGACCCGGACGCGATCACCGGTGACGATCGCGGTGCGGTGCAGCTCGCGTGCCCGCGCGGCCGTCACCTGGCGTTCGGCATCCGTGTCCTCGCCGACGAGCACCGCGTAGCGGCCGCGGTCTACCCCCAGGACCCGTGCGATCTCGGCATCCGCGTGGCTGGGGCGGCGCTTCGTGCGCGGCCGGTTGGCCTTGGGGTTCGGCCTGACGCGGATATCGCTCTCGTCCATGCCGAGTTCATCGTCATCATCGATGTCCCCGAGCCAACTCACTCCGCGTCATTCCCTTCGAGCATCGAGGTCCACAGGTCGGGGAACTGCGGCATGGTCTTCGCGGTCGTTCCGATGTCATCGACGACGACGTCATCGACGGCGAGACCGATCAGAGCGCCGGTTGTGGCAATACGGTGATCGTGGAACGCTTTCCACACCCCACCGTGGAGCGGCTGGGGAATAACGCGCAGACCGTCCTCGAGCTCTTCAGCGGTACCGCCGAGCGCGCGCAGGTTTCCGACGAGCGCTGCGATGCGGTCGGTTTCGTGGCCGCGGATGTGACCCACGCCGGTGATCGTCGTCGGTTCCGCGGCGAAGGCGGCAAGCCCGACGATCGTGGGCGTCAGCTCGCTCGCTGCCGACAAGTCGATCTCGATACCCCGGATGCCGCGGCCCGCAGCGACGGTGAGGGCCCCACCACGACGCGTGACGCGGGCACCCATGTCGTGCAGGATCGACCCGAGCATCGCGCCTGGCTGTGTGGAGTGCGCGGGCCAACCGGTGATCGTGACGGTGCCGCCGGTGACCATGGCAGCTGCCAGGAAGGGGGCGGCGTTGGACAGGTCGGGCTCGATGGCCACGACTTTGCCGCGGGGCGGCTGCGGCGGGACGATCCACTCGCGCGGGGAAGGCCGCTCGACATGCACACCGCGGTGCGCGAGGCATTCGATCGTCATGTCGATGTGCGGCATGCTCGGTAGCCGCGACCCAGAATGAATGAGGTGAAGACCCGTGTCGAAACGGGGCGCCGCGAGCAGCATCCCGGACACGAACTGGCTGGAGGCGCTCGCGTCGATCACGACTTCGCCGCCGCGGATGTGGCCGTGACCGCGAACCTGGAAGGGAAGCGCCCAGCGGCCCTCGTCGTCGACATCGACGCCCACGTCGCGAAGCGCCCTGATCATCGCTCCCATCGGTCGGTGCAGCGCGCTCTCGTGCGCGGTCAGCATCACATCGCCCTCGGCCAGCCCAGCAATGCCCGCGATGAACCTCATGACAGTGCCCGCTTGACCGCAGTCGACTGTCGCGCCGCGAAGCCCGGAAGAGGTCGCGCCGACCGATCCGGATGCGCTGGGAGGGGTGACGACCAGGTCAGGCCCGAAGGGGCTGTCGCCCTCGACGGCTTCCACCTGGACGCCCAGCGCCGTCAATGCTGCCACCATGCGCACCGAGTCGTCGGAGTGCAGCGGAGCGTGGAGGGTGCTCGGAGCATCGGCAATCGCCGAGAGGATCAGTTCGCGATTCGTCAGCGACTTGGATCCTGGGACCGCCAGACGGGCGGCGACCGCTTCCACCGCGCGCGGAGCTGACCAGCCGGATTCTCCGGAACCGGTCGGGGTGGAATATCTCTGGCCGCTCATCGGTTCCTAGCCTAATGAGGGACGGAAGGAGCCCGATGACGATCGCTATGGCGCCGGACGTAGACTGGCGCGTGATGACTGAACAGGCCGACGCGCCGGCCGACCCGCGCACGCAGTTCGAAGAGCAGGCCCTGCCGTTCATGGACCAGCTCTATGCAGCTGCGATGCGAATGACGCGCAACCCGGCAGATGCTGCAGATCTTGTGCAGGAGACCTTCGTCAAGGCCTACGCCTCATGGTCGAGCTTCACACAGGGAACGAACCTGAAAGCATGGCTTTACCGCATCCTGACGAACGCGTACATCAACACGTACCGCAAGAAGCAGCGGGAACCCTACCAGAGCGCTATCGAGGATCTCGAAGACTGGCAGCTCGGCGGGGCAGAGTCCACGACCTCAACGCGTACGCGGTCGGCGGAAGCCGAAGCGATCGACCACATGCCGGCATCCATCGTGAAGGACGCGCTGCAGTCGATTCCCGAGGACTTCCGTCTCGCGGTCTACCTCGCCGACGTCGAAGGCTTCGCGTATCAGGAGATCGCCGACATCATGAAAACCCCCATCGGCACCGTGATGAGCCGTCTGCATCGTGGCAGGCGGATGCTGCGGGAGCTGCTGGCCGAATATGCGACCGAGCGGGGCATCTCGGTCGCCGCCTCGAGGAGCGACACATGACTGACTGCGGCTGCGCAAAGGCCACGCGGGACTTGGAGGAGTACCTGCGAAACGAGGTATGCAAGACCGAGCATGCCGACATTCGAGAGCATCTCGAGCACTGCCCGGCCTGCCGCGAGGAGGCGCTCGTAGCAACCACTCTGACCGAGGCTGTCGCACGAGCGTGCAAGGAGACAGCTCCCGAGGAGCTGCGCGACCAGGTAATTTCAACGCTGCGCGCCGCACAGGCGGCTCATCACTGATCCACAGGATCGCCCTCTCCACGTCGAGCACATGGCTGTAGTGTTTCGGCGCGACCGTGTGAACGGGAGGTGCGCCGGTGGCTGCTGTCGAGCATGCACAGCCCGATCTCGCTGCGTCACGACGCCTGAGCGTCGTCAGACGCTACATCACGGAACACGTCGTCGCGGTGTCAGCCGCGGGCCTCGTCCTGGCGTGCGCAGCTTTCACCGGAACGTTGTGGGGCGACGACGGATCGCTTTGGGGCGTGGGACCGGTCGCGGTCTTCTCCCAAGGCCGCTGGTGGACGCCGCTGACGGCGATCTTCGTTCCAGACTCCGCTGTTGACACGATCCTCACGATTCTTCTTGCGCTGACGGGCTTCGCCTACGCCGAGAGGCTGCTGGGCCGCCTCCGGCTGCTCGGGGTGACGCTTGTGGTTGCCCTCGCCGGCAACCTCGTAGCCACGGCCGTCCACGCCCTCCTGTGGACGGTGTCAGATCTGCGTCCCGTCGAGGCGGCGGAAACACCGGTGCTTGACCCGGCAACCGCGATGGTCGGTGCACTCATGGCTGCCTCTGCACTGGCATCCGCCCTCTGGCGTCGCCGCATCCGGGTCGTCGGTTTCGCCGTGTTGGCCATGTTCGCCCTCTACGCCGGTGACACCGACGCGTGGTACCGCCTCGTGGCCGCAGTGCTCGGGCTCCTGGTGGGGCTGTGGCTCGTTCGCGGAACCCCACGACGTTCCTGGCACCGATCATCCACGCGAGAGACGCGCTCCATCACGGCACTGGTCGTCGCGGTGACGGGCCTCGGTCCGCTCGCGGCGGTACTGGCCGGCGGCGGTCGGGGGCCGCTGTCGTTTGCCGTGTCGTTCTTCACCCAGTACGACGAGAACCTCATCGACCTGTGCGCGACACGGTACAGCCCGCTTTGTGACCATCAGCTCGCTGTCGTGGTGACGCGCGGCGTCGGCCCGGGTTTGATGGCGCTCGTGCCGGTCGCCCTGCTGCTGGTCGCCGCCCTCGGCCTACGCCGTGGTCGGCGTTCTGCGCTCGTCCTGGCGGTTGTGGTCGAGGCGCTGATCGGTGTCCTGGCGATCTGGTCCGTCATCGCGGGAACCGTCTCGGTCGGCCCCTGGGGCGATCCGACCTGGCTGGAGTACGGGCTGTGGGCTGTCGCGGCAATCGGGGTGTCACTGGCCATGGCCTGTGCGCTGGTCGTGCTGCGGCGATTCTTTCCCGTCCGGGCAGATCGTCGCGCTGTGCTGTGGTTCACCGGAACGGTCAGCGCCACTCTTGCTGCCTGCGCTGCAACCCACCTCGTCGCCGAGTCGATCTTCCGGCAGACCTACGTTCAGCGCGTCAGTGTCACCGACCTTCTGGTCGAGACGCTGCGCCGGTTCGTCCCGCCATCGTTCCTGCGCAACCTCGGGCAGCCGCCATACCCTACTCACGGTGCCGCGCTGCTGATCTACCAGTGGGTGGGTGTCCTGTTCTGGGCGGTCTTCATCGTCGCGATGCTGCGGATGTACCGATTCCCGCAGCACGCTGTCGTCGCCGACGACGAGCGCTATCGCCGGTTGCTTCGCCGCGGCGGCGGAACCCTCGGGTTCATGGGAACCTGGCGCGGAAACGACCACTGGTACACCGCCGACGGCACAGGAGCCGTGGCGTTTCGGCGGGTGGGCGATGTTGCCCTCGCTATCGCGGACCCGCTGTGTGTGCCCGGTCAGCGCGATCAGACGGTGCGGGCGTTTGTTGATCATTGCGCAGATCAGGGATGGTCGCCGGCCTTTTACAGCATCCATGACGAGTTCCTACCGATCTTTCGGGAGATGGGCTGGGCCTACACATCGGTCGGTGAGGAGACAGTGATGGTACTCGCCGAGCTCACACTGACGGGGAAGGCCTGGCAGAAGGTGCGCCAGCCGATGACGCGGGCTGAGCGAGACGGGTTTGTTGCACTGTGGACGCGATGGGATGACCTCACTGCTGACCAGATCGCCCAGATCAGAGAGATCGACGAGCAATGGGTCGCCGACAAGGCCCTCCCCGAGCTCGGCTTCACGCTCGGGTCGATCGAGGAGGCGAAGGACCCGGATGTGGCGCTGGTACTCGCGGTCGACCCCGAAGAGCGTATCCAGGTCGTGACGAGCTGGATGCCGTCGTGGCGATCGGGTCGACGCGTGGGGTGGACCCTCGACTATATGCGCCGCCGCGTCGACGGTCCCAACGGTCTCATGGAGTTTGTCATCGTCAAGACCGCGCTTCGAGCCAAGGATGACGGGCTGGAGGTAGTGAGCCTGTCTGGTGCTCCGCTGGCGAGTAAGCCGGGCGGCGCCGCTGAAAGCGACCGCACGCTGCTCGCATCGCTTCTCGAACAGGTGGCTGCCGCACTCGAACCGGCGTACGGCTTCGCGTCTCTCTTCCGCTTCAAGAGCAAGTTCCGGCCGGAATATCGCACGCTGTACCTCGCGTACAGCGACCCCGTGGAACTTCCGGGCATCGGTATCGCAGTGTTGCGTGCTTACCTATCGGAGCCGTCGGCTCGCGAGCTCGTCGCAGTGGCCCGGGCCGGATACGGCGGTGCTCGATGAGACAGTGGTTCCTGACGCTCGAGCTGATCGATAGCCCGATCCTCGGTGTCCTGTGCGCGATCGTCGTCGCGTTGGCCGTTGTGATCGCGTGGCCCGCCCCGAGACATCCGTGGCGCTGGCTGATCGCCCTGGTCGCTGGCTGTGTCGGCGGCTTTCTCCTCGCCGTGGTCGCCGAGGCTCTCGGCGCCTTCGACGGACCGTTACCCGATCACGCGGCGCTGTGGATCGGTGCAGGCTCCGGGTTCGCGGTCGCCGGCCTTGTCGTCGCGTTCACCCGTCCCTGGTGGCGGGGTCTGCTCGCCGTCGTCATGGCTGTGGCGGCGCTGATGGCCGCGGCGCTCGGGGTCAACTCGTCATACGGGCTGACGCACACGCCGGCGGCAGTCTTTGGCATCCAGGCACTGGATGACCTCCCGCTTCCCGCACTCACGACCTCGACAGATGACCCCGCGACCCTCTACGCCACCTGGGCGGCGCCCGCGGACCTGCCGGCGACTGGTCGAGTCAGCGCCCTATCGGGCGAGGACCGCATCCCCGCCGAGGGGTATTCGCCGAGGGATGCTGCGCTCTACCTTCCGCCTGCTGCTCTTGTCGCCAACCCGCCGAGGCTTCCGCTCATCGTCTTCATGATGGGTCAGCCGGGCACCCCCGACCCGACGAGTATCGCTGCCGCGCTCGACAGGTTTGCTGCAGCTCACAACGGGCTTGCGCCCATCGCGGTCGTCGCGGACCAGCTGGGTGCCATCGATCGGGACCCCGCGTGTCATGATTCCGCGACATACGGCGCTGTCTCGACGTATTTCACGACGGACATACCCGCGTGGGCTGTGGCGCATCTCAACGTCACGGCCGATCGCTCACGCTGGGTCATCGGAGGCTATTCGAACGGAGGGTCCTGCGCCTTCGCGTGGGGCGCGCAGGACCCGCAGATCTGGGGAAACGTGATGGACATCTCGGGCAATGAGTATCCGGGATCAGAGCACGTCCAGCAGACCATCGATGAGGTCTTCGCCGGGGATGCCGCTGCATTCCAGGCCGCGTCGCCCAGCGCGGCTCTGGTTGCTCGCGCAGGCCAGTACGCCGGGCACGTCGCCGTGTTCACGCACGGCGATCAGGACACCGTGTTCGGGCCGGGTCAGGTCTCGAATGCTGCCCTGGCCTCGGATGCCGGGTTCACGGTGTTCTCCGACACCATCGCCGGTGCAGGCCACGGTGGCGAGGCCCTCGACGGAGGCCTGGACTTCGCGCTTGACTCTCTCGCACCCCGTCTGGGCCTTGCTCCGCCCGCTGGCTGAGTGCTTGGCGCGAAGGTCACGCCAGTCCACGTCGTCTACGGCACGAAGACGCGAAGCGCCCGCGGCGCGACATCGATCTCGACAGGAAGAGGGCCGATCGGGTCACCGTCGGCGTAGGCGGTGACACCCAGCGCTCTGAGGCGGACCGTCCGGGCTCGGTGCATGCTCACCTCGGGGACATCTCCATGCGTTCCGCGGTAGACGCGGGGAAGGAGGCGCAGAAAGCGCGCGCGCCGCGTGGGGCGGACGAGGACGACATCCAACTCGCCATCTGCGGCGTCTGCCCGAGGCGCTATCTGCACGCCACCGCCATAACTGGTTCCGTTGGCAACCGCCGCCATCAGAAGAGGGCCGTCGTGCCGCGTCACAGCGCCTTCGACATCCGTCAATTCGACCTCGTACGCGAAGCTGCGCAGCGCGACCAGCTCCCGCAGGATTGCGATGGTGTATCGCGACGAGCCGCGAGGCCACCGCATCCGGTTGGCGCGGTCATTGACCCGCGAGTCGAAGCCGCTGGCCAGAACCGACCCGAAGTAGACGTCAGGCTGGCCCTGGCGACGGATGCGTGCGAGGTCGATCTCGCGGGTCACACCCCGGGCGATCGCGTCGGCAGCATCGTCAGGGCGCATCTCGCGGATGCCGAGCATCTCGGCGAGGTCGTTGCCCGTTCCCGCCGGGATGATGCCCAGCGGCGTCGCGCCGTGCGCCAAAACCTGCATCGCCAGAGACAGCGTTCCGTCGCCGCCGACAACAGCCACTGCATTCGTGCCCAGTCGCACCGCCTGTTTCAGTAACTCCGTCGACTCGGCAGCGCTGCCGCCGCTGATCACGGTTGCGCGGATGCCGTGCTCGCGCAGCCGCTCTGCGGCCCGGTTCGCAATCGTGCCACCCGTTCCGGCTCGAGCCGCCGGATTGACCAGCACGGTGACGTTCAGAGGGTGAGCGCCTTCTGCATGATCTCCGCCTGCTCAGCGGCATGCACCTTCGGGGAGCCGGTTGCGGTGGATGCCGCGGCGGCACGGGACACACGACGGATCGTGCGACCGTGCAGGTGCTTGACCACCTCGAGGGCGATGAAAGGCCAGGCCCCTTGGTTCTCGGGCTCGTCCTGCACCCACACCAACTCGGCGTTCGGGTACTCGTCGATGACGCGATTGAGGTCCTCGACCGGTGCCGGATAGAACTGCTCCAAGCGCACCAGGGCGATCTCGGGGTTCGGGTTCTTCTCGAGTTCCGCCTTCAGATCCCAGTGAATCTTGCCCGCGTGCAGCAGGACGCGCTTGACGGCGCTCTTGTCGATACCGCGATCGTCGTCGAGCACCGGCTCGAACCTGCCACCCACGAAGTCTTCAACGGGGCTTGTCGCACCGCGAAGACGCAACATCGCCTTCGGGGTGAACACGATGAGGGGCCGGCGCGGGCGGGCGTAGGCCTGACGGCGAAGCAGATGGAAGTAGGAGGCCGGTGTCGATGGCCGCGCCACGATCATGTTGTCTTGAGCGCACATCTGCAGGTAGCGCTCGATGCGAGCCGACGAGTGATCGGGGCCCTGTCCCTCGTAACCGTGCGGCAGCAGCAGCACGACGCTCGACTGCTGACCCCACTTCTGGTCAGCGGACGAGATGAACTCGTCGATCACGGACTGGGCGCCGTTCGCGAAGTCGCCGAACTGCGCTTCCCACAGCACGAGCGTGTCGGAGCGTTCGACGGAGTATCCGTACTCGAAGCCCATCGCGGCGTACTCGCTGAGAAGGGAGTCGTAGATCCAGAAGCGTCCCTGTGATTGGGAGAGGTTCACCAGCGGCAGCCACTCCTGACCGTTGGCGCGGTCGTGGAACACGGCGTGACGCTGCACGAAGGTCCCGCGTCGCGAGTCCTGCCCGACCATGCGGACGTTCGTGCCCTCCACCAGGAGCGAACCGAACGCGAGGAGCTCGCCGAACGCCCAGTCGATGCTGCCGTTGCGGCTCATGTCCTGGCGCTTGTCGAGCAGCTGCTGCAGCTTCTGATGAACAGTGAAGCCATCGGGCTTGTTGACGAACGCGTCTCCGATGAGCTGTACGACATCGCGCGACACGCCGGTCGTCTCGGGCTCGCCGATGGTGTCGATCGAGCCGGTCATCGGGGCGCCCGCCACCGGAGAAGAACCGGTCTCGGCGGCGTGTGTCTCGGCGAAGGCCTGCTCCAGGCGATCCTGGAAGTCCTTCTTGGCCTGCTCGTACTGCTCTTCCGTGATATCACCGCGGCCGACGAGCGACTCGGTGTACAGGCGGCGCACCGACCGCTTCGCCTCGATGAGGTTCGTCATGAGCGGCTGGGTCATCGAGGGGTCGTCGCCCTCGTTGTGCCCACGCCGGCGGTAGACGACCAGGTCGATGACAACATCGCGGTGGAACCGCTCGCGGTAGGCGAAAGCGACCTGCGCGACCCGCACGACCGCCTCGGGGTCATCGCCGTTGACGTGAAGGATGGGCGCTTGGATAGTCTTTGCGACATCCGTCGCGTAGACAGACGTGCGGCCATCCTGTGGCAGCGTCGTGAATCCGACCTGGTTGTTGACGACGACATGCACAGTGCCGCCGGTGCGGTAGGCGCGCAGCTGAGACATCTGGAGGGTCTCGACGACGACGCCCTGGCCGGCAAAGGCCGCATCCCCGTGGATCAGGATCGGCAACCACGAGAAGGTTCCGATAGGCAGTCGGTCTTGCTTTGCCCGGGTGATTCCCTCGAGGACGCCGTCGACGGTTTCGAGGTGAGACGGGTTGGCTGCGAGATAGACCGGAAGCTCTTCACCGCCGTCAGCGACGAACGTGCCCTCGGTCCCGAGGTGGTACTTCACGTCGCCGGAGCCGCGCTTGGAGCCGATCGCGACACGTCCCTCGAACTCGCGGAACACCTGCCCGTACGTTTTGCCGGCAACGTTGGTCAGAACGTTCAGTCGCCCACGGTGAGCCATCCCAATCGTGGCTCCGTCGAGCCCGGTTTCTGCGGCACCCTGCAGGATCTCATCCAGCAGGGGGATGAGGGACTCACCGCCTTCGAGGCTGAATCGCTTCTGACCGACGTACTTCGTCTGCAAGAAGGTTTCGAAGGCCTCAGCCTCATTGAGCTTGCTGAGGATGCGCAGCTGCTCGTCGTGGCCCGGCTTGGTGTACTTCACCTCGAGGTTCTGCTGGAACCAGGCCCGCTGCTCCGGGTCCTGGATGTGCATGTACTCGATGCCGATCGTGCGGCAGTACGAGTCGCGGAGCACGCCGAGGACCTCGCGCAGCTTCATCGTGCGCTTGCCGCCGAAGCCGCCCGTGACGAACTCCCGGTCGAGATCCCAGAACGTCAGCCCGTGCGACTCGATCTCAAGGTCGGGGTGGGTGCGCTGCTGGTACTCGAGGGGGTCGATGTCGGCCATCAGGTGACCGCGGACGCGGTAGCTGTTGATCAGCTCCTGAACGCGAGCCGTCTTGTCGATCCGCTCGGCGATGTCGACGTTGATGTCGGCATTCCAGTGAATGGGTGCGTATGGAATCCGCAGTTCGGCGAAGATGTCGTCGTAGAAGTGGCGCTCACCGATGAGCAGCTCGTGGATCTTCTTGAGGAACTCTCCCGAGCCGGCGCCCTGGATGACGCGGTGGTCATACGTGCTCGTGAGGGTGATCGTCTTGCCGATCGCCAACTCGTTGAGGGTCTTCTCACTCGCGCCCTGGAACTCGGCGGGGTATTCGAGCGCGCCGGCGCCGACGATGCATCCCTGCCCCTTCATGAGACGGGGGACGGAGTGCACCGTGCCGATCCCGCCGGGGTTGGTCAGGGAGATCGTCGTGTTCTGGAAGTCCGCGGCGGTGAGCTTGTTCTTGCGGGCGCGCGAAACCAGGTCTTCGTAAGCCGACAGATACTCGGCAAAAGTGAGGGTGTCAGCGTGCTTGATGCTCGGTACCAGCAGTGCCCGAGTGCCGTCGGGCTTGGGGAGATCGATCGCGATACCGAGGTTGACGTGGGCTGGAGCGACAACCGACGGCTTCCCGTCGATCTCGGCGTAGAACACGTTCTGGCTCGGGAACTCGGTGAGGGCACGAATGATGGCCCACCCGATGAGGTGCGTGAAACTCACCTTTCCGCCCCGAGTGCGCGCCATGTGGTTGTTGATCACGATCCGGTTGTCGATCATGAGCTTGGCGGGGACGGTGCGCACGCTCGTCGCGGTGGGAACGGTGAGCGATTCATCCATGTTCGCAGCGAGAGTCTTCGGCATCCCCTTGAGGACCGTCACCGTGTCCTCGGACGGCGGGGCGTCTGACTCCGAGCGTGCGGTATCGGGGGCCTGTGCCGGGATCGGTTGGGCCGCGGCGGGACGCGCTGTCGTGCGCGCAACGGGCTGCGAGCCGATCACCGGCGTGGGCGCGGTGACTGGATGCGCGTCGTTTGACGCGGGCTTCGCGGCCACACTCTCTCCCGAGGGCTTCGCGCCGCTCTCGCCGGCGGGTTTCACGCCGTTCTCGGTGGCGGAGTGGTAGGCCTCGAGAACCGGCCACCAGGCCTTGTCTACGGAGTTGCGGTCTTGTCGAAACTGCTCGTATAGCTCTTCAACGAGCCATTCGTTTGCGCCGAACTCGCTTTCGTTCGACACGCCGACGCCGGTCACCTGACTCGACACGTTAGATCGCCCGCTTTCGTCACGATTGTCGTCGCGGACTATCGTCGTCGCGCCCGCGTCGTTCAACACACCAGCGTAGTCCGTCTGAACGGCCCGGCAGGCCATCCGAACCTGAGCTGCGCCGCGAATTGGTCACGATTCCGCTGAGTGCATTGACGGGTACGCTTGGCGCACATGGAGTTCTACGGTGATGCGCCGGCCTTCGACCTGACCTACTCGGACGTCTTCCTCGTTCCCCGCCGATCAGGCGTGGGGAGCAGACTCGAGGTCGACCTCTCGCCCCGCGATGGGACTGCAGCCACCATCCCGCTGGTTTCAGCGAACATGAACTCGGTCACAGGTGCGCGCCTTGCCGCCACGCTCGCGCGCCGGGGCGGGCTCGGGGTTCTTCCGCAGGACCTCCCTCTGCAGGAACTGGATGCCGCGATCCGCTGGGTCAAGGACCAGCCCGCAGCCTGGGACACGCCACTGGTTCTTCCCCCCGACGCGACAGTTGCCGACGCAACGACCCTGCTGCCTCCGACGGAGGGCTACGGCGTGATCGTCGCGCAGCCCACCGACCGTCTCATGATCGAGGACGTTCAGGGCATCGTGACCGCTGTCCGACTGGGATCTGCCCTCCCCGACGCTCGACTGGGTGATCTCACACGCGGACGACCCGCGTCAGTGGATGCCGATGACATCGAGTCCGCCCGGCATGCGTTCGATGTCATTGTCGCTGCCGATGTCGAGATCGTCTGCGTCGTCCACCACGGACAGGTCGTCGGGACCCTGTCTCGCCGAAGCGCCCTGCGCGCGACGCTGTACCAACCGGCGGTCGACCGAGACGGTCGCCTCATCGTCGCGGCAGCCGTAGGTATCAACGGAGATGTGGCCGGTAAGGCGCGAGCGCTCGTGGCCGCCGGTGTTGATGTCTTGGTGCTCGACACCGCGCACGGTCATCAAGAGGGGATGCTGAGCGCGCTGCGCACCGTGTCGGCCCTCGATCTCGGTGTGCCGCTCGTGGCCGGGAACGTCGTAACGAGCGCGGGCGTTGGCGACCTCGTTGCAGCCGGCGCGAACATCATCAAGGTCGGCGTCGGGCCGGGCGCGATGTGCACGACCCGCATGATGACCGCGGTGGGGCGACCGCAGTTCTCGGCTGTCCACGAGACGGCGCTTGCGGCCCGCGCTGCCGGTGCTCATGTGTGGGCTGACGGCGGTGTGCGTTACCCGCGCGACGTTGCTCTGGCGCTGGCAGCGGGCGCGGCATCCGTCATGATCGGTTCGTGGTTTGCCGGCACGATCGAGGCTCCCGGATCGCTGCAGCGCGATGCTGCCGGCAACCTTTACAAGGAGTCGTGGGGGATGGCTTCGACCAAGGCCGTGCAAGCGCGATTCGGTCGCCTGGACGCCTACGAACGAGCGCGCAAGGAGTTGTTCGCCGAAGGCATCTCGTCGTCGAAGATCTACCTCGACCCGCAGCGACCCGGCCTCGAAGATCTCATCGACATGATCACCTCGGGGGTGCGCTCCTCGTTCACCTACGCCGGTGCCGCCTCGGTTCCCGAGTTCCACGAGCGCGCGCTCGTCGGTCTGCAGTCGGCTGCCGGCTACGAGGAAGGCAAGGCCCTCCCGGTCAGCTGGTGATGTTCGCCGCCCGGGGGCTCTATCTCGCCCGGTAGACTCGCCTCACGATGGACGACCCTCCGAGTTGCCGACGATCGCCCCACCGACCCGCACCCCAGACCGGGGGTGATGCGTGATGGAGTTCATCATGCTGGGGGTGGGGCTCCTGCTCACGATCGGAACGGGGCTGTTCGTCGCCAGCGAGTTCGCGCTGGTGAACCTCGATCGTGCAGACCTCGAAGCGCGGCAGGCTGCGGGAGAGACGCGCCTGTCGCTGACGATCAGCGCGCTCAAGATCACCTCGACGCACCTCTCCAGTGCACAACTGGGCATCACGCTGACGACGCTTCTCACCGGTTACACGATGGAGCCGGCGATCTCGAGCCTGTTGCGCCCGGTGTTCACCGGGTGGGGCTGGCCGGATGCCGTTGTCAGTCCGCTCGCTGCGATCATCGGTGTCGGCATCGCCACCATCTTTTCGATGGTGATCGGCGAACTCGTACCGAAGAATTTCGCGCTCGCCGTCCCTCGGCAGACGGCGAAACTCGTCGTGCCGTTCCAGACTGCCTTCACGACCGTCTTTCGCCCCGCCATCGTCGTGCTCAACGGAAGTGCCAACGCGTTCCTTCGCGCGGTGGGAATCGAGCCCAAGGAAGAGCTCTCGGGTGCGCGCTCGGCAGAGGAGCTCTCAAGCCTCGTACGCCGTTCGGCGAGCGCCGGTGTCCTGGAACAGGACACGGCGTCATTGCTCGACCGCTCCCTCACCTTTGCGCGCCTGACCGCCGCCGATGTCATGACGCCGCGCCCGAGCGTTCACGCGCTCGCATCCGATGACTCCGTCGAAGACGTCATCCAACTCGCGCGATCCACGGGTCACAGCCGCTTTCCGGTGTACGAGGAGTCGATGGATGACATCGTCGGGATCGCTCACCTCAAGGCTGCAGTCAGTGTTCCCCGTGGCAGACGCGGAACGGTTCCGGTGGGTGCGATCGCGACCGAGCCGCTGCGCGTGCCCGAAGCCGTGCACCTGGACGCGCTGCTGGCCGAGCTCCGCTCCCGCGGATACCAGATGGCGATCGTCGTCGATGAGTACGGCGGCACCGCCGGGGTCGTCACCCTCGAGGATCTCGTCGAAGAGATCGTCGGTGAAGTCCTCGACGAGCATGACCGGCGCCGCACCGACATCGTCCGCATCGATCGGGACGTGGTATTCCCGGGGGAGCTCCGGCCCGACGAGGTGCTCGACCGGATCGGCATCCGCATCCCGGTCGGTGACGTCTACGACACGGTCGGGGGCTACCTCATGAGCGAACTCGAGCGGATCCCCGCCGTGGGAGACAGCGTCGAGCTCGAGGAGGGGACCCTGGCGGTCGAGCGGATGGCCGGGAGGCGGGTCGATCGGGTGAGGTTCGTCCCCGCTGCCCTTCCCGGTGAGGATGCTGACGAGGAGGTGTCCTCGTGAGTGACTGGGCGGGCCTGGCATGGCTGGTCGTCCTGTTGGTGGCCAACGCCTTCTTCGTCGGCGCTGAATTCGCTGTCATCTCCGCGCGCAGATCGCAGATCGAGCCGCTGGCTGAGCGTGGCTCGCGTGCCGCCAAGACCTCGCTCTACGCCATGGAGCATGCAACGCTCATGCTGGCCACCTCGCAGCTGGGTATCACCATCTGTTCACTGCTGATCCTGAACGTCTCGGAACCGGCGATTCACCACCTCTTGGCGGTGCCGCTCGAGCTCACCGGGCTGAGCTATGCCGCAGTCGATGTCATCGCGTTCATCATCGCGCTCGTCGTCGTCTCGTACCTCCACGTCGTCTTCGGCGAGATGGTTCCCAAGAACCTGGCGTTCTCGGTTCCCGATCGTGCGGTGCTCATGCTCGCGCCGCCGCTGGTGTGGGTATCGAAGGTCTTCCACCCGGTCATCGTCACCCTCAACTGGATCGCCAATCACGTCGTTCGCTTGTTCCGGGTCGAGCCCAAGAACGAGGCGACGTCGACCTACACCCTCGAAGAAGTCGCGACGATCGTGGCGCAGTCCCGGATGGAGGGCGTGCTCGAGGACACGGCGGGCACCGTCGCGGCAGTCGTCGAGTTCACGGAGAAGAAGGCTCGCGATATCGCTGTGCCTCTTGCAGATCTCTTGACGCTGCCGCAGAACACGACGCCCAAGCAGATCGAGCGCGCCGTGGCCAAGAACGGGTTCTCGCGCTACGTCATCGTGGACCCTGCGGGGATTCCGCTTGGGTACGTCCACCTCAAAGACATCCTGCGCGCCGCTGAGGGTGAGGATGCCGCGACCGACGTTGTGCGGCCGATCGACCCCGCTCGCATCCACCACATGGTTCCGGTGACCGAGAACACCGATCTTGAGGATGCGCTTGCGCTCATGCGGGAGCGCGGCCGGCACCTCGCGCAGGTGCGGGACGCGGGCGGCACCATCACCGGTGTTCTGTTCCTCGAGGATGTCATCGAAGAACTCGTCGGCGAGGTGCAGGATGCCACCCGCCGGGGCTGGCGAAACGAACGGTAGGGGTCCGCGGTCACCCCATCCGTGTCAGTCGGGCCCGCTCGTACTGCGCCGGCCAGTACTCGATGTCATCGCCGAGCTCCGTCGCGGCGCGCAGGGCGAAGTGCGGATCGCGAAGCCACTCGCGCGCCGCCATGACGGCATCCGCGGCACCCGAGGCGAGAACCTCCTCGGCCTGTGTGCCCGTGGTGATCATCCCCACCGCGCTCACCGGAACGCCCGCGCGCTCTCGCACCTCGCGGGCGAACGGCACTTGGTAGCCCGGACCCGCGATGACCCGCTGGTGCGCGACGAGGCCGCCGCTGGAGATGTCGAAGAACACGGCACCGCGCTGAGCGGCCCAGGCGGCTACCGTCGCGGTATCGGCCACGTCCCAGCCGCCCTCAGCCCAATCCGTGGCCGAGAACCGCACCATGACGGGCGTCGTGGGCGCGGCAGCGCGAACGGCGTCGATCACCGCGAGCAGCAGCCGGGCTCGGTTCTCGAGCGAGCCGCCGTAGGAATCAGTCCGCTGATTCGACAGCGGCGAGAGGAACTCGTGGAGCAGGTAGCCGTGCGCGGCGTGCACCTCCAGCACATCGAAGCCGGCCTCGACGCTGCGGCGGGCGGCTGCCGAGAAGTCCTCGACGACCTTCGCGATTGCGGCGTCATCCATCTCCGCAGGAACGGCGTAGCCGTCGTAGGCGATCGGCGAGGGCGCGAGCGCCTGCCACCCGCCGTCCGCTGCCGGAACCGACCCGCGACCTGCTTTCAGCGGAGACCATGTCGACGCCTTCCGGCCTGCGTGCGCGAGCTGGATAGCGGAAAGGGCTCCTCGCGCGCGGATCTCTGCAGCGATCGGCGCCCAGGCGTCGCGCTGCTTGTCGTTCCAGATACCCGTGTCCTCAGGGCTGATCCGTCCCTCGGGGCTGACCGCGGTCGCCTCGGTCATCACCAGGCCCGCGCCGCCGGTCGCGAACGAGCTGAGGTGGGTGAGATGCCACGTGTTCGGCATCCCGTCTACCGAGCTGTACTGACACATGGGGGCGACCCACAGGCGGTTGCGCGCCTGCAGAGAACCGATCTCGACGGGGGTGAACAGCAGACTCATCGATTCTCCAGAGGTAGGGTTGCTCGCATGTTGCGGTCATGGGCGGCGGATGACGCGACCCGCGTCCTGGGAAGACCAACCGCCCATGACGACAAGTATTCCCGCGGTGTCGTCGGCTTGCGGACCGGGTCACGGCAATTCCCTGGTGCCGCTGTGCTCGGGGTCGAGGGCGCTTGGCGCACGGGTATCGGCATGGTGCGCTATCTCGGACCGGCGCGACCGACACGGCTCGTGCTGGCGCGGCGTCCCGAGACCGTCACAGCTGGCGGCCGCGTCCAGGCGTGGGTCATTGGTTCGGGTACGAGCTCCGCGGATCGGACGGATGCCGAGACGCGCATGTTGCGCGAGGTTCTCGACGGACCTGATCCTGTCGTTGTCGATGCCGGCGCGCTCGATCTTGCGGCATCCGCCACAGCTCCGGTAGTCATCACACCGCATGCCGGGGAGCATGCGAAGCTCCGCTTTGCGCTCGGACTCGACCCGGATGGTGCCCGCAGCGCGGCGGGTGCAGCAGAGACCGCTGTGGCACTCGGGTCCGTGGTGCTGCTGAAGGGCGCCACGACGATCGTGGCATCCCCGGAGGGCTGGGAGTGCGCGATCGAAGCCCCGACGTCATGGCTCGCCACTGCCGGGACCGGGGACGTCCTGGCAGGCATCCTCGGGGCCGTCACAGCCGGGGCTGTTGCGCGACGCGCATCGGTCTCGCTCGCCGCGTGTGCGGCGACTGCTGCGTGGCTTCATGGCCAGGCCGCCCAGACCGCGTCGGAGGCCGTGGCCGGCGGACCGATCACGGCGCTGGATGTCGCCGAGCATCTTCCGGTCGTGGTGGGCCGCCTTCTCGCGGGCCCGCACACGACGCCAATGCTCATCGAATCGTGATCGGCGCGACGGGCGTGCTGACGGGGCGGACCCCGCCGCTTCCGTAGGATGGTTGCGTGGCACGGCGGGGTTGGATGTGGGTGGCGTTCGCCCTCGTACACGGATTCGTTGCAGTAGCGGGGTACCAGCTGCCCAACGCACCGATGGGTGACGTGTACTTGGTCTACGAGCCGTGGTCGGGCTGCGCACTCGGCATCATGGATTACTGCGGGACGTCCGGACGGCAGATCGTCGGGATTACCGAGCCGTGGGTCTATCCCGTTCTGGCCCTCATACCCATGCTCGCGGCGTGGCTGTTCGAGGCCGCAGTGTCGTACACACCGGCCTGGGCGATCCTGGTGACCCTGGTGGACGCCGTCGCGTTCGCCGTGCTGCTCGGCGATGCGCGGTCTCGCGGTCGGGCGCTGGCCGCCGCGTTCTGGCTCACCTTCATGGTTGCGCTCGGGCCCGTGGGTATGTATCGCCTGGAAGGGATCACGGTTCCGCTGGCGATCATGGGATGCCTGTGGCTCGTTCGCCGGCCGTGGCTCGGATCAGCATTGCTTGCCGCCGGCACCTGGATCAAGGTGTGGCCCGCAGCCCTGCTGGCGGCAGCCCTTGTCGCGGTGCGACGTCGCCTCGCCATCGTCGGCGGTGCCGTCATCGTATCGGCGGCCACCATCGCGGTGGTGCTCGCGCTCGGCGGCGGGCGGTATCTGTTCGGCTTCATCAGCGACCAGACCGGCAGGGGTTTGCAGATTGAGGCTCCCGTGTCCGCCGTGTACCTGTGGTTCTCGGCGCTCGATGTCGCCGGTTCCCAGGTGTACTACTCCAGCGACCTGCTCACGTTCCAGGTCACCGGCCCCGGCGTCGACGCCGTAGTTGCCCTCATGACACCGCTGCTGGCGGCTTCCGTGCTTGCATTGCTGCTGCTCGGGGTGTGGGGAGTGCGCCGTGGAGCGCACATCGTGCGGCTGTATCCGGCACTGGCGTTCGCCCTGGTTCTCGCCTTCATCGTCGTGAACAAGGTCGGCTCGCCCCAGTACATGACCTGGATCGTGGCGCCTCTGGTCTACGGGCTCGTGGTTGACCGTGCGACCTGGCTGCGGCCCGCCGCCTTCGCGGTGGCGGCCGGGCTTCTGACGCAGATCGTCTACCCGATCTACTACAACTTCCTCATGACGGACCACCCTGCTCCCGGGGTCGTCGCCTTGCTCACGGCGCGAAACCTTGCCCTCGTGGTGATGTTCGCGTGGTCGGTCATCCACCTGGTGCGCATTGCCCGCGAGGGCGGGTCTGCCTCGGCACGGGCGCCGCACAGACGCCCTGCATCCGTCAGCGAAAGGTCTGCCTCATGATCGTTGCCTTCTCCGTCGCCCCGAGTGGCACAGGGCGTGCCGACGGTTCTGTTCACGATGCCGTCGCCGCGGCGGTACGGATCGTTCGGGAGTCGGGTCTGCCGCACCGTACGTCCTCGATGTTCACCGAGATCGAGGGGGAGTGGGACGAGGTGTTCACGGTCGTGAAGGCTGCCACCGAGGCGGTCGGCGCGCACGGTTCACGGGTCTCGCTCGTGCTCAAGGCCGACATCCGCCCGGGCTATACCGGCGAACTCGACGGAAAGCTCGAGCGCCTCGAGCAGGCCCTCAGCAACGAGGACTGACGCCGCCGGACTGCGCGATCAGCTCTCCAGGAGCCGGCGCAGATGGGTGCTCACTGTCGGTGTCTCGATGAGGAAGCCGTCATGGCCGAAGTCGCTCGAGATGACCGCAGCCTGGTCTCCGTCGAGGCTGGTGCGGATGCCGCGGGCGATGCGATGCTGTCCCTCGATGGGGAAGAGCCTGTCGCTGTCGATGCCGACAACGAGCGCGGTGGCGCTCACGCGAGCCAGGGCATCTTCGATGCCGCCGCGATCGCGGCCGACGTCGTGGGAGTTCATCGCCTCCACGAGCGTGATGTAGGTGTTCGCGTCGAAGCGGCGCGTGAAGCGGTTGCCGTGGAAATCGAGGTACGACTCGACCGCGAACCGGCCGCCGTTGCCCAGCGGGCTGACCTCTGACTGCCAGGAGCGTTGGAAGCGCTGGTTGAGCTCGGTCGGTGACCGGTAGTTCAGCAGGGCCATGCGCCGTGCAAGCGCGAGCCCGCGGTGGGGGCCGTCGCCGTCAGCGGCATCGTAGTACTCGCCGCCCTGGAAGCGCGGGTCGACCCGGATCGCATCGAGCTGCACCGAATTGAGGGCGATCTGGTCGGCGGTGTTCGCCGGGGGAGCAGACAGTACGGCGACCCGCTCGAGCCGGTCGGGGTATTCGATCGCCCACTCGAGTGCATGCATCCCGCCCATCGAGCCGCCGATGACAGCTGCCCACACGTCGATGCCGAGAGCGTCGGCGAGCTGCCGTTGCGCGTGGACCTGGTCGCGGATCGTGAGGTACGGGAACCGCGCTGCCCATTCGTACCCGTCGGGTGCGATCGTCGCAGGTCCGGTCGACCCCTGGCATCCGCCCAGCATGTTCGGAGCGACCACGAACCAGCGGTTCGTGTCGATGGCGCTTCCGGGCCCGACGATCCCGTCCCACCAGCCGTCGGTGGGATGCCCCGGGCCTGCTGGTCCGCGCACGTGCGAGTCGCCGGTCAGCGCGTGGAGAATCAGGATCGCGTTGTCCCGCCCGGGGGAGAGTTCGCCCCACGTCTCGAAGGCGAGGCGGTAGGCGGGAAGCTCGGCGCCGCCCTCCGTCCGGAAGGTGCCGAACGCGGCGAAGCGGCGGTCGCCGGCGGGGTCGCCGTCACGCCAGGCGCCTGTCGCCGGGGGCCTGCCCAGGAGGAGGCGCGCGTCGGCCTCGGTCACGGGCGATGAGGGCACCGTGTCTTCCGAGGTCTGCCAGTCCATTCACCCATTCTCCCGGGTCTGCCCCGGCTCCCGTCGCAATATGACGTTTCCCGCGTCCGGACTCGAACGCCGAAGGGTCGCAACTCGCCGCTGGATCGGGGATCCGTGCGGCGTGTCGCGACCCTTCGGGCGCGAGACGCAGGTCAGGCGTTGGCTGCTGCTCCGACGCTGCGGGCCGCGGCGAGGGCCTGGGCGAGGTCAGCCTTCAGGTCCTCGATGTTCTCGAGACCGACCGAGAGGCGAACGAGGCCCGGCGTAACGCCTGCCGTGAGCTGCTGCTCGGGCGTGAGCTGCGAGTGGGTCGTGGATGCCGGGTGGATCACGAGCGAGCGCACGTCACCGATGTTGGCCAGGTGGCTGAACAGCTCGAGCGAGTCGACGAACGCGCGACCGGCGTCGACACCGCCCTTGAGCTCGAACGAGAGCACGGCACCGACACCCTTGGGTGCATAGGTGTTCGCAGCGGAGTACCACGGTGAGGTCGGCAGACCCGAGTAGTTCACCGATGCGACGTCATCCTGGTTCTCGAGCCACTCCGCGATCTCCTGCGCGTTCTGCACGTGACGCTCAATACGCAGCGAGAGCGTCTCGATGCCCTGCAGCAGCAGCCAGGCGCTGATCGGGGAGATGGACGAACCCAGGTCGCGCAGCAGTTGCACGCGCGCCTTGATGATGTAGGCGATGCCGTCGCCGACCGCGGTCGTGTAGGACGCGCCGTGGTAGGAGGGGTCCGGCTCGGTCAGACCGGGGAACTTCTCGACGTTCTGCGACCAGGCGAACTTTCCGCCGTCGACGATGATGCCGCCGATGGTGGTGCCGTGACCGCCGAGGAACTTCGTCGCCGAGTGGATGACGATGTCGGCGCCATGCTCAAGGGGACGGATGAGGAACGGGGTGGCGATCGTGTTGTCGACGATCAGCGGCACGCCGTTCTCGTGTGCGACGGCCGAGACCGAACGGATGTCGAGCACGTTGATCTTCGGGTTGCCGATGGTCTCGGCGAAGAAGAGCTTGGTGTTGGGGCGGACGGCGCGACGCCATTCCTCGGGGTCGTCCTGGTTCTCAACGAAGGTCGTCTCGATGCCGAGCTTGGCGAGCGTGTACTTGAAGAGGTTGTAGGTGCCGCCGTAGATCGAGCTCGACGAGACGATGTGGTCGCCGGCCTGCGCGATGTTCAGCACGGCGAAGGTCTCAGCGGCCTGACCGGACGAGACGAGGAGGGCGCCACTGCCACCCTCGAGCGCCGCGACACGCTGCTCCACGACATCCTGCGTCGGGTTCATGATGCGGGTGTAGATGTTGCCGGACTCGGCCAGAGCGAACAGGTTCTGGGCGTGGTCGGCGTTGTCGAACACGTATGAGGTGGTCTGGTAGATCGGGGTCGCGCGCGACTTCGTGGTCGGGTCGGGGGCGGCGCCGGAGTGGATCTGCTTGGTCTCGAACTTCCAGTTCTCGGGTGCGGACATGAGGTGCTCCTTGCGTCTTCGGGGTCGGTCGGCGGGTCGACCGGCCACCACCGAGAGTACGAAGACGTGCCGTTGTCAACAACCGCATGGAAATGTGACGTAACACTTCGCGTGCCCGTGCCAGCTAGCGTTGACGCATGACCAGACGCGCAGTGGTGACGGGAGCCAGTTCGGGAATCGGTGCGGCAACGGTGCGCCGTCTGCGCGCGAGCGGGTGGGAGGTCGTGGCCGTCGCCCGGCGCGCCGATCGCCTCGCGGCGCTGGAGGATGAGACCGGAGCCGTTGCGTTCGCTGCGGATCTCACGACGGATGCCGACATCGACGCGCTGACGGAGTTTCTCGCCGGGTCCGGAGCCGTGCACTCCGTTGCACACATCGCCGGCGGTGCTCGCGGCACTGACCGTGTCGAGGAGGGCCGCGTGTCGGACTGGCAGTGGATGTACGACGTCAATGTCCTCGCCGTGCAGCGGCTGACGCAGGCGCTGCTCCCGCAGCTGCGGCGAAGTGCGGCATCCGACGGTCATGCCGACCTGCTGTTCGTGACCTCGACTGCCGCGCAGGTTGCATATCCCGGAGGTGGTGGATACAACGCCGCGAAGGCCGCCGAGTCGATGCTGGTGAATGCCCTGCGTCTCGAGCTCAATGGGGAGCCACTGCGCGTCATCGAGATCGCCCCCGGGATGGTCTATACCGAAGAGTTCACCCTGAACCGTGTCGGTGGTGATCGTGACCGTGCGGCTGCTGTCTACGAGGACGTGCAGAACCCGCTCACTGCCGAGGACGTCGCCGATGTGATCGGCTACGCCCTGGAGGCGCCCGGCCACGTCAACCTCGACCTTGTGACCATGCGCCCCGTCGCGCAGTCTGCCCAGTACCTGCTTGCCCGAGGGCCGCTCACTCCGCGCCTCCCGTAGCGCAGGGGCGGGCGCGACCACGCTCAGGTCAGCTGTCCGCTGCCCTGGGTGGCCTCGAGCTGGCTCGTGTCGGTGTCGGCGAAGGCGACTTTCGGGACGAACAGCAGCAGCAGGGCTGCGAGGAAACCGCCGCCGGCGCAGATCGCCCAGACGGCGAGGTAGCCGCCGAGGGATGCCGCGGTTTCGCTGGCGACAGCCCCGGCGCCGGCTGCAAGCAGCACGCCGAACACGGCTGACGCGAAGGCGCCGCCGACGGTCTTGGTGGTGTTGGTCAGCGCGGAGGCGATGCCGGTCTGTCCACGTGGGGCTGCCGCCGCAGCCGCCGCAGGCAGCGCCCCGACGAGAGCGCCGGAGCCGAGGCCCGCGATCATGAGGTTCAGCAGCACCTGCCAGAGCTCGAGGTGGAACGGCAAGAACAGCGTGTAGCCGATGCCGACCAGAAGCGATGCGCCGATCAGGATGAGTCGGGGATTGGCCCGACGCGACAGCACGGCGAAGATGATGGCGCCGATGATGAGGGAGAGCAGATACACGCCGATCACGTACGAGCGCTGCGACGCCGACAGCCCCAGTCCGTAGCCGAGAGATGAGTCGGTTCCCGCGTACGTCGACAGCGGCCCTTGGGCGCCGAGCAGGCTGATTCCCACGAGGAACGCAGTCGTCTGCACGGGCCACATCTCGGGTCGCCGCAGGACCCGGATGTCGATCGCGGGGTCGTCCTGTCGCAGTTCGAACCGGACGAACCAGACGAAGACGCCAAGCCCGGCGGCAAAGAGCGCGACCACCCACCACCACGCGTTCTCGCCGAGGTCGAGTTGCGGGATCATGCGCATGTAGACCAGGGCGCCCGTCACCAGCAACAGACCCCACGTCAGCAGCACGAAGCCCCAGGTGTCCAGGCGCCGACCCGTCGTGGGCTCAGACTCGGGAACACCGAGCCAGATGACCCCGGCGATGAGGGTGACCGCGATCGCGGGAATCATCATCGTGACGGTGCGGTCGCCGGTCGCTTCGAAGATCGCGCCTGCGGCAAGCGCCCCCGCGATCGCACCGGCTTGCAGTCCGACGACGAGGAGCCCAGCTGCGCGCCGGGTGGAGGAAACGCCGCGGTTCTGGCGGCGACCGCGCTCGAAGATGAGCGCGACCTCCAGCGGCAGCCAGACGACGTAGAACCCCTGCAATGCCCACGCGATCAGGAAGGTCCAGAAGTCTCCCGCGAACACGAGCCACCAGCTGGCTGCAGCGGTCAGGATGGACGAGATCAGCAGAATCCGCTTGTGCCCGTACATGTCGCCGAGCTTCGCGAGGATGGGAACGACGAGCGCAGACAGCAGCAGCTGGGCAGCTTCGAACCAGTTCACATCCGAATCGTGGATGCCGAGGTCGATGACGATGTCACTGAAGAGCGGAACGTAGTAGCCCTGGATGATGCCGCTGACGAATTCGACGAGGATGAACCAGCCGATCAGCCCTGCAGTGATTCCCAGGCCCGTTCCGCGCAACCGGTCGAGGGCGGATGCGGCGGGCACGTCCGCGAGAATAGCACCGCGGCGCCGCCTAGTCTGGTGCGGGGGCAACCGAGAGGAGAACCGGTGACGACCGAGCGGGAAACGTTGACCTGGCAAGGGTTCGGAGATGCCACGCGTGAGCTATCCCGCACCATCGTGGCTGATGGCTTCATGCCCGATGTGGTCGTCGCGATCGCCCGCGGCGGGCTCCTGCCTGCCGGCGCCATCGCGTACGGGCTCGGCGTCAAGAACTGCGGGGCGATCAACGTCGAGTTCTACACCGGCATCGGCACGGTGCTTCCCGATCCCGAGCTCCTGCCCCCAGAGATGGATATGGCCTACCTCGAAGGCCGTCGCGTCCTTCTCGTGGACGATGTCGCCGACAGCGGGCGCACGCTCGATCTGGCGGTGCGGCTCCTGACCGATCGTGGCGCGATCGTGCGTAGCGTCGTCATCTTCACGAAGCCGACGACGATCATCCGTCCAGACTGGTCGTGGAAAGACACCGACCTCTGGATCGATTTCCCCTGGTCGTGGCAGGGGTCGGTCATCGAGCAGGATGCCGCGGCTCAGGAACCAGCCTGATCGATGGCGATGTCCCTGCCAGAGCTCGCCGACGCCGGTCTGATCGACGGCGGCTGGGCCGACGCGCTCTCGCCGGTCGCCGATCGGATCGCCGGCATCGGCGAGCGCCTGCGGGCGGAGGCAGCTGCGGGACGGCGGTACCTGCCTGCGGGAGATCGGGTTCTCCGGGCCTTCGCGCGGCCGCTGGCGGATGTGCGCGTACTCATCGTCGGTCAGGATCCGTATCCGACCCCCGGGCATCCGATCGGGCTCTCGTTCGCGGTGGACGCTCACGTGAGGCCCCTGCCGCGAAGCCTCGCGAACATCTACCGAGAGCTCAACGACGACCTCGGCATCCCGCCAGCTTCGCACGGCGACCTGTCCGCCTGGAGTGATCAGGGCGTCATGCTGCTGAACCGCGTGCTCACGGTGTCGCCGGGCGCCCCAGGCTCACACCGCGGCTGGGGCTGGGAGGCTGTCACAGAGCATGCCATCCGCACCCTGGCGGCACGCGACCAGCCGCTTGTCGCCGTCCTGTGGGGGCGGGATGCCGCTAATCTGCGGCCCCTGCTGGGGCCGGTTCCGATCATCGAGTCGCCGCATCCCTCACCCCTGTCGGCGAGCCGTGGGTTTTTCGGCTCCCGCCCGTTCTCCCGGGCCAACGAGCTGCTGGAGCAGCAGGGGGCAGAACCGATCGACTGGCGCGTCGAGCGGTCGGCGTAGGCTGATCTCATGCTGGAAGAGGAATACGACAAGAAGCGGCGGCTTCCCTTCCATCTGCGACGGCGGTCCGAGCCTGAAGGGCCGTTCAGTTACGTCATCCGGGCCGCCGAGGAGCGCGACATCCCCGACATTCGGGAGATCTACAACTACTACGTGCGCAACTCCGTCGTGACCTTCGATGAGAAGGTCTGGTCGATCGCGCAATGGCGCGAGAAGTTCGCGTTCTTGGCGAAGCTCGACCTGCCCTTTCTCGTCGCTCAGTCACCGACCGGTCAGATCCTGGGCTACGCGCTCGTGCAGCCGTGGGCAGGAAAGTCCGCATACCGCTACACCGTCGAGAACTCGATCTACCTCGGCCAGGCTGCGGCAGGCAAGGGCCTCGGCCGCGCCCTGCTCGAGGCGCTCATCGAGGCCTGCCAGCAGAGGGGCATTCGCGAGATTGTCGCCGTCATCAGCGACAAGGGCGCGGAGGCCTCGATTGCTCTTCACGAGCGACTGGGCTTCACCGAAGTCGGGCGGATGGGTCGCGTCGGCTTCAAGTTCGGGCGGTGGCTCGGAACGATCTACCTGCAGAAGTCGCTCAAGCCGGTGAAGAAGGGGTTGTTCCGTCGCGGCGGCGGTCCGCGGGAGCCTCGCCCGGGGGAGTGATCGACGGGATCGCGGCCAAGAGCGCTCGCGTGTAGTCGGCCTCGGGCGCACGCAGGACGTTGGATGTCTCGCCTCGTTCGACGATCCGTCCGTCCTTCATGACCACCACCCGGTCGCAGAGGTTCTGAACCACGCCGATGTCGTGGGAGACCATGATGATCGTCATGCCCTCGTCCTGTCGGAGTCGGTCGAACAGACCAAGGATCTGCGCTCTCACCGTGACGTCGAGCGCCGACAGTGGCTCGTCACCGACGAGCAGGCGGGGCCGGTGTGCGATCGCCCGGGCGAGAGCGATGCGTTGACGCTGGCCGCCCGAGAACTCGTGCGGGAACCTGTCGGCTGCCGCAGCATCCAGACCGACCTGGGTGAGAACCTCCCGCACGCGCGCTCGCCGGTCGCCGGGGATGCCGAGTGCCCACAGCGGCTCGCCGACGATGCGCCCCACGCTCATGCGGGGGTCGAGTGAGGCATAGGGATCCTGGAACACGATGCCGGTGTCGCGCCGCAGCCACCGCAGCGACCTGGCCGATGCTGACGCGTCGACCTCGCGGCCGTCGATGTGCACCGAACCGGAGGTCGGTGTGTCCAGGCCCAGGAGGAGGCGGACGAGGGTGGACTTGCCGGAACCGGATTCGCCGATGACCCCGAGGCTGTGTCCCTCTTCGAGCGTGAGATCGACAGCATCCAGAGCCGTTGTGAAAACGGGCTTCGTGAACAGCCGCGTGGGTGGGGTGCGGTGACGCCGGGTGAGCGCCTGCGCGCGCACGAATTCAGCGCTCATGCGTCCCCACCCGAGGTCTGCCCGCGCCAGAGCGTGGCTGTCGCATCACGCAGCAGTCCCTGCGTGACAGCCGCGCGCGGCGCGCTCAGCAGGCGGGGAACCGCCCCGGCCTCGACGACGCGACCGCGTTCGAGGACCACGGCGTGAGTGGCGACCTGGGCGAGCACCGCCAGGTCGTGGGTGATGAACAGCAGGGACATGTCTTCGTCGGCGGTGAGGCCGCGCAACAGGTCGAGGATCCCGGCCTGCACCGTCGCATCGAGCGCTGTCGTCGGTTCGTCGGCGATGAGCAGACGAGGCCGGCACGCGAGCGCCATGGCGATGGCCACACGTTGGCGCTGGCCCCCGGAGAGCTGGTGCGGATAGCGCTTGATGATGGCCTCGGGTTCGGGCAGCGCGACTCGAGCGGCCTCGGCGATGGCGCGTTCCCGCAGCCCGCGGCCTCGCAGTCGTTCGTGGATGCGAACCGACTCGGCGATCTGCCGTCCGACTGTCCGGACCGGATTGAGGGCTGTCAGGGGATCTTGGAACACGATGCCGATCTCGTCGCCGCGGAGCTCCGCGAGAGCACGCTCGTGAAGGCCCAGAACCTCCTGTCCGCGCCAACGGATGCTGCCCGATGCCTGCGCACCCTGGGGTAGAAGCCCCACGATCGCCAGCGCCGTCAGGGACTTGCCGGATCCGGATTCTCCGATGAGCCCCACCGTCCCGCCGTCCGGGACCTCGAACGAGACACCGTCGACGACGCGCTCGCCGCCGATCTCGATCGTCAGCCCGTGCACCTCGAGGCTCATGAGACCACCTCGGGCATGTGCGTGCGCGACACTCGCGCGGCGCCGGTCGTCGAGGCCAGAGTCGGGTCGGATGCCTCACGGATGCCGTCGCCAAGCAGGTTCAGCCCGAGAACTGTCACCGTGATCGCCAGGCCTGGCCAGAGCACGGCAAGCGGATAGACGGTCAGGTACTGCTGCAGGTCCCGAAGCAGGACTCCCCAGGAGGGCTCGGTCACTGGCGCACCGAAACCGAGGTATGAGAGGCCGGCTTCGGCAAGAACCGCGACGGCCATCGCCCACGACAGTTGCACGATGAACACCGGTGCGACGTTGGGGAGGAGGTGGCGCCAGAGGTTCTGCATCGGGGTGAGGCCTGCCGCGGTTCCTGCCAGCACGAAATCGCTGTGGAGGACGCGTCGCAGCTCGGGTCGCGTGACGCGGGCCATGTTCACGCCGAAGCCGATCCCTACCGACCAGATCACGACCCACAGCGACCCGCCCCACACCGCGGAGATCATCATGGCCACCAGCAGTACGGGGAATGCCACGAGGATGTCGATCAGGACCGCCACCGATTCGCGAACCCAGCGTGTCGTGAGAGCACCGAGGCTTGCCAACGCGATCCCGATGACCGTGGCTACAACCGCCGACCCGACTGCCACCCAGAGCGTTGTTCCTGCGCCGGCCATCACGAGGCTCAGGATGTCGCGCCCTGCGCCATCCGTGCCGAGCAGGTGCGGCCAACTCGGCGGAAGCCAGCGGTCTTGCACGTTGACCTGTTGCGGATCGAACGGTGTCCATACCCAAGCGATCAGAGCGACCAGGATGATCGCGGCGACGACGCAGGTTCCGAAGCGCCCCGTCGGCACTGCCCACACGCGCCGCAGCCACCGCGTTCGCAGCGGGCGCCCGCTGCGTGCGCCACCTCGGGGGAGAGTCACGACGCCTCCCGTTGCCTGGGATCGAGGATCCTGTGGAGCAGGTCGACGAAGAACCCCACGATCAGGACGAAGCCCGTGAGTGCCAGCAGCTCGCCCTGGACCTTGGGAAGATCCCGTGCTCCCACGTCGTCCACGAGCATCCGACCGATGCCCGGGAGCGAGAAGAGCTGCTCGATGATCACGGCGCCAACGATGATGCCCGCGACCTGGAGCCCGAGGACCGTGATGACCGACAGCCCGACATTCGGCAACCCATGCCGGATGAGTGCCGTCGTGCGGGTCAGGCCTTTGGCGGCTGCCGTGCGGACGTAATCCTGTCCGATGGCCTGGAGTGTTGCGCTCCGCACGAAGCGTAGGAGCATGGCGCCTTCCACGATTCCGATCGTGACGGCGGGAAGGATCAGCGAGCGGATCGCCGCCGCCGGGTCGTTCCATCCGTTGCGCGGAAAGCCCTGGGCGGGGAGCCAGCCCAGCCAGACGGCGAAGACGACGACAAGCATCATGCCGGCCCAGACCACGGGAACCGCAGCGACGGTCTGGGCGCTCACGCTCATGATGGTGCCGCGGCGGTGGCCGCGCCAGATCGCGGAGGCGACACCGAGCGGAACACTGAACAGAACCGCGACGGTCAGCGACAGGATGCCGAGGGGCAGGGTGATCTGCGCCTTCTCAGCGAGCTCTTCGGCCACCGGCGTACCGGTAAGCAGAGACGTGCCGAGGTCCCCCCGAAGGACCCCACCGATCCAGTCGAGGTATTGCACCATCAGCGGGCGGTTCAGCCCGAGTTGCTCTCGGATGCCCTCGATCTGTGCAGGCGTGCCGTTCGTTCCCGCGATCAGCTGCGCCACGTCACCGGGAAGAACGCGAAGCGTCACGAAGATGATCGCGCTTGCCACGGCGAGCCCCACCACGAGCAGGCCGAGCCGGGTCACGACGTACCGGGTCACGTGTCTCTCCCGACGAGCCCCACCGCCCTCGCCCCCGGGGCGGGCGCGAGCCGACGCATCACGATGACCTCGTCAGAGCCCGCCTCAGCCCGCGATCTTGGCGAGGTCGGCGAGGTTGAGCCGTTCGTTGACGTTGATGGATGGCATCCCGCTGATTCCCGTGCCTACAGCGACGACGGAGGCGCCGCTGTAGAGCCAATCGGCGGCGGCGTCTTCGGACACGATCCGGGCAGCCTCGGCCAGCAGAGCAGCGGCCTCTGCTTCGTCCGTCGCGGCCAGGGACTGCTGGTACAGCTCTTGCACCTCGGGGTTGTCGTACGTGAAGTAGTAGTCCGGGTTCGCCCAGTTCTCGAAGTCGCGGGCTTCGGTGTGCAGCACGAAGCTCAGGTCGTAGTCCTGGTTGACGTAGACGTCGTTGATCCAGGTGGGGAAGTCGACGCTGTTCACCGTGAGGGTGATGCCCACCTCGTTGAGGTCGGAGACAAGGATCTGGGGGATTGTGGTCGGGTAGAACGACGGGATCGTGAGGGTGAGATCGAGGTCTTCCGCTCCGGCGTCGGCGAGCAGCTGGCGTGCGGCATCCGGGTCGTAGGGGGCCACGTCGGAGAGATCCTCGTAGCCGGGGTCGAGCTCGGGGATCGGGCCGGACAGCGTCTGGCCGGCTCCCAGCGCCGCGACGAAGGCGTCGTGGTCGATCGCTTGGCGGATCGCCTGGCGCACGCGCTGATCGGCCAGCGGGCTACCGGCAGACTGGTTCATTGCGAGCGTTCCCTTGTCGGTCGACTGCCCGAGGACAACCTCGAACCCGCCGTCCGCTTCAACCTGATCGGTGAAGTTCGCGTCGAACCCGGTGACGACATCGACCTCGCCGGCCAGCGCCGCGTTCAGGGCGGCCTGCGTCTCCGGAATGTAGTCGAAGACCACTTCCGCGGACGCTGCGGGCTCACCCCAGTAGGCGTCGTTGCGGACGAACGTGATCGAGTCGCCCTGACGCCAGGAGTCGAGCAGGAACGGGCCGGTGCCGTTGGCTGCCGTGGCGTAGTCGACCGTGTCGCCCTCTTTGAGGATCAGTCCGGCGCGACCGGTCAGGTTCCACAGCAGGCTCGAATCGGGTTCGGAGAGGGTGAGCGTGATGTCCTGCCCCTCGGCTGTGATCGATGCGATGTTCGCGAGCCGAGCGGAGTCCGCCCATTCCGGGGTGTCGCGCCTGGTCGTCAGCGACCACACGACATCCTGCGGGGTCAGCTCCTGGCCATCACCGAAGGTCACTCCCTCGCGCAGGGTGAAGGTGTACGTCAGCCCATCTGGCGACACGTCGTACTCTTCGGCGAGTACGGGGACGATGTCTTGCTCCGGGGTGCGGCCGACGAGCCCCTGGTAGACGTTGTCGATGAGGATCTGGTCGAGGGCGGCGCCCGCGGTCTGTCGGATGTCGAGGTTGCCCGGCTCCAGCACGAGACGGATCGCGACCGACGCGTCAGGGTCGGGGGCCCCCGAAGCCGGTGATGCGGGGTCACTGCTTCCGGTGCAGGCTGTCAGAACGAGGGCGCTCGCGGCGAGCAAGGCCGACGCGGCCAGAGCGGTGCGGCGGAACATGGGAGTCCTTTCCGGGGGGCATCCGCGGCGAAGCTGGTGGGCACGCGGAGCACGAAGGGGATCTGCGGTAGACAACTCTAGGGTCCGGTTGCGGCGTTCCCCTCATCGAGCCGCGAACGTGACGTCATCGTTGTTCGACGCTACGCAGTTCGGTGATGGTCTGAGCCAGTGCTGTCGGTGCTTCCTCGTGGACGTTGTGGCCGGTCGGAAGGGCGACGACAACGGCGTCGGGCCGGCGCCTGCTGAACTCCGCCGCATCTTCGGTCGTCACGAAGCCTTGCTCCCCGCGGATCAGCGACAGCGGTGCTGTCACGGCGGCGATGTCGTTCCATCCCGTCGCCGACAGGATCTCGGAAAGCGCGTCCTGCTGCGCGTCGAGCTGGGCGGCAAGCTCGGGCGCTGCCGCGAGAGCCGAGGCCAGGTGAGCGAAGTGGTGTTTCCATTCGACGCGTCCGTCTTCGCGGACTCGCGAGTTCAGGTATACGCCGCGTTCCGCCTTTTCTCGGGTGCCGCCTCCGAGGCCGAAGGCCAGCGCGCGATCGACCAACTCGTCGCGGCTTGGCCAGTCGGTCGGTCCCGCGAAGAACGCTCTGATCTGCGCTGCACCGGCGTTCGGATCGATGCCGGGGGTGATGTCGATGATGATCAGTTGCGTCACGAGCTCGGGAACGGATGCCGCCAGTGCGGCGCCCGTCAGTCCTCCCAGCGAGTGTCCGATGACAAGCTGCGGCGTCGAGGTCCATGCCCGGATACCCGTTGCCACATCGGGTGCCAGACTCGCCGCGGTATAGGCGGCGTCGGATCGCCAGGACGAGTCGCCGTGCCCAGGAAGGTCGATCGCGAGGGCGGGCAGGCCCAGCGCCAGGATCGTCGAGTCCCACGTATGTGCGTTCAGCCCCGCGCCGTGGATGAAGGTGGCAACCGGCGGTGTGTCCCCGAAGCGCAGGGCGCTCAGGGTGCGTCCATCGTCGAGGATGAGCGACACGCGCTCGACCGGTGGGAGGTCTCCGGCCACTCCGACGCTGCGGGCGTCTGTGGAAAGGAATCGGAACTCATCGTCAGGCGTGGTCATCGCTGTCCGTCCGTGGTCGCAAGGGAGTGACCAAACCATTGTGGCCCCGCTCTCGCAACCTCGACGACCACCAGCGCACAGGCAGGCATCATGCGACCCCGATAGGGTCGAAGGCCGTGAGCACACTCGACATCTCCGGGGCGATCAACTTCCGGGACACCGGCGGTCTTTCCGCTGGCGCAGGTCGGACCCGTGAGGGCGTGCTCTACCGGTCGGGAAATCTCGCGCGATTGGACGAGGACGGCATCCGTGCCTTCTCGGGGCTCGGAATCCGTCGCGTCATCGACCTTCGCGACGACGCCGAAGTCGCCGGCGCGCCCAGCCGATTCGATGACCGTGAGCTCGTGGTGCAGCGGGTTCCGCTGTTCCTGGGCTCGGTAGCCTCGTTCTTCGTCGAGGACGTTCCGCTCACGGAGATGTATCGCCGGCTCGTCGATGACTCAGCGGGGCGTGTGGTCGACGTCGTGCGAGGAGTGCTGGCCGATCAGCCGGTCCTGGTGCACTGCACGGTCGGCAAAGATCGCACGGGTGTCACCGTGGCAATCACGCTGGCCGCCGCGGGAGTCGACAGGGATGCCGTCATCGCCGACTATGCGCGCACGGAGGCTCTCCTGCCGCAATCGCGCAACCGCGACGTCGTGGCTCGCATCCGCCAGTTCCACCCGGATTCGGTCAACCTCGAGGAACTGGCCACGAAGTCTCCCGCCGCGGCGATCGCGGGGCTTCTGGAGAGCCTGGATGAGACCTACGGGTCGCCGCGAGACTACCTGCGCGCCCACGGCATGAGCGATGACGAACTCGTCGCTCTGGACGAGGTGCTCATCGACTGACTGCTCTCTTCGGTCGCTGGCGCGGGATGTAGTTCCCGTCCGCGAGGCCCGCCTCGATCTCGAAGCGGTTGCCTAGCGGGTTGCGGCCCGAGAGCTGGTAGAGCAGCGGCATCAGCATCCCGTAGCGGCGCCACTGCCGCGCGTGGACGAGCTCGTGCCGCAGCACGCGCGGGCCGTCATTGGTTGCCGTGAGGTAGCAGGCGCCGACGCACACGCCGCCGCGGGGGAACGTCCACGAGGGCATGCCGGAAAAGACATACAACACCGTGCTGTCGGCGCCCCGGTGGACTCGCACCCTGCCTGTGCTCCAGAGGAAGCCCCAGACAAAGCCGATGGCGGTTCCGATGACGGAGCCTGCCCGCGAAACCGGGGAGTCCAGCAGCGGGAGCCAGCGATCCAGCAGCTGACCTCGCGCGACGGCCCGCTCCGCGGCAGCCTCCCACCCCGGTGGGGGCGTCGGAATCGGGGTCACGCCAGCGCCCCGAGAAGGCGCAGGATCGTCGGCATGTCTTCAATCGCGGTGTCCGCAGACGCGGGAGAGAAGCCGGCGATCGTCGCCCCGACGATCGGGAAGCGATCACGTACCGCTCGGACTGCTGCGATGACCTCGCCGGCATCCGGACCGAACGGCACGGGTGAGGACACTCCCGTAACGACGGAGGGATCGAAGACGTCGATGTCGATGTGGACGTATGCCCGTGCAGCGCCGGTCGCTGCCACCGCGGCGACGAGCGTCTCGGGATCGGCCAGGTCCCGAGGCAGCACCCGGCGGATGCTGTGCTGATCGACGTACTGCTGTTCGGCGTCGTCGAGTTCTCGGGTGCCGGCCAGCACGACCCGGTCAGGGGTCAGGATGCCGTGGGGAAGGCGGAGTCGATCGGCTCCGCCTCCGAGAGCGGCGCGCAGCACCATGCCGCAGAACGCTCCGCTGGGCGAGGACTCCGGGGTGTTCAGGTCGGCGTGGGCATCGAACCAGACAACCGCGACGTCGGGAGCCGCGACTGCCTCCAGCGCGCCGAGGGTCACCCCGCAATCCCCGCCGATCACGACCACCGGCTCGGACAGGCTCGCCACGGCATCCCGGACGAGATCGCGGATGCGCACGAGTGAGCTGGCCCGACGGATGCCGGTCTCGAGGCTCTCACCGGCTTCGACCGGCACCTCCAAACGGGTGCAGGCCGAAGCCGGGAGGTCGCCCGCGATGGCTTCGGCGCCGTCGATCAGCTGCATTGCGCGAGCCGACCCGGAGCCTTGCCACTGCGGGGCGATGACGAAGTGAGCCATCGGCTGGTTCGGTCAGCCCTCGATGGCGGGCTTGGGGGCACCGCCGGACTTGAGTGCGGCGAGGCGAGCTTCGACCTCCGTGAGCTCACCGAGATCGTCGAGGCTCTCGAACTGGGCGTCCAGGCTCGAGGCGGCGAGCTCCGTCTTGCCCTGCGCGATGGCCTCCTGGCGGCGAACCTTCTCTTCGAAGCGGCCGAGTTCGCTGGTCGGGTCGAGAACATCGATCGACTTGACGGCATCCACGACCTTCGTCTGGGCCTCGGCGGTCTTCTGACGCGCGACCAGCTCGGCCGACTTGGCCTTGAGCTGCTCGAGCTTCTGCTTCATGCCGTTGAGGCCGTCCTTGAGTTTGTTCACGACCTCGGTCTGCGAGGCGATCTGCGGGGCCGCAGCCTTCGCGGAGTTCTCGGCCGCGATCTGGCGCTGTAGGGCGACCTTGGCCAGGTTGTCGAACTTGTCGGCATCCACCGGGTCGCCCGCCGCACGGAACTCGTCGGCCTTGCGGCTGGCGGCAAGCGCCTTGTTTCCCCAGTCGGATGCCGACTGGAGGTCTTCCTGGTGGTCGCGCTCGAGCAGGCGCAGATTGCCGATCGTCTCGGCGATGGCAGCCTCGGCGTCTGCGATGTTGTTCGTGTAGTCGCGCACGAGCTGGTCGAGCATCTTCTGCGGGTCCTCGGCCTGGTCGAGCATCGCGTTGATGTTCGCCTTCATGAGGGTTGAAATGCGTCCGAAGATTGACTGCTTTGCCATCGGTATGTCCTTCCGTCTGGGTGTGTGAGTGGTGGTCGATCGTGCCTAGAAACGGCCCCCGCCGCGGCGTCCGCGAGAGCCTCCGCCGCCGCGTGACCCGCCGCCGAATCCGCCGCTGCGTGATCCGCCGCCGAATCCGCCGCCGCGTGACCCGCCGCCGAATCCGCCGCCCCTACCGCCTCCGCCGCCGGAGAGGATCGAATTGAGCACGATGCCGCCGAGAACTGCGCCCATCATGCCGTTCGATCCGCCACCGCGGGAGCCGCCATAGCCGCTGACATCGAAGGCACCCACGTCGCGCTGGGCGGCCCGAATCGCCTCAGACGCGAGCTGTTCCGCGCGCTGTGCGTGAGGGAGGGCTTGCGCGGGGTCGGAAACCTGGATCTGCTGCGCGGTGGCGAGGCTTGCGCGGGCCTCGGCCAGTCGCGTCCGGGCCTCGGCGCCGACGGCGCCGCGCCGAGCGGCGATGAAGTCGTCGGCAGCGGAGATCTGAGAGCTCGCCTGCATCGAGATCTGCGCGAGCGCCTGCTGGGCTCGCTGCGCTCGCGCCTGCGCGTCCCGCGCTGTTTGCAGGACCTCGTCGATCTGCCGGTCCGCCTCCTGGAGCGCGTGCAGCGCGGCAAGCGGACGCTGCTGTGGGGCATCCAGGAGAGCTCGGGCCGCTGCGACCTGTTGCGTCGTGCTCGCCGCGACACCAGCCAGGCGCCCATCGAGATCGGGAAGTGCGCGCGCGGCTGCGATGTCGGCTTCGATCCCGGCCATGACGCTCTGCGCGTTCGCTGCCGCCTGCCGCAGGTCGTGTGCCAGTGTGTCGATCGCGCGCTCCAGCTGCAGTGCTTGGGCTACAGCATCCTCGGCGCCGCGGATCGCGACCGCGGCCTCGGCTGTCTTGCCGGCAGCGAGGTCCTGCCGGGCCCGGGAAAGCGCAGCATCAGCGAAGGCTAGGCGTTCCCGCGCCTGGTCGGGGTTGTCGGCGACAGTCGCAAGGGCATCCGGGTGAAACGCTGCTTCAAGGTCAGAGAGTGCGCGTTCGGCGCCGGCTATGCCAGCTGAGGCTTCTTCACGGTCCGCGGCAACGCGATCGAGCGCCTGGGGCGCGGTGCGCTCCAGCTCGCGCAGGGCCTCGAACTCCGCGGCTTTCTCGTCGAGCGCCGTGTTCGCCTTCCCGCACAGGTCGAGTATCGCGAGGTTCCACTCGCGGATCTGAGCCTCAGTATCGGGCTCGGCATCGTCGAGGCGCTGCTGCAGCGAGAACGCCTCCATGAGGCTCGCTCGGGCCGCGGCAAGGGTCTTCTCGAACTCGGCAGCCGCCGCGTCGCCGAACTGCGCGCGAGCGAACCCCAGTTCCTGCGTGCTCGTGGTGATCGCATCGTCCGTTGCTACCAGCGCCGATGCGGCGCGCCGGGCGAGCTCATCGAGACTCACCGCCTGCGGATCGGCTTGCCGCTTTCGACGCGAACGAATGACGATCCAGATGACCAGGCCAGCGAGGGCGCCGACCACCACGACGAGCAGCACGACCGTGAAGAACCCGCCGCCCCCAGCTCCGCCGGCCAGGGCTTCCTCAAACCCAGCGGCCGCGGTTGTGATCGCACCGAGGTAGTCGCCGGCGCTCAGATAGGGCTTGATCTCGTCCTCGATGGCCAGCAGTTGATCTTCGCTCAGCGGGCCGGAGGAATCGGCCGAGGTGTAGAACTGGCGCGACTCGGTGGCCACCGCAAGCAGGTACTGGCTGGGTCCGAGCCCGTTGTCTTCCGCTACCGCGTCTGCCCACTCCTGGCTGTTCGACGGGTTGGTGAAGTCGTCGACGAACACGGCGTAGAGATCGATTCCGGTCGACTCGTACAGCTCGGCGAGGGTGGCGTTGGCGGCCGCCTCATCGGCAGCGCTGAGCGCATCGACCTCGTCGAGGACGTACGAGGCGTCGAGTGTAACCGGATCGGTGGCGCTTGCCGGCGCCGCAATGATCGAGAGCAATGCCACTGTCGTCACCGCGCTCAGGACGGCCCCGAATGACCATCGAGTCGGCATCGATTCCCCTCCCGGCGTGCGAAGCCCGCACTCTTCGATCCTATTGATGGGGCAAGGCCCCGGGGAAGCACTCCGCGAGGCACACCGGATCCTCACAGCGTGCGTCGTAGGGTGAGTCCCCGAAAGGCAGGTGCGGTGGTGGATGATCGCTACGGAACTGACGTGCTCGCAAGCGGTTGGCGCGGACATGGCCGCTCCGAGAGTGCACGCGTGCCGGCAGAGCGGGGCCTTGTCATCGAGGTGCAGGCCGACGGATTCTGCGGCGCTGTGACACAGGCTGACGCGGCAACAGTCGAACTCGAAGACCGCTTCGGTGCACGACGCCGCTTCCCGCTCGGACCCGGATTCCTGCTGGATGGTTCGCACGTCGTCCTCGTCGCGCACCGGCCGGTCGCCGCGCAGCAGCCGAAGCGCACGGCATCCGGCTCGTTCGCGGCTCCCGAACAGCGGGCGCGCGTTGCGCGAGCAAGCCGCATCCTCGTCGAGGGGCGCCACGACGCCGAGCTCGTGGAGAAAGTCTGGGGAGATGATCTGCGTGCCGAGGGCGTTGTCGTCGAGTACCTCGAAGGGATCGACCGCCTCGCCGCCATGCTCGATGATGAGCCTCCGTCAGCGAGCCGCCGGTACGGCATCCTCGTCGACCACCTGGTCACCGGATCGAAAGAGGCCCGCATCGCCGCGGAGATCATGCGCGGCAGGCACGGGCAGAACCTCCTGATCGTCGGTCACCCCGAGATCGATGTGTGGCAGTGCGTGCGCCCCGCTGCCCTCGGGCTTCGCGCGTGGCCGACCGTGCCGCGCGGGGTCGACATCAAGGTCGGAACGTGCCGCGCCCTGGGCTGGCCGAGCGACACCCCCGCGGACCTCGCGCGTGCCTGGCGGCGGATACTGGGCGCGGTCGGCAGCTACCGCGACCTGGAACCATCGCTGCTCGGTCGCGTCGAGGAGCTGATCGACTACGTGACTGCCTCGGACTGAGGGAGTCGCGCTGACGGCCGAATTGGTCCTGCCGAAGAGACTGGCATACTAGACAGAGGCGTTCTCGCCTCCTTTTGTGTGCGCGGAAGGTCAGCAGTGGTTCCCACCTCTCGACAGGATGTCGCGCTCTCCCCTCGGAGAGCCCCCTCCTCCCGGGGATGGCGAGGTCTTCCTCGCGCTCTGAGCGAATGGCTCTCAGACCTCACCTCGGAGCGCGTCGGCGTTGAACCGATCGCATCCGGGACGCTGACCAAGGTCGTCGGGATCTGGGCGATAGGTCGCGCCGTCAACCTCGGGCTGCTGTGGATGTTCTTCGAGATCTCGCGTCTCGCTGACCTCGGTTTCGGCCCGTTCGGCATCCATGTGCGCACCTTCCTCACCTTTCTCACGGGGTGGGATGCTGACCACTACCTCAACATCGCCCGGACCGGTTATCCGATCCGGCTCCCGATGGAGGAGGGCATCGTTCAGCCCAACGACTGGGCGTTCCTGCCGGTTCTGCCATTCCTCGAGCGGGTGGGCCATGACCTGACCGGCGTGAACGAGGGAATCATCGGGATCATCGTCAGCATCGCGGCAAGCCTCGGCGCTACCCTCGTGCTCTTCCTCTTGCTGCGGCGCGTGACGACTCCGCAGGCATCCTGGTGGGGCATCGTCCTGTTCACCTTCGCGCCTCTGTCGTTCGTCTACGTGCTCGCGTACGCCGAGTCGCTGTTCCTCCTGCTCGTTTTCACGGCCCTCCTCCTCGCGATAAAGCGCCAGTACCTCCTCATCCTGCCGGTGGGTGTGCTCGCGGCCTACACCCGACCCGGCGTCCTCGCTCTCGCGCTGGGCCTCGGAATCGTGTTCCTCGTGCGGTGGCTGCAACACCGCACCGACCCGTTCCCCTGGACCCAGCGACTCAGCCTTGCCGCCAGCGGGATCGCGATCGCGGCGGCGGGCCTCTCGTGGACCTACATCGCCGATGCCGTCACCGGCATCCCGCACGCCTACGTCCGTACCGAGACCGCCTGGTGGATTCCACTCGTCGGCACTGGCGACTTCGTGCCCATGACACCCTGGTTCCGGTTCTTCGGCACGTACTTGAACGTGTTCGGCATCCTTCTGGTGCTGGCGATCATGGCGGCATTCGCGTGGTGGATCTTCTCCAAGCCCACGCGCAAGCTGGGTCTGGTGATCGTGGCGTACGCGGCAAGCTACGGCCTGTACCTCTTCGGTGTCTTCCTGCCCCAGCAGTCGACCTTCCGCCTCATGATGCCGCTCTCGCCCCTGCTCGGCGATGAACGCTTCTCGTCGACGCAGCATCGCAGGCAGTGGCTTCTGCTGGGCTGCCTCGGACTGCAGGTGGCGGCGGTCTTCCTGCTGTGGACCATCGGGTATCCGTGACCGGTCGCGCCCCCGCGATGACATCTTCCGGCGAAGCCCCGACGGGTTATCGTCAGCACCCCGTCTCGTTCGTCCGCCGCAGCGGCCGGATGTCGGAGGCGCAACAGCGGGCCTGGAACGAGGTCAGTCCCCGCATGCTCATCCCCGTCGAGCGGGATGCCGCCTCCACGAGCATCCGAGCGGACTCGACCATCGACCCGGCGGCGGTGTGGGGACGGACGGCGCCCCTGATCGTCGAGATCGGATCGGGCCAGGGGCACGCGATCGTGCATGCTGCAACCGGCCAGCCAGGCGCGCACTTCCTCGCAGTCGAGGTCTTTCGGGCGGGGCTTGCGCGCACGATGCTCGACGCCGACCGGGCGAACCTGGACAACCTCCGACTCGTGGAGGGCAACGCTCCCGAGGTTCTCGAGCATCTCTTGCCCTCGGCATCCGTCGATGAGCTGTGGATCTTCTTCCCCGACCCCTGGCACAAGAAGAAGCACGCCAAGAGGCGGCTTGTGACGGCCGAGTTCGCGGCGCTCGCGGCATCCGTTCTGCGGCCGAGCGGTGTGCTTCGACTTGCCACGGACTGGCAGGACTACGCCGACCAGATGGTGTCGGTATTGGATGCTGCGCCGGGGTTCACTCGCGCCTTCGACGGCGACTGGGCACCTCGCTTCGACGGTCGCGTGCTCACGGCCTTTGAACGCAAAGGCACCCGCGCCGGGCGCGAGATCCGCGACCTCACCTACCGGCGGTCTGCGTGAGCAGCCACGCGGATGCCGCGCACGGCGCTCCGCACCGGCTTCCTGCGATCTCGTGGCGCGTCCTGCCGGCCCTGCTGGTCGTGCTGGCAGCTCCCGCGTTCTTCGTCGCCCTGTTGCCCTGGCTCGGGTGGATGCTCCTGGCGGCGGGTCTGATCGCAGCCGTGCTGGTGGAGAGATTTGCGCCCGTCCCTGCCCGCCCGATCGTGCGGGCAGGGACGCGGCCGGACACAGCCCGCGTCGTCTCTCGCGACCCCTCGATCGTGCGCGATCTCTCACTCATCGCCATCGGGATGCTGATCGTCAGCGCCATCCCGCTCAAGGCCGAGCTCGACAACCTCGCCATCCTTCGGTTCGGGGTGGCGCTCGGGGGAGCGGTGGCAGTCCCTTACCTGATCTCGCGCTTGGTCTATCGGGACCGGGCGATCGGATTCCCGTGGCGGGGCGGCGGGCGCTGGACGTGGTTTCAGTGGGCCTGGCTTGTGGGTGTGCTCGTGCTCGGGTGGCTCATCCTGCCGTTCTACTTCATCACTTCCGGCGTGTACCTGAACTGGCCGGTGGTTGACACTCCCGACCTCATCGCCCGGCTGTTCGTCGGGGTGGGCGCCGTGGGCATCTGGGACGAACTCTTCTTCATCTGCACGGTGTTCGTCCTGCTGCTTCGGCACATGCATCCGATCACCGCGAACCTGCTGCAGGCTGTCGTGTTCGTCTCGTTCCTGTGGGAACTCGGCTACCAGGCGTGGGGTCCATTCCTGACGATCCCGTTCGCGCTCCTGCAGGGCTACATCTTCCTCGTCACCCGCTCGCTCGCGTACGTCGTCACCGTGCATCTGCTTTTCGACGCGGTGGTCTTCGCCGTGCTGGTCCACGCGCACAATCCGGGCCTGTTCGATGGGTTGTTTCTCATCTGATCTACCCCCAGGAGGACTGGGCCCTTTAGCCCTTGCGCGCCGACGGAGCTTCAGTCACGCTGATGCCATGAGTGAATCTCTCGACCCGGCTCCGGCCATTGTCGACGCCCACGCCCTCGCCCTGAACACGCTTCCGTTTCACGACGATCGCGATCTCGTCGCCGCCGAGCGCGGCTTCCTCGGCACTCTGGATCCCCTCGTGATCACGGATGCCGCAGGCGACGTCGTCTGGGACGGCGAGAGCTACAACTTCCTCGAGGGCGAGCCCCCGGCATCCGTGCACCCGAGTCTGTGGCGTCAGTCGAAGTTGGCCGCGCGGCACGGTCTGTTCGAGGTCGTTCCGGGGATCTATCAGGTGCGGGGCTTCGACCTGTCGAACATCACGTTCGTCGAGGGGGATACCGGGGTCATCGTCGTCGATCCGCTCATCTCCAGCGAGACCGCCGCCGCCGCACTCGCTCTCTACCGCGAACACCGAGGCGAGCGACCGGTCGTCGCGGTGATCTACACGCACAGCCACGCCGACCACTTCGGCGGGGTCTTCGGTGTGACATCCCAGGAAGAGGTGGACGCGGGCGCCGTGCAGATCATCGCACCCGAGGGATTCGTGGCCCACGCGGTCGCAGAGAATGTCTACGCCGGCACCGCGATGGGCCGTCGCGCCGGGTACATGTACGGCGCAGCGCTCCCGCGAGGGCCGCGCGGACAGGTCGGGACGGGCCTCGGTCAGACCACCTCGACGGGGTCCGTCGGCCTCATCGTGCCCACCCTCGACATCCGCGAAACCGGCGAGCGGCACACGATCGACGGGGTGGAGATCGAGTTCCAGATGGCACCGGGTACCGAGGCGCCAGCCGAGATGCATTTCTACTTCCCGTCCTTCCGCGCGCTGTGCATGGCCGAGAACGCGACCCACAACCTGCACAACATCCTGACCCTCCGCGGCGCGCTCGTGCGCGATCCGCACGTGTGGTCGCAGTACCTGACCGAAGCCGTCGAACGGTGGGGTGAGGCATCCGACGTCGTCTTCGCCTCCCACCACTGGCCGACGTGGGGACGTGACGAGATCGTGGAGTTCCTCTCGACCCAGCGTGACCTCTACGCCTACCTCCACGACCAAACGCTACGGATGCTCAACCAGGGCATGACCGGAGCCGAGATCGCCGAGGTGATCCAGCTTCCGCCGGCGCTCGAGAACGCCTGGAATGCCCGCGGGTACTACGGCTCGGTCAGTCACAACGTCAAGGCGATCTACCAGCGCTACATGGGCTGGTTCGACGGAAACCCGGCGCGCCTGTGGCCGCACCCTCCGGCGGCTCTGGCGGAGCGCTACGTTTCGGTGCTGGGCGGAATCGACCGCGTCATCGAGCTCGCTCAGGCGGCGTACGACGAGGGCGACTTCCGGTGGGCGGCGACCCTTCTCGATCACGCGACCTTCGTGGATGCCGAGCACGGCGGCGTGCGCGAACTCTATGCCGCGACGTTGCGCCAGCTTGGCTACGGGTCCGAGAACGGTACCTGGCGCAACTTCTTCCTGTCGGGGGCCACCGAGTTGGCGTCGGGGAGCTTCGGCACCCCGACAAGTCCGAACGCGCCGTCGATCGTCGCGCAGCTCTCACCCGAGCAGCTGCTGGACTCCCTCGCGATCTCTGTGAACGGGCCGGCCGCGTGGGACCTGGATCTGACGCTGGATCTCGTCTTCACCGACCTGGATGTCACCTACCGGGTGACGCTTCGCAACGGGGTGCTCGTGTACGTCGTGCGCTCGGAGCCTGCCGACGCCCCGCTGGTGCTGCGGATGCCGAAGCTGCGACTGCTCGCCCTCCTCGGCGGAGACCGCACCAGCCCGGGTGTCGACACAGAAGGGGACATGCGGGTGTTCGAGCAACTCGCCGCCGTGCTCGAACCCGGAGATCCGAACTTCGAGATCGTCCTCCCCTGACCGCAGGGAGCTGCTGGCCGGCATCACGGACGTAGGAGAAATCCCCGAGGTCGGACGAATCAGCAGAGATTCATCCTGCGGCGGGGATTTCTCCTACCTTGACGAGGCGGGGCCGCGGCTCTTCAGCGCCGGAGGCGGGCGTCGAGCCAGTCGAACATGCGCTCGTCGGTGAGCAGGCGCGCCAGTGGCTGACAGTGGTAATCGGCGCCTTCGTCTGCCGTGAACTGCTGAAGCGTGGCATCGGGCACCATCGCGGCGAGCTGTTCGGACTGGCCAGGCCAGAACTGCTCCTTCTCGGGAGCGGTGATCAGCAGCGGCGTCGTGATCTTCGCGGCAACCTCGGGGTCGAGGCGGTACCGCAGCATCTCGACCATGGTGTCGTAGGGACTGTCCTTGCCGAACGGCTTGGCGCGGAAGTTCCAGAGGCGTGCGACGGACTTCGAGTAGCGCAGGGCCATCTCCATGCCTCGGTCGAACTTCTCCTTCTCGCCCTTCTCGACCAGTTCCATCTCGGACTTCGGGATGCCGGCGCGCCACGACTGCGACACGTCGACGACTCCCGGGTCTGCCACGGCAGCGGCGATCCGGTGCTCGAATGCCAGGGCGCGGGGGAGCCAGTACCCGGCCTGGCTGATGCCGTACGCGGCGATACGGTCGGCATCCACGTCGTCGCGAGCAACGAGTGCGTCGACGACCGGCGTGATGACTGCTTCCCAGTCGTAGCGGAAGGGAATGCCCCGATCGAAGAGCATGGACTGCTGACCGGGCCCGTCGAACATGAGCACGTTGTACCCGCGTTGCAGGCCGCCGAGCCCGCCGGTCGCCCACATGCTGCTGATAGACCCGTCGCTGCCGTTGACCAGGATGAGGGTCGGCGCCTTCGTGCCATCCGCGTCCGCCCTGAAGAAATACCCCGGCATCGTCGTGTCCTCGTACGGGATCGCGAGGCGCTCCGCCGGGTATGACGCGTGATCGACGAACGCATCCCACGCGGCCCGGTGGGCGCGGAAGGTGTGCTGCAGCAGGTCCTCATCACCCAACGCTGCCGCTGCGCTCACAGCGGGGGAGTAGGCGTTCGCCGCGCGCAGGTAGGCTGCCGCCGCGCTGGCGCGATGCCCGGCATCCGCTGACGCCGCCGCCTGCGTGGTGAGGCGCCCGCCGAGGGCGCTCCACGCCCGCTGCCATCCCTCGTGGTCTCCGTCTTTGACGTCTGCGATGGTCCGCAGCACCTCGCCGACGTCCGAGCCACCGTAGGGGGCCTGCCCGAGCTGGATCCGCACCTCGAAGTCGAAGTCCTCGCTGTAGAACCCCGTTTCGAAGACGTCGTGCGCGTGCCTGCTGAATAGATTCGCCATCATCTCTCCCCGAGTGCCGTCGGGGGCAGGCTATCGGCGCGGTCGCGGCAGCGGAAGTGGGGTGCGCGGACGTCGGCGACGGTGCGCACGAGCGTAGGAGTTATCGCTGAGGTAGGAGGGTTGCGCGCCGAAGCATCCTGCGCTGCGGATTTGTCCTACATTCCGGATGCAGCGCGCGGAGCCTCCGGCGGCAGGGGCCCGCCTGACGGTGGGTGTAGAGATAGAGAATGGGACCGCCCTTCGGGCGGTCCCATTCTCTATAACGTGCCCCCGACAGGAATCGAACCTGCGACCTTTGGTACCGGAAACCAACGCTCTATCCCCTGAGCTACGGAGGCGTACCGATCGAGATTACCATCGCCCGCCGGGCCTGCCCTGACCGCCCCGAGCCCGGGTCACCGGGACGCGTCATCCGCAGGTCTTCAGGGCGTGCGAGGATACTCCGGTGCATCGCATCGTGACCGCCGAACTGGACCTGGAACTCCGGGCATCCATCGACCTCATCTTCCAGATCGCCGTCGCCCAGCATGCACCGGTTCTGAGTGAAAATCTCACCTTCTCGCAGGGGGATCGTGTCTACACGCCGATCGAGATCATCGACCAGACCGGAAGCCGCCTGCACCGCTTCTGCGGCGAGCCGGGGGTTCTTGAGGTTCGGTACGACGCCGTCGTCGACGAACAGGTGACGTCCCGGCCGACGAGCGACCTCGAGGCGATCACCTACCTGCGTCCGAGCCGGTACGCCCAATCCGATGAGGTGTTCTCGCAGGCCCGGCGGCAGTTCAAAGGCATTGTCGGCGAGGAGCTTCTGCTCGCCGTGTCGGAGTTCGTATCCGAGACCGTGACCTACACGCCGGGACTGAGTCTTGGCACTGACTCGGCAGTCACGACCCTGATGACCGGGCAGGGCGTGTGCCGCGACTACGCCCACCTGGTCATCGCGCTCCTTCGTGCGATGGACGTGCCGGCGCGCTACACCGCCTGCTACGCGCCGGGGCTCGAGCCGATGGACTTCCACGCCGTGGCCGAGGCCTACCTCGAGGGCGCCTGGTACGTCATCGACGCCACGCGGCTGGCTGACCGGCGCTCGCTCGTGCGCATCGCGACGGGCCGGGATGCCGCGGATTGTGCCTTCCTCAGCTACCACGGCGGAAACCTCAGCCTTGATCGGATGCGCGTGGACGCTCGAATCGCGCCAGTCGATGCCGCACCCGCGGCATCCGGCCCCGACGCCGCCGATGACTTCGCTGCCCTCGTGCAACTGGCCTGACCCCCGCAGACAAGCCACGAACACACCGAGAATTCGATCGGGCGCCTCTGGCGCCGGTCCCGAGCCGATTATCGGCGCCCGATCGGATTTTCGGCTGAGGCGTGAGCGGGCCGAGCGGCCGAAGGAGGATGCAGGACGCGGGAGGGGAGGGCCCGCTGCGCGCCTAGACTGGATCGGCCATGAACCCCGAAGCACTCTCCGCTGCCCTCGTCGCCGTGATCACGCCCCTTGCCGAGGCGCGACGTGAAGGCGCGGCATCCGATCTGACCGCCGCCGACCTGCCCCTGGAGCGGCCCAAGAACCGCGACCACGGCGACTGGGCATCCAACGCGGCGCTGAAGCTCGCGAAGAGCCTGGGTGTGAACCCCCGTGAGTTCGCCGCCGAGATCGCCGCGGGCCTCGAGCAGGTCGACGGTGTCGCGAGCGTCGAGGTAGCGGGTCCCGGGTTCATCAACATTCGGCTGGATGCCGCGGCCGCCGGCTCACTTGCCAAGACGATCGTCGATGCCGGCGCTGCCTTCGGTACCTCGACGGTGCTCGCTGACCAGGTCATCAACCTCGAGTTCGTTTCGGCGAACCCCACGGGTCCGATCCACATCGGCGGCACCCGATGGGCTGCCGTCGGAGATGCGCTCGCCCGCATCCTTGCCTCGCAGGGCGCGAGTGTGACGCGGGAGTACTACTTCAACGACCACGGTGCCCAGATCGATCGCTTCGCCCGGAGTCTGGTCGCGGCCGCGGAGGGGCGACCGGCTCCCGAGGACGGGTACGGCGGCGCCTACATCGCCGACATCGCGGCGCGGGTGACGGATGCCCACGGTGGCGACCTCGATGCTCTGGATGCCCCGGCCAAGCAGGAAGCATTCCGTGAGCTCGGCGTCGGGTTCATGTTCGACGAGATCAAGCAGAGCCTGCACGATTTCGGCGTCGATTTCGACGTGTACTTCCACGAGAACGACCTGCACGCATCCGGCGCGGTGACCCGGGCCGTCGACCGGCTGCGCGATCTCGGCCACATCTACGAGGCGGACGGTGCGATCTGGCTGCGCTCGACCGACTTCGGCGATGACAAGGACCGCGTCGTCATCAAGAGCGACGGCCAGCCCGCCTACATCTCGGGCGACCTGGCGTACTACCTCGACAAGCGCGAACGCGGCTTCAACCGGTGCATCATCATGCTCGGAGCCGACCACCACGGCTACGTCAAGCGACTCATGGCGATGTGCGCCGCGTTCGGTGACGAGCCATACGTGAACCTGCAGATCCTCATCGGTCAAATGGTCAACCTGCTGCGTGAGGGCCAGCCGGTGCGAATGTCCAAGCGCGCCGGCACCGTCGTGACCCTCGAAGACCTCGTCGAGGCCGTCGGGGTGGATGCCGCCCGCTACGCCCTCACGCGCAGTTCCACGGACTCGAACCTCGACATCGACCTCGACATCCTGCAGAAGCGGACGAACGACAACCCGGTCTTTTACGTGCAGTACGCGCATGCCCGCACGCACAACGTGGGACGCAACGCTGCGGCGGCAGGTGTTGACCGCAGTGTGTTCGCACCCGAAACGCTCACGCACGAGACCGAGTCGGCGCTGCTGGGCGCCCTGCAGGAATTCCCCCGCACTGTCGCGTTCGCTGCGGAGGTGCGGGAGCCTCACCGGATCGCCCGTTACCTCGAAGAGCTCGCGGGTCTCTACCACCGGTGGTACGACAACTGCCGCGTTATCCCGCTCGGTGACGACCCCGTCGCGCCGGTGCATCAGACGCGGCTATGGCTCAACGACGCCACCGGCCAGGTGCTGCGCAACGGACTGACGCTGCTGGGCGTCGGAGCTCCCGAACGGATGTAACCCATGACGGATGCCGAACACCCGACCGACCCGCTGCCGGACCTGCGTGCGGGGTGGGTGCTCGCGGTTCCCGAGGAGTCGAAGAAGCGTCGCCGCGTGTGGCCGTGGCTCGTTGCAGCTGCGGCCGTGGTGATCGTCCTCGTCGTGGTGGTGGTCGTCATCGTCGAGACCGTCGTGCGATCGACGATCGAGGCGGGCATCGCCAGCCAGGTGCGGACGGGACTTGACCTGCCCGCCGATCAACCCGTCGACGTCTCGATCGCGGGGCCACTCACCCTCCAGCTCCTCACCGGAAGCCTCGACGATCTGCATCTGGCGTCCACTGACGTGCCACTGGGGCCAACGACGGCGGATGTCGATGTCACGCTGCAGGGCGTCAGTACCGGGGCGCCCCACACCGTGGGTCGGGGAGTAGCCACCGTGACCCTCGACCAGACTCAGGTGGTAGCGCTCACTGACAGCGTGGCGCAGATCGACATCGTCGATCTCACGCTCCAGGATCCGGCGATCGTGGTGGGAACCGAGCTTTCGCTGTTCGGATTCGGCATCCCGGTATCGCTGTCGCTGGTGCCCAGCGCCGCGTCCGGCGAACTCGTACTTTCGCCCGAGAGCCTGCAGGTCAGCGGGCTCGCTGTGACCGCTGACGGCGTGCGGGACCAGTTCGGGTCGCTCGCCGACCCCGTGCTGCAGGACTGGCAGATCTGTGTTGCGCAGTACCTGCCCGCCGGAGCGACCCTGACGGATGCGTCGGTCACGGGCGCGGAACTTGTCGCCACGTTCGACATCGATGGCCGGATGCTCGACGACGCAGCGCTTCAGCAGAACGGCACCTGCTAAGCAGCTCCGTCTGTACACACCGTGCGTCTCTTTGCAGATATCAGACAACCGATATCTGAAATCAGATGGAAACCTGGCGGATGTCGAGGCGAAATGCCGACTGCATAGCTTCGGGGTGTCGGCACGCCCGTGTCGGTCCCCTCGATCCCGGAGTCAGCGCATCATGTCCACCCCGTTCTCGCCCCGTCGTGCTCATCACGCAGCCGGATTGTCCGCACTACTCGTCGGTCTTCTTGCCCTTGCCGGCTGTTCCTCCGAAGGCCCGGGGACCTCCGCCTCGGTATCCGCTGATCCGACCGTCCAGACCGTTCCGGCAACGGTCCAGCTCAGTTGGATCTTCAACGAAGAGTTCGCCGGAGAATACTTCGCCGAAACCGCCGGCTACTACGCCGCGGCGGGGCTCGGTCCCGTCCAGCTTGTTCCTGGACCCTCCGCGGGCGTGCCCGAGCTCATCAGCGGGACGGCCGACGTCGCGTTCAGCGATGCCGTGACCATTGGCGCTGCGGTGGCCCGCGAGCGGGCGCCTTTGAAGATCCTCGGTGCCGTGTTCCAACAGAACCCATTCGCAGTGATTTCGCTGGCAGGGGGCGCCGACATCGCAACGCCGCAAGACATGATCGGCAAGCGCATCGGCGTTCAGGATGGCAACTCGGCGCTGTTCTCCGCACTGCTCGCGGCGAACGGAATTGGCGCTGACGAGGTCACGGTCGTGCCCGTACAGTTCGATCCGGCTCCGCTCGTGAACGGTGAGGTCGATGGATTCGTCGCCTACCTCACGAACGAGCCGCTCGTGCTCGAGGCGCGGGGGATCGCCACGACCACACTTCCCTTTGCGACCAACGGGTTGCCGTTCGTTGCCAAGACCATCACTGCCGCGGACGAGACAATTGCCGAGAACCGGGAAATGCTGAAGTCCTTCCTTCGGGCCGAGATCCAGGGCTGGGCTGATGCGCTGGGAAACGTCGACGAGACCGTGCGTCTGGTGACGGAGCAGTTCGGTGCTGACCTGGATCTCGATCCCGTCGCCGTGCGTGCCGGTGCCGAAGAGCAGAACACGCTCGTCGTTTCGGACGAGACCGTTGCCAACGGCTTGTTCACCATCAGCCCGGAGCTTCAGGAGCGTACTCTTGCGAGCCTGTCCGCGGCGGGGATCGAGGTCGCGGCAGACGATCTGTTCGATCTGAGCCTGCTCGCTGAGGTCTACGCCGAGTTCCCCGAGCTCGTCGCGCTTGGCTCCTGACCGTGCTGGTGGGCTGCGCCGCCCCGCGCAGCCCACCGGTGGAGACACCCACCCAGAGAGGAACCGTCAATGACAGTTCGCATGATCATCGACACCGATACCGCACAGGATGATGCCTTCGCGCTGCTGATCGGACTGCGCGACCCGCGCGCCCAGTTGGAGGCGGTCACGATCAACTACGGCAACGTCGCCTTCGACCAGATGGTCGAGAACGCTCTCTACACGATCGAGGTGGCGGGGCGCGGGGGAGATGTGCCTGTCTACGAGGGGGCACGGCTGCCATTGCTGGCACCCTTCGACGATTCCTCCTACGTTCACGGTTCCGACGGGTTCGGCGGAGCGGGCTTTCCTCGAGCTCGGCAGCGCCCCGAACCCGAGAATGCTGTCAGCGCTTTGCTACGTCTTGTCGCCGACAACCCGGGGGAATTCACAATCGTCGCCCAGGCGCCACTGACGAACCTTGCGCTCGCCGCCGCCGCGGATCGAACGTTCCCCGGGAAGGTCAAAGACCTCGTGATCATGGGAGGGACGAATAACGCTGCGGGCAACATCACGGCAGCGGCGGAGGCCAATTTCTTCCATGACCCTGAGGCTGCTGCGCTCGTGCTGCGTGCGGGCTTTCGCACAACGCTCGTTCCCTGGGATCTCGTGATGCGCCAGGGAGTGTTTGGTCCCGACAAGCTGCAGCGCATCGAAAGCTTGGATACGCGGGCATCCCGGTTCTTCGTCCGAGCAAACCGGGGCACGCTGGCCTACAACAAGAAGGCTCATGGGATGGATGGCAGTACCCACCCGGATTCCATCGCGGTTGCGATCGCCGTCGAGCCGCGGATCGTGACGAAAGCGAGCGACTACTATGTGGACGTCGAGACCGCACGCGGCATCGCAACCGGCTACTGCCTGGTCGACTCGGTCCGTCGATCTGGTCGCGAGCCGAATGCGCGCGTGATTGAGGAGATCGACGAAGATCTGTTCTTCCAGACCATGCTTGGCGTCCTCTCGTGAGCGTCCGGCCCCTGCGGGGAGGAGGATTGTGATCGCCCAAACGCTAGTGAGGAGAGATCGCCATATGCCCCTCGAGCCCCTATCCCTCACCGTCGGCCAACCCCTTCGTGTCGCGGTGTACAACAGCATCTCCCGAGCGATCCGCAACGGGACCTACCCCCTCGGATCGGTGCTGCCCAGCGATGCGGAGTTCTGTACGGCCCTCGGTGTGAGCCGACCGGTCGTGCGCGAGGCGATGCTGCTGCTCGAAGAGGACCGCTTGATATCGACACGTCGGGGGATCGGTCGCTTCGTCAGCGATGCGATTCCCCGGATCGGCCTCGAACGCGTGCGCGGACTCGAGCTTCTTCTCGGCGAATCCGCCGGTGCGATCATGGTGGATCGGCTCAGCCATGAAGTCCAGCCGGCGTCTGATCTGCTTTCTCGGGCACTCGGGCTCGATCCGTCGGCTGCGGTGTGGACGTGGGAGTCGGTGCTGCGGCGCGACGGCCGTGAGCTGGCACTCACGTTCGAGGCGGTACCCGCAGCAAGTTCGGTGCTCGCGGATCCTGCAACAGACACGTTGCCCGAAGCCACCGCGTTGACCCGGCTCCTCGCATCCGTCGACCCGTCGCACGTATCGAGCGCCTGCGATGTCTCCGTGGGCGTTCTCGGTGATCACCGTGCCACAGCGCTCGGTGCCGACCCCGACACGAGCGCCCTCATCCTTACGCAGCGTGTCTCATACCGCGGGGCGACCGTGCTCTATGCGAAGGACGTCATTCTGTCTGCGGCGGGCACCATCTCACTCCTGCAGAGCGCATGATGGCGGGTGCGCCCCTGCTGATCAACCTGCACTCGCACCTTGAGGGGCGTGTGCGGCCGTCGACGGCTGCCGAGATCGCGAGGGAACTCGGGATGCCGGACGCCGACCGCGACTGGGAGGCGGCTCTGCAGCTGGATGGTCCGGCAGACCTCACCACATACCTCGTGAAGGTCGTCGCCACGTTCCCCTTCTTCTCACGGCTCGATCTGCTCGAGCGGATCACCCGGGAGGCCGTAGAAGACGCTGCAGCAGACGGCGAGGATCACCTCGAGCTGCGGTTCGGTCCGGCCTCGCACGCGGCGACGCTCGCCGAGCTGGATGCCGTGATCGCCGCGATGTGCGCGGGACTTGCCACGGGTATGGCCGATACCGGGATTTCCGCCGGCGTCGTTGTTGCGGCGCTGCGCAGCGACGCCACCGAGGTGAACGAGGCGGTCGCTCGGGCCGCCGCTCGCGCCGCAGGGTCCGGCGTCGTCGGATTCGATCTCGCCGGTGACGAACTGCTCTTTCCCGACCTCGAGCGTTACCGGAATGCGTTCGCCATCGCACGCAGTGCGGGCCTGGGCATCACGTGCCACGCTGCCGAGGCGGCGTCCGGGCATGCTGCGCAACAGGCTGTGGAGCTCCTGGGTGCCACGAGGATCGGCCACGGTGCGCGAATCGCCGAGGAACCCAACCTCATCGGCTGGTTCATCGAGCGCGACATCGCGATCGAAGTGTGTCCGACCTCGAACGTCTATACGGGTGCTGTGACGTCGATGGATGCCCACCCGGCGGCTTGGTTCGCCCGCGCCGGTGCCCGCGTCGTCCTGGGCGATGACAACCCCCGACAGACCGGCTCGCTGCTCTCGAACGAAGTCGCCGTGCTGCGCGAGGACCTCGGGTTCGATGACGCCATGATCGCGGCGTTGGCGCGGCACAGCGTGGACGCGGCGTTCGTTGCAGACGGCGTACGACGGAGCTGGCGGAACCGGCTCGAGAGCGGCTCGTAGCGTCGCGCGGGCGCGGGGAGCGTGGGGAAGCGGATTCCCGGGCGAGGATACCCGGTGCCCTAGACTGACCGGAGTGTCTCGGCGCGTGCGCTGACCGCCCGAGTCCTGCTCGCGCCGCTTGTTCGGCGCCGAAGACTTCACCGATTGGCTTCTGCGTGTCCGCCCACCCGACTTCTGCTCCGGCGCTGCCGGCGTGGCTGGACGTGCCGTCGGACCCGAATGATCTGGTCCCCGGCGTCTGGCCGACGGATGCCGCGCGAGATGCCACGGGTGAGCTGGTCCTCGGGGGAGTGGCAGCATCCGGGCTCGCTCGCGATTACGGGACACCGCTGTACGTCCTGGATGAGAGCGAGGTCCGTGCCCACGCGCTGCGCGCTCGCGAGGCCTTCGCATCTGCCGCTGCCCGGCACGGGGTAGCGTCGCGGGTCTACTACGCCGGCAAGGCTTTCCTCAGCACCGAGGTGGTGCGGTGGGTCACGGATGCCGGCCTTGCCGTCGACGTCGCCAGCGGTGGTGAACTCGCCGTCGCCTTGGCAGCGGGTGTTGACCCGGCCCGGATCGGCGTACACGGCAACAACAAGAGCGTCGCCGAGCTCGAGCAGGCCGTCGCTGTGGGCGTCGGCTCGATCGTCGTCGACAGCTTCCAGGAGATCGAGCGGCTCGCTGCCGTCGCGCAGGCCGCTGGCGCCGTGCAACCCGTGCTCGTGCGAGTCAACAGCGGCGTCCACGCCGAGACCCACGACTTCCTTGCGACAGCCCATGAGGATCAGAAGTTCGGGTTCACGATCACCGACGCGGCTGTGGCGGCAGCCCGTGTGCGTGCAGCCGCAGGCCTGCGGCTGGTCGGGCTCCACTGCCACATCGGTTCGCAGATTTTCGGCACCGCCGGTTTCGCCGAGTCGGCAGCCCGCATCGTGGGTCTCTACGCAGATCTGCAGGGCGGTACGGATGCTGCCGAAGACCTCCAGGTGCTGAACCTCGGCGGCGGATTCGGTATCGCCTACACGCGGGCTGACACCCCCACCGCGATCGAGGTTCTGGCCGATGGGATCGTCGATGCTGTCGCTGCCGAGTGCGCCGCGCGCGGCATCCGGATGCCGAACCTTGCGTTCGAGCCAGGCCGGGCCATCGTCGGCCAGGCAGGGGTCACCCTATACACCGTCGGGACGACCAAGGCCGTCGCGCTCGAGGGTGGCCTCGAGCGCCTCTACGTGAGCGTGGACGGCGGGATGAGCGACAACGCGAGACCGGCGCTCTATGGAGCGCAGTACAGCGCCCGCCTGGCATCGCGGGTCAGCGGCGCTGAGCCCCAGCTGGTTCGCGTCGTGGGCAAGCACTGTGAGTCCGGTGACATCGTCGTGGATGCCGAGTACCTGCCCGCCGATGTCGCACCGGGGGACCTCCTAGCGGTCCCTGCGACCGGCGCGTACTGCTTCTCGCTGGCCAGCAACTACAACTTCCTCCCGCGTCCGGCCGTCGTGGCCGTCCGGGACGGGCGCTCCCGCGTGATCGTGCGCGGTGAGACCATCGATGACCTGCTGGCGCGTGACGCCGGCATCCTCCCGACCGAAAGGACGGCATGACCGACTATCGCCGCCTCCGCGTCGCGCTGCTTGGCGCCGGGGCCGTCGGCTCCCAGGTCGCCGCGCTGCTGCGTCAGCACGCCGACGAACTGGCAGACCGCGCCGGAGCACGCCTCGAACTCGTAGGCATCGCCGTGCGCAATCCGGACGCGCCGCGCGACGCTGACCTGCCGCGCGAGTTGTTCACAACCGATGCCGAAACCCTCATTCTCGGCGCCGACATCGTCATCGAGTTGATGGGCGGGATCGAGCCTGCGCGCACGAGCCTGCTGCAGGCGATCGGTTCGGGTGCTGACGTCGTGACGGCCAACAAGGCGCTTCTTGCCACGCACGGACCGGAAATCTTCGAAGCAGCCGACCAGGTCGGCGCGCAGGTGTACTACGAGGCTGCGGCGGCGGGCGCGATTCCCATCATCCGTCCCCTGCGTGATTCGCTCGCCGGCGACCGGGTGCAGCGCATCATGGGCATCGTCAACGGCACCACCAACTACATCCTCGACCGGATGGACACCGAGGGTGCCGACTTCGGCGAGGTCCTCGCGCAGGCGCAGGCCCTCGGGTATGCCGAGGCTGACCCGACGGCCGACATCGAGGGATACGACGCGGCGCAGAAAGCAGCGATCCTCGCGAGCCTCGCCTTCCACACGTCGGTGCCGTTGGAAGCGGTTCACCGCGAGGGCATCACCGCGATCGACAAGCCGATGATGGATGCCGCGCGCAAGGCGGGTTATGTCATCAAGCTCCTCGCCGTCTGCGAGCGTGTGTCGAACGGCTCCGGCGAGGCGATCTCCGTGCGGGTGTACCCGGCCCTCGTGCCTCGCGAACATCCACTCGCGAGCGTCCACGGCGCGAACAACGCCGTGTTCGTGCAGGCCGAGGCTGCCGGAAACCTCATGTTCTACGGCGCCGGAGCGGGCGGCGTGCAGACGGCATCCGCGGTTCTGGGCGATGTCGTCTCTGCCGCACGACGCCATATTGCCGGTGGCGTGGGGGTCGGCGAGTCGACCCGCGCGAACCTCCCGATCCTGCCGATCGGGCACGTGACGACGCAGTACCAGATCACGCTCGAGGTCACCGACGAGCCCGGGGTCCTCGCGACCGTGGCCGGCATCCTCAGCGAGGGTCGCGTCTCGATTGCGACGGTCGAACAGACGGTGGCTGACGCATCCACCGACCCGCTCGCGCGCGTCGCCGCCGACCCGACGGGTGTTGCCCGCCTCGTGATCGGCACCCACAAGGCATTGGAACAGGATCTCAGCGAGACGGTTGCCCGCCTCGCTGACAGTGACGTCGTGGACCGGGTCGTTTCGGTCCTGCGAGTAGAAGGAGATTGACGTGGCACACGTGTGGCGCGGAGTCATGAACGAGTACGCCGACCGCCTGGGGGTGACCGCGGAATCGACGGTCGTCTCCCTCGGAGAGGGCGGCACGCCCCTGGTGCCGGCGCCGGCGCTGTCGCAGCGCACCGGAGCCCAGGTCTGGGTGAAGTTCGAGGGTATGAACCCGACCGGTTCCTTCAAGGACCGCGGCATGACCGTAGCCCTCTCACGGGCTGTCGAGCACGGCGCCAAGGCCGTCATCTGCGCCTCGACGGGCAACACCTCGGCATCCGCTGCCGCGTACGCCGCCCACGCGGGGATCACTGCGGCAGTGCTGGTACCCGAGGGCAAGATCGCCATGGGCAAGCTCAGTCAGGCGGTGGCGCACAACGGTCAGCTCATCCAGATCCGCGGCAACTTCGACGACTGCCTCGAGATCGCCCGGGAGCTCGCCGACAACTACCCCGTCCACCTCGTGAACTCGGTCAACCCTGACCGCATCGAGGGGCAGAAGACTGCGGCGTACGAGATCGTCGAGGTCCTCGGCGACGCGCCCGACTTCCATTTCATCCCCGTCGGCAACGCCGGTAACTACACGGCGTACTCCCGCGGCTACCGCGAGGAGGCAGAGCGTGGCGTCGCTACCCGCGTTCCGCGGATGTTCGGGTTTCAGGCAGAGGGAAGCGCTCCGCTCGTGCGCGGCGAAGTCGTGAAGAACCCCGAGACGATCGCCACCGCCATCCGGATCGGAAACCCGGCATCGTGGGAGCTCGCACTCGAAGCCCGGGCGGCGACCGATGGCTGGTTCGGCGCGATCGACGACGAGCGGATTCTCGCCGCGCAGAAGATCCTCGCCGGTGAGGTCGGGGTTTTCGTGGAGCCGGCATCGGCGATCAGTGTTGCGGGCCTGCTCGACCGGGCGGAGGCGGGAGTGGTCCCGGCGGGATCCACGGTCGTGCTGACCGTGACCGGCCACGGGCTCAAGGACCCGCAGTGGGCGCTGCGTAACGCCGACGGCTCGGAGGCCCGGCCGACTGTCGTGGACGCGACCACGTCCGAGGTGGCTTCTGTGCTGGGACTCGCGCGCGCAGGGGCGCCCGCGTGAACGCAGCCCGGGTCGCCGAACGTTCGGTCGCGGTGCGTGTGCCCGCGACCAGCGCGAACCTGGGTCCGGGATTCGACACGCTGGGGCTCGCCCTCAGCATCTACGACGACCTGGTCGTGACCTCGCTTGCGGAGCCCGGGCTCGACATCCAGGCCGAGGGTGAAGGCGCTGACGAAATCCCGCGGGATGAAACGAACCTTCTGGTACGGGCCATGGCCTACGCCTTCGAAGCCGTCGACCGCCCGATGCCCGGCTTGCGTCTGAGGGCACGCAACACGATTCCGCACGGCCGCGGTCTCGGGTCTTCGGGTGCTGCGGTCGTTGCCGGCATCCTCGCTGTCAAGGGACTGCTCGAGGGAGATGTCGAGATCGGGCCCGACACGATGCTGCGCCTGGCGACAGAGCTGGAGGGGCATCCCGACAACGTTGCGCCGGCGCTGTTCGGCGGTCTCACGATCGCGTGGATGGATGAGGCGGTGCCGCAGCACAAGAAGCTGCTGGTGCACCGCGGCGTCTCGCCCGTCGTGTTCGTCCCGAGCTTCACGATGTCAACGAGCGTCGCCCGTAGCCTCCAGCCCCTCCAGGTGCCCCGAGAGGATGCAGTCTTCAATCTCTCGCGGTCGGCGCTGCTGATCGCGGCGCTCACGCAGAGCCCGGAGCTGCTGCTTGCCGCCACGGAAGACAAGCTGCACCAGAACTACCGCGCGCAGGCGATGCCCGAGACCGACCGGTTGGTCAGGGCACTGCGTGAGCAGGGCTTCGCGGCAGTCGTGTCGGGAGCAGGCCCCAGTGTGCTGGTCATGGCCGACGGTCCTGGTCGACGCCTGGAGGCGGCAGCAGTCGCCGAGCAGGTGACTGACACCCCGTGGGAGGCTCACATGCTGGCCGTCGATGTCAAGGGTGGTACAGTGAAGGAGCACGCGGGGGGTTCCACGTAACTCGTGAATCTGGCCCCCGCCGCATATCTGCGAAGCCTCCGCAATTCCCTCGATCTTCCGAATCCGGACATCTCTGCCCGGAAGGAATCGAGGAGAGGCAGATGAGCACGAGACGCTGAGTCCCGCTCAGCACCTCGAGCCCATCGCGGCGGCTTCTTCATCCGTGCGGATCCGCACATCATTCGATTCACCGCACATTAGGTACACAAGGGAGTACTCGTGGAGTCCATCTCCGAGGTCCAGACCGACGCGTCCGAGAGCGACGCTGTCGACCAGACCACCCCCGCGGCCGACGAGGCCGCACCCCAGACCGAAACCACCCCGTCGGAAGCATCGACCGAGACCGAGACCGAGGGTGCCGACGCCGACACCTCGGAAGCTTCGGCTCCTGAGTCGGAGGCCGCTGCCGAGACCGAGGTCGCGGAGCCTGCTGCTGCTGAGGAACCCGCAGCGAACACGGAGCCAGCCGAGGATGCAGGTGATGCCGCCGAGGCGAGCGCCGAGACTGCTGACGCAGCCCCTGCTTCGTCCCCGGACGCCCAGGAGGCAGCGCCTGCCGAGGAGCAGGCATCCGCAGCGCCATCAGAGGCCCCCGCCGAGGAGGCTCCGGCCGCTGAAGCGCCCGCCAAGCCGGTACGCAAGCGGGCACCCCGTCGAGCCAAGAGCACCGACGTTGCCGCCCAGGCTCCCGCAGACGAGGCTGCCGCAGAGACGCCGGCGGCCACCGAGCCCGAGGAGTCGAGCCCGGTCCCGAACGACAAGCCGATCGAGGAGGCCGCCGAAGGCGACACGTCAGCCGAGGCCGGCGATGCCCCCGATGCTGCTGCTGCCGAAGCCGCAGCGACCGACGAGTCGTCGCCGAGCACCGAGTCCTCCGACGACGCCGGCGAGGAGTCCACGCCGAGCCGCAGCCGGAGCCGCAGCCGGAGCCGGAGCCGCAACAGGGCATCGGGCAACAGCGGCAACGGATCAGGTAACGCTGGCAACGGCAACGCGGGTTCCACCGGCGGGCCCGAACAGTCGGCTTCCACGGGTTCCGATGATGACAACGGTTCCTCCACCGCTCGCGGTCGCCAGCGCAACAAGCGCCGTGGCCCGAACCAGAACGACGAGTTCGAGCCCGAGGTCGGCGAGGACGATGTCCTGATCCCGATCGCCGGCATCCTGGACGTGCTCGACAACTACGCGTTCGTTCGCACGACCGGCTACCTGCCCGGCCAGAGCGACGTGTACGTCTCGCTCGGTCAGGTCAAGAAGTACAACCTGCGCAAGGGTGATGCCGTCGTCGGTGCCATCAAGCAGCCCCGCGAAGGCGAGCAGACCGGCCGACAGAAGTACAACGCACTCGTCAAGGTGGATGCCGTCAACGGCCTGTCGGTCGAGGACGCCGCGAACCGTGTCGAGTTCGGCAAGCTCACGCCGCTCTACCCGCAGGAGCGCCTGCGCCTGGAGACGGCCCCCGAAAAGCTCACGCAGCGGATCATCGACCTGGTCGCCCCGATCGGCAAGGGCCAGCGCGGCCTCATCGTCGCGCCCCCGAAGGCCGGGAAGACGATCGTGCTGCAGCAGATCGCGAACGCGATCGCGACCAACAACCCCGAGGTCCACCTCATGGTCGTGCTCGTCGACGAGCGGCCCGAAGAAGTCACCGACATGCAGCGCACGGTGAAGGGCGAGGTCATCGCCTCGACCTTCGACCGTCCAGCCGAAGACCACACGACTGTCGCAGAGCTCGCCATCGAGCGGGCCAAGCGCCTCGTCGAACTCGGCCGTGACGTCGTCGTGCTGCTGGATTCGATCACCCGACTCGGCCGCGCCTACAACATCTCCGCGCCGACCTCTGGCCGCGTCCTCACCGGCGGTGTCGACGCCTCAGCGCTCTATCCGCCCAAGCGCTTCTTCGGCGCTGCTCGCAACATCGAGAACGGCGGATCGCTCACGATCCTCGCCACGGCACTCGTCGAGACCGGCTCCAAGATGGACGACGTCATCTTCGAGGAGTTCAAGGGCACCGGCAACAGCGAACTGCGTCTGAACCGTCAGCTTGCTGACAAGCGCATCTTCCCCGCAGTGGATGTCAACGCCTCGAGCACGCGTCGCGAAGAGATGCTGCTCTCGCCCGATGAGGTCAAGATCACCTGGAAGCTTCGTCGCGCTCTCGCGGGCCTCGACCCCCAGCAGGCGCTCGAGGTCGTGCTCGGAAAGCTCAAGGAAACGCAGTCCAACGTCGAGTTCCTCGTGCAGATGCAGAAGTCGATTCCGGCGCCGACCTCCAACGGTCACGGTGCCGGCGGACACGGCCACGGGCACGAGAACAGCATCCGCTGACCCGGCGGCATCGAGATGGCCGAGCCGGCGATGTTCGACTCCGTCCGCGCGCTGATCGACGAGCACCGCGAGGTGCAGATCGAACTGTCTGACCCGGCGGTGCACGCAGATCCTGCCCGCGCAAAGCGGGTGAACAGACGCTACGCCGAATTGAGTCGGATCGTCGCTGCCCACGACGCGTGGGTGGCGGCATCCGACGACCTTGCCGCTGCCCGCGACCTCGCGAGGGAGGACGACGCCTTCGCCGAGGAGGTGCCGGCCCTCGAGGAACGCCTCGCCGAAACGCAGGAGCGGCTTCGGCGGCTGCTGATTCCGCGAGACCCGGATGATGCACGCGACGTGATCATGGAGATCAAACAGGGCGAGGGCGGCGCGGAGAGCGCCCTGTTCGCCGCTGACCTGCTGCGGATGTACCTGCAGTACGCGGCCTCGAAAGGGTGGAAGACCGAACTCCTCGAGCGAAATGAGTCAGACCTCGGTGGGTTCAAGGATGTCCAGGTCGCGATAAAAGGGTCTTCCACCGACCCGTCGCAGGGTGTGTGGGCTCATCTGAAGTACGAGGGCGGCGTCCACCGCGTGCAGCGCGTGCCCGCCACTGAGTCACAGGGGCGTATCCACACCTCCACGACCGGTGTGCTGGTCTTCCCCGAAGTCGACGAGCCCGAAGAGATCCACATCGATCAGAACGATCTCAAGATCGATGTCTTCCGGTCATCGGGTCCGGGCGGCCAGTCGGTGAACACCACGGACTCGGCAGTACGGATCACGCACCTGCCGACAGGCATCGTGGTGTCGATGCAGAACGAGAAGTCTCAGCTGCAGAACCGCGAGGCTGGGATGCGTGTCCTGCGAGCCCGGCTGCTGGCCAAACAGCAGGAGGAGCGGGATGCCGCGGCATCCGATGCCCGTCGCTCCCAGATCCGTGGGATGGATCGCTCGGAGCGCATTCGAACGTATAACTTCCCCGAGAATCGCATCGCCGATCACCGAACCGGCTACAAGGCCTACAACCTGGATCAGGTCATGGATGGCGCCCTCGAACCGATCATCGCGTCGTGCATCGCAGCCGACGAGGAGGAGCGGCTCGCCGCTCTCGGTTCAGACGGGAACTGATCCCGCGCGCCGCAGCGAGAGATCCTGTCGCGGTGGTCATCGAGGCGCTACTGTCAGGGCGTGGTCATGTTCCTCATCCGCGCGTTGATCTTCGTTCTCTCCGCCGCCGTCGGCCTCATCGCCGCCGACCTGCTGCTTCCTGGCTTCCGTATCGACTGGGCCGACTGGTGGGGTTTCGTGCTCGCAGTGCTGATCTTCGCGGTGCTCCAGAGCGTCCTGTCGCCGTGGATTGCGACAGTCGCCAAGCGGAACGCACCCGCCCTGCTCGGGGGCATCGGCATCATCTCGACCCTTGTCGCGCTCGTGATCGTTGTGCTCATCCCCCGTAGCGGCATCAGCATCGGTGAGCCTTTCGTGCTCACCTGGATTCTCGCGCCCGTCATCGTGTGGCTGGTGACGGCCCTCGCGACGTGGCTGTTGCCGATGGTCTTCATCAAGAAGAAGGTCGAGGAGCGCCGCTCCGAGAAATAGGCGGAACGCGGGCCACAGCCGCCGGCAGGGGGGGGTAACGACATGGACGTCATCATCACCGCGGGGACCATCGTCACGATGGACGCTGCGCGCACCAGAGCGCAGGCTGTCGCTGTCTCAGACGGGCGGATCGTCGCCGTGGGGAGTGTGGCTGACTGTCAGAGCGCGCTACCTGGCGCGAGCGTGCACGACACGGGCGCCGCCGCGCTGCTGCCCGGATTCGTCGAGCCGCACTCGCATCCCGTTCTCAGCGGCATGGCGACGATGCCGCCGGCGTATTGGATCGCCCCGTGGTTCGCGCCCACGTGGGATCACGTGGTCGCTGCCTTCCACAAGGCGATCGCGGAGACACCGGCTGACCAGCCGCTCGCGTTCTTCGGCTTCGATGGTCTCCTGCACAAGCACGCCGACCCGACGGCACCAGAGCTCGATGCGATCTTTGGTGACCGCATGGTGATGGTCTTCGGCAACTCGGGGCACACGTCGTACGTCACGACCGCGGTGCTCGAGCACCTCGGCTGGGTGAAGAACCCACCCGCGGACCCCGTCGGCGGATTCTTCGGCCGCAACGCCGACGGCTCCCTCACCGGTGTGGCCACTGAGATCCCGGCGGCGATGGCGCAAGCGGCTCCCGTGCTGGAGGCGCTTGCGAAGAGCCCGAAGCCCCTGCAGGGGGCCGTCGAGTACTACGTGCTGCTGTCCTCGGCGGGGATCACCGCCACGTCAGAGCATACGTACAAGACCGAGCTGAAATCCGCCTACGAGGCCCTCGCATCGCTCCCGAACAGTCCGCTGCGAATCTCGCTGTACCACATGTCGACCGAGGCTGATTGTGGCGATCCGTTCACGTCGGCCGTCCCGGACGACATTCTTCGGAAACAGGGGATCAAGCTCTGGGCCGACGGCTCACCGTGGGTCGGCAACGTGGCGATGAGTTCGCCCTACCTCGACACCGACGTCACCCGCGCCGCGGGGATCACTCCCGGCATCCCCGGCGAGAAGATGATGAACTACACCCGTGACCAGCTCGATGCCCTGTTGGAGGCTCACGTCGGTGAGGGCTGGCAGATGGCCTTCCACGCCAACGGCGATATCGCGATCGACATCGTGCTGGATGCTTTCACAACGGTGCTCGGCCGGCACAACCTGATCGAGAGTGATCACCGCTGGCGGATCGAGCACATCGGCGGTGCGCGCGCCGATCAGTTCGCTCGGATGGCCTCAATCGGTGCCGTGCCCTCCATGGGCCCGTTCCAGTTCTACTACTGGGGCGACTTGCTCGACGGGGGCATGTTCGAGCCGGCGGTCGGCGGTTCCTGGCAGCGTTTCCGAGACGCTTTCGACGCGGGGCTTCCGGTTTCGTTCCACAATGACGGCTCCGTCACTCCTCCCACCCCGCTGTTGAACATGCAGGCAGCAGTCACGCGCAGGTGTGTGTCCGGCGCGCTGCACGCTCCCGAACAGGCGGCGACGCTCGATGAGGCGCTTCGGGCACACACGATCAATGCCGCGTTCGCGCTGGGGCGCGAGCACGAGATCGGCTCGATCGAAGTCGGTAAGTTCGCTGACTTTGTCGAGCTCGATGCCGATCCCTACGCTGTGGTCCCCGACAAGATCGGTGCGATCGGTGTGCTCGGCACCTGGCTAGGCGGCGCTCGCGTCGATCTCGGGGAGTTCGCGGCGGCATCCCACCAGGTCAACGACGCTGCCTTCGCGCAGCTGCGCACTTATGGCGTGCCTGCTTGCTGTCACCTTCCCGGAGCTGACGCGTGACGGGTGGCTCGCCCGCATGACGGGCTCTGAAAGCCGCGCAAAGTTCGCAGAATGACGCGAAGTCCGCACGATTGTCGCGGCATCCTGCGAACCTCGTACGATTCTGCGAACTTCGCGGAGCTCAGATCTGGTAGTCGGGCATCGTCAGGATGGCACGGGTGTCCATCCCCTCCTTGCGCTTGCGGGCCTTTGCCGGGATGCCGGTGAGCACGCTGTCGGCTGGGGCATCCCGTGTGACTACGGCGTTCGCGCCCACGACCGACCGGTCGCCGATGGTGATCGGACCCAGAATCTTCGCGCCGGCTCCGACCGCGACCTCGTTGCCGATGGTGGGGTGGCGCTTGCCACCCTCGCGCTGCCGGCCGCCCAGGGTCACCTGGTGGTAGAGCAGCACGTCATCGCCGATCTCGACGGTCTCGCCGATGACGACGCCCATGCCGTGGTCGATGAAGAAGCGCCGACCGATCTGCGCGCCGGGATGGATCTCGATGCCGGTGAGCCAGCGGGTGAGCTGAGATCCCGCCCGCGCGAGGAACCGCGCGTTGTGGGTCCACAGCCAGTGGTTGACGCGGTGCGCCCAGATCGCGTGCAGGCCCGAGTAGAGCACCGCAATCTCGAGGCCGCTGCGGGCAGCAGGGTCTCGAAGCTTCGCTGCGGCAATGTCTTCACGGACACGGCCGATGACGTGGCGCACCCCCACGTTCAGTCCTCGCGCAGGTGCTCGAACAGTGCCGTCGAGAGGTAGCGCTCCCCGTTGGAGGGGATGACCACAACGATGTTCTTGCCCGCGGCCTCGGGTCGCGCCGCGACCTGAAGAGCAGCCCACACTGCAGCACCGCTGGAGATACCCACGAGGATGCCGTCCTTCGTGCCCACGGCGCGGGCGGTGGTGATCGCGTCGTCGAACTCGACGTCGATGACTTCGTCGATAACGCCCTGGTCGAGGATCTCGGGGATGAAGTTCGGGCCGATGCCCTGGATCTTGTGGGGACCGGGGCGACCCTCGGTCAGCAGCGGGGAATCCTTAGGCTCGACGGCGACGACCTTGACGCCGGGGACGCGCTCCTTGAGCACCTGGCCGACGCCGGTGATCGTGCCGCCCGTGCCGATCCCGGCCACGAAGTAGTCGACCTTGCCGTCGGTGTCGCGCAGGATCTCTTCAGCCGTGGTCTTGCGATGGATCGCAGGGTTCGCCTCGTTGGCGAACTGCTTGGCAAGGACCGCTCCGGGTGTGGATGCGGCGATCTCCTCTGCCTTCGCGACCGCGCCCTTCATACCGAGGGCCGGGTCGGTCAGTACGAGCTCCGCGCCGTAGCCCTTCAGGAGCAGCTTGCGCTCGGTCGACATCGACGAGGGCATGGCCAGGATGACCTTGTAGCCGCGAGCGGCGCCGACCATAGCCAGCGCGATGCCGGTGTTGCCGCTGGTGGCCTCGACGATCGTGCCGCCCGGGGGGAGTTCGCCTGAGGCTTCCGCGGCATCCACGATCGCGATGCCGAGGCGGTCCTTCACGCTGGACGCGGGGTTGTAGAACTCGAGCTTTGCCAGCACTGTGCCATCGACGCCCTCCGCGACGCGGTTGAGCCTGACGAGGGGAGTGTTGCCGAACGCGCTCGTGATGTCGTTGTGGATGCCGGTCATGCCAGGCCTTTCGCGGAGGTGGTCGGTACAACGACCAAGCGTAGGCGAGCGTCTCCGGTGTGGGCGAAATGTGACGAATTGCTCCGTCAACCGAGCCTCATCGTTCCGACCTTCGGTCGATGCACCGTTACGTAGGGAATGCACGTGCCTGAGCGGGGGGCTGCGCGGTGTTCAGGTTCGGGACGCCCCATCCCTGACGTGACGCACCGTAGCGTGGCGCTGTTCATCGGAAGGGGTAGTCATGTCGGTTCGGTTCCGGTCTCCCATTTGTGTGCTCAGCGTCGCGATCCTGTGCTTCAGTGCGACGGGACTGACAGCGTGTTCCGGTTCCGGGCCCACTGCCCCGGAAGCATCGCTCGTCGCGACGACCGACGTGGCAACGGCAGAGGGTGGGTCAGAGCCCACCGCGTCCCCGGAGCCGATGATCGAGGCGGCGAGCGACCCGGAGTCTTCCGACCTGTGCTCGCTGGTCAGTCATGACGAGGTGGTGGCTCTTCTGGGCGCCGCGACGTTCGTAAGCCAGAATTCGTTCGGCAGTCTCACCGATTCGTTCGGGGGCCAATGCGCGTGGGCTGACAATACGACCGGCGACACCGCGGGTGGGGCGACCTTCCTCGAACTCATTGTCTGGGATCCCGCGGGCACCAATCCGCCGCCGCCGGACGCGCCCCGTGCGGGCTCCGAAGGCATCGTCGCAACCAGCACGGGCGCCTACTTCGCCTCCGCAGACAAGGTCTTCTGGCTGCGTGTGTCTGGCGATCACGCCACGGATCAGGCGCTCGTCAGCGCGACACAAGCGTTGGCTGAGTCTGTAGCTGCCCGGATATGACAGGGGGTACCGTGCCAACGAGGACGGCGACCGCTCCCACACGACCGGCGACGCCGAGGGCACGGTAGATACCGCGAAGGTGTTTCTCAACGGTCTTCTCACTGATCGCGAGGCGCTCGGCGATGGCCCGGTTACCCTCACCGGCGACCATCAGGCGTGCGACCTCGGTCTGACGAGCTGTCATGCGCGCAAGCAGAAGTGCGTCGATCGTGGTGGCGCCCTCCCGGGCACGTGCAATTCCGACTCGATTGGAAACGCCCAGCTTGTTGATGATCGCGGCGATGTGACCTTCGACGGTACGAGGGGAGAGGTAGAGGATTCTCGCGATCTCCTGATTGCGCAGGCCTTGAGCAGCCAGACGAGCGACAGCCTCCTGGGCGAGAGTGAGGCTCGACCACTGGATACTGTCGAGGGCCGCCCCGGGTGGGGATGTCGAGGCGAGACGCTGTTCGGCCCAGGCTCGCAGTTCCGCGGTGCTCACCGATCGGAGGAGTCGCTCAAGGCTGCGGGCGGCCACCGCATCTGGTTCGTCCCTGCGGTTGGGGCCCGCAGAACCGGAAGTAGCCATGACATTGGCGATGATCATGGTCGCGCGGGCTCCGACCAGCCCGCTGCCCGTGCGATCGGCCTGTCGTCGTGCGCGATCGGCGCGTGCCATGCCGCCCGGCCGATCGCCGCGGGCGATATCGATCCGAGCTCGGGCGGCCTCTCGTGCTGCGTGGAATTGCTCGTTGACCCCCAGATCAACCCGATCGAAGTCCAGGATCATCCACTCGGCGAGATCGATCTGTCCGGCGCTGACAGCAGCCTCGATCAGCACGTCGTATGCGTATGCGCGGAGGGCAGGGGGCAGCAACGGCATTCCGGCGCCGCCGCTGCCGAGACGCAGAATCTCTGAAGCGCTGTCGAGCGCACCGACGGCGGCGAGACCGAGCGATGTCGTGAGCGCCATGCCCGAGTCGGCATACCCTCGTGCGGGAAGGATCACTGCGCGAACCTTCTCGGTTTCGGCCAGCGCGAGGCGGGGGTTGCCGCTCAGTCCCGCGAGGAGAACCCGCACACACCAGACAGATCTCTGAGCGAGAGGTGCCTCCGCGTCGGCGGTTGCCGCATTGAGCGCGCCTCGGGCCGCGTCGATGTCGCCGCGGAACAACAGCGCGCGCGTGAACGCAAGGTGAAGCCACACGCGAGCTCGGCGTGGAACAGCCAGCTGGACGGCATCGCTCAGCATCCGCTGGCATCCAGCCATGTCGCCGACGATGTGTGCCGCCTCGCTCCAGCGGAACAATGCCATCGCGCCGGTTATGGAGCCAGCGTCCGGCATCCGAGGCCGTATCTCACCCCGCACCGCGCCCGTGAGCAGGGCCTCGACCTGCGCCCAGCCAGCTGCTGCGGCGTCGGAGTCGTCTTCGTCGTCGGAGGCGAGCAGCGCATGAGCGTCGCCGAATCGCCCTTCGAACAGCGCGCCGTACGCCGCGGCCCATCCGCGCGCAGGGAGGCAGTCGGTTCGCCCTGTCTCCATCGTCTGCAAAACGGCGAGGGAAGCAGCATCCTCGACCCTTCGGCTCATGCGCCTGATCATGCCACGTGCCGCTCGACAGGGTGGGGGAACTACCCTCGCTGCCGCCGAACGCGGGGGGAACCACGTGACGCCGAGCCCGGCGCGCACCCAGGTCGGTAACCATCGAGCCATGAGATCCTCTCGACTTGTTGTCCTCGTTGCTTTCGCTTCTCTCGCTGGTCTCGGGCTGACCGCCTGCAGCAGTGCGCCCCTCGACGACCAGCCGAAGACCGACAAGGTCGAGGAGGCAACGATCGATCCGTCCGTTGAGCTGCCTGAGCCGGGGACGGGCGATGTGTGCATCCTGGATGCGTGGAGCGCAGATCTCCCGGGTCTTGCAGCTCAGATGGAAGCGGACCTCTATGCGGACGACCAGCTCGATGTGCTCGCCGCTGATGTGACGATCGATGGTGAGATCCAGTGGATCTTCGAGGCCGACCACACCTTCCAGTGGGGTGGGCCCGCGACCTTCACCACGTATGTCGCCGACACCGCAGGAATGGAGATGACGGTGTCGCTCGAATATGGCGGAACGGTCACAGGCGCCTGGGTGTACGACAACCCTGAGATGAGTCGCATTATGATCGGCGGGATCGACACATCCCTTCACACCGTCACGCCGACGGTCACGGTCAACGGCGTGCGGATGGACGATCCATCGGTGTTCGACGCGGTCGTCGATGCCGCTCCCGGACCCGGCCCGGTCGAGATCACCTGTGGCGGGGGGAGTCTGCTGACTCAGCCGGCGGGCAGTCCCTTTGTCACGGAGTGGCTGCTTTCGCGCTGAGCTGGGGTGTCAGCGCTCCCTCTAGGCTGAGGGGCGCCCATGGATGCAGATCTGACACACACCAGCCAGCACAAGACAGTCGCAGGCGCCATCTCCGATGCTGCTGAACATCTCGCCCGTGCAGGAGTTCTCGATTCTCGTCGGGATGCCGAGCTTCTCCTCGCGCACGTTCTCGCGGTATCACCTGGCGCAGTCCAGGCAGCGGCCGTGCGAGGCGACACGCTGGAGGAGGCATCCGACGCGCACTACCGGGAGCTGGTCGCTCGACGCGCCTCCCGGGAGCCGCTGCAGCACATCACGGGAAGCGCACCGTTTCGCCACCTCGAGCTGCGTGTCGGCCCGGGCGTTTTCGTGCCGCGACCAGAGACAGAGACTCTCGTGCAGATCGCGCTGGATGCGCTTCTGGCGGCAGCCTCACCGTCGCCGATCGCGATCGACCTCGGCACCGGGTCGGGAGCGATTGCCCTCGCGCTGGCGACCGAGGCTCCGCACGCCCGTGTCTTCGCCGCAGAGAACGCCGTCGATGCCTTCGTGTGGGCCAAGGAGAACTTCGCCCGCGTCGGTGCCCACAACGCCACGCTCGCCTTCATCGATCTCGCCCGCGCGTTTCCCGACCTCGACGGGAAGGTCTCCGTGGTTGTGAGTAATCCGCCGTACGTGCCGGATGCCGCGGTGCCGCGCGATCCCGAAGTGCGGTGGTTCGATCCGCCGACCGCCCTCTACGGCGGGGAAGACGGGCTGGATGTCGTCAGGCAGGTCAGCGCGACAGCGCTGCGATTGGCTCACCCCGGCGCGCTCGTGGCCATCGAGCACGGCGAGAGTCAGGGCGCGGCGATCCGGGAGCTCCTGGTGGCTGACGGATGGCGAGCGCCCGCGACCCACATGGATCTCACGCGCCGCGATCGGGTCACTACCGCGCTGCATCCGTAACCGCTCGCGCTTCCTGCAACGGCCGCCGCTTCCCGGAACGGCCCGTGGCTTCCGTAGACTGAGCAGGCCATGTCCGACATCTTCGACTGCCGTGACGATGCCCAGCTCTTGCCCGGCATGCGACAGGCGCGCCAAGCGATCGGCCGGGGTGCCCTTGTCGTCATCCCCACCGACACCGTGTACGGGGTAGCCGCCGACGCGTTCAGCGCTGCCGCAGTGCAGCGGTTGCTGGATGCCAAGGGCCGCACCCGTGAATCGCCGCCGCCCGTGCTCGTGGCGGGAACAACCATGGTGCGCGCACTCGTTGCCGACCTGCCCGAGCCGATCGAGCGACTCATCGAAAGGTTCTGGCCCGGCGGATTGACGATCGTGCTGCCCGCTCAGCCCTCGTTGACGTGGGACTTGGGGGAGACCCGCGGCACGGTCGCGGTTCGCATGCCCGATCACCGCATCGCCCTCGAACTCATCGAAGAGACCGGTCCGCTCGCGGTCTCGAGCGCGAACCTGACCGGTGAGGCCGCCGCCGTCGACGTGCTCAGCGCACACCAGATGCTCGGTGACCGGATCGATGTCTACCTGGATTCGGGTCCCGTCGCCACCGGAGTTCCCTCGACGATCCTCGACGCCACGGGACTCGCTCGACGCGAGCGCGGAGCGGCGCGCATCCTTCGTGTCGGCGCGGTGACGGCTGATGAGATCCGTGAGGTGATCGGCGATCTGCTCGATGACCCCGCTGCACCGCCTGTGGACACGGATGCCGACGACACCGGATCCGCGTGAAGCAGTACCTGTTCGTCGTCATCCTGACCGCGACCATCACCCTCGTGCTGGCGTGGGCGGTGTGGCAGTTGAGCATGCGCTACAAGCTCTACCCCGGCATCCGGGAGCGCGACGTCCACAAGACACCGACGCCGCGCCTAGGCGGGGTCGCCATGTATCTCGGTATCGTCGCTGCATTCCTCGCATCGTCGCAGCATCCCTTCTTCTCGATTTTCTGGGCGGACCCCGCGGCCGTGTGGGCGATCCTCGGCGCCACGACACTCATCGTGCTCGTCGGTGTCGCCGACGACATCTGGGACCTCGACTGGATGATCAAACTCGGCGCGCAGTTCGCTGCCGCGGGAATCATCGCGTGGTTCGGCAAGCTGCAGATCCTCTCGCTTCCGATCGGCGGGCTGACGGTCGGCTCGAGTTGGATGAGCTTCGTGCTGACGGTCTTGTCGATCGTGATCGTCATGAACGCGGTCAACTTCATCGACGGACTCGATGGTCTTGTCGCCGGTGTCGCCCTCATCGCCAATGGCGTCTTCTTCGCGTACTCGTACCTGCTCGTCCGTGACGCCGGAGCAACCACCTACTTCAACCTGGCATCCTTCATCGCGGCAGCGCTCATCGGGGCGTGTATCGGATTTCTTCCACTGAACTGGACGCCCGCGAAGCTCTTCATGGGAGACAGCGGAGCACTCATGCTGGGCCTGCTGATGGCTGTGTCGGCGATCGCGATCACCGGTCAGATCACCCCGTCGCAACTCGATCCCGACAACTTCGGCAGGTCCCAGCTGCTCGGTGCATTCATCCCGATCCTGCTGCCGATCACGATCGTGCTGCTGCCGCTGCTCGATTTCGGTCTCGCGATCATCCGTCGTGTCGGGGCCGGGAAGTCGCCGTTCTCGCCGGACCGCAAGCACCTGCACCACCGGATGCTCGACATGGGCCACAGCGATCGCACTGCCGTCCTGATCTTCTATGCGTGGACCGCGATCATCGGCCTGGCCATGCTGCTGATGTACATCGGAACCGCATCCGACTGGCCGGGGGAGTACCTCCTCGGCGTCGGGTTCGGCGTCATCGGCGCTATCGCCTGCCTCGTCGTCACCCTCATGCCCCCGGGGCGTCGCCCCGACCCCGTCATCGCCCAGGAGGCCTCGTGAGCACCGTGTCCAGCACCCCGATCCTGCGTACGACGGTGATCTGGTCGGCGATCGTGACCGGCGCACTCGCCGTGGTCGGTGCCGTCGTGGGCTACCTCGTCGCCGCTGAGTCGGGGTTGTGGAGCGCGCTGCTCGGTGTGCTGCTTGCCGCGGTTTTCCTCGGGATCACGAGTATCAGCATCCTGATCGCCAACCGGTGGTTCGGAACCGACCTGTATGTGCCGATCTTCTTCGGCATCGTGCTGGGCGGCTGGCTGCTGAAGTTCATCGTGTTTCTGGTCGTACTGTTCGTCGTGCGTGACCAGCCCTGGGTCAACGAGATGGTGTTCTTCCTCGCCATGGTTGCGGGCATCCTCGCCTCGCTCGCCGTTGATGTCATCGTGCTGACCCGGATGCGGTTGCCCTACGCGAGCGACACGAAACTGCCCACCGCGGATCCCGACGACACCTCCGTAAGGGAGTGACGCGGCGCCGGCACCCCTCCGGGTTTGCTAATGTGGTCTTGCGCCCGCCCGTTCGCCTGACGAGCGCTGCCGGGATCGCCAAACTCATCGCCCATCGTCGCAACGGCTTATCCCCGGTGCCCCGAAGCTGGAGCCAGCGCTGTTTACTCAAGCTGCGAGCCTTATCGTGTCCACTGCCGAAGATGGCGGGGGATTCCACGGACCATCCGTCGATGAGTTCTTCCCGGAGCCGATCTTCCACCTGTTCGGGATCGAGGCGCTCGCGGTTACGCGAATCACCCTGATCCAGTTCGCTGCGACGATCGCGATCGTCCTGATCTTCTGGCTGGGCACGCGCCGCATGCGGGTCGTGCCGGGTCGCTTCCAGAGCCTGGTCGAGATGGGCCTGGACTTCGTACGGGTGAACATCGCCGAGGATCTGCTGGGCAAGAAGGACGGCCAGCGGTTCCTGCCGATCCTCACGACGATGTTCTTCATGATCCTGTTCATGAACATCACGGGAATCATTCCGTTCATGAACATCGCGGGGACGAGCGTGATCGCCGTGCCGCTGGTTCTCGCGATCATCAGCTACGTGACGTTCATCTACGCCGGCATTCGCAAGAGCCCGAAGAACTTCTTCAAGAACTCGCTGTTCCCCTCGGGCGTGCCGTGGCCGATCTACATCATCGTCACCCCGATCGAGCTGATCTCGACCTTCATCATCCGTCCGGTGACGCTGACTCTTCGACTCCTCATGAACATGATGGTCGGTCACCTGCTGCTCGTCCTCTTCTTCGCAGCGACGCAGTTCTTCCTCTTCGACCTCGGCGGCTGGTGGTCGGCTCTGGCAGCTGGCAGCCTCGCCTTCGGGTTCGTCTTCACTCTGTTCGAAATCCTGGTGGCCGTCCTCCAGGCCTACGTCTTCGCCCTCCTCACCGCGGTTTACATCCAGCTCGCGGTGGCGGAAGAGCACTAAGCGGGTCGGCCCGAAAGCCGCCCTCAACCGAAAGGAAAAATCCGTGGACGCAACTACGGTTCTCGCCCAGGTATCCGGCAACGTCGCGACGATGGGCTACGGCCTTGCCGCCATCGGCCCGGCCATCGGCGTGGGCATCGTCGTCGGCAAGACGATCGAGGGCGTTGCCCGCCAGCCCGAGCTGGCCGGTCGCCTGCAGGTGCTGATGTGGATCGGTATCGCCTTCACCGAGGCGCTGGCGTTCATCGGTATCGCCACTTACTTCATCTTCGTCTGATCCGACTCACCAGCCTTAAGGAGACAGGATGCTCACGGCTCTTGTCACGTATGCCGCCGAAGAGGGGGCTGCGCACAACCCCCTCATCCCGGCGTGGTACGACATCATCTGGTCGTCGGTGTGCTTCATCGTCATCCTCGTGCTGTTCTGGCTGTACGCCCTCCCGCGGATGAAGAAGCTGCTCGACGAGCGATCAGCGGCGATCGAAGGCAACATTGCGAAGGCCGACGAGGCACAGCGCAAGGCGGAGGCTGCCCTCGAGGAGTACACCGCGCAGCTGGCTGACGCCCGCCGCGAGGCCGGCGAGATCCGCGACGCCGCCCGCGAGGACGGCAAGAAGATCGTCGCAGAAGCCAAGGAGACCGCGTCTGCCGAGGCCACGCGCCTCACAGCTGCCGCGCACGCGCAGATCGACGCCGAGCGCCAGACGGCGTTCGTGTCGCTGCGCAGCGAAGTGGGCACCCTCGCCCTCGACCTCGCCGGCGGCGTGATCGGTGAGACGCTGTCGGACGACGCCAAGGCCAAGGCCGTGGTCGACCGGTTCCTTGCCGACCTCGAGGCATCCGAGACGGCGGCCAAGTAATGGGCAGCGCGACGAATCAGGCGCTCGCGGAAACGACCGCGGCGCTGGCTGCGGCTCGTGGCGTCGACCTGACCGTCGCCCGCGAGCTGTTCGTTGCCGCGCGTGAGCTCGGTCAGACCTCGCAGCTCAGCGGTGCGCTGGCCGACTCGGCAGCTGCTCCCGCGGCTCGCGCGAAGGTGATCACTGATGTCTTCGGTCCGTCGATGGCACCGGCGACTGTCGGCTTGCTCACTAACGCCGTAACACAGCGGTGGTCGTCGGCATCCGATCTCATCGATGGCATCGAGGAGCTCGCCGTCCGCGCCGCCACCATCGCGTCGGACGCTGACGTCGAGTCCGAGCTGTTCGAGTTCTCCCGCACGGTCGCGGCGAACCCCGAACTCGAACTCGCGCTCGGGAGCCGCCTCGGTGATGCCGCAGCGAAGGGTGACCTGGTCGCGAAGCTCCTGACCGGGCGGGCGAGCGAAGCGACGGTCCTGGTCGCATCCTCGCTCGTGCAGCAGCCGCGCGAACGCCGCGTACGTCAGCTGTTGTCGCGTGCGATCCGCATCGTCGCCGACGAACGCGGCCGCGCTGTCGCCACCGTCACCGCAGCGGCAGCGCTGAGCACGGAACAGGCGAGCCGCCTCACCGAGCTGCTCAGCCGTCGCTACGGCACCAAGATCTCCCTGAACACCGTGATCGACCCGACGGTGGTCGGTGGCCTGCGTGTGCAGATCGCCGATGACGTCATCGACATGAGCGTTTCCTCCCGGCTCGCAGACCTCCGTCAGCGACTGGCCGGCTAACGACACCGCCGACAGGCGCAGACTTCGGGTCCGACGCACGGAACCCGAGAAGGACCTTAACGAAGGAAGACCATGGCAGAACTCTCCATCAGCCCCGACGTCATCCGTGACGCGCTGAAAGACTTCGTCGCGGCCTACGAGCCCTCCGGGGCAGCGGCCAACGAGGTCGGCACCGTCATCGACGCCGCCGACGGCATCGCCCATGTCGAGGGTCTCCCCGGCGTCATGGCCAACGAACTGGTGACCTTCGCCGACGGCACGCAGGGTCTGGCCCTGAACCTCGACGAGCACGAGATCGGTGTCGTCGTGCTCGGTGACTTCGCCGGCATCGAGGCGGGTCAGCAGGTCACGCGTACCGGCGAGGTGCTCTCGGTCCCGGTCGGCGACGGCTACCTCGGCCGCGTCGTCGACCCGTTGGGTAACCCGATCGACGGTCTCGGCGAGGTTGCCACCGAAGGTCGCCGCGCTCTGGAGCTGCAGGCGCCGGGCGTCATGCAGCGCAAGAGCGTGCACGAGCCCATGCAGACCGGCATCAAGGCGATCGACGCGATGATCCCCGTCGGCCGCGGTCAGCGCCAGCTCATCATCGGCGACCGCCAGACCGGCAAGACGGCGATTGCGATCGACACGATCATCAACCAGAAGGACAACTGGGCGTCGGGCGACGTGAACAAGCAGGTGCGATGCATCTACGTCGCCATCGGCCAGAAGGGCTCGACGATCGCCGCCGTGAAGGGTGCGCTCGAGGATGCCGGTGCCATGGAGTACACGACCATCGTCGCCGCTCCCGCATCCGACCCCGCGGGCTTCAAGTACCTGGCTCCCTACACCGGTTCCGCCATCGGCCAGCACTGGATGTACGGCGGCAAGCACGTCCTGATCATCTTCGATGACCTCTCGAAGCAGGCTGAGGCCTATCGTGCGGTGTCGCTGCTGCTTCGCCGCCCGCCGGGCCGCGAAGCCTACCCCGGCGACGTCTTCTACCTGCACTCGCGTCTGCTCGAGCGTTGCGCGAAGCTCTCCGACGAGCTGGGCGCAGGCTCCATGACGGGTCTTCCGATCATCGAGACCAAGGCCAACGACGTGTCGGCGTACATCCCGACGAACGTGATCTCGATCACCGACGGCCAGATCTTCCTGCAGTCCGACCTCTTCAACGCCAACCAGCGTCCCGCTGTCGACGTGGGTATCTCGGTCTCGCGCGTCGGTGGTGACGCTCAGGTCAAGTCCATCAAGAAGGTCTCGGGAACGCTCAAGCTCGAGCTTGCCCAGTACCGCTCACTCGAGGCCTTCGCGATGTTCGCGAGCGACCTGGATGCGGCATCCCGTCGCCAGCTCGCCCGCGGTGCGCGTCTGACCGAGCTGCTCAAGCAGCCGCAGTACTCGCCGTACCCCGTTGAGGAGCAGGTCGTCTCGATCTGGGCCGGCACCAACGGCAAGCTCGACACGATCGAGGTCGAGGACGTGCTGCCGTTCGAGCGCGAGCTGCTGGACTTCCTGCGCCGCAACACGACGATCCTCGACCGTCTTCGCGAGACCAACGTGCTGGATGACGACACTGTCGCCGAGCTCGAGAAGGTCGTTGACGACTTCGTACTGGAGTTCCGCTCCGGCAAGGGTCAGGCGATCTCCAAGCCCGGCCACGAAGAGGTCGGCGCCGCGCAGGCCGAGGACGTCAACCAGGAGAAGATCGTCAAGGGCCGCCACTAAGGGCGCGCGAGGGCGATAAACCATGGGTGCACAACTCCGGGTCTACAAGCAGAAGATCTCTTCTGCCCAGACGACCAAGAAGATCACGAAGGCGATGGAACTCATCGCGGCTTCGCGCATTCAGAAGGCGATGGGTCGCGTGCGGGCGTCAGCTCCGTTCGCTCGCGCGGTAACCCGCGCGGTGTCGGCGGTTGCCACGCACTCGAACGTTGATCACCCGCTGACGACCGAACGCGAGGTCATCCGGCGCTCGGCCGTGGTGATCTTCGCTTCCGACCGTGGACTTGCCGGCGCGTTCAACTCGCAGATCCTCCGCGAGGGCCTGGAGCTTGCACAGCTGCTGCGCGAGCAGGGTAAGGAGCCGGTGTTCTACCTCGTCGGCCGCAAGGCCGTCGGGTACTTCCAGTTCCGCAAGATGGCAAGCGCGGGGCAGTGGACGGGCGACACCGACACGCCGCACTTCCACACCGCGGAAGAGATCGCGGCAGCCTTGCTGGATGCGTACGACCGTGGCGGCAACGAGGGCGGCGTCGATGAGATCCACCTCGTCTACAACCGCTTCGTCAGCATGATGACCCAGAGCCCCGAGCAGGTTCGACTGCTGCCGCTCGAGGTCGTCGAGGCCGAGGAGTCGGCATCCGCCCAGGTGTATCCGCTGTACGAGTTCGAGCCGGACGCCGAAACCGTGCTCAACCAGCTGCTGCCGGTGTACATCCAGAGCCGCGTCTTCAACGCTCTCCTGCAGTCGTCTGCCGCAAAGCACGCCGCGACGCAGAAGGCGATGAAGTCCGCGAGTGACAACGCCGACAAGCTCATCACCGACTACACCCGCCTGCGCAACAACGCGCGACAGGCCGAGATCACGCAGCAGATCGCCGAGATCGTCGGCGGCGCCGACGCTCTGGCGTCGGGCAAGTAGACCTGACACGAAAGAGAATGACCATGACTCCCACCGCAACCGCCGAGAAGACCGCGGTCGTCGGCCGCGTCGCGCGCGTCACCGGCCCTGTCGTCGACATCGAGTTCCCGCATGACTCGATCCCCGACATCTACAACGCGCTGACCACCACGATCACGATCGATGGCGAGTCCAGCGAGCTGACCCTCGAGGTCGCGCAGCACCTGGGCGACGACCTCATCCGCGCCATCGCGCTCAAGCCCACCGACGGTGTCGTTCGTGGTCAGGAAGTCCGTGACACGGGCGGCCCGATCTCGGTGCCGGTGGGCGACGTGACCAAGGGCCACGTGTTCAACGTCACCGGCGAGGTCCTCAACGCCGAGCCGGGCGAGAAGATCGAGATCACCGAGCGGTGGGGCATCCACCGCAAGGCTCCGGCCTTCGACCAGCTCGAGTCCAAGACGACGATGTTCGAGACCGGCATCAAGGTCATCGACCTGCTGACCCCCTACGTGCAGGGTGGAAAGATCGGCCTCTTCGGTGGTGCCGGCGTCGGCAAGACCGTCCTCATCCAGGAGATGATCCAGCGCGTCGCGCAGGACCACGGTGGTGTGTCGGTGTTCGCCGGTGTCGGTGAGCGTACCCGTGAGGGCAACGACCTCATCCACGAGATGGAGGACGCCGGGGTCTTCGACAAGACCGCGCTCGTGTTCGGTCAGATGGACGAGCCGCCGGGGACCCGCCTTCGCGTGGCGCTGTCGGCCCTGACGATGGCCGAGTACTTCCGTGATGTCCAGAAGCAGGACGTGCTGCTGTTCATCGACAACATCTTCCGCTTCACGCAGGCAGGTTCCGAGGTCTCGACGCTGCTCGGCCGTATGCCCTCCGCCGTGGGTTACCAGCCGAACCTCGCCGACGAGATGGGTGTGCTCCAGGAGCGCATCACCTCGACGCGTGGTCACTCCATCACGTCGCTCCAGGCAATCTACGTGCCCGCTGACGACTACACCGACCCGGCGCCGGCGACCACCTTCGCCCACCTGGATGCGACCACCGAGCTCTCGCGTGCGATCGCCTCGCGCGGTCTGTACCCCGCGGTTGACCCGCTGACCTCGACCAGCCGCATCCTCGACCCGCGCTACGTCGGTGAAGACCACTACCGTGTGGCGACCGCCGTCAAGCAGATCCTGCAGAAGAACCAGGAACTGCAGGAGATCATCGCGATCCTCGGTGTCGACGAGCTCTCCGAAGAGGACAAGGTCGTCGTGTCGCGTGCGCGCCGGATCCAGCAGTTCCTCTCGCAGAACACCTACATGGCCAAGAAGTTCACCGGTGTCGAGGGCTCCACGGTCCCGATCAAGGAGACGATCGAGTCCTTCGACGCGATCGTCAAGGGTGACTTCGACCACGTCGCCGAGCAGGCGTTCTTCAACGTCGGTGGCATCTCGGACGTCGAGGAGCGCTGGGCGCAGATCCAGAAGGAGAACGGCTGATCATGCCGCTGCACGTCAGCCTCGTCTCTGCCGACGCCGAAGTGTGGTCGGGGGAGGCATCCCTCGTGGTCGCCAAGACCGTCGAGGGTGAGATCGGCTTCATGACCGGACACGAACCGGTTCTCGCGATTCTCGCCGAGGGTCAGGTCCGCATCACCAAGGATGACGGCAGCAAAGTCGTCGCGAACGCGCAAGACGGCTTCCTCTCGATCGAGGGCGATGTCGTCACGATCGTGGCCGGCAACGCCGCTCTCGTCGCCTGACACCAGCATCCGCCCCAGCGCTCGGCCTCGGCCGCATCGCACGGGCGTAGGAAGAATCGCCGAGGTAGGACGAGTGCATCGTCATCCGTCCTCCCTCGGCGATTTCGCCGTTCTCGGTGGGGTGCATCCGTGCTGATTTTGTTGCCGCCGTCGGAGACGAAGCGGGCTGGTGGCGCGGGGGTTCCGTGGGATGCATCCCGTCTGGCCCTTCCCGAGCTGACGCCGATCCGCGAATCGGTCATCGAGGCGCTGGTCGCGCTCAGCGATGACCCCGATGCTGCGGCACGGGCGCTGAAGCTCGGCCCGAAGCAGCGCGGTGAGATCGAGGTGAATCGTGCGCTGCGCACGTCGTCGACAATGCCAGCGATCGACCGGTACACGGGGGTGCTTTTCGACGCTCTGGATGCCGCGAGTCTGGACGCCCCTGCGAGGCAGTGGCTCGGCGAGCATGTCCTGATCCATTCCGCGCCCTTCGGGCCGGTCGGTGCTCTGGACCCCATTCCGTCGTACCGGCTGGGTGCTGGCATCCGTCTTCCCGGTCTCGCATCGCAGCGTCAGCTCTGGGCCGGTCCCGTCGCGGCAGCGCTCGACCGTTACGCCCGCGGGTTCGTGCTTGACCTGAGGTCCGAAGCCTACGTCGCACTCGGGGCTGCGCCCGCCAAGCGGAGCGCATACGTGCGAGTTCTGACGCGGGCAGTGCACGGGCAGACACGAGCTCTCAATCACTTCAACAAGAACGCGAAGGGGCGACTCACCCGCGCTCTCGCGGAATCCGGCGCCGACCTGTCGGACGCGGCACAGTTCATGGAATGGGCCAGCGGCGCCGGATTCGAGACGGACCGCGACGGCGACGCCATAGCGCTGATCGTGCCTCATGCTGAGAATCTGCTGACAGCGGCGCCCAAGGATCGCTAGCATGAACGCAACGGGCGAGTGCCCCGTCACGCACCAGCTCGAGGTGCGGGTCCTGACCGTTCGGGAGGAACGTTCATGTTCGAACAGGTAGGCGCGTCAGTCGTCTATTACAACGATGGCGGGTCGATCGGCTTGCTGATCTTCCTCGTCTTTTTCTGGATCATCTTCGCTGCTGCCGGCTACGTCCTCACGTCGTTCTTCCTGATGCGGGTCTTCGACAAGGCCGGTGTGCAGGGCAAGTGGCGTGCGTGGGTGCCGATCTACAACGGCATGATCTTCCTGAAGCTCGGCGACCTCAGCCCGTGGCTGCTTCTCTACGCCATCGGCGCGTCGATTCTGCTGGGCTGGATTCCGGTCGTCGGCCAGCTCATCCTGCTCGCGACCTTCATCCTGACGCTGATGGCGGCGTGGCGTGTGGGACTGAAGCTGCAGAAGGAAGCCGTGTGGCTCATCCTCTACTTCTTCCTCTCGATCGTGTGGCTCGGTATCGCCGCCTTCGATAAGTCGCGCTGGAACACGGCGATCCCCGCCGCCCCGTGGGCCGGCAATGGATTCCTGGGCGATCGCACGAACTGGGAGGGTATCCCCTCGCAGGTCCCTGCCGGTGGCTACCCGGCCAACCCCGCCACCAGCCCGGCCCCCGGCTATGCAGCACCTCCGGCGCCTCCGACGGGCTACGCTCCTCCCGCCGCGCAGCCGCCGGCAAGCCCCGAGCCGCCCGCGGCTCCGGACGAGCCCAAGGCCTGATCCGGCTTGGCACAGAGGCCCCCACCGCACGGTGGGGGCCTCTTGCACGTTCGCGGCTGCGTTCTTGGACGTTCGCTGACGGCGCACCCGAGTGATTTGCCTGCCGCCGGATGCCGGGCGTAGCGTCAGCGAGGACGTGTCAGCGGGGAGCCGACCGTCCGTTTCCGGTGGAAGGAACTCCTCGTGCTTTGGACCCTCCTGGTGCGGTATCTCCGACCCGCGTGGCCGCTGATCATCGCCGTCATCGTCTTTCAGCTCGCCCAGTCGATCGCGTCACTGCTGCTGCCGACCTTGAACGCTGACATCATCGACAACGGCGTGGTGACCGGCGACATCGGTTACATCTGGTCGACCGGCGGTCTCATGCTCGTCATCTCACTCGTACAGGTCGTCTGCGCGGTCATCGCCGTGTACTTCGGGTCTCGGCTCGCCATGGGAATGGGTAAGAACCTGCGCGCCGACGTCTTCCACCGCGTCGTCGCGTTCTCGCAGCGCGAGGTGGGGAACTTCGGCGCGCCTTCGCTCATCACCCGCAACACCAACGACGTCCAGCAGGTTCAGATGCTGGTGCAGGTCTCCGCGACGCTGATGGTCTCGGCTCCCATGCTCGCGATCGGTGGAGTCATCATGGCGATTCGCCAGGACCCGGGCCTGTCGTGGCTCATGGCGGTGGCCGTGCCGGTGCTGTTGATCCTGGTCTCACTCATCGTGGTGCGGATGGTTCCCGCGTTCACGGTCATGCAGCAGCGGATCGACCGCGTCAACCAGATCATGCGCGAGCAGCTCACCGGCATCCGAGTCGTTCGCGCCTTCGTCCGCGAAGACCACGAACGTCAGCGCTTCGATGTCGCGAGCCGGGATGTCATGGCGACCGGACTTCGCGCGGGCAACCTCATGGCGCTGATGTTTCCCGTCGTCATGCTCGTGCTGAACATCTCGAGCGTTGCGGTGATCTGGTTCGGCGCCTTCCAGGTGCAAAACGACGGCGTCGAGATCGGAACGTTGTTCGCTTTCCTCACCTACATCATGCAGATCCTCATGGGAGTCATGATGGCGACCTTCATGTTCGTCATGATTCCGCGCGCCGCGGTCTGTGCAAAGCGGATCGGTGAAGTCCTCGATACGGACCCCTCGGTCGAGCCGCCCGCAGAGGCTGTCACCGCGCCGACGCCTCGCGGCAGGGTCGAGTTCTCCCACGTCGACTTCGCATACCCGGGTGCGCAGGATGCGGTGCTTCACGACATCACGTTCACCGTCGAGCCGGGCACGACGACAGCGATCATCGGATCGACCGGGTCGGGTAAGTCGACGCTCATCGGGCTTGTGCCGCGCTTGTTCGATGTGACGGCGGGGGAGGTGCGCGTCGACGGCGTCGACGTGCGCTCTTACGATCCCGATGACCTCTGGGCGCGGATCGGGCTGGTTCCGCAGCGGGCATTCCTGTTCTCCGGAACGGTCGCGTCGAATCTGCGCTACGGGAATGCCGCCGCCGACGACCCGAGCCTGTGGCGTGCTCTCGAGCTCGCCCAGGCCCGTTCCTTCGTCGAGGCCTTCCCCCTCGGGCTCGAGGCACCGATCGCGCAGGGAGGCACGAACGTCTCGGGTGGGCAGCGACAGCGCCTCGCGATAGCACGAGCGCTCGTCAAGAACCCGCCGATCTTCATTTTCGACGACTCGTTCTCGGCCCTCGATCTGCGAACGGACGCCGCGCTTCGCCGTGCTCTCGACACGGAGCTTCCCGACGCTACCCGGTTGGTCGTCGCCCAGCGCGTCTCGACGATTCAGCACGCCGATCAGATCGTGGTGCTCGACCACGGTCGGATCGTCGGCATCGGGAGACATGAGGACCTCGTGGAGACCTGCGAGACCTATCGCGAGATCGTTGATTCCCAGCTCTCGGCGGAGGCTGCAGCATGAGCGCGCCACGCCCCGCTGCAGGTGCGGCTCCCGCGCGCGGCCCGATGGGCGGTGGCCCCATGGGACGCGGGATAGGAATGCCCGTCCAGAAGGCTCAAAACTTCGGCGCGAGCGCGAAGCGCCTGCTCGCGCATCTGCGCCGGGAGAACGCGCTGCTCATCCTGGTCATCGTGTTGGGCGTGTTCTCGGTCGCGCTGTCGGTGATCGGACCGAAGCTCCTGGGGGAGGGCACCAACCTCGTCTTCGCCGGGTTCGTCTCGCTGCAGTTCTCGGATGTTCCCCCGGGAACCACACAGCAGCAGATCATGGACCAGCTGACTGCGAACGGTCAGCAGGAGCAGGCTGACCTCCTCTCGACGATGACCTTCACCCCGGGCGCCGGTATCGACTTCACTGCACTCGGCCAACTCTTGCTGCTCGTGCTCGCCGTGTATGTGGGCGCGAGTGTGTTCGGATGGCTGCAGGCTCGCATCCTGAACGGCGTCGTCCAACGCGCGATGCACCGGCTGCGCATCGAAGTGGAGGAGAAGATCCACCGCCTGCCGCTGTCGTACTTCGACCGGGTGCAGCGCGGCGAGCTGCTAAGCCGCGTCACCAACGACGTCGACAATATCGGTCAAAGCCTGCAGCAGACACTGTCGCAGGTCGTCATCTCGCTCCTGACCGTGATCGGCGTGCTGGTCATGATGTTCGTGATCTCGCCGCTGCTGGCAGTGATCGCACTCGTGACGATTCCGCTCACGATTGTCGTGACGGTCCTGGTCGCCCGCCGCTCCCAGGCACTGTTCGTCACCCAGTGGCGTGCGACCGGCGTTCTGAACGCCCGAGTCGAGGAGACCTTCTCGGGGCATTCGGTGGTGAAGGTCTTCGGCCACCAGCGTGAGGCCGAAACCGACTTCGCCGCCGAGAACGACGAGGTCTACCGCGCGAGCTTCGGGGCACAGTTCCTGTCCGGCATCATCATGCCCGCGATGATGTTCATCGGGAACCTCGTCTACGTCGCCATCGCGGTCGTCGGTGGGCTGCAGGTTGCCGGGGGGCTGCTCTCGATCGGAGACGTGCAGGCCTTCATCCAGTACTCGCGACAGTTCACGCAGCCGCTCAGCCAGCTCGGCTCCATGGCGAACCTGCTGCAGTCGGGGGTGGCAAGTGCCGAGCGGGTGTTCGAGCTGCTGGACGAGCCCGAGCAGTCAGACGATCCGGAGCCTGCCGAGACCGTTCCGGCCGACGCGAGCACCCTCGAGTTCCGCGACGTCTCGTTCCGCTATGTCGCGGACACGCCGCTCATCGACGACCTGAGCCTGCGCGCCGCATCCGGAAGCACGGTCGCTATCGTCGGGCCCACCGGAGCGGGAAAGACAACGCTCGTCAACCTCGTCATGCGCTTCTACGACGTGGATGAGGGCGGCATCCTGCTCGACACCGGAGCGGGCCTTCCAGGCGGTGGCCTCGATACGCGACGGATGACGCGCGATGACCTACGGGCGCGCACCGGCATGGTGCTGCAGGACACGTGGCTGTTCGCGGGCACGATTCGCGAGAACATCGCCTACGGGAGGCCGGACGCGAGCGAGGAAGAGCTGGTGGCGGCAGCCTCGGCGGCATACGTCGACCGATTCGTCCACGCCCTGCCGGACGGATACGACACCGTGCTCGATGACGAGGCGACGAACCTCTCGGTCGGTGAGCGCCAGCTCGTCACGATCGCGCGCGCGTTCCTCGCGGATCCCCGCATCCTGATTCTCGATGAGGCCACCTCGTCGGTGGACACCCGCACGGAGCTGCTGATCCAGCGCGCGATGTCTCGCCTGCGGCGTGACCGCACCTCGTTCGTCATCGCACACCGTCTCTCGACGATTCGGGATGCCGACCTCATCCTGGTCATGGAGAGCGGCGCGATCGTCGAACAGGGGACCCACGAGGAGCTGCTGCGTGCGCGGGGGGCCTACTGGTCGCTCTACAACGCACAGTTCGAGGCTCCCGCCGATGAGGGTGCCGAAAACACCGCGAACGGATGACGGCGCGTCCCCGGCACGGTATGTCCGCGCTCGGGACCTGACGTTCGATTAGGATGTGACGGTCGGCGCCTGGCGCCGATACCGACAACGACGAGGAAAGGGTCGCGTGGCCGAGGTTTCCGCCCATTCCCGCACCGTTGACCTGGCACGCGATCGCCTCGAGCTCGCGTGGGCAGCGGTGACAGATACCGGCCGTCGGCGTGAGGTCAATCAAGATGCCGTCCTCGCGGAATATCCGCTGTTCGTCGTCGCCGACGGAATGGGCGGTCACATCGGCGGTGAGATTGCCAGCGCGAGCGCTGTCGAACGCCTTCACGCGGTCGCCGACACCGGCTCGGTCTCCACCAAAGCGATCGAGAAGGCCCTCGCGCGCGCTGTCAAAGACATCGCCGCTCGCCCGGAAGCGACTGACGAGGCCACCGGAACGACCGTGACCGGGCTGTTTTTGGATGTCTCGGGAGCCGAGGCATCCTGGGTTGCCCTCAACATCGGCGACTCGCGTGTGTACCTGCTACGTGATGGCGCCATCGTCCAGGTCACGACAGACCACTCGGTCGTGCAGGAGCTCATCGCCTCGGGGCGGTTGAGTCCGGAAGAGGCCGAGAACCACCCGTACGGCAACGTCATCACTCGGGCTCTCGGGCCGAGCGAGAGCGTCACGCCCGACTACGTCCGTCTCGATGTCGTCGACGGCGACAGATTCGTCATCTGCTCCGACGGACTGACCAAGGAACTCACCGACTTCGGCATCCAGCACTTCCTCGTGGAGCACCCCGAGCCGGCTGCGGCGGTCGAGGCGATGCTGGATGCCGCGCTCGAGAACGGCGGACGCGACAACATCTCGATCGTCGTCGTGAACGTCGCTCGCGTCCCCGGCTCCTGAGGTTCCGCTCCTCCCCAGCATCGCGTTTCTCGTCGGTCGCCCAGGACGGCGGGCCCGTAACCGCGACCGCTCCAGACCGGATGATGGGCTGGGGCCATGCGTTCATCGTCTGGAACCGCACATCGCCGGTCATCTGTGAAGGACTCGCGCGGCCCTGCTCGCGGTACGACAGGACTTCCGGTTCTCGCGATGACGGTGCCGGTGCTCGGGGCAGTGGCACTGTGGGTGGTGACCGGGTCCGTTCTGAGTCTGTGGTTCGCCGCCCTCGCGCCGCTGATGGCTGTCGCAGGCTTCGGTGACCGGGTGTGGGCGGCACGGCGTGCGAGGCGCCGGGATGATGCCGTGGCCCAGGCGGATTCCGCCGCGCTGAGCGCGGCGCTCGAGGAGGAGCTCACCCATCGCCGCGACCGTGCATGGCGCGCCTCGCCCGACATTCGGCGGCTTCTGGAGGAACCGGCAGAGCTATGGCGGGAGGTCCCCGGCCGCCAGGAGCACCTGGTGTTGGGGAGTGGAGATGTAGCGACCGAACTGCCCGCTGCGCAGCTGACAGGCCTCGGCGCCGAGGGGTCTGCGCCCAAGAGTATGACGAGGGTACTGGGCGCGGGCGGACCGACGATGCGGGACGCTCCTATCGTGGTGCCGCTGCGAGGCAGTCTCGGGGTGGACGGGCCCGAGCCGCTCGTTGCCGGCGTCGTGCGCGCGATGATTGTGCAACTCTGTCTGGTCCATCCGCCGGGCCGGCTCGAGATTGTCGGAGACCTTCCGGAGAGCTTCGCCTGGGTCGAGGAGCTTCCGCACCGGGTCACCCCAGGCCAACACCGCGTCGCGCTTGGCTTCTCGAGTGGATGGGAGGGCGCCGCGGGAGCGGCCGACGCCACAATCCTCGTCGGGAGCGGGCGTGGCGCCGCAGTCCGGATGCTCGTCGGTCAGACATCCACAGGAGCGGCGCATGCGGCACTGGAGACCGCTGAGACCACGCTCGAGGTCGTTCCGCAGGTCCTCTCGGAGTTCCAGGCGAGCCTTCTGGCCCGTTCGTTGCGCGGGAGGATTGCGCCGACGGCGCCGGATGACAGCCCGCTGGCGCTGGGTGATTTGCTGGCTCCGCGCCGGACGCCAGCGCCCGGCGCGGGTTCCCGAACGCTCGCGGGTGCCATCGGCACTTCCGGTGCGAGACCGTTCTGCCTCGATCTGGTCAGCGATGGACCGCATGCGCTGGTGGTCGGCACGACAGGAAGCGGCAAGAGCGAACTGCTACGAACCTGGGTCGTCTCCCTTGCGGCGCACTACACCCCTGAGGACGTCGTGTTCGTCCTCGCCGATTTCAAGGGCGGCACCGCCTTTTCGTCCCTTCGGAGCCTCCCGCACGTCACCGGTGTGCTGACCGACCTCGATGCGGCCGCGGCAACGCGCGGTCTTGAGGGCCTGCGTGCGGAGGTGCGCCGCCGTGAGGGTGTGCTCGCGGCCGTCGGCATCCGTGACATCGCCGAGGGCGCGACCGGCCTTCCTCGACTGGTCGTGGTCGTCGACGAATTCGCCACGCTGCTGAGTTCTCACGGCGAGCTCGCTCACCTGTTCATCGACCTCACGGCGCGGGGTCGGGCGCTCGGTATCCACGTCATCCTCGGCACGCAGCGCGCCACCGGGGTGTTTCGAGAGGCGCTCCTTGCGAACTGTCTGCTGCGCGTCGTTCTGCGAGCCGCCGATGCGGCCGATTGCCGTCTGATGCTCGGAGATGACACCCCCCAGCGCAGGCCCGCCGGAGCGCACAGCGCCGGCACAGCCCACGTGAGACGGGCGGGAGACGAGCGCGCGGTGCGGATTCGCGTCGCGGTGGCAGACGACGAGTTTGTGTCTGAGCTCGCTGCCCGCGCCCAGGGTGCCCGGGTGCCGGCGCCGTGGCTCGAACCCCTCCCGGCCGATGCCCGGCTTCCCCGTCGTGAGGGGAACGACGACATGCTCCTCATCGGCATCGCTGACGAGCCCCACCTGCAGCGTCAGGAGCCGATCGGGCTGGCGCGATCCGATCGAGGGCTCTGCGTCATCGGCGCCGCCGGCTCGGGAGTGACCACTGCGTTGCACACCATTGCGGCGCAGATCGATCGCGTGGATGCGTGGATCGATGCAGGAGATCTCGAGGCGGCCTGGGATGACTTGAACCGCGTTGCCGTTTCGCGGGACGGCGCCGTCGTGGTGGATGAGGCTGACGCCCTGCTGGCCGCGCTTCCGCCGGACTACGCCCACGCCGCTGCCGGCCTCCTCGAAACGATAGCCCGCTCTTCTGGGGAGGAACGTCAGTTCCTGCTCGGTCTGGAACGCCTCACAGCGCCGCTCGCTCGCATCGCCGACCTGATGTCGCGCCGGCTCCTGCTTCGCCACACCCAGCGCACCGACTACCTCGCGGCCGGCGGCATGGCGAGCCACCACGACCCCACAGCTCCGCCGGGTCGAGGTCGGCTCAGCGGAACGCTCGTCCAGGTGTATCGGGCGGAAGCCTCTCCGCGGAGCGGAGCGGCGTCGCATCCCTCCCTCTGGCTGCCGCCTGCTGGGCTGACGAGCTGGGTCACGCGCGCCACCCCCGGCGCCGAGCGGACTCACGAGCAGTGGCTCGCTCACGGCGTGGAGATCATGAGCCCCGATGACGTACTCGGCGCTGGCGTTCCGCCGATGATTGAACCTGGACGCTCGCGCGTCGTGCGCGCTGAACCCGAGCAGTGGCAGCGATTCTGGGCCGCGCTCACGACCCTGCGCGCCCAGGGCCCGCTTCTCATTGATCCGTCCTGCTCGGGGGAGTACCGCATCCTCACCGGCCGACGAGACCTTCCTCCGCTGTGCCTTCCGGGGGCGCCGCGCGGATGGCTCCTTGAACCCGGATGCGACGTCGGCCGGGTGCGGCTCGGATGATCCGGGTCAGAACGCGGGGCAGATGACCCCGACGTCGCGCTCGCCGCCGCGGACCCGCAGAGGCAGCTCGTCCCGAGCTCGCGAAACGTCTGCGGCGCTCAGTGCACCAGCTCGCTCCAGAAGACGCAGCGCGACAATGGATGTGGCCCGGGCCGAGCCATCGAGCATCTTGAGGGCTGCGGTGGTCCCGTCCGGCGCGACCATGATCATCACACCTTCGGCGCCGCCCTTGGCAAAGACCCCGGTCTGTTCGATCGCGATCGTGTCGGCCCGGCCGGGACCGTCGATCGTCCAGGGATGCTGGCGCACTGCCGCAACAAGTGCTGCCGCGTTGCGGTGCAGAGCGAAGGGGGAGCGTTCGGAGGAACTTCCGATGCGGTGTGCTGCCTTGGCCAGGCCAGACAGGGAGAGGGCGAAGACGGGAGCGCCGCATCCATCGACAACGGATGCCTGCACGCGCTCTCCGGTCAGCCGCTCGACGAGCTCCCGAATCTGAACCTGCAGCGGATGCTCCGAGTCGAGGTACGTGGCGATGTCCCACCCCTGCGCGACGCACGCCGCCAGCATCGCAGCGTGCTTTCCCGAACAATTCATGCGGAGTCGCTCGGGCTCTCCTCCGGCGCGCACAAGCGCATCTCGTGTGGTCGTATCGGACGGCCAGGCAGGCGGGCACTGGAGGCTCCGCTCGTCCAGCCCGGCGGCGTCGAGGATGTCGCGGACGACGGCGACGTGCCGGTCGGTTCCCGCGTGGCTGGCGGTCGCGAGCGCCAGCGTCTCATCTTTGAGCTGTGCCCCCGCCGCGAGACATGCCAGTGCCTGGATCGGCTTCAGAGACGACCGCGGAAGGATGGGCGCATCGGTGTCACCAAGCCTCTCGATGACCTGACCATCGGGGTTCAGGACGATCGCCGCCCCGGCATGGCGCGACTCAACGAATCCGCCTCGTTCCACCCGCGCGAGCTCGACGGCAGCGGTAACAGGGAGGGTCTCAGGCACTCCCACAGCCTATCCGGGGCATCAGTGCGCACAGCGATGCCAGACTGGGCCCATGCTGGGTGAACACGAGTACACCGTTCGGGCCGAATGGACCGGCAACCGCGGTGTCGGTACCGCTGGCTACCGCGACTATGCCCGGGACGTCACGTTGCAGATCGAGGGGAAGCCGGAGCTTCTGGCCTCCAGCGACAAGCCGTTTCGTGGGGATGCTTCGCGGTGGAACCCGGAGGATCTCCTGGTTGCTGCCCTGAGCGAGTGCCACCTGCTGTCTTACTTGCACGCTGCCGTTCAGGCCGGGGTGGTGGTGGTCGCGTATCGGGACACCGCGACCGGCGTCATGGTGGAGGACGGTCGCGGCGGTGGCAGTTTCCGTGAGGTGACGCTGCACCCCGTTGTGACGGTGGCTGACGAGTCGATGCGGTCCGCCGCCGAGGCTGCCCACCACCAGGCCAACCAGTGGTGTTTCATCGCGAACTCGGTGAACTTTCCGGTCAACCATCGCCCCACGACACTCGTCGCAGGGCTCGAGGCCTGAACGCGCCGGTCAGCGGCGCTCGTGGGGGAGCGCCTGCTTGATGCGTTCGATGGGCGACTGCGGCTGGACTTCGTTGTAGGCGCCAGCGAGTTCCTGCCCGGACAGGGCGTGGATCGCGGCCATGATCTCATCGGTTGCCCCGCGGCGGGCGCGACCCGATGAGGAGTCGCCGTGGTGGGACAGGTCCAACGGCTGACCGAATTTGACAGTGATGCGATGCCTCGGGGAGGGCAGCGTCGCACCCTTCGGCATGACCTTGTCCGTGCCGATAAGGCCCACGGGAACGACGGGTGCGCCGGTCTGGAGTGCAAGGAAGGCTACCCCCGTGCGCCCTTTGTAGAGGCGACCGTCGACAGAACGTGTGCCCTCCGGATACAGGGCGACGGCGCTCCCCGCCTCGAGGAGCGCACGCTGCTGATCCAGGGCGTCGAGGGCGGCTTGACCTGCGCCACGACGAACCGGAATCGCTCCGATCGACGTGAAGAACTGTCGCGATGCCCATCCCGAAAGACCCGAACCTTCGAAGTAGCTGGACTTCGCGAGGAAGTGAACCCGACGCGGTGCCGCGACCGGGATGGCGATCGAGTCGATGAACGAGAGATGGTTGCTCGCGAAGATGACGGGCCCGCTTCGCGGTACGAGATGCTTGCCTTCGACTCGCGGTCGATAGATCAGACGTGCAAGCGGCGCGATCACCATGCGCCCGAGCACATACGTGACCCCCATGCGGTGGATCCGGGTGCCGTCGCTGAGGAGCTCCTCGGCTGCGGGGGCGGTGGGGTCGACGGTCACCCGTCGAGGCTACCGCCGGTTTCATTCCCTGTTCGGAATGGCAGGGGCAATGCGATTCCCAGCAGAGACAGAGGAATTGTGCGAAAGGATGGAGAATCCGCCCACAGCAGAGGACCATTGTGCGCTCACGCTCCCTTCTTGCCCTGACCGTCGCCGCGACCGCGGCACTACTTCTGGCTGGCTGTACATCGGCTGCCGAAAGCGACCCGACTGCGACATCCGTGAACAACGGTGGACTCTGCGCGGCAGCGGCCGACTCCGGCCCCGTCTCCGAATCTGTCACCGTCGAGGGCGAGTTCGGACAGGTCCCCACCGCCTCTTTCTCGACGCCCATCGCCGTTGATGCGCTGCAGCGGACTGTCGCCATCACCGGCGACGGAACTGCGCTGACAGACGGTGCGTATGTCTCGTACGCCCTCACCGTCTTCGACGGTGACACGGGAGCGCAGGTGGATTCCGCGGGGTATGACGAGGCCGCGCCGCTCGCGCCGATTCCGGTGGAAGCCGGCACGGGTATCGATGAGTTCTTCGGATGCGCAACGGCGGGATCCCGCATCGTTCTGGCAGTGCCTGGTCAGGGTGAAACCGCAGCGCAGGTCTACGTCCTCGATGTGCTCGATGTGACTCCGGCTGATCAGTGGTGCCAGGTCGTGGACGCGGACGCTGCCATGCCCACCGTCGCCTTCGACGAGAGCGGTGCCCCCGCCATCGCGATCCCGGCATCAGACCCGCCCAGCGGCGTCGTCGTCGACGTTCTCACCGAAGGTGACGGCGCCGTCGTCGAGCCCGGTGACAGCGTCACGGTCAACTACACCGGCGTGAAATGGAGCGATGGCACCGTCTTCGACTCCAGTTGGGAGAAGGGTTCGCCCGCGACCTTCCAGACCACGCAGGTCGTGTCCGGCTTCCAGCGCGCCCTCGAAGGGCAGAAGGTCGGCTCGACGGTCCTCGTGTCGATGTCGCCCCTGTGCGGATACGGCGAAGCATCAGTGACCAACACCAACGCGCTGGCCGGCGAAACTCTCGTCTTCGTCGTGCAGATCATCTCCACCGAGCCCGCAGCCGGCTGAGCACCGCCCTGACGCGGCGCAGCGTGAGGCCCTCGATAGGCTGAGCGCATGCGCCGCGTCATCATTCTCGGTTCCAGTGGGTCGATCGGCACACAGGCCCTCGACGTCATTCGGGGCAACCGGCACCGGTTCGAGATCGTGGGCCTTGCCACCGGGAGTCAGCGCGACGTGCTTGAGGCGCAGGCCCGCGAGTTCGGTGTCGAGAGCACGGCTGTCGGCATCCATGAGGCAGAGCAGCTGGTCCGGGATGTCGAGGCTGACGTCGTCCTCAATGGCATCACGGGCTCGGTCGGCCTCGGGCCAACCATCGCAGCTCTCGAGCAAGGGCGAACGCTCGCCCTTGCGAACAAGGAATCTCTCATCGTCGGTGGAGAACTGGTGACAGCGCTCTCACAACCGGGCCAGATCGTGCCGGTCGATTCCGAGCACTCTGCACTTGCCCAGGCCCTGCGTTCCGGCGAACGAGCGGAGGTCCGCCGCTTGGTGCTGACTGCGTCAGGGGGCCCGTTCCGTGGCCGCTCCCGCGAAGCGCTGGAGTCGGTGAAGCCCGCCGAAGCGCTGGCGCATCCGACCTGGAACATGGGTCGGGTCGTCACGACGAACTCGGCGACCCTGGTCAACAAGGGCCTCGAGGTGATCGAGGCGCACCTGCTGTTCGACGTGCCCTACGCGCAGATCGACGTGGTGGTGCATCCACAGTCGGTTGTCCACTCGATGGTGGAGTTCAGTGATGGCTCCACCATCGCCCAGGCATCCCCGCCCGATATGCGCCTCCCGATCTCGCTCGGCCTGGACTGGCCGCATCGCATTGCCGGAGTCGGCGTCCCCATCGACTGGAGCACCGCGACCACCTGGAGCTTCGAGCCGCTGGACGAGACAGCCTTTCCCGCCGTCGCGTTGGCAAAGCGAGTGGGGCGCGCGGGCGGAACGTATCCGGCGGTGTTCAACGCTGCCAACGAGGTCGCGGTGGATGCTTTCCACGACGGTCGCATCGGGTTCCTTGGCATCCTCGATACCGTCGAGCGGGTCGTCGAGGCTCATGACGCCCCGTCATCGCTCACCCGAGAGAGCCTTGCTGACGCCGAGGCGTGGGCCCGCCGCGCGGCGGCTGAACTCGTGCGGGGCGGTCAGTAGGTCGTGAGGCCCCGCGCCCGGAACTGCTGGCGCACGCGTTCGATCAGCTCCGGCTCGGGGGCCCGGGTCTCGGCGAGGCTGTAGGCGCGCCCCAGGCGGTCCCACTTCGAGGCGCCCATCTGGTGGAACGGGAGAACCTCGACCCGCTCCACGTTCGGCCACCGCGTGACGATCTCGGCGACGGCGTCGACGTTGTCTTCGGCATCCGTGAGGCCTGGCACGAGAACGAAGCGGATCCACGTGGGGATTCCCCGGGCGGCGAGGCGGTCACCGAAGTCGATGGTCGGTTGCAGTTCGCGTCCGGTGACCGTGCGGTACGTCTCGGGGATGCCGGATTTCACGTCCAGCAGCACGAGGCTGACATCGTCGAGCATCGCGTCAGACGCGTTGCGACCCAGGTAGCCCGAGGTGTCGATGGCGGTGTGGATGCCTTCTGCTGCCGCCTCGTGGAGGATTCGGGCAACGAAGGCGGACTGCTGCAGCGGCTCGCCACCTGAGATCGTCAGCCCGCCGCCGGTGGCCCGGAAGACGCCAGCGTAACGGCGGATGCGGGTGACGATCTCGGCGAGCGTCGTGGGCGTTCCATCCTTCTGGAGCCACGTGTCGGGGTTCTGGCAGTACTGGCAGCGCAGCGGGCAGCCGGAGAGGAACAGCGTCATCCGGGTACCCGGCCCGTCGACGGCGGTGACAAGCTCCCAGGAGTGGACGCTTCCCATCTCGCCGGCGCGGGCCGCCTCCAGACGCGCGTGGTGCGTCTCGAGGCGGCCCGCGTGGACCGTCGGCTGCGGGAGCGCGACGGCGGCCATGTCACACCCCCGTGTGGAAGGTGCGGCTGATCACGTCGAGCTGCTGCTCGCGGGTGAGCCGGACGAAGTTGACCGCGTAACCCGAGACCCGGATGGTCAACTGGGGGTAGTTCTCCGGGTTCTCCATCGCATCTTCGAGCGTTTCCCGCGTGAGCACGTTGACGTTCAGGTGGTAACCACCCGCAGCCATCTGGGCATCCAGGAGCCCGACGAGGTTTGCGACCCGCTCGTCCTCGGTGCGGCCGAGTCCCGCGGGAACGACCGTCGTGGTCAGCGAGATGCCGTCCTGGGCCTGGTCGAAGGGGATCTTGGCGACCGACAGGGTAGCTGCGAGCATCCCGTGCGTGTCGCGTCCGTTCATCGGGTTCGCGCCTGGCGCGAAGGGGGCCCCCGCGCGGCGGCCGTCGGGGGTGTTGCCGGTGGCCTTGCCGTAGACGACGTTCGAGGTGATCGTCAGCACGGACTGCGTGTGCACGGCATTCCGGTACGTCGGGTGCGAACGCAGCATCTCCATGAACTCGGTCACGAGCTCCCGCGCGATGTCATCGACACGGTCGTCGTCGTTGCCGTAGGTGGGGAACTCGCCCTCCACGACGTAGTCGACGACGAGGCCCGTCTCATCGCGAACCGGAGAAACCCGAGCGAACTTGATCGCCGACAGGGAGTCCGCAGCCACCGACAATCCCGCGATGCCGCAGGCCATCGTCCGAAGGACCTCCCGGTCGTGCAGGGCCATCTCGAGGCGCTCGTACGCGTACTTGTCGTGCATGTAGTGGATGCAGTTGAGTGCATCCACGTAGGTCGCGGCAAGCCACTCCATCATCGTGCGGAACTTGCCGCGCACGTCGTCGTAGTCGAGGACGTCGCCGACGACGGCCGGCAGGACGGGGGCAACCTGCTTGCCGGTGACCTCGTCGCGTCCACCGTTGATGGCGTAGAGGAGGGTCTTGGCGAGGTTCACCCGGGCACCGAAGAACTGCATCTGCTTGCCGACGCTCATCGGTGAGACGCAGCAGGCGATCGCCGCATCGTCTCCGCACAGGCCCCGGATGAGGGCGTCCGACTCGTACTGGATGGAGGACGTGTCGATCGAGACCTTCGCGCAGAACTCCTTGAACCCGCGGGGGAGGTCGTTGGACCACAGCACCGTCAGGTTGGGCTCCGGAGCCGGACCGAGGTTGTACAGCGTCTGCAGGAATCGGAACGCAGTCTTGGTGACCTGAGTCCGCCCGTCAACGCCCGTGCCCCCCAGCGACTCGGTCACCCATGTCGGGTCGCCGGAGAACAGGGCGTCGTACTCGGGCGTGCGCAAGAACCGCACGATCCGAAGCTTGATGACGAGGTCATCGATGAGTTCCTGCGCTCCCGTTTCGTCGAGGACGCCGGCCTCCAGGTCGCGCTGGATGTAGACATCCAGGAACCCGGTGTTGCGGCCGAAGCTCATCGCTGCGCCGTTTTGCTCCTTCACCGCACCGAGGTAGGCGAAGTAGAGCCATTGCAACGCTTCGCGGGCGTTCGCGGCGGGACGCGCGATGTCGTATCCGTACGTCGCTGCCATCCGGGTCAGCTCCTGCAGCGCGCGGATCTGCTCGGCATTCTCTTCGCGGCTCCGGATGATGTCCTCGGTCGAGAAGTGCATGTCGAGCTCGGCGTGTTCGGCCTTCTTGGCGTCGATCAGTGCGTCGGTGCCGTACAGCGCGACCCGGCGGTAGTCGCCGATGATGCGACCGCGGCCGTACGCGTCCGGAAGCCCCGTGATGAGGTGGCTGCTGCGGGCTCGGCGCACGGCGGGCGGGTAGACGTCGAACACGCCGTCGTTATGGGTCTTGCGGTAGGTCGTGAAGATCTTCTCCAGATCCGCCGGCACGTCGTAGCCATAGGTCTCGAGGGCACCCTTGACCATCCGCCATCCACCGTTGGGCATGATGGCTCGCTTGAGCGGGGCGTCGGTCTGTAGGCCGACGATCAGTTCGTCGTCGCGGGTGATGTAGCCCGGCGCGTGCGAGGTGATGGTCGAGGGCGTCGTGGCGTCGACGTCGTAGACGCCACGCTCACGCTCCGCGGGGAACATCGCCGTGAGGGTCTGCCAGACCCGGTGCGTGCGCTCAGTAGCGCCCGTCAGGAACGAGGCATCACCGCTGTAGGGCGTGTAGTTGCGCTGAATGAAGTCGCGGACGTCGATGGCATCCTGCCAGGGGCCGGCGACGAATCCGTCCCAGGCTGCGGGGATCGCGTCTGCCTGGTCGACGGGGATGGGGGTGACGGTGCTCATGGTGACGCATCTCCTTCGTGGGTGTCGAAGTGTCGGTCACTCGTCTCGGCGACGGGTTACGCCGCCGCGGGAGTGCTTCTGACACCGACGCTAGACCCGCGTCTCAGGCACGTCCGAAAGATGCACGAAACACTGCATCCATGTGGTCTGACCACACGGATGTTTGTGGTCAGACCACAACACCCGAGTCCACGCTTTCTGCCTCGCGCGGACCTGGGATCAGTCGGGGTAGGGAACCGGCCAGCGAGGCTCGGGAACCGGCCAGCCGGCCTCCCGCAGGGCTCGGCGCGACAGCTCCCGGGCCGAATAGGGGGTCCGCACGCCGCGGATGTCGCGGTAGTCCTGGTGGCCGGGTCCTGCCCACAGGATCGCGTCGCCATCTCCAACCAGTGCCACGGCCTCGACGATCGCTCGCTCGGGGGGCGAGTACTCGTAGATCTCGGCATCCGGTCGCGCTCGCCGAGCCCCCTCGAGCAAGGTCGCCCGAATCGAATCGGGGTCCTCGAACCTCGGGTGGTGGTCGGTGATGACCAGGATGTCGCTGCCCTCGACCGCGGTGCGGCCCATGTCGTGGCGTTTGCTCTTGTCGCGATCGCCGTCGGCGCCGAAGAGCATGAGGACCCGCCCCGGTGTGACGCGCCGGACGGCGGCGAGTGTCTTCTCGAAGGCGTCGGGGGAGTGGCCGAAATCGACGTAGATGGCGGGTCCTGACGGCCCTGACACGAGCTCGGTTCGCCCGGGCAGGTGGGCGCGGATGACTCCTTCGTCGAGGGTCTGGGTTAGGCGGGCCCAGTCGTACCCTCCCTCGAAGATCATCACGATCGCCTGGGCTGCGTTTGCTGCCATGTGGCGGCCGATCACGGGGACCGTGGTCGACAGCGAACGCCCCTCGGGCCCCGAGAGGCGGAATCGTGTGCCGTCGGGCTGTTCGTCGAGGATCTCGACCGTCCAGTCAGCCGCTGCTGCGGCATCCGGATCGGCGGCGATCGCCGGGGTGCCGATCGTGACGTACGGTACCTCGCAGGCTGCGACGACGTCGGCACCGAACGCGGAGTCGAGGCAGATCACGGCTCGGCGCGAGCGGTCGGGGCGAAACAGCGGCACCTTCGCCTGGAAGTACTCAGCCATGTCGGCGTAGTCGTCGAGGTGGTCGTGCGAGAGGTTGGTGAACCCGGCCACGTCGAACACGATGCCGTCGACCCGCTGGCGGCTGAGGGCCTGGGCGCTGACTTCGATGGCGACGGCCTCGACGCCGCGTTCGCGCATGAGGGCGAGGAGGGCGTGCATTTCGTAGGCCTCGGGAGTCGTGAGGCGGGAGACGATGACATCGCCGGCGATGTGGCGCTCGGCTGTCGATGAAAGCCCCGAGGTGACGCCGAGCTGGGTGAGGATGCCCTCGAGCAGATGCGACACGCTCGTCTTACCGTTCGTGCCGGTCGTCCCGAACAGGATCGGAAGCGTGTCCTCAGGCCCGGTCGAATACACCCAGGCCGACAGGGCACCGAGGATCCCGCGCGGGTCGGGAACGACGATCGTCGGCAGGCCGCTTCCCAGAGCACGTTCGCGACCCGCGGCATCCGTGACGACGGCGACAGCTCCTCGCACTGCCGCATCGCCCGCGAACTCCGCGCCGTGGCGGGTTGCGCCCTGGACGGCGACGAACAGATCGCCGGGGCGGAGGTCGGCGGTCGCGAGAGTGAGGCCGGTGACGGATGCCGACGCGTCGGTCTCCGCGCCCTGAGCTTCGTCGTCGCCTCCGCGCCGCTCGATCGAGGCTCCGAGGTGCGCCGCGAGGTCCGCGAGGCGGTGCGCGGGCGGGTTCTGCGGCCGGAGCACGGGCGGCAGGTTCGCGGGATCTGTCGTCATGGCGCCTCCATCTTCTCACCCGCGCACTGGGCTGACTCAAAGGCAGAGCCGATAGCGTGGCGGCGTGGATGTGGTCGCCTTCATCGTCGGTGTCGTCGTGCTCGTGGTGGGCCTGGCGATCTCGATCGCGCTGCACGAGATTGGCCACCTCGTTCCCGCGAAGCGGTTCGGGGTGCGGGTCGGTCAGTACATGGTGGGTTTCGGGCCAACGCTCTGGTCCCGCCGCCGGGGCGAGACCGAATACGGCGTGAAAGCGATTCCGCTCGGCGGCTACATCTCCATGGCCGGCATGTACCCACCTTCGCCGACCGCACGCGCTGCGGCAGCCGAAGGCGGCGCAGTTTCGGGTCGCGCAGGCGGCGGCTTCTTCGCGACGATGGTGCAGGATGCCCGCGCGGCGAACGACGAGACGCTCGACGGTGCAGACGATGACCGTGTCTTCTATCGGCTGCCGGTGTACAAGCGCGTCATCATCATGCTCGGCGGGCCGCTCATGAACCTCGTGTTCGCGATCTTCCTCATGACCGTCGTGCTCAGCGGCATCGGTGTGCAGACCGTGACGAACACCGTTGCAACGGTGAGCACGTGTGTTCCCGCCGAGGCTGGCCAGCAGTGTCAGGCTGGCGATCCGCCCTCACCGGCTGCCGCAGCAGGCATCCAGTCCGGCGATGTCATCGTGTCGGTCGACGGGCACGAGGTCTCGGACTTTGCCGCGGCAGCTGCCCTGATCCAGGGCGTGCCCGGGGAAAGTGTGCCGATCGTGGTCGACCGCGGTGGCCAGACCCTCTCGCTGTCGGTGACCCCCGACACCGTGACCCGTCAGGTGGTCGACGAGGACGGTCAGACAGCCGACACCCAGGTCGGCGTCATCGGTGTCACGGGGACTGTCGAATACGTGCGTCAGCCGATCTGGTCAGGCCCCGTCGCCGCGGTCGAGAACGTCGGAGCAGTGGCCGGGATCATCGTGCAGCTTCCCGTGAAGGTCTACGAGACGGCGGCGTCCCTCGTGACCGGCGCCGAGCGCGATCCGAACGGGCCGCTCAGTATCGTCGGTGCCGGCGCGATCGCGGGTGAAGTGGCAGCAACCGATGCCCCGGTCGTCAATCGCGTCGCGGTCATCCTCTCGCTCCTGGCGTCACTGAACATCGCGCTGTTCGTGTTCAACCTCATTCCGTTGCTCCCGCTGGACGGGGGTCACATCGCCGTCGCGCTGTGGGGCGGCATCCGCAGCTGGTGGGCGCGCATTCGCGGACGCGCCGAACCCGCTCCGATCGATGCGACCAAACTCGTGCCTCTGACCTTCGTTGTGGTCATAGCCCTGATTGCGATGACTGGGATCCTGATCATCGCTGACCTCGTGAACCCCATCTCGCTCTTCGGCTGAGAGAGTCGCGCCGGGCGCCAGCCGCGAATGTCAGGCGGGGTCGAGTGCCCACTCGATGAGCTGGCGCAGCGTCGACATGCCATCGCGCGAGAGGATCGATTCCAGATGGCCCTGCACGGAGGCGAATCCGGTGCCCCGCAGCGCGTAGACATCGCCCGTTGCCTGATCCGCCGCGATCTCCACACCGGCAATTGTCGTCCCCGGAGCGCAGCGCGCCGTGAAGGTGTTGTAGAAGCCGATCGAAGCGGGCTGCCCGAAAACATCGACCGTCAGCTGCAAGCCCTGGTGAGGCTGCGCGAGCGGAGCGAGTTCGAGGCCCAGTTCGCTCGCGAGGATCTGATGGCTGAGACACACCGCGAGCAGCGGTGCGGATGCTGCGCGGCGCCGCGCGATGATCTCCCGCAGCCTCGCCATCCGTGGTGACGCGGGATCCAGCGGGTCGCCGGGCCCGGGCCCCGACACGAGCAGCTCCGCAGCGTCTACCGCGTCATCGGTGACGGCATCCCACGGCACGATCGCAACATCGAGGCCAAGGTGGCTCAACTGGTGCGCGAGCATCGTCGTGAAGCGGTCTTCGGCGTCGACCACCAGCGCCCGGCGCCCCGCGAACGGCCCTGACCCCACCGGTTCCTGCGGGTTCAGCCAGAACGGCGCGAGCCTCGCGTTCCTGGACTCCAGGAGGGCCCCGATCGTCGGATCATCAGCCAACCGCAGCGGCGCAGCAGTCGGAGCGTCCTCGTCGAGAGTTACGACGGCAGGCTGGGCATCGCGCGGGATCGCTCCGATCGCCCCCAGCACTCCGGCTGCCTTGCCGTGCGTCTCGCTGACCTCGCCATACGGGTCGGAGTGGCGCACGAGCGTGGCGCCGACGGGCACTCGCAGGCGTCCATCCTCGATATAGGCGGTGCGGATGAGGATCGGGGCGTCGAGGTCGTGGGTAACGGCGTCAGCTCCCGGAGCCTTCGCGGCGTCGGTACGCGGCGTGAACAGTGCGGCGACCCCCGAGTAGTAGCCGCGTGGAGTCGTCTCGTGCCGGGTGATCACGGTGCACGCGTTCTGCATGGGAGAGCCCGTGACCGTCGGTGCGAACATGGTCTCGCGCAGGATGTCGCGCGGGTCAAGCCTGCTCGACCCGCGCAGCATGTACTCGGTGTGTGTGAGGCGCGACATCTCTTTCAGGTGCGGGCCGGTGATGCGCCCGCCGTCCGTGCATACGGCGCTCATCATCTTGAGCTCTTCGTCGACGACCATGAACAGCTCTTCGGTCTCCTTGGTGGAGCGCAGGAATTCGCTGAGGTTGTCGACGCTCGCCCCTCCCTCGGGATGCCGGAAGGTTCCCGAGATCGGATTCATCGTGACGATGCCGCCCTCGGCGCTGACGTGCGCTTCGGGACTCGCCCCGACCGCGACATGGCCGTCGGTCACCACCGCGAAGGTCCAATAGGCGCCGCGCTCATGCTCCAGCAGAGCCCGGAACCAGGCGAGCGCCGCGACCCGTGGGTCAGCGTCGACGTCGGCCGTGAAATCGCGACGGATGACGAAGTTGGCGCCCTCGCCGCGACCGATCTCATCGGCGATGACCCGACGCACGATATCGGCATACGCCTCGTCGTCGATGTCGAACCCGGCGTTTCGGAGCGGAATGTCGTCGTGAGGGAGGATGGCCAGCGCCTCATCGCGCGGATAGGTGGCACGCTCGGTGATCACCAGACACCGCAGCGGGGCATCGTCATCGTGGCAGGCGAACCCGCGTTCGCGGACCTGTCGGAACGGCACGAGTGCGAGAACCTCGCGGGGCGTCCCATCAGCTGCCAGCAGGGGGATGTCGCGCAACAGCTCGACATCGACGACGTCGCCGGTGAGCACTTCGACGGTGACGGCGTCGCGGGCGAGGATGGCGAACGGCAGGTCGCTGGTGGCGAGCCCGGCAAGCGGGGGAAGGGGAGTCCCGGTCATGGATCGGTCTTTCGTCGTGGGGCGGCCACCCTCACAAAGAAGACCGCCCCGGGGGCGGTCTCAGGATCAACGAGCACACCGCCTCAGACGGTGGGCCACCATGCGGTGCTCGCGAACATGCGCCGAAACTACCACAATGGCGCCAAAGACAGCCGCGCGCTCTAGTGCGGTGTTGTCGCGGGCACTAGATTCTGGGCATGACGGACTCTCAAGATCCCACCGGCTCTGACGACCTGCGCCAGCGCGCTGTCGCGAGCCTGCGTGCTAAGCAAGGTTTCTGGTACAGCCTGGCCACCTGGGTTGTGCTCTCTGCGTTCTTCGTGCTGATCTGGGCGCTCACCGGAATGGGTGGCTTCTGGCCCGTGTGGCCCATCGCCGGCATCGCCATCGGTGTGGCCTTTGCTGGTATCCGCGCCTACGGGCCCTCGCGTGGTGGCCTCACCGAGAGCAAGATTCAAGACGAGATGCGTCGACTGCAGTAACGCCGACCTACCAGGGCGAGGTCGGCCTGCCACCCAGCCGGAATGCGTAGGCTGGTCCCGTGCCAGCTGTGAACATCGGAATGCCGAAGGTCCCCGAAACCCTCGCTCCGCGCCGCAAGAGCCGTCAGATCAAGGTGGGCAAGGTTCTGGTGGGCGGAGATGCCCCCGTCAGTGTCCAATCGATGACGACGACGCCGACGACCAACATCAACGCGACTCTGCAGCAGATCGCCGAGCTCACGGCATCCGGGTGTGAGATCGTGCGGGTGGCAGTGCCGTCCCAGGATGACGCCGACGTGCTGCACATCATCGCGGCCAAGAGTCAGATCCCGGTGATCGCAGACATCCATTTCCAGCCCAAGTACGTCTTTCAGGCGATCGACGCCGGTTGCGCGGCGGTTCGCGTGAATCCCGGCAACATCCGAAAGTTCGACGACCAGGTCGGAGCGATCGCGAAGGCTGCGCAGGCGGCTGGGGTGTCGCTGCGGATCGGCGTCAACGCGGGTTCTCTGGACCGGCGCCTGCTCGAGAAGTACGGCAAGGCGACCCCCGAGGCGCTCATGGAGAGCGCTGTCTGGGAGGCTTCGCTGTTCGAGGAACACGACTTCCACGACTTCAAAATCTCGGTCAAGCACAACGACCCCGTCGTGATGGTGAAGGCTTACCGGCTGCTGGCCGAGCGCGGTGACTGGCCGCTCCACCTCGGTGTTACCGAGGCGGGACCCGCCTTCCAGGGCACGATCAAGTCGGCCACAGCCTTCGGCATCCTGCTCGGCGAGGGGATCGGCGACACCATCCGCGTCTCGCTGTCAGCTCCGCCCGCCGAAGAGGTGAAGGTCGGGCACCAGATCCTGCAGTCGCTGAACCTGCGTGAGCGAAAGCTCGAGATCGTGTCGTGCCCGTCGTGCGGGCGCGCGCAGGTCGACGTGTACTCCCTCGCGGACAACGTCACCGAGGGACTCAAGGACATGACGGTGCCGCTGCGCGTCGCGGTCATGGGCTGTGTCGTGAACGGGCCCGGCGAGGCCCGGGACGCCGACCTCGGCGTTGCCTCGGGTAACGGCAAGGGTCAGATCTTCGTCAAGGGTGAGGTCATCAAGACCGTGCCGGAATCAGAGATCGTTGCCACCCTCATCGAGGAAGCCAACCGGCTCGCCGACGAGATGGGGCCGGACGCGCCGCTCGGCACTGCGCAGGTCGTTACGAGCTAGTCCGCGCGCTACGAACCCGCGACCCGTTCCAGTGCCTCAAGCGGGATCGAGACCCAGGTGGGCCGGTTGCGGATCTCGTACATGACTTCGTAGACCGCTTTGTCGGCGACATAGGCGTCAAGCAGCACGCCGTGAGCGCCGGTGAGCTCGGCGCCCGCGTCGTCGACCGGAACATCATCGGATGCCGCAGCAGCGACGTATGCCGCGACGAAGTGTTCGCGAGCTCGGGCCGACCACTCTCGTGCGCGCTCTGCCCGCAGGGCCTGTCCGTCGTCGGTGTCGGCATCCGTCGCCCAGGACATCTCGATCATGGCGGCCGCGTAGTCGAACGAGCGGAGCATTCCGGCAACATCCCGCCAGGGCGAGTCCGGAAGAGAGCGTAGGGTAAAGGGCCTGCCCGGTTCGCCCTCGAAATCAACGATGCGCCACCCGTGCGAGGTGCGCAGCGTCTGACCGAGATGAAGATCGCCGTGCACACGCTGGACCTCGAGACCGTCGAGCGCCGCGACCGCGTCGTAGAGGCGATGCAGTTGCGGGACGTGAGCCTCGAGCCCGGGAACCGACCTGCGAGCTTCGTCGAGTCGCCCGCGCATCGCTCGGGCGAGGTCGGCGGCAGTGTCGCCACCGCGCGTCCCGGCGGGAAAGCGATCCCGCATCAGGGCGTGAACCTGCGCGAGGGCTTCGCCCAGACGCGCGGCCTCGCCGGCAAAGTCACCGCCAGAGTCCTCCACGCGCTGCTTCGGATCGGCGAGCAGCGTTCGAACACTCGCGATGGCCAGTTCGAATCCGTCGGTCGCTGTGGCCAGGAACTCCTGCAGCATCGCCGTCTGCAGTAACTGCCCGTCGACCTCGATCTCCACCCAGCCGTACAGCTGCGCGATGTACTCGGAACCGCCGCGGGTGAGTTCCTCGTGGATTTCGATGTCGGGATTGATGCCGGGGCTCACCTTGCGGAAAAGCTTCATGATTGCGGTGTCATCGAACCGCGCCGATGAGTTCGACTGCTCACCGGTCATCGGAGAGGACACAAGCGTGTCATCGAGAGGGTCGCCGCCGGGCATCCGGTGGAAGCGGAGCCGGTCGATCTGAGCGGTTCCCGCCGATTCTGCGGAGATGAAGCCGTCCAACCAGATGCGCATCGCCTCGCGGTCGTGGATGGCGTCGTAGAGGTGCACGGGGTCGCCGTCGGCCTCGATCGCGCCGACATAGGCGTGGCTGATCCGCTCCTCGATGTCGGGGTACCCGCTGAGGGGCACCTGATACAGCTCACTGCCGGCATCCTCGTCGCCGTAGGTGACTGTGATGAGGTAGACGGTGAGGGACGGTCTGCGATGCTGGGCGGGAACCTCGGCGATCGTGCGCACCTCGTCGACCTCGAACGGGCGCCCCTTGCCCCCGAACCAGCGGGTCCGTACCAGATAGCTCTCCAGGAGAGCGGCGTCGGGAGCGGTCACAGCAGCCCCACCTCCTCGGCATCGTCGGCCGGTGCGTGCAGCTGGAACCAGAAGAACCCGTGACCGCCGAGGGTAAGCAGGTAGGGCAGCTCACCGATCCGGGGGAACGGAACGCCGCCGACGAGCTCGACCGGCACGAGGCCTTCGAAGCGACGGAGGTCGAGTTCGACCGGCTGCGGGAACTGCGACAGATTGTTGACGCAGATGATGACATCTACGGTGCCGTCGTCGTTGGTGTGCTCCCGGGTGTAGGACAGCACAGAGGGGTTCGACCCGCCCAGGTCGTTGAAGCTGCCGAGTCCGAACGCGGGATGGCGCTTGCGGGCCTGGATCATCTGCCGCGTCCACTGCAGCAGCGACGATCGATTCTCCTGCTGCGCTTCCACGTTCACCGCGAGGTAGCCGTGCACCGGGTCCTGCACGATGGGCAGGGCGAGCTTGCCCGGGTTGGCGGTGGAGAACCCGGCGTTGCGGTCCGAGGTCCACTGCATCGGCGTGCGCACGCCGTCGCGGTCACCAAGCCAGATGTTGTCGCCCATGCCGATCTCGTCGCCGTAGTACAGCACCGGTGCGCCGGGCAGGGAGAGAAGCAGCGCAGTGAATAGTTCGATCCGATCGATGTCGTTGTCCAGGAGCGGCGCGAGGCGGCGACGGATGCCGATGTTCGCCTTCATGCGCGGATCCTGCGCGTACTCGTTCCACATGTAGTCGCGGTCCTCATCGGTGACCATCTCGAGGGTCAACTCGTCGTGGTTGCGCAGGAAGATTCCCCACTGGCATCCGGCGGGGATCGGGGGAGTTTCGGCGAGGATGTCGCTGATCGGATAGCGGGACTCGCGGCGCACTGCCATGAAGATGCGCGGCATGACCGGGAAGTGGAAGCACATGTGGCACTCGTCGCCGCCGACCTCCGGGTTTCCGAAGTAGTCGACGACATCGGCAGGCCACTGGTTCGCCTCTGCCAGGAGCACGCGCCCCGGGTACTCGCGATCGACGATGCGGCGCACCTTCTTCAGGAACTCGTGTGTCTCGGGGAGGTTCTCGCCGTTGGTGCCGGGCCGCTCATAGAGATACGGGACGGCATCCAAACGGAACCCATCGAGTCCCATATCGAGCCAGAACCGCATTGCGTCCAGCACCGCGTCGTGGACGCGCGGGTTGTCGAAGTTCAGATCGGGCTGGTGCGAGAAGAACCGGTGCCAGAAGTACTGCTGCCGCACCGGATCCCACGTCCAGTTGCTCGGCTCGGTGTCGACGAAGATGATGCGGGCATCCTCGTAGAGCTCGTCGGTGTCGCTCCACACGTAGAAGTCGCCGTAGGGTCCGTTCGGGTCGCGGCGGCTCTCTTGGAACCACGGATGCTCGTCGCTGGTGTGGTTCATCACGAAGTCGATGATGACCCGCATGCCCCGCTCGTGCGCGGCATTGAGGAACGCCTGGAAGTCTTCGGTCGTTCCCAGGCCCGGCTGGATGCCGGTGTAGTCGGCAACGTCGTAGCCGCCGTCGCGCAGCGGGGAGGGGAAGAAAGGCGGAAGCCACAGGCAGTCGACCCCGAGCCACTCCAGGTAGTCGAGCTTGTCGATGAGGCCCCGAAAGTCTCCGGTTCCGTCGCCGTCACTGTCCTTGAAAGATCGAACCAGGACCTCGTAGAAGACGGCCGTCTTGAACCATTCGGGCTCCGCGCTTCCGGGAGTATCGGGGAACGGCTCCTGCGTCAGGATCGGGATGGAAACGGTATTGGTCGTCGGTTCCGCGGCGGTCATCTGTTCCTCCCGTGGTTCCGGATGTCGGCGGGTGTGGCCTGGTCGTCTGCCTAACCTGCCACACGTGTCTGCACGACGCTATCCCCTTGCGCTCGGGCAGCTCAGTCCCATAGGCGCCAGTAGGCGTTGATGGCGGGCTGCCCGCCGAGATGGGCGTACAGCACAGTCGAGTCTTGTGGAATGTCGCGGCTGCGTACCAGGTCGATGAGCCCCGCCAGCGACTTTCCTTCGTAGACGGGGTCGGTGATCATGGCCTCGAGCTGGGCGCCGAGCGCCATGGCCGCCATCGTCGATTCGACCGGGATGCCGTACAGATCGCCAGCCCATCCTTCGAGCACTTGGATCTCGTCGTCTCGGAGGTCGCGACCCAGTTCGATGAGGCTCGCGGTGTTGCGCGCGATGCGGGCTACCTGGTCGCGCGTCTTCTCGAGCGTCGCTGACGCGTCGATCCCGATGACCCGGCGGCTCACTCCGGTCAGCTCCTCGAGCGCCGCGAAGCCAGCGATCATGCCGGCGTGGGTCGACCCGGTCACGGTGCACACGATGATCGTGTCGAAGAAGACTCCGAGATGCTTCTCCTGCTCAGCGACCTCGAAAGCCCAGTTGGCGAACCCGAGGCCCCCCAGGGGGTGCTCCGAGGCTCCCGCGGGAATCGGATACGGAACGCCTCCGGCGTCCTCGACTTCCTGTAGCGCGCTCTTCCACGAGTCGCGGATACCGATGTCGAACCCCGCGTCGTCGAGGCGGGAGTCTGCTCCCATCATCCGGGAGAGCAGGATGTTGCCGACCTTATCGTTGGTCGGGTCCTCCCACGGCACCCACTTCTCTTGCACGAGCCGGGCCTTCAGCCCGAGATGGGCAGCAACGGCGGCGACCTGTCGCGTGTGGTTGGACTGGTAGCCGCCGATGGATACGAGGGTGTCTGCTCCAGATGCGAGGACGTCCGGGACGATGTACTCGAGCTTTCGGACCTTGTTGCCGCCGTACGCAAGACCGCTCGAGACGTCTTCGCGCTTCGCCCAGATCTGTGCGCCGCCGAGGTGCCCGCTCAGGCGTGCGAGGTGGTGGACCGGGCTCGGCCCGAAAGTGAGCGGGTGGCGGGGGAACTCATGAAGCTTCATGCGGGGGCTGTCTCGTTTTCTGCGGTGGCGGGGGTGTGCGGGGTGGGGCAGTGGAGTCGGACTCGGTGACGAGATGGGTCCAGATCGATTCGGCGATCTCGGCGGCTCCGGCAGCATCGCCGCGCGCACATCGTGCGATGAGCTGCTCGTGTCGCAGCGTCGAGAGCTCGGCGCGCTCCGACGAGAACTGTGCCCGCTCGGCACGGAGCAGGACCGGTTCGTAGAGGCGCAGGACCGTTCGCACGGCGTCGCTGTCCGCGATCTCGACGAGAATGCCGTGAAAGAGCTCATCTGCGGCGATTGCTCCGTCGATGTCGCCCCGGCCGACCGCAGCGCTGAAAAGGCGGTTGGCCGCTCGCATCCGTTCAATCGCTTCCCGGTCCAGGCGAGGTACCGCGCCCAGAGCGGCCAATCGGTGCATGGCTGCTACAACGTCGCGGGCGTCGCGAATCGCTCGCGGCTCGATCGGCGAGATGATCGTCGCTCGCCCCGGGGTCGTGTGCACCAATCCGGCGCCTGCCAGTTCGAGCAGCGCTTCGCGCACGGGGGTGCGGCTGACCCCCAGCCAGTGAGCGATATCGCCGTCGCGGACCTGTTCGCCCGGCGCGAGGGTGCCGTCCACGATGGCCGCGCGCAGCCGTGCCTGTACCTCGTCACGCAGGAGGGGGCGGTGGGTGCCCGCTGTCGAGGGGACCGGCATGCAATATATTGCAGGTGACTCGAGCAGGACTTGTCAAGTTCGACCCGGCCCGGCTCAGGCCAGGTGTCCGCCGGGGATGTCGAGATCGCTGGTGTGCGTGAGCGTCGTCCTCACGGCGATCTCGAGCGCGCGCGTGATGTCGGCCCGGGGGAGCGAGGCGGCGCCTGGTGGTGCGCTCTCGGCGTCCCACGGCACATGGATGAAGCCAGCCCGCAGTCCCGGTGTGTTCGCGCTCAAATGAGCAAGCGTGAAGAAGACGTCGTTGCAGACGAACGAGCCAGCCGACAAGGACACGGACGCAGGGATGCCGTTGGCTGCGATGTCGTGGGCGATCGCCTTGACAGGGAGCGAGGATGTGTACGCAAGGGGCGCCCCGGGGATGCTGGGGGTGTCGACGGGTTGGTGTCCCGCGTTATCGGGAATGCGGGCATCGCGCAGATTCACGGCGATGCGCTCCGGAGTGATGGCATCGCGACCGCCGGCCAGGCCCGTGGCAATGACGACGTCGGGGCGGTTGGCGGCGACCAGCTCGATCAGCAGCGCGCTCGCCCGGGTGAAGTCGACAGGAAGTATCGCCGTGACCAGTCGCGCCGGCCCGGTCCACGCTGCGGCCAATCGAACTACCGCGTCGCCTGACGGGTTCGACTGGTCGCCAGCGAACGGTTCGAAGCCGGTCATTGGCACGGTCGACATGCCTTCACGGTACGTGGGGCAGGTCGGTAGAATATGCTGACACGATTTAGCAACGCGGAAGAGGTCGTCAAGACCGAGCCGCAGACGCCCCCGGAGTGCTGCTCATGACCCATCCGATCCAGCTCATCGCATATGCCGACCGCCTGGGAGGGACGATTCCCGCGCTCGGTGAGGTCCTACGCGATCGATTCGCGGGAGCCTTCGGCGGCGTCCACATCCTTCCTTTCTTCACGCCCTTCGACGGCGCCGACGCCGGATTCGACCCCGATGATCACACGACAGTCGACCCTCGGCTGGGCACGTGGGACGACGTCCGCGCCCTCTCTGACGACCTCGATGTCATGGTGGATGTCATCGTCAATCACGTGTCTGCCCGCTCGCCGCAGTTCCGCGACGTCATCCAGAACGGTGACCAGTCGCCGTACGCCCAGATGTTCCTGACGATGGGCACCGTGTTTCCGGAGGGCGCGACAGAAGCCGATCTGCTGCGGATCTATCGCCCCCGACCCGGGCTCCCGTTCACCCCGTACCCGTGGGGCGAGTCGACGCGGCTGGTGTGGACCACCTTCACCGCTGCGCAGGTCGATATCGATGTGCGCAGTGCTGCCGGTTCCGCGTACCTCATCTCAATCCTGGATGCCCTGCGGGATGCCGGCACACGGATGATTCGCCTGGACGCCGTCGGCTATGCGGTGAAGACGCCGGGCACCTCGTCGTTCATGACGCCCGAGACCTTTGCTTTCATCGATGAGCTGACCGCGCTGGCGCACGAGCGTGGGCTTGAGGTCCTCGTCGAGGTCCACTCGTTCTACCGACGCCAGATCGAGATCGCCCAGCGCGTCGACCGTGTGTACGACTTCGCACTTCCGCCCCTGGTGCTGTTCGCTGCCGCGACAGGAGATCACGCGCCGCTGGCGCGCTGGATCGCTGAACGACCCGAGAACGCCGTGACCGTTCTCGACACCCACGACGGCATCGGCATCGTCGACGTCGGTCCCGACCCCGCGACGGGGGAGCCCGGGCTCTTGGATGCCGGCCAGCTCGGCGCATTGGTCGAAGCGATCCACGACGCCACGGGCGGACAAAGCCGGGCGGCAACGGGCGCTGCGGCCTCGAACCTCGACATCTATCAGGTCAACAGCACTTTCTACGACGCGATGCGGCGCGACGATCGGGCGTACCTGGCAGCTCGTGCGGTGCAGTTGTTCGTGCCCGGCATCCATCAGATCTATTACGTAGGTGCCCTCGCCGGAACCAACGACATGGATCTACTCGAACGCACGGGGGTCGGTCGCGACATCAACCGTCACCACTACAGCGACGCCGACCTGGAGCGCGACCTCGAGCGGCCTGTCGTTGCAGCTCTGTTGGATCTGTGCCGATTCCGCTCCGACGCCCCCGGTTTCGACGGGGTGTTCCAGTCCCGGCTCGACGACGACGGATGGCTGCAGATGCGGTGGGAGTCGGCATCCGGGTGGTCCGAGCTGCGGGCGCGGCTGGACCAGGGCCAAGCCGAACTGCGCTGGGCGCGTGCTGACGGGCTCGAGCATGCCACCGCGGACCTGCTCGAGATCCCTCCCACCGATGCGTGAGGCTCGGACGGGTCCAGCGCACGGCTCGCCGCGCTGGTGCGGCGCCGCGGCCTAGACTTGACGCTCGTGGTAACTCGTCTGTCGCACTACTTCCTCCGCACGCTTCGCGAAGACCCCGCCGATGCCGAGGTCACCAGCCACAAGCTCCTGGTGCGCGCCGGCTACATCCGGCGCCAGGCTCCCGGCATCTTCGCCTGGCTGCCGCTCGGCCTGCGCGTGAAGGCAAAGCTCGAGCAGATCATCCGCGACGAGATGGCGGCTGCGGGAGCCTACGAAGTGCATTTCCCGGCGCTGCTGCCCCGTGAGCCCTACGAGTTGTCAGGGCGCTGGGAGTCTTACGGCGACGGTATCTTTCGCCTCCAGGACCGCAAGGGCGCCGACTACCTTCTCGCGCCGACCCATGAGGAGATGTTCACGCTCCTGGTGAAGGACCTCTACTCGTCGTACAAGGACCTCCCGCTGGCGATCTACCAGATCCAGGACAAGTACCGCGACGAGGCTCGGCCCCGCGCAGGGCTTCTGCGCGGGCGTGAGTTCACGATGAAGGATGCCTACTCGTTCGACTACACGGATGCCGGGCTCGATGCGTCGTACCAGGCCCAGCGTGACGCGTACGAGCGGATTTTCCAGCGACTCGGGCTCGAGTACGTCATCGTCAACGCCGACAACGGGCTCATGGGTGGCGCTCGGAGCGAGGAGTTCCTGCATCCGACCCCCGTCGGGGAAGACACCTTCGTGCGTAGCGCCGGGGGATACGCCGCCAATGTCGAGGCGTTCACGACGGTTGTCCCTGCGCCGCTCCCGCTCGCCGGACTTGCCGAGCCGGTGATCTTCGATTCGCCCGACACCCCGACGATCGCGACGCTTGTCGATCACCTCAACGCGAACGAGGCTGCCCCGGCTCCCGGTATCGCCGGTCCTGCCACGGATGACGACGCAACGTGGACGGCAGCCCACACGCTCAAGAACGTGGTGCTGGCGCTGACCCACCTCGACGGCACGCGAGAGATCGTCGTCGTCGGCATTCCCGGAGATCGCGACATCGACGACAAGCGCGCCGAGGTGGCGTTCGCCCCCGCCGCCGTGCAGGCGGCGACGGCCGATGATTTCGAGAACAACCCGCTCCTTGTGAAGGGCTATATCGGTCCCTGGTCGCCGACTGGGGCGATTCTCGGGGAAGAGTCGGCGACCGGCATCCGGTATCTTCTCGACCCGCGGGTCGTGGACGGTACGTCCTGGGTCACTGGCGCCAACATCGACCAGAAGCACGTCCACTCGCTCGTTGCGGGCAGGGACTTCAGCGGCGACGGCTTCGTCGAGGTGGCGAACGTTCTGCCTGGCGACCCGGCACCGGATGGCTCTGGTCCGGTCGAGCTCGCGCGCGGAATGGAGATCGGTCACGTCTTCCAGCTCGGCCGCTTCTTCGCTGAGACCCTGGGCCTGAAGGTTCTCGACGAGAATGGCAAGCTCGTGACGGTCACGATGGGCTCCTACGGCATCGGTGTCACGCGGATCCTCGCGATCATCGCAGAGCTCAGCAACGACGAGAAGGGTCTCATCTGGCCGAGCGCTGTGGCGCCCTTCGATGTGCACATCGTCGCCGCGGGCAAGGATGCCGTCGCCTTCGATCTTGCGGAGCAAGCCAGCGTCCGTCTCGAGGCTGCCGGTCTCGAGGTCGTCTACGACGACAGGCCGAAGGTGTCTCCGGGAGTGAAGTTCGGCGACGCGGAACTTGTCGGCGTGCCACGCATCCTCGTCGTCGGACGGGGAGCGGCTGCCGGCGAGGTCGAGCTCTGGGATCGCCGTACGGGGGAGCGCGAAACGATGACGCTTGACGATGCCATCGCTCGCCTCGCCGCGTGAGAGGTCTTAGTAGCTGATCTTCGCGTGCCGGACGATGTCGTCATCCGGGGTATCGCGCGTGACGAGCGCCTTCAGCATCCCCGCTGCCTGAGCGAGCCTGTTCTGCCCGGGCTCCCAGAACTCAACCTCGACGGGCGTGACCCGCAGGAGCGTGATGCCGGGAGTGTCGAGCCCATCCTCGAACCACACCTCCAGCGACGGTGAGTACAGCTCACGCATGAGTGCATCGTCGTGGACGACCCCAGCGCGACCCGCGACCGACACATAGCGCATGGCCTTCGGGTCGCAGTACGACAGTCCGACCTCGTCATCTGCTTCGGCCTCGTCCACCTTCTTGGTGTGCTCGGCGGTGAAGAACCAGATGTCGCCGTTCTCGTCCATTCGGCGCGTGCTCATCGGGCGGCTCACGAGGTTGCCGCTGTCATCGCGCGTCGTGAGCATCGTGATGTCGATGTCTTCGACGAGTTCCTTGGCGCGGGTGCGAGCTTCGTTTCCTGTCAATTCCGTCATGTCGGCAGGATGCGGGTCGCACCCTCTCGCGCGCGAGGGGATTGACACGTGTCACAGGTCTGCATAACGGGCGCGGAAGACACAGAAGAGCGCCTGCGCTGCGAAGCCGGAGCCGACACCGATGACGAGTGCGGGCCCCGCCGGAGGCACAACCAGGGCTCAGAGGTCGAACTCTGACCGCACGTGGTCGCGGATCTCGACGTACTCCGGCCTGTCCCAGAAGAAGAGCAGCTTCTGCGCGATCGTTGTGTCGCTGTCGGGCTCGGGCTCGAGCACGAAGGTCATGAAGCTCTCGGCGAAGTCCTCGACGACGTTGGTCGCGGCGTAGTCGCTCACGAAATCTTCCTCGTGATCGAGGTAGAACTCGTAGGCGAGATCGGCGTCTGCGTTGGCAGGATCCGGAGCATCCGTGCCGTACTGTGCCCAGAACTCCTGGTCGAAGGCCCACAGGGCGGAGTCCGGCTCTGCACACCCTTCGTCGAGTTGCAGCGTGTCGCAGCTCCAGGCTTCGGGGTCGGTTTGGCCCGGGGAGAGGCTCAGGATGTGTGCGTACTCATGGATCAGTGTGGACAGCAGCAGATCTTCATCTGACGCGTAGGCGAGGTTGACCACGAGCGTCCATTGCTGCGGATCGTCAGTTTGCAGGACGTAGGCGAGCGTGTCGCTGGATTCCGAATCCCCGACACGGAAGTCGCGGATGACGCTGCCTGCCACCTCGGGGGTCACGATCCTCACGAACATGTCCCAGACCGACTCGGTGGTCTCGTCGCCGGTGGGGGAGAGGGACGCGTCCGGCTCGACGGTGTACACCTCGACGACGCCGAGATCCTCGTCTTCCTCGGTGTAGACCTCACCATCGCCGTACTGGCCGAATCCGTCGCTCTGATCCACGGTGTCGACGTCGGTGAACGCTGTCAGCGAGCAACCCGACAGTGCCAGGACGAGGGCGACGAGGGCGGTCGAAAAGCCGGTCGCTGTCAGGCGGCGTGTCACTGCTGCGCTCCGTGGAGGTGGTCGCGGTGTTTCTGGGACTGCCGCTTCTTGGTGATGAGGTCCAGCGGGCCGGTCACGGTCAGTTCGTCCTCCCAGCAGTCGATCCCGGTCACCCCGGGAAGCCGGTCACGGGTGAAGACCGGATCCCGGCCTTCCCGCCTTTGGCGTGTGTAGTCGCGCAGCAGTCGGAAGGCGATGCCCGACAGGAGAGCGATCGCGACGAGGTTGATCAACGCCATGACCCCCATGACCCCGTCCGCGAAGCTCCACACCAGGTCGGCAGAGGCGAGCGAGCCGACGAGAACCGCGAGGACGACGGCAACGCGGTAGGCGGGGAGGACGCCGCGTCGGGTGGTGATGAACTCGATGTTGGACTGGCCGTAGTAGTAGTTGCCGAGGATCGACGAGAACGCGAGCAGGAAGATGATGATACTGAGTGCAATGTTCGACCACTCGCCGAGCGTGGAGACGAGCGCCCCCTGCGTGAGCGCGATTCCTCGCGATGCGCCCGCAAGGTCGGGGACCGAAACCAGAATGATGAAGGCCGTGATCGAGCAGACGAGGAACGTGTCGAAGTAAACGCCGAGCGACTGGACGAGGCCCTGCTTGACCGGGTGCGTCACGGCGGCGCTCGCGCCCGCGTTCGGAGCCGAACCCAGGCCCGCCTCGTTGGAGAACATGCCGCGACGCACACCCGTGAGCACGATGTAGCCAAACGTCGCGCCCACGACCTCGTTGAACCCCCACGCCTGGGTAAAGATCTCCGCGAAGACGACCGGAAGCTGATCGATGTGGATGGCGACCACAGCAAGGCCCAGGAGCAGGTACGCAAGTGCCATGAGGGGCACCAGAGTCTGGGTGACCGAGGCGATGCGACGGATGCCGCCGAAGACGACGAGCGCCGTCAAGAGCGCCACCACCACCCCGGTGACCGGCCCCACCCATCCGGCATCCGTCCCGAAGCTCGACGAGACGGTGTCGGCGATCGTGTTCGCCTGCAGGGACGAGAACGCGAAGGGGAAGCAGATCAGCAGGATCACGGCAAAGAGCACACCCATCCACCGGGCGCGGAGGCCCCGCTGCATGTAGTACGCGGGACCGCCGCGGAAGCCGCCCTCGGCATCTCGCACCTTGAAAAGTTGCGCGAGGGAGGACTCGATGAAGCTCGAGGATGCCCCGATCAGCGCCATGAGCCACATCCAGAAGACGGCGCCCGGCCCTCCCAGCGCGATCGCGGTTCCCACGCCCGCGATGTTGCCGACTCCAACCCGTGACGCTGCCGAGATCGTGAAGGCCTGGAACGAGGACACGGACTGCGGTGCGCCGTCGGTCGTTCGCGGGGTCTTGTCGGTGAGGGTTCGGAACATCTCCGGGAACAGTCGGATCTGCACGACGCCCGATCGCACTGTGAAGTACAGGCCGAGCCCGACGACGATCGGAAGGACGATCCAGGTCCAAAAGAGGTCGCCCCACTCGACGATGAGGGAATTGACGGCATCCACGGCATCAGTATGTCGGTTCGGCGATGGAATGGGCGAGCGCACGGGGCGAGCGCAGGAGTGATCGGGTAACGTGGGATGATTCCGCGCGGCGTGTGATTCGCGACGGGTAGAGCTGAATAGGGAGGTCACGATGGACATCGATCTGACACTGCTCAGAACGGTCGAGCGCGAGAAGGACATTCCGTTCGACGAACTCGTTCGCATCATCGAGCAGGCGATTCTGACCGCCTATGCCAAGCACACCTCGCCGAGTGGCGAGGCTCCGGAGGGCGCGCGCGCTCAACTGGACCGCAAGACGGGTCACGTCGCGATCTTCGTGCCGCTGCTGGATGACGAGGGCGCGGTCATCGGCGAGGAGGAGACCACTCCCGAAGACTTCGGCCGCATCGCCGCCTTCGCCGCCAAGCAGGTCATCAGCCAGCGCCTGCGGGACATCGCGGACGACGCCGTGCTCGGAGAGTTCCGCGGCAAAGAGGGCGACATCGTCGCGGGCGTCGTCCAGCAGGGACCGAACCCCCGGATGGTTCACGTGGACCTCGGCACTGTCGAGGCGATTCTGCCGCCCGAAGAGCAGGTTCCCGGCGAGGATTACGCACACGGCTCCCGCCTGCGCGTCTACGTGACATCCGTCTCGAAGGGAACGAAGGGTCCCTCGATCACCGTCTCGCGCACGCACCCGGGTCTGGTGCGCAAGCTTTTCGCCCTCGAGGTTCCCGAGATTCCCGCGGGGCTCGTGGAGATCGTCTCGCTCGCCCGCGAGGCAGGGCACCGCAGCAAGATCGCGGTGAAGGCCAACGATCCCTCGATCAACGCCAAGGGCGCGTGCATCGGGGAGTTGGGGCGGCGCGTCCGCGCGGTCACCGAGGAGCTCGGCGGCGAGAAGATCGACATCGTCGACTACAGCCCCGATCTCGCGACGTTCGTCGGCAACGCCCTCTCGCCCGCGAAGGTCACCTCCAGCTTCGTGCTGGATGCCAAGACCAAGGCTGTACGGGCGTTGGTGCCGGACTACCAGCTGTCTCTTGCCATCGGCAAGGAGGGGCAGAATGCGCGTCTTGCCGCAAAACTCACGGGCGCCAAGATCGACATCCAGCCCGACAGCATCCTCGACGAGGCCTGATCAGCCCTCGCCCTGCGTGGGCTGGCCCGGGAGGGCAGGTGTAGGATGGAACCCGTACGAACGTGCGTCGGATGTCGCACGCGCTCTACCCGATCGGCGCTTCTTCGCGTCGTGGCCATCGAATCCTCACTCGTCTGGGACGAGCGGGCGTCGATGCCGGGACGGGGCGCGTGGGTTCATCCGACGGGAGAGTGCGTCGACGCGGCACTGAAGCGTCGAGCTTTCGTACGCGCGCTCCGCGTTCCAGGTCCTCTGGATTCGCAAGCGCTCATGAAACGGCTGAACGAGAAACGGCTGAATGGCAATGGACACAAAGTGAACGGCTCGAAATGAGACCCGTCCGCAACTAGTGGTCCGCCCCTGTCTGGGCGGACCCCAGACAGGAGAACTGTGGCAAAACCACGCGTGCACGAGATCGCATCCGAACTCGGCATTGACAGCAAGGTCGCTCTCGCAAAGCTGAAGGAGCTCGGCGAGTTCGTCAAGAGCCCTTCCTCGACGATCGAGCCGCCGGTCGCGCGTAAGCTCCGCGCGGCATTCGAGGGCCAGGCTGCTGGCGCGCCCACGGGCAGCGGTACCGCTGCACCTACGGGCGCTGACGGCGCGCGCCCCGCGCCCCGTCCCGGTGCGTCATCGGGCCGCTCCGGGTCCCGCCCGGCAGCCACACCCGGAGCAGCAACCCCGGGACCGCGCCCCGCACCCAAGCCGGTAGAAGAAGCCGTGGCTCCGGCTCCGGCGGCATCTGCAGCCCCTGCCGCGCCCACGAAGCCGAGCGCGCCGGCGCCTGAAAGTGGTTCGGCCGATGCGGAATCTTCCGCCGCGCCGACGCCGCAAGCCCCGCGTCCCGGTGGTGCACCGCGCCCGGGCAATAACCCGTTCGCGTCGCAGCAGGGCATGGGTCAGCGCCCGGCGGGTCCCCGTCCGGGCAATAACCCGTTTGCCTCGCAGCAGGGCATGGGTCAGCGCCCAACCCCTGCCAACATCCCGCGGCCCCAGGCCCCGCGTCCCGGTTCGCCCGGGCGCCCCGGTGCCCCCGGTCGGCCGGGCGGCGCGGGTCGTCCCGGTGGTGGCGGTCGTCCCGGTGCCCCGTTCCAGCAGCGTCCCGGTGGCCCCGGTCGTCCCGGCGGCGCCGGCGGAGGCTTCGCTCGTCCGGGAGCACCCGCCGGTGGTGGAGCTTTCCCCGCTCGTCCCGGTGCTGGCGGCCGTGGCCGTGGCCCCGGCGGTGGGACAGCTGGTGCGTTCGGTAAGGGCGGCGGCAAGTCCAAGCAGCGCAAGTCGCGTCGGGCAAAGCGTCAAGAATTCGAGATGAGGGATGCGCCGCAGGTCGGTGGCGTCAACGTCCAGAAGGGCAACGGCGAGATCATTCGCCTGCGTCGTGGCGCGTCGATCTCGGACTTCGCCGACAAGCTCGAGGCGATCCGCGGCTACACGGTGCAGCCGGGCACGCTCGTGACGATCCTGTTCAACCTCGGCGAGATGGCCACGGCCACCGAGTCGCTGGACGAGGCAACCTTCGAGGTGTTGGGCGCCGAGCTCGGCTACAAGATCCAGATGGTCTCGCCCGAGGACGAGGACAAGGAACTGCTCGAAGGCTTCGGTCTGAACCTCGAGCAGGAGCTCGCTGATGAAGACGACGAAGACCTTGAGATCCGGCCCCCGGTCGTGACCGTCATGGGCCACGTCGATCACGGTAAGACCCGTCTGCTCGACGCCATCCGTCAGACCAACGTCGTGGCGGGTGAGGCCGGCGGCATCACGCAGCACATCGGTGCCTACCAGGTGTGGACCGAGCACGAAGACATCGAGCGGGCCATCACCTTCATCGACACCCCGGGTCATGAGGCGTTCACCGCTATGCGTGCCCGTGGTGCGCAGGTGACCGACCTCGCGATCCTCGTGGTCGCCGCCGACGACGGCATCATGCCCCAGACGGTCGAGGCGCTCAACCACGCCCAGGCCGCCGGGGTGCCGATCGTCGTGGCAGTCAACAAGGTCGACAAGCCCGACGCCAACCCGCAAAAGGTCCGCCAGCAGCTGACCGAGTACGGTCTGGTCGCTGAGGAGTACGGTGGCGACGTCATGTTCGTCGACGTCTCGGCGCGTCAGGGAACCGGCATCCAGGAGCTACTCGACGCCGTTCTGCTGACTGCGGATGCCGGCCTCGATCTGCGTGCGAACCCCAACAAGGACGCCCGTGGTGTCGCGATCGAAGCCAAGCTCGACAAGGGCCGCGGTTCGGTGGCGACAGTGCTCATCCAGTCCGGAACGCTGCGCGTCGGCGACGCGATCGTCGCCGGCACCGCCTATGGCCGTGTTCGCGCGATGGTCGACGAGAACGGCGATCCGGTCGAGGAGGCAGCGCCCTCGCGTCCGGTGCAGGTTCAGGGTCTGAACTCCGTGCCCCGCGCCGGTGACGTGTTCATCGTGACCGACGAAGACCGCATGGCCCGCCAGATCGCCGAGAAGCGTGAGGCCGCCGAGCGCAACGCTCAGCTGGCCAAGGCGCGCAAGCGCATCTCGCTCGAGGACTTCACCCGGGCGCTCGAAGAGGGCAAGGTCGAATCGCTCAACCTCATCATCAAGGGCGACGTGTCCGGTGCCGTCGAGGCGCTGGAAGAGTCGCTCCTCAAGATCGAGGTCGACGATTCGGTGCAGCTGCGCATCATCCACCGCGGTGTCGGTGCGGTCACCGAGTCCGACGTGAACCTGGCGACCATCGACAACGCGATCATCCTCGGCTTCAACGTCCGACCGGATTCCAAGGCTCGCGAGCGGGCTGCCCGCGAGGGTGTCGACATCCGGTTCTACTCGGTCATCTACAACGCGATCGACGACGTCGAGCAGTCCCTCAAGGGCCTTCTCAAGCCGGAGTTCGAAGAGGTGCAGTCGGGTGTCGCCGAGATCCGCGAGGTGTTCCGCTCCTCGAAGTTCGGCAACATCGCCGGATGTATCGTCCGCAGCGGCACCATCACCCGCAACGCCAAGGCGCGCGTCATCCGCGAGGGTGTCGTCATCGCCGATGGCCTGGCGATCGAGTCGCTTCGCCGGTTCAAGGACGACGTCACCGAGGTTCGCACCGACTACGAGTGCGGTATCGGCCTCGGCAAGTTCAACGACATCCAGGTCGGCGACGAAATCGAGACGACTGAACTCGTGGAGAAGCCGCGCGGCTGAGAACCACGACACGCTGAAACTCAGGATGTCCCGCCCGATGAGGTCGGGACATCCTGAGTCGTGGCAGTTTGCAAGCGCAAGGAGAGATGACATGACTGGGGAACGTCAGGCACGCATGGCCGACCGGATCAAGGTGCTCGTTGCCGAACGTCTGGAGAAGGGGCTGCGCGATCCTCGCATGGGGTTCGTGACGATCACCGACGTGCGCGTCACGGGTGACCTGCAGCACGCGTCAGTCTTCTACACGGTGCTCGGCAGCGAAGACGAACGGACGTCGACAGCTGATGCGCTGCGAGCCGCGACCGGGATGCTCCGCAGCGAGGTCGGGCGAAAGCTCGGCGTGCGGCTGACCCCCACGCTCGAGTTCATCCACGACGGACTGGCAGAGGACGCTGGCCACATCGAGGACCTGTTGCGTGAGGCACGCGAACGGGACGACGCCGTTGCCGGCCTCGCCGCCTCGGCGACCTACGCTGGCGACGCCGACCCGTACGTGGCGCCGCGCGCTCTCGCCGACGACGAGGACTGAGTTCTACCGACCTGGACGGGTTCAGCCGTGCACCGCGGCGCGGACGGCCGAGTGGAGTGAGCGACCCCAGTGTCGAGCTCGCTCGAGCTCACCGGCTACGAGCGGTCCCTGGATATCGGACACATAGAAACTCCGTGACGCAACCGGGACGAAGCCGCGCGTTCGGCCTTCCTTGGCCGCAGCCCGGCTGGCAGATCCCGGTACCCAGCGCTGTTTGGTGTGCGTGTCGAACGTGGCCAGGGGAACGGGGGCGGCGAGGCTGACGGCACCGAGCCAGTCGCGCAGACCCCGGGAGCTCGCTCGCACGGCTCCGCGTGAGGCGGCGTCGTGGCGTGTGGTGTCGCGCGACATCGAGAACGCGTGGGTCGGGCCGCCGGCAACGACGAGCGCGGCATCCGTCGGGACCGTCAGCAGCGCGCTGTCGACATCCGTGATCGACACATCCGACCACTCAGCCAGCCCTTCGGCCGTTGCGCGGGCGATATCCCGGGTGTTGCCGAACATCGACTCGTAGATCACGACGGTCTTCACGAGTGTTGAGGTTAGGGTGCCGCGGATGCCTCGGATAGGGACTTTCGCCCCCGCGGCAGGCAGGCAATACCGTCCTCGAGTTCGATGAGTCCATCGACGATGAGGGAATCGATCGCGCGGTCCCGCTGGGCGGGGTCCGGCCAGTCCGGGGCGAGGTCCTCGGCTGCGACGGGGGAGGGCGAGGACTCCCGGAGCGCCCGCAGGACGAGCCCGCGCACCTGGCGGTCACTTCCCTCATAGGTCGCCTGCCGCGGGCGTCGGTCTCCGGTGTCGGGGTAGCCGGCGGACCGCCACGCGCACAGACTCGCGACCGGGCACGCGTCGCACCGCGGTGCGCGAGCCGTGCAGATCGTCGCGCCCAGTTCCATCGTGGCGGCGTTGAAGAGTGCGGCATCCTCCCGCTCGTGGGGGAGAAGGGCGTACATGGCATCGAGGTCGCGCCGGGACGGGGGCCCCGGCTGAGATCGTCCGTCGATCACACGCGCGAGCACTCGGCGGGTGTTCGTATCGACGACCGGATGCCGCTCACCGTAGGCGAAGACCGCAACCGCGCGAGCGGTGTAGTCGCCGATGCCGGTCAGAGCCAGGAGATCTTCCACGTCGCGGGGAACCACGCCGCCGTGTCGCGTGGTGATCTCTTCAGCCGCGCGGTGCAACCACAGCGCTCGCCGCGGATATCCGAGGTTCGCCCACTGGGTGACGGCATCGGCGGGTGCTGCCTCGGCGAGCGCGGCGGGTGTCGGCCAGCGCTGCAGCCAGGCTTGCAGGTGCGGAATCACCCGATTGACCGGCGTCTGCTGCAGCATGAACTCGCTGACAAGGATCGCCCACGCACCGACGCCGGGCTTGCGCCACGGTAGGTCCCTCGCGTTGTGCCCAAACCACTCATTGAGGTCGGAGACGAGCGGTTGCACGGCCATCAGCCTATGCGTCCCGCGCCACGGTCGGCTGGATCGCGATCGGCCGGACCGCAGGGGATTCGGCCCTCGCCGAATAGGCTGGGCTCATGCGTCTGCCCGCCACACCGACCGTGACGCTGATGCGGGAGCTGGTTGGCGCGCTTCCCCGGCGCCGGCTCACAGGCCGCTCGATCGTCGCTGTGGACGGGGCCGATGGTGCCGGCAAGACGGTGTTCGCCGACACGCTTGCCGCCGTCATGAACGACCTGGGCGTGGTGGCAGTGCGCGCATCGATCGACGGCTTCCACCGCTCTCGTGCAGAGCGCTATGCCCGCGGCAGGCGCTCGCCCGAGGGGTTCTACCTCGACTCCTATGACTACGCGACGTTCCGCCGAGTGCTGGTCGACCCGTTTCGCGAGGGCGGGCTGACCGGGGCCACCACCGGCTTCCAGGTAGCTGCGTTCGATCTTGAGCGCGACATCCCGGTCGAAGCAGAGTGGACGACTGCGCCGCAGGATGCCGTTCTCGTCGTCGACGGCATTTTTCTGCACCGGCCTGAACTGATCGACATCTGGGATTGGTCGTTCTGGCTGGAGGCACCTGCGGAGGTGCGCTTCACCCGGATGGCGCAACGCGACGGCACGGACCCCGACCCCGCTGCGGCGTCGAACGAGCGTTATCGCGTTGGCCAGGAGATGTATGTCGACCGCGTAGGTCCCGCAGCTCTCGCTGCCGTTCGCATCGACAACTCCGATCCGGCGAGCCCGAAGGTTATCCGATGAGCGATCCCACCGGCATCCTGCTCGTGGACAAACCCGGCGGCATGACCAGCCACGATGTGGTGGCCCGCGCGCGGCGCGCCCTCGGTACGCGCAAAGTCGGGCACGCCGGAACACTGGATCCGATGGCCACAGGACTTCTCGTGCTCGGCGTCGGCGCGTCGACACGTCTGCTGACCTTCATCGTGGGGCTCGACAAGACCTACGAGGCGACGATCCGGCTCGGGGTTTCGACCGATACCGACGACGCCGAGGGTGAGCTCACCGCTGCTGCGTCGGCAGAGTCCGTGACCGACGTCGACATCCGTGCTGGCATCGACGCGCTCACCGGAACGATCGACCAGGTTCCCAGTGCCGTGTCTGCGATCAAGGTCGACGGGCGTCGCGCGTACGACCGCGTCCGCGTCGGGGAGCAGGTCGAACTCGCTGCGCGGACCGTGACGGTGTCGCGATTCGAGGTTCGCAACGCTCGACGGGGTGGGGCCGATGTCGATGGCACAGCGCTGCCGCTGGTCGACCTTGACGTTGTGGTCGATTGCTCCAGCGGAACCTACATCCGCGCGCTCGCCCGAGACCTCGGTGCCTCGCTTGGGGTCGGGGGACACCTGACGGCGCTGCGACGTACCCGCATCGGCCCGTTCCTCGTCGCCGACGGTGCAGCGCTCGACGATATGACCGCCGCTCGGCTGCTCGCACCAGCGGCGGTAGCCACGGCGGTTCTCGGCGCAGTCCCCGTGACAGCGGATGAGGCGCGCGACCTCCGCCACGGCAAGCGCCTCCTCGGCGCGGCGGACCGGCTCGTATCGGGCACGGCGGCCATCGACCCTGACGGGCGGCTGGTCGGCATCCTGGAGCGGCGCGGCAACGATCTGAAGAGTGCGATGAACATGGCGGAGGGCTCATGATCCTGTGGTTCACCTACGTGCAGGTGGCAGTGGCGGTCCTGGGAGGTCTGCTCTGCGTCATCCTGGGTCTCGCGGGGCGTCGTCCGAGCGACTATACGGTTGGAGCCCTCGCGCTGGTGGAGCTTCTGGTGGTGGCTCAGGTCGTCATCGCCATCGTGGCCCCGTTCGTCGGTAACCTGCCGACCGGCAGCGTCCTCGAATTCTGGGTCTACCTCGTCTCGGCGGCGCTCCTGCCGCCGGCAGCTGTGATCTGGGCATTGCTGGAGCGCAGCCGATGGAGCACGGTCATCATGGGAATCGCGGCGCTATCGGTTGCCGTGATGGTGTGGCGGATGCAGGTCATCTGGACGATCCAGATCGGCTGAGCGCCTCGTGCGGGGTCGCTCCTCGCCCCGAGACCGGTCGCGTGGGACGTAGGATGAATGCCGCTATGACTACGCCTTCCCGACCCCGCATGACCGGAATCGGACGGGTTCTCGTGATCGTCTACGCGATCATGGCCCTGGCGGCCACCGGTCGTTCATTCGTTCAGATCGCGCGCGAGTTCGACGAGGCACCTGTCGCTTACACGCTGTCGGCGCTGGCCGCCGTGGTCTACATCGTCGCCACCCTCGCGCTCATCTTCGCGGGACGCCGCGGCTGGTACCTGGTCGCGTGGATCGCGATCTCGTTCGAACTCGCCGGCGTGCTCATCGTGGGGACTCTGAGCTACCTCATTCCCGAGATCTTCGGGCATCCGTCGGTGTGGTCCTATTTCGGGGGAATCGGACCGGACGGCTATATCGGGTACGTCTTCGTTCCGCTCGTCCTGCCGTTCCTGGGGCTGTGGTGGCTCTGGTCGCACCGGCCTTCCCGCGTCGCCTCTTCCGACGAGGTTGCCGCCGCATCATGATCGTCTTTCGAGATCCCGCCGAGGTGCCGTCGGGCTTCGGCCCGAGCGTCGTTGTCATCGGCAAGTTCGATGGCGTGCACTCCGGTCACCGCGCAGTGATCGACCGCGCGCGGGTGAAGGCCGTGTCGCTCGGTGCGACGGTCGTTGCGGTCACGTTCGACCGCAACCCGCTGGCACTGCTGGCTCCTGACAAGTGCCCCGAGAACCTGATCGGTGTGAACCAGAAGGTGCGTCTGCTTGCCGACACCGGCGTGGACGCCGTGCTGGTGCTGCGATTCGACGAAGATCTCGCGTCACTGGAAGCCGACGAGTTCGCGCGCCTGGTGCTCGTTGACACCCTGGCAGCCCAAGCAGTGCTGGTCGGCGCCGACTTCCGCTTCGGGCGAGGCGGCGCCGGCACGGCGGAGTCCCTGACCGCTTTGGGCCTCAGTCACGGTTTCGATGTCGATGTCGTCCATGACGTGAGAGCTGCCGACCGAGGCCGACGCGTCTCGTCGACCTGGATCAGGGAGTTGTTGAGCTCCGGCGACGTCGCGGGCGCCCGGAAGTTGCTCGGGCGCGACCACTCCGTGGTCGGCGAGGTCGTCCACGGGCTCAAGCGCGGACGAGAGATCGGGTACCCGACAGCGAACCTCAGCCACGACCTCGAAGGGTTCGTTCCGGCTGACGGGGTGTATGCCGGATGGCTTATCGACGAAGCGGATGCCAGTGGTTTGCGCCCCGGCATCCGGTACCCGGCAGCGATCAGCATCGGCACGAATCCGACGTTCGATGACGTCGCATCGCGCCAGGTCGAGGCTTACGTGCTCGACGAGACCGACCTCGACCTCTACGGTCATCACGTCGAAGTGAGGTTCGTCGAGCGCATCCGTGGCATGGGGGCGTTCGAGGGCATCGACGCTCTGGTTACCCAGATCGCCGACGATGTCGAGCGCACCCGCGAGATTCTCGCGCGTGATCAGTCCACTGACTGATCACGGCGGCTGAGAGCTAGTACGAGGACTCGTCCACCGCGCCGCTGGCAGTTCCCCCGGCAGCGATGCTCCGAAGCTCGCCGAGGATCGTCGCGCTGCCGCTCGTGCCCAGTCGGGTCGCGCCAGCCTCGAGCATCGCCAATGCGTCCTGGAGGCTGCGTACTCCACCGGACGCCTTGACCTGCGTGTCCGGCCCGACGGTGCGCCGCATGAGACTCACCGTTTCGACCGTGGCGCCTCCGCCGGCGAAGCCCGTCGAGGTCTTCACGAAGTCGGCCCCTGCCTCTTCGGCAAGTCGGGAACCCCGCTCGATCTGCTCATCGTCCAGGAGGGAGACCTCGAGGATGACTTTGGTGACAGCGCCGCCCGCGGCCTCCACGACGGCACGGATGTCGTCACGGACCACATCGTCGAATCCCGATCGCAGCGCGCCGATGTTGACCACCATGTCGAACTCGGTGGCTCCGTCCGCCGCGGCCTGTCGGGTCTCCGCCACCTTCGCAGCGGTCGAGGTGGTTCCGTGGGGGAAGCCGATGACGGTGCCGACGGCGACGCCGGAGCCGGCGAGGAACTGCACGGCATGGGCGATGTCGGAGGGGCGGACGCACACGCTGAAGACGTTCCAGTCCCGGGCGATCGTCAGCTGCGCGTCGACGTCGTCCCGTGTGAACTCTGGCTTGAGGATCGCGTGGTCGATCGTGGCTGCCAGCTGCGCCTCGGTGATCTGGTCGGTGGTCTCGCTCATGCCTCAAGCCTACGCACCGGTCGGCGCGGGGGACAGCAGAAGGCGGAAGGGAGAGGTATCGTCGCTCCTGCTGTCGAGCCCAAGGAGAACAGGATGCGTTCGAGATCCCTCGCCGCCGTCGTGCTGATCGCTGGCGCGCTCGTGCTCGCCGGGTGTGACGCATTGCCGTCCGACACTCCCTCCCCGACGGCATCCGAGTCTTCGCCTGGTCCCACTCCGAGCGGAAGCTCGACAGTTGCACCCTCACCGACCGCCGAGGCGGGGTTCACACTGCCGGACTCGTGCGATGCGCTGTACTCGCCGGCAATGCTTGAGGAACTCAACAGCACCAACCCGCCTCTGAACGACCCCGGCATCACGATCTACGCGACCGAGAACGTCGCGGCGCTGGAGATTCTGACCTCCGGGATTCCGACACTGCGTTGCTCGTGGGGTGCCGCCGGGTCGCCGGGACTCGTGACGAATGTCTCGATCGTTTCGTCGGATCAGTCGTCGACGCTCCTGGATGCCTTCACGAGCTCGGGCATGGCGTGTGAGACCCTCGGCGCGGGCACGGTGTGTCGGATCGAGCAGCAGACCATCGATCGCAACGACAACATAGTGACAATCGGTGAGGCGCACTACTTACAGGGTGACGGCTGGGTCGCGACGCACTGGGTGGGCTTCTCACCCGACGGTTACACAGAGGACATCGTCGCCACGCTGTGGCCGTGACACCGCCTGCTACGTCACCCGGATGCTGTGAACTGCCCCCTCGCGATGGCGCACTGCGCACTCGCGCTAGACTAGGAGCGACGCCGCGTCACATTGCACAGCTCGCAGAAGCGAGTGCCCGTGCTGTCGTGAGCCGCAGGAGTCGATGTTCAAGTGAGATCGCGTCTGTCCCAGACGCTCATCCGACGCCATGACGGCGGCGGTCACAGATGTATCAACGCTCAGGAGGAGCATGCCGGCTACGGCAACCGCCGCTCAGCGGCGCAAGAGATCCTCGTCCGCTCGCCGCGACGACGAGGCCCCGATCATCCCGATCCTCGCGCGCAAGGTGCGCGAGGTCGAGGCAAAGGCCCAGCGCGGCAAGCTCGGGCCTACCAACCGCGTGAAGTTCCAGGTGATCGCGTTCCTCGTTCGCGAGGAGCGCGCCCGGGTGAAGGCCGACTCGTCGATCGCGGATGCCGCGCGCGCCGAGCTGCTCAAGCGTCTTGACGGCGTCGCGACGATCCTTGCCAAGACCGCTGCGCGGGACACGTCCCTCATCCAGCTGCTCGAGGTCGATCAGGCGACATCGCCCGTGGCGCGTCGCATGCGCCGCGACTGGCTGCTCGAATCCGGCGCGGAACTTCCTCCGGACGAATTGATCATCACCGACACGCCGGCTCCTGCGCAGCAGGTCGTGCCGGCGGCGCTCGCCGAGCGCCAGGTGGTGCCTGCCTCGATCGAGGCGCGACAGATGGCGAACCCGTTCCTCGCTCCGGACCTGACCGTCCGCGCGCCGCGGGACACCCCCCGACGCCGCCTGGACGGGTGGGAGCTCATGGGCCCCTTGTACAAGGCTTTCGAAACCGGCGCCGGAGGCGCGGCGGCATCCATGGAGCTTCCGGCGGTTCCCGAGTTCGATCGGCTCTCGCCGCGCGGACTCGAGATCATGCCTCACCAGTCCCGCTTCCTGGAGTCGGTGCGCGAGGGACACCGCACGTTCCTGCTGGCCGATGAGCCGGGACTGGGCAAGACCGCGCAGTCGGTGCTCGCGGCATCCGTTGCCGGTGCCTACCCGTTGCTTGCTGTCGTACCCAACGTCGTCAAGATGAACTGGGCTCGCGAGGTCGAGCGGTGGACGCCGCACCGGCGGGCAACCGTGATCTCGGGCGACGGTGAGGACCTGGATGCTTTCGCCGACGTCTTCATCGTCAACTACGAGATCCTCGACCGGCACCTGTCATGGCTCGGTTCGATCGGGCTGAAGGGCATGGTCGTTGACGAAGCCCACTTCATCAAGAACCTCACGTCTCAGCGCTCGCAGAACGTCCTCGCGCTGGCCAGCCGTATCAAGGAGCAGGTCCACAATCCGCTGCTACTCGCGCTGACCGGAACGCCGCTGATCAACGACGTCGAAGACTTCGATGCCATTTGGCGGTTCCTCGGCTGGACAACCGGCGACAAGCCTGGTGCTGAGCTGATGGCCAAGCTCGATGAGACGGGCTTCACCCCGGCAGACAAGGCGTTCTATCCCGAAGCGCGCTCCGCCGTCATCTCGATGGGCATCGTGCGGCGCAAGAAGAAGGATGTCGCCGCAGACCTCCCCGACAAGCTCATCGCCGACCTGCCGGTCGAGCTCGACGACGAGTACGGGCGCTCGATCCGCCAGGCCGAGCGCGAGCTCGGCGCGCGTCTGGCCGCCAAGTACCGGCGCATCATCGAAGCGCGCGGAGATCGGGGACTTGCGCCCGGCGAGATCGACGGGGACATCGTCCGGCTTGTGGCGGAGGGCGAGCTCGAAGAGTCGAAGGCAGCCGGTTCCGGCAGCGAGAACGTCTTCACGATGGTCCGGCGTATCGGTCAGGCCAAGGCCACCGTCGCTGCCGACTACACCGCGCAACTGCAGCGGTCGGTCGGCAAGGTCGTGTTCTTCGCGAAGCACATCGATGTCATGGATGCCGCCGAGCGCCACTTCGCTCAGGCGGGCCTTCGCACTGTCTCGATCCGCGGCGAGCAGACTACGACAGCTCGGCAGCAGGCGATCGATGCGTTCAACGAGGACGCCGATGTCGCGATCGCGGTGTGTTCGCTCACGGCAGCCGGTGTCGGACTGAACCTGCAGGCGGCATCGAACGTCGTTCTCGCCGAGCTCAGCTGGACCGCTGCCGAGCAGACGCAGGCGATCGACCGAGTGCACCGCATCGGCCAGGACGAGCCGGTCACGGCGTGGCGGATCATTGCCGCGCACACGATCGACACGAAGATCGCCGAACTGATCGACACCAAACAGGGTCTTGCGCTGCGTGCGCTCGACGGTGAGGCTGTCGACCCGGCGTCGAGCGACTCCGTGCAGCTGGCGGCGCTCATGCACCTGCTGCGGCAGGCGCTGGGCGAGGTTGACTAGACACTGCGCACCGTCCCCAACGGGCTCGTCGAGTAATCACGGCGACCCGGGGATGGATGCCGCGGGGCGTGGACGCTAGTGTCGGTGGAGGCAACGTCGCCACCTTGCATCCGGAAACACCAACAGGGACGGCACATGAGAATCGGCATCCTCACCAGCGGCGGCGACTGCCCCGGTCTGAACGCGGTCATCCGCGGCGTGGTCCTCAAGGGCACGACGGCGTACGGGCTCGATTTCGTCGGCATTCGTGACGGATGGCGCGGCGTCGTCGACGGCGACTTCTTTCCCCTCTCGCGCCACGATGTGAAGGGCCTGTCGAAGGTCGGCGGGACGATCCTCGGAACCAGCCGTACCAACCCTTACGAAGGCCCACGCGGTGGCGCCGAGAACATCGCGCGAACGCTGGAGGACGCCGGTATTGACGGCATCCTCGCGATCGGCGGTGAGGGCACGCTCGCTGCGGCCGACCGGCTTTGGAAGGACGGCATCAACGTTCTCGGCGTGCCGAAGACGATCGACAACGACCTGCGGGCCACCGATTACTCGTTCGGATTCGACACCGCCGTCAACATCGCCACCGATGCGATGGACCGCCTGCGCACGACGGGCGACTCGCACCAGCGCTGCATGGTCGCCGAGGTCATGGGTCGCCATGTCGGCTGGATCGCGCTGCACGCCGGCATCGCGGCTGGAGCCCACGTCATCTGCATCCCCGAAGTCCCGATGTCGATTGACGAGATCTGCCGGCAGGTCACGAGCGCCCACGACCGTGGACGCGCGCCGCTTGTCGTGGTCTCTGAGGGGTTCACCATCACCGGGATGGATGAGGCGCACAGCCACAAGGGCCTGGACGCTTTCAACCGCCCTCGCCTCGGTGGTATCGGTGAGCTCATCGCACCCGAGATCGAGCGCATCACGGGCATCGAGACGCGTGCGACGGTGCTCGGCCACATCCAGCGCGGCGGATCGCCCTCCGCGTTCGACCGCGTCCTCGCGACGCGCCTCGGGCTGCACGCAGCCGACGCGCTCGTCGACGGCGCGTGGGGTCAGATGGTGGCGATGCGCGGAACCGACATCGTCCGTGTCTCGTTCGAGGAGGCGCTCGGCGAGCTGAACACCGTTCCGCTCTACCGATACGAGGAAGCCGCAGCCCTCTTCGGCTGATCGGTCGGTTGCGGCATCCGCCCGCGCGCGAGGGTAGGACTTCTTCGGGGCGTAGGACGTGATGACGTCGATTCGTCCTACGCCGGGAACTTCTCCTCCCTCGGTGAGGGGTGGGGTCAGGTCGTGGTCTCGTCAGCGCGCGCGCCTCGTGGCTCAGGCCGAACTTCCCGGCGTAGGCGTTCTCCGGAAGGTAGGACGCTCAGGCGCCGCACTGTCCTCCGTTGGTGAGTTTTCCTACCTCTCGTTCGTGCGCGGCGTTCCTCCCCGGGCAGCGTCCCGGCGGCGGCATCCACGGCTATGCGGATCCGTCGGGTTGCGCCAGCGCGGGCGCGCCAGACTCGACAGATGCGGAGCGTGGGTGAGCTGGCGAGATGGGTCGACGGATGCGGCGGTGCCGCGCACTCGCGGTCGGTTGCTGCCGCTGGCTTCACCGTGCACGTGGTGCGTACTGCCATCGCACTCGGGGCGCTCGAGCGGGTTCGGCGGAGCTGGCTCGTGCGCCCCGGCTGCGATCTCGCACGGCGCACGGCTGCGGCAACAGGCGGGCGGCTGACGTGTCTGAGCGCCGCGTCGGCCCTGGGACTGTGGACTCCGCTCCACGACGAGGTCCATGTCGCCGTCGCGCCAACGGCGTCTCGCGTCCGTGCTCCCAGGGTGCGGCTGCACTGGGGTAGCGGCCCCGCACCGACTTCGGCGACCCACACCGATGACCCTCTTGTCAATGTGCTCTTCCACGTGGCTCGCTGCGTGCCGCTCGCGGACGCAGCGGCCGTCTGGGAGTCGGCGCTGCGTAGCGGCCGCACCGATCGCCGCATACTGGAGCGCGTCCAGTGGGGGAGTGAGCGGGCCCGGCAGTTGGCGTCGGTGGCGTCGCTACTATCCGACTCGGGGATCGAAACACACTTCGTCCACCTCATGCGCAGCATCGGAGTGACAGTCGCCCAGCAGGTCTGGGTGGACGGGCATCCGCTGGACGGCCTCATCGGTGACCGCCTCGTTGTTCAGCTCGACGGGTTTGCCCATCACCAGGCATCCGATCGTCGCCGCGACCTTCGCGCTGATACGCGACTCGCCCTCCGTGGCTTCACGGTGCTGCGATTTGACTACCACCAGATTCTGTTCGACCCCGAGTATGTGACGTCGACAATCACGGATGCCATCGCCCAGGGCCTGCACCGGCAACCGCTCGCCTCGCGGAGGTCGGTCTTCTCCCGGAGGTAGGACGTGTTGGCGTGGATTCGCCCTGCATCGGTGACTACTCCTACCTGCGGTATGTCAACGGCCTGCAACACAGACAGGCTCGCGGTGGGGACCCGCCGCGTGGAGGTAGGAGGAATCACCGAGGTAGGAGGTGTTGGCGTTACATCGTCCTACGCCGGTGATTTCGCCTACCTGCACAAGGAGCGGCGCGGTGAGGAGGCCGCGCCGGCGGGTCAGTCCTGCGCAACCCCGAGGACATCGAAGATCCACGCGAGTTCGTATGCCCGCTCACGCCACGAGTTGTAGCGTCCGCTGACGCCACCGTGGCCCGCCGACATCTCGCACTTCAGCAGCGCATCGGCACCGACCTCGCGCAACCGCGCCACCCACTTGGCCGGCTCCACGTACATCACGCGGGTGTCATTGAGTGAGGTGACGGCGAGGATCCGCGGATAGCTGACGCCATCGCGGACGTTCTCGTAGGGCGTGTACCCCTTCATGTACGCATAGACGCCCGGGTCATCGAGCGGATTGCCCCATTCGTCCCACTCGATGACGGTCAGCGGCAGCGACGGATCGAGGATGGTCGTCAGGGCATCCACGAACGGCACGACAGCCAGGATGCCGGCAAACAGCTCCGGAGCGATGTTGGCGACCGCGCCCATGAGCAGGCCGCCGGCGCTGCCGCCCTCCGCTACGAGGTGCTCGGCATCTGTGTACCCGTTCTGGACGAGGTGCCGGGCTGCCGCAACGAAGTCGGTGAACGTGTTGCGCTTGCTCAGCAGCTTGCCGTCCTCGTACCAGCTGCGTCCCATCTCGCCGCCGCCGCGCACGTGCGCGACAGCGAACACGACACCCCGGTCGAGCTCCGACAGCCGCGCGATCGAGAACGCCGGGTCGATCGAGTGCTCATAGGATCCGTAGCCGTACAGGTGCAGCGGGCGAGGCTTCTCGCCAGGCTCGCCGAACGAGCGTCGCCACACGAGGGATACCGGGATCCGCGTGCCGTCCTCGGCGAGGGCCCACACGCGGCGCTGCCCGTAGTCGGCCGGGTCGTAGCCGCCGAGCACCGGCTGCTGCTTGCGGATGCGGCGCTCGTCGGTCGCTACCACGATGTCGACCACCGTCGAGGGTGTCACGAAGGACCCGAATGCGAGCCGGATCATGGGGGGCGCCCACTCGGGGTTTCCCGCGGTGCCGACGTCGTACAGGTCCTCGTCGAAGGCGATTTCGGTGGGCGCCCCGCTGAGGTAGTCGAGGGTCGCGAGCCGGGACAGCCCGTCCCGGCGGTAGGCCACCACTGCCCAGTCACGGAACGTCGAGATGCCGAGCAGGCGCTGCCCGGGTTCGTGCGCGAGCACGATCTCGCGCGGACCCTGCGGGTCATCGGCGCGAACCCGGACGAGTTCGAAATCCAGAGCCTGGTCGTTGTGGACGATGTAGAGCACGTCTTCACCGTCGACGACAGCATGGGAGCTTGAGTATTCCACCCCCTCCTGCCGCGGCCACACAACGCGGGGCTGCCCCGACAGGTCGTCGGCATCCATCAGCCACTCTTCCGAGGTGATCGAGGAGCCGAGTTCGATGATCAGATAGCGGTCGCTGCGCGTGAACCCTGCACCGACCCAGTAGCGGTCGTCGGGCTCATGGAAGAGCGTGCGGTCATCGGATGTCGCGGTGCCGACCTCGTGGAGCCACACGGTGTCGGGGCGCCACGCCTCGTCGACGGTCGTGTAGACGATATGGCGGCCGTCGGGGGAGAAGCTTGCTCCCGCGAACGTGTCGGGGATCTCGTCGGGCAGCAGCTCACCGGTCTCGAGGTCGCGCACGCGGATCGTGTACCGCTCGTCACCGACCGTATCGACGGCATACAGCAACCTGGTCGCATCGGTGGAGACCTCGAAGCTGCCCAGGGCGAAGAAGTCATGCCCATCGGCTTCACGGTTGGCATCCAGGAGCACCTGCTCGCCCGGAACCGTGATGTCGGGGGAGAGGACCGGCGGATCCCAGTCTTCGGGCGAGGCCAAGGGCGCCCGGCAATGGATGCCGTACTGCTGCCCCTCGATCGAGCGGGTGTAGTACCACCACTGTCCGCGACGCACCGGCACCGACATGTCGGTCTCGAGTATGCGGGAGCGAATCTCCTCGAAGATCTGCTCGCGAAGCGGTGCGAGGTGGGCCGTGCGCGCCTCGGTGAAGGCGTTCTCTGCCTCGAGATGGGCGCGGACGTCGGCGTCGTCCTTCGCGCGGAGCCATTCGTAGGCATCCTCGACCTCGTCGCCATGATGCGAACGCAGAACGGGGCGGCGGGCGGCGCTGGGTGCTTCGGGGACGGATGTCACCCGACCCACGCTAGTCGAGAGGGCCGCGTCGCCCGTGCGACGTATGCTGGCGACATGGCTTCGGCTCCCGTGCGTTTCGGTCAGTATCCGCCCGCGCTGCGGACGATCGTGCACCTGAGCGACACCCACTTCCTTGACGGTGATCGGCGCCTCGGCGGTCGGTTCGACACCGCAGCGAACCTCGACCGGACCCTTCACAAAGTGCGAAGCCTCGGCATCCGTCCCGACGCGATCGTGGTGACCGGCGACCTCACTGACGAGGGAGAGCCCGGCGCCTACCGTGACCTGCGTGCGTTCCTGGAGCCCCTCGCCCGGCAGCTCGAGGCACCGTTGGTCTGGGTGGCAGGCAACCACGATGAGCGCCCGATGCTTCGCGAGCAGCTGTTGGATGCCGAACCGACGCAGGAGCCGGTGACCGGCGTCTGGGATCTCGGCGGCTTGCGGCTCATCGCCCTCGACACGTCGGTGCCCGGCTGGCATCACGGCGACCTCGATGAGGGTCAGCTTCGTTGGCTCCAGGAGCAGCTCGCCACTCCCGCACCGCTCGGGACGCTCCTCGCGATGCACCACCCGCCGATTCCGTCCCACCTGCCGTTCTTCGACATCCTCGAACTACGTGACCAGCAGCGTCTCGCCGAGGTGATCGCAGGCACCGATGTTCGCGGCATCCTTGCGGGCCATTTGCACTATTCGACGAGTGCGACCTTCGCCGGGATTCCCGTGTCGGTTTCGGCAGCCACCTGCTACACCATGGATCTCGCCCGGCCTGCGCAGCAGGTAAACGGTATGGATGCCGGGCAGTCCTTCCACCTCGTGCACGTGTACGAGGCGACGATCACGCACGCTGTCGTGCCGGTCGTCGATGCCGACACCGGCGACTACTTCTCCGAGGAGTGGGTCGAACGGATGGCGGCACTCACCCCCCACGAGCGACTCGAGGCTTTCTCTCGAAAGCGCTCATGAACGGCAGGAACAATGACGCACCACACGGCCGCTTCGGCGCGCACCGAAACTGATTCTCTGGGGTCGATGGAGATCCCCGCTGACGCGTACTGGGGCATCCACACCGCCCGCGCGCTGGAGAACTTCCCGATCTCGAGGCGCCCGATCTCGGTCTACGCCGACCTCGTGCGCGCCCTCGCGATGGTCAAGCAGGCTGCGGCGCGAGCCAACGCCGAGATCGGGGTTCTCGATCGCGAGAAGGCGGTGCTCATCGACCGAGCCTCGCAGCTGGTCATCGACGGTCAGTTCCACGACCAGTTCGTGGTCGGGGTGGTTCAAGGAGGCGCTGGCACCTCGACGAACATGAACGCGAACGAGGTCATCACGAACATCGCGTTGGAGCTAGCAGGCAGGCCCAAGGGTGACTACGCGTTCCTCTCGCCGATCGACGACACCAACCGTAGTCAGTCGACCAACGATGTCTATCCGACGGCAATCAAGGTCGGGTTGAGTCTCGACCTGCAGACACTCTTGGAAGAGCTCGACCTGCTACGCCAATCGTTCCTGCGGAAAGCGACGGAATTCCACGACGTCCTGAAGGTCGGCCGCACGCAGCTGCAGGATGCCGTCCCCATGACTCTCGGGCAGGAGTTCCACGGCTTTGCGACCACCCTGGGTCAGGACTATCAGCGGCTTACCGAGAACGCGCATCTGCTCTTCGAGGTCAACCTCGGCGCGACGGCGATCGGCACCGGGATCACCGCCCACCCCGACTATGCGGCGGCGGTGCTGCGTCATCTTCGCGAGATCACGGGGCTGGACCTCGAGACCGCATCCGACCTCGTCGAGTCGACCAGCGACACGGGGGCGTTCATGTCGTTCTCGGCATCCCTGAAGCGCAACGCCATCAAGCTCTCGAAGATCTCGAACGACCTGCGTCTGCTCTCGTCGGGCCCGCAGGCGGGGCTCGGAGAGATCTCGCTGCCCGCGCGCCAGGCGGGATCGAGCATCATGCCCGGCAAGGTGAACCCCGTCATCCCGGAGGTCGTCAATCAGGTGGCCTTCGCGGTAGCCGGCGCGGACCTGACGGTGACGATGGCCGTCGAGGGCGGTCAGCTGCAGCTGAATGCCTTCGAGCCGATCATCGCTCACTCGATCTTCCAATCGATCACCTGGATGCGTCGCGCGATGCGCACCCTGCGCGTGAACTGCGTCGACGGCATCACCGCCAATCGCGAGCGTCTCGCGGCGTCGGTTGGAGCCTCGGTCGGTGTCGTGACCGCGCTGACACCGTTCATCGGTTACGCGGCTGCTGCAGCACTGGCCAAGGCTGCTCTGGTGTCTGGACGCAACATCGCTGATCTGGTGGTCGAGGGTGGACTCATGTCGCGCGACGAAGTGACCAAGCAGCTCTCGCCCCAGCGGCTCTCGGGACTCCAAGCCGTGACCGCCGCGATGCCGATCATCGGGTTCGAGACCGCGCCCACGGGAGACACCGACCTGTAACGCGGAGCCAGCGCATTGCGGAAGCTGGGAATATGCCGCTAGATTGCGGCGAGGTCGCTCAATGGCGTGCGACCACCCCTCACCCGAAATGGACGCAAGGAGTCGCCCATGTCCGATTCACCCGCCTACCAGCCTGCCCCGCAGGCTCCCGCCGGCGTGCCGGCCGTCGTGCCCGGTAAGACGCTCGGCATCGTCGCACTGATCCTCGCCTTCTTCTTCCAGCTGCTCGGCCTGATCCTTGGGATCGTCGCGCTGAACCAGAGCAAGGGATCGGGCTACAGCAACGCTCCCGCCAAGTGGGCCATCTGGCTCAGCATCATCTTCATGGTGCTGGGAGTTGTCATCATGATCATCGTGTTCTCGACGGCATCCTTCGTCGTCTACTCGAACTGACGATCACCCGAATGCACTGCCCGATCAGTCGATGATCCGGCAGTGCGTTCTCAATTCCCCGATCCCTTCAACGCCGACCGTCACCGTCGAGCGGTCGCGGAGGAAGACCTGTGGATCCCGGGAGTAGCCGGCACCGCCCGGGCTGCCCGTGGAGATGAGGGTCCCGGGCAGGAGGGTCGCTGACGCTGACAAGTGAGCGATCAGCGTCGAGACCGGCCTGACCATCTGGCCCGTGGAGGCATCCTGGAGGGTGTGTCCGTCGAGGACCGTCCAGATGCGCAGGTCCTGCGGGTCGGGGATCTCGTCGGCTGTGACGACGACCGGTCCGACCGGGGTGAAGCCGTCGAATGACTTGCAGCGCGACCACTGCGCCTCAGCGAACTGGATATCGCGCGCCGTGATGTCGTTGACGACGGTGTAGCCCCAGACATGATCAAGAGCTGACTCGGGTGTGACGTCCTTCGCGGGCCGGCCGATGATCACTCCGAGCTCGGCCTCATAGTCCACGGACTCGCTGAGTGTGCGTGGCCAGCTCGTCGTGCCGTCGTGCCCTGCCAGGGAGCCCGGCCACAGCACGAAGACCGTCGGCGCCGTGTCGGTCTTCAGCCCCAGTTCGCTGGAGTGCGCCGCGTAGTTCAGGCCGACGGCGAGGATGACGGGTGGCTGGGGCACCGCGGGCCCGTAGACGGCGCCGTCGAGGGGAATACGGGGAGCTGTCGACGCCGCCGCGCGAACCCGATCGAGCAGCTCATCGCCGCCCTCGATGAGCTCGTTGAGGGTGACCGGCGCCCCGTCGAAGAGCTGCGACACCACCGCTGCCCCGTCGTGATCGACGGTTACGAGCTGCGGTGTGGCTGACCCGGGGAGGGAGATGTGGGCGAAGCGCATCCACCCACGCTAGCGCCGAACAAAGACTCAGCGCCCGGTGCCGCGGCGATGCCTGCGAGTCGAAATCCGGGCGCTGAGTTGAACTACTATCAGCTTCTCGCCGCATCCGCGCCCTGTCAAGAGTCCCCGTGTGATCGGCGGTCGCGGTGTCGCATTGCGCGCCGCGACCGGCTCTGGTGGGATGGTGAGCATGACTGATGACCGCACCAAGCCCGACATCGACGCCCCGCAGGGCCCCGCTCCCTCCGAACTTGTCATCCGTGACCTCATCGTGGGTGAGGGAGCCGAGGCGAAGCCGGGCGACAGCGTCACCGTGCACTACGTCGGCGTCGAGTACGACTCGGGTGAGGAGTTCGACTCGTCGTGGAACCGCGGTGAGAGCATCCAGTTCCCGCTCCGCGGACTCATCCAGGGCTGGCAGGACGGCATTCCGGGGATGCGTGAGGGCGGTCGCCGCGAATTGGTGATCCCGCCTCACCTGGCGTACGGCCCCGCCGGTGGCCACTTCCTGGGCGGCAAGACCCTCATTTTCATCATCGACCTCGTCTCGGTCGGCTGAGTATCTCTGACTTTTCACACGGCGGCGGATGGTTCGGCATCCGCCGCCGTTTCGTCGCTGCGATGACCGGGAGATGACGCGCTCGCAAATTTTTCCATTCACGGGAATAGAGCGCCCGAGCTGCAGTGTTGGGGCTCTTGTCGCCGCGTGGCGGCCCAGAGAACTCCCGAGGAGAGAGCATGACCGAAACGACAACCGTCGAGATCCCCGGCTACCGCGTCGGCACGTGGCAGCTTGATGCGTCGCACAGCGAGGTCCACTTCACCGTCCGGCACATGATGATCTCGAAGGTGCGCGGCACCTTCGGTGTCAAGAGCGCGACGTTCGTGACTCCTGCGAACCCGCTTGAGACCACCGTGACCGCATCGGTCGACGTGACGTCGGTCGACACGAAGGATGAGGGCCGCGACAAGCACCTCGCCTCTGCCGACTTCTTCGACGCCGAGCAGTACCCCACGATGGACTTCGTCTCGACCGGTGTGCGCATCGAGAAGGGCGACTTCTTCGTCGACGGCGACCTCACCATCCGCGGCATCACCAAGCCCGTGACCTTCGAGGTCGAGTTCGGTGGCTTCGGCAACGACCCGTGGGGCAACTACAAGGCCGGCGCAACGGCCAAGGCTGTCATCAACCGCGAGGACTTCGGCCTCACGTGGAACGCCGCGCTCGAGACCGGAGGCGTGCTCGTGGGCAAGGACGTGACGATCGAACTCGACCTGCAGGGTGCCCTCCAGGCCGACTGAGGTAACGGAGAAATCACCGGTGGGGTGGATGCTGCGGCATCCGCCCCACCGTCGTTTGCGGCGAGCCTGATCAGGGGACGGGGTTGTCGGCGTCGTACGCGCGGAACCCGGGACTCACGCGCACGAGGGTGGTCACGATCGCCAGAATCAGCAGTCCGCCGAGGAGCGGTGGGAACCAGAGAGTCGTGAACGTCGCAAGGGTTCCGGCGTAGAGCGCGCCCACTCGGGGCCCCCCGGCGACGACGACGATGAAGATGCCTTGGAGGCGCCCGCGGATAGCGTCGGGTACGGCCGACTGCATCATGGTCGACCGATAGATCGCGCTGACATTGTCTGCCCCGCCTGCGACGGCCAGAACCAGCACTGCCAGGGCGATGAGGAGCACATTCGGAGAGGTCTCGTCCACACCGTTCGGGGCCCCGATCCCGAAAGCGCCTGCCAGCAGTACGCCGCCGAAGAGCACAATGGCAGCGCCGTAGACGAGGATCGCGCGTTCGATCCCGAGGCCGTGTGCCCGGTAGCGCCCGATCCGGCCCGAGAAGAGGCTGGAGAGGAAAGCGCCGGCCGCGAAAGCCGCGGTGAGAGCGCCGGTGGTGATTGCGCCGCCGCCGAGCAGCACCGCGCCGATGGCGGGGAACAGGGCGAGGGGTTGGCCGAAAGTCATCGCTGTGATGTCGAGGATGTACTGCAAACGGATGTTCGCGGCGCGTCGCAGGAATGCGATTCCATCACGCAGCGAGTCGAGGCCGGGCTTGACGATCTCGCCTTCCGGGACGATGCGGGGCAGAGTCCACAGTCCGAGGAAGAGGGATGTCATCAGAACCACGTCGGCCGAGTACGTCCACGCGTACCCGACCGTCGCGACCAGCACGCCGGCAAGAGCCGGTCCAGCCATGACCATGATCCCGACGGTGATGCCCTGCAGTGCGGCAGCGGCGGGCAGAAGCTGACGCGGCAGGAGTCGGGGAACGATCGCAGAACGGGTCGCGAGCACCACCGAGTTCGCGGCGGAGTTGATGATGCTGAGCGCGTAGAGCGACCACACCGACTCGAGCTGGGTCCACGCGAGGATCGCGAGCACAGCGGTAGAGGCGAAGGTGATGGATGCCGCCACCAGCGCGACCAGGCGCCGGTCGAAGGCGTCGGCGAGCATTCCGCCGTAGAGTCCTGCCGCGACCATCGGGACGAGCCCGACGACGGCGATCATGGAGACGGCGAAGGTGCTCTGCGTGAGGTCGTAGACGTGGAGCATGACCGCGACGATCGTGAGCTGCCCGCCAAGGCCCGCCAGGGTCGAGCCGATCCACAGCCGCGCGAAGGCGGGGCTGGCGCGGAAGGGACGCAGATCAAGGAACTGGTCGCGCGAGAGCCGCGCCATCACAGGTCGACCTCGACCTGTTTGACGCGCGCCGAATGTCCCCGAACGATCGAGACCCGGCTCGGCGAGGTGCCGAAGTGTTCTGCCAGCACCCGGGGGAGAGCGGCGTTGGCCTCGCCCTCGCGTGCCGGTTCCCGCAGATACACGACGAGATCGGATCCCACCGTCTCGACCAGGGGACCGCGCCGGCTCCCGGGCTTTGTTCGGACGGTGATGCGCACCCGACGAGGCTACTCTGCGCTCGCGCTCGCGGGCTCTGCCTCGGGCTGGTAGAGTTGTTCGGTTGCCGTTAGATCGGCCGCGGAGAAAGAGAGCTCGCACAGCAGGTGACGGGCACCGCGCAACGAAGAGAGAGGGGATCGTTCTATGGCACTGGAAGCAGAGACCAAGAAGGCGATCATCGAAGAGTACGCAACGCACCCCGGTGACACCGGATCCCCCGAGGTGCAGGTCGCGCTCATGACGCAGCGCATCAAGGACCTCACCGAGCACCTCAAGGAGCACAAGCACGACCACCACTCGCGTCGTGGCCTGTTCCTGCTCGTGGGCCAGCGCCGTCGTCTGCTCGGCTACCTCCAGGACATCGACATCGAGCGTTACCGCAAGCTGATCGAGCGTCTCGGGCTTCGCCGCTAAGCGCGAACCGCGTATATCGCTTTCTCGAAGGGTCGTCCCACGGTGTGGGGCGGCCCTTCGTCATTGACGGTGCGCGCAGGAATTGCTCACCTGACGACGGGGGAGTAATCTCTCGGATGACTTAGGTAAGCCTTACCGAGGTCTACCCGTCACCGCTTGAGGTTCCGCGTGCTCGCTAGCTTTCTCATCGGCCTTCGCGAAGGGCTCGAAGCTGCCCTCGTCATCGGCATCCTTGTGGCCTATCTCACGCAGCTGGAGCGTCGTGATGTGCTGCCGCGCCTCTGGACTGGTGTCGGGGGTGCGATCGCGCTGGCGCTTGCGATCGGAGCGTTCTTCACGTTCGGTGCCTATGCGCTGACGTTCGAAGCGCAAGAGATCATCGGCGGCTTGCTGTCGCTGCTCGCGGTCGCGATGGTCACCTGGATGATCTTCTGGATGCAGAACCATGCACGAACGCTCGCAAGCGGACTGCGCAGCGGCGTAGACCGGGCGATCGCGACGGGAGGACTGTGGGGCATCGTCGTGTTGGGGTTCGTCTCCGTCGCCCGGGAGGGCGTGGAGACGACGCTTCTGCTCTGGTCCATGGTGCAGTCGCTGGGTAATAGGCCAGAAGCCCTCGTCGGCGCCGTGCTCGGCATCCTGTGCGCAGCAGTTATCGGCTGGTTTGTTGCCCGCGGGATGCTGCGCCTGAACCTCAGGCTTTTCTTCACGTGGACCGGTGCATTCCTGATCGTGGTCGCGGCGGGTGTGCTGGCCTACGGGATCGGCGATCTGCAGGAGGCGGGCGTCCTCCCGGGTCCGAACACGGTTCTTGCGCCCCTCGAGGGTGGTGCCGTCGCGGTCGGCTGGTCCGGATTCCCGTTCGGCTGGGCGTTCGACCTGACCAGCGCGGTCGATCCGACGAGCCCGATTGCCGCGCTTCTGCAGGCCACCGTCGGCTTCACCGCCCGCATGAGCTGGTTGCAGGTCATTGCCTGGGTGCTCTATGTCACGGCCGTCGGCACCCTCTTTCTCGCTCGGGCGCTCACGGCATCGCCGCGGGCGGCGTCCGTGCACACTGATGCCGAGTCCACGGCGGTCGAATCCGCCCACGGCGAAGCGTCGTCCGGCCCCAGTTCCCACAGCAAGGAGACCCATGAACGTCCTCTCTCGTAGCCTGGCCCTGGTCGCCGTGACCGCAGCCGGTTCGCTCGTGCTCGCCGGGTGCGTAGCTCGTGCCGAGCAGGAAGGCGGTGACGCGCTCACCGTGACCTCCACGAATGACTCCTGCGAGATCTCCTCGGCCAGTGCGGCCAGCGGCACGCTGAACTTCGCGGTGACGAACGCGGGTTCGGATACCACCGAGTTCTACCTGCTCGCCAGCGACGGGCTGCGGATCGTCGGGGAGGTCGAGAACATCGCCCCCGGTGCGTCCCGGACACTCACCGTGCTCGCCCAGCCCGGCGACTACTACACGCTGTGCAAGCCCGGGATGCTCGGCGACGGCGTGGGTCGAGCAGCATTCACGGTGACCGGAGAGTCCGTCGCGGTGGACGGCGAGGATGCTGAGCTCAAGCAGCAGGCGGTCGATCTCTATGCCGCATTCGTGAAGGACCAGGTCGGTCAGCTCGTCCCAGCCGTCGACGAATTCGTCACGGCTTATGTGGCAGGTGACGACGAGACCGCGAAGCAGATGTTCCCGCAGGTGCGCGCCTACTACGAGCGCATCGAGCCGGTTGCCGAGGCCCTCGGCGACCTGGATCCGCGCATCGACTTCCGTGAGGTCGACGCCGTTGCCGACGGCATCGACTGGACCGGGTTCCACCGCATCGAAAAGGATCTGTGGGTCCCCGCATCCGACGCCCTCAACTCCGACGGTGTGACCCCGGCGTGGCAGGGCTGGGAACCGTCCACTCCCGGGCAGCGGGCCGACGTCGGCGACCTGCTCGTCGCCGACGTGCAGGAACTGTACGACTACGTGCACGGCCAGGAGTTCGTCGACACGCTCGAGTCGCAAGGCATCGCGGGCATTTCCAACGGCGCCATTGCGCTGCTTGATGAGGTAGCGACCGGCAAGATCAGCGGCGAGGAGGACTGGTGGTCGGGAACCGACCTGTACGACTTCGCCGCCAACGTCGAGGGCTCGAAGATGGCCTTCTCGCTCGTGCGCGACTTTGCCGTCGCGAGCGGCCCCGAGGGCGAGGAGCACGTCGCGCAGATCGATGACGGCTACGCTCAGCTGGAAGCGGAACTGGCGGCTTTCGGCTCGCTCAGCGACGGATTCGTCGCCTACGGTGCGCTGACCGAGGCTGACAAGCGTGCGCTGTCGGATCAGATCAACGCCCTCGCCGAACCGCTGTCCCAGCTGACGGTGACAGTGCTGGAGTGAGCATGACCGATCCTGCATCGCCGGAGCGCCCCGCAGCCGGGCTGAGCAGGCGCGGTCTGCTCGGCCTGGCGCTGGGCGCCGGCGCCGCCGGGGTGGCCGTCGGCGTCGGTGCCACTGCCGCGGTGGCGCGCGTCTCGGACGCGCAGGCCGCGCCGCGCGCCGACACGCAACCCTTCTTCGGGGAGCACCAGTCCGGGATCACGACCGAGGTGCAAGATCATCTCCACTTCGCGGCGTTCGACGTCTCGGATACGACAACCCGCGAAGAACTGGTCGAACTGCTCCAGGACTGGAGCTATGCAGCCTCGAGGATGATGCTCGGACTCGAGGTGAGCGCCTCCGGAGCCGTGGGCGGATCGCCCGAGGCGCCGCCTGATGACACCGGCGAGGCGCTCGGGCTGCCGGCGAGCAACCTCACCATCACCTTCGGGTTCGGGCCTACTCTGTTCCGCTCTGCAGATGGCGTGGACCGCTTCGGCATCGCGGCCGGGGCTCCTGAGGTGCTCGCGCCGCTGCCCCCGTTCCTCGGCGATGACCTCGACCCTGATCACACGGGGGGTGACCTCTGCGTTCAGGCCTGCGCCGATGATCCGCAGGTCGCGGTTCACGCCGTCCGCAACCTCAGTCGCATCGCGTTCGGGCGCGCGCGGCTGCGGTGGTCTCAGCTCGGTTTCGGTCGAACGTCTCGCACGTCCGCGCAGCAGCAGACCCCGCGGAATCTGTTCGGGTTCAAAGATGGGACAGCGAACCTCCTGGCCACCGACGAGGAAGCTCTTGCCGAGCACGTGTGGGTCTCAGCCGAGGATGGCCCCGCGTGGCTGGCCGGTGGCTCGTACCTCGTGGCCCGCAAGATCGCGATGAAGATCGAAACGTGGGACCGGGTGCGTCTCTCCGAGCAGGAGACCATCACCGGCCGGGCCAAGGGCAGCGGTGCCCCCCTGAGCGGAGGTGACGAGTTCACCGCCCCTGACTTCGCGGCGCTCTCGGCATCCGGTGGAACCGCGATCGACCCGGCATCCCACGTCGCCCGCGCGCACCCCGACCACAACGGCGGCATTCGGATGCTGCGCCGAGGCTACAACTACGTCGACGGAAACACCGCGCTGGGACGCCTCGATGCTGGCCTTTTCTTCCTCGGCTACGTGCGCTCGCCGGAGCGGTTCATCACGGTTCAGAAGTCGGTCGCAACCGACCTCATGATGGAGTATCTCCTCACAATCGGATCCGGGATCTGGGCCATCCCGCCGGCACCGTCCGACGGGTCGTTCGTGGGCGCGGGGCTGTTCTCCTAGCGGCGAATGCTGCCCGCGTGCGGAGGGCTGGGGTAGTCTCGGGCGTCGATGACGCTTACCGACGACGCCCGCGAACGGGACGCGGCGATTCCCGACCTCGACTGGCGGGTGTTTCCGGTCGGCACCGTGCGCGACCAGTTCGATGCCCCGAGCGGACCCCTGGCGCGGGTCGTTCTCGGCAGCGGAGCCCGCGGGCGGGTCGTGCTCTTTCCGGGTGTGACGGGGTCCAAAGAGGACTTCACTCTCATGCTGCCCCTGCTCGCTGAGGCCGGCTACCGCGTGGAGGCGTACGACCTGGCCGGGCAATATGAGTCGCGGGATGCCGGTCCCGAGAACCTGGATCCACCCCGGGCCCGCTACGACTATCCGCTGTTCATCGACGACCTGACCGCCGTCCTCGAGAGCGGGCCACGCTCTCACGTCCTCGGGTACTCCTTCGCGGGACTCGTATCGCAGTTGATCGTTGCTGAGCGGCCGGAGTTGTTTTCCTCGCTCACGCTGTTGTCGACGCCGCCGGCGACCGGACAAGTGTTTCGGGGGGTGAAGCGGATCGGCCGCTTCAGCAATCTCGCGGGGCCGCGAAGCGGTGCATCCCTCATGCTGTGGGGCATCCGCAACAACTTGAACCGGGTGCCCCCGCAACGCATCGCGTTCGTTCGTGAGCGGTTCGCTCTCACCCGACGAGAAAGTGTCGATCACATCGTCGGGCTCATGATGCGGATGCCGGATGTCGCCGATGCGGTGCGCGCAGCATCCGTGCCCACGCTCGTCGCGACGGGCGCCCACGACCTGTGGCCGACCGAGCAGTATCTGTCGTACGCGCAGAGCATCGGTGCGCAGGTGGCGGTCTACGAGACGGGACACAGTCCCTGTGAAACAGCACCGCACCAACTGGTTCGGGACATGCTCGCGATGTTCGCCGAGATCGACGGCCGTAGGGGCCGGTGAGGTCTCGAGCGCGACGGGAATAGATTCGACGAGGTGGCGTTGCACAAGATACATTCACTTGAATAGATCGGCCGCGCACCCCGCGACCGGAAGCGGAGAGCACGATGAGCCAGATGCAGTTCGGGATCTTCACCGTCAGCGACATCACGGAAGACCCCACGACAGGTCACACCCCCAGCGAGGCTGAGCGGATCCGCGCGACGTTGCAGATCGCCAAGCACGCCGAGGAGGTGGGACTTGATGTCTTCGCCCTGGGCGAGCACCACAACCCGCCGTTCTGGTCGTCCTCGCCGACCACGACGCTCGCCTACATCGCCGGCCAAACCGAGCGCATTCTGCTCTCGACCGCGACGACCCTCATCACGACCAACGACCCCGTGAAGATCGCCGAAGACTACGCGATGCTTCAGCACGTTTCGGGCGGCCGGGCGGACCTCATCCTCGGACGCGGTAACACCGGCCCCGTCTACCCCTGGTTCGGTAAGGACATCCGTCAGGGTCTGAACCTCGCGGTCGAGAACTATGCCCTGCTCCACCGGCTGTGGCGTGAGGATGTCGTCGACTGGCAGGGCCAGTTCCGCACGCCGCTACAGGGGTTCACCTCGACGCCGCGCCCGCTCGATGGCGTACCGCCCTTCGTCTGGCACGGCTCGATCCGCACTCCCGAGATCGCCGAGCAGGCCGCCTACTACGGCGACGGGTTCTTCGCGAACAACATCTTCTGGCCCAAGGAGCACTTCCAGCGGCTGGTCACGCTCTACCGTGAGCGGTTCGAACACTACGGACACGGCACCCAGGAGCAGGCGATCGTCGGGCTCGGTGGGCAGGTGTACATGCACCGCAACTCTCAGGAGGCGGTCCGCGAGTTCCGCCCGTACTTCGACAACGCGCCGGTCTACGGCAATGGACCGAGCCTGGAGGACTTCACCGAGATGACGCCGCTGACGGTGGGTTCGCCGCAGCAGGTCATCGATCGGTACGCGCAGATGCGGGAGCACTTCGGTGACTACCAGCGCCAGATGTTCCTGATCGACCACGCGGGTCTGCCCCTCAAGTCAGTCCTCGAGCAACTCGACATCCTCGGCGGCGAGGTCGTACCGGTGCTCCGCAAGGAGCTCGCAAAGCATCGCCCGGAAGGCGTCGCCGACGCTCCGACCCACGAGCGTCTTGTGGCAGCTGCGGGCGGACCGCGGGAAGCTCGGCCCCGACCCAACCGCGGCGACAACGTTACCGGCGGTTCCCCGTACCGTGACAGCGCGCCGCTGGCAGGTGCCGCGTTCGGTGCCGCAGCGACACGTCAGGGGGTGTGAGATGACCACGCGCCGCATCGCCGTCGTCACCGCAGGGCTCTCGAACCCGTCATCCACGAGGCTGCTTGCCGACAGACTGGCGGAGGCCGTTCGTGCACAGCTGGCCGAACGGGAGATCGAGGTCGGGGTGGATGTGATCGAGCTGCGTGAGCACGCTCATGCGATCACCGACAATCTCCTCACCGGGTTCGCGCGCCCCGAGCTCGCTGAGGCGATCGAGACCGTGACCTCCGCAGATGCCCTCATCGCCGTCACGCCCATCTTCACGACGAGCTACTCCGGCCTGTTCAAGTCATTCCTCGACATCCTGGACCCGGACTCACTGCGCGGGAAGCCAGTGCTGCTGGCTGCCACCGGCGGGTCACCACGGCACTCGTTGGCCCTCGAGTACGCGATGCGCCCGCTGTTCACCTATCTGCACGCCAACCCCGTCTCGACGTCAGTGTTCGCGGCTGCCGAGGACTGGGCCGGCGGCGAGGGGGCGTCCTCGCTGCGTTCGCGCACCGAGCGGGCCGCTGGAGAACTCGCAGATGCCGTCGCTCGTCGGGACCCAACCATCGCCGAGGACCCGTTCGACCCGGCGACCTACCTTGGCGAGGGCCGCTCGTTCGAGAGCCTGCTCGGCGGACTGAGCGCCGACTGACGCAGTACACGATGCCCCGGCCGCACCCGAGGGCCGGGGCATCGTGGGTTCTCAGGCCCGAGCCGCACCGCTGGCGAGCACGCCGCTGGCCTCCGTGTCGTCGGCGGCTCCCGCAGCCTCGACGATCGCGGCGCTTGGTTTCCGACCGATGCGCTTGAGGCCGATGACCGCGACAGCGGTGATCACGGCGCCGATCGCGATAGACAGCAAGAACCACAGGATGTTCCCGATGGCGAAGAGCACGAAAACGCCGCCGTGGGGTGCCTGCGAGGTGACCCCGAAGGCCATCGAGAGCGCACCGGTCACGGCACCGCCGAGCATCGAGGCAGGGATGACGCGCAGCGGATCGGCTGCGGCGAAGGGGATCGCGCCCTCCGAGATGAAGGATGCGCCGAGCAGCCAGGCTGCAACACCGTTCTCCCGCTCGACGGGAGTGAACTGCTTGCGGGCAAGCACCGTTGAGGCAAGAGCGAGGCCCAGCGGCGGCACCATGCCCGAGGCCATCACGGCTGCCATGATCTCCAGCGGCACCTGGTTGGCCAACGATGCAGCGCCCAGCCCAGCAACGGCGAACGAGTATGCAACCTTGTTGACGGGCCCGCCGAGGTCGAAGCACATCATGAGGCCCAGGATCACGCCCAGCAGCACGATTCCGACGCCGGTGAGGCTGTTGAGCCAGTCCGTGAGCGTCGTCATGAGCCAGGCGATCGGTCCGCCGAGGAAGAGGATCATGGCACCGGATGCCACGATCGAGGCCAGCAGCGGAATGATGACGACCGGCATGAGACCACGGAGCCACCGCGGCGCGGGGATACGAGTGAGTGATGCTGCCACGAGGCCCGCGAGGAGGCCGCCGACGATACCGCCGAGGAAGCCGGCGTTCATCATGACGGCGATCGTGCCGACCACGAACCCCGGCGCGATGCCGGGCCGGTCGGCCATCGCGTAGGCGATGAATCCTGCAAGCGCCGGCACCAGGAAGCCCATGGAAGCGGCGCCGATGACGAAGGCGACAGCGCCGATGTAGGTCCAGAAGCCGCCGTCGGGAAGGTTCCACAGGGACGACGACGCGACGATGTCGCCAGCTGTCGCGTTGATGTCGTATCCCGCGAGGCCGAACCCGATGGCGATGAGCAGACCACCGCCGGCAACGAAGGGGATCATGTAGCTGACGCCGGTGAGAAGCCAGCGTTGGAGCTTGCGCCCGGCGTGTTCGCTGGCGGCATCGGTTCTCGCCGTCGTGGTCTCGGTACCTGCGACGCGCGCAGCATCCGGGTTCGCGGCCGCGGCCAGCGCCTCGTCGATCATGGCGCCGGGAGCTTCGACCCCGCGCTTGACGGGGCCTTGAACGACCGGCTTGCCGGCGAAGCGCGCGCGGCCCCGCACATCCACATCCACTGCGAAAATGACGGCGTCGGCAGCGGCAATCACGGCGGGATCGAGCGCGGTTGACCCGCTCGACCCCTGCGTCTCGACCTCGAGGCGGATGCCGCGCTTCTTCGCCTCGGCGACGAGGGCATCGGCCGCCATGTACGTGTGGGCGATGCCGGTCGGGCAGGCGGTGACGGCGACGAGCACGCGCTGATCGGGCGCCGCCGGTGCCGCGGTGGTCGCGGCAGGCGCCGGGGCGATCGCCTCGTCGATCAGGGCGACGACTTCCGGCGCCGAGGTGGCGGCGCGGAGCGAGTCCACGAACTCTTCCCGCACCAGCGCGCGGGCGATCGTGGAGAGGATCGCGAGGTGATCGGTGTCGGCTCCGATCGGCGCGGCGATGAAGAACACGAGATCGCTCGGGTCGTCGTCGCCGAAGTCCACCGGGTCCGACAGGCGCGCGAAGGCGAGTGTGGGCTCCGTCACGGCAGCCGTGCGGCAGTGGGGGATTGCAATCCCGCCGGGCATGCCGGTCGAGGTCTGCGCCTCGCGGGCGTGAGCGTCTGCCGAAAGCGCGTGGGCATCGGTTGTGCGACCCGCGCCGGCGATGATGGTGCTGAGGGCATCGATGACGTCCCCGGATGTCGCTCCCAACGCGACATCGAGAGCGACGAGCTCCGGGGTGATGATTGACATGTTCTCTCCTTTGATGAACGTCACGGTGCTGTCACCGTGGCGGGCAGGTGGATCTCGGTGACCGTGACCTGGTCAGGGCGGGTGTCTGTGGGGCGCGGGATGGTGGTCCCGGGAAGCGAGACGGCGGCCGAGCCGTAGGCCACGGCGCGTGCGAGGCGCGCAGCAGGCGGGAGCCCTTCGGCGTCGGCGATGAGGTAGCCGGCCAAGGACGAGTCGCCGGCGCCGACAGTGCTGCGGGCGACCACCGGCGGGTGGGTCGCGTGCCAGGCGCCATCGGCGGAGGCGAGGACCGCGCCCGCGGCGCCGAGAGTTGCCAGCACGGCGACGATTCCGTCGGTCCGCAGTGCTGCGCACGCGCTCGCCACCGCTTCCGGTGTCCCGAGAGCCGCGGGGTCGGATCCGGTCAACTCCGCGAGTTCCTCGATGTTGGGTTTGATCAGATCGATCCGCACGCCCGCGGTGCGGAGCGCTGCAAGCGGCGCGCCGGAGGTGTCGACCGCGATGCGCACGCCCGGTGCGGCGATCCGCGCCGTCCGTGCCAGATCGGCGAGCAGTTCGACATCGGCGCCCGGGGGGAGCGAGCCGGCAAGAACCAGCCAACTGGCCCGGGGCGCCTCGGCTGCTACGACATCGTGAAGGGCTGCCACGGCGGCGGCGCTCAGCGGTGAACCGGGTTCGTTGATCTTCGTCGTCGTGCCGTCGGGTTCGGCCAGCGAGATGTTGGTGCGCACGGTGGCGCCCGGATCCACGGTGATGACCGCCAGGCCGCTCTCGACGAGTTCCCGCACGTACGGATCGTGGTAATCGGCCCGGACTATCGCCCGCGTCGGGATGGATGCGTGAGCCAACGCCCGCGAGACGTTCACGCCCTTTCCGGCTGCCTGCGACGTGACAGCGCTCGCGCGAAGGACAGCGTCGCGGACGAGTCGGGAGGGAAGTTGGATCGTGCGATCAACACTCGGGTTGATCGTGACGGTCACGATCATGCTCGCACCAGGTCGACGTCGGCGGCCCGCAGCGCCTCGCGCAGGTCGGCATCCGGTTCACCGTCGGTCACGAGGGCATCGATGTCATCGAGCCCTCCGAACCGCACGAGTGATTCCTCGCCGAGTTTCGATGCGTCAGCGACGACGATCACCCGCCGCGCCGAGGCGACAGCGGCTCGTTTGACCTCAGCCTCGGCTTCATCAGGTGTGCTCAGCCCGAACTGCGCGTGCACGGCATTGGTCCCGATGATCGCCACATCCGGCCGCAAGCCGGCGATCTGCTCGATCGCTCCCGCGCCGACCAGGGCGCCGGTCAGCGCCCGAAGTCGTCCGCCGATCACGCGCACTCCCGGAGTCGTCAGGTGGCTCAGCATCGACGCGGTGATCACGGAGTTCGTGATGAGCGTGAGCGAGGCGTTGCCGTCTTCTCGAGCGGCAAGAAGGCGGGCGACGCGCGCTGCCGTGGAGCCGGCATCGATCTGGACAGCGCCGCCGAGACCGCGGGGGATCAGATCCACCGCTGCCGCGGCGATACGTTCCTTGGCTTCGGTTGCGGTCGCTTCGCGGGCAGCGAGGCTCGGCTCGGCAGCGCTGGTTCGGCCCGCGGGAACGGCGCCGCCGTGCACGCGCAGGAGCACGCCGTCGGCCTGCAGCTGGTCGAGATCGCGGCGGATCGTCTCCTGCGCGACGCCGAACAGGGCTGACAGGGTTGTTACCGATGCGCGGCCCTCGTCGGTGACGATTCCCGCGATGCGCTGCTGGCGCTCCGTCGCGTACATGAGTGTTCTCCCACCCGGCGTCATCCCTGACCCCGAAATCTGTGTATGTGTGAGAGTAGCTGTGAATGTGTTGGTTTACAAGGATGGATCTGCATTTCAGGCGTAGCTCTGGGTCCGCTGACGTCCGGCGTTTCGCCCGAGGGCGGTGAGTGGCGCCCGTGGGGTGTGCCGAACCGGGGTGCGAGCTACGCCGGGGTCTCTTCCTCGTCGGGAGAGCTGTCGGCTCGCGCGGACGAGATGCGCGTGACGATCAGGTCGATCGCCAGGCCCAGCACGATCGCGACACCGATGGAGATGAGGACGGCGACGATGGGGCCCCCTGGCACGAGTCGTCCGACGATCGCGCCGACGGCGGCCTGGTAGACCGCCCACCCCGTCGCAGCGGCGGCAACGAGGGCGAGATATCGCGGAGCCGGCACCCGCGATGCTCCTGCCGTCAGATTCACCGCCAATCGGGCGAACGGGATGAACCGTGCCGTGAAGACCACCGTCGCACTCGAGCGGTGCAGTCGCCGGTGGGCCCACCCGATCGCGGCACCCACTCTGCGCCCCCGCATCCACGCCCACCGATCCAGCCCCACGCGGCGCCCGACGAGGTACACGATCATGTCGCCGAGGAAGGCAGCGAGCGCGGCCAGCAGCACGACGCCCAGGAGCGGTGGTGAGCCGACGGTCACGGCGAGGGCCCCGAAGGCGGTCACGGCCACCTCTCCCGGCACCAACACGAGCAGGCTATCGGCCAGGACGAGAGCGAACATGAGGGGGAGTGCCCAGGGGCTGCCGGCAACGTGCGTCAGCACCTCATCGATCACACCTCTGGGTAACACTGGAGGGTGAACGGAGACCGAACGGGGCACGTCCGGTGACGCGATGGCGTGCATCCGGTGAACTCTCGGCGACCCTGCCTGCCTCAGCGTGTTCGGCGATCCGGCACGCGTCACCCTGGAGGCGTGAGAGTCGCGGTATTGGCGGAATCGTTCCTCCCCCACATGAACGGAGTCACTGGCTCGGTGCTCCAGATCCTTCGTCATCTCGCGAACGAGGGACACGAAACCCTTGTCATCGCGCCCAAGGCCGGCGACGTCGAGGCGGATCTGCGCGGCGCTGATCTGTCCGGCGCTCGCACGACAATGCTGCGGTCGGTGCCGTTGCCCTCGTACCCGCAGGTTCGTGTCGTGTTCGCTCGCGCGGCGAAGCTTGCGGCTCACCTGCGGGAGTTCCGGCCCGATGTCATTCACCTGGCGTCGCCCTTCGTGCTCGGCTGGCAGGGGACAGCGGCCGCCGACGCGCTGAAGGTTCCCGTTGTCGCGGTCTACCAGACGGATGTGGTCGCGTACGCCCAGAAGTATGGGCTGCCGGCTGCGACATCCATCGTGCAGTCGCACCTGACGCGACTGCACCGCCGCTCGACGCTGACCTTGGTGCCCTCCTCGGCGAGCATGTCCCAGCTCGAAGGTCTCGGCATCGATCGCCTCCGCCGGTGGGGGCGGGGCGTGGATGCCGTGCGCTTTGCTCCCGAGCATCGCAGCGCCAGCTGGCGGCAGCGCGTCGCCCCGGGTGAGACGATCATCGGCTACGTCGGGCGCCTCGCCCCCGAGAAGCAGGTCGAAGACCTCGTCGCGTTGCACGATCTTCCGGGAACCCGGTTGGTCATCGTCGGGGATGGGCCCTCTCGACCCGCGCTCGAGCGCGCCCTGCCGCGAGCGGTCTTCCTCGGACACCTGTCCGGCGATGCGCTGGGCGAGGCGATGGCATCCTTCGACGTTTTCGTCCACCCCGGTGAAAGCGAGACGTTCGGCCAGACGATCCAGGAAGCGCTCGCGGCGGGAGTTCCGGTTGTCGCGACAGGAACGGGCGGACCGGTCGATCTTGTTCGCAGCAGCGTCGACGGATGGCTTTATCGGCCAGGCGACCTCGCCGACCTCCGCGCGCGGGTGTCAGACCTCATCGGCGACGAATCCAAACGGCGCGCGTTTGCCACCGCGGCCCGTGAATCCGTGCGCGAGCGCACCTGGGAGGCCCTGGGCCGCCAGCTCATCGGCCACTACAGCGAAGCTCGGATGCTGCGCCCGATCGATGACGCCCTGTTTGCCCGTGCCGCGACTCGGCCCGCAGCGCCGCCAGCGCCCGCGACGGAGGGGACGCCGCGGTGGTCCCGTTTCGTTGCACTCGGCGATTCCCTGACCGAGGGACTGTGCGACACATCGCGGATGCCGAAGGGTCAGTACCGCGGGTGGGCCGACCGCCTCGCGGATCTGCTGGCCGGGGCCCGAGAGGCGAGACTCCCGGCGACCGCGGAGCCCTTCCGGTATGCAAATCTTGCCGTGCGCAGCCGCAAGATCCGGGACCTCCTCGTCGAGCAGCTCCCGCGTGCGCTGGAGATGGAGCCGGATCTGGTGTCGGTCTTCATGGGCGCGAACGACCTGGTAAGCCGCGGCGCTGATCCGCTTACCCTGGCAAAGGGACTCGAGCGGGCTGTCGTGGAGCTGCGCTCGCGTGGCATCGACGTGCTGCTGGTGAGCATCGTGCTGCCTCGGCGCCGGGCGGCGATGATCTTCGCCCGACGTGTCGCGATCTACAACTCCGAGATTCGACGCATCGCCGCCCACACCGGCTCTATGCTGCTCGATCTCGAGGCACAGCCGGCCATCAGCGACCTGGACATGTGGGCCGACGACAAGGTCCACTTCCGGTCGAAGGGTCACCGGTTCGTCGCCTATCGGGCAGCCGAGGCCCTGGGGGTGCCGTACGCCGACGAGCTCGCGAACCTCGACTCGGCCTTCCACGACGATGATGATCCGAACCCGCGCGGCTGGGTGCGTCGCGACGCCGTGCCCTGGCTCTGGCGGCGGCTTCGCGGCCGCACCGCCGGAGATGGTCTGACAGCGAAGCACGGGGATTACGTCACGATCTCACGGCGACCGATCTCGACGACGGCGTCGCTCGTCACACCGGATTCCGGATCCCGCCCGGTGCGGCGATCACCGGAGCGGCAGTCGGTCGACCCGGTGCGCCCTGCGCGGCCCTGATAGGATCGTCAGGGTTGCCTTACGGCATCCGCTCAACTTCACAGTGAGCTTCATGGAGCAGGCCGGCAGGAAGCTGGTCCCCTGTGGTGGGTTCCCCGTCGAATAGCGCCGGGTGGTCTTCTACTGGTGGCCAGCGCCGACGATTCACGCGGGGAAGTGCCGCACGCTCGATACTGCCTGTTCCTGCTCCTTCGCATGTGCTCGCGCGCCACACGGGTGCGCGAGTCGAAACAAAGAAGGAGAGACCTCTTGGAAGGTCCTGAAATCACCGCCGCTGAAGCCGTTCTCGACAACGGCCGCTTCGGCACCCGCACCGTCCGGTTCGAAACCGGACGCCTCGCTCAGCAGGCTCAGGGCGCCGTTGCCGCCTACCTCGACGAGGAAACCATGCTGCTCTCGGCCACGAGCGCCGGAAAGCACCCTCGCGAGGGCTTTGACTTCTTCCCGCTGACGGTGGATGTCGAAGAGCGTTCGTATGCCGCGGGCAAGATCCCCGGTTCGTTCTTCCGCCGCGAGGGTCGCCCCTCGACCGAGGCGATCCTGGTCTGCCGCCTGATCGACCGTCCGCTGCGCCCCTCGTTCGTCTCGGGGCTGCGTAACGAGGTCCAGATCGTGGTCACGGTCCTCTCGATCGCGCCGGGCGAGTTCTACGACGCGCTCGCGATCAACGCAGCATCCCTCTCGACCCAGATCTCGGGGCTGCCGTTCTCGGGTCCGATCGCGGGTGTCCGTCTCGCGCTCATCCCCGGTCACGGCGAGCACGCCGACCAGTGGGTTGCGTTCCCCAAGGCCGAGCAGCTCGAGGATGCCGTCTTCGATCTGATCGTCGCAGGGCGCGTCCTGCCCGATGGTGACGTCGCGATCATGATGGTCGAGGCAGAGGCTACCGAAGGCAGCTGGAACCTCATCAAGGGCGGCGCCACCAAGCCCAGCGAAGAGATCGTTGCGCAGGGCCTGGAGGCCTCCAAGCCCTTCATCAAGGAGCTCGTCGCCGCGCAGAACGTCGTCGCGAACACCGCCGCCAAGGAGATCCAGCCCTACCCGGTCTTCCCCGCGTACGCCGACGAGACGTACGACTTCGTCGCTGGTCGCGCGTACGACAAGCTTGTGCCGATCTACCAGATCGCCGACAAGGTCGAGCGTCAGAACGCCGATGACGAGCTCAAGGATGCCGTCAAGGCAGAGCTCGTTGCAGCCGTTGAGGCTGGGGAGCTCCCCGACACGGCGCTGGGTGAGTTCTCGGCAGCGTACAAGTCGGTCACCAAGAAGATCGTTCGCGGTCGCATCCTCACCGAGGGCGTGCGCATCGACGGTCGTGGGCTTGCCGACATCCGTCCGCTCGATGCCGAGGTCCAGGTGATCCCGCGCGTGCACGGTTCGGCGATCTTCCAGCGCGGTGAGACCCAGATCCTGGGTGTCACGACGCTGAACATGCTCAAGATGGAGCAGCAGATCGATTCGCTCTCGCCCACCACGAGCAAGCGCTACATGCACCACTACAACTTCCCGCCCTACTCGACCGGTGAGACCGGTCGTGTCGGCAGCCCCAAGCGTCGCGAGATCGGCCACGGGTTCCTGGCCGAGCGTGCGCTCGTGCCGGTGCTGCCGCCGCGCGAGGAGTTCCCGTACGCGATCCGTCAGGTCTCCGAGGCTCTCGGCTCCAACGGATCGACCTCGATGGGTTCCGTGTGCGCCTCCACGCTCTCGCTCCTGAACGCGGGCGTGCCCCTTCGCGCACCCGTCGCCGGTATCGCGATGGGTCTGGTCTCGGACGAGGTCGACGGTCAGACCCGCTACGCGGCACTGACCGACATCCTGGGCGCTGAAGACGCGCTCGGCGACATGGACTTCAAGGTCGCCGGCACGAGCGAGTTCGTCACGGCGATCCAGCTGGACACGAAGCTCGACGGCATCCCGTCGTCGGTGCTTTCGGCAGCTCTCACGCAGGCCAAGGAAGCGCGTCTGACGATCCTGAACGTCATCAATGCCGCTATCGACGGCCCCGACGAGATGGCTCCGACGGCTCCGCGCGTGATCAGCGTGCAGATCCCGGTCGACAAGATCGGTGAGCTCATCGGCCCCAAGGGCAAGACGATCAACGCGATCCAGGATGCGACCGGCGCCGACATCTCCATCGAGGAAGACGGCACCGTTTACATCGGCGCGACCGACGGTCCATCGGCCGAGGCCGCCCGCGCTCAGGTCAACGCGATCGCCAACCCCACCAACCCGGAGGTCGGCGAGCAGTTCCTCGGAACCGTCGTGAAGATCGCGACGTTCGGTGCGTTCGTCTCGCTGCTGCCGGGTAAGGACGGCCTGCTGCACATCAGCGAGGTCCGCAAGCTCGCCGGTGGCAAGCGTGTCGAGAACGTCGAGGACGTGCTCTCGGTCGGGCAGAAGCTTCTGGTCAAGATCACCAAGATCGACGACCGCGGCAAGCTCTCGCTCGAGCCCGTGATCGACGAGCCCGCCGACCAGGAGGGCCGCGCTGCCGCGAACGAGGGTCCGGAGGCTCCGGCCGAAGGCTGAGCTTGGTTTCGAGAACGCCCGTCCCTCAGGGGGCGGGCGTTCTCGCTTTCCGGCGTGATCGAAGCGTTATGTAATATTCACGCCTGTGTCGCCTGGCGCCGCCGCACCACCGCTGTTACGCCGTACCCTCGAAACACGCGCCGGGGAGCGCGCCGGCATCCGTGACTCACCACCACGGACACCGTGAAAGGGGGTGAGGGAATGGCTGCTTTCGGCGTCGGTGCCGCGGCAACGGCAGGAGCCGGGGCAGTGAACCCCGCCCATCCCTCCGCCCCGATTCCCGTCCTGGGTCAGCCGCTCGGCTCGAACGTGCGCGTCGATCTCGGCGAGACCGGGATGTCGGTCTTCCCCCTGATCCTCGGCGGCGGTGAGTTCGGCTGGACCGTCGACGCGGCCACGAGCCACGAGATCCTCGACACCTATGTGCGTGCGGGCGGCAATGCCATCCACACGGCAGACAGCTTCTCGGGCGGCCGCAGCGAACACATCATCGGCCGATGGATGGCTGAGCGCGGCATCCGCGATGACGTCGTGCTGGCCGTGCGGGTCGGTGCCCATCCCGACCACCCGGGGCTCGGGCCTGTCGACCTCGTGCGAGCCGCAGAGGCCTCGCTCACGCGCCTCGGCACCGACCGCATCGACGTCCTCTACCTCGACGCTCGGGCAGACACGACTACTGCGGTCGAAGAGACGCTCGCTACCGCTGAGTGGCTCATCAGCGCCGGCAAGGTCCGCGCGATCGGGGCGATCGGGTATCAAGCGGCGCAGCTCGTGGAGGCTCGAATCCTGTGCTCCGCAGGGTACCCCCGGATCTCGGTTCTTGATGTTCCCTTCAACGTCCTGCGGCGGCACGAGTTCGACAGCGATCTGCGGCTGGTCGCCAGCGCTCAGTCGATGGCGGTGACGCCCTCTCACGCCCTCGAGCACGGGTTCTTGTCGGGTCTGCACCGCGACCGTCTCAACGGACCGCTGTCGGTTCGGGCGAAGCAGATCACGGCGAACGTCAACCGACGCGGTACACGCACCCTGAAGGCGCTGGATGCGATTGCCGCGGAGCTGGGCGTCACCAACGCCTCAGTCGCCGTTGCCTGGCTTCTCGCTCAGCGCATCATTACGGCCCCGATCATCAACGCGTTCGCCCCCCACCAGGTCGACGAGCTCGTGCAGGGCGTGGGCGTGCGGCTCACGCGAGCCCAGCTGGCAGATATCGCGCGCGCGGCGGACTGAGACCACCCGCCCGGGCCGAGAGGTTAGGGTAGGACTGTTCCGAGCACGTCGAGGAAGCGGCCCCGTGACCCACTACATCTATCTCGTTCGCCACGGTGAGCATCTGGATGCCGAGCATGGTCTGATCGACGGACCCTTGTCACCCCGCGGCAAGCGGCAGGCAGCTTTCTTGGCCGACCGCCTTTCGGGGATCCCTTTCAACGCGCTCTGGCATTCCCCGCTCGATCGCGCCGCTGAGACAGCGCGGGCGATCGCGGAGCGAATGCCTGCCCTCACTCCGACACCGTCGGCTCTGTTGTTCGATTGCGTTCCCACCGGCATGGTCGAGGAGACTCCCGCGGTGTTCGAGCCGTTCTTCGGAGGGGTCACCGAAGAAGAGGTTGAGGCGGGTCGTGCTCAGATGGCCGACGCCGTCAACGCATTCCTGGTGCGCAAGTCCGGTGAGGTCCACGAACTGCTCGTGACCCACAACTTCGTCATCGGATGGTTCGTCCGTGAGGTGCTCCAGGCTCCCGAGTGGAAGTGGATGACGCTGAATCAGGCGAACTGCGGTCTGACGGTGCTCGCACAGAAGCAGGGGAGGCCCTGGACGCTGCTCTCCCACAATGACCTCGCGCATATTCCGGTCGAAGACCGCACCGGGCTTCCCGAGGCTTACGCGTTCTGAGCGTGCGCTGCGGGGCCGGATGCCGCGGATAGGCTGGAGCCCATGACCACACGCGTCGCCATCGTCGGTGCCACGGGCAAGCTCGGCGGAATCATCCGCGACGTTATTGCTGCTGAGCCTGGCTTCGAGGTCCATGCTGAGCTCGACTCGCGGTCAGCGATGTCAGCGCTTGACGGCGCAGACCTTGTCGTGGATGCAACGATTCCCGCCGTGTCGATCGACGTGGTGCGCGCCGCGGCAGAGCGTGGGATCGACATCATCGTCGGCACCTCGGGGTGGTCGGCCGAGCGCATCGCGCGGGTCCGGCCCGAGATCGAGCAGGCTGGTATCAGGGCCGTGTTCATTCCGAACTTCTCGCTCGGATCGGTGATCGGTTCAGCGCTCGCTGCCGCCGCTGCTCCCTTCTTCCCCTCGATCGAGATCATCGAAGCGCACCGCGAGACCAAGATCGATTCGCCCTCAGGAACGGCGGTGCGTACCGCTGAACTGATTGCAGCAGCCCGTGCAGATGCGGGCCCGGTCGCCGCTCCCCATGTCGACCAGCGGGCGCGCGGTCAGCAGGTCGCGAGCGTTCCCATCCACTCCCTCCGGCGCCCGGGAGTGGTGGCGAGCCAGAGCGTCGTGCTCTCGGGGCCGGGGGAGACGCTCACCCTCGCCCACGACACGATCGACCCGGCAGCCGCCTACGCCCCCGGCATCCGGCTCGTACTCGGAGCCGTAGCCCATCGCTCCGCCGGCGTCGAACCCGGCGGCGTCGTGATCGGGCTGGACACCTTTCTTGACATCGGCATCCGTCTGCCGGCGTTTGTCGACCAGGCCCCCGTCGACGAGGGCGGCGTACCCGGGCAGGTAGCCCGCGCCACCGGCGCATGAGTTCGCGCATCGCCGTGGGGGTGATGGCGGCGCTCCTGCTGCTGTACATCGCCCTGGTAGCCCAACGGGCGTGGCTGCTGCTGATCAGCGGCGACCCGGTCGGTGTGGCGATGGGTGCTGTGCTGGTGGTGTTGCCGGTCATCGCGATCTGGGCGCTTGCGCGTGAACTGTGGTTCGGTGTGCGTGCCGAACAACTCGGTCGGCGCCTTGAGGCCGAGGGGGAGGTGCCGGAAGATCTCGTCGCGGTGCGCCCCAGCGGCCGGGTCATGCGCGCTGACGGGGACGCGCTCTTTCCCCGCTTCAAAGCGGATGTCGAGAACGCACCCGATGACTGGCGGGCGTGGTATCGACTCGGGATCGTCTATGACGCGGCGGGCGACCGGCGACGCGCCCGGGCCGCAGTGCGAACCGCCATCCGGCTTGAGCGCGGGCGGGGTGTGCAGAACTGACGAGATCGGTCAGCGCCGGCCGACGGCGGCTCGCACGGCGTCTTCTGCACTCTCGTGCGTCCAGGTGAAGCCGGATGAGGCAAGGACCTCAGGGATGATGTAGGCGTCGGTGGTCAGCAGCGACTCGGTCGGGTCCGAGCCGAGTACGAGCTTCAGGCCCCACTCGGGGGCGCGCAGCAGGTACGGGCGGTTCAGTTCCCGGGCGAGCGCGAAGCCGATGTCGTTCTGGGTCGCGCGGGTCGGGCCGCACAGGTTCACGGGGCCCGTCGTGCCGGTGTCGATGATGTGCCGGATCGCGCGGACCTCGTCATCCAGAGAGATCCACGGCCACACCTGCGTGCCCCGACCCAGGGGGCCGCTGAAGCCGAGTTTCGTCAGCAGGACCAGGGGCTTGAGCACGCCGTCGCGGTGGACGATCGGTGCTGTTCGCAACGTCGTGACGCGCGCACGCTCCCCAGCCCCGAAGGCGGCGCTCTCCCATTCGCCGCACAGATCCGCGAGGAATCCGTCCCCGCGCGGCGCGTCCTCGGCGATCGGGCCGCCTGGATGCGTGCCGTAGTACCCAACCGCTGAGGCCGACACGAAGTGTGGCGCCGTCTCGCCCAGCTCGCGGACGGCCCGCGCCAGAGCGCGCGTCGGGGTGATCCGCGACCACAGGAGTGTGTGCCGGTAGGACGAGTTCCACGGGAATCGGCCGATGCTCGCCCCGTTGAGGCCGAGGACCGCGTCTGCACCGTCGAGCACCGCCGGGTCGAGCACGTCGGAGTCGACGAGCCACGGCACCTCGTCTGCACCCGGATCGGATGTGCGGACGAGCGTCGTCACACGGATGCCGTCGGCACGCAGGCTCTCGGCGAACGCCCGGCCGATGAGGCCGGACGCTCCGCCGATGACGACGTGTCGCAGAGCCGAATCAGGCAAGCGTCGCCTCGAGGGTGATCTCGATCCCCGCGAGAGCTGCCGAGACCGGGCATCCGGCCTTCGCGGCGTTCGCGATGCGGTCGAAGTCTTCCTGCGACAGACCCGGGACCGAGGCGTGCACGTTGAGGTGGCTTCCGGTGATGCCGGTGCCGGGGATGAAGGTGACTGCAGCCGAGCACCGCACCGACTCCGGCGGCGTGCCGTTCTGGGTGAGCTCGTGCGAGAACGCCATGCTGAAGCAGGAAGCATGGGCAGCCGCGATGAGCTCCTCGGGCGTGGTGACCGTCGAAGAGCCTTCGCTACGGGCCTTCCAGTTGACATCGAACGTGCCGAGGTGGGAACTGTCGAACGTCACTGTTCCCGACCCATCGGTCAGGCTGCCGTTCCAGACGGTGGTGGCTTCGCTCGTCACGGACATGGGGACCTCCCTGGTCGTCATGCACCCGGAGTGGGCGCTTCCGCGGTCAGCCTAATGGCGTTTCGCGGGGGAGGGCAGGCTCGTGACAAAACCCGCGGCGCCGGCCGGATGCCTCGGTCAGGCGGCGCTGGCGGGGCGCCGGCCGAGAATACCTGCGCGCTGCAGCACGAGATAGAGCTGGCACCCCAGGCACAGTCCGAACACGGCGTTGAGGAAGGCTGCGACGAACGCTGCAGCGGCGGCCGCTGGAACTCCCCAGGGCACACCCACGGCGAACAGGAGGATGCCGATCGCGGTGACGAACAGGCCCACCCCCTGCGCAAAGCGGGGCGGACGCGGGTCTTCGAGCTCGCTCGGCGGCGCCAGGCGGGGCTGGATGACGGCGCGATACAGAGCGCCCCACGGGGCGGTGCGGGGCGATACGACACCCCACAGGAACAGCAGGGCGATCGCGACCAGCAGTACGAACGCTGCGACGCTGGCGCCGGTGAGGCCGAGGAACACGTCGATGAGCAGGAGGACGGAGGTGATCGCGGCGGCGAACCGCGGACCCCGAGGATCGATACCGCGGGCTTTGTCAGGCATGGGCGCTCTCCGTCGTCAGTCGCTGAAGCTCGAGTTCGAGCACGTGGCGGTTCGGCACGCCGCCGAATCGGGTCTGCACTGCGCCGTCACGGTCGAGCACGAGGGTCGTGGGGGTCTGCAGCACGTTGAAGTGGCGCGCGATGTCGGGCCTGTGGGTCAGGTCGACATCCAGGTGAAGAACCCCGGGACGGGACGCGGCGATCTCGGCGAGCGTCCGGTGAACCCCGGGACACCTGCTGCACATCTCCGTGCTGAACTGCAGCAGGGTTGCTGCATCCCCGAGGCGGTCCGCGCCGAGACGGGCGGGTTCGACGATCTCATGGTTGACATCGCGTCGCGCGCGCCCCTGCCGGGTGCGCAGCAGGACGCCGATCACGGCGCTGACCGCGACCAGAACGGCGATGCCGATGAGAGCAGAGACGGGTTCCACGGCATCCCACACTAAGCGACCGGAACAGGGGACGGGCGCACGTGACGGACTGTGACGCTGGGCGGACAGAGCGCCGGCTGCAGGAGGCAGGACGCGCCCGGCGCGCACCGTGTCACGCGCAGTTGCGCGAGTAGGGTGTGAGCCGTGACCGACATCGAGTTTCGCAGCGACGTAACCGTCGAGCTTGTCCGAGCCAGTGCCGCAGATTCCGACGTCTTGTTCGCGGCGCGGGTATCCACCCTGGGTGAACAGACCCTCGGCGATGCAGCAGCGGGGGTTGAGGCCTCCGATCGCGACCGCGGATTGATCAACTACCTCATGCGCGACCGGCACGGCTCTCCGTTCGAGCACAACTCGATGACCTTTTACGTGCAGGCGCCGATCTTCGTGTTCCGCGAGTTCATGCGGCACCGGATCGCCTCGTACAACGAGGAGTCGGGGCGCTACCGCGAATTGCGGCCGGTGTTCTACGTGCCAGCCCCCGAGCGCAAGCTCGTGCAGGTCGGAAAGCCCGGCGCGTACGACTTCATCGACGGTACCCCCGAGCAGACCGCGATCGTCGACGAGGCGACACGGGAAGCGTCAGTGCACGCGTTCGCGGCGTATCAACGGATGCTGGAGGCCGGCGTCGCCCGCGAGGTTGCGCGCATCGTGCTGCCGCTGAACACCTACTCGTCGATGTACGTCACGATGAACGCCCGGTCGCTCATGAACTTCCTCTCGCTGCGAACCAAGGTCGAGGGCTCCCACTTCCCCTCGTTCCCGCAGCGCGAAATCGAGATGTGCGCCGAAAAGATGGAGGACCTCTGGGCGACCCTCATGCCGATGACACACGCCGCGTTCGCAGCCAACGGCCGCGTCGCTCCGTGATGGGTTTCCGCAGGATCCGCTGAGTCACATGCCGAAGACCGTTCTCGTCACCGGGGCAAGCTCCGGGCTCGGCGCCGAGTACGCCCGCCGCCTCGCAGCGCGGGGGGCGGATGTCGTGCTCGTGGGTCGGGACAGGGCAGCTCTGGATGCCGTCGCCGCCGAGATCCGTGATCGCTACCGCGTTCAGGCCGAGGTCCTCGTCGCCGACCTGACGAAGCCGCGGCAGCGGGCGAAGGTCGAGGCCCGGCTGACAGATCCCGAACGCCCCATCGAGGTGCTGGTCAACAACGCCGGATTCGGGCTACCTCTCGCGTTCGAACGCAATGACATCGAGGATGAGGCCCGCCACCTGGAGCTGCATGTCGAGGTGCCGATGCGGCTCATGCACGCAGCTCTCGGACCGATGCTCAGTCGCGGTCACGGGCGAATCATCAATGTCGCATCCGTGGCCGCGTACACGCCGCGGTCGACCTATGGTGCGGTCAAGCGCTGGGTGGTCGAATTCTCGCGCTGGGCCAACGCTGCTTACTCACCGTCCGGGGTAACGGTGACCGCGGTCTGCCCCGGTTTCACCCACACCAATTTCCACGAGCGGATGGGGCTGGCGCCGGGCCTCGAGGGTGTGGCTGATTGGCTGTGGCTCGACGCTGACGTCGTCGTCGAGCAGTCCCTGCGCGATGCCGCCCGCGGCCGGGCAGTCTCGATCCCATCCGTGAAGTGGAAGCTGATCACTGCCGCCGCGCGCCTGCTGCCGGCATCCGTCGCCGCAGCCGCCGGCCGCCGCGGTCGGTGAGGCCCGTCAGCTCACCCGCCCGAGGTGGATCGCGGCGAACATCAGCGCCGCGATCGTCTCGCCGTCGGTGATCGCACCATCACGAATCATCCCGAGCACCTCGGGAAACGGGACCCATGACACCTCGTCGATTCCCTCTTCGTGGCGCTCCGCCGGATCGGCTCCGACGACGGGTTCGAGGCCGGTTGCGAGGAAGACGTGCTCGGGGGCATCGGCGATGCCGTTGAGGGCATACATGAAGCCGATCTCAGTGAATTCGCTCGCTTGAAGCCCGGTCTCTTCACGCAGCTCGCGCTCCGCCGCGTTGCGGGCAGACTCGCCATCGGTGCCGCCCGCAGGAACCTCGATGGATCGGTTGCCGGTCGGGTAGCGCTCGAGGGCGACCAGGCAGACCCGGTCGTGCGTATCGACAGCCACGACGAAAACTGCCGGATGCTGCATCCTGACCACGCCATAGATCCCCGCACCGGCAGGGCCGCTGACGCTGTCTTCTCGAACCGCGATCCAGCGGTTCTCATAGATCGACTTCGAGGATTCTGTGCGCCACGACATGGCACCAGGCTAGAGCGCCGAGGCGCCGCCGGATGCTGAACCGATAGCCTGAACCCATGACGCACTCGACAAACCCGTTCGGGCAGGTGCTCGTCGCGCTGGTCACTCCCATGACCGCCGATGGCGAGGTCGACTGGCCCGCCGTCGAGAAGCACATCGACGATGTGATCGGCGCCGGGGCCGACGGCATCGTCGTGACGGGAACTACGGGGGAGACCTCGACCCTGACTGACGCCGAGAAGATTCGCCTCGTCGAGGTCGGCAAGGATGTCGCGGCAGGCCGTGCCGCCATCATCACGGGCGGCGGCTCCAACGAGACCGCCCACGCGATCGAGCTCTATAAGGCCAGCGAGAAGGTCGGCGCTGACGGCATCATGATCGTCACGCCCTACTACAACAAGCCGACTCAGGCCGGCATCCTGACCCACTTCCGCCTGGTCGCCGACGCCACGGACCTCCCCGTCATCCTCTACGACATCCCGGGCCGCACCGGAGTTCCGATCCAGTACGAGACGATCCTGCGGCTTGCCAAGCACCCGAACATCCTCGCGATCAAAGACGCCAAGGGCGATTTCAGCGAGGTGAGCCGCGTGCTCAACCAGACCGACCTCCTGTACTTCTCCGGCGACGACGCGAACGTGCTGCCGCACCTGTCGATCGGTGCGACGGGCCTGATCGGGGTGACCGCCAATATTGCCGCGCAGCCCTATCGGGTGATCGTGGATGCCGTCAATGCCGGGGACCTCGCCGTTGCAACCGCCGCCCACCGTCAGCTCGAACCGCTCGTGCGGGCCGTCATGACCCACGTTCCCGGCACCGTCTCGGCCAAGTACATCCTCCACGGGCTCGGCCGCATCACCAGCCCCCGCGTGCGCCTGCCGCTGGTGGGCCCGGAGGAGTGGGAAGCCGCCAAGATCGAGGACGAACTCGCCCTCGTTTCAGGTGTTCCCGGTGTCGATTTCTCGAACTTCCGCCCCGACCGCAACGCCGCCGCCGGCGGTGCCCTGCCCAAGGTCTCGGGCACCACGCGCTGATTCCCAGCGCCGATAGGAGTCGCATGTCCAACGCTGTTCTCGCCCCGCCTCCGCTCGAATCGGGGACGCTGCGCGTCATCCCGCTCGGGGGTCTCGGCGAGGTCGGCCGCAACATGACGATCTTCGAGTTCGACGGCAAGATCCTCGTCCTCGACTGCGGTGTGCTCTTCCCCGAGGAGCATCAGCCGGGAGTGGATCTGATCCTCCCCGACTTCGAACCGCTCAAGGCGCGCCTCGACGACATCGTCGGTATCGTGCTCACGCACGGCCATGAGGACCACATCGGCGCCGTTCCGTACCTGCTGAAGCTCAAGGGTGATCTGCCGCTGATCGGCTCGGGGCTGACCCTTGCCCTCACGGAAGCCAAGCTCAAGGAGCACCGCCTGCGTCCGTACACCCTCACGGTGAAGGAGGGGCAGGTCGAGCGTCTCGGCCCGTTCGAGCTCGAGTTCGTGGCGGTCAATCACTCGATCCCCGACGCGCTCGCGGTTGCCATCCGAACCGATGCGGGAACGGTGCTCGCCACCGGTGATTTCAAGATGGACCAGCTCCCGCTGGATGGCAGGCTCACCGACCTCCGGGCGTTCTCGCGCCTGGGCGAAGCCGGAGTCGACCTCTTCCTCGTCGACTCCACCAATGCCGACGTGCCGGGATTCACGTCCCTCGAGAAGGAGATCGGTCCGGTCCTCGACCAGGTCATCGGCAAAGCACCGCGCCGCGTCATCGTCGCGAGCTTTTCCAGCCACGTCCACCGCGTTCAGCAGGTGATGGATGCCGCAGCAGCCCACGGACGCCGCTTGGCGCTGCTCGGTCGCAGCATGGTACGCAACATGACGATCGCTGAAGACCTCGGCTACCTGCACGTGCCCGATGGGCTGCTCATCGACTACAAGAAGGCCCGTAACCTCCCCGACGAGCAGATCGTCTATATGTCGACCGGATCGCAGGGCGAGCCGATGGCGGTTCTGTCGCGGATGGCGAACCTCGACCACGAGATCGAGCCGGGCCCCGGCGACACCGTCATCCTCGCTTCGAGCCTGATCCCCGGCAACGAGAACGCCGTCTACCGCGTCATCGACGGGCTCACCAAGCTCGGGGCGAACGTCGTCCACAAGGCCAATGCCAAGGTCCACGTGTCGGGGCATGCGGCGGCGGGGGAGCTGCTCTACTGCTACAACATCTTGAAGCCTCGAAACGTGCTCCCCGTCCACGGTGAGTACCGGCACCTGATGGCCAATGCTCAGCTGGCGCAGCAGACCGGCGTCCCGGCCGAGAACACGATCGTCGCCGAGAACGGGTCGGTCATCGACCTGCGCGACGGTGTCGCGCGCAACGTCGGTCAGCTCGATCTCGGGTTCGTCTACGTCGACGGATCAAGCGTTGGTGAGATCACCGACGCCGACCTCAAGGACCGTCGCATTCTGGGCGAAGAGGGCTTCATCTCGGTGATCGTCGTCGTGGATGCCGCGACCGGCCGCATCATTTCCGGACCCGAGGTCCACGCGCGAGGCTTTGCGGAGGACGCGGCAGTTTTCGAGAGTGTGAAGCCCAAGATCGCTGCAGCGCTCGCCGAAGCCGCGCAGTCCGGTGTGCGAGACAACCACGCGCTCTCACAGGTCGTGCGCCGAACGATCGGCCGGTGGGTAAACCAGTCCCTGCGTCGTCGGCCGATGATCGTACCGCTGGTCATCGAGGCCTGAGCTGCGCCGCCGGCCGGCGGATGCTCGACCCGTCGCGCTCGCTACAATCACGGCATGCCCGCCAGCTTCAGCATCCGCCCCGCAACGGCTGCCGATGGCGCGTTCCTGGGTGACATGGTCGTCGAGGCAGCCAACTGGTCGCCGGGACGCTCGCGCCCGCGATATGAGGTGCTGACCGCCCCCGAGCACGGCAGGTACGTCTCGGGCTGGATGCGCCCCGGGGATGCCGGGTTCGTCGCGTCAGATCCGCAGGGGGAGCCGATCGGAGCGGCCTGGTATCGGATGTTCCCGCGGTCCGACCCCGGCTTCGGTTATGTCGGCACGGGTGTTCCCGAGCTGATCATCGGGGTACGGCCCATTTGGCGGGCACACGGGGTCGGCCGCGCACTCCTGCGTTCACTGTCAGACAACGCCCGCGCCGAGGGCTTCGCGCGGCTGAGTCTGAGCGTGGAGCGTGGCAACTTCGCGGCGGTCTTCTACCGCACAGAGGGTTTTGCGGTCGTCCAGAGCGGCTTCGGCCGCGACACCATGGTCAAGCGCCTGCGCTGACGGGAGCATCCGTCTACGCCCAGACAGCGAGAATCCGATCCGGCGCCCGGGGAGGCGCCGCCCGAGCGAATTCTCGGCGCCCGATCGAATTCTCGGCGAAAGGGCGACGGCTGCGCTTGTCGATGGATACGGGCGGATGCCGACAGGCCGCGTCGTTCCGGGGATTTGTCGGCGGTCGCACCTACCGTGGAGGTCATGCCGAGGAGTAGCACCAAGACCTCGACCTCTGGTCGTGCGCCCGCCAAGGGTTCGCGTTCGCGCGCGTCAGCGCCGGCGCCCAAGCGGTACGTCGGTGACGAGGAGCGTCCCGCACTGATCGTGCGGATGTGGATGGGCCTGGCCCATGCGACCGGCGGGATGTTCCGCGCGTTCGGTCCCGAGACCCTCGAGAAAGACCAGCGCCGCGACGGATTCCCCTTCTTCCTCGTGCTCCTGGCAATCGCCGGTGCGGTCGTGGAGTGGTTCTTCATTGGGTCGGATGTCGGTGAGACGATCTCGGCCTATTCGGTCGGCGCGCTTGTCGGACGCGTCGCGTTCGTGCTGCCGGTCCTGCTCGTGATCCTCGCTGGCTGGCTGTTTCGTCATCCGGCATCCGTTCACGACAACGGCAGGATCGGAATCGGTTTCGGCCTCATCATCCTGGTCATCGCGGCCTTCGCGCACGTCTACGGCGGCCGCCCGCAGCCGCGTGACGGCCTGCCCGCGCTCAGTGCCGCGGGAGGCGTCTTCGGCTGGATGCTGGGGGAGCCGCTCGCTCTGGGGCTGACCTCGATCGGTGCCGGCGTCGTGCTGAGCCTGCTCGGCATTCTCAGCATCCTGATCCTCACCAAGACGCCCCCCAACCGCATCGGCAGGCGTCTGGGTGACCTCTACGCCTGGATGTTCGGCGCCGACCGCGCCACGGGCCCTGCCGAGTCGGCCGATACCGACGAGACCGAGTCTGCCGAGCGTACGTCCTTGCCATGGTGGCGCCGGAACAGCTCGGGGCGCGAGCAGGATCCCGATGGCGGCATGTCGACGGAGGACTTCCTCACCGAACTCCTTCCGCCGGGGCCGCCCGAGGGAGGGTTCGACCAGGCTTTCGCTGCTGTCGCGTCGGATGCGCCGGCGCCCGATGCGCTTACCGAGGTCATCGATCCGGCCGTCCTCGACGGCGCGAAGAAGGCGGTTGGCGCGTCGCGTACGGGGCTCCAGGATGACGATGCCGATGACGAGGATGCCGCGTTGCCCGGCGTGATCGGCATTGGCAGCGATGCGACCCGGTCCGCTCCGACCGCGCCGTACCGTCTCCCGTCCGTGAACAATCTTTCGGCGGGAACTCCCGCGAAGGCGCGCTCCGAGGCCAACGACGCCGTGGTCCGAGCCATCACGAGCGTCTTCGAGGAGTTCTCGATCAACGCGCGGGTGACGGGGTTCTCCCGCGGACCGACAGTCACGCAGTACGAGATCGAGCTCGGCCCCGGCGTGAAGGTCGAGCGCATCACGGCGCTCACCAACAACATCGCTTACGCCGTCGCATCCAACGAGGTTCGTATCCTCGCGCCGATCCCCGGCAAGAGCGCGATCGGGGTCGAGATCCCCAACACCGACCGTGAGATCGTCACGCTCGGTGACGTCCTGCGTTCGGCTGCTGCCACCGGGTCCACGCATCCGATGACGATCGGGGTGGGCAAGGACGTCGGCGGTGGATTCGTCATCGCGAACCTCGCCAAGATGCCCCACCTTCTCGTGGCAGGCTCCACGGGCTCTGGTAAGTCGAGCTTCGTGAACTCGATGATCACGAGCCTGCTGATGCGGGCCAAGCCGTCCGAGGTACGGATGGTCCTCATCGACCCCAAGCGGGTCGAGCTGACCTCGTACGCTGGCGTGCCGCATCTGATCACGCCCATCATCACGAACCCCAAGAAGGCTGCAGAAGCTCTTCAGTGGGTCGTGAAAGAGATGGACATGCGTTACGACGACCTCGCGTCGTTCGGGTTCCGCCACATCGACGACTTCAACCGTGCCGTCGTTGCCGGGGAGGTGAAGCTTCCACCGGGCAGCGAGCGGGTGCTCAAGCCCTACCCCTACCTCTTGGTCGTGGTCGATGAGCTCGCCGACCTCATGATGGTCGCCCCGCGCGATGTCGAAGACTCGATCGTGCGCATCACGCAGCTGGCGCGAGCGAGCGGCATCCACCTGGTACTGGCGACCCAGAGACCCTCGGTCGACGTCGTCACGGGCCTCATCAAGGCCAACGTCCCCTCGCGTCTCGCGTTCGCGGTGACCAGCGTCACCGACTCTCGAGTCATCCTGGATCAGCCCGGGGCTGACCGCCTGATCGGCCAAGGTGATGGTCTCTTCCTGCCGATGGGGGCCTCCAAGGCTCTTCGCGTGCAGGGCGCATGGGTGAGTGAGTCCGAGATCGAGAAGGTCGTCGCTCATGTCACCGGGCAGGCGCGGCCCGAGTATCGGTCGGACGTTCAGGCGGCGGCCGAGAAGAAAGAAGTGGATGCCGACATCGGCGACGACCTCGAGCTGCTGCTGGCTGCGGCAGAACTCGTCGTTTCGACGCAGTTCGGCTCGACCTCGATGCTCCAGCGCAAGCTCCGCGTGGGATTCGCGAAGGCGGGTCGCCTGATGGATCTGCTCGAGTCGCGCGAGATCGTCGGTCCCTCCGAAGGGTCGAAGGCGCGCGATGTACTTGTCACGGCCGAGCAGCTCCCGGACGTGCTTGCGCGTCTGCGCGGCGAGGACGCGCCGAGTGCGGCATCCGAGGACCCGTACGGTCCCGATGCGGTCGATGGGCAGTTCGCCGGGTACGAGGTCGTCGACGGTGACGAGGGCAGCGAGGATGCTTGGGGGCTGACCGGTCGCGACTGACCGGTCAGGTCCTGAGAGCGGCGCAGGCCTCGCGCAGTAGGCTCGGCCCATGGCGATTCCGCGGCAGCTGCCCAACGCGATCACGATCGTGCGTATTCTCATGGCGCCGGTCTTCCTTTGGATGCTGTTGGCTGACGGGGGATCGTATGGCGCGCTCCGGTGGTGGGCTGCGGTGATCTTCATCGTCGCCATCGCCACGGACGGGATCGACGGTTATCTTGCCCGCAAGTACGAGATCGTCACCGACCTCGGCAAGCTCCTGGACCCGATCGCCGACAAGGTGCTCACCGGGTTCGCGTTCATCGGACTGTCGATCCTCGGTGAGTTGCCCTGGTGGATCACAATCGTGGTCCTGATTCGCGAGGTGGGAATCACGATCTATCGGTTCATCGTCGTGAACGATCACGTGCTGGCTGCGGCGTGGATGGGAAAGCTCAAGACGGTCGCGCAGGCTGTTGCGCTCTCGCTTGCCCTGCTGCCGCTGTGGACCCTCGTCGGCGAGTGGATCTTCTGGGTCAACGGTGTGGCGATGACGATTGCCGTCATCCTGACCATCGCGAGCGGGATCGACTATGTCGTCACTGAAGTCCGAGCCGCTCGCGCGCGGCGCGGTGAGGCGGCGCACTCGGCAGAATCATGACGTCCGGCCTCTCCGCGGATGCGTCAGAGATTCTCGAGACGCTTCGCTCCCGCGGCTGGCGGCTGGGTGTTGCTGAGTCGTTGACCGGGGGTGCACTCGCTTCGGCGGTCGTGTCGGTCCCGGGGGCATCGGATGTCTTGCGCGGCGGCATCGTCGCGTACGCCACCGATCTGAAGGCAAGCCTGCTCGGGGTGGATGCCGCGCTCCTGCAGCGCGAGGGTGCGGTGCACCCCGAGGTTGCGATTCAGATGGCCCGCGGCATCCGGGTAGCCACCGCTGACGCCGGCGCGCTCACCGAGGTCGGGGTGGCGACGACCGGCGTCGCCGGACCCGACCCGCAGGACGGAGCACCGGTCGGACGCGTTTACGTTGCCGTGGTAACACCGGAGCGTGAGGCGGTCACCGAGCTTCAGCTCGCCGGTGACCGGGCGGCGATTCGTGCGGAAGCGGTCGCGGCAGCCCTCGAGATGCTGCGCGTTTCGCTCTGAGCGAGCGCGGGTCGCAAGCGGGAACACACGATGTTTCGGATGCGTTACTTTCGGTGATTCCCACCCATTCCCCAGAAGGCAGCATTAGTGTGACCTACATCGGTGTTGTACTGTTGTCCACCCGCGACACCAGCGGAATCACCACCAACAGAAGCAGTCAGTGAGGAGGGGACCCGAGATGGTACTGGTACGTCAAGAGATCGGCGAAGTCCTGCGTGACTTCCGCCAGCAGAAGGGTCGCACCCTCCGTCAGGTCGCCAGCCGCGCAAGCGTCGCGCTCGGTTACTTGAGCGAAGTGGAGCGCGGCCAGAAGGAAGCCTCGAGCGAGATCCTCGCCTCGGTCGCCGAAGCGCTCGATGTGCCTATCTCGACAATCATGCGCGAGGTTGGTGACCGCCTCGCGGTGCTCGAGGGCCTGCAGACCTTCCCCGATGTCGTCCCCGACGAGCTTGTCGCGTCGATGGACGCCGAGCTCTCGCTGCGCTGACCAGCGCCGCGATCTGCATGCGTCGTAGCGAGTTCGACCGCGCCGTAACCGACGAGTTCGGTGCGCAGTCAGCCGCACTTCTGGCGGACCTCGTTCTGGCTGGCGTCGGTGGGCGCACGGCAACCGAGGCGCTCACGGCTGGTGTTCCGCCGCGGGATGTGTGGCTTGCCCTGTGCGCGGAGACCGACGTGCCCGCACAGCGCCGGTATGGCGTCGGTCGCCTCGAACCTCGCCGCTGATGCGGCGGCGTGTCGTCGAAGATCTGTTCGATGACCGCGTAGTCTCCTGCACAAGTGGAGTCGAGAAGGCGTTCCCTCACGACACGCGGACCGACCGGCAGCAATGTCGGAGCCCCCGCGTACCGTGAGCAGCGTCGAACGACACCACACGCCTTGTCGGGCTGCTGCTCATCCGAGTAACGGCGCGACAGCCTACAGGCGGCCGATCCTCCGGAGCCGGACAGACCGACGACGGACCGAGTGCTGAAGGAGCACACGCCATGCCCACACCCGCAGACCGCGAGAAGGCGCTCGATTCAGCGCTCGCGCAGATTGACCGCCAGTTCGGAAAGGGCTCGGTGATGCGACTGGGCAGCGACGAGCGCGCGCCGGTCGAGGTCATCCCCACAGGCTCCATCGCCCTGGACGTCGCGCTCGGCGTCGGCGGCCTGCCGCGCGGCCGCATCATCGAGATCTACGGTCCGGAGTCCTCGGGTAAGACGACTCTCACCCTCCACGCGATCGCCAACGTCCAGAAGGCTGGTGGCATCGCCGCGTTCATTGACGCTGAGCACGCGCTCGATCCCGACTACGCACAGAAGCTCGGCGTCGACATCGATCAGCTTCTCGTCTCACAGCCCGACACGGGAGAGCAGGCGCTGGAGATCGCCGACATGCTGATCCGCTCGGGAGCCATCGATCTCGTGGTCATCGACTCGGTTGCTGCGCTCGTGCCCAAGGCCGAGATCGAGGGCGAGATGGGTGACTCCCACGTCGGTCTGCAGGCTCGCCTCATGTCCCAGGCGCTGCGCAAACTCACCGGTGGTCTGAACCAGACCAAGACCACGGCGATCTTCATCAACCAGCTGCGCGAGAAGATCGGTGTGTTCTTCGGCTCACCCGAGACCACGGCCGGTGGAAAGGCGCTGAAGTTCTATGCGTCGGTGCGCCTGGACATCCGTCGGATCGAGACGCTGAAGGACGGCACGGATGCTGTCGGTAACCGCACGCGCGTCAAGGTCGTCAAGAACAAGATGGCGCCGCCGTTCAAGCAGGCCGAGTTCGACATCCTCTACGGCACGGGCATTTCTCGCGAGGGCAGCCTCATCGACTTCGGTGTGGAGCACGGCATCGTGAAGAAGTCCGGAGCCTGGTACACCTACGACGGCGAGCAGCTGGGGCAGGGCAAGGAGAACGCGAGGTCTTTCCTGCTCAAGCACGAAGACATCGCTGCCGACATCGAGACCAAGATCAAAGAGAAGCTTGGCATCGGCGGAGCAAAGCCCGCGGGTGATGTCGAAGACGAGCTCGCCAAGCGGCGCCCGGCCTGATCATGATGCGTGAGACCGGGGGTGAGCAGTCGCTCGCTCCCGTCATCCCGCTGTTCGGTGACGGGGCCTTCTCTCGCGGCCCAGCTGCCCGCGACGCAGTCTCCAGCGATGAAGATCTCTTCGGCGAAGACCGCGGTGAAGCTTGTGCGGAACTGTCCGCAGGCACGTGGCATTCGACGTGGGTCGATGACGACGATCTCGCTGAGGATGATGACGACTCCTACTTCGCCGACCCATACGGGGAATCTCGTGCGTCGTCGGCCGTCACCCGTGCTGCGCTCGATCGACTGATCATGCGGCTGCGCCGGCGCGGACTGTCGGAGGCGGAAGCCACCGATGAGCTGGTCGCCGACGGCGTTGAGAAGGTCGTCGCAGAGGTGCTCGTGGCCGAACTCGTGGGAAAGAGATGGCTCGGTGATGCCGACCTCGCAGAGCAGCTCGTGTACACCGCGGTCACCAGGCGTCGCGAAGGACGGCGAGCAATCGCCCAGCTGCTGGCCAAGCGCCGCATTCCCCGTTACGTCGCCGATGCGGCGCTGGCAACGCTTCCTGATGACGACGCCGAACGGGCTCTCGAGTTCGCACGACAGAAGGCCGGTGGCTACCGTGGCGTGGCCGTCGACGTCGCGATCCGGCGCCTCGTCGGTCAGCTACAGCGACGCGGTTACCCACCGGGGGTGGCGATGACCGCGGCACGGCTTGCGTTGGCTGACCCGCGCGACTGAGACCGACCCCTCGGATCCACCGGGCTGCGCGGGTATCTGCGGCTCGCTCTCACTGATACCGAGCGGACGCGCACTCGGCCAGTACCCCGGAGCGGCTCGTAGAATGGCAGGCACTATGACCACCCCCTCCGCTTCGCCGACGTTCATCGCGCCGTCGCCCGCAGCCGTGTCACCCACGGGAGCGGCGCGTACCTACGAGGTGCGCACGTTCGGCTGCCAGATGAACGTCCATGACTCCGAGCGACTCTCCGGGTCGCTCGAGAGCGCTGGTTACGTGCGCGCGGCCGCCGGTGACGAAGCCGACATCGTCGTCATCAACACCTGCGCGGTCCGTGACAATGCTGCGGGCAAGCTCTACGGCACCCTCGGCCACCTCAAGTCCCGCAAAGACAAGCGCGAGGGAATGCAGATCGCGGTCGGCGGATGCCTCGCGCAGATGGACAAGGAGCGAGTCCTCGAGAAGGCGCCGTGGGTGGACGTTGTCTTCGGCACGCACAATATGGGTTCACTGCCGACTCTGCTCGAGCGTGCGCGACACAACGAGGAAGCAGAACTCGAGATCCTCGAGTCGCTCGAGATCTTCCCCTCGACTCTTCCCACCAAGCGCGACAGCGCGGCGTCGGGGTGGGTTTCGATCTCGGTCGGGTGCAACAACACGTGCACGTTCTGCATCGTCCCGAGCCTTCGTGGCAAGGAAAAGGATCGGCGCCCCGGCGACATCCTGAACGAGATCCGCCTGCTCGTCGACGACGGGGCGATCGAAGTCACTCTCCTCGGACAGAACGTGAACTCCTACGGTGTCGAGTTCGGCGACCGGCAGGCCTTCGGCAAGCTGTTGCGTGCCGCGGGGGAGATCGAGGGCCTCGAGCGCATTCGTTTCACCAGCCCGCACCCCGCTGCGTTCACCGATGATGTGATCGACGCGATGGCCGAGACGCCGTCGGTGATGCCGCAGTTGCACATGCCGCTCCAGTCGGGAAGCGACCGGATCCTGCGAGCCATGCGCCGCTCGTATCGCAGCGACAGATTCCTCGGCATCCTCGACCGTGTGCGTGAGCGCATTCCGCATGCAGCGATCTCGACCGACATCATCGTCGGTTTCCCGGGCGAAACTGACGAGGACTTCGAAGACACGATGCGTGTCGTCGAACGCGCCCGGTTCGCCAGTGCCTTCACTTTCCAGTACTCGATTCGCGAAGGAACCCCGGCAGCGACGATGGCCGACCAGGTGCCGAAGGCGGTCGTGCAAGAGCGTTACAACCGGCTCATCGAACTCCAAGAACGAATCAGCCTCGAAGAGAACCAGGCTCAAGTGGGCCGGGAGCTCGATGTGCTCGTTTCGACGGGTGAGGGCAAGAAGGATGCCGAAACCCGGCGCCTGACGGGCCGCGCCGAAGACAACCGGCTCGTGCATTTCGAGGTCCCCGAGGGCTCGGACGTCCCGCGGCCCGGCGATGTCGTGACGGTAGCGGTGACCCATGCTGCGCCGTTCCATCTGCTTGCCGATGCCCCCGAGGGTGGACGACTTCGGGTCCGCCGCACGCGCGCAGGGGATGCGTGGGATCGGTCGCTCGCCGAGTCGTGCGCCGTACCGACCCCGTCCGCGACCGGTGAGCGCCGTGCGGTCTCGCTGGGTGTGCCCTCGATCCGTGTGAGCGCGTGACGCCAGCACGCGTGGGGATGGGCCGGCATGGGCGCCCGCGCTGACATGACGGCGGAGCCGACGCTGTGGGTCATCGTCGGGGCGACGGGAACCGGCAAGAGCGAGACCTCGCTCGCCCTGGCTGAGGAGCTGACGCGGCGTGGGCGGCGCGCAGAGATCATCAACGCCGACGCCATGCAGCTGTACCGCGGCATGGACATCGGAACGGCCAAGCTCCCCGAGGCGGAGCGGAGGGGCATCCCGCACCACCTCTTCGACGTACTCGATGTGACCGAAGAGGCGGCTGTCGCGGCTTATCAGCCCGCAGCACGCGCGGCGATCGCTCAGATCCAGGCGCGCGGCGCTGAAGCGATCCTCGTCGGGGGATCAGGGCTCTACGTCTCCAGCGTCATCTACGACTTCCGGTTCCCCCCGCGCGACCCCGCGCGCCGAGCTGCGCTGGAGGCCGAGGCGGCGGAGAGAGGCGTCGGTGTCCTCGTCGATCGCCTCCGCACCCTCGACCCCGAGACCGCCGCAAGGATCGATCCGGCGAACGAACGGCGGGTGATCCGCGCTCTCGAGGTCATCGAATCGGGAAGCGCCGGCCACGGCGCGGCGCTGCCCGATCGACCCGTGACGTGGCATCCGCGAACGTGGATCCTCGGGCGACGGATGCTGAGAGAGGACCTTGTCGCTCGCCTCGACGCCCGTGTCGAGCGGATGTGGGCCGACGGGCTCCTCGACGAAGTGGAATCGCTCCGTGCCGCCGGGATCGAACGCGGGGTCACCGCGCGCCGCGCCATCGGCTACGCCCAGGCGCTGGGCCAGCTTGCGGGAGAGCTCTCGCAGGCGGAGGCAATAGCGCAGACTCAGGCCCTCACGCGCCGGTACGCCCGTCGCCAGGTGTCGTGGTTCCGGAGATACGCCGGTGTGCACTGGCTTGAACCTCACGACGACGCCACGCGGATGCTGGACGTGTGACGGGATCACCCCGGGGCGAGCATGCGCCGGTGCGCTTCTAGACTGAAGGCATGTCGATCCCCATCTCCTTCACCAAGGGCCACGGCACGGGCAACGACTTCGTCATCGTGCCCGACGCCGACGGGGACCTCGACCTCTCCGACGACCAGGTGGCGGCGCTGTGCGACCGACGTTTCGGGGTCGGCGCCGACGGGCTGCTGCGGGTCGTCCGTGCCGCGGCGATCCCCGAGGGCGCTGCGGCCACCGCCGCCGGCGTGGAGTGGTTCATGGACTACCGGAACGCAGACGGGTCGGCTGCGGAGATGTGCGGGAACGGCATCCGTGTCTTCGTGCGGTACCTCACCGCGGTCGGCTGGGCGGATGCCGCAGCGGGCCCGGTCCTGGTGGGCACCCGCGCCGGCATCAAGCCCGTGACGGTCCATGAGCGCGGGTTCGAAGTGGATCTCGGCGCCTTCCAGATCGATGAGTCCGAGGTTTTGGTTCGAGCTCGGCATCTCGACGTAGCGCGGCCCGGGATCGGGGTGGATGTCGGCAATCCGCATGTCGTGGTGGCCCTCCCCACAGCCGATGAGCTTGCCGGCATCGATCTCACCCGCGTTCCACAGCTCGAGCCGGCTCCCGTCGCGGGTGCCAACGTCGAGTTCGTTGTGCCGAACGATCCTCTGGTCCAGGGCGGCACGGGGGGCCTCCGCATGCGCGTCTTCGAACGCGGCGTCGGTGAAACACTTTCGTGCGGCACGGGGGTCGCTGCGGCTGCCCTCGCGGTGCGTCACTGGGCCGGCGCTGCAGCGCCCGATGCCTGGCAGGTCGGTGTGCCCGGCGGCGAGCTCGGGGTTCGCGTGGCATCCGTGGATGATGTCTCGCACGTCTTCCTCGCGGGGCCCGCCACCCTCGTGTTCTCCGGCGAGATGGCTCTGGCCTGACCTCGTGCCGGGCCGGGCGTCAGACGATGTCGATGGCAGCCGTCGGAGTGGACCCGTGGCGGCGCACCCGCAGCACTCGGAAGCCCTTGGCTGTCGCTGAGCGATGCACCGAGTACCCGCGGTGGAAGGTCGTGGTCATCCACCGTTGCAGGGAGTCCGAACCGAGGTTGCGCGAGACGACGAGCCACGCATCCGAGCGCTCGTCCAGTCGCGGGATCCAGTTCTCGAGCAGCCCGTGCAACTGATTCTTGCCCACCCGGATCGGCGGATTGGATCGGATCGTTCGAAAGACGACGTCGTCGGGAACATCGTCAGGCAGTACGGCGTTGACATTGGAGAGACCGAGTTCACTGGCGTTTGTGCGGACGAGGTCCAATGCTCGCTCGTTGACGTCGACAGCCCACACCGTGGCGTGGGGAGCGTCCATGGCAAGGGTCAGCGCGATAGGCCCCCAGCCGCACCCGAGGTCCAGCAGATGTCCGCCTGCGGGCGGAGGAGGGGTGTTCTCCAGCAGGACGGTTGTTCCGATGTCGATGTGATCCGGGCTGAAGATCCCGCCGGCCGTCGTGACCTCGACGGGATGCCCCGCAATCGAGACACGAATGCGGCGGAGATTTTCGGGACTGGAAGGCGACGACGTGAAGTAGTGATCGCTCTCCATGGCGACGAGCGTAGCGGAGGACGGGCCGCCTCCGGGAGGCTAGAGTTTACGGATGCCTGATGGCGGGCATCCCACAGAAATGATGATGGACGAAATCCCAGATCCCCAGACCACCCCAGCGGAGCACCCTGTCGACCCCGTCGACCGGGTGCTCGAGCGCGCCCGCGGCAGATCGGACGTGTGGGTCTTCGGCTCGGCGCAGGCTCTGCAGGATGCCGCGACTGCCGGGGGAGCGGACTCGGACGGTGACCAGTGGGATCGCGAGGAGCGCGCGGCGCTGCGACGCATCCCGGGTCTGTCGACCGAACTCGAAGACGTCACCGAGGTCGAGTACCGCCAGCTCCGGCTTGAGAATGTCGTCCTCGTCGGTGTGCACCCGCAGGGGGAGCAGGAGAACGCGGAGAACTCTCTCCGGGAGCTCGCCGCGCTCGCCGAGACGGCGGGTGCCGTCGTTCTCGATGGCGTTCTCCAGCGTCGCCCGCATCCAGATCCCGCTACCTACCTCGGACGAGGCAAGGCCGACGAGCTCCGCGACATCGTCGCCTCGCTCGGCGCCGATACCGTGATCGCCGACACCGAACTGGCGCCGAGCCAGCGGCGCGCGCTCGAGGACGTCGTCAAGGTCAAGGTGATCGACCGCACGACCGTCATCCTCGACATCTTCAGCCAGCATGCCAAGAGCCGTGAGGGCAAGGCGCAGGTCGAACTCGCACAGCTTGAGTACCTGCTGCCGCGCCTACGCGGCTGGGGTGAGTCGATGAGCCGACAGGCCGGCGGCCAGGTCGGTGCCGGCGGTGCCGGTATGGGTTCGCGTGGTCCCGGTGAGACCAAGATCGAGCTCGACCGCCGCCGCATCCGTACCCGGATGGCGCAGTTGCGGCGACAGATCCGCGACTTCGCGCCGGCGCGGGATGCCAAGCGTGCTGAGCGTCGGCGCAACACGGTGCCGTCGGTTGCGATCGCCGGGTACACGAACGCGGGAAAGTCGAGTCTGCTCAATCGGCTCACGAACGCCGGTGTGCTGGTCGAGAACGCGTTGTTCGCGACGTTGGATGCAACGGTCCGGCGCACTGAGGCATCCGATGGTCGGGTCTACACCCTCACCGACACCGTCGGTTTCGTCCGCAATCTGCCGCACCAGCTTGTCGAAGCCTTCCGGTCGACTCTCGAGGAAGTCGGCCAGTCGGACGTGATCGTGCACGTGGTGGATGCATCGCACCCCGATCCCGCGGCGCAGTTGGCTACCGTCCGTGACGTCATCGGCGATGTCGGAGCGCGCGATCTGCCGGAGCTCGTCGTCTTCAACAAGGCAGACCTCGTCGACGAATCGACGCGCATGGTTCTTCGAGGACTCGAGCCCGCGGCGCTGTTCGCCTCTTCCCGCACGGGGGAGGGCATCGCGGAGCTTCGGGCTGCCATCGAGCGGGCGCTTCCGCTTCCGGCGGTCGAAGTTCACGCGATCGTCCCGTACGGCCGCGGCGATCTCGTCTCAGCGGCTCACGAGACCGGCCACGTGATCACCATCGCGCACGAGGAAGCCGGGACGGCGCTGCACGCGTTCGTTTCGGAGAAGCTCGCGGCAGAGCTCGCGCCCTTCAGCTCAGCGTCAGCGGTGCGACGTCCGGCGGAGTGAAACCGAACACGGCTCCGAGGAAGGCAAGCTCTGTTTCGAGGGCGTGGATGACGGTCTCGGCGCGCCGGAAGCCGTGAGCCTCTCCCTCGTAAAGGACGTAGGCGTGCGGGATGCCGCGCGACGCTAGCAGCTCTCGAATGGCTTCTGCCTGTGCCGGGGGCACCACCTCGTCCTCGGCTCCCTGGAGCAGGAGCATGGGGACATCGAAGCCGTCGGGATGCGAGAGCGGAGAGCGCTCGATGTAGAGCTCCTCCGCGTCGGGGAGGGGACCGATGAGGCCATCGAGATACCGAGCCTCGAAGTCGTGGGTGTCGGCAGCAAGCGCCCGAGCATCGCCGACACCGTAGCGGGAGACTCCGGCGGCGAACACGTCCGTGCGGGCGATCGCAGCCAGGACTGTCCACCCCCCTGCCGAGCCGCCGTCGATCGCGATCCGGGCGGGGTCTGCCAGTCCGGACTCCGCCAGCGCGAGCGCCGCGTCGCGCACGTCCTCGACGTCAACGACACCCCACTGCCCCCGGAGCCTCTCGCGATATTCGCGTCCGTACCCGGTTGAGCCGCCGTAGTTCACGTCCAGCACACCGATTCCCCGGCTGGTGAAGTAGCTGATCTTCGGGGATGCCGCACCGCCGACATGGCCCGTCGGACCACCATGTACGAGGACGATGTAGGGCGGAAGCTCCCCGTCCGGAGCGGCCGCCGCCGGGTTCGTCGGGGGGAAGGCGAAGGCGTGGACCTCGCCCCGGGGGCCTTCGGTGCTTAGCTCGATCGATTGTGGCGTCCACCCTGCCGGCCAGGTGCTCTCTCCTCCGGCGACCGCCTCCCACTGCGCTGTTGCCGCGTTGACGAGCCATACTCCGGCAGCGCCGTCCGATCCCGATCCGATGACCAGAGCGCGCTCACCCGCGGCATCCTCAACCGATGCTCCCGAGCTCACCGGTCCGCCGAGGTCTCGGACCCTACCGTCCGGCGTCACCGCGACGATCTTGTCGGTGCCGTGGGTGCTGACGCACACCGTGGTGCCATCGGCGGTCAGCGAGTACCAACTGCCCCCCAGCGACCACAGCGGTCCGCCCGTGTCCTCCGAGGCTGCAGCCACGCGCCTCGGGCCGTGAGAGGCCGACCAGGTGTGCAGGTTCCAGCGGTCGTCAGGATCGTCGAGGAACAGGAGGTGACCGGCGTCGGCCCACTCGGGTTGCAGGGGCGCTCGGTTTGGGCCACCGGCGACGGTCTGCCACGTCTGGATCCGACCGTCAACGAGAGTGCCAAGGCGAAGCTCGGTGCTGTCCCACGGCATGGCTGGATGATTCCAGGCGATCCAGGCCAGCTGGGATCCGTCGGGCGAAACCGCGGGGTGGGCGACGAAGTCACTCCCTGCCCCCACGGAGACGATCTGATCCACATCGTTCGCGGCAGAACCGTCGCGCGGAACTCGCACGATGTCGCGAGCGGGAACGCCCGGCCGTGTGTGGTCTTCTCGGATCGCCCATAGCTCTCCGGCGGCGAACCGCAGTCCGCCGAATCGCATCCGCGTCCCGGGCGGTGTCAGGGCGCGCGGCTCGGACTCGGGGTCGAGGATCCAGATCCGCTGGTCGGTCTTTTCGACGAAGCACAACCCGCCGTCATCTGTCGCCGCCCACGCGCCGCCGCCGTACTCATGGACGCGGGATCGTGCGTTCCACGGGGCGGGCAGCAGATCCTCGATCCTCCCGTCGGGAAGGCGCCGCCGCACCGTCGTACGACCGTTCTCGGTCGGAACGCTTTGCCCCCACCAGATCTCCTCACCCTGCGGTGCGCCGACGAACGCAGCACCCTCGAAACGCGGGGATGCCGCTGCAACGGATGCCGCGGAGATCGGCGAGGGCCAGGTGCCGTAGGGGAGCCGAGTGACGGAGGAATCCATAGCCCCCACGCTACGCGCGGTCGCTGGCGGGCTCCTCGACGACGATCTCTTCGGAGGCCGCTGTGTCGGGCGCGTCCATCTCGATGACCTCCACCTCGACGATCTCGCGCCGCTGCAGCAACTCGAGGACCCAGGCGACGATGACTGTCACCAGGAACACCAGGATGACATCGCTGAAAGAAAGCGGTCGCAGCGCGAGAAGCCAGACAACGGCGAGGACGACCAGCACGATCCGGATCGCCACGCGATACCGAGCGAGGAATCGTCCGAAAGCGCCGGTGTCGAGGCCCCGCGCAGCGAGGGCGCCGCGGATGGTTGCATTGAAGCCGCTGACTCCGCCGCGGGTGGTGGTGGCCGAGCGGCTCGATCCCATGAGCCAGCCGATCACGGCGATCACGACGCCAAGCAGCGCGATCACGAGCGCGCTCTGCGCCATGGACGCCGTGAGCTGCGCGTAGATAACGCCGAGAGCTGTGGGCGAGAGGTCGAGCTGACCGGCGACGACGGTGCTCGCCGCAGCTCCGATTCCGAAGCCGGCGGCCAGCATGCCGCCGCCGATGAACAGCCCCACTCCCGCGCCGATCACGGCAACGCTGCGGCGTCGTGCGATGACGATGGCTAGAACGAACAGCGCAATGGTGACGATCGAGAGCCACCAGCCGACGGCGTCAGCGAGTGCGTAGACGGTCCGGAAGGCGATGAGTGCTTCCCCGTCGCCGATGATGATCGTCTTATCGATCGTCGGGATGAGCCCGGCAACGCCGACCCCGCTGTCGATGAGGCGCTGCTTGACCTGATCGATGATCGGCCCCAGGGCGATCCCGAGGCCGTCGTTATCGAGCACGAGGATTCCGCCGCCGTCGGCTGTCGCAACGGTGGTGATCGAGCGGTGGACCCCCCGTAGCGCGAAGGCCCAGACATCCGAGAATGCATCCGAAGCGACGATGCGCTCGACAGCTGAGTTGACGAGGTTCTGAACACCCTGAGCCGCTGGCGCGCGTAGCGCGTTGAGCGCTGTTGCCGCGGCTGGCGGCAGTCCCAGGTCCTCGATACCGTCGAAGACCTGGTCGGTGAGACCGGCGAAGTCGACCTGCTCGTCAATCGCGGCAGTGGCCTCATCGACGATGAGCTCCTGGACCGCGGGATCCTCGGTCAACGGAGCGAAGGTCGACACGAATGCCTCTTCGTCGACCAGCTGCACGCGCGCCCAGGTGGTCACCACCGATACCGGTACGAGAATCGTGGCGACCACGATCACGAATGCCGACAGCGCGGCGCGCCACCAGCCGCCGGATGGAGAGGTTCGTCCCGTCAGGCGGGCGTTCTCTGCCTCAAGGGCGCGGATGCGGGATTCGAGGTCTTCGGGCGTCGGCAAGCTCATGGGCCCCATTCTGGCGGAAAGTGCGCTCCCCGCGCCTCACCCGATTGTGGCGATTGATGCTGTTCAGACCGCTCGAAGCACCGCCACGACCTTGCCGAGAACTGTCGCTTCGTCACCCAGGATCGGCTCGAACGCGGAGTTGCGGGGGAGGAGCCAGGTGTGGCCGTCTCGTTGGCGAAACGCCTTGACCGTCGCTTCGCCGTCGAGCATTGCGGCGACGATGTCGCCGTTCTCTGCCGTCGCCTGAGAGCGCACGACGACCCAGTCGCCGTCACAGATCGCAGCGTCGATCATCGACTCGCCGCTCACGCGCAGCATGAACAGCTCTCCCTTGCCCACGAGCTGGCGCGGAAGCGGGAAGATCTCCTCGATCTGCTGATCGGCGGTGATCGGAACTCCCGCGGCGATGCGGCCGACGAGCGGAACCATGGCGGCGTCACCGACTGCCGGGGCGGAGTCCGCGGGGTTCTCGGCGGCCATGCCCGGAAGATCGATCAGCACCTCCATGGCCCGGGTCTTGCCGGCATCGCGTCGAAGGTATCCGCTCAGTTCGAGCTGGTTGAGCTGGTGCGTGACGCTCGAGAGGCTCTTGAGTCCGACCGCGTCGCCGATCTCGCGCATGCTCGGCGGGTAGCCGTTTCGGGCAATCGCTCGTTGGATCACCTCGAGAATGGCGAGCTGCTTCTCGCTGAGGCTGCGACGCCGCCGCGTGCCTGTGCGCTCCCGTGACGGCTCCTCGTTCATGTGCCCCGCTCCTGTTGCTGCTCGCATCCGTCCCGCACTCCCCTTCGAATGTCGGAGGTTGGTGATGACCTGTCTTCATCGAAACCGTAACCGCCTCGACACCGTTTCGCCTGTTCCGGCCCCGCGTGTCGTGTTCGAAGGATTCGCGGCCGGGTTCGCACTTGACAGACACAATACTCGAAGATAAATTCGGAATAGAGATTCGTATCCGCCTCTCCTGGCCGAGCGGTGGATGCGAATCTCTCCCCGAGATAACGGAGGATGACATGACGACGATTGCTCTCGGCTCCGCACCCACGACCATGACTGCGGTGCGACCGGCTGCGACCAGACTTCGGCTGACCGCTCGTGGTCGAGCCGTCCTGACGGTGCTCGCTGCGCTTCCGGCGGTCCTGGTCATCCTCGGGGTCATCTGGGGAGGCGGGGCAGCCCTGGCATCCCTCGATCCCTCGGCGCCGTCGGGAACCTTCGAGACGGTCACCGTTTCGGCGGGCGATTCCTTGTGGTCTATCGCACAGGAGATCGCCCCGGATGCCGACCCCCGCGATGTCGTGGCCGAGATCTCCCGACTGAACGGCCTGACGGGAAGCGTCGTGAGCGCAGGGCAGCAGCTCGCTCTCCCGCTCGCGTATACGCAATGAGCAGGGCCGCAGAACCGGGTGTGCTGCTGTCGCGCACCGTACGATGGGACGGGTGACGATTCGCCTCGATGATCTCCCGCTCCGCGATGACCTGCGGGGCCTTACCCCCTATGGCGCGCCTCAGGCGCCACTGCCTGTCGCTCTGAACGTCAACGAGAACACCCACCCGGTGCCGCGGGAAGTCGCCGACGACATCCTGGATGCGATCGGGCGGGCTCTCGGCGAGATCAATCGTTACCCCGACCGCGAGTTCCGTGAGCTGCGTGAGGGATTCGCCGAGTACCTTCGCCACGGCCTCGTCGCCGACCAGATCTGGGCGGCGAACGGATCCAATGAAGTCCTTCAGCACGTCCTTCAGGCGTTCGGTGGGCCGGGGCGTCGTGCGTTCGGCTTCGCTCCCACCTATTCGATGTATCCGCTGCTGACGCGCGCGACGGGGGCCGAATGGGTGTCGGGGAGCCGTGGTACTGACTACACCGTGGATGTCGAATCGGCAGTCGACCAGATCACCGCAGCCGATCCCGACATCGTCTTCCTGTGTGCTCCCAACAATCCGACCGGGACCCCGATGAGCCTCGAGCTGATCGAGGCGGCCTACGAGGCAACGCGCGGGATCGTGATCGTCGACGAGGCCTATTTCGAGTTCGCGCCGAGAACTGCGCCCTCGGCGCTGTCCCTGCTGCCCGGTCGGGAGCGCCTCCTCATCTCGCGAACGATGAGCAAGGCATTTGCGTTCGCGGGAGCCCGGGTTGGCTACCTCGCCGCCGATCCCGCTGTGATCGACGCCCTGCGCTTGGTGCGGTTGCCCTACCACCTCAGCTCCCTCACCCAGGCGGCAGCGCTCGCCGCGCTCACCCACGCCCCGGTGATGCTCCAGATGGTGGACGATATCGTGGCGCAGCGGGATCGCATCTCGGCGACCGTCGAGGCCCTCGGCTATCGCGCCTACGAATCGTGGACGAACTTCGTGCTCTTCAGCGGGGTGGAGGACCCCGGTCGCACATGGCAGCAGCTCTACGATCGCGGCATCCTCGTTCGCGACGTCGGAATCCCGCGAAGCCTGCGGGTGTCGGCGGGTACAGCAGAGGAGACCACAGCGTTTCTGGAAGCACTCGCGTCGATAGACTCTCGCGCATGAGCAGCAGCCGCACCGCAACACTCACGCGAGCCACGAGCGAGTCGCGCGTCGAGTTGAGTCTTGACCTCGACGGCACCGGCGCCAGCACCATCGACACCGGAGTTCCGTTCTACGATCACATGCTCACGGCGTTCGCGAAACACTCCCTGACCGACCTGACAGTCCGGGCCGAGGGCGACGTCGAGATCGACGCCCACCACACCGTCGAGGATGTCGCGATCGTGCTCGGTGACGCCATCCGTGAGGCTCTCGGCGACAAGGCGGGCATCTCGCGTTACGGTGACGCGCTCGTTCCGCTCGACGACGCCCTGGCGCAGGCCGTCGTCGACATCAGTGGGCGCCCCTACCTGGTGCACGACGGCGAGCCTGACGGGTTCGCACTGCACCTGATCGCTGGTCACTTCACAGGGTCGCTCGTGCGGCACACCTTCGAGGCGATCAGCTACCACGCCGGCCTCACGGTCCACCTTCGCGTCCTGGCTGGTCGCGACCCCCACCACATCGCCGAGGCCGAGTACAAAGCCTTCGCGCGCGCCTTCCGCCAGGCCAAGGCCTTCGACCCCCTCGTGCGAGGTATTCCGAGCACGAAGGGCGCGCTGTGACCGGGGCGCCGGCAACGATCGCACGACCGACGGTTGCCGTTTTGGACTACGGATCCGGCAACGTTCACTCCGCCGTCAAGGCACTGGCCCTGGCAGGGGCTGACGCCCAGTTGACAGCAGACCGCGACCTGATCATGGCTGCTGATGGGCTGGTCGTCCCGGGCGTCGGTGCCTTCCGCTCGGTTGTGGATGCTCTGCGTGACTCGCGTGCCGACCAGCTCATCGAGCGGCGCTTGGCAGGCGGACGCCCGGTGCTGGGGATCTGTGTCGGGATGCAGGTGATGTTCGAGCACGGTGTCGAACGCGGAGCGGACAGCCTCGGGCTCGGGCAGTGGCCCGGGGCGGTCACTGAACTCGACGCGCCGGTGCTCCCGCACATGGGATGGAACACCGTGGATGCGGGCGCCGGGTCGACGCTCTTTCGCGGCATCGAATCGGAGCGGTTCTACTTCGTCCACTCGTACGCCGCGCAGCATTGGACCCTCGAGGCCCACGATCCCTTCCCCAGCGCGGTCGTGACCTGGGCAACGCACGGCGCGCCGTTTGTCGCAGCCGTCGAGAACGGCCCCTTGGCGGCGACGCAGTTCCACCCCGAGAAGTCGGGGGAGGCGGGCATCCGGTTGCTCGCGAATTGGATCACGAGCCTTCCCGCGGCTACCCTCTGAACTCGTGCCTGCCCCCGATTCTGATCGGCGTGCCGCGGGCTCCGTGAACCCGCCCGAGGAACCATGAACGACTTCGCGTCAACGCCCGAACTGATTCTGCTGCCCGCCGTCGACGTCGCCGACGGCAAGGCCGTGCGCCTGACCCAGGGCGCCGCCGGCTCGGAGACGAGCTACGGTGATCCGGTCGAGGCTGCCGTCGATTGGGCCCGCCAGGGTGCGCAATGGATTCACCTCGTCGACCTGGATGCCGCGTTTGGCCGCGGCAGCAACGCCGGAGTGATCCGCAAGGTCATCAAGCAGGTCAAGGGTGTTCACGTCGAGGTGTCGGGAGGCATCCGCGATGACCGCAGCCTGGAGCTCGCGATCGAGTACGGTGCCGAGCGCGTGAACCTTGGCACCGCGGCGCTTGAGAACCCGGAGTGGGCCGCCGACGTGATCGGCCGCTACGGCGAGCTGGTGGCGGTGGGGCTTGACGTGCGCGGCACGACCCTCGCGGCTCGCGGCTGGACGCAGGAGGGCGGCGACCTGTGGGCGGTGCTCGACCGCCTCGAGGATGCCGGGTGCAGCCGCTATGTGGTCACTGATGTGACCAAGGACGGCACGCTTCGCGGGCCCAACCTCGATCTGCTTCGGGAGGTCACGACCCGCACCCCGAAGCCGGTCATCGCCTCGGGCGGCGTGGCAACGCTGGATGACATCGCGGCGCTGCGCGAACTCGTCCCGCTTGGGGTCGAGGGAGCGATCGTCGGGAAGGCGCTGTATTCGGGCGCCTTCACCCTGGCCGAGGCACTGGATGTCGCCGGAGGCTGAGGACTCGCGCAATCCGCACGCGCACGCTCACGGATCGGATCACACCGCCGACTCCGCAGGCTTCCCCTGGGCCGGGCGCAGTTTCGAGGCGAACCCGTTCGCCGGTGACGACGGCTCGGCGGACCCGGCGCTGATCGATGCAATCCAGCGCTTCCGGGTGGGCGAGTCCTCCGTCGTCGAGGTGATCGACGCCTATCGATCTGCGCGCCTTCTCATTCCGCTCGTCGCCGAGAAGGGCGACGAGGGCGTCGGTGCTCACGGGCTGACGGTGGACAAGACGCAGGAGCTGTCGATCGTTACGGTCGCAGCTCCCGACGGTCGGCGCGTACTTCCGGTGTTCTCGTCGGTCGCGGCGATGAGCATGTGGGACCCGGCAGCGCGGCCAGTCCCGGCCGACGGGGTGCGCACTGCGGCAGCCGCTGTCGATGATGGCACTGACCTCATCGTCCTCGACCCCGGCTCTGAGACCGAGTTCGTCATCCGTCGCCCCGCCGTCTGGGCCATTGCGCAGGGCCACACGTGGGAGCCAGCGCACACCTCACCGGAGGTCTTCGCCGGATTCCAGGAAAGCATCGGTGCGGAACTTGCCGTTCTCGATCTCTCGCTGGCACCCGCAGACCCGCAGGCGCGGGGGAGAGGCCCCGAGGTCCAGGTTCACCTCGACATCATGCCGGGCCTCGATCGCGACGAGCTGGATGCCGTGCTCCAGCGGCTCGCGAAGCGGTGGGCAGCGGATGATCGCATCGCGGTTCTCGTGGACTCCCTTGCCGTCAAGATCCGGCGCTCGCCGATCTGAGCCCGGCGGCCTGGCGAGTCTCGGATCAGGTGACCGGGCCGGTCCACTTCTCGCCCGGCCCCTTGCCGATGGGATCGGGGATCACTGACGCTTCGCGGAACGCGAGCTGCAGCGAGCGCAGGCCATCGCGCAGCGAGCGAGCGTGCATGTCGCTGATCTCCGGAGCGCCGGCAGTGATCAAGCCCGCGAGGGCATTGATGAGCTTGCGGGCCTCGTCGAGGTCCTTCTGCCTCTCGGGGTCGTCGGCAAGCCCGACCTTCACGGCCGCGGCGCTCATGAGGTGCACGGCAGTGGTCGTGATGACTTCGACAGCCGGGACGTCAGCGATGTCTCTGGATGCAGCGGCAGCGGCCTCGGCATCCTCCTCCCAGCGTTGCTCGCGCTCGCGATCTCGGCGATCGGCCGATCGGCCGTCGGATGCTGCAGGGTCGGAAAAACCGGGAATCGTCGACACGTGTTGCCTTCTGCTAGACTCGTGCGGGCTCCGGAGCACTTTGCGCCGGACACGAAAGAGGATCACATCCCACCCGCGCTTGCCGCTCAAGGCTACCGGGTCCACGAACTCCGCTTCCCCCGGCAATCCGATTGTCTGGAGAAGTAGCGCTCGACGAGCTGTCGAGCGTCAGGGTGAATGAAGCCGATGCAGAGCGTCGAGCGGGTGGAGTGTTCTGATCTCACCCGCGGCGCACCTCGTGTCGCGGTGCCTTACACCCGCACGAAGAGGAGTTCCGCATCAGCGATCCCCGCATCAACGAGCGCATTCGCGTGCCCGAGGTCCGTTTGGTCGGTCCCGCAGGCGAACAGGTCGGTGTCGTTCGCATCGAAGTCGCGCAGCGTCTGGCTCAGGAGGCCGATCTCGATCTGGTCGAGGTTGCCCCGAACTCGAAGCCGCCCGTGGTCAAGATCATGGACTACGGCAAGTTCAAGTACGAGGCTGCGCAGAAGGCGAAGGAAGCGCGACGCAATCAGGCCAACACGGTCCTGAAGGAAGTCCGGTTCCGCCTGAAGATCGAGCCGCACGATTACGAGACCAAGCGCAAGCACGCGGAGTCGTTCCTGAAGGCCGGCGACAAGGTCAAGGCGATGATTCTGTTCCGTGGTCGCGAGCAGTCGCGCCCCGAGCAGGGTGTGCGCTTGCTCCGCAAGTTCGCCGAGGACGTCGCCGAGTTCGGCACTGTTGAATCGAGCCCCACGATCGACGGCCGCAACATGACGATGGTGATCGCACCGCACAAGAACAAGTCCGAGGCGAAGGCCGAGCAGAACGCACAACGCGCTGCCACCAAGGAGGCGGCACGTCAGTCCGCCCGCGGTGAAGCCCCCGAGCCCACGGCCGCTCCCGCCGAGTAGGCCCCCAGACTCCCGCCCGGCGGGAACCACAACGAAGGAAAAGAAGATGCCGAAGCAGAAGACCCACTCGGGTGCCAAGAAGCGCTTCAAGGTCACCGGAACCGGGAAGATCAAGAAGCAGCAGGCGAACCTCCGCCACAACTTCGAGGGCAAGCCCACCAAGCGCACTCGCCGCCTGTCGGCGGACAAGATGCTCGCCCCCGGTGACGCGAAGGTCGCCAAGAAGCTTCTCGGCATCTGAGCGCCACGGTACGAACAGGAACGAAACGAAATGGCTAGAGTCAAGCGGGCTGTCAACGCCCACAAGAAGCGTCGCGTCATCCTTGAGCGCGCGTCCGGTTACCGCGGGCAGCGCTCGCGTCTGTACCGCAAGGCGAAGGAGCAGGTCACCCACTCGCTCGTTTACGCCTACCGTGACCGGCGCAAGCGTAAGGGCGACTTCCGTCGCCTGTGGATTCAGCGCATCAACGCTGCAAGCCGCCAGAACGGCCTCACCTACAACCGCTTCATCCAGGGTCTGAACCTGGCCGGTGTCCAGGTCGACCGCCGTATGCTCGCCGAGCTCGCGGTCAATGAGCCGAAGGTCTTCGCTTCGCTCGTCGACACCGCCAAGAAGGCGCTGCCCAGCGACGTCAACGCACCCAAGTCGGCCTGATCGGTCGCTCTTGCCTGAAGGGCGCCTCCCGTGCGGGAGGCGCCCTTCGTGTCGTTCGCGGAATATATGCTCGGTGGGCCCCGCAATGGCGCGGGAATCGCCGTCGCTGTACCTCTAAACTGGGCCCGTGCTGGAGAATCCGCGATCCCCACGCGTGCGCGCGGTCGCGAAGCTGTCCAAGCGCAGCGCGCGACAGGAGACCGGGCTGTTCTTGCTCGAGGGACCGCAGGCGGTTCGCGAGGCGCTGGCCTACCGGCCCGACGCGCTCGTGGAGCTCTACGCGACGCCCGGCGCGCTGGATCGGCACAGCGACATCCGGGATGCCGCCCGCGCCGCGGGACTGGACGTGGAGCTGGCAAGCGAAGCCGTCCTGGATGCCATGGCTGACACGGTGACGCCACAGGGGCTCGTGGCGGTCGCGCGTCAGACCCCATCTAGTGTGGCTGAGGTGTTCGCCGCCCATCCGCGGTTGGTCGCGATCTGCGAGCAGGTGCGGGATCCGGGAAACCTCGGGACCATCATCCGCGCGGCCGATGCGGCGGGCGCTGACGCCGTCGTCCTGACAGGCAAGTCGGTCGACCCGTACAACCCGAAAGTCGTCCGTTCCACGACCGGCTCGCTCTTCCACCTCCCGATCGCCATCGGGGTGGACTTGCCGGAGGCCGTCGAACAGGCGCACGCCGTCGGCATCCGGGTGGTGGCCGCAGACGTGGACGGGACCGACTTCCTGGCATCCCGCGACCTTCTCGCTGAGCCCACCGCGTGGCTGTTCGGCAACGAAGCGCGGGGGCTCGAAGAGGATGCGCTTTCGCACGCGGACCTCTCGTTGCGGCTTCCCATCTACGGCAAGGCCGAGTCCCTCAACCTGGCGACAGCGGCGAGTGTGTGTCTCTACGAGACCGCGTTCGCCCAGCGCAGCGCCCTCGCCTGAGCTGCATTTATACCGGAACACGCCCGCGCGTGCGCCATACTCGGAAAGGGGGGCTTTTCTGGGAAGGTCGCTATGGTGCTGCCCGCGCGCGTTGCGGTCGTCGATGACCATGAACTCGTAGCGCTTGCTCTGCAGTCGCTGCTCGCAGGCGACCAGGAGCTCGTCTTCGACCGTCACGCGCTCACGGTGTCCTCCCTGGTCAGCAGTCCGCGGGCAGCCGACGTCGTAGTCCTCGATCTCAGCCTTCGCGACGGCAGCGACCCTGTGTCGAACGTTGACGCTCTGCGGGCTTGGGGCGCGCGTGTCCTGGTACTGACCTCTGCCGAGAACCCCTACCTGGTGCGCAAGGCTTCCCGCACCGAGGCTCTCGGAATCCTGCGAAAATCGGCGCCGCGCGAGGTGCTGCTCGCAGCGATCCGCTCGGCACACGCGGGCCAGTATGTTCCCAGCACGGAGTGGGCCTCTGCTATCGATTCGGACCCGCTCCTGCGCGCCGCACCGTTGACCGCACGGGAACGAGAGGTGCTCGCTCTCTACGCATCGGGAATGGGAGCCCGCGATGTCGCCGCCGCCCTGTTCGTGAGCGAGAACACCGTCAATGATCACCTGCGTCGCATCCGCACGCTGTACCACCGGCTGGGGCGTCCCGCGACCACAAAGGTCGAGTTGTACCAGCGGGGCATTGAGGACGGCTTCGTGCCGACGCCGACGCGTGGGTGAGGTTCCGCGTCGCGCGGAGCTCATCGCGCGTCGGGCGCTCACGGCCGGTGCGGCGCTGTCGGTCGCCAGCACCGGCATCGGAATCGCGCTGGTCGGATCCGGCGCGGGTCTTGCGCCGATCCCCACCTGGTACGTCGCGCCCGTCGTCGTCGCCTTGGGAGCGCTGGTGCTCGTGGGCCTTGGCACGCCCTGGATGCCGCTGCGCTGGCTGCGACTATCGGCAGCGAGTTGCGCGGCCCTGTACGTCGGGACGCTCGTGGGCTTCGGTGCCGTGGCGGCAGTCGTGGCTCCCGACTCCGCTTCCCTGACATTGCCGTGGGTGCTGACGTCGTACGGGGGACCCGCGCTGGCAGCGGTGGTTGCTGGCGGCGAAGCTGCCGGACTTGCGTTGGCCGTCTTCGCGTTCGTCACCGTGACGCTGTACCGCCTCGTGCTCGGCGGTGCGCCGGCAACCCTGACACCATTCATCAGCGACACGCAGACCGGTCTGAGCGCTCTTGCACTATGTATCGTCGGCGGCGCCCTCATCCGTGCCGCTGTGCGCACCGACCTGGTTGCGGCGGCGGTGGGACGCGCGAGCGTGGAGGAAGCCGAAGTGCGCGGCGGCCTGGTGGCACGCTCACGTTCCGCGGCTTTCGTGCACGACGAGGTCCTCGTCGCGCTTCGTGCAGCCGCGGATGGGGATGAGCGTTCCAGACAGGCCGTCCAGCGACAAGCTCAGCGCGCGCTGCACCTGGCCGAGCATGCGGCGGTTCCGGACAGCGACGCATCGGGGCTCTCCTGGATCGACGCGCTTCAGACCCAGGCGATGGAGTACGACCCCCGCATTCGGATCGAGGTTACGCCGGATGCCCGCGCTGCAGTTCCGGACCAGCAGACAACGGGGGCGCTGGTGGGTGCCACCCGCCAGGCGATCGAGAACAGCGTGCGTCATGCTCCCGGTGCTTCGCGCCGTCTTCGTATCCGCGGGGACGCTCACGGTGTCTTCGTGGAGATCTCCGACGATGGGTCGGGCTTCGATCCGGCCGCCGTTGCGCCGGGGCGGCTCGGCATCCGATCAAGCATCGTTGATGCGATGCGCCTGGTCGGGGGAGACGCCCACGTGCGCTCATCCGTCGGCTCCGGAACCACTGTCACGCTGATCTGGCGCCGGGCGGCCGCCGAGTCATCGGCGGCTACCTCACGCTCGCCGCGAGTCGCGGTGCGTGCCCACGCCATCAAGGATCGTCGGTTCGATCGGGAAGTCTGGGTTCTCATCGCACTGTTCTATGCAACGCAGGGCGCGATCGCGTGCGCGGTCGCGGTGCGCACCCCCTCCGGCGGGGGTGCGCTCGCGATCTATGTGGGACTGGGCGTGATCGGCGTGCTTGCCATGCTCTGGCGTCAGTCTTCGGCGCGGTTGGGATCGGCCGTGCTCACGGGGCTGGTCATCGCCGTCACGCTGGCGGGTATCGCCGTGACGCCGAGTCCCGCGACGTACGGACAGGCGTGGTTTCTCCCGGCAGCCGGTCTCGTGCTCAGTGGCGTCGCATTGCGCCTGCGGCCCGTGCCTACCCTCGTGGCTCTGGTTGTCCTCGTCCTCGGAGCGGCAGTTCACGTGGCGTTACGGGGGGTCGACCTTGGACTTATCGTCGCCGCGGTGCGCATGGGCCTGCTGGTTGTGCTCGGCGCGCTCCTATCCGTCGTGATCCAGAGGGTGCAGCGCTTGAGCGTGCGCGCCAACGAGGATGCGATCGTCGCAATGCAGGAGCGCGCGTGGGATGATGCCACCCGGCGTGAACTCGAACGCCGTGCCGAGGATCTGGATCTCTACGCCCGCCCGCTCTTGCAGATGCTGGCATCGGGCGTACCGCTCACGGATGCCGACCGTGACCGGGCTCGCGCTGTCGAGGGGAGGCTGCGTGACGGGTACCGTGCCGCGTCATTGGTGCGCGAACCGTTGACCGAGGACGTCATGCGAGCTCGGCTGCGCGGCGTCGATGTGGTTCTTCTTGACGACACCGAGAACGCGCCGACCGAGGATGCAGTCCTCCAGGCGGTTGCCGACTGGATGTCAACGCTCGTCGCTCAGTCTCGTCACCGCTTCGTGGGAAGGCTCTTGCCCGCCGACCGTGATCACGTCGCGCACGCGGTCGTCGACGATGTCACGGTCGGATTCACGGGCACGGGTCAGGTCGTTCGACTTCACGGCTCGGTCAGGGGCTTCCAGGGCGAGTAATCCCGATCCAGCAGGCTCCGATCGGGAACTTGGTCCGTCGACCACCATCTGGCTTCGTAACCGACTCCGTCGTAGAGCACGCGCTCTCCCTGTTGGTAGAGCGTGTCGGGATTCCACTCCGGGTAGGTGCCCTCCGGCAGTGTGGGAACCGAGTACGGGGCATCGTCGGGTAGCACGGGGGCGAGGTATGTCCAGGCGCTTGCCTCGGCGGGAATTGCGGGGTCGTCGGGTTCGGTTCCTCCCTGCACCCACCACTTCGAGATGAAGACCCCGCCGTGCCAGACAATCCTGACTCCGGCCGAGTAGAACTGGGTCGAGGACCACACCGGGTAGGGGCTCGTCTCGGGATCGTCGATCGCCGCGGCCGTCGTGGGCGTGGCGACGGGGGCGGAGTAGTCGTAACCTTCGGCGAGGATCTCGGCGAAGGTCTGCCCGGCCTGATCGACGCCACTGCACTCGTTCGAGACGACGGTGGGGTTGGGGTAGTTGGTGCCGCACGTGCGGTCCCGGTTGATCGACCACATCGACAGCCGCATCAGGCCGCGCTTCGTGGCGAACTGGTTGAGCAGTCGTGCATCGTCGAGGGTGAAGATCTCTCCCGCGACGTCGTTTCGCCCGATCATGGGCGTCGCGCCCATGATCGACCATACGCCGCTCGTTGGCATCGAGGTTCTGTGTGAGTCCCAGAGTTGGGTGAGCTGGGTCGCGGTCGACTCGAGAGCCTGGATGGCTGCCTCACCCATCGTCGCGCCGCCGAGGTCGATGCCGTAGTTCATCGTCATGATGTTCACGCCAGCCAACTCGACTCCGCCGTCGAGGAGGGAACCGATCGCAGCGATGCCGTCCTCGTTGAGGCCATCCGGCAGGACCGGAAGCGTCACCCACACCTCCAACGGGTCCCCTGCGGCGCTGCGCTCGTGCTGGATGCGGGAGATCGCCTCGGCGCGGCGGGCTGCGGCATCCTCGTCGGTGAGATCGTCGTTCTCGAGGTCGAGGTCGATCGTGTCGACGCCGTAGCGCTCGATGACGCGCGTATAGGCACGTTGCAGGGTCGCCTCGTCGGTGCAGGCACGCGCCAACTCGGTATTGGCCGCACCGCCGAAGGAGATAACGGGCTTCAGACCCAACTCCTGCATCCGCTCGACTCGCCGATCGATGTCGAACTCGTCGTCAGCCTCGCCCAGGCGGTGGGCAATACCCCACGAGGGGGTGCAGGAGGTGTCGGATGCCGCCACGACGAAAGCGAGCACAGCCCCTCCCGGTGTCTCGTTGAGGTTGCTGCGCGCGAGCGCCTCGCCGCTTTCCAACGTGACGTCGTAGTACCCGGCGAACCACCGCTCCTCGGCAACGGCCCCGCTCGGCTGTGTCAACCAAGCGGGCAGGAGGGTCGCCGCAACAGCGGTCCCTCCCACGAGCGCGAGGATGACGAAGGTCGCCACCAATCGCAGGAACGAGAAGTGGCGACCCTCGAATCTGCCGCCCGCGCGGCCCGTGATTCCCGTCATGCTGCCACCGGCTTCTGTGTCTTGGCCGACCGGCTCGAGGCGCGCCGGGAGCGTGGTGCTCGTGCGGGTGCGCCGATTTCTCCTTCGTCCAGCGCTCGGCGCCAGTGATCCCCGGACTCGCCTGCCTCGGCATCCGGCTGCGGTTGCGCAACCCACAGCCAGTCCGTCCATCGCAACCAGACATCCGCTACCGAGATGCGGATCCCGATGAGGCTCACGATCGCCCAGGCGGTGGTCAGCCCGTTGATGCCGGCAAAGACCGCGGTTCCCCAGGCCTGGATCTCGATCGCGCGCCACACGATGTAGGCCGAAACCGCGACGATCGCATACGGCACGACGATCGAGGGGATTGTCGCGACGGTGCGGTGCGCGACCTTGGGAGTGCGGGTGAACGTGCTCTTCGTTCCGGTCATTGCCTGCCGAAGCGAGCCGATGACGCCTGCCAAACTCACCGCGAGCAGCAACAGATTCAGGCCGTAGACGCCCACGATGTCTCGGCGGTGGTAGCCCGCGCTGTGCAGATCCGAAGCCATCGCTGCGAAGTACGGAACCGCGATGAGAAACATCCACGGTGTCACGAGGCGACCTTCGATCAGAAAGCTCGCCATGAGGAAGATCAACCCGAGACTTGCCCAGGTGATCGAGGCGAGGTAGTTCAGGCGCAGCATCACGGTGACCGTCGACATCGGATGCTGCTGCCGCGCCCGTGCCCGTGCCACGGCAAACAGGCGCGGGACCACGAGCAAGCCACCGTTGGCCCAGCGCCGCCGCTGCACGACCAGGGCACCGAAGTCAGGAGGCGTTGCGCTGTAGCTCAATCGCTCGGGGTAGTTGTACAGGCTCCAACCGTGGGCGACCAGGTCGATGCTCGATTCGGTGTCTTCGATGACCGTCGAGTCGCGCACGAAGATGCTCACTTCGATGCCATCGCGCCGCTCGACCATCCGGAGGTCTTCCAGTGCGCTGCGACGGATGACCGCGTTGGCACCGACCCAGAAGGTTGCGTCGAAGGCGGTCAGACCCTGGTGGATGATGTGCTGCACGTCGGTGGTGGCGCTGGCCAGGCGCCCCAAGCGCGTGGGTGCCGCTCGAAATGACGAATAGGGCGTCTGCGCGACGGCTACTCGGGCGTTCTCGGGCTTCTCGAGGAAGTAGACCAGACGCAGTGCATACTCCGGCAGCAGCACGGAGTCGGCATCCAGAGTCAGCACGTACTCTGCTGCGGCGATCTCGACGTCTGCGGGTTCGTGCGGGGGGACGGGCTCGAGGGCGATGCCGCGCGCGGTGATGGCGTGCCGGAACCGTCCCCCCATGAGGCCGAGGTACGCGTTGAGGTTCATCGCCTTGTTTGCCTCGTGGGAGAGGGATGCATACCGCTTGCGTTCGAACAGCCTGATGTCCGCGGTGAAGACCCACACGAGGCGCTGCAGCAACTGGCTGACCCGGCGCAGGTCGATCTCCTCCGCTGATGCCGCGGCGTCGGCTGCGGCATCAGCGGTGTGCTGCAACTGGCGAGCGAGAGCACCGATGACGGCCTCGCGCAGAAACGCATCGACGTTGTCGTCGTTCGGCTCCTCTTCGGCAGTCAAACGCAGCCAGGTCGCGGCAGCGCGATATGCCTCAGCCACGCGTGCCATCTCAGCGTGGGCATCGCACCACCCGTCGCGGAGTGCGGCGTCGTGCGCTGCCATGGCGGTGCGCGCCTGATCGAGCGGCTCTGCCAAGAGCGCCGCTATCTCGTCCGGGAGCGCGCGCGTGAGCTCGAGTCGCTCGTGCGTCGCGGAATCCGCAGGATCGGGCGCGTCGTCGATGAGGAGCACGACCTCCAGCCGCGGGTACTCCTGTAACGCCGCGGACAGAAGAGCCTGGCGCACGAGGTTCGGCTCCTCCGCATACGACGGAACCAGCACCGTCAGCGGCGGCTGGCGTTGGGCGAAGTGATCATCGATGCTGCGCCGTGGTACGCGAGTGTGCGTATTGAAGCGGCTGATCGCACCGCTACGAGCCAGCAGATACATGATCGATGAGAACGTCAGCAGGGTGATGACGAAGACGTAGGTGAGGGTGCTCAGGAGGTCGGCCACATCAGCTCCGTTGTCGCCGCGCAGTACCGTGAGCGCAGCTGTGAACACGTACAGCGCCCACAGCGCCATGGTCACCCAGATCGACAGTCGCGCACGCACGAGTGTGCCGGTTCCGGGCCGTGCGTGAAGAGGCGGCAACGGGGTGGGGTCCTTCTCGGTGCCCAACTGGGGACGAGTGCGCACGGTGGTGCCCATCGGTTCTCCTTCGGCGGCGTGAGGTCTCGTCTCGACCCACAGCGCAACGGGTGCTCGAGCGCGCTCCCGAGGCGCGGCGGCCCCGGCGGGGAGACTGGAACCGCCGCGCACCTCATGGTCCCGATCTGCGCCCGTGGCTGCTGCGGTACCGACCACCAACTTCGGTGGTTTTGCGATTGACGCCCAGGTCTGAGGGTGCGGCGGCTCCCGGGTGGGGGAGACGGAGCCGCCGCGCACCCATCGTGTCGTCAGCCCCGCATGCTGGCAGGTTCAGAAACCACTGATTCTGGTGGTTTCGCCATCTGCTCGCCGCCCTGGCCGGAGAGAAGCGGCACTCTGTTGCCTCGGTAGACTCGACTCTCGTGTCCGACGCCCCACAGATCACCCCCGAGACCGTCGCCGCGGCGGCAGATGCGGCACGCGCCGCGATCGCCGCTGCCACCGATTCGGCATCCCTCAAGCAGGCCCGAGCCGCGCACGTCGGCGAGGGTTCGCCACTGGCCCGCTTGAACGCGTCGCTGCGTGATGTCGCTCCGGAGCGCAAGGCCGAGTTTGGCAAGCTCATCGGGCAAGCGCGCGGTCAGGTGACGCAGGCGCTCGCCGCCCGGGAGGCCGAGCTCGAGGCCGCGGAACTCGCGGCACGTCTGGATGCCGAAGCGATCGACATCACCGCGTTGCCGACGCGTGCGCGGGTCGGTGCCCGGCATCCGCTCACGCTCCTGCAAGAGGAGATTTCGGACATCTTCGTCGGCATGGGCTGGGAGGTTGCCGAAGGCCCTGAGCTCGAGCACGAGTGGTTCAATTTCGACGCCCTCAACTTCGACGTCGATCACCCCGCGCGGCAGATGCAGGACACCTTCTTCGTCGACCCGATCGATCGGCACCTCGTGATGCGCACGCACACGAGCCCCGTGCAGGTACGCTCCATGCTTGATCGTGAGCTTCCGGTGTACGTCGTGTGCCCCGGGCGGGTGTATCGCACCGACGAGTTCGACGCGACGCACCTTCCCGTCTTCTCGCAGGTCGAAGGCCTCGTGATCGACAAGGGCATCACGATGGCGCACCTGAAGGGCACGCTCGACCACTTTGCGCGCGTCCTGTTCGGTCCCGAGGCGAAGACCCGTCTGCGCACGAACTACTTCCCGTTCACCGAGCCGAGCGCCGAGCTCGATCTTTGGCATCCCACCTTCAAGGGCGGTGCGCGCTGGATCGAGTGGGGCGGTTGCGGCATGGTCAACCCGAACGTGCTGCGCGCCGCGGGCATCGATCCCGAAGAGTACTCCGGGTTCGCGTTCGGGATGGGGATCGAGCGCACGCTGATGTTCCGCAGCGACGTGAAGGACATGCGCGACATGGCCGAGGGCGATGTGCGCTTCAGTGAGCAGTTCGGGATGGTGGTGTGATGCGCGTTCCGCTGTCGTGGCTGCGTGAGTTCGTCGAGGTGCCCGCCGAGGCAACCCCCGAAGATGTGCTCGCCGCGCTGGTATCGGTCGGCTTCGAAGAAGAGGACGTTCACCGCTTCGAGCTCTCTGGCCCGATCGTGGTGGGCGAGGTTCTCGAGTTCGTCGAAGAGCCGCAGTCCAACGGAAAGACGATCCGGTGGTGCCAGGTGCGCGTTGCCGAGGGAGAAGGCACAGAGGACTGGCCTGCCGTCCGCGGCATCGTCTGCGGTGCGAGCAACTTCTTCGCGGGTGACAAGGTGGTTGTCACCCTGCCGGGTGCCGTGCTGCCCGGGCCCTTCCCGATCGCCGCGCGCAAGACCTATGGACATGTCTCGGACGGCATGATCGCGTCAGCCAAGGAGCTGGGGCTGGGGCAGGACCACTCGGGGATCCTGCGCCTCGTCGAACTCGGCATCGACGCTCCGGTGGGCTCGGATGCCATCGCGCTGCTCGGGCTCAACGATGAGGCAGTCGAGATCAACGTGACCCCCGACCGCGGCTATGCGCTCTCGATCCGGGGCGTGGCGCGCGAGTACTCCCATGCCACGGGGGCGCCATTCCGCGACCCCGCCGACCGGGCGTGGGAGGAGGTCGATCCCGGTGAGGGGTTCTCGATCGTGGTCGACGACGCGAACCCGATCCGGGGGCAGATCGGCGCTTCGGAGTTCGTCGCGCGACTCGTGCGCGACGTGGATGCCTCCAAGCCCACGCCACCGTGGATGATCACGCGGCTGACCCTTGCCGGGGTGCGACCGCTCGGCATCCTGATCGACATCACCAACTACGTGATGCTCGAGCTCGGTAACCCCATCCATGGCTACGACTACGACACTCTGCAGGGCGGGATCACTGTCCGCCGTGCGCGTGCCGGCGAGACCCTCGAGACCCTCGACGGGCAGCTGCGCACGCTGGATGCCGAGGACCTCCTCATCACCGATGAGTCTGGTCCGATCGGTCTTGCCGGAGTGATGGGCGGGGCAACGACAGAGATGGGACCCACGACCCGCACCGTGCTCATCGAGGCAGCCCGCTTCGACCCGGTGTCTATCGCGAGGACGGCACGTCGACACAAGCTGCCCTCGGAAGCGTCGCGGCGCTTCGAGCGCGGGGTGGACCCGGCCCTCCCGTTCGTCGCAGCCCGTCGGGTGGCTGACCTCATGGTCGAGCTGGCCGGGGGAACGCTGGACTCCTCGTTCGGCGGCGCCCTGCGCTCTGGCCACGAACAGGCGGCGATCGAGCTGCCGCGTGGCTTCGTCTCCGGTCTGATCGGCGTTGACTACACGGCCGACCAGATCACCGAGGCGCTCCGGTTGATCGGGTGCGACATCCCGGATGCCGGAGCCGACCCGACCGCGCCCTGGTTGGTCTTCCCGCCATCGTGGCGCCCCGACCTTACCGACCGGTGGACCCTCGCCGAGGAGGTCGCGCGTATCCACGGACTCGACCAGGTCCCCTCCGTGCTGCCCACCCCGCCCTCGGGGCGCGGGCTGACCGCTGCCCAGCGCGCGCGCCGTCGCGTCTCGAATGCGCTGGCAGCTGCAGGCTACGTCGAGACCCCGTCGTTCCCGTTCACGACCGCTGAGAGCAACGACCTTCACGGCAGCGCCGACGGAGGTCATCTTCCGAGCATCAAGCTTGCGAACCCTCTCGACGGGCAGTTGCCATACCTGCGTCGTTCGCTTGTGCCGGGCCTACTGCAGGTCGCGCACCGCAATGTGTCGCGGGGGCTCGTCGATCTCGCCCTGTTCGAGACCGGCGTCGTGTTCCTTCCCGCTGCGGGCGTCGAGTACGGCACGCCGTTCGTTCCGCCGCTGGGCATCCGGCCGGATGCCGCCACCCTCGCGGGTCTTGACGCCTCGATTCCATCGCAACCACGTCATGTCGCGATGCTGTTGACGGGAGCGCGGGTGGCCAAGCAGCCCGGCCAGAGTGCCGAGGCTGCAGACCTCGCCGATGTCATCGACGCAGTTCGTACCGTGGCCTCTGCGGCGGGAGTCGACGTGACGATCGTCCAGACGCGGCGCGCGGCGCTGCACCCGGGGCGTGCCGGTGACGTTCGTGTCGGCGATGTCGCCGTCGGCTACGTCGGCGAGCTCCTGCCCGCCGTGGCAGCCGACGCCGACCTACCCGGCCGCGTCATCGTTGCCGAACTCGACCTCGACCTCATCGTCTCCCTCGCGGGGGAGCGGGTCGTAGCGGCATCCCTCTCGGGCTTTCCCGCGGCGACGCAGGATGTCTCGCTCATCGTGCCGGAGGCGGTTGCTGCCGCTGAGGTCGAGGCGGCGCTCGTCTCGGGAGCGGGCGATCTACTCGAAGCCGTGCGGCTGGTCGACGACTACCGCGGTGCAGGTGTCGAGCCCGGCACGAAGAGTCTGACGTATGCGCTGCGTTTCCGGGCCCCCGACCGGACGTTGACGGCGGCGGAGGCCACCGAGGCAAAGCTCGCAGGTGTCGCCGTTGCAGCCGAGCGGTTCGAGGCGCGAATCCGGGAGTAAGCCCGAGCTCCGCGTTCTGGTGCCGTGGCTCCCGCGGCGGGAGGACACGGGCCGCTACGCTGGCGACGGGTCCGGGCGCTGAGGCCGGCACCTCGCCGCGACCACATGACCCCCAGAAGGAGCCGCGCCGATGTCGTCGTTCCTCTACCGCGTGGGCCGATTCGCGGCCCGGCGTCGGTGGACGGTCATCATCATCTGGGTGGCCGTGGTCGTGGGAGCGTCGGCGCTTGGGGGCGTGCTCGGTAACCACCTGCAGTCGAGTTTCACCGTGCCCGGGACGCAGGCTCAGGCGGCCCTGGATGCCTTGGAGCAGCGCTTCCCGCAGATCAGCGGCGCCGGCGCAAAGGTGGTCGTTGCCGCGCCCTCCGGCGGGCAGGTCTCGGCGAGTGAGAACCTGATCGCCACCGCCTGTGAAGACATCGCGGCCCTGGACGATGTGGTAACAGTCACGTGCCCCTACGCGATGACGGCGAGCGGTTCGACGGCGGCATCCGAGGGTGCTGCCTCGCAGATCTCTGCCAACGGAGACATGGCGTTTATCGCCATGCAGCTCTCGGTAGCCGCGACCGACATCCCGGACTCGCTTGTCACGTCGGTGACCCAGGCGACTGCACCACTCGCGGATGCTGGCCTCACCGTCGCGGTGTCGGGACTCGCCGCGAGCTCATCGTCTGGCGTCGACTGGACGGAGCTTGCCGGAATGGGCATCGCCTACATTGTTCTGGCGATCACGTTCGGTTCCCTCATCGCCGCAGGAATTCCCCTCGTGACCGCGGCGCTCGGCGTCGGACTCGCAGCCAGCGCCATCACGATCGTCGGTGCCCTCGTGCCGGTGTCCTCGACCGCCCCGGTCCTCGCGACGATGCTCGGCCTTGCCGTCGGTATCGACTACGCCCTCCTGATCACGTCCCGGCACCGCGACAACCTTCGGGAGGGGATGGATCCCGCCGAGTCGGTAGCGGTGGCCATCGCAACCGCGGGCACGGCTGTCGTCTTCGCCGGGATGACGGTCATGATTGCTCTCGTGGGGCTCGGGGTGGCGGGGATTCCCTTTCTCACCGTCATGGGCCTGGGAGCTGCCGGCGCCGTCCTGACAGCGCTGCTGGTCGCTGTCACCCTGCTCCCGGCTATTCTGTCCCTGCTCGGGCGTCGGCTGATCCCCCGAGGTCGGGCGGAGCGTCGCGCAGCTCACCGCAGCGCCGAGCCGGCGCGCACGGCGGGGTGGGTGAAGATCGTCACGCGGCGGCCGCTGCTGACGGCCCTCGGTGTCGCCGCGGTGCTCGCGGTGATCGCGATCCCGGCATCCGGGCTGCGCCTGACCCTACCGGATGCCGGCTACGACCCCCCGGGATCTGAAGCGCGGGTCGCCTACGACCTGCTCGACGAAGGGTTCGGCCCCGGCTTCAACGGTCCGCTCCTGGTGACCGCCGACATCTCTCGCACGCTGCAGATTGAGCAGGCTCTCACCGCTCTCGAGAATGCGTTCCAGGGCGTCCCGGGGATCACCGCGGTCTCGCAGGCCTTCCCCAACGAAGCCCTGGACATGGCCGTTGTCACGATCACTCCCGACAGCTCCCCGTCATCCGATCAGACAGCCCAGCTCGTGCAGACCCTGCGCGATCGTGCCGCAGCGTTCGAGGCGACGAACGGCTTCACCTACGAGATCACCGGACAGACCGCCCTCGCCATCGACATCTCAGACCGCCTCGGCGCGGCGATGCTGCCATTCGCGATCGTGGTCGTCGGGCTGAGCCTCGTACTGCTGACCATCATGTTCCGCTCGATCGCCGTGCCGATCACCGCGACCTTCGGCTACCTCCTGACCGTGGGTGCGGGCCTGGGGATCGCCACCGTCGTGTTCGAGTGGGGGTGGGGCGCGTCTGTTCTCGGCGTCGGCAAGGTCGGCCCGGTCATCAGCTTCATGCCGATCCTCGTCATGGCGGTGCTGTTCGGGCTCGCGATGGACTATCACGTGTTCCTGGTGTCACGGATGCGCGAGCGGTTCGTCGACTCTGGCAACGCGCACGCCGCGGTGCTCCAGGGCTTCTCCGCCTCCGCGCGGGTCATCACAGCCGCGGCGCTCATCATGTTCTCGGTCTTCTTCTCGTTCGTCCCCGGCGGCAACGCGATCATCCAGCCGATCGCTCTCGCGCTCGCGGTGGGAGTTCTCATCGACGCGTTCGTGGTGCGGATGACTCTCATCCCCGCGCTCATGGCTCTGTTGGGCGCCCGTGCCTGGTGGCTGCCGCGCTGGCTCGAGAAGCTCTTGCCGGATGCCGACATCGAGGGCGAGGCGGTGCGCCGGATGCTCGATCAGCGGACATGGCGTGAGGCCGAGCGGAAGGTGCGTGGGACCGGTATCCACGCACACGAGGCGACGTTCGGCGAGTCAGCGCCGCTCACCGTCGACCTGCCCGAATCTGGAGTCCTCGTGGTCCATGGCCCCGAAGCCGCCGCCGTCTGCGCAGGGCTTTCGGGGCGCATTCCTGACGTCGGCGGTGACCTTGCCGTCGGTGGTCGGCTCATTCCGTTCGAGAGAGAGCCGCTCTCTCGGGTTTCGGTTCTGGTTCCGGCGCTTCCCGCGCCCACTGACGCGAGCACCCTTGTCGAACATGTGCGGCGGCAGGTACGACTCAACGGCAGCAGAGGGGATCATCGTGATCGGGCGCGCCGGGCGATCGAGCTGTGGGGCGAGCTGGCGGGCGAGCCGAACGCTCTCGACGAGGTCGATGTGTCGATGTCGCGCCTGGACGAGCATCAGCGGTGGACCCTCGATGCCGCCGCCGCGCTCGCATCGGCGCCCGAAGTGGCGGTCCTCGACCTGCGGCGCCGGTCAGATCAATCGGCGCTGCTCGGCCGCATCCTGCGCGCTGCGTCGCCCTCGACGACGGTCGTTGTCGCTGTCGGTGACCCGGTGGTCGATGACGCTCTCGCCGTGACCCCTCACGCTCTCGCCGTGACCCCTCACGGGCGCGCCGTGAGGGTCCTCCGGGCAGACCGGTCAGTGGATGCTCCCGGCAGGCAAGACATGGCCGACGAGGTGGTCGTATGACCGGACTGTCGGGACTGCTGACCGGTGGCGGTCGAGGGCGGGCTATCGCGCTCGCCGTCTTCGCGATCCTGATCCCACTGCTGGTCATGCTGACGCTGCTGCCGCGTCAGACTCAAGAGCAAGTTCCCGTGGCGATCGTGAATCTCGATATTCCGATCGAGGCGGGGGGCACGCCTGTCGCCGCCGGCAAGCTCGTCACCGAGAATCTTCTGACGGCCAGCGACGGGATCGCCTGGACCCTGACGGACACGACGACGGCAGATCAGGGGCTCGCCGAGGGCACCTATCTCGCAGTGGTGACGATCCCCGCCGACTTCTCCCAGGACGTGGCAACCCTCGGCACCGACGCGCCGACCCAGGCGTCGCTGAACGTACAGACCAGCACCCGCCACGGGTATCTGTCCGGAGTACTGGCTGAGGCTCTGGCGGCGGGGCTGCCGCGCGGAGTGGAAGCGCAGCTCACCTCGGGCTATGTGTCCGGCACGCTGGAAGCTTTCACGGAATTGCACACTGGCATCGGTGAGGCGGCCGACGGCGCGAGCGAGCTCGCGACCGGCATCGCTGATGCCGCCGGAGGCGCCGGGGTTCTCGCACAGGGCCAGCGAGAGCTCGTCACGGGGCTCGAGGGCATCGGAACAGTGCTTCGCGCCCTCCCGACGGGCGTGCGCGACCTCGGTGCGCTCAGCGCGGCAGCCGGGTCGGATGCCGCAGCTCTGGCGGGCTCGCTTGCCGGGAGCGCCATCGACGCCGAGGCGCTCTCGCTTGCGCAGGACCTCGGCGTAGCCGACCTCGACGCCCTCGCTGCGGCGATCTCCGCTGACCCGACCGCACCGGCCGGCGATCTACTCGATGAGATCCTCGCGCTGCGCGGTGGCGCCGCCGCGATTGCAGCGGACCTCCAGGATCAGGCAGGGGCGCTCGCCGGCGATGCGGCAGGCGCCGCAGAACTCGCCGTCGGCGCAGACATCGTGGCGGATCTAGCGGGGCCGGCGGCATCAGCGCTCACCGAGCTCTCCGCGGCCCAGCAAGCGGCGGTGTCCGGTGCGTCAGATCTCGCGGACGGCGCCGCAGAGCTTGCCAGCGGCCTCGATACCGCGGCCGGCGCCGCAGGTGAGCTCGCGAGCGGCCTGGATGAGGCGGCAACCAGTATTCCGAGTTACTCGACGGCCCAGCAGCAGAGCATCGCAAGCACTGTGGCCTCCCCGATCGGGGTGACCACCGCGAGCATCGGTGGACCGGATTCTGCGCTGGCAGCAGCGGTGGCAGCGCTGGCTCCGGTGTCGCTGTGGCTCGGCGCGCTCGCCACCTTCCTGGTCGTGGCGCCGTTCGCGCGATCGTCTCTGGTGACCCCTGCGACCTCCGCGCACATCGCCGCTGACGCTGCATTGGTTGCCGCGGGAATCGCCGTCGTGCAGTCGGTGCTCGTTTGGCTGGGGGTTGCCGTCCTCGGTGTCGTCCCCGATCGGATCGCGGTGGCCTACGGGCTCACGCTTGCCGCTGCAGTGTCGTTCACGCTGTTCCACCAGGCACTCACCGCCCTGTTCGGTCGAGCAGGTCTCATCGTGTCGGTGCTCGCACTCGGCCTCCAGTTGGTGGCCGCGGGCACCCTTGAACCGGTCACCGACGGGTCGCTGGCTGCCACCCCGTTCTCGATCCTGCCGCTGAGCATTGCCCTGCAAGGTGTCGACGCTCTGGTGGGCGGGTCGCTGCACGACGTGCTCGGGGCAGCGGCCGGACTTCTTCTCTGGGCGGCCCTCGCCTTCGCGGGCACCGTGGTGGGTGTGCACCGAGCCCGCGCGCGGGCGGTCAACGCACTGCTCCCGGCGTGAGCGGGATCGTCGATTTGCGGCGCCGAGGCCGAGGTCGGTACTCTCGCGACATGCTTCCGGCACCGCACGGCCTCGTCGCTTCCGCGACCACGGTCATCGTGCTGCGCCGACGTCTGGGCGGTCGCCGACTCTAGGCGACCCCGCTGCGCTCTCGCGCGCGGCGGTGTCGCCACCTCCGGCTCTGTGCTTTCGATGCACGACGAACCCAGACAATAAGGTGGAATCCATGACCTACTCGGTCGCCGTCTCTGGCGCCTCCGGATACGCCGGCGGCGAGATCCTGCGGCTGCTGGCGCAGCATCCCGATATCGACATCCGCACCGTCACAGCCCACTCCAACGCCGGTCAGCCCCTCATCGTGCACCAGCCGCACCTGCGGTCGCTGTCTCACCTGACGCTGCAGGACACGACCCCGGAGATCCTCGCGGGCCATGACATCGTGTTCCTTGCCCTTCCGCACGGGCAGTCGGCGCAGTACACGGATGCCTTGGGCGAGGTGCCGTTGGTGATCGACGCCGGCGCCGATCACCGGCTTCGCGACGCAGCGGCGTGGGAGCAGTTCTACGGCGGCCCGCACCCCGAGGCGTGGACCTATGGTGTGCCAGAACTCCCCGCCTCTGGCGGCAAGATCCGCGACAGCCTGCGGGGAGCGACGCGGATTGCCGCCCCGGGCTGCAACGCCTCGACGGTGAGTCTGTCCCTTGCGCCGGGGGTGGCTGCCGGGGTGATCGATCCGAGTGACATCGTCAGCGTGCTCGCCGTCGGCCCGTCGGGGGCGGGCAAGAGCCTCAAACCACACCTGCTGGCAAGCGAAGTGCTCGGCAGTGCGAACCCCTATGCGGTCGGTGGCACGCACCGGCACATCCCCGAGATTCGCCAGGCGCTGCAGGATGCCGGAGCCACCGAGGTCCGTATCTCGTTCACCCCCGTCATCGTCCCGATGGCCCGCGGAATCCTCGCCACCTCGACGGCGCCGATCCTCCCGGGTGCGACGGATGCCGACATCCGTGCCGCCTGGGAGCAGGCGTACGCCGATGAACCGTTCGTCCACGTGCTCCCGGAGGGACACGTCCCGCGAACGGCGGATGTCGTCGGAGCCAATACGGCGCTTCTCGGCCTCGCGATCGATCGCGCCGCGGGTCGTGTCGTGGTCGTTGCCGCTGTCGACAATCTCGTCAAGGGCACGGCCGGTGCCGCTGTCCAGTCCATGAACATCGCGCTCGGCCTTCCCGAGGACCGGGCCCTCACCACGAACGGAGTGGCACCGTGACCGTCACTGCGCCCGCAGGGTTCGAAGCGGCAGGCGTTGCCGCTGGACTGAAGTCCACCGGAAAGCCGGATGTCGCCGTGGTGGTCAACCGTGGCCCGCTCAGCGTCGGTGCAGCGGTGTTCACGAGCAACCGCGCCAAGGCGAACCCGATCCTCTGGTCGCAGCAGGCCATCCAGGACGGCGTCGTCGAAGCCATCGTGCTCAACTCCGGCGGCGCGAACTGCTTCACCGGTTCGTTCGGGTTTCTGACGACCCACCTGACGGCCGAGCGCGCCGCCGAACTGCTCGGAGTGAGTGCTGGCGACATCCAGGTGTGCTCTACCGGGCTCATCGGCACCGGTGATCAGGTGTTCCGCGACAAGGTGCTCGCGGGTACCGAGGCCGCGATCGGCGCGCTGTCTTCGGACGGCGGCGAAGATGCTGCCCGAGCGATCATGACGACAGACTCGCGGCCGAAGACCACCATCGTCGCCGGTGACGGATGGACGATCGGTGGAATGGCCAAGGGTGCGGGGATGCTGGCCCCCGGGCTCGCGACGATGCTCGTGGTCCTGACCACCGACGCCGTCCTGACTGCAGCAGAAGCCGACGGGCACCTGCGTGCCGCGACACGGGTGAGCTTCGACCGCCTCGACTCCGACGGGTGCATGTCAACGAACGATCAGGTGACCCTGATGGTCAGCGGCGCGAGCGGGGTCACGCCCCCACCGGAGGCGTTCCGCAGCGCGCTCATCGCCGTCTGCACGGACCTCGCGACCCAGTTGCAGTCGGATGCCGAAGGCGCGAGCCACGACATCACGATCGAGGTGATCCACGCGGCATCCGAAGATGACGCGGTCGAGGTCGGCAGGTCGGTTGCGCGCAACAACCTCTTCAAGGCTGCCATCTTCGGCAACGACCCGAACTGGGGCCGTGTGCTGGCAGCCATCGGCACAACGGCTGCCGAGTTCGACCCCTACGCCGTGGATGTCGAGATGAACGGCATCCGGGTGTGCTCCAACGGGGGACCCGACCAGCCGCGGGAGCTCGTGGATCTCACACCGCGGGCGACGAAGGTCGTCATCGATCTGAAGGTCGGTGACGCTGCAGCCACCATCTACACCAACGACCTCACCCACGATTACGTTCACGAGAACAGTGCCTACTCGTCATGACTGACCTGCAAGAGACCACCCCCGATGAGGCAGCCGAGAAGGCAGCCGTCCTGATCGAGTCGCTGCCCTGGCTCAAGCGCTTTCGCGACCAGATCGTCGTCGTCAAGTACGGCGGCAACGCGATGGTCTCCGAAGAACTGCAGCGCACGGTCGCCGAAGACATTGCGTACCTCCGCTACGTCGGCGTCAAGCCGGTCGTCGTCCACGGCGGCGGCCCGCAGATCTCCCGGATGCTGGAGCGCCTCGACATCCCGAGCGAGTTCCAGGGCGGCTACCGCGTGACCAGTACCGAGGCGGTCTCCGTCGTCCGCATGGTGCTCACCGGCCACATCAACCCGCAGCTGGTCTCGAAGATCAATGCTCACGGTCCGTTCGCCACCGGTCTCTCGGGCGAGGACGCCGGCCTGTTCGGCGGCCGCCGGCGCGGGGTGGTCATCAACGGCGAAGAGGTCGATCTCGGCTCGGTCGGCGATGTCGTCCACGTCAACCCGACGGCGGTCCTCGATCACCTCGCCGCCGGTCGCATCCCCGTTGTGTCCTCGATAGCGCCCGACCTTGATCGGCCCGGGCACACGCTGAACGTCAACGCCGACGCCGCGGCGGCGGCGCTCGCTGTGGCGCTGAACGCCGCCAAGCTCGTCATCCTCACCGACGTTCCGGGGCTGTACGCCGACTGGCCGAACCGCGACTCGCTGGTCTCGCACCTGACCTCGACCGAGCTGCGGACGATGCTCCCGACGCTGGAGTCGGGGATGGTCCCCAAGATGCAGGCATGTCTGGACGCCGTCGATGGGGGAGTCGACACGGCGGCGATCATCGACGGGCGCGTGCCTCACTCGCTCCTGATCGAAGTGTTCACCAGCAAGGGCATCGGAACCGAAGTGGTGAGCGCATGAGCACCGTGCTAGCCGAGACGAAAAGAGGCGACATGAACGACGAGGCACCAACCCCCGCATCCTGGCAGGATGATGCCCGCCGCGACCTGCTCGCCAATGCCGGCGACCGCCTCGCGCTGTTCACCCGCGGCGAGGGTGCCTACCTGTGGGATGACGCGGGCAAGCGCTACCTCGACTTCCTCGCCGGTATCGCGGTGAACTCCCTGGGACATGCACACCCGGCGTTCGTCGAGGCGGTTTCAGCGCAGGCCGCGACACTCGCGCATGTGTCGAACTACTTCGCGACCCCGCCGCAGCTCGCGCTGGCGGCACGGCTCAAGCGCCTCGCTGGAACCGGTGATTCCGGCCGCGTTTACTTCTCGAACTCGGGAGCGGAGGCCAACGAAGCAGCGTTCAAGCTTGCCCGACTGCATGGCGGGGCCGACAGACCACGCATCCTCGCCCTCACCGACGCCTTCCACGGCCGCACGATGGGCACTCTCGCCCTCACAGGCAAGCCGGCCATGCAGCAACCGTTCCTTCCGATGGTTCCCGGTGTGGAGTTCCTGGACTCGACAGTTGAGGCACTCGAGGCGGCGATGGATGACTCGGTGGCCGCGCTTATCCTCGAACCCATCAAGGGGGAGGCCGGCGTTCTGCCGCTCCCCGACGGCTATCTCGAGGCTGCCCGCGAGCTGACTTCGCGCCACGGCGCGCTTCTCATCCTTGATGAGATCCAGACCGGCGCCGGCCGCACCGGCGAGTGGTTCGCCTTCCAGCACACCGGCATCACCCCGGATGCCATCACCGTTGCCAAGGGCATCGGGGGCGGGTTCCCGATCGGTGCGCTCATCACCTACGGCGCGGCGAGCGAGCTGTTCTACCCCGGCACCCATGGTTCGACGTTCGGTGGTAACGCGCTGGCCACCGCGGTAGCCGGGGCGGTACTGGAAGAGATCGAGCGCGCCGACCTGGTGAGCAACGCTCGCACGCGCGGCGCGCAGGTGCGTGAGGGCATCCTCGCGATCGATTCCCCGCTGATTGCCGGATGCCGCGGGCAGGGCCTGCTTCTTGGTGTGGCGCTCTCGCGTCCCGTTGCGAAAGCCGTTGTCGCAGCGGCGCAGGAACACGGACTCATCGTCAATGCCGCCAACGATGAGACGATCCGAATCGCACCGGCCCTCACGATCGGCGACGTTGAGATCGACGAGTTCTTGACCCTGTTCACCGCGTCCCTGGCGACCGTGACCGACGCCCTCCTGCTCGATGAGACCTCGCAGCCCGACGACAAGGAAGCCGCGCAATGACCCGCCACCTGCTTCGTGACGATGACCTGACCCCGACAGAGCAGGCGGAGATCCTCGCTCTTGCTGCGGAGTTGAAGAAGGATCGCTGGCAGGTCCAGCCGCTGGCGGGTCCGCAGACCGTCGCGGTGATCTTCGACAAGTCCTCGACGCGCACCCGCGTGTCGTTTGCCGTGGGCATCGCCGATCTCGGCGGGTCCCCGCTGATCATCTCGACGGCCAACAGTCAGCTGGGCGGCAAGGAGACCCCCGCTGACACCGCCCGCGTGATCGAGCGGCAGGTCGCCGCGATCGTCTGGCGCACTTACGCGCAGGCAGGCCTCGAAGAGATGGCTGCCGGCACCCGGGTTCCCGTCATCAATGCGCTCAGCGACGACTTCCACCCGTGCCAGATTCTGGCCGACCTGCTCACCATCCAGGAGCACAAGGGGGACCTGAAGGGCCTCACGCTCGCCTTCTTCGGCGACGGGCGCACGAACATGGGTCAGTCCTATGTGCTCGGTGGTGTCACGGCCGGGATGCATGTGCGCGTCGCCTCGCCGGTGGAGTACGCACCCCGCGAGGATGTCGTTGCCGATGCCGACCGCCGCGCCGAACAGACGGGCGGCTCGGTCACGCTCTACACCGACCCCAACGAGGCCGCCGCCGGCGCAGACATCATCGTCACCGACACCTGGGTCTCGATGGGCAAGGAAGACGAGAAGCTGCAGCGGCTTCGCGACCTCACCCCCTACAAGGTGTCGCAAGAGCTCATGAGCCTCGCCAAGGACGACGCGATCTTCATCCACTGTCTGCCCGCCGACCGCGGGTACGAAGTGGATGCCGAGGTCATCGACGGTCCACAGAGCGTCGTGTGGGACGAAGCCGAAAATCGACTCCACGCGCAGAAGGCCCTGCTGGTGTGGTTGCTGCAGCAGCAGTAGCCGATCGGGTCGTCGGTAATCTCCGGCGCCTTGACGGACCACCGCGGATTCCGGGGCTCGATCTTGCCCGCGGGCTCGCGGTGATCGGGATGCTCGCAGCTCACCTGTTCACACTGCCCGAGATCGACTGGACCGATCCGTCGACCTGGGGCGGGATTGCCGGTGGTCGCTCATCGATTCTGTTTGCGACCCTCGCCGGGGTCTCGATCTCGATCGTCACCGCTGGCCCTCGCGCTCCCCGCGCACCCGGCAGGTGGCTGGCCTGGCGAGCCCTCGTGCTCTGGGTCATCGGTATCGCACTCATCCTCACGGGTGTGCCGGTCTACGTCATCCTGCCGGCGTACGCGATCCTGTTCGCCGCGGCCATCCCGTTCGTGCGCGTGCGAACCGCGACCCTGTGGATCGGGGCTGTCGTGGTGGCGCTGGTCGTTCCGTGGCTGCTTCCCCCGATCGAGGCGGCGCCGTTCTGGGACACGGCGCCGGGTGAGGCGGTCTTTCTGTTGACGGGGTGGGCCTACCCTGCACCGCTGTGGCTTGCGTTCCTCTTGGCTGGCATGGCAGTCGGCCGCCTCGATCTCACGCGCCCAGCGGTGCTCTGGACGACGGCGGGGGTGGGCTTTGTCGTTGCCGCGGTGGCAGAGACGCTCGCCGTCGTGGCGCCGGCACCCGACGACGACTATCTCGGCCAGGTCTGGCGAGCGAGCGAGCATAGCGGCGGCATCCTCGAAGTGTGGGGCTCGGGCGGGTTCGCGATCGCGATCATCGCGCTGTGCGTGCTGGTGTGCCGCACCGTCCTGCGAGCCGTCGTCCTTCCGATCCGGACGCTGGGTGCCATGCCGCTGACGGCGTACTCCGCGCAGATCGTCGTCTGGGCGGTGTGGGCGTTTATGGCGCTGGGAACGACCTCCGACCTCTTCGGTTTTCGCGCCCTGAACCCGTTCTGGCCGATGACACTCGGGATCATCGCAGCCTGCCTCGTGTGGGCGCTGCTGCTCGGCCGTGGTCCCCTCGAACGGCTGGTCGATCGGGTGTCGCGGCCGCGCGCGGATAGGCTGGCAGGATGACTGCGACGGGTGATGCAACGCACGATGGCGCCCTCTGGGGTGCGCGATTCGCTTCGGGCCCTTCGCCCGAGCTTGCGGCCCTGAGCGTCTCTACCCACTTCGACTGGGCGCTCGCCGCGTACGACATCCGAGGATCGCGGGCGCACGCATCTGCCCTTGAGGCAGCGGGCTACCTCACGTCTGATGAAGCTGCCAGCATGCGCGCCGGCCTCGACGAGCTCGCGGCCGCCGTTGCCCGTGGCGACGTCGTCGCTCGACCTCAGGACGAAGACGTCCACGGTGCGCTCGAGCAGGCTCTCATCGAGATCGTCGGTCCCGAGCTGGGCGGAAAGCTCCGGGCCGGACGCAGCCGCAACGACCAGATCGCGACGCTGGTGCGGATGTACCTCCTTGACCACACGCAGACGCTGGTGCGTGAGATCGTCCGTCTCATCGACGCCATCGTCGCCCAGGCCGAGGCGCACCCCGCCGCCATCATGCCGGGGCGCACTCACCTCCAGCACGCGCAACCGATCCTGCTGGCGCACCACCTGCTCGCTCACGCGTGGCCACTCGTGCGCGATCTCGAACGACTCCGCGATTGGTCGGCGCGGGCGTCGGTGTCTCCGTACGGCGGGGGAGCGCTCGCCGGATCGACCCTGGGTCTTGACCCCGCACTGGTCGCTGCAGAATTGGGGCTCTCGCGGCCCGCAGAGAACTCGCTGGACGGCACGGCGGCGCGCGACGTCGTCGCCGAGTTCGCGTTCATCGCCGCCCAGATCGGCGTCGATCTATCGCGCTTTGCCGAAGACATCATCGTGTGGAACACGCGTGAGTTCGGTTTCGTCACGCTCGACGATGGCTACTCCACCGGCTCGAGCATCATGCCGCAGAAAAAGAACCCTGACATCGCCGAACTGGCGAGGGGGAAGGCCGGCCGCCTGATCGGAAACCTCACCGGGCTGCTCGCAACGCTCAAGGGTCTGCCCCTGGCGTACAACCGCGATCTGCAGGAAGACAAAGAGCCCGTCTTCGATTCGGTGCGCACACTCGAGACCGTCTTGCCCGCCTTTGCCGGGATGGTCGCGACCCTGCGCTTCGACACCGACCGGATGGCGGAGCTCGCACCGCAGGGCTTCTCGCTTGCCACGGATGTCGCGGAGTGGCTCGTTCGGGAAGGTGTTCCCTTCCGGGATGCCCATGAGATCTCCGGAAAGCTCGTGCAGGCATGTGAGGCCCGTGGGATCGGACTCGAAGACGCCGACGATGACCTGCTGGTCGACGTCTCGCCGCGGCTCACGCCGGGAGTTCGCGACGTGCTGACGATTGAAGGATCGGTCGCCAGTAGGACCGGCGCGGGCGGAACTGCTCCGGTGCGGGTAGCCGAGCAGCGCGCGGAACTGATTTCCCGCGTCCAGGATGTCGCGCACGCGCTGGGGCTGTGACAGAACTGATCACTTCCATAAATCAGCTCTAGGCTTATTATCTTGCTACATAAGCGCTAAGCTGATTGCGTGACCATCGCGGTGATCGCTGACATCGTCGGATCCCGGCGCCTTGCCGACCGGGATGCTGCGCAGCGCGAGCTGGAGGCGACGATTGCGCGCGTCCACGCCGAACGGCCAACGGCGCTCGTGCCGCTGACGGCGACCTTCGCCGACGAACTCCAGGCGGTCTTCGAGGAGCTGGATCACGCGCTAGCGTGGCTGCTGCTGCTTCAGCTCGCGCTTCCCGAAGAGATCGAACTGCGCTTCGGGATCGGCATCGGCGCCGTGGGCGCCGTTTCGTCAGCAACCGGTCAGATCTCCGACGGCCCCGGTTGGTGGTCGGCCCGTGACGCGGTCGAGGCCGTGCACCGACTTCAGGATCGCGCCGTACCGCGCGCCCGGACGCGCGTTGTCGCAGCTCCGGGGGAGGATGCCGCCATGGCCGAGCGCGTCCGATCCGTCAACGCATACCTGCTTGTGCGTGATGAGATCGTCGGCGCGATGTCGCCGCGCACGCGCCGCCTCGCTTACGGCCGTTGCCTGGGCCGCACGCAACACGACCTCGCCGCACAGGAGGGGATCACGCAGTCCGCGGTCTCCCAGGCACTCGCCACCGGCGGGGCCGCAGGACTTGTTGCGGGGTTCCAAATCCTGGACGGCGCGTCCGGATGATCGCCGCAGGCATCGTCCTCCTCGCCGTCGGCGGCGTCGACCTCACGCGGCGCTCCTTGACCGGGCTGTCGCGCGCGGTTGTTCTGGCAGCGTTCGGAGTTGTCTTGCTCATCGCCTCGGCCGGCGCGGATGCCGCGGTTTGGAGCTTCGTCGCCGCCGGCGTGGCGGCGGTCTGGGTGCTGACCAACCCGGATCGCCGCGGCGGGCGCGCGGGCTTTTGGCCCGTCGCGCTCGTGGTGGCAGTCGCTACCCTCGCCGTCGCGCTCCTGGGTGTCCGAGAAGACCAGGGACCGCTCGGTGACGTGTGGCCCTCCGGCTCGCCGCTAGGAGCAGTGAGCCTGGATGTCGCGGTTCTCGTCATCGGCGCGATCGTCTTCCTGCTCGAATCGGGCAACGTGATCGTTCGGATCGCGCTTCGAGACGGGGACGTACCCGTGGATGAGCGCGCGGCGACGCTCAAGGGCGGACGACTCATCGGTCCGATAGAACGGGTGCTCGTCTTCGCCCTCACCCTCACCGGTGCGTTCACGCTCCTGGCCGCAGTTCTTGCAGCCAAGGGCATCGTCCGCTTTCCCGAGATCTCTCGTGACGGCGAGGGCGGCATCCGCGCCGAGTACTTTCTGATCGGGAGCCTCGTGAGCTGGACGACAGCCCTTGGTGTGGCCTTCCTGGTCTGGTGGGGGACCTCGACCTGAGGCCCCGGTCAGCAGTTGGCGCGCTGCTAGCCTGAGAGTCGTGGCAGAACTGACGACCGATTCCCCCGTCCGCGCGTTGGAGCCGGCGAATGATCCTTCGTTCGAATCGGTGTGGGACGAGATCGTCTGGCGCGGTCTGGTGCATGTATCCACCGATCAGGAGGCGCTGCGCGAGCTGCTGGGCGGCGAGCCGATCACGTACTACTGCGGGTTCGACCCGACCGCACCGAGCCTGCACCTGGGAAACCTCGTGCAGCTGCTGTTGCTGCGCCGTCTGCAGCTTGCCGGCCATCGCCCCCTGGGACTTGTCGGCGGGTCGACGGGGCTCATCGGCGATCCGCGACCGACTGCCGAGCGCACGTTGAACACGCCGGAGACCGTGCAGGAGTGGGTGACGCGGCTGCGCGCGCAGGTCGAGAAGTTCCTCAGCTTCGAGGGCGAGAACGCCGCCCGCATCGTCAACAACCTCGACTGGACCGCGCCGCTGTCGGCAATCGACTTCCTGCGGGAGATCGGCAAGCACTACCGGGTCGGCACGATGCTGAAGAAGGATGCCGTCAGCGCCCGACTGAACTCCGAGGCAGGAATCAGCTACACCGAGTTCAGCTACCAGATCCTGCAGGGAATGGACTTCCTGGAGCTCTACCGCACCTATGGGTGCGTGCTGCAGACCGGCGGCAGCGACCAGTGGGGCAACCTCACCAGCGGTGTGGATCTCGTCCACCATGTCGAGCATGTGGGAGTTCACGCGATCGGGACGCCGCTGATCACCAACAGCGACGGCACGAAGTTCGGCAAGAGCGAAGGCAATGCGATCTGGCTGGATGCCGCGATGTGCTCTCCGTACCGGATGTACCAGTTCTGGCTCAACACGGACGACGCCGACGTCATCACGCGGATGAAGATCTTCACGTTCCTCACCCGCGAAGAGATCGAGGAGTACGAGCGACTCGTTGCGGTGGAGCCCTACCGCCGGGCAGCGCAGCGGCGGCTCGCTCTCGAGGTGACGACGACCGTGCATGGCGCAGAGGCGACGGCGGGAGTGATCGCCGCCTCCGAGGCCTTGTTCGGGCAGGGTGATCTCACATCCCTGGATGCCGAGGTCCTTCGCACCGCGCTGGAGGAGTTACCGCACGTGCAGGGGACGGTGGAGATGACCGTCGTCGAGGCGCTCGTCGCAACCGGACTTGTCACCAGCCTCTCCGAGGCTCGCCGCGCTGTCGCGCAGGGCGGAGTGTCGCTCGACGGTATTCGTGTCGACGACGACGGTGCGCTGGTCACGGGCGGGCTGCCCGGGGGAGTGTCGGTGCTGCGCCGAGGCAAGAAGACGCTGGCCGGCGTCTTCGTCGACCCGCGTAACTCCGCGTGATGCGGCGCGACACGCCCGGGATGCGGCCAGGATTTGTCACGCTGTTCACATCCGCGTAATGTCTTACTTGTTCGCCCCAAAGGAGCGCGGTGAGGCTGAGAGCCTCCCCTCCTCAAGCAGTGAACCACCCCCCAACATCAAGACTCCTTGAGAGTCGCAGACCTCCGGGTCTACGATGGGGGATCCGCTCTTCGCGGTGGTCTTGTCGACCGATCGAGCGAGTCTGAGACTCGCCGGACGCCGATTTGACAGCGACGAAGAAACGGATAAGATAGAGAAGTTGCCCTGCGGGGAGGTCGAGAGGCCGAAAGCAGGAGCATCCGATCCTTGAGAACTCAACAGCGTGCACTTGTCAAATGCCAAAAAACCTCGATTCAGCTTCGGTTGAATGAGATTCCTTTGGATCAAAGTCCGGCACTTCGGTGTCGGCAACGGATAGTCAGCAATGACATCCCTTTGGTCAGATCAAACTCGCTGCTTCAGTCAATTTCCGGCTGATCGCAGCAACATTTCTTCACGGAGAGTTTGATCCTGGCTCAGGATGAACGCTGGCGGCGTGCTTAACACATGCAAGTCGAACGGTGAAGCAGAGCTTGCTCTGTGGATCAGTGGCGAACGGGTGAGTAACACGTGAGCAATCTGCCCCTGACTCTGGGATAAGCGCTGGAAACGGCGTCTAATACCGGATACGAGCTGCGAAGGCATCTTCAGCAGCT
>NZ_MKTR01000025.1 GCF_001898325.1 Microbacterium sp. 67-17
CCGACCCCAGGCGCCCAAGCTGCCCGAGGCCGCCTGGATCAACCAGCCCTCACAGGAGGCCCTCATACAGACCGCCTGACGGAATCTGTCTCACCCGCCTTGACACTTTCCGCCCGCGGCGCTGCGGATTCTCGACCGCGCGACCATTGTGATCCTCGCTATCGCCGCGGTGTCGCTGGTCGTCTCGCTCGTCTGGTTCGGGCTCGTCCCCATTCGCGACTCGAGCCCCGACGGCGAGTGGGGATTTGTCTTCCCCTTCCCATTCGGGTCGGTCGATCTCTCGATCACACCGATGCAGGCATCCGTTAGCGGCTAATCACGCGCGGTCGCGGCGCGGCGTGGCGAACCACGTCGCGAGGATGAACGCGCCGACCAGGCCGAAGACCAGCCAGGTGAGCGCCGCGCCGACCCAGCCGGTGACGAAGAAGCCGAACATGAGCGCTGCGAACCACAGCAGCGCCACGAGGGCGAGCGTCATGAGCGTGAGCAGGATGCCGCGCAGCGGCGCCCGTGCGAACAAGCCGAAGCCCCAGGCGGTGCGCTGCGGAACCCCGAAGACGGCAGGCAGCAGGATGGCGGCGACCACGAGCGCGGGAATCACGAGCCACGAGGCGACCAGAGCGCTCGCTGAGACGGCGACCGTGAGCAGCAGCACCGCAAGCCATTCGCCCCAGCTCGGCCACCGCCCGCCGCCGCCGAGCGCCGACCGGAACCCCGCAGCAACCAGCGCGACGCTGGCCACGACACCGGCAAGCGAAGCGAGCGCGAGCAGCACGAAGACGACGTATGCCGCGGGCGTCACGAACGGCACCACGAGCAGCGCCTGCACCGCGGTGTTCAGCAGGGCGACCGGCGCCCATACCCGCCAGGTGCGTCCGAGCAGCATCCACGTGCTCACAGGTCACCTCGCACGGCGTCATCCAGGATGTCCCAGTACTTCCCGTTATAGATCGCCTCGTCGCCAACCGTCACCGTGACGGTGTCGGTTGCATCGGCGGGGGAGGTGACGGTGATCGACTGGCCGTCCGCGGTCTCACCCGTGCACGACACCGCCTCACCGTCCTGCTCACACACCGGCGCGACCAGCACGTCGATGTTCTTCGCGAGCAGGATGTCGATAGCGGCGTACCGGATCTCGGTCATGTGGTTGCCGCCGACGGGAGCCAGTGCCTCGACCTGCGAGCATCCCGCCACCGCCACCATGCTCGCCGCCAGCACCGATGCCGCGATCAGTCGCCGCTTCATAGCCCACGCTCCGTCTCATAGGCCAGGATCCGAGCGTTCTCGCTCAAGTGCTGCTTCTCGAGCGCAGCATCCGTGATTCGCGAGAGATCGAACGGAGCCTTCAGGAGCAGCTCGGTGTTGCGATCCAGCGGTGAGCCACGACGCATCATCGGACTCTCGGCCCAGTCGTTGGAAGCGAATTCGCGCGAGCGAGAGGCGAGGTCGGCGACGCTGCCGCTGGATCCGGGAACGGCGGGGGAGGCGTGATCGAGCACCGTCGTGAACAGCGACAGCGTGCCGTCGCGGTTGTCGACGATCTCGACCACCTGCTGCTGCTGCGGGAAGTCGATGCAGGATGCCGTCGTGATCTCCCAGAAGCCGCGCTCGCCGTCCGAGTGCGCGAGGATCTGATTCAGGTGGGTGTGGCCATTGAGCCACCCGATCACGACGGGGTACTTCAGCAGCATCGCCACGAATTCCTCGGCGCCATAGAGCTTCTGCGGGTCATCGAACCGCTGCGCCTTGTTCTCGAGCGTCAGGCTGTTGTGGTGGCTGAAGATCAGGACGAGCTTGTTCTCGGCCTGCGCCTGCTGCAGTTGCGCCTCGAGCCAGCGGAACTGCACCTCGGGAACACCGCCGTCGGGCCCCGCGACCTGGTTGCAGGTGTCCAGGCCGAAGCCGCGGACGTTGGGCGACAGGTCGGCCGACCACCAGGTCTCGCCCGAGTCCAGGTTGTGCTGGGTGAAGCCGTGCCCGACGGGTCCGGGAGTCGGCTGGGTGTTGAAGTGCTCGGCCATGAAGTCGCGCTGTTCGAACAGGTAGCGCTCGGGGCTGGCAGCGACCTCCTTGAAGCCGGGCCGACCCCACGCGAGCCCCAGCGCATCGACCGCCTGTTGCAGGATGCCGGTCGCAGCGGCCCACCCGCCGAGCGCCATCCCTGCGGTGCCCTCGAGCGCGTACGACTTCTGTGCGCCGATCGCCAGGGCGTGAAGCTGCGGGCTGAGGTTGAACGTGCCAAGCAGCAGGGTGTCGTGGTTTCCATACACGGCGTACCAGGGAGCGGGGAGCCCGACGGAATCGACGGGCTTCGCAATCGCCTGCGAGAGCAGATCCGGAAGCTGCGGGAAGCCGTAGTCGCCGAAGGCTCCGCCGCTCGGGTCGCTGGGACGGTACGCCCACGTGGCTTCGGCCCAGGCCTGCACACCCTGGTAGCTCGAGCTCGCGTAGGCGGGATCGACGCTCAGGCCGTCCATGAGATCGATGTACCACCGCAGCTCCGTGTGCGAGTGCATGTCGGCGGAGTCGCCGGTTACGATCGCGGCGCTCATCGGCGCGCCCGTGAGAGGGCTGTACCGGGCATCCGAGAATGCCTGCACCATTGCTGCTGTCGCATGCGGGCTCAGGGGGTCTTGCGGGTGGAAGGCCGAGCCCCACGCCGAGTGGTCTTGCACGATCATCGGCTCGATGCGGCCGGGGGACTGTGCGTCGATGACGTGGAGGTCAGAGAGGTGCCCGAGGTACAGCAGCGAGCGTCGTGCCGTCGTGCGCGCGCCCGCGGGCGCGGCACGCAGGATGTCGAGACGAGGGATGTACGGCTCGCCCGGCCCGGTCACGAGTCCCCGGTAGGACCCCTGGATGACGCTGCCCTGCAGGATCGTCTGCTGCAGGGTCGTCGGGATGCCGGCAGCGGTCTGTGCGGTGGTCTGCGCGCGCGCCGCAAGACCGCGTCCGAGCACGTCGACGTTCAGTCCGGTGGCGGCAGCGAGCGCTGCAACGCCGGTAAGGAAGTGGCGGCGGGACAGTCCGGGCATCGATGCCGTCCGTTCGGGTCAGGCGACAGTGCTCTGACTTTATCGGAACGGCGCGCGCCTCAACCGGAGCGAACTCACGCGTCGGGTCGTTCGATCAGCACGAGGCCTTGCTTGGTCAGTGCCACAGTCACCCATCCGTCGCCGAACAGGTAGGTCATGCCGTACCCGTCCTCATCGACCGCGACGGCGTATTGCGGGTCTGTCGTGATGTAGGTGCCTTGGGCGCCGTCCTCGCGCAGCCAGCCTTGACCGATGAGTTCGGTCTGCAGGCGCGTTGCCTCGCTGCTGGCGATCGGTGCCCACCCGAAGAGCAGCAGGTTGTCGGTCGCGGGCCCGTCGAAGTCCGCCCACGTGCACTGCAGGCCTCCCTCGACGACCGTCGCGCCGACGAGGAAGTCATCGGCGCGTGAGGTCCACCCGTAGCTGGTGAGTTCGTCGACGAGCGAGGAGGAGATGAGGGTGTCGCACGTCGGTGCTGATGCCTCCGCGGTCGCGCTGGGGGAGGCATCTGGGGTGTCGATTGGCCCTGCGGGCGGGGCGGATTCGGTGGTTGCCGACGTGGGCTCCGGAGTGGGGGTTGTCGAGCACGCAGCGAGCGCAAGTGCAGCGAGCAGGATCGGTGCCAGCAGCGCCGCCCGCGGCGCTCGGGAGGTCATGACGCCGCCTCGTCGCCACGCAGCAGGTCGATGAAGGCGTCGTGCAGGATGCCGTTCGTGGCGATCCCGGACCGATCACTCAGCGTGTGGGTCCCGTCGACAGCCGTGAACCGGCCGCCGGCCTCCTGCAGAATCGGGACGTAGGGAGCGATGTCATACTCTTTGACGCCGAACTCGGCGACCATCTCGAGCCGGCCCTCGGCCAGCAGCATGTAGGGCCAGGCGTCGCCGTATCCACGATCACGCCACACGGCGCGGGTCAGGCGGATGAGGTCGTCGACGCGGCCGACCTCGTCCCACTGCCCGATGCTCTGAAAGCTGACGCTTGCCCGGTCAAGGGCGTCGACGTCGGAAACCTGCAGCCGAGTCGCCTCGCCCGATGGCGTCGCCGTCCACGCGCCGAGTCCGGTGGCGCCCCACCAGCGGCGCCCGATCGCGGGCTGGCTCACGACGCCGACGCGGGGAACGCCGTCGATCGCGAGGGCGATGAGAGTCGCCCACATCGGGATGCCCTTGAGGTAGTTCGCCGTCCCGTCGATCGGATCGATGATCCACTGCCGCGCCGCGTCGCCCGACGACCCGAATTCCTCGCCGAAGATCCCGTCTGAGGGGCGTTCGGCCTCGAGGATGTCGCGGATGGCCCGCTCGGTGGCAAGGTCGGCCTCCGTCACGTGCGTGGCATCAGGCTTGACACGGATGTCGAGATCAGCCGCGTCGAAGCGGGCCATCGACACCGCGTCGGCGGCATCCGCGAGTCGGAGTGCGACGTCGAGCTCCGCCGAAAGATCGCCGTTGAACGGTGCGTCGAAGCTGTTCATCGCGGGGAGGGACATCACAGGATCAAGGATAGGCGGCCGCGCCTCCCGCGATTTCCCGGTGACGTAATCGTGATGCTAGAGTTGACCCTCGGTTCGCCGTGCAATCTGCCCGTCGCAAACCTCCGCACCTCTAGCTCAATCGGCAGAGCAACTGACTCTTAATCAGTGGGTTCAGGGTTCAAGTCCCTGGGGGTGCACCACATTGCCGTCACTGTCGCGTATTCCTTCCGCGATGCGAAAGACGCATCCGTCCGCCTCGCGTGAGAGTGCTCTCACATAGCGTTCGCATAGCGCGCGCCAAGGGTAGGTTCGTTACCAGAGCAACACCTTCGCGGTATTCGGGTAATCGCGAAGAGGGCGGCCCGGGTGAGAGTTTTCTCCCCGGGCCGCATTTCTGTCTGCGGGCGGACCTAACCGCAGGATGCCTCAGCCGGCGTCTCCGATGAGCACTGCCGCACCTTCCTCCTGCGCGTCGGCGACGTGACCGTCGATGCGGGTAAGGGCCCCTCGCCCGAGCAGGATGATCAGCCCCGATAGCAGCACCGCGACGGCGGCGACGTAGTACGGCACACTCGCCGAGAACGCGTGCCACAGCAGGGCGGCCAGCGGGGGAGCGGCCGCACCACCGAGGAAACGCACGGCAGAGTACGCCGACGACGCGACGGCCCGCGGGTGGTCCGTTGCTTCCATGACCGACTCCGTGAGCACCGTGTTCATGACGCCGAGTAGAAGCCCGCCGACGACGATGCAGGTGACCAGAGCCGCCGCCGACTCGACCAGCAGCCCGGCGACCAGCAGGTCGACGGCAAGCAGTGCCAGCACGGTCTGCATGATCGCTGTGCGAGGCATCCGTCGCGCGAGCGCAGGCGCGACCCAGACGCTCGTGATCGCGAGTGCAACGCCCCAGCCAAAGAAGGTCAGCCCGATCCCCATCGCTCCGAAGCCGAGCGGGAACGGCGAGAAGGCCAACAGGATGAAGAACCCGATGTTGTAGAACAGGGCGGCGGCAGCAAGCACGGCAAGGGCGGGGGTGCGTAGCGCCCGTATCGGTGCCGACAGGGGGATGGGGGTTCGCCGTTCACCGGTCCCGCGCACGAGCACGGCGACCGCGATGAAGGCGATCGCCATGAGCACCACCACCCCGAAGAACGGCCCGCGCCAGCTGACCTCGCCGAGAAGACCACCGAGGAGCGGCCCGATCGCGATTCCGAGGCCCAGCGCCGCTTCGTAGAGGACGATCGCCGCGCCGCTGCCACCTGCGGCCGCCCCGACGATCGTCGCCAAAGCAGTGGAGATGAACAGGGCATTGCCGAGCCCCCAGCCGGCGCGGAAGCCGATGATCGCGTCGACGCTGCCGGACAGTGCCGACAGCAGAGAGAAGACCACGATGAGGCCGAGCCCCGTCATGAGGGTGGCCTTGGTGCCGATCCGGCTCGAGACCCAACTGGTCACGAGCATCGCAAGCCCCGTGACCAGCAGATAGCTGGTGAACAACAGCTCGGTCTCCACGGGTGTCGCGTCGAGCGAGGCGGCGATCGCCGGGAGGATCGGGTCGACCAAGCCGATTCCCATGAACGCGACGACACAGGCGAACGCAACGGCCCACACCTGTGCCGGCTGGCGCCAGACCGACGCGGCGGATGTCGGGGCGTGGGTGGATGCGGTCACTGGTTCCGTCCTGATGTGTTGAGGGGGACCTCGATCGTGCGTTCGCGCAGCAGCTGAGCAGTGCGCTCGAGCGCGGCACGGTCGTCTTCGGTGAGATCGGCGAACAGGGGTGCGAGTGTCTCGCTCAGCTGTGCCCGCCAGCGCGCAAGGGCTCCTCGCCCATCCGCGGTGATGCGCACCACGGTCGCGCGTGAGTCGTCGGGGTCAGGGGAGCGGGTCACGAGCGCCTCATCCGCCATCTGGCCGATCAAGCGCGTCATCCCGGGCTGCGTCGTTCGCGCGGCCGAAGCCAGTTCGCCGATCCGAAGCGCGCCCTCCCGCTCCAGGGTGGCAAGAGCCCGCCACTGCGCCGCGGGGGTGTCGTTTCCGGTGCGGTGTGCCGCGATGCGACCCAGTGAGTAGGCCGCGCTGATGATCGTCTCGATGGGGCCGGGGTCTGTCACGGTCTCGACTATATACCTCAGATATATAACGCAGGTATGTAAATGCGATCGGTCGCGAATGGGTAACGGATGCCGACATCCCGCTGCCACGACTTGCCCCGCGCCACTCCGTGACCTACTGTAGGTGCCACCTGAATCAGCTTTCAGGTATGCCCCTTCCAACGGTGAAAGGCACGCACATGCGGGTTACGAAGAAGTTGCTCCTGGGCACGGTGGTCGCCACCAGCGCCCTTGTTATGGCGGCCTGTGCGCCGCAGGCCGACGGCGGCGACGCCGGTGGCAGCGAGACGGCGGGACCCTCCGAGGTCACTGTCGGCATCGTCTCGAGCGAAAGCGGTCCACTTGCCGGCTACGGCGAGCAGTACCTGTGCGGTTTCCGCGCCGGGATGTCGTACGCGACCGACGGGACGAACGAGATCAACGGCACGACGATCAACGTCGAATACCGCGACGACGCCGGCGATCCCGACAAGGCTGTGACCGCCGTGAAAGAACTCATCGGTGACGGCGTCAACATCATCGCTGGCACGGCATCATCGGGTGTGGCGCTGGCGGTTGCGGAGCAGGCCGAACAGAACAAGGTTCTCTACATTTCCGGTCCTGCGGCGGCCGACGGGATCACCGGCATCAATGACTACACGTTCCGCTCGGGTCGCCAGAGCTCGCAGGATGTTGCGACGGCAGGCACCTTCCTCGACGACATCGAAGGCAAGACGGTGACCGTCTTCGCGCAAGACACCGCGTTCGGTCAGGGCAACGTCGCCGCGGTCGAGTCGATCCTCGGTGGCCAGGGTGCGACGGTCAACTCGGTGCTCGTTGCCGAGGACGTCACGGAGTTCACACCGTTCGCGCAGCAGGTGCTCGCAGGCAACCCCGACCTCGTCTTCGTCGCATGGGCAGGTGCCACCTCGGGCGCGATGTGGCAGGCGATGAGCCAGCAGGGTGTGCTCGACGCGATTCCGGTGGTCACCGGCCTCGGCGACTCCGCGACGTTCGGCGCGTACGGTGAGGCTTCGGAAAAGATCAACTTCCTGAACTACTACTTCCCCGGCGCCCCCGACAACGCCGTCAACACCGAGATGATCAGCCTGCTCGAAGAGGACGGCTGCACGCCCGATCTCTTCAGCCCCGACGGCTTCAACGCGGCGCTCATGATCGTTCACGCGATCGACGAGGGCCAGGGTGATGTCGATGCGATGATCGCGGCCCTCGAGGGCTACTCCTTCGACGGTCCGAAGGGCACCCTGACTGTGCGCGCGGGTGACCACGCGCTGCTGCAGGAGATGTACCAGGTCAAGCTCGTCGCCGACGGTGGCAGCTTCGTTCCCGAGCTGATCGACACGGTGTCTGCCGACGCGGTAGCCCCCGCCGAAGCGCAGTAAGGCCGAGAACCAATGAGCACTCCGGTTCCGTCCGCGCCCGCGCAGCATCCGGCTCCCTCTGCCCTGCGGGTGGAGAAGCTGGGTCTGCAGATCGGCGGCGCGACAATTCTGAAGGATGTCGACCTCGATGTGGCCCCGGGTTCCCTGGTAGGCGTCATCGGGCCGAACGGTGCGGGCAAAACCACGCTGTTCAACGTCGTCTCCGGCATCATGACCCCCACAGCAGGTCGGGTTCTGATGAACGGTGAAGACATCACGAGGATGTCTGTGCCCGCCCGGGCGCGGGCGGGGCTGGGGCGCACCTTCCAAACCTCGAGCCTGTTTCCCAAGCTCAGCGTGCTCGAGAACGTGAGGCTCGCCGCCCAGGTGGCTGTCGGGCACGACTACTCGCTCTTCCACTTTCCGGCGAGCAAGGATGCCGCAACCCGGCGCGCCTTGCAGAACCTCGAGGAAGTGGGCCTGACACACAAGCTCCTGACGCCAGCGGGAGACATCTCGCACGGTGACAAGCGCAAGCTCGAGATCGCGGTGCTCCTGGCGATGGATTCGAAGATCGTGCTGCTCGATGAGCCGATGGCCGGCGTGGCATCCGGCGATGTCGCGGGCCTGGTCGACAACATCCGTGAGCTGCAGGAGAGAACCGGATGCACGGTTCTGATGGTCGAACACCACATCGACGTGCTGATGGGGCTCGTTGAGAAGGTCGCCGTGATGTACTTCGGCTCGATCATTGCGTTCGACTCACCCGCAGAGATCATGGCCAACCCGCTCGTGCAGAGCGCCTACCTCGGGAACGCCGCATGAGCGCCATCCTCGACGTCAGCGACCTGCGCTGCTCGATCGCCGGGCAACCTGTCGTCGAGAGCGTGACCTTCTCGGTTCCGGCCACCGGAATCACCGCGGTTCTCGGGCGCAACGGCGTCGGCAAGACCTCGACGCTGCGCGGCATCCTGGGACTCATTCATCGCCGCGGCGAGGTCCGTCTTGCCGGCGAACGGATCGACGCGCTCCCCACGCACCGGATCGTCCAGCGCGGCGTCGGGTACGTCCCGGAAGACCGTGAAGTGTTCGCCAAGCTCACGGTCGCCGAGAATCTTGCGTTGGCCGAACGGCAGCGCAACCCGCGCCGCGAGTTCGTCGCCGAGCTCTTCCCTGACCTCGTGAACCGTCGCGATCAGATGGCGGGCACGCTGTCTGGCGGACAGCAGCAGATGGTCTCGGTCGCCCGCGCACTGATGAACGACAACCAACTGCTGCTGGTCGACGAGCCGACCAAAGGCCTCGCCCCCAAGATCGTCACCGAGGTGGCAGACGCCCTCGAAGAGGCTGCCAAGACGGTGCCGATCCTGCTGGTCGAACAGAACCTCGAGGTCGTGAAGCGCCTCGCGCACGATGCGATCGTCATCGACAGTGGCCGCGTCGTCCACGTCGGACCCGCCCGCGAGATCCTCGACGACGAGGACCTCACCCAGCGCTTGCTCGGTGTCCACGCCGAGCGGCAGGCGGATGCCGGAACCGCACCATCCTCGGAGGCGCACTCGTGAGCACCATCATCCTGACGCTCGTGACCGGTGTCGGTCTCGGCGCCCTCTACTTCCTCGTCGCCTCGGGGCTCAGCCTCATCTATGGCCTCATGCACGTCCTCAACTTCGCGCACGGTGCGTTCCTGACCCTCAGCGCCTTCCTCGGATGGATGGTCGCGCAGGCGCTCGGGACCGAGTCCTGGTGGTCGTTCCTGGTCTCGATCCTGGTCGGCGCCGCCGTCGGTGCCGTTTTCGCGACTCTCACCGAACTCGTCCTGATCCGCCCCCTCTACGAGCGACACATCGAGCAAGTGCTCGTCACGGTAGGACTCTCGTTCGCCGCCGTCGCCCTGTTCGAAGGGGTGTGGGGCACTGACGCCATTCCGATCTCGGGGCCGCCGTGGCTCAAAGAAACGACCGAGATCCTCGGTGCACGCATCCCCAACGTGTACTGGATCCTGATGCTCGCCGCCGGACTCGTTCTGGCAGCACTGGTGCTGTTCCTCAAGAAGACGAGGTACGGCATGATCATCCGCGCCGGCGTCGAGAACCGCTCGATGGTGACGGCGCTCGGGATCGACGTCCGGCGCTCGTTCACACTCGTCTTCGCGATCGGTGGGGCAGCTGCCGGCATCGGCGGCGTGCTGGCGATGCACTACTCGACCTTCGTCTCGGCGCACCTCGGATCGACGCTGCTGATCTTCGCGTTCATCGTCACGGTCGTCGGCGGCCTCGGGTCGCTGACTGGGGCGGCGGTGGCATCCGTGCTGGTTGCCGTGCTGCAGCAGTTCGCGAACTTCTACCTCGGCGGCACCGGAGACTTCATCGTCGTCATCCTGCTGGCGGTCGTGCTGCTCGTACGACCCTCTGGACTTCTCGGGAGGAAGGCATGAGCATCCGTCGATACTGGCCGGCCCTCGTCGGCGTCGGGCTCGTGATCTTCATGGCGGTTCTGCCGCTGCTGAACATCTCGATTCCCGGCATCCTTCCGACCCCCACCTACCAGCCCGGCACCCTCGCGCTGCTCTCGCTGTGCATGGTGTTCGCCTCGCTCGCACTGTCGTACAACCTGCTGCTGGGGACCTCCGGGATGCTGTCTTTCGGGCACGCCCTCTACTTCGGCGCCGGTGCCTATGGCCTCGGCATCGCGCTCGAGCACTTCGGGGTACCCCTGTTCCCCGGCGTGTTCGTGGCCCTGATCGGAGGAATGATCATCGCCTTCGTCACGGGCGCGGTCGCCATGCGCGTCTCGGGAATCCCCTTCGCGATGGTCACGCTCGCGTTCGCGCAGGCCGGCTCCGTGCTCGTCCGCCGCAACTCCGCGATCACGGGCGGTGAGGAGGGGCTGAGCCTAAACACCGAGCAGGTTCCCGACTTCCTCGTCGGCGTGATCAACACGCGCAACCTGTATTGGTTCGCCCTAGCGGTATTGGTGATCGTGTACCTCGTGACGCTCTGGGTCGATACCTCTCGCCTCGGTCACCTCGCCCGGGCCACCCGCGAGAACGAGCAGCGCGTTCGGGTCCTGGGCCTGCGGCCCTACAGGGTGCGACTCATCGTCTTCGTGATCGCCGCGGTGCTCGCGAGCCTGGCCGGGGTCGCCTACATGCTGCTGCAGTCGGGAACAGTTCCGCGCTCCGTCTCGGCCGATCTCACCATCACGGTGCTCGTCATGGTCGTGCTCGGTGGCGTCGGATTCCGGTGGGGTGCGATCGTCGGGGGAGTGCTGTACACCCTGCTCGATCAGCGGCTCACAGTGCTCGCCGGCTCTGAAGCCATCGCGTCGCTGCCCGACTTCCTGCGCATCCCCCTATCGGAGCCGCTGTTCCTGCTCGGGGCGCTGTTCATCATCGTCGTCATGTTCCTGCCCGGCGGCATCGCCGGCACGATCGACGGCTGGTGGCGTCGTCGTCACGGCGAACGTCACGTGCGCGATAGTCTGCGGAGCATCGACGACGCGGAGGCAGATGCCGATGCGGTCGGTGCCTCGGAGGTTCGAGCGTGAGCAACGACGTACAAGACGAGTCGCACACGATCGGCCGGTGGCTGGTCGAGCGCGCCGCGCACACACCGCATCGTGTTGCGATCGACGATCGCGGGGTGACGATCACCTACGGCGAGCTGGCCGACCGGGCGCGAGAACTCGCCGGGAGCCTCGCCGGGGCAGGCTTCGGCCCGGGATCGCGCATCGCGACGCTCGCGGGTAACTCCATCGACCACGTCGTGCTCTTCTTCGGATGCGCCTTGGTCGGAGCCGCGTTCGTTCCGCTCTCGTGGCGCCAGAGCACGCGGGAACTGGTCGACACGCTCGGCCGCAGCGATCCGCAGCTGCTGGTGGTCGATGACGAGTTCGCCGTTTCCGCAGGCGAGGCCATCCGCGAACTGCCAGAGCCCCCGCTGATGACGGCTCTGGGCACCGCAGGGATCGAGCGCGTCGTTCCGCCGGCTCGCGACCCGCGGCCAGCCCGACCGGTGCGTGACGATGACCCACTGTTGATCGTGTTCACCTCGGGGAGCGAGGCCGCGCCTAAGGGCGTCATCCTCACCCACGCCAACTGCTTCTGGAACAACCTGGCCCTCGGGCGCGCGCTGCCGCTGGGGGAGGGAGATGTCGTCCTCACCGTCCTGCCGCAGTTCCACGTCGCTGCCTGGAACTGTCAGCCGCTGCTCGCGTGGTGGGGCGGGGCAACAGTCGTGCTCGAGCGCTCGTTCGACACCGAGCGGGTGCTGCAGCTCATCCGAGAGCGCAGTGTCACCGCGATGATGGGCGTGCCGACGCAGTATGCGATGCTTGCCGATTCCCGTGGCTGGGACGCGAGTGATCTGTCCTCGATTCGCCTGGCGCTCGTGGGTGGGGCCACTCTTCCCGGCGCGGTTCGGGACGCCTGGCAGGCCCGGGGGGTCGAGCTGGTGCAGGGCTATGGGCTTACCGAAGCAGGCCCCAACGTGCTGCATTGCCCGACAGGTAGTACCGGCGGCCATGAAGGTGCGGTCGGTCGGCCGTATCCTCATGTCAGCGTCCAGGTCGTCGATCCCGACACACTGCTTCCCCTCCGCGGGGACGCGACAGGGGAGCTTTGGGTCCGAGGACCGAGCGTGTTCGCGGGGTACCTCGGTGATCCGGATGCCACGGCCCGGGCCATGCACGGAGACTGGTTGCGCACCGGCGATCTCGTCCACCGCGACCGCGACGGCGTGTTCACCGTCGTCGATCGGCTCAAAGACATCTTCATCTCCGGCGGCGAGAACGTCGCCCCCGCCGAGGTCGAGCACGCGCTGTGTCTGCATCCCCTCGTCACCGGCGCGGCCGTTGTCGGCGTCGCCGACCCGGTGTGGGGCGAACGGGGCGTCGCCTTCGTTACGCTTCGAACGGGCGCGCTCGTCTCCCAGGACGAGATCTTTGCTCACGCGCGGCGCACCCTCGCCGCCTTCAAAGTTCCCATCGCTGTCGAGATCGTCGACCGGTTGCCTCGGTCGTCGATCGACAAGCTGGCCAGGTCGCGCCTCCGCGAGCGTGCCAGTGCGATCGTGGCATCGGCTCAGGAGGTGTCGCATGAGCGTTTCCGTTGAAGATGAGGATGTCACGCCGGTCTCGTCGGCCACGGGTCGGCCCCTGACCAAGCGGGGTGAGGCAACGCGGCGCCGGCTACTCGAGGCTGCCGAGACGGTATTCGCCGATCAGGGGTATCACGAGGCATCCATCGTCAAGATCACCGAGCGCGCCGGCATCGGCCTCGGAACGTTCTACCTCTACTTCGACAGCAAGCAGGCGATCTTCGAAGCGCTCGTGATCGATCTGAACCGGCGGGTTCGGCACTCGATGTCGGAAGCGATGGCTGGAGCGTCGAGCCGGCTCGAAGCCGAACGCGCGGGCTTTGCCGGGTTCTTCCGTTTCACGGCCGCGCATCCCGCGCTCTACCGCGTCGTGCGCGAGGCGGAGTTCGTCTCACCCGAAACACTGCGACTGCACTACACCCGCATCGTCGAGGGGTACGAAGCGGGGCTCCGTGCCGCCCAGGGGAGCGGGGATGTCGACCCCGCGCTCGATCCCGAGGTCACAGCATGGGCACTCATGGGCATGGGAGAGCTGATCGGCATGCGGTTCCTGCTCTGGGAGCGGGATGCCGAGGGTCGCCCGCCCGCCGAGCTTGACCCCGCCGTGATGGCGTCGATGTCAACCCTTATCGACAACGCGCTCGCGCCCCGGACGGGCGGGCCGACAAGCACGAAGGAGTCCCGATGACCGAGAAGGACCTTGCGGGGCGACGGGCCCTGGTCACCGGCGGCGCGAGTGGCATCGGCTTTGCGTGCGCGACCGAGTTCGCCTCCCGGGGCGCAACTGTCGTCGTTGCCGACCTCAACGCGGATGCCGCTCACGCAGCTGCCGAACAGATCGGCGGCGAAGCCTGGGTCGTCGACCTCTCTGACACCGAAGCGCTCGATGACCTGAGCCTCGAGGTCGACATCCTGGTCAACAATGCCGGCATCCAGCGCGTGAGCCCCATCGCCGAGTTCGACCCGGGAACGTATCGAATGATGATGCGGCTGATGCTCGAATCGCCGTTCCTGCTGGTGCGCGCCGCCCTCCCGCACATGTACGCGAACGGTTGGGGCCGGATCATCAACATCTCCAGCGCGCACGGGCTGCGCGCGAGTCCCTTCAAGGTCGCGTACGTGTCGGCCAAGCACGGCCTGGAGGGACTCTCGAAGGTGACGGCGCTCGAGGGCGGGCCGCACGGCGTCACCAGCAACTGCATCAACCCGGCTTACGTGCGAACACCGCTCGTCGAGAAGCAGATCGCCGATCAGGCCAAGGTGCACGGGATTCCCGAAGACGAGGTCGTCGAGAAGATCATGCTCACCGAGACCGCCGTGAAGCGCCTCGTGGAGTCGGACGAAGTCGCATCCCTGGCGGGATGGCTCGCCTCCGACAAAGCCGGTATGGTCACTGGCGCTTCATACACGATGGACGGCGGGTGGACCGCACGATGAGCGCGCACACCTATCGCACTGTCGACGTCGCCGTCCCCGGGGGTGACCTTCACGTCGGTGTCTGGGACCCGGTGGCTCCGCAGACCGCGCAGGTGCTCCTCGTCCACGGGGTCACCTCATCGCACCTGGCTTGGCCGTTCGTCGTCGAAGAGCTCCCCGGGATTCGTGCCATCGCCCCCGACCTTCGCGGGCGCGGACGCAGCAATGAGGTCGCGGGACCTGCGGGTCTCGCGGCCCACGCCGACGACCTGGCGGCTGTGCTCGACGATCTCGGAATCGAGAGCATCCCGGTCGTCGGGCACTCGATGGGCGCCTTCGTGTCGGTCGTTTTCGCGCACCGGCATCCGTCTCGCGTCGAGAGCCTGTTGCTCATCGACGGAGGGCTGCCCCTCGACGTTCCCGCGGGTATGGATGCCGATGCCGTCGCCGACTACGTGCTGGGACCGACCGCGGCGCGACTGTCGATGCGGTTTGGATCGATCGATGACTATCTCGAGTTCTGGCGCCCACACCCCGCCTTCGCGCACGCCTGGTCTCCCGAGCTCGAGAGCTACTTCGCCTACGACCTCGTCGAGGACGGATCGGGAATGCTGCGACCGGCGACGAGCTACGCGACGATGGTCGACGACACTGTCGACATGAACACGGGATCCGCACTCCCGGAGGCACTCGCCGACCTGCAGCATCCGGCTGCTCTCATCACGGTGCCGCGCGGACTGCAGAACGAGGAGCCCGGGCTCTACGCACCGGAGTACCTCGAGGGCGTTCTCGCGGCGTATCCGAGCATCAAGCACACGCGGCTCGATGACCTCAACCACTACACGATCGTGATGAGTGAGCCGGGTGCGGCTGTCGTCGGTGAAGCGGTCCGGGCGCTCGTTGCGCACGAGCATCCCGTGGGGTGACGGGGTCACCGTTCGCCCGAATCGTCTCAGCCGCGTGCCGCCGCCACCCGCGTCGTGAGCTGGTGGGCGTGGGCAAGCAGGATGCGGCCGAGCTCGGGGAGCCGGTCGGGACCGAATCGGAACTCGACTCCCGTGAGGCTCAGCGCCCACTGCGGGTGCCCCTCGCGCGTGAAGACCGCAGCTCCCACCCCGAAGCTCCCCTCCACGATCAGGCCCGGGTTGACGGCATAGCCGCGCTCGTGCGTCTCACGCAGGCGCCCTCGAAGCCGCGGTGGGGCGTGAGCTACGCCCCACCGCTCCGACAGCTCGGGATGCCGCTCGAAATAGGCGTCCACATCGTGGTCTGGGAGGAACGACAGAATCGCGAGTCCCGCCGAGGCGACGCCCAGAGGAAACCGCACCCCCTCAGCCAGCACGAACGAGCGGATGGGAAAGCTTCCCTCCTCGCGCAGCAGACATACTGTCTCGTCGCCCCGACGGACCGAGAGGAAGGCGCTCTCCTCGGTGCGCACCGCGAGCGAGCGCACGATGTCGCGAGCGAGGCTCGTGATGTCATAGCGCGATGCCGCGGCCGCGCCCATGAGATAGAGCTCGGGACCCGGCATCCAGGTGCCACGTGCCTCGTCTTGGTCGACGAGCCCTTCGTGGCGCAGCGCGGTGAGGAGCCGGTGGGTGGTCGGCCGAGTGAGGTCTGCCCGCCGCGCCAACTCCGACACGGTCAGTCCCGCGGCGCCCCCTGCCGACACCAAGCGCAGCAACGCGGCTGCGCGCGCGATCGCCTGCGCGCCCGGCACGGATCGATGGGTGTCCATGATGTGGACGGTAGTCGCGGTGGTGTCCACATCGCAAGCGGATGCTGGCGTCAGCGCGTGCCGCGCGGCAACGATGGCCATGCGGGTGCGGCGCAATGCGGCGACCCGGAACGAACCGGCAGACCAAAGGAGTTCATCCGTGATCGACAAGACCTGGGAGTCGCCGGCCGCGGCCGTCGCCGACATCCCCGACGGCGCAACCCTCGCCGTCGGTGGGTTCGGCCTATCGGGCAACCCGATGGCACTGATCGAAGCCCTGCACGCCCGCGGCGTCGGCGACCTGTCGATCGTGTCCAACAACTGCGGCGTGGATGACTGGGGCCTCGGCATCCTGCTCGCCGACAAGCGCATCCGCAAGATGACCTCGTCGTACGTGGGTGAAAACAAGGAGTTCGAGCGGCAGTTCCTCTCGGGTGAACTCGAGCTCGAGCTGACCCCTCAGGGGACCCTCGCCGAGAAGCTGCGCGCTGGCGGCGCCGGGATCGCCGCGTTCTACACGCAGACCGGTGTGGGAACGCAGGTCGCCGAAGGCGGATTGCCGCGTCGCTATGACGGGTCCGGTGGCGTCGCCGTCGCCTCACCGGTGAAGGACGTGCGCACGTTCGAGGTGTCGGGTCGCGAGCGCGAGTATGTGCTCGAGGAAGCGATCGTCACCGACTACGCCCTGGTCCATGCGCTCCGGGGCGACCGCCACGGCAACCTCGTCTTCAACAAGGCAGCTCGAAACTTCAACCCGCTCGCCGCGATGGCCGGCCGGATCTGCATCGTGCAGGTCGAGGAACTGGTCGAGCCGGGTCGGATCGATCCGGATGCCGTGCACCTGCCCGGCGTCTACGTCCACCGCATCGTCGAAGTGGGTCCCGACATTGAAAAGCGCATCGAGCGACGCACTGTCTCGGTGACCCCGGAAGGAGCCTGAAATGGCACTCACCCGCACCGAGATGGCCGCCCGCGCCGCGCAGGAACTCGCCGACGGCGCCTACGTCAATCTGGGGATCGGCCTGCCGACCCTCGTGCCCAACTACGTTCCAGCCGGCGTCACCGTCGTGCTGCAGTCCGAGAACGGCATCCTGGGCGTGGGGCCCTACCCGCAGGAAGCGGACGTCGATCCCGACCTCATCAACGCCGGGAAGGAGACCGTGACGACCCTGCCGGGCGCCGCGTTCTTCGATTCCGCGACGAGCTTTGGGATGATCCGCGGCGGCAAAATCGACGCCGCCATCCTCGGGGCGATGCAGGTTTCGGCATCCGGCGACCTTGCCAACTGGATGATCCCCGGAAGGATGGTCAAGGGTCCCGGCGGGGCGATGGATCTCGTGCACGGCGCCGCGAAGGTGATCGTTCTGATGGAGCACGTCGCCAAAGACGGGACGCCGAAGATCGTCAGCAACTGCTCGCTGCCGCTGACCGGCAAGGGTGTGGTCGACCGCATCATCACCGACCTGGCGGTCCTCGACGTGACGCCCCAGGGACTCGTGCTCGTCGAGCTTGCGCCCGGCGTCAGCGTCGAGGATGTCGTTGCTGCGACCGAGCCCGAGATCACCGTGTCGAGCAACCTTAAGGTGGAGGCATGAACCACGAGGATGTCGTCATTGTCGGCGCCGCACGCACCCCGCAAGGCCGCCTGAAGGGGCAGCTGTCATCGCTGCCATCCACCGCCCTCGGCAGCATCGCGATCCGCGGTGCGCTCGAGAAGGCCGGGATCGGCCCCGAGGTCGTCGACGCCGTTCTGGTCGGCCAGGTGCTTCCCGCGGGTGCGGGACAGAACCCTGCCCGCCAGGCCGCGATCGGCGCCGGGATCGGCTGGGATGTTCACGCATCGTCGATCAACAAAGTGTGCCTGTCGGGTCTCACTGCCGTCATCGACGCCGCCCGCATGGTGCGCCTCGGAGATGCCCGGGTCGTCGTCGCGGCGGGCATGGAGTCGATGTCGCAGGCGCCGCATCTGCTCATGGGATCGCGCGAGGGCTGGTCGTACGGATCCATCGAGGTGCTCGACCACATGGCCCACGATGGTCTGACTGACGCGTTCGACCGCGAGAGCATGGGCGGCTCGACAGAGCGACACAACGCCCGCTACGAGGTCACGCGCGAAGATCAGGATGCCGTCGCCGCCCGCTCCCACCAGCGCGCAGCTGCCGCGTGGGAAGCCGAGGTGTTCGCCGACGAGATCGTTCCCGTAGAGATTCCGCAGCGCAAGGGCGACCCGAAGCTGGTGACGCGAGACGAGGGCATCCGTGCCGAGACGACAGTCGATACCCTCGCCGGCCTCCGTCCTGCCTTCTCGAAAGACGGCACCATCACGGCGGGCAATTCCTCGCAGATCTCCGACGGCGCCTCGGCCGTGATCGTCACGAGCCGCGCGCACGCCGATGAGAACGGCTGGCCCGTGCTCGCCGTCATCGGGTCAGCGGGTCAGGTCGCAGGCCCCGACAACACTCTCCACGCCCAACCTGCCCGGGCGATCCTGGCCGCATGCGAGCGAGAGGGAATCGCCGCTTCCGATCTGGATTTCGTCGAGATCAACGAGGCGTTCGGTGCGGTGGTTGCACGCTCTCAAGCAGAGCTCGGCCTGCCCGACGAGGTCGTCAACATCCACGGCGGCGGCATTGCGATCGGTCACCCGATCGGCGCATCGGGCAACCGGCTCGTCGTGCACACCGTGTATGAACTGCTGCACCGCGGTGGTGGGACCGCCGCAGTCGCGCTTTGCGGGGGCGGCGGTCAGGGCGACGCGCTGATCCTCAAGCGCTGAGTGGGGATCAGCGCTGCCTAGTCCTTGAGGCGCCGCGCGGCGGGGGAGTCGGCGGGGACCGGCTTGCCCTGGTCGATGCGACGCATGTCGATGATCGCCCCGACAGCCAGTGCGACAGTGATGGCCCAGCTGATCCATGCCAGCGCGGTTCGCCACGTGAACGTTTCCTCCCGGAGCGCGCGAAGGAGCGAGAAGCCCGAGATGACTGCTCCGATGATGCCGGTTCCGAAGAGGTACTTGCCCATGCGAACCACGGTACACATCAGCTCGCCGCTGTCCACCCCCGGCCTGCAACCCGGTGAAGCAGCTAGCCTGGGAGCGCCCGCGTCCGCCACTGTGAAGGAGCTCGCGTGTCGCAAGCTGATTTCGTCGTCGTTGCCAACCGCCTCCCTGTGGACCGTGATGACGACGGCGGATGGCGGCGCTCTCCGGGTGGTCTGGTCACAGCACTCGAGCCCGTGATGCGCAAGGCCGAAGGTGCCTGGGTGGGGTGGGCCGGCAAGCCGGGCCTCGACCTGGAGCCGTTCGACTTCGAGGGCACGCATCTGGTGCCGATCACCCTCAGTGCCGAGGAGATCCAGAACTACTACGAGGGGTTCTCGAACGACACGATCTGGCCCCTGTACCACGATGTGATCGCCGCTCCCCGGTATCGCCGCGTGTGGTGGGATGCCTACGTCGATGTGAACCGGCGCTTCGCCGAAGCGTCGGCCGACGCCGCCGCCGAGGGTGCGACGGTCTGGGTTCAGGACTACCAGCTGCAACTCGTGCCGGCGATGCTGCGCTCGATGCGGCCCGACCTCACGATCGGCTATTTCCACCACATCCCTTTCCCGGCATATGGCCTGTTCTCACAGTTGCCGTGGCGTCGTCAGGTACTCGAGGGACTCCTCGGGGCCGACGTCGTCGGCTTCCAGCGGGTGGCGGATGCCGGCAACTTCGCCCGCGCTGTGCGTCGCCAGTTCCACTACACGACCAAGGCCTCGGGCATCACCGTGCCTCTTGAGGACGGCAGCACGCGAAACGTCCTCGCCAAGGCGTTCCCGATCTCGATCGACGCCGAGTCGTACATCGAACTCGCGCAGCGTCCCGAGATCCAGGCCCGGGCCAAGGAGATCCGCGAGAGCCTCGGCAACCCCAAGACGGTGATGCTCGGGGTCGACCGGCTGGACTACACGAAGGGTATCCGCCATCGCCTCAAGGCTTTCGGCGAGCTTCTGCAAGACGGCAAGCTCAGCGTCGAAGACGCGACCCTCGTGCAGGTGGCAAGCCCCAGTCGCGAACGTGTGGAGGCCTACATCCAACTGCGCGACGAGATCGAGCTGACGGTTGGCCGCATCAACGGTGACTTCGACACGATGGATCACACCGCCATCCGCTACCTGCACCAGGCGTTCCCGCGCGAAGAGATGGTTGCGCTATACCTCGCCGCCGATGTCATGCTCGTCACGGCGCTGCGCGACGGCATGAATCTCGTCGCCAAGGAGTATGTCGCGAGCCGCATCGACAACCGCGGGGTGCTGCTGCTGAGCGAGTTCGCCGGCGCTGCCGACGAGCTCGGGTCGGCGATCCGCATCAACCCGCACGACATCGGTGGCATGAAGGACGCAATCATGCGCGCCATCGAGATGCCGGGCGCTGAGCAGGGGCGACGGATGCGATCATTGCGACGGCGCGTGCTCGAACACGACGTCAGCGACTGGTCCAAGTCTTTCCTGGAAGCGCTCGCCACCGCGAAGCGCTGAGACATCCGAACGTCCGAACCCGAAAGCCCGAGATGACGACTCCCGACGCCCATCCCGATTCCGACGCTGTTGCCCTCGAGGTGCGAGAAGCTCTCGCCACTGTCGCGGGTGTCCCGACCCTGCTGGTCGCCCTCGACTTCGACGGCACGCTTTCGCCCCACGTGGAAGACCCCATGACCGCCCGGATGCTCCCCGCCGCGCGTGACGCGGTCAATGCCCTGGCCGCGCTGCCGAACACGGTCGTGGCCCTGGTGTCGGGACGGAGCCTTGTTGACCTGCGGATCATCGCCGAGCACACCGATGACTCGCCGATCACCCTGGCCGCCTCGCACGGCGCGGAGTACTGGTTCCCGAGTGAGGGCGCCGTCGAGCCGGCTGAGGATGACGCGGAGCGGGGCCTCCGTGACCTGCTGCGCGCTCGTGCCGAAGAGATCGCCTCGGACTACGAGGGCGTCTGGATCGAGCCGAAGACCTTCGGGTTCGGCGTCCACACCCGCAATGCCACCGAGGAGGCCGGCGAGAAGGCAGCCGCCGCCGTCGACGAGATGGTCGCCGGCGCAGCTCCCGACTGGCGGCGCCGAACCGGCAAGAAGATCGTGGAGTATGCGTTCCGTCACGAGGGCAAAGACAGCGCCATCGCGAACCTTCGGGAGCGCGTTCGCGCCGATGCCGTGCTGTTCGCCGGTGACGACACGACTGATGAGGATGCCTTGCGCAGCCTGCAGCCACAGGATCTCGGCATCCACGTGGGCGCCGGCGAGACCGCGGCGCGCGTGAGTGTGCCCAACATCCCTGCGATGGCTGCAACGTTGGTCGAGCTCGCGGATCAGCGGCGCCACGCGCAGGAATAGACTTCGAGCATGGCCCCGCACGACAGCACCATTGACATCAAACCTCGGAGCCGGGTCGTCACCGACGGCATCGAAGCCACCACCTCCCGCGGAATGCTCCGCGCCGTGGGGATGGGTGACGAGGACTGGGACAAGCCCCAGATCGGCATCGCCTCGAGCTGGAACGAGATCACCCCCTGCAACCTGAGCCTGGACCGCCTCGCTCAGGGCGCGAAAGAGGGCGTGCACTCCGGTGGCGGCTACCCGCTCCAGTTCGGCACCATCTCCGTCTCGGACGGAATCTCGATGGGCCACGAGGGAATGCACTTCTCCCTCGTCAGCCGCGAGGTCATCGCCGACTCGGTCGAGACCGTCGTCATGGCAGAGCGCCTCGATGGGACCGTCCTGCTGGCAGGCTGCGACAAGTCCATCCCCGGGATGCTGATGGCAAGTGCCCGCCTCGACCTCTCGAGCGTCTTCCTCTACGCCGGTTCGATCGCACCCGGTTGGGTCAAGCTCAGCGATGGCACCGAGAAGGACATCACGATCATCGACTCCTTCGAAGGCGTCGGGGCGTGCCTGTCGGGCCGCATGAGCGAAGCAGACCTCAAGCGCATCGAGTGCGCCTTCGCCCCCGGTGAGGGAGCGTGCGGCGGCATGTACACCGCCAACACGATGGCCTCGGTCGCCGAGGCCCTCGGGCTGAGCCTTCCGGGTTCTGCGGCACCGCCGTCGGCTGACCGCCGCCGCGACGCGTACGCGCATCGCTCGGGCGAGGCTGTCGTCAACCTGCTGAAGCTCGGGATCACGACCCGCGACATCCTGACGAAGGAAGCATTCGAGAATGCGATCGCCCTCGCGATGGCGCTCGGTGGCTCGACGAATGTCGTGCTGCACCTCCTCGCGATTGCTCGCGAGGCTGACGTCGACCTCGATCTACACGACTTCAACCGCATCGGCGACAAGGTTCCTCACGTCGCCGACATGAAGCCGTTCGGCCAGTACGTCATGAACGACGTCGACCGCCACGGTGGCATCCCGGTCATCATGAAGGCGATGCTCGATGAGGGGCTGCTGCACGGTGACGCGCTCACCGTGACCGGCAAGACCCTCGCTGAGAACCTCGCTGACTTGAACCCCGACCCGGTGGACGGCACCGTCATCCACGCGTTTGACAACCCCATCCACGAGACAGGCGGCATCACGGTCCTGCACGGCACGATGGCCCCCGAGGGAGCCGTCGTGAAGTCTGCGGGCTTCGACAGCGACGTCTTCGAAGGGCCCGCACGCGTGTTCGAGCGCGAGCGTGCCGCCATGGATGCCCTCGAGGCCGGGGAGATCTCGGCGGGCGATGTCGTCATCATCCGCTACGAGGGCCCGAAGGGTGGCCCCGGAATGCGGGAAATGCTCGCGATCACGGCTGCCATCAAGGGCGCTGGGCTCGGAAAAGATGTACTACTCTTGACAGACGGCAGATTCTCGGGCGGCACAACCGGCCTGTGCATCGGCCACATAGCACCCGAAGCGGTCGACGCAGGTCCGATCGCCTTCGTGCGCGATGGTGATCTGATACGGGTCGATATCGCAGCTCGCTCCCTCGACCTACTCGTCGACGAGGCTGAGCTGAGTTCCCGCCGGCAGGGCTGGGAGCCGCTTCCTCCGCGCTATACCCGTGGCGTTCTTGCCAAGTACACGCGACTCGTGCGTTCGGCATCCGAAGGCGCGACGACGAACTAGGCGTTCTCTCTCGCAACTCTCGACATCCATCGCAAGGAATCATCATGTCTTCCGACATCGCCACGGCCGTGCCCCGGCCCCCCGCTCGCGGCGCTTCGGCGCCTGTGATGACCGGGGCTGAGGCGGTCGTCCGTTCCCTCGATCTGCTGGGTGTGTCCGATGTGTTCGGGCTGCCCGGCGGCGCGATCATGCCTGTCTACGACCCGCTCATGGACGACGAGGCGGTCCGCCACATCCTCGTTCGCCACGAGCAGGGTGCCGGACACGCCGCCGAAGGGTATGCCTCGGCATCCGGCAAGGTGGGTGTTGCCATCGCCACGTCGGGACCCGGAGCGACCAACCTCGTCACGGCGATCGCGGATGCCTACATGGACTCCGTTCCGCTGCTGTGCATCACGGGCCAGGTCTTCTCGAACCTCATGGGAACCGACGCTTTCCAGGAAGCCGACATCGTCGGGATCACGATGCCGATCACGAAGCACTCGTTCCTCGTGAAGCGCGCCGAAGACATCCCTGGCGCGCTCGCCGCAGCCTACGAGATCGCTTCGACGGGTCGTCCCGGTCCCGTCCTGGTGGACATCACGAAGGACGCCCAGCAGGCCGAGGCGCCGTTCGTCTGGCCGCCGCAGATCGACCTGCCGGGGTACCGCCCGGTCACCAAGGCTCACGGCAAGCAGATCCAAGCGGCTGCGCAGTTGATCGCCGAAGCCGAGAAGCCGGTTCTGTACGTCGGCGGCGGCATCATCCGCTCCCGCGCCTCGGAGCAGCTGCTCGCGCTGGCCGAGGCGACCGGTGCGCCGGTTGTCACGACGCTCATGGCGCGGGGTGCGTTCCCCGACTCGCACGAGCAGAACCTCGGCATGCCCGGCATGCACGGCACGGTTCCTGCTGTGCTCGCGCTGCAGGAGTCCGACCTCATCGTGGCTCTCGGTGCCCGATTCGATGACCGTGTGACCGGCAAGGCGTCACACTTCGCGCCGCACGCGAAGGTCATCCACGTCGACATCGACCCCGCCGAGATCTCGAAAATCCGCGCTGCAGACGTTCCGATCGTGGGTGACCTGCGTGAGGTGCTGGTTGATCTCGAGGCCGCGTTCCGCGCCAACACCGACGCCGGCCGCGCCGACATCACCCAGTGGTGGGCCTACCTCAAGGGCCTCCGCAACGAGTTCCCCCTCGGCTACGCCCCCACAACCGACGGCCTCCTGGCGCCGCAGCAGGTCATCCAGCGGATCGGTGAGCTCACCGGCCCCGAGGCCGTATACGCCGCAGGCGTCGGTCAGCACCAGATGTGGGCTGCCCAGTTCATCAAGTACGAGCGCCCCAACGCCTGGCTGAACTCGGGCGGCGCCGGCACCATGGGCTACGCGGTTCCCGCCGCGATGGGCGCGAAGGTCGCCGAGCCGGATCGTGTCGTGTGGGCGATCGACGGTGACGGATGCTTCCAGATGACCAATCAGGAGCTCGCCACCTGCGTGCTCAACGACATCCCGATCAAGGTCGCGATCATCAACAACTCGTCACTCGGGATGGTGCGTCAGTGGCAGACGCTGTTCTTCAACGGCCGCCACTCCAACACCGACCTGAACACAGGTCACGGCACCGCGCGGGTACCGGACTTCGTCAAGTTGGCTGAGGCGTACGGATGCCTCGCGCTGCGCGTCGAGAAGGAAGACGAGATCGACGACGCGATTCGCACTGCCCTGGAGACCAACGATCGCCCCGTCGTCATCGACTTCGTCGTGTCGGCCGACGCCATGGTGTGGCCGATGGTGCCGCAGGGTGTCGGAAACAGTGAGATCCAGTACGCGCGTGAGCACGCCCCGAGCTTCGATCAGGAGGACTGAGCCATGACAAGCCACGTGCTGAGCCTTCTCGTTGAAGACAAGCCCGGCCTGCTGACCCGCGTCGCGGGCCTGTTCGCTCGCCGCGGTTTCAACATCGAATCCCTTGCCGTGGGAGTCACCGAGGTGCCGGGGCTGTCCCGCATCACGGTGGTCGTCGACGTCGAAGGGCTCCCGCTCGAGCAGGTGACCAAGCAGCTGAACAAGCTCGTGAACGTCATCAAGATCGTGGAGCTCGACCCCGCGGCATCCGTGCAGCGCGAGCACATGCTCGTGAAGGTACGCGCCGACAACGCGAGCCGTTCCAGCGTGCTCGAGGTCATCAATCTGTTCCGAGCGTCGGTCGTGGACTACGCTCCCGAGGCGATGGTGGTCGAGATCACCGGCGACAAGGGCAAGGTTGAGGCGTTCCTGCGCGCTATCGAGCCCTTCGGCATCAAGGAGCTCGCCCAGTCGGGCATGCTCGCCATCGGCCGCGGCGGCAAGAGCATCACCGAACGGGTCCTGCGGGGCTGAAACGACCACGCCGATCCGCTCCCGGTCGTTGAGCGGGCTCGGCGAGAACAAACGACCACAATCGCATAGTCAAGGAGAGACACCCTCATGGCCGAAATGATCTACGACCAGGATGCCGACCTCGCCCTCATCCAGAGCAAGAAGGTCGCCATCGTCGGCTACGGCTCGCAGGGCCACGCACACGCGCAGAACCTGCGCGACTCGGGCGTCGAGGTCGTCATTGCCCTCAAGGACGGCTCGAAGTCGGCGCCGAAGGCACAGGAGGACGGCCTCGAGGTCAAGTCCGTCGCCGACGCCACCGCGTGGGCCGACGTCATCATGATCCTCGCGCCCGACCAGCACCAGCGCGGCATATACAACAACGAGATCAAGCCGAACCTCGCTCCCGGCAAGACCCTCGCCTTCGCGCACGGGTTCAACATCCGTTTCGGCTACATCGAGGCCCCCGAGGGTGTCGACGTCATCCTCATCGCCCCGAAGGCTCCCGGCCACACGGTTCGTCGTGAGTACGTCGCCGGCCGCGGCATCCCCGACATCATCGCTGTCGAGAAGGATGCCTCGGGCAGCGCCTGGGACCTCGCGAAGTCGTACGCGAAGGCCATCGGCGGCACGCGCGCCGGCGTCATCAAGACGACGTTCACGGAAGAGACCGAGACCGACCTCTTCGGCGAGCAGGCAGTTCTCTGCGGTGGCGTTTCGCAGCTGATCCAGTACGGCTTCGAGACCCTCACTGAGGCCGGCTACCAGCCCGAGATCGCCTACTTCGAGGTGCTGCACGAGCTCAAGCTCATCGTCGACCTCATGTGGGAGGGTGGCATCGCCAAGCAGCGCTGGAGCGTTTCGGACACCGCCGAGTACGGCGACTACGTCTCGGGCCCGCGCGTCATCGACCCGCACGTCAAGGAGAACATGGCGGCAGTCCTGGCCGACATCCGTTCTGGTGCGTTCGCCGAGCGGTTCATCACCGACCAGGACAACGGCGCCGTTGAATTCCTTGAGCTGCGCGAGAAGGCCGCGAAGCACCCGATCGAGGCCGTCGGTAAGGACCTGCGTTCGCTCTTCTCGTGGAAGCAGCAGGACAAGGACTACGTGGAGGGCTCGGCCGCGCGCTGATCTCATCCCCTTCCGCCGAACCCACACGTCCTTCCGGGGCGTGTGGGTTCGGTCGTCGGTAGGCTGAACTCGTGAGCACCGACCGCGACGACGACGCCCTCTCGTGGGGGGATGACGACCCGACGCTCGATGCGGGCCCCACGTTGCCCCCGGGCTACGTGGCCGTCGGCAAGGGGAGCGAGGCGATCGCGCCGAAGCCCGGGGCAGCTGCTGATGGTGGTGTCGCCTCGGAAGCTGATGCTCTGCCTGCGCAGAGTGACCCGGGCGGTGCGGACAGTGACACTGCGCCGGCTGCGGGACTGAGCAACGCGGCGCTCATCATCCTCGGCGTCTTCGGCGGTATCTACGCCCTCGAGAGCATCGGGTGGATCATCGGTGGCTTTCGTTTGCGCCCCTATGCCGAGTTCCTAGTCGATCCGATCGCCTACCAGGTGAGCCTCTGGCTCGCCGTGCTGACGCCGCTGATATGGTTCGTAACCGTCTTGGTCCTCACGCGGCGCGCGCGAACGTGGCTCCGGGTGCTCCTTCTACTGGCAGGAGCCCTCCTGCTGCTGCCGTGGCCATTCATCTTGGTGGGGGCGATCGGACAATGAGCGAGAACACCAACCCGGTCACCGGCACGGAGGCCCCGGTATCCGTGCCGCCGCGCCGCGCCGCACTTCCGGTCTGGCTGATCGCGACGATCGCGGGCTTCTTCGGTCTCTTCTACGCGTACGCGGTGTGGAATGCTTTAGCCTTCCTCATATCCCAGGCATCAGGCCTTAGCGGCGGCGGTTGGGCTTTGGTGCTTGCCGCAGTGGTCTTCCCCTTCGTTGTCTTCGCCATGGCCTTCGCGATCGGGTGGAAGCGCCGCGCTGGGGCTTTTTCCTTGGTCATGCTGACGGGGCTCGGCTTGGTCGCGGTGTTCTGGTTCAACGTCCTTGCCTATGTGACGGTTGACTTCGTCCGCGCAGTTCTAGCTTCCTAAGCCCCGTCATGTGGTCGGGGCGACCGGTGCGCCCACGATAGGCTGGCCACGGCCCGTCGTCATGGCGTGCGGCGCGGCATCCCCGTCATCCTGTGCACGGTTCATGCGTGCGCGTCTGCTCCGAAGGATCCACCCGTGTCCAAACCGGTCGTGCTGATCGCCGAAGAACTGTCCCCCGCCACGATCGAGGCCCTCGGCCCGGACTTTGATGTCCGCAACGTCGACGGCACTGACCGGCCCGCGCTGCTCGCGGCTCTTGCCGAGGCTGACGCGGTTCTCATCCGCTCGGCGACGAAGATGGATGCCGAAGCCATCGCGTCGTCGCAGAAGCTTCGAGTGATCGCTCGCGCCGGCGTCGGACTCGACAATGTCGACATCAAGGCGGCCACTGCTGCCGGCGTCATGGTCGTGAACGCGCCGACCTCCAACGTCATCTCGGCCGCGGAGCTCACGGTCGGACACATCCTGAGTCTTGCCCGCCACATCCCCGCCGCCCACGCCTCGCTCGCGCAGGGCCAGTGGAAGCGCAGCTCGTTCACGGGTGCGGAGCTCTACGAGAAGACCGTCGGCATCCTGGGCCTCGGTCGCATCGGTGCTCTTGTTGCCGAGCGGTTGCGAGCCTTTGGTGTGCGCCTGGTCGGCTACGACCCCTACGTGACCCCTGCCCGGGCCCAGCAGCTGGGTGTCGAGCTTCTCAGCATCGACGACGTCGTTCGCGAGAGCGACTTCCTCACGGTGCACATGCCGAAGACTCCCGAGACGACCGGCATGATCAGCACCGAACAGCTCGCTGCGATGAAGCCCACGGCCTACGTCATCAACGTCGCCCGCGGCGGCCTGTTCGACGAAGAGGCGCTGTTGGAAGCTCTCACCACCGGACAGATCGCCGGAGCCGGGCTCGACGTCTTCACCGCTGAGCCGCCGAAGCCGGACTCGGCGGCGGCGAAGCTCGTTGCTCTTCCCAACGTCGTCGGAACGCCGCACCTCGGTGCCTCCACCGACGAGGCGCAGGAGAAGGCCGGCGTTTCGGTTGCGAAATCGGTCAAACTTGCGCTCGAGGGCGACCTGGTTCCGGATGCCGTCAACGTCGCCGGGGGCGTGATCGACCCATTCGTGCGGCCCGGTATAGGGCTGGTCGAAATGCTCGGACAGTACTTCACGGGCCTGACGCACAGTGCGCTCACCTCGCTGGATATCGAAGTCCGCGGGGAACTCGCCGCGTTCGATGTCAGCGTTTATCGGCTCGCGGCGCTCAAGGGCATCTTCACGAACATCGTCAGCGAGAACGTGTCGTACGTGAATGCGCCCCTGTTCGCTGAGCAGCGCGGCATCGAGACCCGCATGATCGTCGAGGCCGACAGCCCCCAGTACCGGAACCTCACGGTGCTGCGCGGCACCATGTCAGACGGCACGACGCTGAGCGTTGCGGGAACGCTCGCCGGCACGCGCATGGTCCCGAAGATCGTCGCTATCAACGGCTACGACATCGAGGTGCCGATCGCCGGCCACCACGTCGTGATGCGCTATCAGGACCGCCCGGGCATCGTCGCGATCTATGCGAAGACGCTCGGTGACGCGGGAATCAACATCGAAGGGCTGCAGGTTGCGCACCCGGATGCCTCCGGCCACGCACTCTCGGTGCTGACGGTGGACGCCGCGGTGCCGGACGAGCTGCTCGACCAGATGCGTCAGGCCGTCGGTGCTGACCTGTTCTGCCAGATCGAGATCGTCGAACCCTAGCGCGGAGCGGTTGCCTGCGTGATGAGCTGAACCAAGGCATCCATCTCGGCATCGCGGGGGACTGGCGTTGCCAGGCCATCGTGCTGGAGTGCGTTGTTGTAGTAGACGCCGTCGCTGATGAGCATGACGAGGTCGAGCGCGGTCTTGTCTGCCACGTGCGGGCGAAGCGTGTCGGCCCAGCGCTCCCGAACCGAGCGCAGTGCGTCGCTCGCTGTGCTGCGCCCGGCCTGGGCGAGGCGTGAGACCGCGAGGATCGCGCGGTCGAGGGCTGTGCCGTCCATCGCCGAGGTGCGCACGTAATACGCAACCGGTCCTTCCTCGGCCGAGGTCATGCGGGCGAGATCTTCGTCGACGCGCTGCTCCAGCCGAGTGAGCAGCGCGGCTTCGAGCGCCTCTTTCGAGGCGAAGTGGTAGAGCAGGCCGCCCTTTGATACTCCGGCGGCCCGGGCGATGGCATCCATCGTGGCGGCCCGCTCACCCTCGGCGATCAGGAGCGACTCGAACGCGTCGAGCACCTTCTCTCGGGCGTGCGGGGGACGACTCATGCGCTCAAGGCTAGCCAGGCCGACTCCACGACTGTTACTATACCAGCCAGACGGTATAGAAATTCTGACGGTGACATCATGACTACCCTGACCGAGGACATCCGCATCGCCGAGAGCGAGGGTCGACCGGTGACGTGGCGCGGCTGGGCTGCGCTCGTGGTGCTGATGCTGCCCGTGCTGTTGATCTCAGTCGACAACACGGTGCTGAGCTTCGCGCTGCCCGAGATCGCCCTCGCTCTCGAGCCGACAGCGGCGCAGCAGCTGTGGATCATCGACGCCTACCCGCTCGTCCTCGCTGGTCTGCTGGTCACGATGGGAACCCTCGGCGACCGGTTCGGACGGCGACGGATGCTGCTGATCGGAGCCACCGGATTCGCTACCGTGTCGGCGCTGTCGGCCTTCGCGCCCTCGGCGGAGTGGCTGATCGCGGGGCGTGCCGCCATGGGACTGTTCGGTGCCATGATCATGCCCTCGACTCTTGCGCTGCTGCGCAGTATCTTCACCCTCCGCAGTCAGCGACGCCTTGCGATCGCCATCTGGGCCTCGATGTTCTCGGCAGGTGCAGCACTCGGCCCGATCGTCGGGGGAGTGCTGCTGGAGCACTTCTCATGGGGATCCGTGTTCCTCATGGCGGTTCCCGTGCTCGTCCCGCTGCTGGTGTTCGCGCCGCTGCTCGTGCCCGAAAGCCGCAACCCGGATGCCGGACGCGTCGACGCCCTCAGCATCGTGCTGTCGATGGCCATGATGGTGCCGATCGTGTGGGCCATCAAGGAGTTCGCGGTCCACGGGTTCTCGGCGACGGTCAGCGTTGCGTCAATCGCAGGAGTGGGGTTCGGCATCCTGTTCGTGCGGCGTCAGCTGCGCGCGCGCTCACCGATGCTGGACATGCGGCTGTTCACGCGAGGCACCTTCAGCGGCGCACTGCTCGTGAACCTGTTGAGCGTCATCTCGCTCGTTGGCTTTATGTTCTTCATCGCCCAGCATCTGCAACTGATCGTCGGGCTCTCCCCGGTTCAGGCGGGCTTCGCGCTAGTGCCGTCGCTGGCCTCGGTCATTCTCGCGGGACTTCTCGTCGTGCCCATCGCGTCTCGGATTCCACCCCGCATCGTGGTGCCCGCGGCGCTCATGTTCTCGATGAGCGGCTACCTTCTCGTGGCCGTGACGGCCGGTGGCGGGGACCTCGGCTGGCTCCTGCTCGCAAGTGTGCTGCTGGGTATCGGAATCGGTGCAGCCGAGACCGTCTCGAACGAGCTCGTCCTGGCAAGCGCTCCGCCCAGCAAGGCGGGCGCGGCAAGCGCCGTCTCCGAAACGGCGTACGAGCTCGGTGCCGTGCTCGGAACCGCTGTGCTGGGCAGCATCCTCACCGCCTCGTACCGGTCGGGCATCGCGATCCCCGCGGGAGTGCCCACCGACCTCGCGGCGCAGGCCCGGGAAACGCTCGCCGGTGCCTACGTCGCGGCGGGCGAGCTCGCTGCCCCCATCGCCGACGCGTTGCGTGCTGCCGCTGCAACAGCCTTCGACTCGGGTGTTGCGGTCACCGCCGCGGTCGGGGCGGGTCTCATGGTCCTGGCTGCCGTTATCGCGGCCACTACGCTGGGATCGGCGCCGTCATCTGTGAATCAGGCGGCACGATCCGAGAACGAGGAGAGCAATGTCGCGCGAGGTGAAGCTAGCCGTCATCCCCGGTGATGGCATCGGTGTCGAGGTTGTCGCCGAGGCCATGAAGGTTCTCGATGCGGTGACCGCGGGCAGCGACATCCGTTTCACGAAGACTCCCTTCTCGCTGGGAGCTGCGCGCTACCTCGAGACCGGCGACACGCTCACGGATGCTGACCTCGAGGCCATAAAGCAGCACGATGCGATCGTGCTCGGCGCGGTGGGCGGCGTTCCGGGAGACGTTCGCCTGAAGGATGCGAACATCGAGCGCGGGCTGCTGCTGAAGCTTCGTTTCGAGCTCGACCACTACGTCAACCTGCGGCCCTCGAAGCTCTACCCCGGCGCCCCGGGCCCGCTCGCGAACCCCGGCGACGTGGACTTCGTCGTCGTGCGCGAGGGCACGGAGGGGCCCTACGTCGGCAACGGGGGTGCGATCCGCAAGGGCACGCCGCACGAGGTTGCCAACGAGACATCCGTCAACACGGCGTTCGGTGTGGAGCGGGTCGTCCGGTACGCGTTCGCGCTTGCTGAGCGTCGCCGCAAGAAGCTGACGCTCGTACACAAGACCAACGTGCTCGTGCACGCTGGCGGAATCTGGCAGAGAATCGTGCGCGAGGTGGCAGAAGAGCACCCCGAGGTCGCCGTAGACTATCTGCACGTCGATGCGGCAACCATCTTCCTGGTCACAAACCCTGACCGCTTCGACGTGATCGTCACCGACAACCTCTTCGGCGACATCCTCACCGACTTGGCCGGCGCCGTCACCGGAGGCATCGGCCTCGCCGCTTCGGGGAACATCAACCCCGACGGCGCGTTCCCCTCGATGTTCGAGCCCGTCCACGGATCGGCGCCCGACATCGCGGGTCAGCAGAAGGCCGACCCCACTGCTGCGATTCTGTCCATCGCGATGCTGCTCGATCACCTCGGGTTGCACGACGATTCCGCCCGCGTCACCCGCGCGGTGGAGGAGGACATCGCTTCTCGGGGCGAGGCCGCGCGCACAACAGCGCAGATCGGTGACGCGATCGTCGCCCGCCTGCAGGCGTAGCCTGGAACCACTCGGCTCCTTGCCGCGCTGGACGGACCCGCCACCGCCGCGCTCGAACGACTGGATTTCGACATGACTCTTCTTGACACCGACCCCGACGCCGGCCTTGCGCCCCTGCAGTTCCAGGTGATGCGCAACTTGCAGGCCAAGACGAATGCCGAGCGCGAGGCGATCCTCGCGAACCCCGGCTTCGGTCAGCACTTCACCGACCACATGGTCGACATCTGCTGGTCGGTCGGCGGCGGGTGGCACCGCCCGCAGGTCAAGCCCTACGGTCCGCTTTCGCTCGACCCGGCGGCGGCAGTGCTGCACTACGCGCAAGAGGTCTTCGAGGGCATCAAGGCCTACCGTCACGCCGACGGTTCGGTCCACACCTTCCGTCCTGACCAGAACGGACGCAGGTTGCAGCGCTCGGCGCGGCGGCTGGCCCTTCCCGAGCTGCCGGTGTCGTACTTCATCCAGTCGCTCGAGGAGCTCGTCGCGGTCGACGGCGCCTGGGTTCCGTCGGGTGAGAACCAGAGCCTCTACCTGCGCCCGTTCATGTTCGCCAAGGAGGCCTTCCTCGGCGTGCGTCCCGCCAACAAGGTCGGCTACTACGTCATCGCCAGCCCCGCTGGCGCGTACTTCAAGGGTGGTGTCACCCCCGTGTCGATCTGGCTGAGCGAGGACTACTCGCGCGCAGGCAAGGGCGGAACCGGCGCTGCCAAGACCGGAGGCAACTACGCGTCGAGTCTGCTGCCGCAGTCAGAGGCCTACGAGAACGAGTGCGACCAAGTGGTCTTCCTCGATCAGGACGGCAACATCGAAGAGCTCGGTGGGATGAACATCGTCTTCGTCTTCAAGGACGGCACGGTCGTGACACCGCAGTCGGACTCGATCCTCGAGGGCGTCACACGCGACTCGATCCTGCAGCTGGCAACCGACCGCGGGCTTCACGTGCAGGGTCGCAACATCTCGCTGCGCGAGTGGCGTGAGGGTGTGGCATCCGGTGACATCGTCGAGGTCTTCGCCTGCGGGACTGCCGCCGTCGTGACTCCCATCGGCGTGCTCAAGGGACGCGACTTCGTCGACCAGCAGCCCGTCGGCTCGCTCGCGCTCGAGCTGCGACAGGAGCTGACCGACATCCAGTACGGCCACGCCGAAGACCGCCACGGCTGGATGCACCGCCTCGACGCCCGTTCCCAGGCATGAGAATCGCGCGGTTCCGACACGAGGATGCGATCGCCTACGGCATCCTCGACGAGGGCGAGCTCGTGGTGCTCGCGGGTGACCCGATGTTCGCCGGCTACGAGACGACGGGGGAGCGCGTGCCGGTCGGCGAGGTCACGCTGCTCGCTCCGGTCATTCCGCGCTCGAAGGTCGTGTGCGTCGGTAAGAACTACCTCGATCACGCCGCGGAGATGGGGAGCGAGGCACCGGGCGAGCCGCTGCTGTTTCTGAAGCCCAACACGGCGGTGATCGGGCCGGACGAGCCGATCGTGCGCCCGTGGCAGTCGGAGCGTACCGACTACGAGGGCGAACTCGCCGTCGTCATCGGCCGCATCGCGAAGAACGTGACCGCGGATGCCGCGCTGGACTACGTGTTCGGCTACACGATCGGCAACGACGTGACTGCGCGCGACCTGCAGCGCTCGGATGGCCAGTGGTCGCGTGCGAAGGGTTTCGACACCTTCTGCCCGCTCGGACCCGTGATCGAGACGGAGTTCGACCTTGCGGGCGGCGCAAAGCTGACAACGCGTGTCAACGGCGAGGTCCGTCAGCGCGGGGCGATCAGCGACATGATCCACTCGGTGCCGGCGATCATCGAGTACGTGTCGGCGGCGTTCACGCTGCTGCCGGGCGATGTCATCCTCACCGGCACGCCGGCCGGTGTCGGCCCGTTCGTGTCCGGAGACGTCGTCGAGGTCGAGATCGACGGGCTCGGCATCCTGCGCAACACCGCGCGGGATGCGGAGCCGCGTCGGTGACACTGTCTGACGGCTGGGTCGACGATCGCCAGGAGGCGAGCGAACTCGCAGGCATCCAGCGACGCGCCGTCTGGGTGCTGTCGGCAGGCCAAGTGCTCGGCGGGCTCGGGTTCGGCGCGACAGTCTCCCTTGGTGCTGTGCTTGCCGCAGACATCGCCGGTGACGAGTCTCTCTCGGGGCTTGCTGCGGCGGGTGTGACCCTCGGTACCGCCGCGCTGGCCGTGCCGCTGGCTGCCCTCGCGCGTCGGCGCGGACGCCGTATCTCGCTGGCGTCGGGCATGGCGATCGCGCTCGTAGGCGTTTCGCTGGTCGTGGTGGCGGCGGCCGTTCGGTCGTTCCCGCTGCTTCTGCTGGCCTTCGGGCTCGTCGGAGCGGGTCAGACCGCGAACCTGCAGTCGCGTTTCGCTGCCGCCGATCTCGCCACGGATGCCACGCGTGGCCGCGACCTCTCGATCGTCGTCTGGGCGACGACCATTGGCGCCGTGCTCGGACCGAATCTCGTGCAGCCGGGGCAGGCGATCGGCGATGCCCTGGGGATGCCGCCCCTGACGGGCCCGTACGTCTTCACGATCGCGGCACAGGCGCTGAGCATCGTCGTGTACCTGTTCGCGCTGCGACCGGATCCGCTCCTGGTGGCCCAGACCGTCGCCCAGCGGCGGCGGGACCGGGTCGTGGCTCAGATCGTCAAGCCCGATCGCCCGGTGCCTGCTCGCTACGCGATCTTCGCGAACGCCGCCGCGCACGGCGTCATGGTATCGATCATGGCGATGACACCCGTGCACATGCTGCACCACGGGGCGAGCCTGACCATCATCGGTCTGACGATCAGTCTGCACATCGCCGGGATGTACGCGCTCTCGCCGGTGTTCGGCATCCTGGCAGACCGCGTGGGCCGCATCCCCACGATCATGATCGGTCAGGCGCTGCTCGCGGCATCCCTCGTCACGGTGTTCCTCGGTGCCGAGTCAAACACTGCGGTCACGGTGGCGCTCATTCTGCTGGGCCTGGGGTGGAGCGCTGCCACCGTTGCCGGATCAGCGCTGCTGACCGAGTCGTCATCCGAAGAGCGCCGCACGACACGGCAGGGGCGCAACGACCTCTCGATGAGTCTCGTGGGCGCCGTCGGTGCGATCACGTCGGGGATCGTCCTCGGGTGGATCGGATTCACGGGGCTCGCGCTGGTTGTCGGTGTCGCGGTGATCGCAACGGTGCTTCTCGCGCCGTACGGCCGCATCCGCCAGGTGGCGTAGTCGTCCCGACCCCCGCGTTGTGGCGTCCGCGTCGCAACTAGACTCGGTATCTATGCCCGGAACGCCGCATCCCGCCACCACGACCGCCACCGGATCCGACGTTCGGGTCCGCTTCTGCCCGTCACCGACGGGTCTGCCTCACGTCGGGCTGATGCGCACCGTGCTGTTCAACTGGGCCTACGCGCGGCACAACGGCGGCAAGCTCGTCTTCCGCATCGAAGACACGGATGCCGCCCGCGACTCCGAGGAGAGCTACCACCAGCTGCTCGATGCGCTGCGGTGGCTCAAGATCGACTGGGACGAGGGTGTGGAGGTCGGCGGTCCGCACGCGCCGTACCGACAGTCGCAGCGCCACGAGATCTACCGAGGCGTGCTCGAGAAGCTCATCGATGCCGGTGTCGTGTACGAGAGCTACTCGACTGCCGAAGAGATCGATGCCCGAAACGAGGCCGCGGGGCGCGCGAAGCAGCTCGGCTACGACAACTACGACCGCGACCTTACGGATGAGCAGAAGGCAGCGTTCCGTGCCGAGGGTCGCGAGCCCGCCTGGCGCCTGCGGGTACCCGACCACGACCTCACCTACGTGGATCTGATCCGCGGCGAGGTGACCTTCCCGGCGGGATCCTTCCCCGACTTCGTCATCGTGCGCGCCGGCGGAGTTCCGCTGTACACGTTCGTGAACCCGGTCGATGACGCTCTCATGGGCATCACTCACGTCATCCGCGGTGAAGACCTCATGCCGTCCACGGCGCGCCAGCTCGCGCTCTATGACGCGCTCGTGACCGCCGGTGTCACCGAATTCGTGCCACGCTTCGGCCACATGCCGCTCGTGCTGGGGGAGGAGGGCAACAAGAAGCTCTCCAAGCGTGACCCGAAGGCCGACCTCTTCTTGCAGCGCGAGAAGGGTTTCATCCACGAGGGGCTGCTGAACTACCTCGCTCTGCTGGGCTGGTCGATCGCTCCCGACCGCGATGTCTTCTCGCTCGATGAGCTCGTGGCTGCGTTCGACATCGCCGACGTGAACCCGAACCCGGCCCGCTTCGACCAGAAGAAGGCGGAGTCGATCAACGGCGACCACATCCGGATGCTGGGGGCCGAGGATTTCGCTTCCCGTCTCGTTCCGTACCTGGTCGCCGCCGGGGTCGTGTCGGATCCGATGACTGACGCACAGGCGCAGATGCTCGCTGCATCCGCCCCGCTCGTGCAGGAGCGGATGCAGCTGCTCGGTGACGCCCCCGGCCTCCTCGGCTTCTTGTTCACGGACACCGTCGCCTACGAGGACGATGCACTGACGTCTCTGCCCGCGAACGCCGGCGAGGTCCTCGTCGCCGGTGTGGGCGCGATCGAGCTGATTCCGGAGGCGGAGTTCACCGCCGCCGCGATTCAGGAGGCTCTCGCCGCGGCGCTCATCGAGGTGCTCGGCCTCAAGCCGCGCGTCGCCTACGGGCCGCTGCGGGTAGCGCTCAGTGGCCGCCGCGTCTCACCGCCGCTGTTCGAGTCCATGGAGCTTCTGGGCAAGGATGCGTCGGTTCGCCGCTTTGGAGCGCTGGTCGATCACCTCGCCGCAAACTGAGACGCGCCGCTGTCGGGTCTGGTTTGGCGGGGCGTTTCGCGTCGTCTAGACTTGACCCTTGGCGCCCGTTCCGGCGGGAACCCTTGGGGTATGGTGTAATTGGCAACACGGCTGATTCTGGTTCAGTTGTTCTTGGTTCGAGTCCAGGTACCCCAGCCAACAGAAACCCGCGGAGTTCCGCGGGTTTCGGCGTCTACGGGAATGTGGCGGGGAGGGCAACGATGGTCCGTCGGATCCCGCTCGAGCAGCGTCGCGAGGAGCTCGTGGCAGCCGCGATCCGCGTGATCTCTCGTGACGGCGTCGGGAAGGCGACCACGCGACGAATCGTTGCTGAGGCAGAGATGCCGCTGGGCGCATTCCATTACGCCTTCGCGTCGCAGGATGAGCTCATGCGCGCCGTCGTTGACACCGTCACCGAGCAGGAGCGCTTCGCTGCCCAAGCGGGGTCATGGGACGCCCGTTCATTGGAGAGCGCCCTCCGCAGCGGCTTCGAGACCTACATCGGTCTCCTGGAGGCAAATCCCGAGCGTGAGCTCGTGCTCATGGAGCTCGCGTTGTTCTCCCGACGTCATTCCGCGGACGGGATGCGCGACCAGTGGTCAACGTACTTCGAATCTGCCGCCGAGATGCTCTCGTACGCGGCCGAGCTCACGGGGTCCGAGTGGACCTCGCCTCTGGACGAGCTTGCCCGCCTGCTCGTCGCGCTGCTCGACGGGATCACGCTGGCATGGCTGGCTGACCGCGACAGCGCCGCCGCGCGCCGCACTGCCGAGTTCGCGGCGTCAGGACTCGCCGCGCACGCGCGATCGATCTCAGACTGACCGCGCTGGGTTCTGGGCCTCGATGAGATCCCGGTACCAGTAGTACGAGTCTTTCGGAGTGCGCGCGAGCGTGTCGAGATCCACATGGACGAGCCCGAACCGCTCGCTGAAGCCGGCAGCCCACTCGAAGTTGTCGAGGATCGACCAGACGTAATAGCCCACGACGTTCGCGCCAGCGGCCATCTCGTCGGAGAGCGCCCGCAGATGCGCGTCCAGGAACCTAATGCGTCGCTCGTCGCGCACGCGCCCATCCGCACCCGGCCCATCCGAGAAGGACGCCCCGTTCTCGGTGATGATGATCGGGGGCAGCTCTGGGTAGCGCTCGCGCAGTTGCCGGAGGATGTCGCCCAGCCCAGACGGCACGATCGACCAGCCGAAGTCCGTGCGCTCCACACCCTCGATGGGCACGGCGGCAAACGGCAGCCCCTCGGGGATGTCGACCTCGAGCACGCCGGACGAGTCCCGATCGGCTTGGGGAGCCCCGATGCGGGTCGGCTCGTAGTAGTTCACCCCGTAGACGTCCAGCGGTTCGGAGATCACACGTAGGTCGGCTGCCAGCTGTTCCGGCGACACCCCGGTCAGCTGCAGGATGCCTCCCGCGATCTCGTCGCTCGGGTAGACGCCGCGCAGAATCGGGTCGGCGAAAGTCCAGTTGGTGAGGTCGGCGAAGACGTGGGCGGCAATCAGGTCGGCGTCGTCGTCGCTGGCGGGGATGACGGGGAAGTGCTGGTTGGCCACGCCGATGCGTTGTGCCCCGGCAGCCCGCAAGCGCTGCACAGCCAAGCCGTGTGCGAGCAATTGGTAGTGCGCCGCGGGCAGTGCGGCAAGTTCCAGCCCGAGACCGGGCGCGTGCTCGCTCAGACCATGGCCGTACAGCGTGTGGACGCTCATCTCGTTGAGGGTGAGCCAATCGGTGACGCGGTCGGCGAAGTGCTCGCCGAGGAGGGAGGCATAGTCAGCGAATGCCTCGGCGGTCTCTCGCGCCATCCACCCACCGGCTTCTTGTAGTGCCAGCGGAAGATCCCAGTGATAGAGCGTGGGCACGGGGTTGATGCCTGCCGTGAGCAGCGCGTCGATCAGCCGGTCGTAGAAGTCGAGCCCTCGCTTTTCGACCGTGCCGCGACCGGTCGGCAGGATGCGAGGCCAGGCGAACGAGAAGCGGTAGTCCTGCACGCCGAGCTGTGCCAGCAGCGCGACGTCTTCGGCGTAGCGGTGGTAATGGTCGATCCCCACGGCAGGGGAGTCGCCGCCAAGCACACGTCCGGGCTCCGCCGCAAAGACGTCCCAGATGCTGACGCCTCGGCCATCGGCATCCGTTGCCCCTTCGATCTGGAAGGCCGAGGTCGAGGTTCCGAAGCGGAAGCCCGGGGGGAAGACGAGTGAGCTGGGCATGGAGTCCTTTCAGGGGCGGGAGCGGAGCGCGGGAACGCAAGCCAGTGCGAGGAGGGAGGCGATCGCGGCTGCTCCGTAGAGTCCGGTGTAGCCACCCCAGAGCAGCACGATGGGAGCTGCGACGACGGGGGCGAGCACCTGGGGGAGGGATGCGGCGATGTTGGACAGGCCGAGCATCGTGGCGTACGTGCTGTCGGCGCGCAGGGTCGAGGTGATGATCGCGAGCTCGACCGCGATGTACAGTCCCCAGCCGATGCCGATGAGCGAGGCTGCGAGCAGCACGACGGGCAATGCTGGGAAGAACGCCAGCAGGAGGGAGCCCGCCGCGACGATGATCGCCGCGCTCGCGACGAAGGGCAGGCGGCGCCCCCAGCGATCAGACAGGGGACCGAAGACGCTTGCGACGGCTACGGTTACCACCACGTTCACGAGGGTGATGATGAGTACCCATTCACCGGCGTCGACGAGACCGACACCGTCGGTCAGGTAGTAGTACATGTACAGCAGCACCAGGGCGTTGGCGAGATTCATGAGGAAGCGGATGGCCCACATCCAGCTGAAGTGCGCGGTCGGGCGAAGTCCCGCCACGAAGGTGCGCATCGGCCGTCCGCTGCTGCTCGTGACGGTATCGGTGGTGGGCGGTTCGTGATGGACGATCGCGAACGAGAGCACGAGCGCCGGTACGGCGAGAGCGAGCGCCGCATAGCCGAGACTTCCTTCGCCCAGGAGCACGGCGATCGCGGTGCCCAGAACGACGCCGATCGTCTGGGCCACGCCGAACAACGCGCCGACAAGGCCGCGCTGAGCGTCGGGGACGCGATCGGCGATGACAGCGGCGAGGGCGGCGAAAGGACCGTTCAGGCCGATCTGCACAGTGACCCACCCGACAGCCATCCAGACCGGGTCGGGGGCCACGGCAAGGATGACCATGCCGAGCGAGCCCATCACCGTGCCGACGACGAGGATCGGGCGGCGCCTGCCCCACCGTGACCGAGTACGGTCCGAGATTGCGCCCCAGAGTGGGTTCGCGACCATTGAAGCTGCGGCGCCGATACCGGTGACAACCGCCAGGATCGCCTCCTTGGGCACTCCGGCCGATTCGAGCGCCGCGGCTTGCGCGGGAAGCAGGATCTGCAAGGGGCCGAACCACCCGGCAGCCACGCCGACCATGGCCAGCACGAAGGCTACGATCCACCGGGGTGTTACGCGGGTGAGGATCTCGGGAGTAGGCGCCGAGGTCGCCGGGGTGTCAGCACTCATGCTGAGCGTTGAGATCGATCGTCGGGATGGAGCCGGTGGGGTGGTGCCTAGCCGACATCGGATGCCTTTCCTGGTGCCGTCGGGTCGGGGAGGGCATGGCGGGCGTGAGAGTTGGACGCTTGACCAGGAACATAGGGGATCCGCCTCGACCCGCGCAAGCAATGGCGCGACTTTCGTCGAGGGGAAGCGAGCGACGTAGGGTGGGAGACCGAGCGCCCGCGGCGAATCGAGTTGTCGGGCTCTTGTATCGGGAATCGGCGTCGTCGTGTTCAGTTCAGTGCATCTCATCATCCTTCTGGTGGTGCTCGCCATCTATGCCCTGTCGATTTGGGCCCTGGTCGTCACTGTGCGCTCTGACCAGCTCATGACAAGCGAGAAGATCATCTGGTCGGCGATCCTGCTGCTGGTGCCAGGAATCGGGCTGATCGTGTGGGCTCTGCTGTGGTTCACGCGGAGGTGGCCGCGCCACTCGGTCTGAGGGCCTGCCCCTGCATCAAGGTGAGTCAGGCTTTCGGGTAATGCGGCCGCAGCGTGCGGGCGATCGCCCGGTCCATCATGCGGTCGGGGAGGATTCGGGCGAGGCGAGTGAGAAGGGCGGCGTCGCGCCCGATCGTGTAACGGGTCCGCGGGCGACGGTCCGTTGCGGCTCGCGCGATGACCTTGGCTGCCTCTTCTGCAGACACTCCCTCGCTTGCGAACGTCGCGGAGTGGCTGAGGAACGCTGCCATGAGCCGGTCGTACCTGTCGTGCTGTTCGACGGTCATCTGCGAGTGGAGGTCTCTGGCGACGGCGGAGCCGCGGTCTCCCATCGCCGTGCGCACGCCGCCCGGTTCCACGATGACGACCTGGACGCCCTGAGGCGCGAGCTCTTGCCGCATCGCGTCACTGATGGCTTCGATCGCGAACTTGCTGCCCGAATAGGCGCCATACGCCGGCATCGCGATACGTCCGCCCGTCGAGCTGATGTCCACGACGCGTCCGCCGCTTCGGTGCAGCGCCGGTAAGAGCGCCTGTGTAAGAGCGATCTGCCCGAACACGTTGACCTCGAACACGCGGCGCGACACCTCGAGCGGCAGGGTTTCGACGGGTGCGGTGGCCCGCCCCATGCCGGTGGATGCTCCGCTGACGACGGCATGCTGTGAGCTTTCATGTGACAGTGTCATGCGAGTGACGATAGCACCTCGGATGACATTGTCAAATAGAATCGGAGGATGATCGCTCGAGTCGAATCTGCGGCAGCGACGCGTCGCGCGCTGTTGGAGGCCACCGCCGAACTCCTGGATGAGGGTGGCGTCGACGCCGTGACCCTGCGGGCCGTGGGCGCTCGTGCCGGGGTCTCGCGCGGGGCTCCCTACGGTCACTTCGCCGACAAGGAGGAGTTGCTGGCAGCCGTCGCGATAGAGCGGTGGAATCGTCTGGCGGATGACTTGGCTCAGCTTCGGGCGCGACAGGAGCTTTCCGCACGTTCGCGCCTGGAGTCTGCCCTCGCCGCCATGCTCACTATCGCGCGTCGTCAGCCGCATCTTCACGCACTGATGTTTACGGCGCCACAGCGTGATCCCGAGTCGCTGGCACGCGCTGCTGTCGCGTCGCAAGACGAGTTCCTCGCGATCGTTGCCGCTGTCGTGGGCGAGTCGAGGGCGCGGGGGATGGGTGCCCTACTTCTGAGCGGCACGCTGGGTGTGGCAGGGATGGAGCGTGCCGGGCAACTCGATACCCAGAAGTGGGGCGTCAGTGGCGACGATCTCGTGGGTATGCTTGCCGACCTGGCCGAGGCGTCTTAACTCGGTCGGACGACCTGCGCCACGCGCTCAAGCGCGCTCGGAACGAGTCGGTAGTACGCCCAGGTGCCCCGCTTGGATCGTGTGAGAAATCCCGCGTCCGTCAGCACCTTGAGGTGGTGCGACACCGTGGGCTGAGCCAGCCCGACGGGTTCGGTCAGGTCGCACACGCATGCCTCCCGACCCTCGCTGGCGGCGACGATCGACAGCAGTTGCAGCCTGGCGGGGTCGGCAAGTGCCTTCAGTGCGGATGCGAGCTCCTCAGCATCCGTGCGCGAGAGCGGAGTCTGCGCGAGAGGCGCGCAGCACGCCGCGGGGTCCGCCGGGGGAAGGATGTCGAGCGAGGTCATATATCGATCATAGTGAATATTGACAGATATCGATATAGCGACGCATACTGGCTCTCCACACTCGCCTGAGACTGACCGGAGACTCCCGTGACACTGCTCGACCTCACCGCCCGACCCACCAGCGACGCTCGTCTCGCGACCCTGCCCGTGGCCATCATCGGCGCCGGTCCCGTTGGGCTTGCCGCTGCCGCTCACCTGCTCGAGCGCGGCATCGACGTCGTCGTCCTCGAGGCGGGGGAGACGAGCGGATCCTCGATCCGCCGGTGGGGTCACACCCGGCTCTTCTCGTCATGGCGACACCTGATCGACCCCGCGGCGCGGCGTCTGCTCGAAGACGCAGGCTGGACCGAGCCGGCTGACCTCGACCAGATGCCGACTGGCCAAGAGCTCATCGACGAGTACCTCGAGCCGCTTGCAGCGCTCGATCCACTCGCCTCGCGGATTCGACTGTCGACGCGCGTTGCTGCCGTGGGTAAGGACGGCATCGATCGCACCCGCACGGAAGGACGCGCGAACACCCCGTTCCTCCTACAAATCCAGGATGCCGAGGGGATGACGGCAGAGCTTCGGGCCCGAGCGGTGATCGATGCATCCGGAACCTACGAGACCCCTAATCCACTTGCCTCCACTGGGCTCGAGCTGCCGGGCGGCGCGGGTATCGCCGACCGGGTTTCGCATGCGCTTCCCGACGTCGCCGGCGCTGACCGTCACCTCTTCGCCGGGCGACACACCACCGTCGTCGGAGCGGGGCACTCGGCGGCGAACACGCTGCTGGCTCTCGCCGACCTTGCCGACGAGGTGCCCGGCACCCGCGTCACCTGGCTGCTCCGCACACCTTCGGCCACCCGGGTCACGGCGTCGGAGGCTGACGAGCTGCCGGGCCGTGCGAACCTGGGGGCGCGGACCGATGAGCTCGTCGAGTCCGGCCGCGTAGTGCTCGTCGATTCCTTCCGGATCGGCCGCGCCGAGCGCACGGAGAGCGGGGTTCGGCTGATCGGCACCCGAGACGGTGAGCCTGCCGAGCACGAGACTGACCGCGTCATCAGCGCGACCGGCTTCCGACCCGACCTGGCGATGCTGCGTGAGATCCGTCTTGAGCTCGACGAGGTCGTGGAGGCGCCGCGCAGGCTCGCGCCCCTCATCGACCCCAACATCCACTCGTGCGGCACCGTGCCTCCGCACGGATTCGCGGAGCTGCAGCATCCGGAGCGCGGCTTCTTCATCGTCGGCATGAAGTCCTACGGGCGGGCGCCGACGTTCCTGCTGGCCACGGGGTACGAGCAGGTACGTTCCATCGCGGCGTGGCTCGCCGGAGACATCGCGTCGGCATCCACCGTGCAGCTGACCCTCCCGGCAACGGGCGTGTGTTCGACGGATGCCGCAGGCACCGGGTCGTGCTGTTGACCGCCACGGTTCGCTCGATGACCGCCCAGGACTGGGCGCAGGTCGAGCTCATCTTCGCCGCGGGGATCGCGGGAGGCGAAGCCACGTTCGAGATCGCAACCCCGAGCTGGGCGGAGTTCGACGCCGCCAAGCTCCGCGAGCCGCGCTTGATTGCCGTCGACTCCGCGGGTGAGGTGATCGGTTGGGCAGCTGCTTCGCCCGTGTCGACCCGAGCGGCCTATCGCGGCGTCATCGAGCATTCGGTGTATGTGGCGCCCGAGCATCAGGGGCGAGGGGTCGGGAGCGCGTTGCTGAGTCGATTCGTCACGGATGCCGACGCCGCCGGCTTCTGGACGATCCAGTCGAGCATCTTCCCCGAGAACACCGCGAGCCTGCGCCTTCACGAGAAGCACGGGTTCCGAGTCGTCGGTCGTCGCGAGCGAATCGCACGCTCCCAGCTCGGACCCCATGCTGGCCAGTGGCGCGACACCGTCGTGATCGAGCGCCGCTCGACACGCAACGGACTCGCGTGACCCCGACTCAGATAAGGTCGATCAGGTCGCTCACGACCTCATCGATACTGATGTCGGTCGCGGTGCGGCCGACGATCGCGGGGCCAGTCTTGGGTGAGGGAACCGTGTGTCCGCCGTCGATGACGGTGTAGAAGGTCACGGGGGCTTTGTTCGGCTCGCTGTAGGTCGTGCGTTCGACGCGGGTGGGCCGCCGCGACGCTCCGCGGTGGGGGAGGGCGGTGACCTCGGGTGCGGCGCTGATGCCATGACGTCTGGCGAAGTACTCCGCGGTTGCCGGCGCAGAAAGACTCACTCCGTCGACCCTGAAGACCTTGCGCGCCCACCACGGCATCCGACCGCCCTGGTACGGAACGATCGGATCCGTCGTGCCATGAATAAGGGTGACCGGCACGGAGCGCTCGGCGGTCTCCGCGTATCCGCTCAGAAAGGACTCGCGGACCGGCATCGTCGCCGACACGATCACGCCGCCAGCGAGTAGATCGGATGCCTCGTGCAGCAGTCGGAAGACCATCTGGCCGCCGTTGGAGAAGCCGAGACCGATGACCCTCCTACGGTCGATGTGGTGGGTTCTCTGGAGTTCATCGACAAGCGCTCGCGCGAACGCGACGTCGTCGATCTGTTCTCTGCGTGCCGGGAAGGCGCTTTCGGCTCGCGCATCGTTCCAGTTGCCCCGGTGTCCGTCGAGATACGCGACCACTGCGCGGGCATCGTGCGCGAGGGTGTCTAGGACGCGTCCCGTGAATTCGCGGTGCGTCTCTCCGTCCTGACGTGAGCCGTGGAACACGAGGACGAGCGGTCGGCCTTCGAGACCCTCGGGGTCACCGACCACCGTGTACGAGCGGACGCGGGTACCGACCGTGATCGTTGCGTGCATTGTCTTTCCTTCACCGACTGAGCGACTCTCGCTCGCCTCGAAGGTGACGTTATAGTCTGACATCATGTCAAGGTCAAGGCGATGAAGATCGGTGAACTTAGCGCGCGCAGCGGCGTGAGCCAGAGGTCGCTCCGGTACTACGAGGAACGGGGGTTGATCTCGGCGCATCGTGAGCCCAACGGGTATCGCGACTACGACGAGTCGACAGTGGAACAGGCGCGCACCATCCACATGCTGTTCGGGATGGACTTTCCTCGAGACGTCGTGCAGTCCGTCCTCGCATGCGCCGGCCCGGCATCCGCGGCAACCCACGACGCGCTTGCCGACCAGCTCGAGGTGGTTCTCGACGAACTCACGGAGCGGATCACCAAACTCAGCGACACGCGCCAGCAGATCGAGACCTTCCTAGAGTCCCGGGGCCGGAGATCTCCAACGTCAGTGGCGCGCGCCTGAATCGGTCGCGAGGGTCCTGGCGATAATGACGGATGCCGGGATGTGACCGATCGCCAGCACGACAGCGGCGACGGCTAACCACGGGTTGCTGAGCCATGCTGCCGCGGCGAGGAACGTCACGACGGGAAGGATCGCCATCGGCACCGGAACTCGCCAGAACGGTCCGTACAACAGGCGGAGTGATCGGCCGCGATCGAGGTAGCGGCCCCAGAGCGCGTCGTAGCCGGCGAGTGCTGCGATCGCGACAATCAGCCACGGCCAGACCAGCGTGCCGGGGAGTACGACGGCGGGCACGACGACGCACAGTGCCTGGCCGACCCGTTCGAGCGCTGTGAGGATCCGCGGAACCGCGACATCCGGCCATGGCTCGGTCGGGGGAAACCACACGAGCAGGAGGCTCGGGAGGAGCACGGCGAGCGCGACGGCCAGGCCGAGGAGTGAGAAACCCACGAGTTATCGCTACCTCTCGACATCCGCGTGCGGCTTGCGCGTCCCTGCCGCGATGCCCGCTACCCACCCGGGCGCGCGGCACCCGACCGGGGGAGTGAGAGTGCAGGCATCGATCCCTGCGCGGCAGAGCGTCCACGCGATGAGCGAGTTGCTGTTCCACATGTCGGTACTCGGCGGAACTGCGCGCCCCCAGGTGTGGAGAGGAACCTCGGGCAGTACTCCGTTCGGCCAGGCGCGAACGACATAGCGGAACATCCGGAATCGTCCGAGCGGTGGCGGACCCACTGGCCCGATCGCCACGACCCCGGATGCCGTGCGCGGCTGCCCCCACTGTGGCGTCATCTCGATGACGTATCGTTCGCCGCCCGTGAAAACCTCGAGTGCCGCGTGCACGAGCTGTTGCGGCGCGCGGCAGTCGCGACGCGCCGACAGCAGCTCCCACCACCGGCTCGCGTGCGCCACAATCACTCCTCCGGCGCCGACCGGAAGCCGCCAGAAATCCGCACGATCGGTGCGCTCGGCATCCACGGCTCCATCGTCGCCGGGGCGCGACGCGACGGCACCGGCCAGAGGTCCCGTACCCGGACCGCCCCTATCGGGGGCGCCTAGGCTGAGGCTGTGACGAGTCGCGAGTCGCAGGCGTGGGAGTGCCCGACGTGCGGTGATCGGCTACGGTACGAGATCCTCGACGATGAGCGATTCCTCGTCGCCTGGTCGTGCGTCAGATGCGGGCTGGTACGCACGACCGAACCCGCGTAGGGCGATCGAACCGGACCGGAACGATCGGGTACGCGCGGCGTGGATCTCGCAGGCTGGATGTCGAAGGAGGCCCCATGATCGCGGAGCTCAATCGACTGATCGATGTCATCGACGACGACCTGTCCGAAGACCTCGACATCGGGGCGCTGGCGCGGGAGGCGGGCGTGACCGAGTATCACCTGCGGCGGATGTTCTCGTCGCTGGTCGGGATGCCGCTGTCGGAGTACATACGCCGGCGACGGATGACGGTCGCAGCCGCCGCCGTGGTCGCTGGCGACCCGCTCCTCGATATCGCGGTGCGGTTCGGATACGGCTCGACCGAAGCCTTTGGCCGAGCTTTTCGCGCGGTCCACGGTTCGTCGCCCGCCGAGGTGCGGGTAAATGGTGGTCCCCTTCGCACGCAACCGAAACTCAGGCTTCGCCTGACCGTCGAAGGGAACACCACTATGGACACGCGCATCGCCGAACGCCCCGCGTTCCGTCTCGTCGGACACGCTGCTCGCGTGCCGCTGATCCACGAAGGAATCAATCCGCACGTCCAGCAGTTCGTCGCCGCACTTCCCGCGCGCGAACACGCCCGCCTCAAGGAGCTCAGCAGCACCGAGCCGGGTGGGCTGCTGCAGGTGAGCGACGGCGTCGACCCGGATTACCGAGAAGGAACCGAGCTCACCTACCTGCACGGCGTCGCTCTGGATGCCGCGGCATCCGTGCCCGCAGATCTCGACGTGATCGAAGTCGAGGCGGGGGAGTGGGCGGTGTTCCGCACGTCAGGCCCCTACCCCGCAGCGCTCCAGGAGGCCTACGCGGCATCCGCATCGGACTGGTTCCCCTCCAACCTCTGGCAGTTGCGTCCTGGCCCCTCGATCGTCGCCGTACTCGATCGCGCCGACGACTTCAGCACGGCGACGACCGAGCTCTGGATGCCGATCGCACGCCGCTAGCGCATCGTCTGCTCGGTGCCTACCGCATCGCGGTCAGCACTCCCGCGGCATCCAACGCGAACTCAGCGTCCAGCGCGAGGCGATCCAGGAATCCTCGGTCGTGGCTGACCACGATCATCGCGCCGCGGTAGGCGCCGAGCGCCTCGATGAGTTGCTCCGTGGTCTGGAGATCGAGGTTGTTGGTTGGTTCATCGAGCACGATCAGTTGAGGTGGCGGATCGGTGAGGAGCACCTGCGCGAGGGCGACCCGGAACCGCTCGCCGCCCGAGAGAACACCGACGGGCCGATCCACCATGGCCCCGCGCACGAGGAGTCGCGCGAGCCGGTTGCGAAGCTCCGTTCGCGGAATGCGCGGCGAGACTCGGCTCACGTTCTCGATAACGGATGCCGCGTCGTCGAGGGTGTCGAGGCGTTGGGAGAGCGTGCCGATGCGATGAATGTCCGCGACGGCTACCGCCCGGCCGGGGCCGGCAGCCACGCCGGAAACCAGCCCCTCCAGCAGCGTGCTCTTGCCGACCCCGTTCGGGCCGGTGATTGCGACGCGTTCCGGTCCCTGGACGATGACCGTTCGCCCGTCGCTCCCCGTGAACTCGGCGATCCGCTTGCCCGGAGGTACGGCGGGGTCGGGGAGGTCAATGCTGACCCGGTCGTCATCACGGATGCGTGACTCGGCGTCCTGCAGTGAACGCTGCGCCGCCTGCATCCGATCATCGAGCAGTCCGCGCTGCCTTCCGTGGGTCTTCTCGGCCGAGTTTCGCCGGTCGTTGACGACGGCCCCGATGTACTTGCGATTGGCGGCATCCTTCTTGCCTTGCCGCTCGCTGTGCGCGATACGCTCGGCTGCCGCGATCCGCTGCCGCTTCTCGACGCGGACAGCGTGCTCTGCGGACCGCGCCGCGCGCTCGGCTGCTTCCTGTTCGCGTGCAACCTGCTCTCGGAACTCTGAGTACGGTCCGCCGAAGAGCATCAGCGCGCCGGCCCGTAATTCAGCCGTGTTCTGCATGCGCTCCAGCAACTCCAGATCGTGGCTGACGACGATCACGGGACCGTCCCACGCGCCGATGAGGTCGTGGACCCGTGCCCGCCCGTGGCCGTCGAGGTTGTTGGTCGGCTCGTCGAGCAGGGCGATGTCGGCTCCGCGCATCCGTATGCCGACGAGTGCCGCAACCGTCGCTTCCCCGCCCGAGATCGTCGTGACGGGGCGGTCGAGGTCGTCGATGTCGACGCCAGCCGCGCTCAGAGCGGCAATTGCCCGCTCCTCGACGTCCCAGTCTGCGCCGATCGCGTCGAAGAGGGCGAGGTCGATCTCGCCCCGCTCGACGGCGGCGATCGCGTCGACGATCGAGCGGATGCCGAGAAGATCGACCAGCGTATGGCCGGGTTCGGCATCCGTTCGCTGTGGTAGATAGTCGACGACACCCGCAGCCTGCACGGAACCCGATGTCGGCGTGAGGTCGCCGGCGATCAGACGCAGCAGCGTCGACTTGCCGACGCCGTTGAGGCCGACAAGACCCGTCGAGCCGGATGGGAACGCACCCGACACGGCGTCGAGAACACGGTGGCCGTCGGGCCAGGTGAAGGTGAGGTCGTGAAGAACGACGGAAGGAATGGGGGCAGGCATGCGGAACTCCAGAACGTGTCGGTTCCTGACGAGGTCAGGGTGGACGCTGACACGGGTCCGCAGAAAGGGCAGGGGGGCCGGTCAGCAGGGGATGCTGAAGCCCGAACCTGTCATGTCTGTTCCTTGCCGTTCACTCCCTCTCACGAGCAGCGGATGCTGCAGGAGTGCGCCCCCAGTATGCCACCGTCGGCGTGGGACGCAAGCGCACCGTGGGGCCAGCCTGGTGCTCAGCGCGTCCCGGCGGCAAGCCGGATCTGCACGATGTTCTCGGTTTCGTCGATCTCGGCGACCTTGGGGTGGGCCTTGATGAAGTCTGTGAAGCTCCGGAACCCCAAGGCTCGCTCGCTGAAGCCCGGATCGAGCCGCGTGATGAGACTCTTCACCACATTCGCGTGCTGCCACTCGGTGCCTTCGCGGTCGCCCTCGAGCCGCAGGGCGCGCTCGAGCAATTCGGCGCCGGGATCTGCGGCCTTCTTGCGGCTGCGGCGGGTCTTGGCGGCGACGGCGGTCTCGGCATCCTTGACGGGCTCCCGTTCAATCCCGGGCAGGGCATCGTAGGTGTCGAACCGGTCGCAGGCCGCGGCGAGCGACCTCGCGCTGGAGCCAGCCACCCCGACGCCCACGACGAACCGGCCGAGGCGCTTGCAGCGCTGCGCGAGCGGCACGTAATCGGAGTCGCCCGCCACGATCACGACGTGCGAGAGGTCGGGAAGGCGAAACATGTCTTCGACGGCATCTACGGCGAGTCGGATGTCGGCGCCGTTCTTCGCATAGGCAGCAGCGGGAAACAGCTGCACGAGATCGACGGCGCGCGCGACGAGCTGGGTGCGGTACTCCGCGTTCACGGGAGATGACCAGTCGGCGTAGGCCCTCGTGAGCACGAGAGTGCCGAAGGATGCCGCATAGTCGATGATCGCGCCGAGATCCACTGTTGCGGCGGCGAGGCGTTCGGCGATCTCGGGCTCGGTCGGGTCCGCCGCGATGCGTTGCCGGTCCCTGCCGTAGGCGTTGCGGCCATGCACCGTGTCATACCAAGACATCACGATGTTGTCGAAGTCCAGATACACCGCCACGCGCGGGTCGGTTCTCTCAGCCATGCTCACTCCTCGTGGGTCCACGGGCGTCCGCCTGCTTCCTCCTGAGCCTATCCTCGACATCTGTCGCCCCCGAGGGCCGCGCTGTTTCGCCGACTCCGCGTGATCCGTAAGATGCGAGCATCGGTGGTGGATCGGAGGATGCTCATGGCGCCTGTTTCCCGCGGATTCGGCGCTCGTCGGCGTGAAACGAACGACAGGCTGCCACCGGGGCAGTATCTGACGACGGACTTCCCGGTGCTCTCGGCAGGGCCGACACCGCGCCTCGACACGGTCGAGTGGCGTTTTGCGATCCGCGACGAGCGGGGCGAGTCTCGGTCCTGGACCTGGGACGAGTTCCACGCACTGCCGTTCGAAGACATCCACACCGACATCCACTGCGTGACACGGTGGTCGAAGCTCGACACCAGGTGGCGGGGCGTCTCGGTCGACACACTCATGGCGGGCATCGAGACGGATGCCGAGGCCGCGATGGCGCACTGCTACGGCGGGTACACAACCAACGTGCCGATCGCAGATCTTCTCGGCGGCAAGGCGTGGGTCGTCACGGAGTTCGACGGCGCGCCGATCGACCCCGAGCACGGCGGTCCGGCGCGGTTGCTGGTGCCGCACCTCAACTTCTGGAAGAGCGCCAAATGGGTCCGCGGACTGTCGCTCCTGCGCCGCGACGAACCGGGTTTCTGGGAGCAAAACGGCTACAACATGCACGGCGACCCCTGGCGCGAGGAACGGTATTGGTGAGCGTCGGAGCCTGGCTGGCAGCATCCGTGCTGGAGGTTCGCCCCGCCGCGTTGGGGGCCCGCGCTCTCGTCCTTGACGTTCCGGACTGGCCGGGGAACCTGCCAGGGCAGCATCTCGATCTTCGCCTGACTGCCGAGGACGGTTATCAGGCGGTGCGGTCGTACTCGATCGCATCGTTCGGTTCGGGCACAGCCGTCGAGCTCGGCGTCGATGAAGTCGAGGACGGGGAGGTTTCCCCCTACCTCGTCGAAGACGTGCGCGTCGGTGATCAGATGGAGGTGAAGGGTCCCCTCGGTCAGTACTTCGTCTGGGACGCCACCGACCCCTCGCCGGTGCAACTGATCGCCGGTGGATCAGGAATTGTGCCACTGATCGCCATGGTGCGCGCGCACGTGGCTGCAGACGCCACAGCGTCGTTGCGTCTCGTTTACTCCGTGAAGGATGCCGATCGGGCGATGTACCGAGACGAGCTGCTCGTGCTCGATGCGCCCCGGATCTCGACGACCTGGGCTTACACGCGCGAAGCTCCGCGCGACTGGGCGGGAACCGTCGGTCGCCTCAGCGCTACCGTGCTCGCCGAGGCCTTGCACCCGGCATCCGTCGACCCCGTCAGTTTCGTCTGTGGGCCGACACCGTTCGTGGAGTTCGTCGCCGAAACACTTGTCGCGCTGGGATATCGACCCGAGCGCATCCGCACCGAGAGGTTCGGGGGAGAATCATGAGCCTCGCCACACATCCGCTGCCAGAGCCGCCCGCAACGCCGCGGCCCAGCATGGTCGACGGAAACGCGCTCATCGGCATCCTCGAAGAGGCCTTCGGTGCTGCTACCGCGACGCTCGCTCTTACCTGCGGGTCGTGCGCCGATGCCTCAGCGCTTTCCGATTCAGCGGTCGAGCTGGCGCCGACGTCTGCGATCGTGCGGTGCCGGTGCTGCACGCATACGATCCTGACCCTGCGCTGGAGCGAACACGAGCTCGTGATCGACGGGGCGAGTGGGCAGATCACGGTGCAGCGCGGGTCGCGCTGACCGCGGCGCGTCCCCCCTACGGCGCACAGTCGTAGACCACGCCGGGGGCATCGGTCACCGTCTCGCACGTCGCCTCCACCCACTGTCGGATCTGCGCCGAGGTGGTCGAGGTTCCGCCGGAAGGAGTGCTTGCGCCCTGCCCTGCCATTCCGGTTCCCAGCACATACCGGAGGCTTCCGTCGGCGATGAGTGCCTGGAACTCGTCGAGCGTGGGCACAGCGTCGTTTCCATTGAAGCCACCGATCGGCAGAACCGATCCGCCATCCGTGGCGAGGATGATGCCGGCGGCGCTTTGAGCTCCGAAGGTCGCGACGAGGTAGTCGGTGTCACCCTGGTTCTCCTGCAGCCAGGCGACGAGGTCACTGGATGCCGCGCCACCTCGACCAGTCGAGCTTCCCGATGCGGCGCCCGTTGCTTGTCCGGATGTCGCTGGCCCCTGTCCCGCGCCAGGTCCTGATCCCTGTCCGGGAGGGTTGCCTCCCTGTCCTGGTGCACCGCCCTGCGCCGGTGCGCCCCCCTGACCCGGCCCGCCGCCCTGCCCGCCGGGGCCGACGCCGTTCTGTTCGCCCGGGCCGCCCTGTCCGCCCGGGCCGCCCGCGCCGCCCATATCCGAAACGCCTCCGGCAACGGGGTTGATGTCGCTGGGATTTGCGATGGTCACCACCGACCAGACCGCAGGAGTGAGTACCAGCGCGATCGCCGCGACCAGCGCCGTGATCCAGCGCGGGACCGACCATCCGCTGCCACCGGTGCGCTTGTGCTCGGCGAACAGCAACACGATTGCGAGGGCGCCGATCGCCGCTTGGACCACCGAAACCACGGTGGAATAGCCGGGGTACCAGAGCGAAATCAGCACCGCTGTCACGCCGGCCATCGCGATGAGCGAGACCTGTGGCCACAGGATGCCGCGACGCCGCGCAACCCCGAACGCGAGCCCGACGAGCAATGCAGCCGGCACCGCGAGCGCGGCGGTGTAGAACTGGTGCATTCCATCGACGGCAGAGAACATTGCCGCGAAGACGACGAGCCAGGCGCCGAGGAAGACCGTGACCGGACGCGAGAAGCGCAGCATCCAGAGCGCGACCGCAGCAAAGAGCGCTGCCGGCAGAAGCCACGCGATCTGACTGGCGAGCTGTTCGGTGAACAACCGGACCGCGCTCGGATCGCCGGAAAAGGGCGGACTGAACGAGAGGTACTCGGATGATTCGGCTGTCGCCGAGAAGCGTCCGAGCCCGTTGTAGCCGAACACCATCTCCCACGGATTGTTGCTCAGCGTGCTGCCGATGTATGGGCGGGAGTCAGCGGGAATGAGGGAGACGATGACGATCCACGTCAGGGATGTCGCGATGCTTAGCGCCCCAGCGACAGCGATGTGCCAGATGCGCCGCGCGATGGGCTGAGCGGTGACCAGATACGCCAACGCAAGTGCCGGCCACACCGCCCACGCGACGAGCATGTACATCTGAAAAGCGAGTGCAATGAACAGGCCCGTCGTGATGAGCCAGCCGAGGCTTCGCTGGGTAAGCGCGCGTGACGCGGCCCACGCGACGAGGGCGAGGCTCAGCACGAAGAACGTTTCTGGCTGATTAGAGCGTGACACGGCGATGAGGATCGGTGTCGTGGCTGCCACCGCGCCGGCGATGAGCCCCGCCGTGGGTGATACGACTCGTCGCCCGGTGAACGCCACGACGACAACCGTCGCTACGGCGGCCAGCGCATTGGGCAGGACTACCGTCCACGTCGAGTACCCGAGGGCCGCGACGAAGAGCGCCGGTACCCAGAACGAACCGGGAATCTTGTCAAGAGTGACTGTGCCGGCCGGATCGAACGCGCCGAAGAAGAAGTTTGCCGGATTCTGAGCCATCGAGACCGCGATGGCAGCGTAGTACTGCGATTCGGATGCCGAATCGATCGCCCAGATCGTGAGCAGCGCGGTTGCAAGGGCGAGCCCTGCGACACCGATCGCGAAACCGGACGCGCGGGGCTTGCGCAGAGGGCGGCTGGGTTCGGTCGCGGCGGCTGGTGCCGGTGGCAGGGGGTGCGCGTCGATGACCATGCCCCGACGGTAGGGATCGCCGTGAGGTGCGACCTTTCGGAACCCTATGCGGATTCTATGTGTGGCAGACGATGCGCCACGATCGCCGGGGAGCGAGAGGTGACTGAGAGAGGGTTCCTCAAATGTCGACCGAGGCTCCGGCATCCAGATCGAGGAACTCGCCGCCACCCTGCTCCGTCGCCCATCGCAGCCGCTGACGCCCCATTGTTCGTCCGATGACCGAGAGGGTCATGTCGTGAGTGCCGAAGCACATTCGTGGAGCGACGGCGAGGACGAAGTCCATGGCCTCTCCGATCTTCAACCACGGTGCGCCGACCGGGGCTGCCAGGAGCTTCACGTCCCGTCCTTCCGGCACGTCGTACGAGTCGCCCGGGTAGTAGAGACGGTCATTCACCAGCACGCCGACGTTGTCGACGACGGGCATCGATTCGTGGATGACGGCATGGCGTCCGCCGAAGAACTCGAGCTCAAACGGGCCCACCGTCATCCTGTCGCCGGGCGATACGACCGTGACATCGAACCCGGCGGCGGCATCGGCCAGCCCCTGCGGGCCGATGATCTGCGCCTTCGGGGCGTTGCTGAGGATGCGGCGCAGGTGCTCCGGGGTCCAGTGGTCGGGATGCTCATGCGTGAGAACGATGGCCACGACATCACCGTCATCCGGGAGGGGATCGGTGAACGATCCCGGGTCGACGACCAGCGTCTTGCCGGAGTCGCGGATCGTGAGGGCAGCGTGCTCGTGCTTCGTGACTCGCATACCCCGAGTCAACCCTCGCGAGAGGGCTCGGGGCAACCCCGCTGCCGTGTCCGCGTCGATTTGGCCGGCCGTTCGCATGCATGGCATAATCGAACGGTTGTCTTGCGGCCCCATCGTATAGCGGCCTAGTACGCCGCCCTCTCACGGCGGTAACGCGGGTTCGAATCCCGCTGGGGTCACCAACAAGAAGACCCCCGGTCAGCCGGGGGTTTTCTTGTTCCTGCCGAAAGGCTCGAACGGGCGCTATGCCGCTTTTGGCAACAGATTGGCAACATCTGATTGCATGGCCGCGAGGTTCAGCGCCGTGGCAACACCGTCCAGGTCGTCATCGAACAGGTCGGCGTACACGTCGAGGGTCACCGCGGCCGAGGCGTGCCCGAGCATCCGCTGGACGGCCTTCACGTTCGCGCCGGCGCTGACGGCGAGCGAGGCAGCGGTGTGCCGCAGCTCGTGCGGGGTGAGGCCCTTGATCCCGACCGCCTCGGCCGCGGTGTCGAACCAGCCGACCCGGTAGACGTGGTTGCGAAGCCAGGTGCCGGTGCGGATGCCGTAGAACACCGGGGCGTAGGCCGGGCGCCCGGCGATCTGCGCGCGGAGCAGCCCGACGAGGAACGCCGGGATCGGGATACTGCGGTGCTCGTAGTCCTTCGGCGGCTCGATGCGCTGGTAGCCCTTGTCGGCCACGACGGTCTGCTCGACGGTGAGGCGCGGGTGCTTCGCGTCGAGGTCGAGGTCACGGATGCGGAGCCCGGACAGCTCGCCCCAGCGCAGGCCGCAGTAGGCGAGCACGAGGACGACGAGGCCGTAGCCGTACTCGCGCCCATCCTTCATCTCGTCAATGGCCTGGGCGAGCGCGGCGACCTGATTGTGGGACAGATACCGCTTGCGGGACTTGGTGGGCTTGGGGAGTTTGAGCCGGGCGGCGGGGTTGGACGGCAGGCGCTCGTCCTCGACCGCGAATCGGAGCGAACCGGAGAGGACGTTGACGATCTTGCGGACGGTCGCCGGGGCACCGGGGAGGGCCGAGGCCCACTCCTGCACCCGCAGGCGGGTGAGGTCGCCGATCGGGATCTTCCCCAACTCGGGGACGATGTGCTTGGCGATGATGTTCTCGACCCGGCTGCGGGTCGTCGCCCGGAGGTCGCCGCGGGCGGCGATCCAGGTCTGGAGCCATTCGGCCACGGTCACCCGCGCACGCGACGGGTCGAGGTAGCGGCCCTGGGCGATGTCGACCTCCGTGGTCGCCAGGAACAGCTCGGCGGCCTTCTTGGTGGTGAAGCCGCGCTTCTGCGTCTGCTTCTTGTCCGGGCGTCGGTAGAGCGCCCGGTAGCGACGGCCCTTGGCCGTGTCGTAGGACTCGATGCTTCCCATGACTGGCTCCTACTGCTCCAGCCCCGCGAGGCGCTGCACGTCGATGCGGCGGTAGACGCGCTTGTGCCGGGTGAGCCGAATCGGCTCCACCGGGGCCTGGCCCTCCAGGGCGAGGGTGCGCAGGGTCGTGCGGTGGATGCCGAGCAGCGCCGCTGTCTCCTCCTCGGAGTAGAACAGGCGCTCGGGCTCCCGAGCGTCGAGGGGCGATGCGCTCTGACCCATCACGGCCTCCTTCGCATCTACGATCACAGCCGCGATTGCTGCTGTCGTCTTAGATTAGACCACAACACGCCAATCACAGCAAGAGTTTTAGTTGCTCGTGTCGCTCGGTACACTCGGGATGTGACCGCAGCCCCGCGCAGACCCGGCGATCAGTCCTATGACGGCCTGATCGTCTCGGCCGACCTGCCGGACGGCTGGCATCTGCCGAGCCGGTTCCCCGGCGAGCGCGACGACGACGCCAGCGCGCAGATCGACGCGATCCTGGGCTACAACGATCAGGTGACGACCGAGGCCGACCGGCAGGCGCAGCTCGACTCGGAGCAGAACGAGACGATCGACGGCCGCTGGCGCTACATCGAGCACACAGCCACGGCGACCCGCGTGTTCATCCGGCTCCAGCGCCAGCAGTTCGCCGTGCCCGAGGAGGTGCGCATCACCGGCGTCGTCTACCTCCCGTGGCGGCCGGGCGATCCCGTGTCCAGCCAAGACCTCCGCACCCTGCCGACCGCGCGCATCGAGGCGGCGATCAACGAGCGCCTGTTCGCCATGAAGCGCACGGTGACCATCACCGGCGGGAAGATCGTGCTGCCCTCCGGCCGGAAGATCAGCGAGCGGGATCTGCTCAAGCCGCTCGGGAACCCGAAGCGCACGCCCGACTTCTACGAGCTGGTCGCCCTCCAGTACGGCAAGCTCTCGGCGCAGGGGGACGCGGCGCCTGCTGTCACGATGGCGAAGATCAACGGCGTCGCCCACGCCACCGCGCAGGGCTGGCTCGTGCGCACCCGCTCGCGCGGACTGCTCCCGCCGGGCCGCCGCGGGTAGTCGTCGGGGGAGCGGCGCGCACTTGCCCCCGAGCGCGTCGCTACAGGCTCGGCCCGAAGTCGGGTCCGCTGCTCGGGCTCGGACGGTGCTGGTCGCGGGTGAAGTCGTGCAGCTCTGCGGCACGCCGCGCCAGGGCCTCGGCTGCGACGCGCTCGGCCTCGGCTCGGGCCTCGACCTGGGCTGCGGCCTCGGCGACCGGCAGGGCTTCCAGCTCCGCGAGCTGGCGTCGCAGCGCCTCGGCCTGCTGCTGGGCGCTCTCGGCCTGGCGGCGCGGGCTGCCGGTGCTGTACGGCTTGCTGAACAGCCGCGTGTGCAGCATGGCCCGCTGCCGCTCCTGCCGGTCCCCGGCACGGCGCTGCTCCTGCCGGGCCTGCGCGTGCGTGCGCATGGCGTCGGCCAGCCGCGGGTCGGCCTCGGCCTGTTGCTCGGCCGCCGCCTGCGCCCACGCCGGCGCCTGCTCCGGCGTACGCGGGATCGAGCCCCACCGCTGCCGGGTCAGGTGCTCGGCCTCGTGGCGCTGGCGCTCGGCCTCGGTCAGCGCCCGGTCGGCGCTCCGACGCCTCAGCGCCCCGGCACGGCTCCTGGCGGCGATCGCCGTCTCGTGGCGCTCCCTGACCGCGAGGACCGCGGCGGCGTCCGTGCCGGCCTGCTCGACCAGCGGCGGGACGGCCTCGGCCCGTGCCGCCTCGACCTGCTGGGCGGCGGCCTCGACCTCGGCCAGCAGCGCCTCGGCCTCGACGCGGTGCGCGGCCGACTGGCGCTCCATCGCCTCGGCCGCCTCCGCCCACCGTGCCGCCTGGCGCTCGGCCTGCTCGATGCTCTGCCGCAGTCGGGTGCGCTCGGCGTTCACGACGCGCACCGGCCCGTCCGCGACGATGCCCGCGACGGCGGCCTGCGCCCGCTCGGTGGCCTCGCGCAGTCCGCGGTCGGCGCGGTCCCGCTCGAGCGCGGCCTGGAACTGCTCGCGCGCGTCCCCGAGGTCCGCGGCGACGACGTGCAGCCTGTTCTCCTCCTGCCCGCGGGTGAGGCCGACGTAGACGCCGGCCGCGTCGAGCGCGTCCGACAGGACGGTGTGCGACGCGGGGGCAGTCATGCCCTGGACGCCGTAGGCGGTCGCGGCGTAGGCCAGGTGCGCGTGCTCGGCGACGTACTCGGCGGGCAGATGCACGGTGCGCTGCTGCTTCCGCTGGCTCGCGGCGTCCCGCACCCACAGGCTGCCGTCGCCGCTGACGTGCTGGACGATCCAGGTCTGCCGGTTCGCCACGCCCATCTCCGAGTCGTTGCGGCGGGTCTGGATGAGGTCGCCGGCGCCGATGCTCAGGCCGTCCGCGCCGTCGATGGTGCGGGCGTCGTCGACCGCGCCCGCGCGCACCCGGTCCTCTCGGATCAGAGTGTTCAGTTCGCGCGCCTCGTCGTTGGTCGCCGCGGTGATCGCGGCTCCGTCGATCCGCTCGGCGGCGACCGCGGCGCGCAGCGCCTCGGTGTCCTCGTGGAGCCGCACGAGTCCGAGCGCGTGGAGCCGGTCGAACAACTCGGCCGGGTCGCGGCCGGTCCGCAGGGCGAGGGTGAGCTGCGCGTAGTCGGGGTCCGCGAAGCGGTGCAGGCTCGTCAGCGAGTAGACGCGGGGGACGAGCGCGGCCGCGATGTCGAGCACCCCGCCGCGCCCCACGGCGGGGAGCTGCGCCCGGTCCCCGACGAGTGCGAGCGTCGCGCCGGCCTCGTCCGCGACGGTCAGCAGGGCGAGGGCGGTGTCCTGGTCGAGCATCCCCGCCTCGTCCACCACAACCCGCTCGGCGGCGGCCAGTCGGTTCTCCTTCGCCGGGCCGCGGTAGGTCGCGCCCGTCACCGGGTCCGTGTCGCCCACGGCCAGCCGGGTCCAGACACCATCGGCGTTCCACCGGAACCCGTGGTCGTAGACGAGTGCCGCTACCGAGTCGGTCGGCACGCCCAGCTCGGCGGCGGCGACGTCGGCGGCCTTCTTCGTCGGGGTCACCACCCGCACCGAACGACCCTCCTGTCCGGCGGCGCGGATCGCAGCACCGAGCATGGTCGTCTTGCCCGCGCCCGCCGCGCCCTCGACCACGACGAGCGGCCGGGTGGAGGCGAGCGCGGCGGCGGCGCGCGCCTGGTCCGCATCCAGCCCCGGCTCCTGCACGCGCGGGGTTGCGCCGTGCACCGGCCGGGTGGCGCGTGCAGCCAGTCGGTCGCGCAGCTCCGTCTCGACGGCCACTACGTGCAGCGTCGTGAGGTGCGCAACATGCTCCAGCCGTGGCGCATCCGGCGGCAGGATCGAGAGGCAGTCGTCCGCCGCGAGCCGGGTCGTGATGGTGATGAACTCGCGCAGCTCCTCGCGGGTGGCGCGCACACCGGCCTCGGTGACGATGTGCGCCACCTGCTCCTGCACGTCATGCACGGTCCATGCGGATGCAGCAGCCGCGCAGCGGTCGAGCGCACGGGAGGCGACCTGTTGCACGGCCAGCTCGTCCAGCGTGCGCAGGGGTTGCACGGTGGCGCGCGGCAGGTCCGGGGTGTAGCCAGCCTCCTGCAACTCGCGCAACCAGCCGGCCTCGGAGCCGAGCACGCTGGGCTTCTTGCTCGGCCGCTCATGATCCCACGCCTTCGCGTGCAACCTGGCGCGCACCACCGGCCCCGTCTCCTGGCCGGGATGCGCGGCCTCCCACTCGGCCTCGAACTTGGCGAGGTTGCGCGCCACCTGCTGCCCGCGCTTGGACATGACCGCTTTCCACGGCACCAGCTCCGCGACCTCCCCGGTCACTGGGTCAAGGGTGAGACCGTGCGCGTCGAGCACCGCGGCGAGCTGCGGGTGCGCGGCGATGACCGCCGTGCCGAGGGCGCGGATCGCGCCCTGCTGCCGGAACAGCGCCGCGGTGTAGAGCCCGCGCCAGCGACCGGCCGCCCACACGCGCGTCCCGATCTGGAAGTGGATATGCCGGTGCGGGTCGCCCGCACGGGAGGTCTTGTGCGACACGGCCACGGTTTCGAGCTGCTCGATCGGCACGACCTCCTGCTTCCCGCGCGCGCCGACGCGGGTGACCGAGTGCTGGCCGAGCCAGGACCGGATCTCCGCAACCGCGTCCCGCTGGGCGGCGTCCAGGGCCTCGGACACCTCCGGGTGCAGGCCGGCGGCGACCGACAGGGACTTCGGGACGTTCACGACCATCTCCATGAACCGGGGCGACCCCCGGCCACCCTCGCCCCGCAGCCGGGGTCGGCCCATCGACTCCCCGGTGAGCGGGTTGATCCAGCCAACCCACTGGCGGTACTCCTCGGCGGTCAGCCCGAGCTCGCCGATCACTCGGCCCTCGGCGTCGACCGCCGTGAACTCGGCCAGGGCGGTCCCCGCCTCCAGGTAATACTCGTCCGCCCGCGCGCGGTCGGACTCCAGATAGCGCAGGGCATCCGAGCCTGTGCCCCGGAACGGGATCACGCCACCTTTCATGCCTTCGCCTCCTACCTAAGATAACAGCTACCATATCAGGTAGGATACGTCCATTCTTGTGAAGAAGTCAGAAATGAGCGAGTCCGGGGTCCGGTTGGCGGATCAGCGAACGTCAGAGGGTCAAGAGTTGGGGAGAGTGGACAGTGGTGAGGATCTCAGAGAGATGTGCCTGCATGCGGTGATAACTGCTGGGCCGCGACCTAGGTGTAGCGACCCGGGACGTTGTGTGCGTCGCGGGTAGGTGAAGACCTCCGGGACGATGTGGGTATCTGACAACTCGCATCGGTGACCGGAGGTCTTCGTGGTTCA
>NZ_MKTR01000026.1 GCF_001898325.1 Microbacterium sp. 67-17
GATGCCGCGCTGCACGAGCTGCTGCCGCAGCTCGTCGTAGGCGTTCCACCTGTCCTGGTTCGGGGTGCCGATATCGGAGAACACGAGCTGGAGCGACCCGCGCACCGTGGAGGGTTGCCCGGTCACCGTGTCGAGGTACTCGTTGTCGCGGGTGCGCTCCCAGATGCGGTGGATCGCGTCGGCGGCGACGTCGACCTTGCTCGGCCCGGACGGGTCGCGGGAGATGACCATGCGGATGTCGAGCGCGGCCTTGCGTCCGTCGGTGGCGATCAGGAGCATGTTGTCTTCGTCGGGCCGCACCTGGCGGGTGGCGACCTTCTCGGCGCGCTCGGCGAGGGATGCGACGTACTGTTCCAGCTCGACGGTCGGCTGCACCGGCACGGTGGAGGGCGCGCGGCTGCCGTCGTCGCGCTGCACGAGCGCGGGCACGGGCAGGTCGAGGTCTTCAGCGGTCTTCACGTCGGCGAACACCGACCACATCCGGAGCAGCTCCTGCCCGTTCTGGAACCGGGCGAAGCGGGTCTTCATTCGGAAGGTACTGCCGGTCGGCGAGATCTCCATCTGCGTGACCAGCTCGCCGAACGTTGCCGCCCACGCATCGAACGCGCCGACACCCGCCGACTCCAGCACGTCGGGCCGCAGGTATCGCTGCATGACATAGGTTTCGGTGATCGAGTTCGAGATGGGCGTCGCGGTCGCGGCGGTCACGACCCGCTCGCGCCCCGCGGAGCGGAGGTATTCGAGCTTCATGTGCAGGTCGCTCGCGCGATCCGAGCCCTCGATGGCCGCGTCCCTGATGTTCGACTCGGTGGCGAGATTCTTGTACATATGCATCTCGTCGACGATGACGTAATCAATGCCGGTGTCCTCGAAGCAGACGCCGCGGTCGCGGTCGGAGTCGAGCCGATCCTTGAGCTTGTTCTCCATCGCCAGGAGCTTCCGCTGGATGCGCTTGACGCTCATCCGCTGCTCGCCGGTCGCCTCGCCCAGCACTCGCCGCACGTCGTCTACCTGCCCGCGGATGTACTCCTGCTGCGTCTCGGCGCGCAGCGGGATCTTGGCGAACGCCCCCTGCGTGAGGATGATCGCGTCCCACTCGTTCGCGGCAGCGCGGGCGACGAACAGCCGCCGCTTGTCTGCCGTGAGGTCGAGGCTCGACGCCGCGAGCACGCGGGCGCGCGGGTAGATCTGGAGCCACTCGCGCCCGAACTGCTCCAGCA
>NZ_MKTR01000027.1 GCF_001898325.1 Microbacterium sp. 67-17
CGACCCCAGGCGCCCAAGCTGCCCGAGGCCGCCTGGATCAACCAGCCCTCACAGGAGGCCCTCATACAGACCGCCTGACGGAATCTGTCTCACCCGCCTTGACACTTTCCGGAAGACCACGGCCTGCTCACTCGCACCGTCTACCCCGAGGTTCCCGCTCGCGTGGAGTACGAACTTACTGACCTCGGACACAGCGCAGCCGCCCCGTTGAAGCATCTGCGCGACTGGGTTGAACACAACGTCGGAACCGACCAGTAGCGACCCCCTCGGCGCTACATCGAGCCAGGAGTCCCGGCCTCCGCGTAATACCGCGTCAACACAGACGAGGCGTCGCGGTCGCCGTCACCGGACACGACAGAGTTCAGCAGGTACCGGTACCCGTCACCGGTCGTCATCACCCTAATTGATAACGTCACACCTAGAAGGTGCGAAGTAACCGACGCGCGAGCACAGGAGCGCTTCTGTCATTTCGAAGGCGAGACTTCGCGCGATTGGGATTCGCCGGGCCATCCTTCTTCTCTTTCGTCGAACGTCACCGCAACACCGTGTCGCTGGGGTTCGTGAAATCTTCTTCCGGAAGCGAAACCCAGGTACTGCGCCATGAGGAACTCGCCGCAGCGATGCACAGGCGTTCGACAGTTCGGTCGCACGAACCGATCGTTTGTTAACGGACGGCACTGTACGTCGATCGAAAGTCGCGCCGACACCCCCTGCGAATTCGCGTCGCGGGATAGTTTGCCAGGATCCGGCGATCAGCGTGGTGCGCATCAAGGAGGTGCGCAGCGGCCTCAGCACGAGGAGCCTGCCCGCGAGGCCGACCACCCCGCCCCTAGGAACGGTAGGAGTGCGACGTCGGGGCGAGCTGGGGGCCACCCCCCGAGACCGAAAGTAGCACCGCAGCGACGATAAGCGCCACGCCAACCAGGGTGGTCGTCAGCTCCCCGACCAACGAACCGATCCATCCGCGTTCCTGGAGGTCTCGGAACATCCTTATGCTCAGCCCGAACGTTCCGTTCGAGCTGCGAACCGATCGTCTCGATGCGTCGTGGCAGACGCCTCAGCTGTCCACCGATGACCTGGAGTTGCACGCGGCCGTCGGCGAACATCTCCCTTGAGTCCATCGCCAGACGTATGAAATGAGGAGTTCGAGCAAGGGCCCGATCGACCAAGTCGTAGTCGGCAACGAGCTGGCACAGCGTTCCCTCGAGTGACACGAAGGAAACGACTGGCGTTCTCCTCCGCTGTTGGGGACGTCGGGTCGGCTGAAATAATGGCCGGGACGATACGGTGGCGAGTCAGAGCGCCGTGATCCACCGCGCGATCTCGTCAGCGATCTCGTCGCTATTGTCTTCGACCATCAGCGAGTGGCCGTTCCCAGCGAGAAGAGGCAGTTCGGACGACCAGAAGGTGACGGCGGCGCCCTGATCGGTGAGCCAGGCCACGATGTCCTGATCCAGCTGCGAGGGGTGGTCGGTATCGGCTCCACCCGTGAAGACGAGAATCGGCTTGTTCGTGAACGCGTCGGTCGGCCCGATCCTCATTTGGCTCCCACCGATGTTCAGACGCTGATAAAGCATCCGGGCCGGGATCGGCCGAAGGGTGCGGCGGAACACCTCGATGCACTCGCGGGGGAACCGCCGGCTGGGTCCGATGGCCTTGTCGTTCACGAAGGCGCTTGTGGGTTCCCAGAAACCCATCTTCGGGATGGTCCAGTCGATGGCCGCTCCACGGATGGAGACCTCCTGGTCGGACTCCCTCACGATCTCGGGCACCGCCTGTATATTTCCAGGCGGGCCCGGAGCGACGGCTACGAGCCCGTCGATGAGATCGCCATGCGTCTCTAGGAGGCGGAAGCCAATCGGACCTGCCATCGAGTGCACGACCAGCACGACGTTCCGGCCGAGACCAGAGAGGAACACGCCCATCCCTCGGCACACGCTCTCATAGTCCAGCCGCGCAGACGCCGCACGATCATCGACGTGTTGGGCCGCCTCATAGGACAACCCCAGCCAGTCCACCACCAGCACACCGTAGCCATGCGATACGAATCGTGCCGCCCAGCCCTGTCGGCCGTCGGGCGTCTCGAGATAGTACTCGTTCGAGGCACCACCCCCGTGCACGAGGACGATCCACCGAGCAGGCGCACCCGACGGCGCCAGTTCGGTGTACGAGATCGGCGCGACGTCGTCTGGGCGTGAAATCGAATCCATAGCTTCCCCAGGCATATTTATCTGCTGAGCAGAACTTGTTCCTAACTAGAAGACACAATAGCTTGCGCGGCGCCAACAGTCCAGCATGGCTCGAGCTCTCTTCAGAACGCGCCGAACGACCCCTGCACCAGGTCGCAGGGGAAAGAGACGACGAGCCTTCAGGAGGTCAGGTCGGCCAGACGTACGGCTGCCTCATCGAGGAGTGCGACGAGGGTCTTCACCTTGCGGGGAGGCAAGCGGAACACCGGGGCAGATGCGTTGATCGCCAACCGCAGCCCGCTCGCCGAGGGAACGGCCACGGCCACCGAGGCCACGCCCTCCTCGCTCTCCTCCCGGTTCGTTGCATAGCCCTGCTTCGCGACAAGATCCAGTTGTGCGAGGAGCTCGGTCTTGGTACGGATCGACTGCGGAGTCACCTGTGAGAGTTGCTCGTCGGGGTAGAGACGGTCCAATTGTTCTCGCGGGAGCTGCGCCAGGAGAACCTTTCCCGTGGAGGTGCAATGGGCCGGCATCTCCTTGCCCAACCGTGAAGCGACTCGCACCGCCGTCGTCGGTTCCGAGACTGCGAGAAAGCGAGTGGAGTTGCCGTCGAGCGTGCCGAGGTGAACCGTCTCGCCGGCTTGGTGGCTGAGTTCCTCGAGGATCGGTTGCACGATCTGCGGGATGTCCATCTTTCTCAGCACCGAGAAGGCGATCGTGGTCAACGACGGCCCTGGCCCGTATGTCTTCGTTCGCGGGTCTTGCCGCACGAATCCTCGCCATTGAAGCATCGCGAGGATGCGATGCGCCGTTGAGGTCGCGACACCCAGGTGCTTGCTGGCGTCCGTCAGTCGAAGTTCGTTCTTCTCACCGAGCAGGAGCAGGAGTTTCAGGGCATTGTCGACCGACTCGATCGGTATTGCGGAGCCGCATCGACTCCGTCGGCTGCTCTATTTCTCTGCACAACAGAAACTGTATCGTTCCTGCCGGCCCTCAGGGCCGCCATCAAGGGCAAGGCGATCCCGTCCAGGTCTATCCGGACGCCGATTCGAGCAGCCGGCCCAGTCGTACACGAACGTCGGAAAGCGACGATCCCGCTGCGATGGACCGGCGGACTTCGACGAGAGCGCGGGGCCAATTCAGTACCACTGCCCCGTCGAATGACAGACCATTCTGAGAGTACAGAGACGCGATCCGGTCGGGTGTTCGAGGGTCCGTCACCATCTCGGGGTTGACTGCCGTCGTGCGACCGACGATGTGCAGCTTCCAGTTGAACTGGTCACTCCAGACATACTCGACAGGCAGATATGAGCGTCGGTCGTCGGGATGAGCGATGTTGTGCGCGACACAGCGCGCCTGGTCGACCGCATTCGTCCAGTGCTCAAGACGGGTGAGATCGCCGCGAACCGGATGCCGCCACCGCGCAACATCGCCGATCGCATGGATTTCCGGGGCGCCGAGTGCCGTGAGGAATTCGTCGCAGACGAGACCGTCGTCGATCTCGAGCCCTGAGTCCTCGAGCCATTCGACGTTCGGCACTGCCCCGATGCCGATGACGACGACATCACCGTGGAGCTCGGAACCGTCATCCAGGAGCACGCGGAAGTCTCCCTTCGCACCGTCGATCTGCGCGACCGTCCGTCCGAGAACCGCATGTACGCCATGCCGGGAGTGCTTCTGCGAGAAGAGGGCGCCAATCTCGTCACCGAGCCGGCGTGACATCAGGTCGCGTGTCGCCGAGACCAGGGTGACATCGACTCCGAGCCCAAGAGCGGTCGCGGCGACCTCGGCGCCGATGAAGCCCGCTCCGATGACGATGATCCTGCGATCGGGAACTAGCTCGGCGCGCAGCCGGTCTGCGTCGTCGAGTGTCCGCAGCACATGGATTCCCTCGCCTTCACCCCACGGCGACGGCCGCGCGCGGACGCCGGTCGCCACCACGAGGTCATCGAAGCCGACCCGCCGTCCATTCGCCAGCCGGAGCTCCGACAACGCACGGTCCAGACCTACCGCCGGCACACCGAGACGAAGGTCGATGTTAAGCTCGAGCGCCTCCGCCGCCGTGAGGAGCGTGACCTCGGCTGCACCTGCACCGACGAGGTATCCCTTCAACAGCGGCGGCTTGTCGTAGGGCAGCACGGGCTCGGAGCCGATGAGCACAACGTCTCCGCGATACCCCTCTGCCCGAAGCGCCTGCGCGGCCCGTACCCCCGCGATCGACGCACCGACAATCGCTGTCGTCATTCGTCTTCCACCCGGAGCGCGGAAACCGGGCAGCTGTTCGCCGCCTCGGTGACCCGTTTCCGGTCGGCCTCGTCGACCTCTGTTCTGAGCAGGATCACGACGCCGTCGTCATCGAGATCGAAATAGTCTCCCGCGGCCATGATGCAGTTGGCGTAGCCCTGACAGAGCCCGAGATCCGCTTTCACGACAGGCATGTGTCACTCCTCTCCTGCTTCTTCAGGCGTTATCTCAGGGAACATCGGTGCGAACGGTTGGGCGATCATGGCGGAGAACGTCGCCGTAGTCTGCCAGGTCAGCGCCTCGAGCTCGAGCGGATCGAGAGCGACCCACTGCCCGGATCGCGGCGACTCGATCAGGAGCCGGGAGCCGTTGCGTGTCTCCACGCGAGATACCCGGATCTCCGAGAACTCATTGGCGATCGAGATCGGAGCCCCTACCCGCTGGTCTTCGAGCCGCTGACGTTCGTCTGCTGCTGCGATGGCCGCGATGCGGTCGTCCTCTTCGCCTTCCCATTCGAGTTTCATAGGAAGATCGCCAGATTCTGTGTGCGCAAGACCGACTCGTCGACCGTGATGGTTCGGCGTGCGAGCTGCAACCCGCCGCCGACACGTCGCAGAACGTCTTCGCGGCCGGCCGAGATCACCGCGGGCTCGTGCACGTCGCCGCGACTGCGGAAAAGAAGCACCGCAGAATCGACGACGACCTCGCCCGGGACGTCGCTCTCGAAGGTGCGCACGTTCGTGACGAAGTGACGGAGCCGGGAGGGCGGATCCTCTGTCCAGGCGTGTTCCGTGAGGAAGCGGGCGACCCGCCGGCTCAGGGAGTACTTGTTCTCGTCCCAATGCGCCATGCCCGGAGACGTCGAGTACCCGGCGCCGAGCGCGGTAGTGACCTGCACGGGCATGATGTAGTGCACATCGTCGGCGATGAGGTCGAGCCAGTCCTCGTACCGCTGCTCGTCGAGGATGTATGCCTCTTCGACGAGCCACCTGTGCGTCTCCAGATGCAGGCCGTCCGAGAACGACAACGAACTCCCCACCCGCGTGGCTTTGGTCGTATGTGCTCCGAGCGGCGACTCTTTCAGTCGAACCCAGCGCGCCTCGGTCATGACAGCCCCTCCGGCATCCCCACCGACGAGATGATCAGCGCGGTCGGCTCCGTCTCGAGGTAGTCCGCCCAGCGCTCGAGCAGATGCCGCTGGTTGTACTCTCCGTAACCGACGTGGGCCACGCCCGGGCCAGAGAACGCGTCCGGTCCGAGCGGCTCCACGACGAATCTGCCGTCTTTCAGCACGCCCATCCGGCTGTTCAGCAGCAAGCGCCGCGCCATATTCCCTTTCGCGGTGTTCGTAAGGGACACCCAGTTCTCCACATCGTCCTGCTCGAACATCCCCGTGCTGCCGAAGCACATCAGGTACGCCTTGTACGACAGAGCCTTGAACTCCTCCGGTGCCGCTGCGTCGACGGCGAACCAGGAAAGCACCTCGGTCTCGTTCTCGCTGATCGGCTGCCAGGTACGGATCGAGATGAACGGGAGCACGTCGTCGCCGTCTTCCACCTTCGGCCAGTTGTGCACGAAGCTCATGTTCGGGAAGATCGAGGCCGCCGAGATCATGAAGCCGTTCTCGCCGATCACATTGAGCTGGTCCTGGGACCAGACCTCCTTCATCCGGTCGATCATCTCGTCGGGGTAGCCCACGTAGCGCAGCCGCTCCTCGAGCGTTCCCTCCGGAAGCTTGTAGGTCGTGCCTCCGCCGTTGCCCGCCCAGTACGTGTTGCCGTCTTTACGCTTCTCCGCCTTCGGTTCGCGGAAGAGGCCGATCTCGACCACCGAGGTGTGGGTCTGTGGCGTGTGGTACATGTCGCCGGCGAAGTTCTCTGCGCCGATCTTCCAGTTCGCCTTCACCCGCCAGCGCTGCGGGCCGCGGAGCTCGATGCCCGAGGAGCTCTGCTTCGTGTAGTAGTCGAGATAGAAAGCGAAATCGCCGAGGTAGTCGATCAGCGGTGGCGCATCCGGATCCATGCTGATGAAGATCAACCCGTTGTAGCTGTCGAGGCTCGGCGCCGGAAGCAGGCGGGCTCCCTTGCGATTGAAGCCAGCCTCGCCACCGTACGCCTCTTCGTGGAACGGCAGCCCCACGATTCGTCCGTCGTTGCGGTACGACCAGCCGTGATACGGGCAGCGGAAGTGCGAGGCGTTGCCCATTTCCGCCCGGCACACCTGCATTCCTCGGTGCAGGCACATGTTGAACATCGCCTTGACGGAGCCACTCTCGTCGCGCACCACGATGAACGAGTCGTCGAGCACTCGCCGCACCACGTAGTCGCCGGGCTGAGGGATCTCTGATTCGTGACCCACGAAGATCCACGCGCGACTGAACAAGCGCTCCCGCTCGAGCCCTGTGCGTCAGGATGGGGTGAGACACCAGCACTGCTGACCTTCGCACTGCACGGGGCGAGAACGGACCAATACTGAGATGACGATG
>NZ_MKTR01000028.1 GCF_001898325.1 Microbacterium sp. 67-17
CCCCACCATCGACGAGGCGGTGATACTCCCCGAGATCACCGCCGCCTAAACTCCCCACCATCGACGAGGCGGTGATACTCCCCGAGATCACCGCCGCCTAAACTAACGACAGCTGATCATCGCAACGAAGCCCCCACCATCGACGAGGCGGTGATACTCCCCGAGATCACCGCCGCCTAAACTAACGACAGCTGATCATCGCAACGAAGCGAAAGACCACCACTCAAACGGACGCGGCCCTGTCACGGCGGCGAGAGCGCTGGAGGTCACTGCAGCTGGCCGAGCTCGAGCATCTCACCGTCGAGGAAGAACGTCGGAGGGGAATGCTGAAGCTTCGGTTGACTCTGGGACTGCCAATGACCCCACCACGAACGGATGCTCGCGGTCTCACTGTCACCGTTCCAGCACGACGGCGAGGCCTTGACCCACGCCGATGCAGATCGCCACGACGGCGACGCCGCCTCCGCGTCGCGCAAGCTCATGCGCGGCATGCCCGAGAATGCGGCCCCCCGAAGCGCCCAGCGGATGGCCGATGGCCAGCGCTCCGCCGTGGATGTTGACCCGCTCAGGATCAAGTTCAGGCCACCCGGCGACGCATGCGAGCGACTGTGAAGCGAACGCCTCGTTGAGCTCGACCACGTCGACATCGGCCCAGGACCGGCCGGCGCGTGCGAGCGCCTTGTTCGCCGCCTCGATCGGCGCGATCGGGAACAGATGCGGATCGACGCCATGCGCCCCGCGTCCCGCAATCCGCGCGAGTGGCTCGCCGGGCAGCGCACCCTCCGCGGCGATCAGAACGGCGGAAGCGCCGTCGTTGATCGGCGAGGAGTTGCCGGCGGTGACGGTGCCTTCGCCGTCGCGCGCGAACAGCGGAGTAAGCCCGGCGAGCTTGTCCACGGAAGTGTCGTCCCGGATGCCCTCGTCGCGTGCCAGGTCGGCCCCTGGCACGTGCACGATCTCGCCATCGTAGACCCCGTCAGCCCACGCTTTAGCTGCCAGCCGGTGAGAGCGCACGGCGAACTCGTCCTGGGCATCTCGGGAGATTCCCCACTCTCGGGCGATCTTCTCCGCCGATTCTCCATTGGAGATGGTCCACTGCTTCGGCAGCTTCGGGTTGGTCATCCGCCACCCGATGGAGGTGTTCCACAGTGTCTGGTTACCGACCGCCGGCCACGGCCTCGGCGACTTCTCCACGATGAACGGCGCCCGGCTCATCGACTCCACTCCGCCGGCGAGCACGAGACCGGCGTCGCCGGTCTCGACAGCGCGGGCGGCCTGGATCACCGCTTCCAGCGACGACGAGCAGAGTCGGTTGACGGTCACGCCGGTGACACTGGTGGGGAAGCCTGCCAGCAGCGCCCCGAAACGGGCGACGTCGCGGTTGTCCTCTCCTGCTTGGTTCGCATCGCCGAAGATCACGTCATCGATGCGCGCGGGGTCGAGGCCCATGCGCGCGACGGTCGCCTTCATGACGACTGCGGCGAGATCGTCGGGCCGGATGCCGCTGAGCGCGCCACCCGCCCGCCCGAAGGGGGTGCGGACAGCATCGTAGACAAAGCTCGCGGTCATGGCGGGCTCCCTTCCGTGGTCGGCCGAGGGTCAGGCGAACGCCGATATTCCGGTGATCTGGCGGCCGATGATGAGCGACTGGATGAAGTCGGTCCCCTCATATGTGTGGACGACTTCCATGTCGGTGAGGTGGCGGGCGACGTGGTTCTCCAGAAGGAGTCCGTTGCCGCCGAGGAGGTCGCGGGCATCCCGGCAGAGTGCACGCGCGTGCTGGCCGGTGAACATCTTCGCGAGCGAGGCCTGTTCGTTCGTCAGTCGCCCTTCATCCTGCAGAGTGGCTGTGCGGAAGCAGAGCAACTGCATCGCGGTGAGATCGGCGAGCATGTTGGCCAGCTTGTTCTGCACCAGCTGGAAGCTGGCGATGGGCTTGCCGAACTGGACACGTTCCTGGACGTAGACCGCCGCTGCCTCGTACGCGGCGAGAGCGTGCCCGAGCGCCTCCCACGCGACGGCGCTGCGGGTGCGGTTGAGGATCGCGGAGACGTCACGGAATGAGGTCGACTTCGCCAGCTTGTTCCCGGCAGGGATCCTCAGTCCGGAGATCTCGATGTGCGCCTGCTGGATCGCGCGCTTAGCGATCTTCCCGGTGATCGCCTCCGCAGAGTACCCCTCGGGATACTGTCCGTCAGCGCCTTTCTCGAGCACGAATGCCTTCACTTTGGCATCCGCTGTGTCGCGGGCCCAGATGATGACGAGGTCCGCAACGTGTCCGAGCCCGATCCACCGTTTGGCACCGTCTATGACATACGCGCTCCCGTCGCGGCGGGCAGTGGTCTCCAGGGCGACGGAGTCGGAGCCGTGATCGGGCTCGGTCAGCGCGAACGCGCCGAGCTTGCGGAGGGCTGCCATTTCGGGCAGCCAGCGCTGCTTCTGCTCGTCGTCGCCGAGCAACGCGATGCTGCCCATCGCAAGTCCCGAGTGCACGGCATTGAGCGTGTTCACACTCCCGTCTCCACGAGACAGTTCCATCGCGACGAGGCCGGTCTGCAGTCGGGTCAGTCCCGGACAGCCGTAGCCCTGGATCGCGGTGCCCACGATTCCCAGCTCGCCCAGTGCGGGGAGGATCTGGTAAGGGAAGTCCGCTAACTCCCAGTACTCGTTGATAACTGGCAGGACCTCGGAATCCACGAATCCGCGCACACGTGTGATGAGATTGCGGTCGTCGTCGCCGAGAAGATCACCGATCTGATAAAAGTCCGTATCCACCGGATGTGCCGCCTTCGTGATCGTCATCTCTCAGCGTCCCTCTTTCCGAATCGCCGGGACGGTAACCCGATCGCCGACGTGGTCTTCATCGTCTTCCGCGACTTGCAGCCACCGTCGGACCGCCTCGCCATCCTGGTCGAGTGCAGGAGGCGCGGCGCGGTAACTCGCGGGGGTGCGGGAGAACGTTATGGGGTTGCGAATGGTGGGCACCGCGTGGTCGCCGGTGCCGGCCGCGACGCTGGGCTCCAGGCCGATCTTCGCAGCGAACTCGACGCCTCCACGGACATCCAGGACCGGCGCACACGGGACCTGCAACGGGCTGAAGATGTCGAACCACTCCCATGCGGTCTTGGTGACCAGCCGCGCTGTCAGCAGCGGGCGCAGGGCGTCTCGGTGCGCGCTGCGGTCTGCGTTGGACGCGAAGCGAGTGTCTGCGGCCAGCTGCGGCAGCCCGATGGCGTCGCAGAACGTAGCGAACTGCGCGTCGTTGCCGATCGCGAGCACCAGTTCCCCGTCATGGGTGCGAAACGGTGCGTAGGGGTAGATACTGGGGTGGTCATTGCCCATCCGGGTCGGAGACTGCCCGCTCAGCAGAAACCCGCCGGTCTGGTTGACCATGCCCGACAATGCGGAGGACAGCAGGTTCAGTTCGACGTGCTGTCCCTCTCCCGAGCGCTGTCGGTGGTAAAGGGCGGAGGTGATCGCGATGCACGTGTGCAACCCGGTGATCACATCGAACACCGCGACGCCCGCGCGGAACCCTTCCGTGTTCGGCGCGCCGGTCACGCTCATCAGTCCAGACAGCGCCTGTGCGAGCAGGTCGTAGCCGGCGAGCCCCGCGCCTCCCGCGGTACCGAAGCCGGTGATCGACGCATAGATCACACTGGGGTTCTCCCGCTTGACGGACTCGTAGTCCAAGCCGAATCGCCGGAGCCCGCCGGGTTTGAAGTTCTCTGTGACCACATCGGCTCGGGCCGCGAGACGCTGTGCGAGGACAAGGTCATCGGGGTTGCGGAAGTCCAGCACCACAGACTGCTTGTTCCTGTTAATGGAGAGGAAGTAGGTCGACTCGCCTCGGTACTCCGGTGGCCGGTAGCTGCGTGTCTCGTCCCCTAGCGGACTCTCCACCTTGATGACCGTCGCCCCGAGGTCCGCGAGCAGCATCGTGCAGTAGGGGCCAGCGAGTACCCGGCCGAAATCCGCGACCAGGAGACCCTCGAAAGGACCACCGGCCACGTCCTGCACCGTCCGGCCATCCGGGAGCGAGCTCTTCATCATCGGGAACACCTCAGTCGTCGTGTTCGTCCAGACTCCCAGCAGCCGTTTATGTCCGTCCAATACCTGATCAGGCACGTATTGATGCTCTAATCTCATGAAACGAGGGCTGTTCCAGAACGGCACACTCGAGGCTCCCCATTTCGACGCCACCCTGGTGGTGTCGAGGCGATGGGGCCGGGAGCGGCCCGCGCCTGGGCGTGATCAGCAATGAGGCTAAGGAGAACCCATGGGTAGCAGGCTTGCAGGCAAGGTCGCGATCGTCACCGGCGCGGCGAACGGGATGGGGCGCGCACATGTGCGCCGCCTCGCCCAGGAAGGGGCGAGCGTCCTCGCCACCGACGTCGACTCGGCCGGGCTCGAGCACACCGTCGCCGAAGCGAACCGTGACGGCGGGACGGTCGTGGGGCTGGAGCAGGATGTCGCGATCGCGGCGAGGTGGGACGAGATCGTGGCAGAAGCCGAGCAGCGTTTCGGCCGGCTCGACATTCTGGTCAACAACGCGGGGGTGCTCATCCTCAAGCCCGTCGAGGAGACCACAGAGGAGGAGTGGGACCTCATCTTCCGCATCAACGCCAAGGGTGTCTTCCTCGGCACCAAGGCCGCGGTGCCTGCTCTGGTCCGCGCAGGCGGGGGATCGATCGTGAACATCTCGTCGATCTACGGCATCATCGGCGCACCGAGCGCCGCCGCGTACGAGGCGTCAAAGGGCGCCGTCCGGCTGCTGACCAAGGCCAGCGCGGTGGACCTGGCCAAGTACGGCATCCGGGTGAACTCTGTGCATCCCGGTGTCATCGCCACCCCCATGACCACGGGGCTGCTGGCGACGCCGGAGTCGACGAAAGCCGTGCTGTCCACGACGATCCTCGACCGGCCCGGCCAGCCCGAGGAAGTCTCGAACGTCGTACTCTTCCTCGCCTCGGACGAGGCTTCCTTCGTCACCGGCGCCGAGTATGTCGTGGATGGCGGCTATACCGCGCAGTGATCTCGGTCGGCCGGGGTCTGCGCGACCCCGGCCGACTCATCCAGACTTGTATGCCAATCCACCTTCCATCGGTACGGATTATGCAATAATCCCTGGATGGATCTGCAGCAGCTGCGCACCTTCCTCGCCGTCGCCGAGGAACTGCACTTCGGACGGGCAGCCGAGCGCCTGCATATGGCGCAGCCGCCGATCAGCCGCGGCATCCAGCAGCTGGAGCGGGAGTTGGGTGCGCGGCTGTTCGAGCGGAGCACCCGCAAGGTAACGCTGACCTCGGTGGGCGAGGCCCTCGTCGCCCCCGCCCAGGAGGTCCTGGACGCGCTGGACCGGGTGAGCAGGGTCGCCCGCGCAGCCGGGACGGGCGAGATCGGTCACGTCCGTCTGGCGTACGCGGGTGCGTCCTCCAACGTGATGGTCGGATTGCTCGCCCGAGCAGTCAACCAGAACCACCCAGGCATCCACCTCGAGCTGCTCAGTCAGCACTTCGCCCAACCGGCGATGCAGCTGCTCACCCGCGGCGACATCGACATCGCCCTCGGCAGGTGGGACCACATTCCCGCCGCCGTGCGCACCCGCGTGATCGCTGTCGAGGAACTCGTCATCGCCGTCCCGGAGACCCACCGTCTAGCCGACGCCGGTGCCGTGTCGATCGCGCAGTTCGAGGGTGAGCCGTTCGTGTCGCTCCAACCGCAGACCGGCACGTTGCTGCTGGAGCGGCTGCGACAGATGAGTAGAGCCGCCGGGTTCAACGCCGATGTCGTCCAGCACGCACCGGACTCGTGGACGCTGATGTCCCTCGTCTCCGCCGAGATCGGCTGCTCATTGACCCTGTCCTCGGTGATCGACAGCATCGCCGACCCGCACTTGCGCTTCCTGCGCCTGACCGACGACGTCGCACCTGTCGAGCTGCGGATGGCGTGGCTGCGCGACAGCGACGACCGTGCCTTGCACGCCGTGCTCCGGTTGTCCGAATCCGTCCTCCCGACGCCGCAGGACTAAGCCTCGATCCACCGATGGACGGGGCGTTGAGCGAGCGTCGTGACGTAGAAATGCCCCTCTGATCAGGAAGAATAGAGCTTGCTTAGGGTTCTGTTCGTCTGGTCGGAGAGGCATCTCGTAGATGCAATTCAAGCACGCCCCCGCCGCAGTGTCTGCGGTGTTCGATGATCCGAATCTCGTGTCGGCCGCGGGGCTGGTGCCGATGCTCCGCCTGGCGCGTTCCGCGGGGTTGGACGAGCTCGCGCGTGAGCGGTTGAGCGTCCCGACGGATAAGGGCGCCAACGCGGGTGCGAAGGTGATGGCACTGGTCGCGGGCATGCTCGCCGGGGCGGACTCGATCGACGACATGAACCTGCTCCGCCATGGCGGAATGGGCCGGTTGTTCGACCGGACGTATGCGCCGTCGACGCTCGGGTCGTTCCTGCGGGAGTTCCGGTTCGGACACGTCCGCCAGCTCGACGCCGTCGCCTCCCGGGTGTTCGCGAATCTCGCTGTCGACGCGCCGCTGCTCCGAGCAGGCGATGGCGAGCGGGTGATGGTGGATCTGGACGACACCATCATCGAGGTCCACGGATACCAGAAGCAGGGCGCCGGTTTCGGGTACTCCGGCGTCCGGGGGCTGAACGCCCTCCTCGCCACGGCATCGACCACCTCGTCGGCGCCGGTGATCCTGGCCCAGCGGTTGCGGCAGGGGAAGACCGGGTCCCCGAAGGGGGCCGCGCGGATCGTCGGCGATGCTCTCGCCACCCTGCGCCGCACCCGCGCCGCGACCGGGGCCAGGCCGTTGCTGCGGGCGGACTCCGCGTTCTACGGACACGCGACCGTCGGCACCGCGATCAAGGCGGGCGCCGACGTGTCGGTGACCGTGAGGATGGACCCGGCGGTGAAGGCCGCGATCGCGACCATCCCGGATGATGCGTGGGAGATGATCGAGTACACCGACGCGATCCGTGACGAGACCACCGGGCAGCTGATCTCCAAAGCCGAGGTCGCCGAGGTCCCGTTCACCGCGTTCCGCTCGAGGAAGAAGGCGGAACAGGTCGCCGGACGGTTGGTGGTGCGGCGCATCCCCGATCTGAACCCGAGACAGGTGGAGCAGCCGACCCTGTTCGACGTCTACCGGCATCACGCGTTCTTCACCACCACAGCGAAGGAGGTGATGGACACGGTGGCCGCGGACAAGACCCACCGCGGTCACGCGATCATCGAGCAGGTCCACGCCGACCTCAAAGCGGGGCCGCTCGCGCACCTGCCCTCCGGGGTGTTCACCGCGAACAGCGCCTGGCTCGTCATCGCCGTGATCGCATTCAACCTCACCCGCGCTGCCGGTCTCGTCGCCGACCGAGCGGGACGGCTCGCGAGAGCAACGACCGCGACGATCCGCCGCACCCTGATCCACGTCCCCGCACGGCTGGCGCGCTCCGCGCGCCGAATCACGCTGCACCTGCCCGAGGCCTGGCCATGGCAGACCGCGTTCGACCGGCTCTTCACAGCCACGCACGCGCCACCGCCAACGGTGACCACCTGACCATCGCCGCAACGCGGCACGACCGAGGACCAAGTGGACGACCGGGATGCGACGCCCGGAACTCAACCCTGCCCTCGACGCGTCACCGCGCCCCGATCATGCCGCCCCGGCACACCCACGGCTCATCGGTGGATCGAGGCTAAGGGTCGCCAGGTATCAATCCGCCTGCCATTTGGTATTGGAGAGAATCAGAACGAAGTGGAAGCGTGGAGTCCACTGTGCGTATATCAACGGCGAGGACAACCATGCACGCATTCGCGATCTTCCAAGACGATCACACGGTGACCGATGTGGAATTGCCGACCCCGACCCCCGAAGGCACCGAAATCCTCCTGCGCGTGGTTCGGTCCGGGGTGTGCCACACCGACATGCACCTGCGTGAGGGGTACTACGATCTCGGCAGCCGGGGGCGTCTGAATCTGATCGACCGGGGCGTCACCTACCCGCTTGTCCTCGGCCATGAGGTCGTCGGCGTCGTCGAAGCGGCCGGCCCCGACGCCGACGGGGTCTCGCCGGGTGAGCATCGCCTTGTCTACCCATGGATCGGCGACGGCTCCTGCGACGCATGCCAGGCAGGTCACGAGAACCTGTGCCCCTCGCCCCGTAACCTCGGCGTCGCCCGCCACGGCGGGTATGCCGAGTTTATCCTCGTCCCGCACCCCCGTTACCTCCTCGACGTCACCGGGATCGAAGAGCGGTGGGCCGCAACTCTCGCCTGCTCCGGCCTGACCGCCTACAGTGCCGCGCGCAAGGCCCTTCCGGCCACCGCATCCGATCCGGTCGTGGTGATAGGCGCCGGCGGTGTCGGGTTGATGGCGATCGCCACGCTGCGCGCGCTCGGCCACGAAGCAGTCCTCGCGGTGGACCTGCAGGAGCGCAATCTGGAACTGGCGCGGCAGCTCGGAGCGACCACGACGATCTCCGCCCGCCAGGAAGACCTTGCCGCCGCCATCGTCGCCGGCGCCGGTGGGCCGGTCGCGGCGATCGTGGACTTCGTCAACAACTCCACAACAGCTCCCGCTGCGTTCGCCGCGCTCCGCAAGGGCGGAACGATGGTTCAGGTCGGGCTGTTCGGCGGAGAGCTGGTCATCCCCACCGCGTTGCTCACTCTGAAGATCATCACCATCCGCGGAAGCTTCGTCGGGTCCCTCGGCGAGCTCGAGGAGCTCGTCGGGCTCGCGCGGCGCGGCGCGCTCCCGCATCTCCCGATCATCGACGGGGAGTTGTCTGCGACGGCGGTGCAGGATGCGCTGGACCGGCTCGCCGCGGGCGGCGTGCCCGGCCGGATCGTGCTCAGCGCGTGACCGCGCCGGGCGTCCAGCCGGCCACGACTCACGCGTAGTCGAAGAAGCCGCGTCCCGTCTTGCGTCCCAGCTCCCCGGCCGCGACCTTGTCGCGGAGGATCTGCGGCGGGGCGAACCGCTCGCCGAGCGTCTCATAGAGGTATTCGGCGATCCCGAGACGCACGTCCAGCCCGACAAGATCGGAGGTGCGCAACGGACCTGTCGCGTGACGGTATCCCAGCACCATCGCCGTGTCGATGTCCTCAGCGCTGGCCACCCCCTCTTCGAGCATCCGCATCGCTTCCAGCGCGATTGCCGCGCCCAGGCGGGAGCTCGCGAAGCCGGGCGCGTCGTTGACGACGATCGGGGTCTTCCCCAGCGATGTCACCCACTGCTCCGCCCGTTGCCGCAGGTCCGGGTCGGTCGACGGCGTCAGCACGATCTCGACGAGTGACGAGGGCGGCACCGGATTGAAGAAGTGCAGTCCGCACACGCGCTCCGGCCTCGCCAGCTGCGCCGCGAGCCTTGTCACCGACAACGATGAGGTATTCGTGGCCAGCCACGCCGACTCCTCCACGATCCCCTCTGCTCTCTGCATCGCCTCGACCTTGAGTGCGAATGTCTCTGGGACAGCTTCGATCACGAGCTCGGCATTCCGCAGCGCCTCGTAGTCGGCGCTGGCCGCGACGCGGCCGGCGATTGCGTCGACGTCGACCGAGGCATCCCGCTCCGCGGCCTTGCGGATCCCATCGGCCAACCGCGCGGCGGCCGCGCCCGCCGCCGCCGGGTCACGTTCGATCACGGTGACCTGGGCGCCCGCCTGAGCGAACACTTGCGCGATACCGGCGCCCATGCGGCCGCCCCCGATCACGCCGACGGTGGAGGGAACAGTGATCATCGGGTCTCCTGAGAACGGTTGAGGAATCGGGTCATCAGCTGCGTCTTGGCGTCCGACTCGAACAGGATCGCCTGCGCGAGTTCGTCGACAAGGGGGTGGGCGTCCCGCGGCGCAGCGAGCACGCGCTTCGAGAGGCGGAGGGCGAGCGGATCCTGGCCAGCGATCCGATCGGCGACGGTATCCGCCGCGGCCGCTAACTGGTCGGGTTCATGCACCGAGGCCACCAACCCACACCGCAGCGCCTCCTCGGCGTCCAGCCGGCGCCCCGTGAACAGGATCTCCTTGGCCAGCGGCTCCCCCACCAGCTCGGCGAGCCGCCAGGTCGCCCCGGCCGCGGCCAGGATTCCGATCGCCGTCTCGGGGTTGCCGAACACGGCGCGGGTGGACGCGATCCGGATGTCGGCCGCGTACGCGAGTTCCGCACCGCCCCCGATCGCGAACCCGTCGACCGCGGCGATCACCGGCATAGGCAGCCGCGCGATACGGGTGAACAGCCCGGAGTTGATGCCGGCCAGCGCTTCGTCGCGGCCGCGCTCGAGCAGCTGCCGGATGTCTGCGCCAGCCGCGAACACACCCCGTTCGGGCGTGGAGGTTCCGGTGAGAATCAGGATGCGGGGCTCTCGCTCCAGGCTCGTGCATACCGCGTGAAGTTCGTCGACCATGTCGTCGTTGATCGCGTTTCGCACGTCAGGACGGTTCAGTTCGACGTGAAGCCGGTCCGCGCCCTCGCGGAGTATCAGAGTGGTCACCGTCCCAGCCTCCCATCACCGATCAATGCGCGTCCAATACCCGATCCACGTACATCTGATGCGCCATCGTCATCAATCTCGGCCGGGATCGGTATTGGACGAACTCGGCCACGGCGCGACAGGCTGAGTGGGCAGTACCGCGCCAGACGACCGCCGATCTGGGCGGGCGTGGCCCGAGAGACGCACGACAGCAATGAAGCGAGGAGACCACGATGGGTGCATACCGGACCATCAACCCAGCCACCGGCCAGACGGTCGCCGAGTACCCCGTGATCGGCGATGCGGACGTGGCCGACATCGTCGCCCGCTCGCACACGGCCTACCGCAGGTACCGGGAGCTGCCGCTCGCCGAACGGACGGGGATCCTGGCACGCGCGGCGCAACTGCACCGGGACCGCATCGATGAACTGAGCGCGCTGCTGACCCTCGAGGTCGGCAAACCCGTCACGCAGGCCCGCGGGGAAGTCGAGCTGGTCGCCTCGATCTACCAGTACTACGCCGACCACGCCGAAGCGTTTCTCACCGACGAGACCCTCGACATCGTCGGCGGAGGGGAAGCGCTCGTCCGCACCGAGCCGATCGGGCCGCTGTTGGGGATCATGCCGTGGAACTACCCGTACTACCAGGTGGCCCGGTTTGTCGCCCCCAACCTCGCACTGGGCAACACGATCATCCTCAAACACGCCCGCAACTGCCCGCAGTCCGCCCTCGCCATCGAACGCGTGCTCCACGATGCCGGGCTTCCGGCCGACGCGTACATCAACGCGTTCGTAGACAGCCGCCAGATCGCCGGCATCATCGCCGACCCGCGCGTGCAAGGGGTGTCGCTGACCGGCTCCGAGAAGGCGGGCTCGGCTGTCGGCGAGGTGGCCGGCAGGCATATGAAGAAGGTCGTCCTCGAGCTGGGCGGCTCGGACCCGTTCATCGTCCTGGAGGATGCTGACGTCGACGCGGCCGTGGCAGCCGGCGTGCGCGGCCGCATCGCCAACGGCGGCCAGGCGTGCACGGCATCCAAGCGGTTCATCGTCGTGGATGCCGTCTACGACGAGTTCTCCCGGAAGTTCATCGACGCGATCACGAAGATCACCCCCGACGACCCCACGGACCCCGACACGTTCCTCGGCCCGCTGGCGTCCGCGGATGCCGGCAAGGAGCTCGAGGAGCTCGTCGAGGACGCGGTCGCCAAGGGCGCCACCCTGCACATCGCCCCCGGTGCACGCCGAGAGGGCGCCTTCTACCCGCCCAGCGTGCTCACCGGGGTCACCCCGCCGATGCGAGCCTACGAGGAGGAGCTGTTCGGACCGACCGCGGTCGTGTACCGGGTGCCCTCCCCGCAGGCCGCGGTCGCCCTGGCCAACGAATCGCCCTTCGGGCTGTCCAGCAGCGTCTTCACGCAGGACCCTCTGGCGGCCGCGCAGATCGCCCGCGAACTGGAGGTCGGGATGGTGTGGATCAACAGCACCAGCCGCAGCGCACCGGACCTCCCCTTCGGCGGCGTGAAGCGCTCCGGCATCGGACGCGAGCTCGCCCGGTACGGCATGGACGAGTTCGCGAACAAGAAGCTCATCCGAACCCCCGCCTGATATCCCCGCGTAACGCCTCCGCCGCGCCGAGTACGCAACTGCGAATCCAGGCCTCCCTGGTCGGCAGGCGGGGGCGCTGTTTTCAGGAGATCAGGGTGTTCTGCCCGTCGAGACCGTACGCGCGCAGTTTCCGGTACAGCGTCGTGCGCCCGATACCGAGGATCTCCGCTGCACGCGAACGGTTTCCGTCCGCCTCCCGCAGCGCCGCATCGATCGCCCGGTACTCGGATGCGGCGATGCCGCGCAGCTGGCGGGCACGTGTGCGCATCTCGACGGGCAGAAGGTCGACGTCCAGGACGGTGCCGACGGGGCGGTACGCCACCATCGCGGCAATCAGAACCCGCAGCTCCGAGGCGCCACCAGGCCAGTCCCACCGGGAAAGCGCCTGCAGCAGAGCAGGGCTCAGTGTCACCGAGTGCTCCTGAGCGAGTCTCACGGCCAGGCCGATGACACGGTCTGGGTCATCGCGCAGCGCTGGGAGGTCGAGTCGCGGCCCCAGGCGGCCCAGGAAACTGAAGACGACGCCAGTCAGGTCGTCTGCGACACAGAACACCACCCGGGCGGACCGGACGGGATCTGCCGCGCCGGCCAATTGCTGCAGGACCGGGAAGTCAGCGTCGGTCAAAGACTCGACGCTGCGGACGACCACCGACGTGCCTGTGCTCAGCGCCTGCACCGCCGTGACCACGGCCCCCGGTTCCCGAAGCGCCGGGGCGTCGATGACGACCGGGTCGTGGCGGTCGCGTTCGCGCAGCCAGAGCTGGGCGAGAAGCGTCTTCCCGCTGTCGCGGGGACCGTGGATCGCGATGCACCCGCTGGTGCGACCGAGCACGTCGAGGTGCGCGGCAAGGCGGGAGAGTCGGGTGGGTTCCGGCGCTGCGGTCGGCTCGTCCTCGGGCAGTTCAACGAGGTAGATGCTCTCGCCTGCCCGATTCACGATGCGGCGGGCAGTGCTCGGCCGACCCGCGAGCAGGACGGATGCGACATCCCCCTGCCAATGGTGAGCCTGCAACTCGTCCCACAGCGTCACGTGCCGCTCGGCCGAGAGCATCGGCAACGCGCCCGTCGAGGCGAGCACGCCTCCTCGACCGATGGCCAGCACGCGGTGGCCGGCGGTGCCGCCCGCGAACCGGGCCAGCAGCGCCTGCAACTCCAGCGGTGCGGTGTTCAGGAGCGCGTCCTGGAGGTCACGAGCGGCCTGCTTCGCGATCGCGAGCATCGCGGGATGGGATGCCCCGACTGGAGAGGCGAGGGCGAGCGAGCCGATGACACGCTGCGAGAGGGGGTCGTGGATGGGGGCGCCGGCGCAGGCTAGGGTCTGCAGCCGGTCGTTGACGTGCTCGGCGCCGCGCACGAACACTGCGGATCTTTCCTCCATCGCCGTTCCGAGTCCGTTCGTGCCCAGCGCGGACTCCGAGAATTCGAATCCTTCGGCGGCGGACACCTTGTCGAGCCGTCTCGCGTGGCTCGGGTCGCCTACCTTTCGGGCGAGGATCCGTCCGGATCGGTCGCTGACCAGCAGCGCGACACGCATGTCAGCGAGTGATTCCGCCCATCGCGCCAGGACGGTCTCAGCGGTGTCCTGGAAGCGTCCCGCCAGTTCGGAGAACGGGTGGTAAGCAGGAGTCGCAGTCGGATCGCAGCCGCCACCGGTGGTGATCGAGCGACGCCAACTGCGCTCGATCACCGGGGGGACGTTCAGTGTTCGGGGAGTGAGACCGTGCGCGCCGACGCCAGCTTCGAGAAGGCGTTCACGAGCCTGCCGCACGCTCGCGGCGGAATAGGTGTCGATGGACATAGCTGGGACCTCGCGTCACTGCAAGTGGTCACACCCAGTATCCGCCTCCCTATTGGAACCCGCCAATACCTAATCCGCTGTGGATCTATCCTCTGTGCGCATGAGTCCATGGTGGTGGGGAAGCCGGTCGCGTTCGTAGGTGATGTCGGTGTAGCCGTGAGGAATGGGCTGGCCGTGGTCATCGAGGCCGACGAAGACGATCTTCTCGATCGTGAGAATGCGTTCACGAGTGATCATGTTGCGCACCTCGGCGCGCATCGTGAGGGAGGTGCGCCCGAACGCGGTGGCGCGCAGTCCCATCTCGATCAGATCGCCTTGTCGCGCGGAACTGACGAAGTCGATCTCGGAGATGTACTTGGTGACCGCCCGGGAGTTTCCGAGCTGGATGATGGCGTAGATCGCGGCCTCTTCATCGATCCAGCGCAGCAGGCTGCCGCCGAACAGGGTGCCGTGCGCGTTCAGGTCCTCGGGACGGACCCAGCGGCGTGACCGGAATGTGACGTCTGCTGACATGGAGTCGCTCATAGGACGACCGTAGGCCGGGAAGCACACTCCCGGCCTACGGTTACCGTCGATCAGGCCGGGACGGGCTGTCCGATGCTGAATCCTTCGAAGTCCTTCGCCTGGATCTCCGAGAGGAGGCCGCGGTAGGCGCCTAGGCCGCCGAGGTAGAACATCACGGCGTGCTTCTTGCCGGGGATGTTCGCCCCGAAGATCCACGAGTCGGTCTTGGGGAACAGCGTGTAGTTCGCGATCGTCGTGCAGGTCTCGGTCCATTCGTCCTCGACCTGCTGCGACACCTCGATGAGCCCGCCTCTCCGCTCCGCCTCGGTGACCAGGGTCGTGATGAACTCGACCTGCGCCTCGATGCTGGGCACCAGGTTGGTGAACGGCCCGTTGGGGCCGAGGATCATGAACATGTTCGGGAATCCGGCCGTCATGATGCCGAGGAAGCTGGTCGGGGCGTCGGCCCAGTGCTCGTCGACGCTCACCCCTCCGCGCCCGCGGATGTCGATGCGGCGGTAGTTGCCGTCGACCGCGTCGAACCCGGTAGCCAGCACGAGCACATCCAGCTCGTGCTCCACGCCGTCCGCGGTCTTCACGCCTCGCGGGGTGATCTCGACGATCGGGTTCTCCTTGATCGACACCAGCTTCACGTTGTCCTGGTTGTACACGTCGTAGTAGCCCTGGTTGCACAGCGGCCGCTTCGCATACGGCTGGGTCGGGGTGAGCAATCGCGCCGTCTCCGGATCCTTGACCGTCTCAGCGATCTTGCGGCGGATGAACGCAGCGGCTGCCTCGTTCGACTCCGGGTTGATAGCGATGTCGTTGAACGTGCCGAACATGAAATAGAATCCGTTGCCTCGGTCCCATGCCGCCTGGAACACGCGCTCCCGCTCGGCCTCGTCGACATCGGTGGCCGCGACGGTGGACTCCTCGAACCCGAACGCGACGCCCGAGTTGCGGACCTGCTCCCAGATCTCCGGGAACCGGGACTTGTAGTTCTCCACCTCTCCCGGCTCGACCGGTCCGTTGCCAGAGGGGACGCTGTATTGCGCGGAACGCTGGAACACGGTCAGGTGCGACACCTGCTTGGCTGCGGCGACGATGAACTGGGTTCCGGTCGAGCCGGTGCCGATGACGCCCACCCGCTTGCCCTCGATCGACAGGTCGTCCGGCCACTCCGCGGTGTGCACGAGGCGGCCTTCAAACGAGTCGATCCCGGGGATGTCGGGGATGTTGGTTGCTGCGAGCAGTCCCAGCGCCGTCACCACGTATCGGGCCGTGAAGGACTCTCCGGCGGAGGTGCCGACCGTCCAGGTGTTGGTGGCTTCGTCGAAGACGATCGACGTGACTTCGGTGTTCAGCCGGAAGTCCTTGCGGAGGTCGTACCGGTCGACGACGGTCTCAAGGTAGCGGAGGATGTCGGGCTGGTCGATGTACTTTCGCGCCCAGTCCCACTCCTGCAGCAGTTCGTCATCGAACGAGTATCGGTAGAAGGGGCTCTCCGTGTCGGACATGGCGCCGGGATACCGGTTCCAGTACCAGGTGCCTCCGATGCCGGCGCCCTTCTCGAAGCCGCGGACGCGCAGGCCGAGCTTGTCGCGCAGGGTGTGCAGCTGGTAGATGCCGCCGAAACCGGCGCCGACGACGATCGCGTCGAAGTCCGTGGTCTGTGTGGATGTCATGGTGCAACTCCTTCGTTGAATAAGCGGGGGTGTGTTGCAGGTCAGTGGCGAAGCCACTGGCCGATCGCCGCAAGCTCCGCGTCGACGTCCGCGTCGCGGCCAGCCAGGAACGGGTAGACGTGCTGCTGTCCTTCGGCGACATGCAGGGTGACGTCAACGCCGGCGCCCTTGGCGCGCTCTGCCACGCGGATGGCATTGTCGACCAACGACTCGACCGAACCGGCGTTGACGTACAGCGGGGGGAACCCGGTGAAATCCGCGTAGAGCGGGTTCGCGAGCGGCGCCGACGGGCTGGTGGTCGCCCCCAGCACGCCGGCGATCATGCCCTCCAGGAGCGGCACGGAGATCAGCGCGTCGGTCGCATCGTTGGTGACCAGCGTCGCGCCGCGGTTCTCCATGTCCAGCCACGGGGAGAACGCGATGACGTGCCCGGGCAGCGGCCGCCCCTTCGCCTTCAACGCCAACGGGATGGCGATGGCGAGATTGCCTCCCGCCGAGTCGCCGATCGTGGTGACGTCCTCGGGGTGGACCCCCCGCTCCAGCAGGGCCTCGAACGCCGCGACCCCGTCGTCTACCTGGGCGGGGTGCGGGTGCTCGGGCGCGCGACGGTAGTCCAGCACGAACGCTGTTACCCCGGCCGCCTTCGCGACGTGCGCGGCGAGCTTCCGGTGGCTGGCCGCAGAGCCGACGGCGAACCCGCCGCCGTGCGTGTAGAGGAGGACCTTGGAGCGATCGGCTCCGGCCGGGAACGCCCAGATGCCGGGCACGCCGCCGACCGTCTCCTCCTTGTAGGTGACATCTTCCGGTTCGATGGTCGGCTGATGCCATTCATCGAAGATGCTGCGGAACAGCCGCATGTCCAGCTCGTGAGTGGCCATGAGCTCGGACCAGCCCAGATACAGATCACGCAGGGCGCTCGGGACGACTGCGGTCGCGGTGGATGACGAGGACATCGCATAACTCCTTCGTTGATGCTCGGCGCCTGCAGGAACGAGGCGACCACTCGGTGGATGAGCTCTACTCTCAGGGAGGATTCCGCCACAGCGCTGTGCCGATTTGGAACAGCTCACCCGGGTTGCCCGGTGACCACGACAGAGATCGGCTCCGGCGCACGGCATGATCAGGATCCAGCGCACGAACGAGACCGGATCGGGCACGGTGCCAGACGATCAGCGCCGCCACGACGAGAGTCGCGGCGGTCACCGCCATTGCTCCGACCCAGCCGCTCTGCGTGAAGACCGTCGCCAGGACGAGACCGACAGCCGGGATTCCATCTCCACGGAGAGCGACGGCAGCACACGCCGGACGGCGAAGATCTACTCACCGCCACCGTCTCCGCTTCCGACGACGACGACAGCTTCGGCTTCTACTCCCGGCCCACCAAGGCCCACATCATCGCCGCCGGCATCCGCCGCACCGCATGAACGAGCGCCTCATGAACAGCCGCACCAGCCTCACCATCTACCCCGCCCACGACGAGCAAACCCTGCTCCCGCCGACGCCGATCCTCGTCGACGAGCACTACTTCGTCCGCGCCGGGCTCGAGCAACTCCCCGCCCGCCTCATCGGGTTCAGCCCCGCCGGCGCGCTCGCCATCACGGCGTGGGTTCACGACGTGTTCCGTGCCCCGGAGCTCGCACGCGACCTGTACCCGACTTTCATCATCGCCGGTCGCGTCCAGGCATATCCGATCCCCGCCGCCAGGGTCACCGTGCGCGAGCCCGCCGGCGTCGTCCAGGTCGTGATCACCGACCCTCGCGGCAAGAGATACCGGCCATACCTCGGCGAGGACCGCGACATTGCCGACCGCATCGCCGCGGCCTGGGGCTCCCACCGCGGATACTCCGCCACCGTCCAACCGATCACCTGACAATCACGAACGGAGACACCATGCGCTGCTTGATGTGCGAAGAGCCCACCACGATGTACATCCCCTCGGACGACGTCGACGGCATCGGGCTGCATAGCTGCGGTGTCTGCGGGTTCGAGATCGAAGGCCCCCGCGACGAACCCGCGCATGTCGCCGACCATCGGAAGCTCACTGCAACGACGACCTCGACGACGTGTGGGTTCCCGCTCGAGATGGCATGAACCCCTCGCGATTCCACGGTAGTTGGCAACGGTTTCAGGGCCAGGATTCCACGCGAAATGGCATTTTCCTACAGTTGGTCCGACTCAACTCAGATGCCCGCTTGCGGCAGGCAGATCGACCTAGAGTGTGTTAACGAGTGAGCAGCCGCGCCGTTCAGAGGCGAGGGCGATCGCCGACGGGGCGGCTCACTCTTCTCCTCATCCCGGTGTTGCTCAGCGCGACCGGCGTCCTCGATCTCCGCATTCCTTGGCCGTGGCTCCATGGCGAGTCCGCGGGGGATCGTCCGGTCGAGCACTCACCCCTGAGAGCCCTGTCAAGGTGAGCTGGACCGGGACAGCCGCTGGAGTGCTCTATCTCGCGTGGCTGGCGTCCGCAACCCTGCGCCCCGGCGGCAACGGGCTATTCGAGACACAATCCCACGCGCGCGACTCCCGGTCGAAGCTGTTCCGGATGGGGCTCGTCACCAACCTGCTCAACCCCAAGGCCGCTGTCATGTAACTCGCGATCATCCCGCAGTTCATAGATCACGGGCAGGGAAACACGACCGCTCAGGGATTCGTTCTCGGCGGAGTTCAGATCATCGTCAGGATGATCGTCAACTCCCTCATCGTGCTGGGCGCCGGCACAATCTCCGGATTCGTGTCGACGCGACTCACATGGATCCGGCACCCCGCTCGGCGCAGTGGCGGTCACGCTGGCCAGAGAGGTCCCGCAATGCATCTCGCCCCTGAACCGGGCGATCATGCTGCAGGACCTCCGTGAGACGCCGCTCAGATAGACCGTCCTCCGGAAGCTCGACGAGTACGAATGACCCTTTCTGAAGGGATTGAACAGGACTGTTGTTCTGCACAGACTCTGCTAGGTAGAGTGGGATTCCATCCGACGGAACCCGCCGTCGGTGAACAAAGGAGTTCCAGAATGCGCATCGTCTTGGTTCATGGAGGTTGGCAGGGTGGTTGGGCGTGGGACGGCGTTGTCGCTGAGCTCACGAAGGCAGGCCACGAGGTATGGGCCCCAACCTTGCAGGGTCACGGTGACAACGACGACCGTGCAGGTGTCACGCTCTCGACCATGGCGGACAATCTCATCGGCCGGATCGCCGACAAGGGGTGGGACCGGTTCGTAGTAGTCGGCCACAGTGGCGGCGGCCCGCTCATCCAACTCGTAGCTGAGGCGATGCCGGAGCAGGTGGAGCAGGCGATCTTCATCGACGCGTGGGTACTCGCCGACGGCGAGTCGATCAATGCGATCCTCCCCACCGAGTTGGCGAATTTCGCCCGTGGCACAGCCGCATCCTCGCCCGACCAGAGCGTGCCGATCCCGCCGCAGCTATTCATGACGGCTTTCTTGCAGGACGGATCGGAGGAGCTTCACGCGCAGGTCGAGCCCCGTCTGGTGCCGTCGCCTGGCGGTTGGCTCGACGAGCCGATCCGTCTTCGGACGGCCGGCACCGGTGACGTGCCGAGCGGCTACATCTTCCTGCAAGAGGATCGGGCTGTGCCGCAGGAGTTGTACCGCGCATCAGCAGACCGGCTCACGAACCCGACGACCGCGAGCTCGCCGGGGAGCCACATGGCCATGTTGACGCGCCCGGTGGAGCTGGCAGCAGCCATCGTCTCCGTTATGTCGTGACGACGTTTCGCTCTTTCGCGACTTCCGCTGGGACCGTCGCTTACGCCGAATGGCTGCCCGGCGGCCCCGCCCGTGCGACGGTGCTGCTCGTTCACGGCGGGGGGGTGGGCCCCGATGGCTGGAGTCGAGCGATCGGCGGGCGACCCGGGTGGGCGCCCCGTCTCGCCGAAGCCGGATACCGCGCGGTCGTGATGACGTGGCCTGGGTTGTCGGCTGGCGGCGCATGGGACCCCGACACGCGGCTGGATGGGGCGGCGGTCGCCGGCGCGATCGTGGAGCTAATCGCTGCGCTCGGCGTTCCGGTCGTCCTCGTGGTCCACTCCATGTCCGCCGCTTTCGGTTATCGGGTCGCTTTCCACCATCGGGATTCACTGATCGCCCTAGTCGCGCTGGCACCCGCTCCCCCCGGGGACATCCAGCCCGAGCCCGCCGTGCTGGAGGAGGACGCCGATCACATCGTCGTCCAGGGACGCCCGCTCACCTGGAGGCTTCCCCGTCGCGGCTGGTGGCATCCCGGATCAGAGTTCATCGAGACGAAGCTGGTCGGTGCAAGCGAGCAATTCCCACCCGGTCACCTGGACGAGCTCCGTTCGCAGCTGGTGCCAATCCCAGCCGGGCTCCTCCTCGAGCGGCAGAACGTTCGCGGTGCGCAGGTCCATATCGGCGACAGGGAGTTGGACGGCCTACCGACCCTCGTGATGGTCGGTACCCACGACACCGATCATCCGATCGAGTCGGACCGCGCGACTGCTGACTGGCTCGCCGAGCGAGGCGGCGATGTCAGGTTCGTCGCGTTGACGGCAGCGAACGTGGCTGGCAACGGCCACATGCTGATGCAGGAGTCGAACAGCGATGCGGTGCTCAACCTTGTAACGGAGTGGCTCGGTCCAAATGTACGCCCGCGGCGGTGAGGATGGTGCAGCTGATCGCGACCCGGGCGCCGGTCATCTCTGATGGCCCGAGTACAGCAGGAGCCGTTGCTCAGCAAGTTCCTGCAGCAGGAATCGCCAGAGATGCCCGTCGTTGAATGCGTCACCCAGGTCGGGCAGGTCGGCGAGATCGTTGTCGTCGATCGGCATAGGCTCGGCCCCTGCCTGCAGAACGGCGAGGTGCACGCGAGCCAGGCTGTCGACATTGATCGCGCGGATGACGGCCTGCGGGACGCTCTCGCCGACGGCGGTGAGGCCGTGACCGCGCAGGATGCCGACGGGCCGCGTGCCGAAATCGTCCGCCATGGCCGTCGCGCGTGCGTGGTTGCGGATCAGCGCAGACGAGGAATGCGCGGGGATGCCGCCGCGCGCCATCCGCATAGCGGGGATGTTGAAGGCACCGACAATCGGTAGCAACGTCCGTCCGGTCAGCGAGAACGCGACGACAGCCGGCGGATGCGCGTGGACGACGGATCGAGCCGCAGGATTGCGGCGCAGCAGCTCAAGATGCAGAGACAGCTCGTTCGGCGCCCGGTACCCGCCGGCGAGCTCGAACGATCCCTCAAGGGGCACGGCGAGGATGTCGTCGGCGGTGGTGAAACGCAGCCCTCGCTCCTGCGGTCCGCGGGCTCGGATGAGGACGGTGTCGTCGTCGACCCGCAGGCTGACGTGCCCGAGGATGTCGTCCACGAGCCCCCGGACCGCGAGCACGCGGCAAGCATTGGCGACGAGCATGCGTTCGTCGACGTAGTCGTTCATCATCCACTTCTCCTTCGAGGCGTGATCTCCGATTGCGAATTCCTGGAAAATCTAGCAGAATCAGATTCTGTCTTAAAGAAAACCGGTCTCGACCGACATCATCTTCAAGGCGCGGAATAGGACTCTGACATCAGGAAGCAGCGGCCCAATGGCGAGCAAGACGACGATCTTCGAGGACGTGCGGCGCGGCATGATCCCGGCGCACATCTATAACGACGAGGAGATCTTCGAGCAGGAGAAGAGCAAGCTCTTCAGCCGCGCGTGGATTTTCGTCGGACATGAATCCGAGATCCCTCAGCCCGGTGACTACGTGGTGCGGCATGTGCTCGACGACTCGTTTATCGTCGTGCGCGATGAGAGTGGTGAGATTCGGGCGCACTTCAACATGTGCCTGCACCGCGGGATGCAGGTATGCCGCGCCGAGGTCGGCAACGCCTCCCACTTCCGTTGCCCCTACCACGGGTGGTCATACCGCAACGACGGCCGGATTATGGGCCTCCCGTTCCACGAGGAGGCCTACGGGGGTGAGGCAGGGTTCAACAAGAAGGGTGCACGACTGCTCCCGGCGCCGAACCTCGACACATACAACGGTCTGATCTTCATCAGCATGGACCCGAACGCGCCGACCCTGCGGGAATACATCGGCGACTTCGCGTTCTACCTCGACTACTACACGGGGCAGAGCGCCAAGGGCATCGAGCTGCGTGGCCCGCAGCGGTGGCGCGTCAAGGCGAACTGGAAGATCGGCGCCGAGAACTTCGCCGGCGACATGTATCACACGCCCCAGACCCACACCTCGGTCGTCGAGATCGGGTTGTTCCGTGAGCCGAAGGCGGAGAAGCGCAAGGACGGCAACACGTACTGGGCCGGCAACGGCGGCGGCACGACCTACAAGCTCCCGCCTGGCAGCCTCGAGGAGCGGCTGCGCTACGTCGGATATCCCGACGCGATGATCGAGCGGATGAAGGAGCAATGGTCGCCTGAGCAGCTCGATGTGATTGGCCGTGACGGGTTCATGATCTCTGCGGCATCGCTCTTCCCGAACATGAGTTTCGTGCACAACTGGCCGAAGGTGGAGGACGGGGACGACGTGCTGCCCTTCATCTCGATCCGTTCGTGGCAGCCCATTAGCGAGAACGAGACGGAGGTCTACTCCTGGTTCGCGGTCGATGCCGAGGCGCCGGAGGAGTTCAAGGATCTCTCGTACAAGGCCTACCTGATGTGCTTCGGTAGCACGGGAATGTTCGAGCAGGACGATGTCGAGAACTGGGTCTCGCTGACCACGACTGCCAAGGGTTCGATGGCTCGACGGCTCCTGCTCAACAGTCGGATGGGGACTCTCAAAGACGACACTCCGGTCGTCGCTGCGCTGACTCCTGAACAGTTCGCCGGTCCAGGCGTCGCGCACGTTGGTTACGGCGAGTACAACCAGCGTCATCTGCTCGATCGCTGGGCCGACTACCTCGACACCGATGACGAAGTCGAGGTGCAGGTCGCGAGCATCGGTACAGGCATCACCAACAACGGGGAGGCACCCGCATGATGAACACCGAGACCGGTGTCCAGATATCCGAGCAATCGCCTCTCGGCGCCCACGCCACGCGCGCCGATCGAGTCGGGCGGTCCCTATTGTTCTCCGACGAACTGCATCTCGAGGCGCATCGTTGGTTGATTGAAGAGGCTTACACCCTCGACGAGCAACGGTACGAGCACTGGCTTGAGACGCTTACAGAGGATATTCACTACATCATGCCGGTGCGTCAGACGACGGCTCTCGGGTCTTCCTTCACGACGGCGAGGGGGATGTCGCACTGGGACGAGAATAAGTACTCGCTCAGCCGCCGGGTCGCGCGATTCCTGACTGAACACGCTTGGACGGAGGACCCTCCCTCACGCCTGCGTCATTACGTGACGAACGTGCGCGTGTTCCTGTCCTCGGTCGAGGACGAGCTCATCGTCGACTCCGCCGTCCTGCTGTTCCGCAGCCGGGGAGACGTCAACGAGCCGTCAATCATCTCCGCTCACCGCGAGGACGTATTGCGTCGCGTCGGTGACGACCTGCAGCTGGCACGTCGGGTGATCATGGTGGACGAGTCGGTGCTCCGCACCCAGAACCTGGCGATCTTCCTGTGAGCGGCCTCGACTGGGAGGGTGCCGACGTCGATCGTGATGCCGCGGCGGCTGCGGCGGCGGAGCGCGAGCGTCTTATTGCCCGCACCGTCGGAGAGCCGCTCGTCATCGCCAACGAGTTTTCGGAGATCGAAGTGCGCCGCGTGGAAACTCACAACGGCACGAGGCTACTGATCGACGCCCCGAAAACTGGCCAGTGGATCGCGATCGACCCCATGGAACTCGAGGCCCTCACCTGGCAGACCACGCAGACGTTCTCCGAGATGATCGCGCGGCCTGACCAGCCGATGTTCCCCGAAATGCGACCGCAGTAGAAAGGAGAGACCGATGGCACGGATCATCGCAGACCGCAGCGCCTGCCAGGGCTACGCCAATTGCGTTGTCGCCGCGGGCGACTACTTCGACCTCGATGACGACGCCCTAGTGATCGTTCTGCGCGAGGACCTGCCCGACAGTGACCGCAAGCGAGTAGAGGAGGCGGCGCGCAGCTGCCCCGTCTCCGCCTTGGTTGTGGAGGACTGACGTGTCCCGGGTCGTCATCGTCGGCGCCTCTGTTGGTGGGCTCAAGACCGCCCAAGCCCTTCGAAGCGAGGGGTTCGAGGGCGAGATCGTCCTGATTGACCAGGAACGCCATCCCACCTACGACAAACCTCCGCTCTCGAAGAAGTACCTCACCGGTGAGACGGCGCGACACGAGATCGAACTTCTTTCCGAGCACGAGACGCGGGGGATCGGAGCCATCTCAATCTTCGGCACGCCCGCGGCATCCCTCAACCTCGAAGGCCAGGTTGTGACGCTCGCGGACGGTACAGCCGTCTCATACGACACACTCGTGATCGCCACCGGGTCACGCGCCCGTCGCTCTCCGTGGGGTGAAGGTGAGCATATTCACTTGCTGCGTACCAGCGGCGATGCCGAGCGCTTGCGGGATGAGCTGGCCACAGCGCGGCACCTTGTGGTCATCGGCGCAGGCTTCATCGGGGGGGAGGCTGCCGCAACCGCGATCACGGCGGGCGTACGGGTCAGCATGGTTGACCCGTTCCCGGCGCCGATGTCGCGGGTGCTCAATGCCGAAGTCGGCCAGATCTTCAGCCGCAAGTATGCCCAGGAGGGCGTCGAGGAGTACTTCGGAAGGACAGTCGAAGGCGTCGAACAGACGGCAGACGGGGTGCGCGTGGTGCTCGATGGCGGCGAGATCATCGAGGCCGATGCAGCTCTCGTCGGTATCGGAGCTGTGGTCAACACAGAGTGGCTCGAGGGTTCCGGCATCGAACTCGACAACGGGGTGACCTGCGACTCTGGGCTGCGGGCCATCGGGCATCCTGAGATCTTTGCCGTCGGCGATATCGCACGTTGGGCGAGTGCGTCGCGCAACGTCTCGCTGCGCCTCGAACATTGGACCAATGCCGTTGATCAGGCTCGCGTCGTCGCACACAACATCGTCCACCCTGATGATTGCGAGGACTACGACACGACCGAGTATGTCTGGAGCGACCAGTACGACTGGAAGATCCAGGTGGTCGGGCGCACCGGCGCCGACGACATCGTCATCATCGGGTCCGAGGAGGACCAGCGCTTCGCCGTGCTCTACTCGGAGAGTGACGACTCACTGACCGGCGCGCTCGTCGTCAACTGGCCGCGGGCGCTCGTTAACACGCGGCGAGCGGTGGCTACGAGAACCGATCGAGCCGAGGTCGCGGCGCGCCTGACCGGCGACGGCGCGCGGTCGGTCACGCCCGCGGTCTGAGGATGGTCCCCGTGACCACAAGGCGATACGATTTCTGTTGTGCAGAAATCGCCCGGCGACGGTGTAGCGCCCCAATACCCGATCGAGTCAGTGGACAACGCACTGCGGTTGCTCCTCCTTCTTGGCGAGCGTACGGAGGAGGTAAGGCTGACCGACGTCAGCGCCGAACTCGGGGTGGCGTCTTCGACGGCGCACCGCATCCTCGCAATGCTCATCTGGCGCGGATTTGCCCGTCAGGATCCGCGCACGAAGACCTACGGTCCGGGTCCGACACTCACGAGCGTGGCCTTCTCGATTTTCCGGCGCATGGATCTTCCGCGCCTGGCGCAGCCGATCCTCGAGGATCTCAGTTCCTCGATGGGCGAGACGAGCCATCTCGGCATCCTCGAAGGCGCGAACGTCCGCTTCATCGCGGCGTCCGAGCCGGCGGCGGCAGTCCGCGTCGCCTCACGCCTTGGACGGGAGATCCCGGCGTACGCGACCTCGACCGGCAAGGCGATGCTTGCCAGCCTGCCGACAGAACAGCTCGGGCGCTTGTTCCCAACGGACTCGCTCCCCGCGGTGACCTCGCACACCGTTCAGTCCCTTGCGGACCTCGAGAAGGAACTCGAAGCCGTTCGGCGCCAGGGCTACTCGACGAACCGCGAGGAGAGCGAGGACGGTGTGGCGTCGGTCGCAGTCTCGGTCGCGAACTCAGCGGGCATCAATCTCGCCATCAACCTCGCTGCCCCAGTCCATCGTCTTCCGGTCTCGAAAGTCGCGACCTTCGGGCGAGCACTCAAGGACGCCTCGATGCGGTTGAGCGAGGCGTTGGGCTAATCACGGGGGTGCTCCAGTGAACCCCGCCCCGATCCCCCTCCTCCACGGACACTCGATTCCGCGTCTGGGTCTCGGCACGTGGCCGCTCGAGGGCGACGCGGTGCACGAGATGGTCGCGCTGGCGCTCGACATCGGCTATCGACTGATCGACACGTCTCACAAGTACCTCAACGAGGAACCGGTTGGCGCGGCGATCCGAGAGAGCGGGATCGCTCGCGAGGAGATCTTCGTCACCAGCAAGTTCAACAAGGAGGATCACAGCGTAGATGGTGTCCAGCGCGCCTATGACGAGAGCCTCCGACGGACCGGGCTCGACTACCTCGATCTATTCCTCATTCACTGGCCAGTGCCTTGGCTCGACACCTATGTTGCGGCGTGGCGGGGTCTTGTAAGACTCGTCGAGCAGGGGCGGGTCGGAGCAATCGGCGTCTCAAACTTCAAACGACCACATCTGGAACGGATCGTCGCCGCTACCGGACGCGTGCCCGACGTCAACCAGATCCAACTGAGTGCCGACCTGGCGCGCGACGATATCCGTGATCTGCACAAGCGGTGGGGCATCGTGACCGAGGCCTGGAGTCCGCTCGGGCGCGGAGGCCCCTTGCTCACAGATCCCGTCGTGGTAGACATCGCAGACCGGGTCGGTCGCACCCCCGCGCAGGTGTTGTTGCGGTGGCATGTGCAGCACAACATCGTCCCGATTCCGCGCGCGGACGACCCCAGACAGCTGCGGGAGAACGCGCAGATCTTCGATTTCAACCTCACTCACGACGACCTTGCGGAGCTGAGGAACCTCGATCGCGGTGAATCAGCGGCACGAGATTCCGACTCAAAAGAGAACGGACATTAGCGCGTTTCTCCCTGACTCGATCGCGTTTCAAGTTTCAGGGGCCGAGCGATCACGTCGAATCCGGAAACGATCAATTTCGGGATGCGTGCGGAGGCTAACCGTTGTCGAGCAGTTCGAGCAGCCGTGTAGTTACGCGCCAGGTTCGGACTGTCATCTGTTGAAACATCGGCATAGCGAGTACGCGCTGAACGCGGGTCTTGGTCGCTTGCGCGGCTACCCGCGAGAAGTACAGGACACCCGGCCCGATTGCCATCGCGTCGACGCCCTCGCGCATTTCGGGAAGATCTGCAAACGCCGCTTCGGCCGTGAGGGGATCCTTTACGAAGAACACTTCGCTGCGTAGCCGATCTGATCCGTGGTCCGATGGTGCTTGGGCGATAATCGCTGCTAGCTTCCAACAACGTCGCCGGCCAGTACGGTCGGAACCAAGACAGTGCTCAACGCTGTAACCGGGCTCTATGCAGCCCCACGAATTTTCTGCCCGAAGGAACAATGCTGACGAGCTACACGGAAGATTCAAACTCGATGCTGGAGTCGGCTGGCGATGCGGCAGAGGATGACTGCTCGGCTTCCGATTCGGAACCATGCGAGAGGTCGCCGGGGGCCGGTTAGGCGCACCTTGCGGGCGCGGGTCGTCACTGCGATCACGGTTCCCTCGTCGAGTACCTCTTCCAGCGAATTCAGCATGCCGTCGAGGCCTCGTGCAGCATCCGGTCCGTGCCACGCTGTCTGCTCGCCGTAGGGGATATCGGTGACCACGACATTGGGGCGTCGCCCGTTCAACGCGCGCCGGAGTTGTGCGGGGTCGAAGACGTCGGCTGGTGCGATGTTGTAGTCGAATGAGCCGTCGCCTGACGCGAGCCGGCGAGCGAGTCGCTGTGCAGCGGCGGCGGCATCGAGGTAGGCGGGTTTGCTCAGGCGCTCGGCGCGGGCCTGCAGTTCATTCGCGCGGGCGGTCATGCCGTGCTTGCTCAGAAGGGCGAGGTTCTTCCGGGCGAGTTCCAGCGCCGCGTGATCGACGTCGGAGCCGAGGACGCTGGTGATTCTGTCTCTATGCAGGAGTGTGAGAGTGGTGAGGAGGTGGCCGCTGCCGCAGCATGGATCCCATACCTGGGCGGTGGGGTTCGGGGTGAGCGCCAATGCTCGCTGGAACATCTCGCTGGCGAGGCGTGCGGGGAAGGCGGGGAACCCGGGGGCAGAGTGGAGCACGCCGCCGGAGAGGTCGGCGTAACTCTCTCGCGTGACGGCGTAGCGGTAGGCCATTCGCGTGCCTATGCCCGTCCGCGCTGGCGCGCGGCCTCGTAGAGAGCGATCGATGCCGCGTTGGCAGCGTTCAGCGAGCTGGCGGCGCCGCCGATGGGGATGCGTGCGACGACATCGCACGCATCGCGCCATCCCGCGCTGAGTCCGGCGTTCTCATTGCCGATCGCGAGCAGGACGGGGCCTGTCAGATCCACGTCGGCGATGTCGTCGGACCCGTTCTCGTCGGTTCCGACGATCGTGAGGGGGATGCCCGCAGCGCGTTGCTCCCGTACCCAGGTCACCAGTGGTTGATGAGATGGTTGTCGGATCACCGGCACCGCGAACAGCGACCCAGTGGAGGCGCGGACGGCTCTGGGGTCGTACGGATCTGCGCCGTGTCCGGTGACGATCAGGCCCGACCCGCCGAAGGCATCCAATGAACGGATGATCGTGCCGATGTTGCCGGGCAGGGAGGGGCGGTCGAATGCCATCCCGAGGAACGACGGCCCCATAGGTATGCGAGACAGCTGATCGTCCGGCACGGCGGCTACGGCGATCAGCTCGGGGGAGCCGTCGTCTTGGTCGCTCAACTGATGCAGCAGCTGAGCCGCGACGGCTACCCGCTCGCCTCCTGATCCTTCGATAACCTGTGCACCCCACCGCGACAGCGGCCGATCCGCGTCATAGAGGACTGCGCGGATCGGCCAGCCCCGCTCGAGTGCGAGGCTGATGGGGCGCACACCCTGCACGATGAACTCGCCGGCCCGCTGGCGCTTGTTGCGGTTGTGGAGCAGAGCTTCCCACTGTTGGAATCTTGCGTTCGGCCGGGAGACGCGCAGAGTTGGCTTACGCGCGTTCAACGGGAATCCAGACCTCGGCGGTTGCGGCGCGCTGCTCGCCTGGTCGGCGCTCAGTGACGATCGACGGCCCCGGACGCAGGCGCCACGGGTGTGACGGAAACCACTCGCTGACAATGTCCATCCAGGCCGACGCAAAAGGAGCGCCCGTGCGGAACACCGCCCATTTGCCGGCAGGAACCTCGATCACATCGAGGCGCTCAGGTGCGGGCGGAGCCGCATCGAGGGCGACACCGACCATGAACGTGAACCGACTGTTCACTGCGTAGTCGGCGTCGACCTCCGTACTCACCTGAAGCAGACCCGAGGGCTCCGAGCAGCCCAGTGCTCGGAGCCGCTCCACGTTCTCCGCAGACAGCGCCGTGATGTGTGCCTCGACATGAGGATTCCGGAATTCCGACACGACCGGGACGCACGCGGCGTAACCGATCAGGCGGAAGGCCGTCCGCTCGACGATACGGGCGTCTAACATGCTTCCCTTCAGCTTGGACTCTCGTGGTGCGAGACGATTTCCAGGGTGTTCGTCACGCCGGGTCCAGCGCCCGACAATTGGAGACCGATCAAGTCGGGTGAAGGCGCCCGGGACGCCTGATGGTGTGTGGTGTTGCGTGTCGTCGGACGTCGCCGGCCGTCACGAGCCGGCCCGCTCGGATCGGAGTCGCACGTTCGGACAAACCACTGCACCCCGGCAAGCAGAATTGGAATGAAGGGAGGCTTGTGTGATCAGTGAGCTCAACAGGCTCATCGAGGTCGTCGAAGCGGATCTGTCCGACGACCTCGACATCGGTGCGCTGGCTGCTTCCTTCGGCACCACGGAGTACCACTTGCGGCGGATGTTCGCATCGCTTGTCGGCATGCCGTTGTCCGAGTATGTGCGGCGTCGGCGGATGACGGTCGCCGCGGCCGACGTCATCGCGGGCGATCCGCTTCTCCAGGTTGCGGTTCGATTTGGTTATGGCTCGGCCGAGGCATTCGGACGTGCGTTCCGGGCGGTCCACGGTGCGGCGCCTATCGAGGTGCGGACGAACGGCGGCCCGCTTCGGTCACAGCCGCAACTCACGCTGCGACTGACTGTCCACGGCGCCACGTCGATGGACACGCGTATCGTGGATCGACCCGCGTTCCGGCTCGTCGGCCATGCTGCACGCGTTCCGCTCATCCACCGGAGCGCGAATCCTCACATCCAAGCGCACGTCGCTTCTCTGCCGGCGCACGAGCACGCGCGACTGACGGCGCTCGGCAACACGGATCCTCACGGACTGCTTCAGATAAGCGCAGATGTCGATTCCGACTACACCGAGGGAAGCACACTGACCTATCTGCACGGCGTTGCCCGGGACGCCGCGACGACCACGCCGGAAGGACTCGACGTGATCGAGGTTCCTGCCGGCACGTGGGCTGTGTTCCGGGCATCTGGACCATATCCCGCGGCTCTGCAGGAGACGTATGCGGCATCGGCATCCGAGTGGTTTCCGTCGAACCCGTGGCTGCTGCGACCAGGCCCCTCGATCGTCGCGATCCTCGATCGCGCTGAAGACTTCCGTTCCGCGACGACGGAGTTGTGGCTGCCGATCGTCCGCCAGCGTGATGACGTGTAACCGCGACACGACCATGACCTCGCTACCCGAGGGGCGCGACTTCATGCCATCCCGATCTCGCGGACGAATGTCTACACGGTGTCCATCTGGGCGATTCGCTCGTCTTCGGCTGATCGCTCGTGTATTTCGGGATTACGCGGACGCGGTACTGTGCGGAAGCAACGACTCTCGAAGGACGACGATGAGCATTGCATTCCTGCTGACCACCCTCGTGGTGGTCGCCACCCCCGGCACCGGCGCCGTCTACTCGATCGCCGCTGGGCTCTCCCGCGGCGCAAAGGCTGGCATTATTGCGGCGTTCGGCTGCACCCTCGGGGTCATCCCTCACATGGTGGCCGCGATCACCGGACTGGCCGCGATCCTGAATGCCTCCGCGATCGCGTTCCAGACGATCAAGTGGCTCGGTGTCGCCTATCTGCTTTACCTCGCCTGGCAGACATTCCGCGACAAGACGATGATCGACGGCGACGCGAACCCCGCCCCGGTTTCGTTCTGGCGGGTCATCCGTACCGCCGTGCTCATCAACCTGCTTAATCCGAAGCTGACCATCTTTTTCTTCGCGTTCCTCCCTCAGTTCGTTCCCGCGGGCGAGGCGAAAGGCACGTGGCACATGATCTGGCTCAGCCTTGTGTTTATGGCGTTGACGTTCGTCGTGTTTGCGCTGTATGGGGTGTTCGCCGCGGGGATGCGCAACCAGGTCATCACGCGCCCGAAGGTCATGGCGTGGCTGCGTCGCACCTTCGCGGGCACGTATGGGCTGCTCGCCGGCCGTCTCGCCCTCGAAACCCGCTGATGCAGCTCAGTTCATGACTCGGCGCTGCGCGCTCATTTCCCTCAGCTCGCCGTCGCGACACTCACCCTCGATGGCGTGACCGACACGGCGGACGTCTCGGCGACCGCGGCACCATTCCGCGAGCGGGCCTCCATGCGCCTCTCCGAACGACCGGAGAGCGAGTTCCCCGAGATCGTCGCCTGGCGGCGCGCATTCAGTCAGATGGGACTCAAACCCACCCAGTACCGGTGCGCGTCGGAAGCGCTGCCACGCTGATTCAAGAGCGACGGGGAATTGCCCTCGATCCACCCGCTCGTCGACCTGTGCAACGCCGTCTCACTCGCTTACGCGATTCCCATCGCCGTGTTCGACCTCGTCCACGAGGCGCCCCTGCCCGGTGGCAGCGGCACCTGGGCGGAGAAGGTTCTCGTGACCAGTGCCCACGTCGCGCGCGTGCCCGACGGCTTGGCGCCGGCGGCCGCTCACGCGGAGTCAAGTACGTGATCGAGCTCTGACAGCGCCGGACGTGAACGCCGGGGTCCTCGCTGCGCCCACGAGTTGTTATCGATAGTTCAGGGCGCTCGTGCCCGTCATTGTGGCGCTCGTGGTGTCGGCCATTTGCTTCACGATCATCGTCGCGGGCTCCGGATATGAATCCGGCCACGATGAGTGGAATTGGCACGGGCCACGGCAGACTGCCTACGCGCGTTGTTCCATGCACTCGTGGTCGTCAACAACATCGGTGCGCTGAGCATCTGCTCCCGTTCGGAGGGGGTGAGGGGAGGATCGCCGATCGGTAGCCGACCTTGCATTCCAGTAACAGACGCTCTCGGTGCGGTCTGGGTTGCTTGGGCCAGCCGGAATCTTGCCGCGCTGCGCCAGCGAGTCGTTACGCTCGGCAACGCTCACTAACTGGTGCCGAGGTCCTTTCCGAGCTTGGCGTACAGCTCTATCACCGACCGGGGTGGATCTCGTATCGGGTTCGCTACCCGCGGCGGGCTTGCTCAGGGGGCGAGCCGAGGATGACGACTCCGAGCGGCTCGGTGACATCGACTTCATCCCGGTAGCGCAGAAGCGCGTCGATGAACTCCTGCTGCGCGGGGGACGGAACGTAGGTAGACCGAGTGATGAGGAGTGCGCGGCGGTCGGCCCATTCCTCTGCCACCGGATGTATGGCAGCAGGCAGTGTGGGAGAGCGGCTGACGGTCCCATACGGGACGATCGCCGCGCCAGCCCCAGTGCTGGCGACGGCGTACACCGCGTTGAGGGTTGGCAACCGCACGCGGTACGCCGGTGACACACCGAGGATGCGCGCCTGCTCGTCGATGAGTGTCTGAAGCGGGTTTGCCGCTGGCAACCCGATCAGCGGCCCCCGCATCACCTCCTCGAAGGAAGGAGCCACGTCGTCTCCGCGGAACACCGAGCCACGAACGACGACAAGGGGATCCGCCCATAACTCACGAGCGATCAAACCGTCGCCCGTCGGTGGGAGGGAAACGATCCCGAGGTCAGCACCCCCCTCGCGGACCCGAGACGCGACCTCGACGCTGCTTGTCTCGACCACCGCGATCCGCATCGTAGGGAATCGTGCGAGAGTCGCGGCCAGGAACTCGGTCAAGGTATCGACGGCTGATGTGTTGCTGGCGAGCCGGATCTCGTGGGCAGAGTCCCCGCGCAGCCCGTCCATCGCCTGCCGCAGTTCATCAGCACGTTCGAGAAGGGCACGGGCATGTATCGCCAGGGTCGTGCCGGCCGTGGTCGGCACGATCCCACCTCGTCGACGCGACAACAGCTCGACTCGCTCTTGCCGTTCCAGTAGAGCGATCCGGCTGCTGGCCGACGACAGCGAGACCCCCACGGCGCGGGCGCCCGCCGTGATCGAGCCGGCGTCGATGATCGCGACGAACAGCTCCAGATCCCGCAAGTTGGGCGCCACGAACTAGCTTTCGGATTTCGCGTACATCCCTTCCGATTCTATCAACCTGCGTCCAGCGCACTTTTGGAAGCCTTGAAGGCCTCCGGGACATCTTGTGACCCGGGCGAGGAGGAGGCCAACGTGCTGATAGAAATCGCGCCGCTTCTGCGAGGAGCGGCGGTCGTCGGCGCAGGCTTCCTTGCAGGAGGTCTGAACGTCGTCGTAGGCGCGGGGACACTGGCGTCCTTCCCCATCCTCGTTCTGCTGGGGTTTCCGCCGTTGACGGCGACGATGGCGAACACGGTCGGCATCGTGCCCGGCAGCCTGTCGGGGGTATTCGTCTACCGACGCGAGCTGCGCGCACACTACCGCGTTACTCGCCTACTGCTTCCCTCATCCAGCGCCGGCGGCGTCACCGGCGCGCTCCTCCTCCTGCACTTGTCCGCCGACATCTTCGCTGCCGTCATCCCTTGGCTGATTGGTATCGGTACGCTTCTGGTACTCAGCGGACCCGCCATCAAGAACCGCATCGGCCGCGTGGCGGCAACCGACGACGTCGACGCGACGCCATTCCCTCGCCGAGGTTCGAAAGTCGCCTCCGTGGTCGGCGCGTTCCTGCTCGGAGTTTATGGTGGCTACTTCAGTGCAGCGCAGGGGATCCTCCTCGTCGCCCTGCTCGGGATCACGACGACGTTGCTGATGCAAGAACTCAACGCCGTGAAGAACGCCAGCGTCGCCGCGGTCAACATCATCGCCGCCACGGTCTTCATCTTCGTCTCACCAGAACTGATCTCGTGGCCCATCGTCGCCCTCGTTGCTCTCGGCTCGATCCTGGGAGGATTGGTCGGCGGCAGGTTCGCAAGACGACTCCCCGCAGGCCTGTTCCGCGGGTTCGTCGTCATCGTCGGCATCACCACCGTCACGGCAACGGTCTTAAGCCATTGACCACCCTCGGTCGGCAGGAACGGTCGAGCCAGATGTCAGCGCCGGAATCACCCCGGCACGCGACGATCGATCTGCCCGTCCGGGCCCCGGGCGTAGGCCGAACTCGTTGACGTGGAACCGGTTCACGGAGTTGCTCGCTCAGTGCAGCCGCTGGCGGCCGCCGCCCGCGAGGTCGGCGCGATGCGGACGGCCGCGTACCCCCGGCGCGATGGCACCGCGGTGCGGCGCAAGGATAGCGCGGTGAAGGTCGTGCCACAGCCCTGGCCCGCTTTCGCTTCTCCCCATCTCCTCGAGGCTTCTTTTCGAAGAGGAGCGCGTTCTGATCGCGATCTCGCGAGCCGAGGTGCGCGGCCAACGGAGATCGCCGCGCTGCATGACCGATCTCCGTCCACAACCAGCCGGGAGTTGCGTCGCAGCGCGCACGGTCGCACGAGAGGCGCGTGACTCCTCCGTCCGTCGCCTCTGCAGCAGTCAGCGGATCGCATCGAGCGCTGCGATGATGTCCCGCGGTTCCGCACGTCTGGTGTGGTCGCTGTCCACGAACGACCACGATATAGACCCGCTCTGCCTGATCACATAGGTCGCGGGGATCACAAGCGTTCGACCATCGCCACCGTTTCGACGGATGAGATCGTGACCTCGTCGCTCGTAGAGCGCAGCCAGCTCCGTAGGAATGACGAAGGACAGGCCGTAGCTTTGGGAGACAGTGGCCCCCACGTCGCTCAGAACGTCAAAGTGAGGCTGTGTTTCTCAGCGGTCGACAATGACTCGTCAGGCACCTGCGGCGAGATCGCAACGAGCCGCGCGTTGCGCGCCTTGAACTCCATGATGTTCGCTTGAAGCGCCCGCAGCTCGAGATTGCAATACGGGCACCAGCTGCCTCGGTAAAAGCTCAGCACCACGGGGCCATCCTCAAGCAGATCACTCAAGGTCACCGTTTCGCCAGTGGCGCTGGGGAGAGAAAACACCGGCGCCACATCTCCGACGGCCTTCGCGCGGTCTGCCGTACCGGCGTCGAAGAGCTCCGCAGCCGCACGATCCGTCGTCTCGTTCTCCTCGGAGGACCGGTTGGACCGCGCGTCCTCGTAGACACGCAGAAGCTCTTCCCGCAGGTTCATCTCGCTCCCATTCTGCGGCCGTTGACATACACGCTCAGCTGTCCACGCCCTCGGCTTCTGATGTACGGGGTTGCCGTCGTCGGCGCTCGTGCGCACGTGGCACTCACGACGTGTGCCGCGAGAGCGATCAGTCGATGTCGCAACGAATCGGTTGAACGGATTCGTCCATTTCAGGTTACATCGGCGCTGCGATGGCTGGCGCGCTGGCCACACGCGCGCGACCACCTGCAGGTTGTCTACGCGCGGGCAGCCTGGGGAACTTCCCTGGCCAGCATGACGGCGACCGCGGCAAGAAGGCTGCCGGTGATGCGGCGCTGCCACTTGAGCCAGGACGGGCGGGTTCCGATGAATCCTGCGATCGTCCCGGCGGCCAGCACGATTGCTGCGTTGACGATCACGCTGACAGTGATCTGGACTGTGCCGAGCGTGAACCCCTGCGCAATCGGGTTGCCGTGCGATGTGTCGATGAACTGCGGGATGATCGCCAGGTACATCACCGCCGCCTTCGGATTCAGCAGGTTGGTAAACAGCCCCATCCGGAAGAGCTTCCCGTGCGTATCGCGGGTGAGCGGTCCGGGTTCGAACAGTCCTGTCCCTCCTGGGCGGAACGTCTTGAACGCGAGCCAGGCGAGGTACAGCACTCCTGCGGCCTTCAGACCGATGTAGAGCCACGGAACCACAACGAACACGACACTGAGCCCCAGGTTCGCCATCGTCATGTAGGTGAGGAATCCCACGCCCGTCCCCGCCAGCGAGACCAGACCTGCGATTCGCCCCTGAGCGATACTGCGCGACACGAGATAGATCATGTTCGGCCCAGGCGTGAGCACCATCACCAACGCCGCCAACCCCATCCCGCCGACCGCGGCCCACGGGAGTCCAGTACCCAGCACCGTCATAGTCAGTTCCTTCCAACGATTCACGTTCCAGTGTGATGTAATGCCCTTATGCATCTCAACCCTTACGGCGAGTACGCGGTCCTGCTCGCCGCGTCACTGGCAAACGACTGGCCCGAAGATCGAGCGGGCATTGTCGACCGTGCGGAGTCTTATGGGATGCAGACGCCGTTCGCGAATCCGCAAGCGGACGACTACACCGGTGTCCGCAGGGTAATCGACCGATGGCTCGAAGTCGTTGATGAACCTTTGCCGCAACGACGCGCCGACCTCCTCAACCAACACCTCGCAGAGGCGGCCGCCTACCCGCGCCTAACCGACCACCATGATGAAGGCTGGCACCTCCACTATCGAGACCAAGACCAAGCCCTGCCGCATGTGCTGGAGGCCGTCATCAGCGTCGGCACCGCACTCCACCTGACAACGCGGGGAATGCACCGCCTTCACCGATGCGACGCCGGCAAAGTCCCGGGTGACCCGTGCCACAACGTCGTGGTAGACGTCACGCGCAACGGCCGCCAGCGGTACTGCAGCGTCCGCTGCGCCAACCGCGCTGCAGTACGTCGGCACCGCGCGCGACACGCGTGAACATGGAGACCTGACTACGCCCGGCCACCCACATCGCAATGAGCCTCATCGCCAGCAGCACCGGATCCCACACGCCGGTAGCGGCATCGTCGCCTCCCGCTGGCCCGCTCAGAAACGGAACTACGCCTCTCGACCTCCTCGAGGAAGGCGCCGACGCCGGGGAAAGTACGGCACCAACGTCGCATGCCGTGGCTCCACGAGCGGGGCGGCAACGCGGCTGACTCGCCCTCACCGGAGTCGGTCGACGCCCAGGTTCCAGATGGTCACGTTCGGTTCCGCGCCGTCGTGGCGAGCGGCGTACTCATGGAGCGCGTCCGTGCGCACGTGCTCCGGGTCCTCGCCGTCCGCGAGTCGGCGGATGAGCGGAGCCATCCATTCCCATCCCTGATCGACGAGCCGACTGGACCACCGCGACAGGAACCCGTCCGCCGTCCAGACTCCCGCGTGATCGTCGGGACCGTACCTCTCGCCGGTCGCGACGAGGCGCTCCTCGAACGCGACCCAGACGAACACGGAGCGGTAGGGCTGCGGCGTCCACCCAGCGAGCTCGGTGAACCGAACCGGGGACGTCATGCTTCCGTGATGCGCACAGGCGAGCGACTGGTCAGAGTCGGTCGTGGTTCGCCGGACTGTTCTGCACGAGCCACCTCCCCGTGAACGGGTAGACGAGGTCGACCGGATCCACCGTAGAAGCTCCGCACGCCGAGGTTCCAAAGAAGGTTGTGCAGGTTCGTGTTATCGCTGTACCCGAGGAACGGCTTCGGGTTCGCCGCGATCACGGCGGCATCGAAGTGCGGAATGACAGTGATCTGGTCATCACCACCGATGGCGGCCAGCACCGCGCGAATGCTCCGATCCGCGAACACCGCGTTCACGTCTGCCGCACGGGCTTCCGCGCTCGCGCCGAGTTGCCGCGTCGTGGGGTACTCGACCGGGATGAACCCGGTCGCCTCCTTCAGACGCCGCATCGCTTGCTCGTGGAGAACGGGCGAAATCGCTGGGGCGGCGAATGCCGGCGAGATCACGGCGACACGATCACCCGGACGGACTTTGGGAACGGCTTCAACGAAGCTGCGACCATCCACCGATTAGACCAGACTCCCGCACCGCGGCCCCGTTCGTCGGAGAATACGCCCACTTCGAGCGTATCTACACGCGGCCCCTTGGCTGGCGCGCCAGCGGCGGCGGGCGGCGGGCAGCGGCGGCGGCGGCGATTACGTCCCCACGACACTGCAATTCGCAACTCGCTCGAAAGACCTCGTGGAATTGGCATCTCGTATCGAGAACCTTCAACTGCCGGTCGTGTCGGCCCTCAGGCCTCTCCCGGCCTTGAACTGACCACGATTACCTTGGGTTCGACTGGTGCTCCGTGGGAACCCTTCACATACGACGCGATCCAGATCAGTCGGGTGCGCACGTGGCCGTCGTCGTCGAGCCCGAGTGAGGGGTAGGGCTGTCGCCGCCAGTGGCCGCGAACCGACCAGGCCGCACGATCGGGCGGCTCGCCGTCGCTCCCCTCTCGATAGACGGATACGTGATCGCTGCCCGCTTGCACGCGCACGATCGTCAGCTCGCCCTGCGGCTCGCCGCTGGGCACGACGACGCCTGTGACGCGTTCCGACTCAGTTATGCCGCCCTGGGCCATTAACGCCCACACCGCGGCAAGCAGTTTCTGTTCCGGTCGGGTGTCATCCCAGACCGGGACGAATGGCACGCGGCCGGACAGCTGCGGCCCGACCTGTTTGACATTGACCGCGCCGGATCCCGCAACGCCAGCAACGTATGTGCGTATGCGCCACATCGAGCCGCCCTGCCGGTACCAGACCGCGCGGACATGGCGGTCGCTGTCGCCCGCCCGCTGCATCACGATCGGGCGCGCGAAGAACCAGATCGCGTTGATATGCACGGGCAGCGGATCGAGAACGTCCGCGTCGACGAGGCTGTCGACAGCCAGACGCAGAAGCTCTTCGTGAAGGAGGAACGCTTCTTCGGGACGATCCGACCCCTCGCCGACCGCCGCGACGACGGACGGCACTTTGTTGGCGGTGAAGAGCTGTGCGCGAGGGTTGATGCGGGGCGGTTCACCGGCGCTAGGGGGTGGCACCCGCACGAGCGAGTCCGCAGCCAATCGTTCACCAGGATGCCCGATCGTCTTCAGCGACCTTCCTAGCCAGACGTGTTGATGGGCGAGGTCGAAGGCGATGTAGAGATTGGGTGGCGTCCACCCGCGAGCGACATAGTCGCGGTCAACGTCCCGCAACGGCGCCAACAGCCTCCGTGCATCCGAAGCGTTGAGCACAGTGGGTGGCAGCGGCCCGCCCGACAGGGTGCAGAACCCGTACCGCGCGACGGCGTCACGGTTGTGGAATGCGACGATGACTTCGTTACCCTCGGGCAGCCGAGCGGCAACGGTCAAGCCCGCCGCGATGGTGGGGATGACGCGACGGATTGCGTCGTCATGCTGCTCCCGAATGCCTTGAGCAAACCTCGACCGGCGGCGCGCTGGCTCCACACCCCGCCGCCGCTCCGGCACAGCCCCGCCACCATTCAAATGCACTCGCACCTTGCGAGCGAGCGACTCACTCAGCTGCGCCTCAGGGCGCACTTCCGCCTCACCCAGGCTCCGCAGCGCGTCGAGCACGGTGCGCACGTCAACGCCGAGCTCATTTGCAACCTCGAACACTCGGCGTCGGTACACGAAGTCCATGATGACTTGCCGAGCGTCACCGCCGAACCGCGAAGGCCGCCGACATAAAGCGAGGACAGCCGAGTGCCGATCAGATGCACGCCCCACCTGAACAGCGGCGGCCGCGCCGGCGGCCCTCGAGGTAGCTCCTACCCGCCCACTGTCTATGCCGGTGCGTCTCCTTCGATCTATGCCGGTGCGTCTCCTTCGATGGTGTCGAGACGCAGGGAGGCGACCTCGTCGATGCGGTTCCCTGACGAGTAAGCATTGCCGCTGAGATCCAGGACCCATACGGCGGTGTCCCGATGGGTGGCGTAGTCGCCGGCGTCCTCGTCGAGGATCTCGACGCTCTCGAGCTTCACGAGGCACGTTGCCTGGGCGGTGTAGTTGATCCATAGATCGCGCGACTTTCGCTCGATCTGCACCCCTTCCACGTTCACATCCAGTAACAAGACTTCAAGCACATCAGCAACGTCGAACTCGGTCTTCGCTGCCAGCGAGTGAGTGAAGTCCTTGGGTGTTCCGCCTGCCAGCACCGCATCCTGTACCGCGTCGTGAAGCTGTCGCTCCTGCTCGTAGTCCAATGAGCCCTCGTCATCGAGGAACTGCCCGGGAACCTTGAAATCGGAGATGCTTTCAAGGATCTTCACCTCCCACTCCACATCGAGTTTCTCGATCTCGGCCAAGAGTTCGCGCCGTCGCGCTGGTCCGAACGCACGCTTGTCAGCCGACAGAAGAAACGCGTGCGGATCTTCGGGTTCGCACGTGAGAAGCAGATCGACAAAGACGTACCAGTGCAGCGCGTCACGGTATCCGTTGCCCTCCCTGTCGAACGGTGCCGACCGTGAGATCGCCCGCAACGCGACCTCACGATGCTCTACCTCCGGGTAGCCGACGATCTCTGCACCCATCTGTTCGAGGCGCGCCCGCAGAAGACTCTCGTACTCGGCGGCGAAGGACTCTGAAGCGTTGATGGCTTCCTGGACGAGTTCCCGTGACCTCGGCGGCCATGTCTTGAGAGCCTTCTTCGCCTCGCGTTCACGCAATGCTGCACTGTCGCGGTACCGTGCCACGGCTTCATCGACCGCAAGCTCGGGCACATAAAGATCGAGCGCTTCGGAAGCGACCGCATCCGCGACGGCGTCCCACTGCCGCCCGCGCAGAAGCGGATTGCCGACGATCACGTTGGCGTCAAGCAGCAAGAACACAGCTCGACGGTACCCGGTGGAGTGTCAAGGTGAACGTGGGGCCGCTCCGATGAAGCAGAGCTCGTGATTCGTTACAGGTTCAGCCCGTGAGCACGCGCCAGCAGATCGGCGACATCGTTCAGCCCCTGATGGCGGAGGTAGGGGATGAAGTGGGTCATGGGTGGCTGATTCGAGCGGTACGGGTTCGGGTCTGCACCGTCATACAGCCCACCCCCAGGCAGCGAGGAGAGACCTCCGCCAGGAAGCGTAGACAAGCCGCCCCCGGGAAGCGTCGACAGACCACCGCCAGGAAGCGTCGACATACCGCCACCAGGGAGCGTGGATAAACCGCCACCAGGAAGGGTCGACAGGCCACCACCTGGGAGTGTCGACAGACCACCGCCGGGAAGCGTAGAGGCCCCGTCACCCGGCAGGGTGGACAAGCCGCCACCAGGAAGCGTCGACAGGCCACCGCCAGGAAGCGTCGACCGGTTGCGTGGCCAGGTGTTTCGTTCAGTCATCCGATCAGCGTGCCCCATCTCCCGCACCAACTCCAGCGGCCCGCGCGACGCACAGCTCGGCGTCCTGTCAGGGCGACGATAGAGTCGGCGGTGAGCAGCGCGTTCCATGGACACCGCTGTCGCGACGGAGGTCGGTCGATGACGGACGCGGTGCAAGCGGACACACGGGTGGACCCCCGTCAGCTTCTTGGCGCGTGGGCGAACAGTTCCGACGAATGGGTGCGGTACATCGTGCGCGTCGTACTCACCGGAGCTGGCCCTCTCAACTCCGACGAAGAGGACCACGCGTACACGCTGTTCCGGCAAGAGAAGGCGCTGGACGCCCGGGAACTGTCGACCGAGGATCAGCTCGCGATGATCGACGGGGAGGACGAGGCGCTCGAACCTTTGACCGTGACCTCACTGTCAGAGGTTGCGGGGGTGAACGCTCTGATCGGTGGTGGGGTCATCGAACCGCATCAGGGCCTCACCATTCTGTTCGGTGAGAACGGCACCGGCAAGACCGGGTACTCGAGAATCTTCAAAGCGCTTGCTGCCAGCCGCACCGCGGACGTCATCCTCGGGGATATCGAGGCGACGGCGCCGCAATCCCCGTCCGCGACGATCGGCTACCAACTCGGAGCGGAAGCGAAGACGTACGCCTGGACAGGGCAACGGGGGGTTGCCCCGTTCACGCGCATCTCGATCTTCGACAGCCCATCGGTGAGCTTCCATGTCGACGAAGACCTCGAGTATGTGTACGTCCCCGCCGCGCTTGCCTTGTTCAACCACGTCATCGCCGGAATCAAGGCCGTCCAGGCCCGCATTGATGCGGCAATCAGCGACCTGCGATCCGGCCCCACAGGACTGCTGGGCCGATTCCCGCGAGCGGCGTCGGTGTACCCGCTGATCGAGACGCTCGGCGCCGCGACAGACCTGGACCAGCTCAGGGCGATGGCCGACCACCACACCGACGCTGATACCCGCATCGGGACACTGCGCCGCACCGTGGCCGCGCTGGAGGCCGACACGATCAGCGCCGAGATCACCCTGCAACAACGCGCCGAGCGTGTCCTAGCCGAGGCGAGCACGGCCGCACAGATTCTCGGTCGGTTCAGCCCCGCCACGTACAGCAGCGAGCTCACCGCCCTGGCGTACCTGCAGGAGGAGTATCGAGCCTTCCGCGCGGCGCTGTTCGAAGCGGCGGACCTGCCCGCCGCCCCCGACGACACCTGGACCCGGTTCATCCAGGCCGGTGAGGAGTACGAAGCACACCTGAGCGCACACGACGCGCACGACGCAGACCGGTGCCTCTACTGCCGCCAACCGCTCAGTGACCCGGCACGGGCGCTGATCGGAAAGTATTCCGAGTTCCTCGAGGAAAAGATCGCCGGCGACATCGAAGCCGCCAAGGGGCGGCTCAGCGCCCTGACCTCACCCGTGTTCGGCATCCGGACCAGCGATGTCGACGCCTACGCGCGCGACCACGCCACGAGCAACCCGCAGCCCGTGTTCTTGCCACTGCTGGAACGCACGCTCAGCACTGCCACCGCGCTCCTTGACCACCTCCGCGACAACACCCCCGTCACAGCCGACCTCCTGGCTCACGTGGCCGCCGACGCAGATGGCCTCACCGAAGCACTCGAGACCACCAGCGGCGCCCTGGTGGAACTGCGAGGACAAGCCGCGCGGCGCGCGGAAACACTCGCTGAGAAGAAGAAGGAACTGGTCGAACTCGAAGCTGCCGCCGAACTCGCCCGGTCCTGGGCGATCATCGAACAACAGGTGCGCGACGCGAAACAAGCCGACCGCCTCGCACTGCTCGCCAAGCCCATGCCTGCGCTACTACGCGCGGTCACTGGCCTTGCCAAAACCGCGAGCGACCAGATGATCAACGAAAGCTTCGACGCGCTGTTCGCCGAAGAACGCACCGCGCTCCGTGCACCCGAACTTCAAGTCGAGTTCGTGGGCCGTCAGGGACGAGCGCACCGCCGCAAGGTCCTCACCGGCAAGCACAAGCCGTCGAAGGTCCTCTCCGAGGGCGAGCAGAAGGTTCTCGCGATGGCGGACTTTCTCGCCGAAGCACGCCTCGCCGGCATCACCGCACCGGTGATCTTCGACGACCCGGTCTCCAGTCTCGATCATCGCCGCATCAACGAGGTCGCGCAGCGTGTCGCGGCACTCGCCGACACGACCCAGGTGATCGTGTTCACCCACGACATCTTCTTCGCCACCACACTGCTGAACCTGATGGCAGCGTCCAAACGATGCTCGTACTTCCACATCACCGACGAGGACGGCAAGGGGCAGGTCACCCGAGCTACCGGGCCCCGCTGGGACAGCATCAGCAATCTGAAGAAGAACATCAACGAGACCATCCAGGCCGCCAAGTCCCAGCAGGGTGATGCGCGCGCCGCGCTCGTACGCACCGGCTACGACTGGATCCGGGCCTGGTGCGAGGTGTTCACCGAAACTGAGCTGCTGCAGGGGGTGACGCAGCGTTACCAGCCCAACGTGCGGATGACCGCGCTACCGAACATCAAGACGGCCGCCCTGCCTGCCGCTATCGAGACTGTGAACCGCGTGTTCGAAGAAGCCTGCCGCTACATCGACGGACACTCCCAGCCGCTCCCCACCCTGAACGTCAGCCCCACTCTGGCCGGCCTCGAGGCGCACTGGGCAGAGTTGAGCGAGGCCAGAGCCGCGTACCTCAGCGCCGGCGCGTGATTGGCCGTCGTTCGGGTGGGAGGAGACCCCGGCCTCGACAAGAACGCTACGTACCCCGGGCTGCCGACCCCGACCACATACCGCCGAGGGCATCTGGCGGATGAGGGTGCCCAGGCGCACGCATCCTCGCCCTCCTCGAGCCCCCGTCCGCCCGCCAAAGCGGCACCGTGTCGTCGGTATAGGAGATACTGGCGACACCTGAGGCCGGCAGGGGGGACCCGTTGACAGCAACACCACAGCAGTTGGCTGAAGCCGTCGACACCAACCCGACTCTTCGTCTTCTCGGCGCATACAGTCGCGACTGGGTCCTGCCGCTGTTCGCCACCCACCTGGGGACCATCGATGGTTCCGTCTCCGCGGAGTGGTTCCATGAGCGGGTCGCTGAGACCATCGACGCCTTGCCGAGCATGACGGGAGATCGTACTCCCGCCGAGCACTGTAAAAAGTGGGTCGAGGACCGGTGGCTGGAAACGGAGATGGACGCTGGCCGCCTGCGATACCGGCTCTCCGCCTACTCGCTGCGAGCCCTGCAGTTCGTCCGTGAGATCGTCGACGGTGAAACCACTGTCACCACGGCTCGGTTAGAGAGCATCGCGCATGCCGTCCACACGCTCGCGGATATGACCAACCCCGACCGGCGCGTGCAGGTTCGTCGGATCGATCGGGAGATCTCCCGGCTCAAGAAGCAGCGGGACGACATCAAGTCTGGTCGGACCCGGCTGTCTACCGTGGAGGAGCAGCAACAGCAGCTGCGTGAGATCTTGGCGATGACCCGCACGCTGCCTGCGGACTTCCGGCAACTGCGCACCCTTGTCGAGGACCGTCACCAGCGAGTCGCCCGACGAGCGATGGCCGACGGTCCTACCAAAGCAGAGCTCGTCGAGGACTACCTCCACGAGCACGACCTCCTCGGCGACACCCCCGAGGGCCGCTCCTACCAAGGGTTTTCGAGGCTGTTGACGTCCAAGCAGGCCCAATCCATCCCGGACGACATCGATCAGATCCTCTCCCAGGAGTTCGCCCGCGAGCACATGACTGTGACCGAGCGGGCGCAGCTCGAGACGATGTTCTCGACCCTGCTCGCCGCGCAACTTCGCGTACAGCAGAGCTACGTCAAATGGACCTCGTCACTGCGGCGCTTCCTCACCAGGAGCACACACGAGAAGCACCGGCGCCTCCTCGCCCTCGCTGACCGGGCGCTCAGCGCCGGCGCCGAATGGGTCGAACGGCACCCCGGCCCCGCGGTGATCGACAGCGACGTGCTCGGCATCGGAACGATCGACACCACCGACATCTCCCAGACCCAGTTTTGGATCGACCGGGGACCTCAAGAGGTTCAGGTCCGCGCGATCTCGCCGCACGCAGACCTCCCGACTGCGGATCGTGAGGCGTTGCGGCTGGCGGCTGGGACGAGCCCGAGAGTCGTCGCCCGGACCGTGAACCGGCTGATCCGTGAGCGCGGTGCGGTGACCGGCAGCGAAGTCTTCGACGCGACGCCGCCAGACTTCCGACGGCTGGGAGCACTCGTCTCCCTCCTTGATCTAGCCATCACCTACGGCCAGGTATCAGACCACATCAGAGATCGCGTCGCACTCCAGCCCGCGCAGGAACGTGCACTCCACGTCGCGCTCCCCCATCTACGCTTCGACACACCCATCATGATCGGTGAGCACGAATGAGCGACGGACACGGCACCACCGATACAGGAGAGCTAGCGCCTGACGCCCCCGAGGATTTCCCTGACGGTGCCCGCCGCGCGCTCGTCGTGCTTCTCACGAACCGGTTCATCACCCGGACGAGGAATCGCGCCGTGTGGGACATCCTGCGTGGGTATGAAGAAGAGATCCGCGGCCGCCTCGCAGATCTCTACCTGACACTGGAGATCGACCACGACCACGGCGTCGCATTCAAACGGCAGATCATGGAGGAGGACACTCCCCGCATCCTCCGCAAAGATCGCCCGCTCAGTCGCGACGCCTCGTTCCTGCTCATCTTTCTCTGCCAGGAGTGCGCCCACGCCGACCCCCAGGACGAGCTCGTCGTGGTCACCCGGGCTCAGATCGACGAGTTCCTTAGCGCCTACCGCCAGGATGACGACGGCGACCAGGCGAAGTTCGATCGTCGCGTCACCGCCGCCATCCGGCAGCTGCAGGATCTGCGGCTGCTCAACCAGGACCCTGACGCCGACTACCTCTACACGATCTCGCCAGTCGTGGTACCTCTTGTCGGTGTCGATGAACTGACGCGGCTGGAAGCGGCATACCGGCTCGGGGCAGGCGCCACCGCAAATGACGGGAATGGCACCGAAAACTCAGCCCAGCTCCTTGACGAGGAGTCCTGATGCTAATCAATGGGCAGTTCCGCATCGAGAAGGTCCAGGTCCTGAACTGGGGCGGATACTCCGACCTACAGGTCATGCATGTCGAACGTGCCGGCACCGCGATCCTCGGACCGTCCGGACGCGGCAAGTCCACCCTGCTCGATGCGATGGCCTCGGTCATCCTTCCCAACCCGCAAGAGTTCAACCAGGCCGCACGCGACGACAAAGGCCAGAAGCGCGAGCGCACCGTATACACGTACGCGCGTGGGCTCACTGACCGGCGGCGTGACGAGAACCGACGCTCCGGCACAACCACCTACGTGCGTCCACCCGGCACAAACGGGTTCGCCAGCGGCGCTGCGATCACGTGGGCTCATGACGATGGCCGACGGGTCACGGTGTTTCGACTCGCATGGGTTGCCAGCGACACCACCGGCGCCGACGCGATCAACGCGAATACGATCTACGGGTTCGTCTCCGGCGACTTCGACCTGGACCGCCTGAACGGGCTCACCGGTGTCCGCTCCGGCTCATCGCCCCTGACCAAGACGACGCTCAGCGGCCTGATCGACACCAGCCGCGGTGATCTCGTCGATTCCTCACAGAGCAAGATCCACGCGAAGATGCGCTCCGTGATGGAGATGGGCAAGTCCGACGAATCCCAGCGCCTTGCCATGCACCTGCTGCGCCGCGCCCAGGCCTCCAAAGGCATTTTCAACATCAACGCGCTGTTCAAGGAGTTTGTGCTCACCGAGCCGCTCGCGCTCGACCGGTGGGGAACCGCGCTCGAGGCGTACCGAGAGGCGTCACGTCTGTATGACGAGTACGAAGCCACCCGACGCCAGCTGGAGACCCTCACCCGCCTCCCTCAGCTCGCCGAGAAGTACCAGCACGCGGGCAAAGACCACACACGCAAGACTTCACTCCTCTTGGAGCGGGCCGAAGGGACCCCCGCGCGCCTACGGATCTGGCACGCCCACAAGCTCCTCGACTGGTTGCGCGCACGGATCGATGACAATCGCCTGACGACGGCAGAGACCAACGAAGATCTGCAGGCAGCGAACACGCGAAGGACACACGCGAAGACAACGTTCGACAACCTCCTGCTCAGCCTCACCTCGGCCGGCGGAGACAAAGCACCCCTCCTCAAGGTCCAACTCGACACCGCCCAGCACAACCTGGACCGGATCGGCATTCACCGCGCAGCCGTCTCCCGTCGCCTATCTGAGTTCGACCGCACCCTGCCCGCCTCGCAGGGTGATCTGTTGCTTCTGCAGGACGACCTCAGCGATATGCGCACCCAACTGGAGACCCAACAGATCGCTCTTGACGCCGAGGCCAAGGCTGCGGTGCTCCGCGCGGGCATGATCGCCGGACAACGGAAGTCGGTCGCACACGAGCTGCATCAACTCAGCTCCCGACGATCCAACATCTCTCCCGAGGCGGCTCAGCTGCGCGCCGACATCGCCGCAGCTACCAACGTGCCGCTGGACCGGCTGCATTTCTTCGGTGAACTCATCCAGATCAAGGCCGAGCACCAATCATGGGAGGCTGCCGTCTTCAGTGTTCTGCGCGGCGTCGCCAAGGATCTCGTCGTCGATCAGGAACACTTCATCACCGTTCGGCGATTCATCAATGAGCATGACACCCGGATGCACGTGTCGCTCGTTCCCGTTCGCGAACAGGGCTCTCAGCGCGAGCCGGTACCCGGCACCGTACCGGCGATTGTCGAACTGGCGGACTCACCGTTCGCCCCGTGGGTACTCAACGAGCTCGTCGACCGATTCTCCTACCAGCTCGTGGAACGCGACTCGGATCTGGACACCAAACGTGCGTCACACCTCAACGGCGCCGTCACCCGCGCAGGGATGCGCACCGCAGCATTCGGACGGTTCGCGAAGGACGACTCGGTACAGAGGTACTCGTTCATCGGCTGGGACACCGCCGATCTACGCCGCGACCTTGAGCAGAACCTCGCGTCGCTTACCGCGGAACTGGCACCCGCTGACGCCGCGTCCAACACCGCTCAAGCCACACGCGACGACGCACGCGATCGGGCACAGCGCCTCACGACACTCCTCGAAGAACTCGACTGGTCATCCATCGATACGGCACCTGCAGCCGACCAGGTGCGACAGCTCCAAGAGGAGATCGCCGAGGCCAACACCCCCGAAGTCACCGAACTCCAGAAGCAACTGGACGACGCGCGAACAGAAATGACCGAGTCGGAGCTGCACGCACGCGAGATCGAGACGAAGCTCACGACTCTGAACGCAGCGTGGGGAGTGCTGGTCGACCTGGAAGACGAGTCATCTCTTCTCATCGACGACTCCGCCGTGTTGGACGCCGACGAACGCGAGGCCACCGGCACACTCGGATTCCTCGCACCTCCCGTCGATGTCACGACGGCGACGGGTCGCGCGCTCCGTGCGGCAATCGAAGCCAGCTACGGGCAAGCGGCCACGGATCTGCAGAACCAGCTCGTCTCACTCAGGAAGGAACGCGAAGCACTCGAGACCGCTGTCCTCGCCACCATCCGTGCATTCCGCGGCCTGGAGGATCGAAACCAGAGGGAAATCGACGAGAGCATCGACAGCCTGCCGGCGCTGCTCTCCATTCACGACCAGCTGCTCACCGATGACCTCCCCCGCACCAAGCAACGCTGGCTCGAGCAGGTCGACCAGGACATGAACACACAGCTGCGAGGACTTCTCGTCCAGATCGATGACGATCGCCGCTCAATCGTCCGAGGCCTCGCCCCCATCGATAGGGTTCTCGAGCGTGTGGCGTTCCGCGTCGACTCCACCCTCACGATCGACGTCTCCGACAAACCCAGCGGTGAGCTCAACGAGTTCCGCTCCACGATCTCGGAGTACACCAGCAACACCCTCCACCAATCCATCGAACGCGACGCGGAGAAGATCGAACGCGACTTCAACCGGCTGCGCCGCAAACTGGCCCTCCTCGACGACCTCACCCGAACCGGCGAGAGCTGGCGTCGCCGCGTATTCGACGCGCGCGAACACGTCGAGTTCAAGGCAATCGAGAAGAGAGCCGACGGCGTCGAAATCGTGCACGACGGTGTCTCCGGGATGAGCGGCGGGGAGGGGCAGGAACTCATCGCATTCATCCTCGGCGCAGCCCTGAGATATCGGCTGGGCGAAGGAACGGACGCCCCTCCCACCTACGCGTCGATCGTGCTCGATGAAGGATTTGTCAAAGCCGATAGCGACTACACCGGACGGGCCCTCGCCGCCTTGTCCGCGCTCGGGTTCCAGCTCATCATCGGCGCGCCGCGTGAGAAGGCAACGGCGTTCGAGTCCCACGTGGAAACCGTCGCATACATCAACTCCGACCCAGCCAACCCGCAGGGCGTGCGCATCTTCGAGATGACGATCAGCGAAGCGCTCAGTATCGAGGAAGCCGCGTGAGGAGCCCCGCAGACGTTGAACGTCTTATCACCACCCGCTACAAGTCGTCCTGGCGCGCCTGGCTCACACAATCCTCCCCTGAACAGATCACCTTCCCCCTCCAGCCACCCACCGCGTCAACCATCCCCGCACAAGAAGAGGCCGTCCGGACGTGGCTACATGCGTGGCGTGCCTGGCACGACCTGCACCCCGCTACCAGCCTGCGAACCGCGACCGTCCGCACGGCCGCTGGCGCTCAGGTCGTCTACACACACATCGACATCCCTGGGCCAACAGCGCTCGCTGGACTCGACCCCGCGACCGCTAACCACTGGCAGACCGCGATTTCCCGCTACCCCCAACTGGCAGACCTCGACGTCTCCACCGACCAGCTGCGGCCGATCCTGCCCCGCATTGTCGACCTCGACGATTACGACTTCGAACTGCTCCTGCGCGTCGTGGAATGGTTCCGCAACAACCCCGCATCCGGGCTCACCGCCCGCCAAGTCCCTGTCACAGGTCTCCACACCAAGTGGCTGGGACGGCACAAGGCGATCGTCATCTGCCTGCTTCGAACCGACATCCCCAACCGGGTGGCTGATCTTGGCGCAGAAGCCGTCGACCCTGAACTCGACATCAACGACCTCGATCTACTCGGACTGCGGCGACTGCCGAACCACGTCGACGTCATCCTCGCCGACCCCGCCGACCGCCGACTCGTGGGCGGCATCCGCCAACTCCGAGCACCCGTCGAAGAAGTCGCCGGCCTCCCCCTCACCCCCGATGACGTCCTGATCATCGAGAACAAGGAGGCCGCGACGCCAATAGAGGACCGAGCAGGGCTTGTAGTGATTCATTCGCTTGGCAACTTTCTCGACGTGCTCGACGCGCTCCCATGGCTGCGGTCCGCACGCACCTGGTACTGGGGAGACCTCGATCGAGCCGGGATCACACTGCTGTCGCGTGCCCGGGCTAGGGTGCCCGAGATCGCCTCCCTACTCATGCACGCCGACACTGTCCGGGAGTTCGAACCACTCGCGAACGCCGACCCGAGCGGTCGCGTAGACCCACCCGAACCAGTCCTCACGCAAGATGAACGTGCCGCGCTGGAATATCTCGACGCTGGACAGCCGCCGCTCCGCCTCGAACAAGAACGCATTCCATGGCACACAGCGCAAACCACCATCAACCTGGCGATCGACCAGGCCGCTGTCCTCGATTAGCGCTCGTGTGGCACCATCCCAGACCACCTCGAGGACACCCCGACGTGGACGGGCTCTGATCCCCGATGCCGTGGACACCGCGTCATCGGCATGACAGACTGCTCTGTTCTGCTGGAAGGGGAACCACCGTGCCGCACACAGACGACCACACCGACTGGGAACAGATCATCCGCGACATGATCGCGCGGAGCAGCGAATCCGCACCTACCGAGCCAGGCGTGTACCGGATGCCGTGCGGGAACTGCTACGTCGACTTCTTCCGCACCTCGGACGGCACCGAAAGTTGGCTCGTCCCCGGCGACGAGCGCAGCTACACTCGCGACACTGTCGCCATCGACCGGCACGGCGACCACCCGTGGGAGCGGATGTACACCCTCGGCCACGCCGCCGCCGAGATCCGACGCCGCGCGACCGCCGACGATACGCCCGTCGAGGTGCTGGTCGAGCAGCTGGCGGCGATCGCCGCGGTGGAGGACGCGGCCGAGGCGGAGGAGATCGCCCGCATCGCCCGGGAACGTCCCGCCGACAGCCCGGACGTCCCGCTCGCCGATGTCGCTCGGAAGTTCGGGATCGATCTCGACGAGCTCTAGCGATACCTGTCGTCGCCTACTGGCACGCTAGAGACACCAGATCATGCGAGACACCGATCACCTGCGAGAGGGGCGTCGTCGTGAACCTGTATCCGCGGTTCGACTTCGACCAGGTCGACTTCGTCACCGCGGACACCCACTTCAGCCACGCGCGGATCAGCGAACTCGCGGATCGCCCGTTCGCAACGGTCGACGAGATGAACGCTGAACTCATCCGCCGCTGGAACGAAACGGTCAGTCCGACAGAGGTGGTGCTCCACCTCGGAGATGTCGCGCTCGGCCCGATCGAGGAATCGATCGGTATCACCGCGCAACTGCACGGCCGCCGATTCCTGGTCCCCGGAAACCACGACCGGGTGTCACCGGCGACGCAGTCGAAGAAGGCGATCGAACGGTTCGCGGCGCTCTACGAAGCGGCCGGTTGGACGATTCTGCCGGAGGTCATCGAAGGCACCCGACGCGGGTATCGGATCCTCGCTTCTCACTACCCATACAAGGGCGACTCGCAGGAGTCGGATCGGCACACCACCCATCGACCGCGCTGGGACGACGGGATCCCACTCCTACACCCACGCCCGCGACCACGGACCGAACGGGCACCAGTTCCACGTCGGCGTCGACGCCCACGGCTACACGCCCGTCCCCTTCACCGAAATCGACGCGTGGATCCGCGGCCTCCCAGACGCCGAACCATGGCTCGACATCGCAATCCGTGAGGCCCGCCAGACCATTACCGACCTCGACGGCAGCGAAACCTCAAACTCCGACGCGCTGTTCTACACGATGGGCTACAACGAGCTACGGGTCGCGCTGGAAGAACTCCTCGGCGCGTTCGACTCCGCCCACCCCGACTCGCCCCCGGGGACTGTCTAGGCGCGGGACTTCCGCGTCGGCGTATACCGCGTGGGCCCGAGTGTAAACAGTTCGCCTGCCGCGGGACCTGATCGGAGGGTACGCGGTTCCCGTCGGAAGCGGATCCATCCGCGACGCCGCCAGTGCACCATCGTCAGGTACCGCACCGACGCCGAAGACCACGCCTCCTGACGCTCCGCGGCGTCGGGGTCGTGGGCGGCGAGCTCCGCGAACACCTCACGGAAGGTCGGCGGCTGACCACGCTCGCGGGTGTGGCGGTGGATGAACCTCACGGCGCGGCGCGCCCACACCGGCGCTGTCTCATCAGCGGTGAGTTCAGTGAACAGCGGCACGAGGTGCGGGCCGCGTCCGTTTGAGTGGTGGTCTTTCGCTTCGTTGCGATGATCAGCTGTCGTTAGTTTAGGCGGCGGTGATCTCGGGGAGTATCACCGCCTCGTCGATGGTGG
>NZ_MKTR01000029.1 GCF_001898325.1 Microbacterium sp. 67-17
CCCCACCATCGACGAGGCGGTGATACTCCCCGAGATCACCGCCGCCTAAACTAACGACAGCTGATCATCGCAACGAAGCGAAAGACCACCACTCAAACGGACGCGGCCCATCATCCACACGGCATCAGTTACGGAAGTGTCTAGAGAACTGTGCAGTGACGACTCCTGGTGGACGGAGAGCATCACACAAGTGTTCCAGCCACCCCGATATGAGGAGTGTCCGTAGTCCACGGTGTTCTCGTGGCCGCGTGACACCGGATCGGCGCTACTAAAGAGCCGTGTCTTCCCCGGGCAGATAGCCGTACTTCGAGCGGATCGCCTCGATGGCTGTGTGGAGCTCTTGGAGCTGTGAATCCGTGACAACGAGGCCTCCGTAGATGAAGAATGTCCCAGTCACGAAGTCGTTGTTGGTCTCATCTGTCACGAACCAGTGCATCTGCCCTCCCCAAGCGCCATTGCTTCGCTCAAGGTAGCGTGTGGACGGTTTCTGGGCCGGGATGGCGCCGCGTCTTGGCGAGATCGTGCGAGGAAACGCCAGTTGATACCTGGTGGGCCCGGAGGGGCTCGAACCCTCGACCCGCGGATTAAAAGTCCGATGCTCTACCGACTGAGCTACAGGCCCCAGACCTCCCAGCCTACTTCGTACGCGGCATCCGAATCGCACCCGTATCGCGCTTGGCCCGAATCACACAGTGCGCGTCCCCACTCGTCCAGCGCTACGCTCTGGTCGCGCGCGCGACAATAACCCTGACCACCGCATCCGAGCAAGCTGTGCGCACGGTGATGGCTCAGCGGGGGCTTTCCTTCGAGGACGCGATCAACGCAGCGATCCTTGCGTCCGAGAACCTCCCGCCGTTCGAGACTCCCGTGCATCGACTCGGGAAGCCTCGCGTGTCGCTTGACCGCGCGCTCGCGATTGCCGATGAGTTAGCGGACGAATCGATCGCCAGATAGCTCGTACGACTCCACACAGAAACGACGAGGCCGCCGCATCCGAAGATGACGGCGGCCTCGCGTCCCTCCACCCTGGGGGATCGCCGACGGGCGCTCACATCGGAGGCATGAGCACCGTGTCGACGAGGTACACGACAGCGTTGGCGGTCTGAACGCCACCGCAGATGACCATGGCGTCGTTGACCATGAGGTCATCACCCGAGCCGGTCACCTCGAGGTCAGCGCCCTGCACCGTGGTGTGGGTGCCGGGAAGGTCCTCAGGCAGGATCTGGCCGGGAACGACGTGGTAGGTCAGGATCGAAGTCAGCAGAGCCGAGTCGGTCGACAGTGTGTCGATCGTGGCCTGGTCGATCTTCGCGAACGCATCATCGACCGGAGCGAAGACGGTGAACTCGCCACCGTTGAGGGTGTCGACGAGGTTCACGTCGGGGTTCAGTCCACCACTCACTGCCGCGGTGAGCGTCGTCAGTAGCGGGTTGTTGGATGCCGCGGTGGCAACCGGGTCCATCGCCATGCCATCGACGGAGCCGGCACCTGAGGGCACAGCCTCGGCATACGCAGCGCAGCCGGAGCCCACGAGGTAGGCGGTGGCATCCATCTCCTCCATGTCATCCATGGGGGTGGTCTGCTCGGTCATCGGCGTCTGCGCCGTCTCGTCATCCATGTCCCCCGTGCTGGCGGTGGAGCAGGCGGAGAGGGCGAGTGCGGCGATGAACGCCAGCGAGGCGCCAGCTGCGACGCGCGACTTCTTGGTGATCAACATTGTTCCTCCGGTGTTGTCGGAGCCTCGTTAGGGCTCGTGGTCGTCCGCTCGTGGCGGCCTACACAGGGGTCTTCGGAAGCGCGTCGACATCGGATGGGAAATTCTTGCGGCATGCTGGACCCATGGTGATCGACGGCATGGACGTGCCAGACGACGGGGCGGGCACCGTCGATCACGTCGCGGAGCTTCTCGAACGCATCGCGCGCGGTGATCACGAGGCTTTCGCGAGCCTCTACGACATGCTGTCGTCTCGGGTCTTCGGACTCATCCTGCGCGTCGTGGTCGACCGGTCGCAGAGCGAAGAAGTTCTGCAGGAGGTCTTCCTCGAGGTGTGGCAATCCGCCGCGCGCTTCGCTCCGAACAAAGGCCAGGGCAGATCCTGGGTGCTCACGATCGCACACCGCCGAGCCGTTGACCGCGTGCGGGCTTCGCAGGCGAGCGTCGATCGCGACATCCGGATCGGGTTCCGTGACATCGACGTCGCTCACGATGGCGTCGCCGAGCAGGCGGAACTGCGGATCGAGAGCCGACGAGTAACAGAAGCACTCACCGCCCTTCCCGAATCACAGCGCGAGGCCCTCACCCTCGCGTATTTCGGGGGTTACAGTCAGAGCGAGATTGCGGCGCTGGTGGGGGCGCCGCTCGGAACAGTGAAGACCCGGATGCGCGACGGCTTGTCGCGCCTGAGAGCAGAGATGGGGGTGGCCTCATGAACGAGCAGGAGTTCGCCGAGCTGTCGGCGGCGTCCGCCCTCGGCGCCCTCGACGCTGAGCAACAGCAGGCCTTCGACCTCGCTCTCACGATGCATCCGGAGTGGCGAGGCATCGCCGAGCGCGACCTCGAGACCGCTACCGCGCTCGCCGACTACGCGCCCGAGGTCGAGCCGCCCGCCGAGCTTCGCCACCACATCCTCACCCGGGTCGCGCTAGCGCCGCAGACGGACGCCCTTCCGCTGGGTGCGACACCGGCGCCGAGCACCGGCGCTATTCAGACGCAGTCCCGCACGCGCTGGATGCGGAGCATGTTCGCCCTCGCGGCATCCTTCGTTCTTCTCGTCGCGCTCGGCTTCACCGCCGTCAGCATCAACGACTGGGTGAATCGTCCGCCTGAGGTCGTCGCGCTACAAGAGGTCCAGTCGGCACCGGATGCGCAGTCGGCGACGGCGCAGATCGAGGGCGGCGGCGAGTCCACGCTCTATTGGGCAGACTCGGTCGGAAAGGCCGTCATCGTTTCGGACGGACTACCGCAGATTGCCGACGATCAGAGCTATGAGCTGTGGTTCGTGCGGGGCGACGAGTCTCCGATCCCGGCTGGCGCTTTCGCGGCCAGCGGGCAGCGAACCGAAACGTGGATCCTCGACGGCGAGATGGAGCCGGGCGATACGATCGCGATCACGATCGAGCCCGCCGGTGGCTCCCCGACGGGCGAGCCGACCTCGGACGCTGTTGTCGCCATCCCGACCTGAGCGACGCCCGTCGCGACTACCCTGGAGCGGGTGAGTGACGACCCGCGGCCCTATCACAAGCCCGTCCGCAGACCTGCAGAGCTGTTCGACCGGCTGTTTGCTGCCGAAGATCCCGCAGAGGTCTCTCGCGTCGCCCACTCCACGGCGCAGGCGCTGCTCTCGCGCGTCCGTGCCAACCCCGACGATGCAGTTGTCGAGCGTTTGATCGCCTTCACTGCCGAGCACGGGATCGATGACATCGCAGAGCTGTGGTCGCGATCGCCCGCGAAGACCCTGCCCGGTGCGCTCTGGCGGCTTTACCTTGTGCAGCTCATGATCCATGACGACCCGATCACGGCGGCTTTGACCTACGAGCGGGGCCGCGCTGCCCTCGATACCGCGGACGCTCTGGTCGCCGGGGCGCCCGTGCCGGCAAGCCCTGACGAGCTCGTCACCCTCGTCGACACGATCCTGCGCGGGCTCTTCCGCGGTGACTTCGCCGTAGCTCTCGATCGCGCCGCCGCGTTCTGTCGGGTGCAGGCCGCGGGTGCCACGTACCTGGCTGACGACTACGACGCAACCGAGTCCGACCGCAGCGCAGCCTTCACCACCCGCGCGCTGCGTCTGAGTGACTACGCATCCGATCTGAGCGCCTGCGCGGCTCTCTGGCGCCGCGAATCCCTTACCTGACCGAGTTGCCTGCCCCCGGCATCCTGCCCCGAGATGTGCGGGTTCGGCGCTCTGAGGCGGGCGCGGGAGGACGCAGTCGCGGCGGATGCGCAGACCGACCGGGCGCGAAAGTGCCGGGCCGCAGAACGCCGCGGTGCTGGTGGGGGCCTTGCGGGGCGAGAGGCGCCCTGTGCCCCGGCGCGAAAGTGCCGGGCCGCAGAACGCCTCTCGGCGCATGGCCGCTCGTAGCGGCAGAAGATGGAGCCCGGGGTTACTGCGGCCCGGCTATGACAGTCTAACCGCGTCACCGGACCGGGTATTCCCGCCGCGTAGGCTTCATCGCATGGCCACGAGTTACGCCCTGATGATTCAACCTGTCGATGGGGATGCCGACCGCGCGGACTTCGCTGACACGTTCGCGTCGGTGGATCCCGCGGCGCCGGCTCTGAGCGTGGGTGAACTGAGCACGCAACGCGGCGATGGGATCTTCGAGTCGATCGGCGTCGTCGACGGACATCCGCAGGAAGTCGATGCCCACCTCGACAGGCTTGCGCACTCCGCGCGCATCTGCGACCTCCCGACGCCGAACCTCGCGCAATGGCGGGCCGCCATCGCCGCCGTTGCCGCGCACGCCCCGGCGGGGGAGTCGGTGATCAAGCTCATCCTCAGCCGCGGCATCGAGCACGGCCCGACGCCCACGGCGTGGGTCACCCTTGCCCCGGCGGCTGATTTCACGGCGGTGCGCGAGCGCGGCATCCGTGTTGTGACCCTCGATCGCGGCTATGACTCGACGGTGCCGGCCCGGGCGCCGTGGCTGCTGCTCGGTGCAAAGACACTCTCGTACGCCGTCAATATGGCCGCCCTTCGTGAGGCTCACCGTCGCGGGGCGGATGATGCGATCTTCGTCACCACCGACGGTTTCGTGCTCGAGGCGCCCACGGCATCCCTGGTGCTGCGCCGAGGGGATCGGTTCACCACTCCTGCGCCGACCGGCGGCATCCTGCACGGGACGACACAGCTGAGCATGTTCGCCTACCTGCAGGAGTGTGGCTACGAAACGGGATACGAGCAGATCCTGACCGAGTCACTGGCGAGCGTCGACGCGGCATGGCTCGTGTCGAGCGTTCGGCTCGCGGCGCCCATCACCGCAATCGATGGCACATCGCTCCCGACCGATGCCGCCTTCACAGCCGACCTGAACGCTTATCTTCTCAGCCCCCGTGACTGACACATCCGTCCTCCGGCCCAGACCCTGACGATGTCGCAACGGCGCGCGGTTTGCGCGACACGCCGGTGCCGGATGCGGCGTCCCGGCGCGTCGACACATCGATGCGCCGTTGCGGCGCGGTGCCCGGCGCTTTCGCGCGCCCGATATCGCAGCGGCGCCGGGTTCTAGCGGCGCACGGTTTGCGCGACACGCCGGTGCCGGATGCGGCGTCCCGGCGCGTCGACACATCGATGCGCCGCTACGACAGCCGCCTGCCGAGCGCGCCGAGGATCGCAGCCTCCACGAGCTCCCAGTCGTGTACCACGAGGGAGTAGTCGAAGCGAAGCGTCGTGTAGCCCCAGATCGCGGCGTTCGCGTCCCTGACCAGATCCTTGTGCCGCATGCGGATGCCGTCGTGGTTGTCACGGCCGTCGACTTCGATCAGCAGGCGTTCGCCGATGACGGCATCCACCCGACCGACGCCGAAGACCGACACCTGCGTTCGCACGCTCAAGCCGAGGTGGCGGAGGCGCCAGCGAAGGAGGGACTCGAGGCCGCTGTCGGCATCCTGTCGGGCCAGGTCAATGGCTTCTCGCGCCGCAGCATTCGTGTGCCGCCGGAGCCAACGCAGATCAGCCGCGTCGGCCCGCCGCTGCCGCAGTGCGGACTCGAGCACGACGAAGAACTCCTCGACTCCGCGGCAGTGCAGAATCTGTCGCAGGATCTGACGCACGGGCGGTGCCATCGTTCCGACGCCACTTCGGCCGTCATCCCAGTGCTCGATACATTCGCATCCGTTGTGCTTGTAGCAGTGTCGAGAGGGGAGCCAGACATGGACCTCGGTGGCATCATCGAGCACCCAGAGTCCGAGATGCCGCGCTGCTGAGACACACGCCAAGGTGCCACCGTGGGCCGTCGCGAGCAGGAGGTCACGGCAAGCCCAGGGGCGTGCGTACACTCCCCGGCGCACGCGTGTGATCGCACCCCAGTGCAGCGCGGTGCGCACCCAGGGATACCCGAAGCCGCGAGCGCGAAGCTCCGCCACGGTCATCACGGCCAAAGGCGCATCACACACACCGTCAGGCTCCGTCGATCACGTGTCTTCGCGTCATCCGGGAACCGTAGATGTGCGAACTAGTTGTACTGCCCAGGCAGGTTGTTTGAGAT
>NZ_MKTR01000030.1 GCF_001898325.1 Microbacterium sp. 67-17
TGGAAACAAGCCCTCGAACAACTCGCACTCGCCTACCCCGACCGCATCACCCCCTACCTCTAACCACCAACACCAACCCGCTTACACAGAAGACTTGACAAGCCCGCGAGCATCGTTTTTCCAGCCCCCGGTGGACCGGTCATGAGCAGATGGTGGCCACCGGCAGCCGCGACAAGGAGAGCGGCGACGGCGTCATCCTGGCCGACCACGTCGGACAGATCCAGCGTCTCCCCCGCTGCATCGCTGCCAGCAAACGAGTCGACGGGGTCCGCCTCGGGGAGCCGCGCATCGATCCCGTGGCGTGAGAGCACATCGCCGAGACTCGTCGCACCTACCACCGTGACTCCAGGAACGAGCGCCGCCTCATCTTCATTCGCTCGCGGCACGACAACGGTTGTGAGGCCTGCGCGAGCTGCAGCCATGACGGCGGGAAGGATGCCGGGAACGGGACGCAATCTGCCATCGAGACCGAGTTCGCCGATATGCGCAGTGCGTATGAGCGCATCAGCAGACAGCGGCAGCTGTGTACCCAGGGCAGCGACAGCGATCGCAAGATCGAACCCTGAGCCGTGTTTCGGGAGGTTCGCGGGCGAGAGGTTGACCGTCAGGCGCCTGCTCGGAAGCGGCACATCGCTATTGGCGCAGGCGTTCCGTACGCGCTGAGATGACTCTCCGAGCGCCCGGTCGGCAAGTCCGATGATGCGAAAGTCGGGAAGCTGATCGGAAAGATCGGCTTCGACTTCGACGGCGACCCCTTCGATTCCCACCAGCGAGATTGCCCAGGTTCGGGCCAGGCTCATGCGAGGTCTCGCAGGTGCTCGATCTGCAGCGGCGCTGTGGGGTCGCCGGTGATCGCGAGCCCGTCGACACGCACGGGGCGGCCGCCGACCACATCCCGGCGGGCGGCGCGCCACTCTCGCGCCAGCTGGTGCAGCCGATGGAGCTTACGCGCGTCGATCGCCTCGAACGGATGCCCGAAGGCGGCAGACCGTCGCGTCTTGACCTCGACGATCGCGACAGTTGCAGCATCGGCGACCACCAGGTCGATTTCACCCGCGCGGCAGCGCCAGTTGCGGTCGAGGATCTCGAAGCCGCGAGCCCGAAAGTAAGCCTCAGCGGCGTCTTCACCCGCTCTGCCGAGTTCGTCTTTGCGTGCCATTCCTCCAGCGTCGCCGCACACCGATCGGCAACCCGAAGATCACGGGGAAAAGCGAAAAAGCTCGGGCGCCAGCGCCCTGGGGAGGAACGACGCTCAGCTGTCGAGCGTGAGCTCGTCGGGCAGCTGGAAGTCGCCGCGCTGGAGCTCCTCGACGTTGACGTCCTTGAAGGTGAGCACGCGCACGGACTTCACGAAGCGATCGGCGCGGTAGATGTCCCACACCCAGACGTCGTTCATCGTGATCTCGAAGTAGAAGTCGTGCTCCGTGTCCCGGCGAACGACATTCACGTCATTGGCGAGGTAGAAGCGTCGCTCCGTCTCGATCACGTACTGGAACTGGTGTACGACATCCCGGTACTCGCGATACAGCGCCAGTTCCAGTTCGCGGTCGTAGTCCTCGAAGACCTCGTCATCCATGGTGCTTTCATCCTAGTTCCCGGCATGCGGCAAGCGACCACGGCAGTCGCCGACAGACGAGGCTCAGAAGAGCGTCGGAGCGCCGGCGAAGGCCCAAGACACCCGATGGTGGTCGCTCACCCCGTGTTCGAGAATCGCGGCACGGTGCTCGGAACTCGCGTAGCCCTTGTTCCGGACCCACTGATAGGCGGGCAGATCGCCGTGGAGGCCCACCATCAGTTCGTCTCGCGCGACCTTGGCGATGACGGATGCCGCGGCCGCGCCGGCGCAGTCACGGTCGGCCTTGATCACGGGGCGGACTGTCACGCGGGGCCCGGCAGCCCGCGAAATGTAGTCGTGGTTCCCGTCAAGAATGACGATCGCGCGCGACATGTCCACGCCGTGGGCGGTGAGCTCCGCCAGCGCGCGCCGGGCCGCGAGCCCCAGCGCGGGAAGGATGCCGATCTCGTCGATCTCGGCCGAGCTGGCCCACCCCACAGCGCTGTCGACGACCCAGCCCGCAGCGCGCCGAGCCAGCTCCGCGCGGCGCGCCTCGGGGACTAGCTTCGAATCACGCAGACCCTCGGGAACCCGACGGCGCGAGAGCGCGGCATCCGTAACGGTGGCTCCCACGGCGACCGGGCCAGCGAGCGCACCGCGACCGACCTCGTCGCACGAGATGACGAGGTCGTACTCGCGCAACAACTGCCGCTCCAGGGTGAGGCGCGGGACCGTTCGCGACGACGTGGTCACTGCTCGTCGGTTCCTTCGCCCGCGGGAACGCCGGCGAACACCTCGCTATGCGGGTCCAGTAGTCCCCAGCGGGGTATCGGCCACGTGGTCACGAATGCCCGACCGACGACGTTCTCGATCGGCACGAACCCGGCGCCCGGCTGGTCCTGGTTGAATCGCGAGTCCCTCGAGTGGTCTCGGTTGTCACCGAGAACCCACAGGCTCCCGTCGGGAACGATGACATCGAACGGCACGGGGTTCGGCGCGGTTTGGCCCGGATCGAGCTTGACGTAGGCCGACTCGTCGATCGGAACGCCGTTGATCGTGATCTGACCGAGAGCGTTGCAGCACACGACGTGGTCGCCCGGAACCCCGATGACCCGTTTGATGAGATGGTCCTCGGAATCCGAGACCGAGAGGCCGACGAGAGTGAGGAGCCAGTCGATGCCCTCGACGAAGGGAGACTGGGCCGGTCGCACACTCGGGGGAAGCCACCCACCCGGATCCTGGAACACCACGATGTCACCGCGCTGGTACCCGTTCCATCGCGGTGTCAGCTCGTCGACAAGGATGCGGTCGTCGATCTGAAGCGTGTCCTCCATGGACCCCGACGGGATGTAGAACGAGCGAACCAGGAACGTCTTCACCAGCGCCGAAACGACGACGGCGATCAGGATGATGACGAGCACGTCCCGCAGGAAAACCCAACCGCCGCGCCTGCCGCCCTGTCGACGCCGCTGTGCCCGTGTTTCGGGTTCCGCGGGTGCCTCAGCGTCGGAAGTCATGAAGCGATCCAATCCGTCCGACGTGATACCGGACGCTCAGATAAGGGTGTCACACGATGGGCTCCCAGAGTGTCGTGCAACACCCAGGGAAGACACGTGTGCCCCGGGACCGAAGCACCGGGGCACACGTGGAGAGGCGCAGACTCAGTTGTCGCGCTTCTCCTTGATCTTGGCCTTCTTGCCGCGCAGCTCGCGCAGGTAATAGAGCTTTGCGCGACGCACGTCACCGCGGGTGACGAGCTCGATCTTGTCGATGATCGGGCTGTGCACCGGGAAGGTACGCTCGACGCCCACCTGGAAGCTGATCTTGCGGACGGTGAAGGTCTCGCGCACGCCGTCGCCGGAGCGACCCAGCACGACGCCCTGGAAGACCTGCACGCGCGAACGGCTTCCTTCGACGATGTTCACGTGCACCTTGACGGTGTCGCCGGGGCCGAACGCGGGGATGTCGCTGCGCAGGGAAGCTGCGTCGACGATATCGAGGGTCTGCATGATCGCTACTCTCTGCGGCCGCCACAGGTCGGTCGCGGGTGGATAGAAAAGGATGAGGCGTGCCGAACCGCGGTCATGACCGGCGGCGGATTCCCCTGAGGCAGAATCCGTCAAGGCACAAACAGCTATTCTGCCACGACAGCGGCCGCGAACAAAACCGTCAGGGACGCGGCTGCTGCTCCGTGATGATGATCACCTCGGGCGCCTCACGGCGCGGCGGAGTCGACGGCGACGGCGGGATGTACGACACTCCGGACGCACTGCGGAGCGTTGAAAGGCCTGGACGCGCTTCACGCCACAGCTGCCACAGCATGAGCCAGAACAGCGACAGGCCGACAGCGACCGTCAGCAAGAAGACGGGGAACCACCACGCGGCGACGAAAAAGCCCAACGCGATCGTCAGGGCGTGCCACACCGTGAAGCCCGCGACATCCCACCACGACACTGCTCGCGCAGCCCGAGCCGTCGGCCGCGCGCGGACCAAGAGCGTGAGCACCAGCTGGCCGATGAGCACCGAGGGAATGGCCATGAGCAGAACCCAGAGCAGCGCCCACGCGCCGGCGTTGAAAGCGATCCAGCCGACGAAGAGCCAGAGCGGCAGCACGAACGCGGCGGGGATCATCCAGCCGTAGTACGCGCGTCGCAGCCACATGCTTCGATGCTACGCCCGGCCCATGCCACCGGTGGCCGAGGCGCGCGATGCGAGGCATCCTCACAGCCGATCGATAGTGGATCGGACAGAATGGATCGGTCGAGAGGAAACTGATGATCGAGCTGCGCACCCCTGCCGAGATTGAGGCGATGAGACCGGCTGGTCGCTTCGTCGCCGAAGTGCTCGCGACCCTGCGCGATCAGACGCGCGTCGGAACGAACCTGCTCGACATCGACCGCCGAGCGCACGAGATGATCCGCAAAGTCGGCGCCGAGTCGTGCTACATCGACTACCACCCCTCCTTCGGTGCGAGCCCGTTCGGCAAGGTCATCTGCACGTCGATCAATGACGCCGTGCTCCACGGGCTCCCCTTCGACTACGCCATCCGAGACGGTGACCTCGTGACCCTCGATTTCGCCGTCTCCGTCGACGGCTGGGTCGCCGACTCGGCAGTGTCTTTCGTGGTGGGAACCCCGCGTGCCGAGGACCTCGCGCTGATCGATACGACCGAGCGCGCGTTGGATGCCGCGATCGGCGCAGCGGTCGTCGGTAACCGCATCGGTGACATCTCGGCCGCGGTCGCGGCTGTCGCGCACGGCGAGGGCCTCTCGATCAACACGGACTTCGGCGGTCATGGTGTCGGTCGCGAGATGCACGGGGACCCGCACGTGCCCAACGACGGCAAGCCCGGCCGGGGCTACCCCCTGCGGGCGGGGCTCGTGCTGGCGCTCGAACCCTGGTTCCTGCAGTCGACGGACCAGCTGCGAACGGATGCCGACGGCTGGACGCTCCGCAGCGCTGACGGCTCGCGCGGGGCTCACTCCGAGCACACGATCGCCATCACCGAGGACGGCCCCGTCATCCTCACCGACCGGAGCTTCCTCGGGGTCAGCTGAACCTGCTGCTCGCGTCGCGCTCAGGACCCGTCCGAGGCGCCGACACGATGCACGCGCACGTTGTTGGTCGACCCCGGCGTTCCCGGGGGCGCGCCTGCGGTCATGATCACGACGTCGCCGGGCGCAGCTCGACCGGCCTCGATGAGCACCCGGTCGAGAAGCTCGATGAGCCCGTCGGTCGAGGTGGCCCGGGGCACGAGGAACGGCTCCACGCCCCAGCTGAGCGCGAGGCGTGATCGGGTACCCGGCAAATCGGTGAACGCGAGGATCGGCACGCGGTGGCGCAGCCGCGCCATCCGGCGGGCCGAGTCGCCCGACTGACTGAACACACACACGAACTTCGCATCGACAAAGTCGGCGATCGTGGCGGCAGCGAGGGTCAGCGCCCCGCCCTGCGTCCGTGGCTTCGTCCCGAGCTGAGGCACGCGTTCGAGTCCGGTCTCCTCGGTTGATCTGACGATTCGAGCCATCGTCTCGACCACCGTGACGGGATGCGAGCCGACGCTCGTCTCGCCAGAGAGCATGACCGCGTCAGCACCGTCGAGAACGGCATTGGCGACGTCCGAGGTCTCAGCGCGGGTCGGCACGGGATTCTCGATCATCGACTCGAGCATCTGGGTCGCGACGATCACCGGCTTCGCCCAGCGTCGTGCCAGTTCGATCGCCCGCTTCTGCACGATCGGCACGGTCTCCAGCGGCAGCTCGACGCCGAGATCGCCACGCGCGATCATGACGCCGTCGAACGCGTCGATGATCTCCTGTAGGTGTTCGACAGCCTCCGGCTTCTCGATCTTGGCGATGATCGGGACGCGGCGATCCTCCTCGGCCATGATGATCCGGGCCCGCTGCGCGTCCTTGGGCGAGCGCACGAACGAGAGCGCGATCATGTCGACGCCGAGGGTGAGCGCCCAGCGCAGATCGGCTTCGTCCTTCGCGCTGAGTGCTGGGGCACTGACTGCCACCCCGGGAAGATTGATGCCTTTGTTGTTCGAGACCGCTCCCCCGACCACCACCTCGGTGCGCACCCGGATGCCGTCGGTATCGAGCACGCGCAGTCGAACCTTGCCGTCATCGATGAGCAGCGTGTCACCGGCGACGACGTCGGAGGCAAGCTGCGGGAACGTCGTTCCACAGATCTCTCGCGTACCCTCGACGTCCTCGGTGGTGATCGTGAAGATGTCGCCGGGCTCGAGCTGGTGCGGGCCGTCTGTAAAACGTCCGAGCCGGATCTTCGGACCCTGCAGATCCGCGAGGATGCCGACCGGTCGCCCCGTGGAGTCGGCGGCTCGACGCACGTTGGCGTACGACTGCTCGTGAACGTCCCACTCGCCGTGGCTCATGTTGAGCCGAGCGACATCCATCCCCGCGCGAACGAGGGCCTCGATCTGGTCGTATGACGATGTCGCAGGTCCCAGGGTGGCGACGATCTTGGCGCGGCGCATGGCAATGATCCCTTCGGCGGGTGACGGACCCTCAGTCTGTCGCGCAGAGCACGCCGGCGGGTTTCTCGCATGTGACAAGTCGGTGACCAGCGATCTGTCCAGGCGGGGTCACCTCAGCGGTGCATCCTCATTCCGGCAGCAGATCGGGGCGGCGCGCACGAGTTCGCTCGAGCTGCTGCTGCGCACGCCACTGGGCGATAGCTCCGTGGTTTCCGCTGAGCAGGATGTCGGGCACCGCGCGATCCCGCCAGACGGCGGGCTTCGTGTAGGACGGGTACTCCAGAAGCCCGTCTTCGTGAGACTCCTCGACGATGCTCGCCGGGTTGCCCACCATCCCGGGAACAAGGCGTCCGATGGCTTCGATCATCGCCATAGCGGCCACCTCGCCGCCGTTGAGGACGTAGTCGCCGAGGCTGATGAGACGAACAGAGCCGCGCGCGGCGGCATCCTCGAAGACCCGCTCGTCGATCCCCTCATACCGGCCGCAGCCGAAGACGAGGTGCTCGTGGAGAGCGAGCTCGCGGGCGGTGGACTGGCGGAAGAGTTCTCCCGCCGGCGACGGGAAGATGATGGTCGGCCGGGCCTCGGCGTCGACGGGAGCGAGCTCGTCCAGCGCCTCGCCCCACGGCTCCGGCTTCATGACCATGCCGGCGCCGCCACCGTAGGGCGTGTCATCGACAGTGCGGTGACGGTCATGCGTCCACTGACGCAAATCGTGAACGCGCACGTCCAGCAGTCCCCGTTCGCGGGCCTTGCCGATCAGCGATACCTCGAGGACGTCGAAGAACGCGGGGAAGATCGTGACGACGTCGATCCGCACGTCAGTTCCCGTCGGTGTCGGCAGCCGCGTCTTCGGGCGAACCGTCGGAGGATGCCGCCGGTTCGGGATCCTCGTCGACGAGGTCTTCGAACAGGCCCGCCGGTGGCGTGACGACGACGTAACCCGCGGCGGGATCGACCACCGGCACGATCGCCTTGACGAAAGGCACGAGCACCTCGCGATCAGCGTCGGCGCGGACGATCAACAGGTCCTGCGCCGGCAGGTGCTCGACCCGGATCACGCGGCCGACCGAGGCGCCATCACGGCGAACGTCCAGGCCGACGAGTTGATGATCGAACCAGGCATCCTCTTCCTCGGATGCCGCGTCAGCTGCCTCATCGACCCAGAGGATGGCACGCACGAGGCTTTCGGCGGCTGTCCGATCGTCGACCCCCTCGAAGAAGGCGACCGGGTGGGAGTTCATCCAGCGGAACTCCCGAACGGTCAACGGCTTGCCGTGCCAGGGCGAGGTGTCGGGAACCTGGAGGGTGAACGTCGCTCCCGGGACGAACCGGCCGTCCGGATTGTCGGTGTACAGCTCAAGCTTCAGCGCACCCTTCAGGCCGTGCGCCTTCACGAGGCGTCCGACCCGCAGCTGAGTTCCTGCCGAAGGGGGCGGCGCGGGGCGCCCGTCCGAATCGACCACCTCAGTCGTCCGCGACGTCAACCCGCACGCGGCGCCCGTCGGCCAGTGCCGAGATCAGGGTGCGGATTGCTTTGGCCGTGCGACCGCCGCGACCGATGACGCGTCCTCGGTCGTCGGGGTGCACGTGCACCTCGAGCACCTCACCGCGTGAGGACTCCGACGAAAGGATACGCACGTCATCCGGGTTGTCGACGATCCCCTTGACGACGTGTTCGAGCGCGGCGGCGAGCACGGACTCAGGCTTCTGCGGTCTCGGCCGACTCAGCGGCCTCGGGTGCAGCGTCGGCGTCGGCCGCGGGGGCCTCCTCAGCCTTCTTCTCAGCCTTGGGCTTGACGACCGACTGCTTGGAGGTCTCGACCTCGAAGACAGGCTTTGCCTCGGCGGTCTTCAACGTGGAGACAGCGTTCTTGTCACCCTTGAAGGTCCCCCAGTCGCCGGTGATCTTGAGGATGGCGCGCACCTGCTCGGTCGGCTGGGCGCCGACGCTCAGCCAGTACTGGGCACGAGCAGAGTCGACCTCGATGAACGAGGGCTCCTCGGTCGGGTGGTACTTGCCGATCTCTTCGATGACGCGTCCGTCGCGCTTGGTGCGCGAGTCTGCGACGACGATGCGGTAGTACGGGGCACGGATCTTACCGAGCCGCTTGAGGCGGATCTTGACAGCCACGATTCTCCTGTGTGGTGGATTCGAACGAACTGATCGCCTGGAGCGTGGGGTGCACACCCGGCGGAAGCTCAAAGGGGGCGGATGCGCTGGATAGAGGGTCGAGCGCGGTCCGACCCTCTATTCTGCCAGATCCGACCGGATGCCGAGAACCGACGACGCGCAGGTGCCCTCGAGGGGTACTCGTCGCACCGTGTCGCAATCGGGTCAGAGAGTGTCGGTGCATGCCAAACTGACGCCATGACGCTCGGCTTTGCGACATCCGCTCGCTCCTCCGTCGGCCTGGAGTGGGAGCTCATGCTCGCCGACCGCAGCACGGGTGACCTTGCCGGCCGGGCTCCCGAGGTCCTCGATGAACTCGCGCCCACGATTGAGCTCGAGCGTTTTTCGCTCACAAGCGAACTGCTCACCAACACGGTGGAGGTGACCAGCGGGATCGGGTCGACCGTGGCCGAAGCAGCCGAAGACATGGTGGACGGCATCCGCGCCCTGCGGACAGCGACCGAGCCGCGAGACCTCGACCTGCTGTGCGCCGGCTCCCATCCGTTCGCGCAATGGTATGACCAGGAGGTCACCAACAAGACGCGATACCAGGCACTCATCGAGCGAACCCAGTGGTGGGGTCGGAACATGATGATCTGGGGCATCCATATCCATGTGGGTGTCGAGGACGTCAACAAGGTCATGCCACTCATCCGTGCCCTGTCGACCTATCTCCCCCACCTTCAGGCGCTATCGGCGTCGAGTCCCTTCTGGGCAGGAGACCGAACCGGCTATGCCTCGAACCGGGCGCTCGTCTTCCAGCAGCTCCCCACCGCGGGCCTGCCGTGGCTGCTCGATGACTGGGAGAGCTTCGAGGCGTACCTGGGTGACATGGTGAGCACCGGCGTCATGGCCGACGCGACCGAGGTCCGGTGGGACATCCGACCCGCACCGCGCTGGGGAACGATCGAGGTGCGCGCCTGCGACGGGATGTCGACCCTGCCCGAGCTTGCAGCGGTCGCCGCCCTCGTCCAGGTGTTGGTGGAGCACTTCTCGCGGCGACTGGACGACGGGGAGGACCTGCCCGGGATCCAGCCCTGGTTCATCAGGGAGAACAAGTGGCGCGCTGCCAGGTACGGCCTGGATGCCGAGATCATCGTCGACCGTCAGGGAACACTTGCGCCCGTTCGCCAGCATCTGCGCGAGGTCCTCGACGATCTCGCCGAGATCTCCGTCGAGCTCAAGTGCGCCAAAGAATTCGCCGGAGTCGAGCAGATCCTCGCCAGCGGAGCGAGCTACGAGCGGCAACTGCGGGTCGCGGACGAGAACGGTGGCGACCTGCGAGCGGTAGTGCGACACCTTGTGACGGAGTTCCGTGACGGGCCGACCCTGCGCGACCATCTGAACGCCCTGCGTTAGGCAGCAGACTGTGACTGTGCGTCATCGCTCCGACTGGCTCGTTTTCGCGCAGTTCGTGCTGCTCGCTCTTCTCCTCCTGCCGGGCGAACCGCTCTGGGGCGCTCCGTGGCTCACCGTCGCTGCCGTGGCGGTCGGTGTCGTCGGAGTTGCTCTGGCCATCGCGGGGATCGCCGCTCTCGGGCGCGACATCGTGCCTTGGGTAGCGCCGAAAGACGATGCCTCTCTCCGTACCGACGGCGTCTTCCGGTTCACGCGCAATCCCGTCTACCTCGGCATCCTTGTCGGCTCCCTGGGCTGGGTCGCGTGGCGGGGCCGCGTCGAGCTCCTCCTTGTGTGGGCGTTGCTTGCCGCGGTCCTTGTCACGAAGGCGCACGTCGAGCAGAGGTTCCTCCTCGAGGCGTTCGGCGATGACTATCGGCAGTACGCGAGGCGCACTCCCCTGATTCTCTGGGGCCGCGGCATCCGGTGAGCCCGCGCGATCACCACGACATCCGGCGTTGACGCTCACCGGCGCTGCGCTCCTCCCGCTCCTCCGGGGTGAGTTCGACCTCCGACTCTTCGTCGGCGGATGGCTCCTCGGGCGGCACCGGATCGGGATGCCCCGCGGGGCCGGCGTGTGGCGCAGCGAACCGGGACGTGCCGTGCTCGGTCTTCTCCCAGTAGTGCGGCCTGGTGACCAGCTGCCACAGAGCCTTGTACGCGGCAATCGAGTGCAGGATCCAGAACAGGGGCTTCAGGAGAGCCCACGGCACGAGTCCGAAAAGCCCCCGCTTGTACGGCCCCATCATGTTCATGTAGATCAGCAGGGAGTAGCCGAGCAGGAAGTTCAGGGCGCTCAATACGATCACGATCGGCGGAACCTCGACCGGAACGACGTAGAACGGCAACGCAAGGGCGAGCACGAGCAGGATCGCGAACGGGATCACGCTCAGGAACGTGAAGGGTGTGCCGGCGATCAGGAGCGCGAACGCAGCGAACCGGCGGAGGCCGATCCGGCGGATCAGCGCTATGGGCTGCCGCGAGTGGACCAGGGCCGTCTGCATATATCCCTTGATCCACCGGCTGCGTTGTTTGATGAACTGCGGAATGCGCGAGGTCGCCTCCTCCATCGTCGTGGCATCGACGACACCAACGCGGTAGCCGAGCGCACTGGCGCGGATGCCGAGGTCGGCGTCCTCGGTGACGTTGTAGGGGTCCCATCCTCCGAGGCGCCGCAGCGCCGTCATCCGGAAGTGGTTCGATGTCCCCCCGAGCGGGATGGGGAGGTCCGAGTCTTCGAGGCCCATGAGCATGTAGTCGAACCATGCCCCGTACTCGAGGGTGAACAGGCGGGTGAGGGCGTTCTCGCGGGCGTTGAAGTAGTTGAGCGACGCCTGAACGACGGCCGTCGATTCGTCGGTGCGCGAGAACACGATGACCGCCTTCTTCAGCTGGTCGGGTTCAGGCGCATCTTCGGCATCGAAGATCACGAGGAACTCGCCACGCGCCAGCTCGAGGCCGACGTTGCACGCGCGTGGCTTGGTCTGTGGCACTCCGGCAGGTATGGGCACGACGATGAAGTGCTCCGGGACTGCTGAGCGGGCGATCGCCGCCCGGGTCGCGTCATCGCCCTCTTCGACGAGGATCAGCACCTCGAGGCGGTCACGCGGATAGTCCAGACGCCCGAGATTCGTCATGAGCTGGGCGACGACCTTCTCTTCGCGAAAGACCGGCACCAACACGGTGTAGAACGGCAGCTCGTCCTCCTCGAGCATCGCCAGCTCGAACCGCGACACCTTGTTCACCAGGTCGTAGCGGGATCCCCGGAAGGCGACGACGAACTTGAAGAGGACGCTCGCCAGGAAGAAGAGATTGATGGCGGCGAGGATCACGACAAGTGTCACTCCGGTCAGCAGGACTGCACCGAGCACCGCGACGCTGGCCACAATCGCGAAACCGATCACCTGGCCGCGCGAGAGTACGGTGCGCGCCGAACGCACCGGATTCGCGTTGGCGAGCCCATCTGCCGCCTCGGCAGCGAACTCTGCCGCGAACACCTCGATCACGGCGTCGACGATGAACTGCTGACTTACCGGCACGACTTCGATCGGCGCCCCGAGATCGTCTGAGATCGCTTCCTCCTGCGTGGGGTTCAGCTCGCGGGACGCGCCGACCAGAATCGTGCCGTCCTCGCCGGCCGCGAGCGGAATCCATCCCTCGCGGGCGTAGACCGCGCGAAACCCGACATCCAGGAGGCTCACATCGATGTCTGTCATCCGTTGCCCCCGCTGGGCGAAGTGATACCGAACCCGGTGAAGACGACCGACCACTCCTGGGCTTCGGGAAGTCGCGAGGCGACAACCCACCCGACGATGCCGACGAGAACCGAACACATCACGACGATCGCCGCGTGCTGCGCCGGCGACTCGGTCGGCAGGATGGCGACCGAAATATGCACGAGCAGATAGGCGAGTGCTGCAGCAGCGATCAGCGGCGAACCCACCAGAACGCCGGCCAGAGCACCCACCGCGATCAGCAGCATCATGACTCCCGAGCGCGCGAAGCCGAAGACGCCGGCGGTGATCGCGACGACGAGCACGGGAGCCAGGTACAGCACGAGCGGCTCGCTGAGCGGATCCGAGACCAGCGCCTCGATCGCGCGGGCGGCACTTGTCGTGTCGGTACGGAGGAAGGTCAGCGGGCCGGAGCCGATGATCACGCCGGCAAGGGCAAGCGCGACGGTGACGGCAACAGTCGGAAACGCGACGATTACCGCGTTGGCAGCGCGCGCCTGTGGGCGGGAATGGATGAGCAGAGTTCCCACGATCGCGACGGTGAGGACGAGAGGAATGGCCCGCACATCGGTCATCGCCGCTGCCCCGAGCAGCAGCCCCGCACGAAACCCCGCCTGGGTGTTGGCGAGATTCTCAAAACGCACGATGTCGATGAGCCCGAAGCCGAAGAGGACGACAGCGCCGAACATCGTGATGTCGGTTGCAGAGAGCAGCACGAAGACCGGCGAGATCAGCAGAGAGACCAGCACGACGAGGCGAATGATGCCGTGCAGCCCGCGGCGGAACATCGCCTGATCAAGGCCCTGAAGGAAGAAGCCTCCGAGCAGTGCCCCGGCGAGGGCGAGGAGCAACTCCGAGGGAAGGACCACGGCCGGCAGTGTGCCCAGCGGCGGCGAGAAGGTCGTGAGGAGCTGCCCGAAATCCGCTGCACCTGCGCCGTCGCGGACACGGGCTAGGAGCGACTGATTGGCAGTGTCGTGCCACGGCTCGGGAGCCAGCAGCGCGTAGCGCACGACGACGATGACCAGAGGGAGAGCGAGGATGCCGCGCATTGTCCAGCGCAGCCACGTGCGCCGAGGATAGGGCGGCAGGACACCTGCGGGACTCTCCAGGAAGCGCGGCACATCGCGATCGAACAGGTGCTGGCCGCTGAGCACGGACATTCTCGGTTCCGCTCGCCGATGAAGACAGATGACGTGCGGATTGTAGCGAAAGCGCCGGCCCGTGGCGAGGCGTCAACGCCGCGATGTCAGCGCGGGCGTCAGTTCTTGCCGAGCATCTTCTGGAGCTCGGCAAGATCAGCCTCGCTCGGCGCCTGCGATCCGCCGCCCAGTCCGAAGCCCGAGCCGGTCGGCGTTGCATTCTGCGTCGTGAGCCCGGCGTTCTCGGCGGCACGCTTTGCGGGATTACCCGAGCGAGAACCCTGACGCGCCTTCTGTGCCTTGGATTGCTTGCCGCGCTTAGCCGATGCACCGGGCCGACCGCCCCCGGGGACCGGACCCATACCGGGGATGTTGGGAACACCGCCGCGCGCGACGGTCTTCATCATCTTCGCCGCCTGGTCGAACCGCTGCACCAGCTGATTGACATCGGTGACTGTCATCCCCGAGCCGCGCGCGATACGCAGGCGCCGCGATCCGTTCAGAATCTTCGGGTTGCGCCGCTCCCCCGGGGTCATCGACCGGATGATGGCCTCGGTGCGGTCGATCTCGCGCTCGTCGAAGTCGTCGAGCTGCTGCTTCATCTGCCCCATGCCCGGGAGCATCCCGAGCATCTTCTTCATCGAGCCCATCTTCTTGAGCTGCTGCATCTGCTCAAGGAAGTCTTCGAGCGTGAACTGCTCCGTCGCGAGCTTCTCGGCCATCTTGGCCGCCTCGGCCTCGTCGAAGGCGCTCTGAGCCTGTTCGATGAGGGTGAGGATGTCGCCGAGGTCCAGAATGCGGCTTGCCATCCGGTCGGGGTGGAACGGCTCGACGTCATCAAGCCCTTCGCCAGTGGACGCGAAGATGATGGGACGGCCGGTGACGGATGCAACGGACAGTGCCGCACCGCCGCGCGAGTCACCGTCGAGCTTCGAAAGCACGACCCCCGTGAAGTCGACGCCCTCCTGGAACGCCTTCGCCGTGTTCACGGCGTCCTGACCGGTCAGTGCGTCGATGACGAAGAGCACCTCGTCGGGGTCAGTCGCCTTCCGGATGTCGGCAGCCTGCTTCATGAGTTCGGCATCCACACCGAGCCGGCCGGCGGTGTCGATGATCACGATGTCGTGCTGCTTCTGCTTCGCGTACTCGACGCCGTCTTTGGCGACTTTGACGGGGTTTCCGACGCCGTTGCCCGGCTCGGGTGCGTAGATCGCGGCTCCGGCCCGCTCGGCGACGACCTGGAGCTGGTTCACGGCGTTCGGGCGCTGGAGGTCACACGCGACAAGAAGCGGCGTGTGCCCATCCTTCTCGAGCATCCTCGCGAGCTTTCCCGCGAACGTCGTCTTTCCCGATCCCTGCAGGCCCGCCAGCATGATGACAGTCGGGGCCGTCTTGGCGAACTGCAGTCGCCGCTGCTGTCCACCGAGGATGCCGATGAGCTCCTCGTTGACAATCTGCACAACCTGCTGGGCAGGGTTGAGGGCGCGATTGACCTCGTCACCGAGCGCGCGTTCGCGCACCTTCGCGGTGAACTCCTTCACCACAGGCAGTGCGACGTCGGCATCGAGCAGCGCGCGCCGGATCTCACGGACGGTCCCGTCGACATCCGCGGGCGTGAGCTTGCCCTTGGTACGGAGGTTGCGGAAGGTTTCGGTAAGGCGATCCGAGAGCGTGCCAAAGGTTGCCATGATCGTCCGATTCTACGTGAGGGTGCCCTGCGGGATCAGCGAAGTACGCCCAGAGCGCGACCGAGCAGATCGTCGAGCCGCTCACGCCCCGCACCGGCGAGCGCCCAGGCGCGCAGCGCAGCGATGACAGCCCCCGCATAGGCAGCTGCATGTACTTCGGCTGCGAGCGCCTCCTCCCCCGTGCGGCGCAGGTAGGGACTGATCGCAGCGGCAATGCGCCACTGGCGCGTCGCCATCTCCTGCGTGAGCTCGGGAACGATCCCCATGGCGTCCGAGTTCACGAGCGCGAGCGCCAGTGCATCGGGGGTGAACCGCGAGAAGGCCTCACGCACGGCATCCGCCACGACCGCGGCCGGCTGCGATGACGGGCACGCAGCGGCGAGGAACGCGTCCAAGAACCCGATCCTCTCGTCCAGGCCCGACCAGAAGACTTCGGACTTCGACTCGAAGTAGTTGAAGAAGCTCGAACGGCTCACTCCAACCCGGCGAGCGATGTGTGCGACAGTCGTGCGCTCGTATCCCTGTTCGAGAAATAGTTCGCACGCCGCTTCAGCGATCAACTCCCGCGATACCGCGTGTGGTCGTCCTCCCGACATGGAGGAAGGGTACACGCTCGGTGTTGCCAGGATCCGGCGTATTGTTAGACGGAGTCCAATAACACGCCGGAGGCTTTCGTGATCGATGTCGTGGTGGCGGGTCTGTCTCCCGCGACGGTGCCATATCTGGACGGCTGGGAGATGCAACGCCGCATCCATCGCGAGGTCGTCGCAGGTTCTCGCCCCGACACGCTCATCCTGCTCGAACACGACCCGGTCTACACGGCGGGCAAGCGTACGCAGGCGCACGAACGACCCACCGATGGGACGCCGGTGATCGACGTAGACCGCGGCGGCAAGATCACCTGGCACGGCCCAGGGCAGCTCGTCGGTTATCCGATCCTGCGACTTGCCGATCCGATCGATGTCGTCGCTCACGTGAGGCGTCTGGAGCGGCTGCTCATCTCCGTCCTCTCTCAGCACGGCGTCGAGGGGTACCAGGTCGAGGGCCGCAGTGGTGTCTGGGTTCGCAGACCCCTGTCCGTAGACAAGGTCGCGGCCATCGGGGTGCGGGTGGAGAAGGGCGTGACGATGCACGGCTTCGCGATCAACTGCGACAACACGCTCGCAGGTTTCCGCGGGATCATCCCCTGCGGGATCACGGATGCCGGCGTCACGACCGTGAGCGAGGTTACCGGCGCGTCGGTGGCCCCGGCAGACATTCTGGCCACCGTCGTCGAACAGTTCGAGCGAGAGTATGCGGAGGTTGCGGCATGAGTGCGTGCGGGACAGGATCGACCGGCGATGGAGCCCTCAGCGGAGCGCAGACCGCCCCGGAGGGCAGAAAACTCCTGCGACTCGAGATCCGCAACGCGCAGACGCCCATCGAGCGCAAGCCCGAGTGGATTCGCACGAAAGCCAAGATGGGCCCGGAGTACACCCAGCTGCAGCATCTGGTGAAAGACGAGGGTCTTCACACGGTGTGCCAAGAGGCTGGCTGCCCGAACATCTATGAGTGCTGGGAAGACCGCGAGGCGACCTTCCTCATCGGTGGATCCCAGTGCACGCGCCGCTGCGACTTCTGCCAGATCGACACGGGCAAGCCCGCGGCCTACGACACCGACGAACCGCGACGGGTTGCCGAGAGCGTGCAGCGCATGCAGCTGCGCTACGCAACGGTCACGTGCGTCGCCCGCGACGATCTTCCCGATGGAGGCGCCTGGCTCAACGCCGAGACCGTGCGGCAGATTCACGCCGTGAACCCCGGTACCGGTGTCGAACTGCTCGCGACCGACTTCAACGGCGAGCCCACCCTTCTCGACGAGGTGTTCGCGGCGCGCCCGGAGGTCTTCGCTCACAACGTCGAGACGGTGCCGCGGATCTTCAAGCGCATCCGCCCAGCGTTCCGCTACGAGCGCTCGCTCGACGTGCTCACACAGGCTCGGGTGGCGGGGCTGATCACCAAGTCGAACCTGATCCTCGGGATGGGTGAGGAGCCCGAAGAGGTCGTGCAGGCCCTTCACGATCTCCACGAAGCGGGAACCGACATCATCACGATCACGCAGTACCTGCGACCGTCCCCGCGCCATCTTCCGGTCGCGCGCTGGGTCAAGCCCGACGAGTTCGTGGCCTTCAAGGAGGAAGCTGAGCGGATCGGATTCCTCGGGGTACTGGCGGGGCCGCTCGTGCGTTCGTCCTACCGGGCCGGCAGACTGTGGGCACAGTCGATGCTCTCGAAGGGACGGCAGATCCCCGAGAACCTCTCCCATCTCGCCGATGACATCGCGCGGGAGGGCCTGAGCTTCGCTCAAGCCGTGTGAATCGGGCGGTCGCGAGTCAGTCCGCGCTCGTGACCGAGAGAACGGTGCCGTCCGAGGCGATGTTCACGAGGAGCACGTCGTCCGTGGCGTCCGGATCGAGTGCGTACTCGAGCACGGCAAAGGGATCGGATCCGCCGTGCTCATCGGCGAGGATCGTCATGCTCATCAGTTGCAGGGCACGGATGACGTCGATGTGGGTGTCTCCCGAAACGTCGACAAGGAACGACTCCAACTCCTCGCCCAGTATTTCCTGCTGCTGCAGGATGTACTCGGTCACCTCGCTCGTGCGCTCGCTCAGCTGCGACACCATCGCCTCGCGAGCGATCCGATCGATCGTCTCGAGAGAAGAGATGAGACTTGCGGCAACGTCGAGCGCGGCCGGCGAGACGTCGTCTTGGTCGGGCGCAGTCAGATCGACGGTGACCGACTGATCTGCGAACTCCACGTTCTCAGACCAGAAAATCGAACCGTCGGGGCCAGATTCCAGCAGGCCGAAGAAGTCGTGCTCGATCGCCATATCCCCATGAAACCAGCCTCAGGGGCAGACCGATAGTCCTAGCGCCCGGCGCGGCGTCAATCGACGAGCGCAGCAGCGAAGACGTGCGGGGTGAACCCGGTGAGATCGCCGATTCCTTCGCCCTGCCCGAGGAGTTTGACGGGAATCCCGGTGCGCTCCTGCACGGCGAGCACGAAGCCGCCCTTTGCTGAGCCGTCGAGCTTCGTGAGAACGAGACCGGTGACGCCGGCGTGCTCCAGGAACGCCTCGGCCTGCACGACGCCGTTCTGGCCCGTTGTCGCATCGAGGACGAGGAGGACCTCGCTGATCGGCGCCTGCTTCTCGATTACCCGGCGGATCTTGCCGAGCTCATCCATCAGGCCACCCTTGGTGTGCAGGCGCCCTGCTGTGTCGACAAGGACGATCTCGGTGCCGGTGTTCTTCGCGTACTCGATCGTCTGATACGCCACGGATGCCGGGTCTTGCCCCTCGTGCTGCGGGCGGACGATGTGCGCGCCTCCGCGCTCAGCCCACGTCGCGAGCTGGTCGACGGCTGCCGCACGGAAGGTGTCGGCGGCGCCCACCACAACGCTGCGCTGGTAGCGGCGCAAGAAATTCGCAAACTTGCCGATCGTCGTGGTCTTTCCCACGCCGTTGACCCCGACCACGAGCACCACGGCGGGGCGCTCGGTGAGCTTGAGCGTGGTGTCGAACTTCGCGAAGTGCTCCTCGAGCGTTTCTTTGAGCATCCGCTGCAGGTCACGCGGATCGGTGGTGCGGTACCGGTCGACCTTCTCGCGAAGCTCATCCACGATGCGCTCGGTGATGTCGGGACCGAAGTCGGCAGTCAGAAGCGCCGTCTCGAGGTCCTCCCACGTCGTCTCATCGATCGTGGGCTTGACGAACATGCCGCGAAGCGCTCGTCCGAGCGACCAGGATGATTCGGCCATATCTCCAGCCTAGGGTCAGCTGGCTGCGCGATCGGCGATCCGCTGCCCGACGACCGCGGACACACCATCCTGTCGCATCGAGACGCCATACAGCGCATCGGCGATCTCCATCGTTCGCTTCTGGTGGGTGATGACGATCAGCTGGCTGCTGCCCCGCAGCTGCTCGAACACACCGAGGAGGCGACCGAGGTTCGCGTCATCGAGGGCAGCCTCCACCTCGTCGAGGATGTAGAACGGGCTCGGCCTCGCCTTGAAGATCGCCGTCAGCAGCGCCACCGCAGCCAGCGATCGCTCGCCACCGGACAGCAGCGAGAGCCGTTCGATCTTCTTCCCGACCGGTCGCACCGCAACCTCGATTCCCGTGGTCAACGGGTTGTCGGGATCGGTCAAGCTCAGGCTTCCAGACCCCCCGGGGAACAGGACGGGGAAGACCTCGTCGAAAGCGATGCGTGTGTCCTCGAATGCCGCGAGGAAGATCGTCTGCATCCGCTCGTCGAGGTCGTCGATGATCGTCACGAGGTCTTTGCGCGTGCTCGTGAGGTCGGCGAGCTGCTCGGTGAGGAACGTATGCCGCTGCTCAAGCGCAGCGAACTCCTCGAGCGCAAGCGGATTCACCCGACCCAATTGGGCGAGTTTGCGCTCAGCATCCTGGAGTCGCTTGCGCTGACTCGCGCGGTCGAAAGCCACCGACTCCTCGCCCTCATCGGCGGGAATCGGCTGATCGGGACCATATTCGGAAATCAGAATGTCTTCCTCAAGACTCAGTTCCGATCGTGCCCGGTCGAGAATGCTCGTGACGTGCAGGCGCTTCTCGTGCATCTGCAGCTCGAGCCCATGAACGCTCTCGGTCAGTCCCGCCAGTCGCTCCCTCACCGCCGCCTCGTCGGCGCGGACTGCCGACAACTCCGACGTCACGGCTGAGCGCGCAGACTCTGCCTCGGCGAGTTCGAGACGCGCCGCCGAGACCGACCGGTCGACCGAGTCGAGCACGGCAGGCAGGGTTGCGGCGACGTCGGCGGCCACCTGGCGTTGGCGTCGACGGATGACCGCACGACGAGCTGCTTCGGCTGCGGCCGCGGCCTCACGTTCACGCTGGCGCTCGAGCTGCTGCACACGTGCCTGCCCGGCACGAACACGCTCGCGGAGCGTTTCGACCTCCAGTCGCGCCCGCATCTCGTGCTCTCGTGCTCCCTCGAGCGCCTCGAGTAGCCCGTCGCGCGCAGAGGCGTCCAGGATGGGGCGTGGCGCCTCAAGCGCGTGCTGCAATTGTGTCTGCGCCGATGCGGCGGCAGCGGCTGCGTCGTCCCGCGCGGTCTGCGCCTGCGCGAGCCCTGCCTCCAGTCGCTCGCACTCCGCGCTGGCAGCCTCCAGCTGCACTGTGGCGCGGTTGACGTGCTCCGCGTGCGCGGCCACTGCCGCATCGTGCTCGCGCAACCGTGTCAGCGCAGCACTGGTGTACCGTTTGGCTTCTTCGGACGCGGCCCGCGCATCGGCGAGCGCTTCGCGTAGGGAGTCGGCCACCACGACGAGTTCATCGCGACGCTCGGCAGCGGCATCCCGTTCGGCCAGAAGCTCGAGGCGCGATCGTGAGGCTCCGGCACCGGCGCGCAGCGAGGAGCCGGTGAACACCTCTCCGGCTCGGGTGACAACGGTGATCGTGCGAGGGTCGGCAACGACCGACGACGCGCTCCTGCGAACCGCGTCGAGGTCATCCGCGATGAGGACGCGCGCCAGAAGCGCCAGCACGCCGGCGGGACCCGTGACGACATCCGCGGCGGGGCGCAGCGGATCGAGACCTGACAGATCGTCGCCTGTCCCGGCGACCTCACCGATGACGAAATCGACCACTCCACGATCGGCATCACGCACGCGCTCGGCGAGCGCGAAGCCATCCTCGAGACTGTCCACCAGCACACCCTCGGCACGGGGACCGAGCACCGCGGCAATGGCAGCCTCGTAGCCGGGCGTGATCTGGATGGCGTCGCCGACGAGGCTCCGAACTCCGGGTGCGCCCTCGGCGATCAGGTCGGCAGAGGCGTTCTTGACGCCCAGCGCACGCGTCAGCGCGGTGGTCTGGGCTGTGAGCGCTTCGATCTCGCGCTCGGTGCCGTGAAGGCGGTCACGCAACTCCGAGACCCGGGTCTCGGCATCCGTCGCCCGGCGGCCAGCCTCGTCGTATTCAGCGGCGTACTGCGCTGTGCTGCCCTCGGGAACAAGCTCGGGATCGACCCCGGCAAGTTCGGCTGCTGCGGACTCACGGCGGGCCGTCGCCGCGTCCAGCGCGCGCTGCTGGCGCGCCAGGGCGTCGTCGATGGCCGCGAGTGCAGATTCTGCCGCGTCCGCGGATCCCCGCAGCGCGGTGAGCTTCATCTCATGCTGCGAAACCAACGCGCTCTGCTCAGCGATGTCGACGTCCAGCGCATCCAGTTCGGCGCGAGCCCGCATGACATCCCGGGCAGCATCGGATGCCGCATCCTCGGCTTCCAGGAGCCCTGCAGACACCTCGTCGATCTCAGCCCGCGCGTCATCGATCATCGCGCTCGTGACGGTACGAACTGCCGCACTGTCGTCGTCGGCCGATTCTCCGAGCAGCGTCAGCCGCTGCCCGGCGAGCGAATACAGTCCGCGCAGGCGCTCCTGCACGCGCTCGAGCGAGAACAGCACTCGCCGCGCACCGTCGACAGCCTCGGACCGCTGTTCCGACTCGAGCTGCGCGATCCGGATCCGCAGCTGGTCCGAGCGGTCCTGCAGCACGAGGCGTTCGGCATGGCGCTCGTGCTCGGCGCGCATGTGGTCAGCCAGTTCCGCGCGCAGACCGACGAGTTCATCGGCGATCAGGCGAGCCTTCGCGTCACGCACAACGGCGGCGATCGTGGCAGCTTCCCGGGCAATCTCGGCCTGACGCCCCAGAGGCTTGAGCTGTCGGCGAAGCTCACCGGCAAGATCGCTCAGGCGTGTGAGGTTGGCTTCCATCGCCTCGAGCTTGCGAAGCGTCTTCTCTTTCCGGCGCCGATGCTTGAGGATGCCGGCGGCTTCTTCGATGAAGCCGCGCCGATCCTCGGGTGAAGCCTGCAGGACCGTGTCGAGGCGGCCTTGCCCCACGATGACGTGCATTTCACGGCCCAGGCCCGAATCACTCAGGAGCTCTTGCACGTCGAGCAGGCGGCATCCTTCGCCGTTGATCGCGTACTCGCTCGCTCCGTTGCGGAACAGCGTTCGACTGATCGTGACCTCGGAGTACTCGATCGGCAAGACACCGTCGCTGTTGTCGATCGTAAGCTGCACCTCGGCGCGACCCAGCGGCCCGCGCGTCGAGGTACCGGCGAAGATGACGTCTTCCATCTTTCCGCCGCGCAGGGTCTTGGCGCCCTGCTCCCCCATGACCCAGGCCAGCGCATCGACGACGTTGGACTTGCCAGAACCGTTGGGGCCGACAATTGCGGTGACCCCCGGTTCGAAAGCGAACGTGGTCGGCTGGGCGAACGACTTGAACCCCTTGAGCGTGACGCTCTTCAGGTGCATGCGCGTTCCTTCCCGACCTGTGGCGTATCGACCCCACGTCCGACCGTCGACCTACGGTACCCTGCTGCGACGCTTCCCCGAGGGAGCCAGGCCCAGGACGGGCGACACGCCCGGATGACCACGAATTCTGGGAGCTTGCTTGACGAAGACGGGTTCGACCCGCTAGCGTCTCAGATCGCGACACGTCACGAGAGGAGGACAGCCATGATGATTCGCACTGCAGTGTTTGGACACACCCCGTTGCGCGTGCCCATGGGACTGACCTCCCCGGGATTGCTCGCCGCTCCCACCGCCGCCTAAAGCGCGCTGGTTGAGCCACCGGACCTCATCGGTTCCGGTCACACGGACCCACCGTCCGTTCACTTCTCCGCATCTGCGCTGACCGTTACGTCAGACCACGGATGCCTCCCCGCTGCATGCCGGAAGAACACCGGCATCCGCAGCTGACCAAAGGTCTCTCATGTACACCACACTCGAGCCCGTCGAGGCTCTCACCACCCACCCCCAGGTCCGTCGACATCTGACGGTTGCCGAGCGCGCAAGTCTGCGGATCGCCGTCTGGGTTCTCACGCAGCACCTTCGTCGTGCGGCTTCCCGGGAACAGCGCGAGGTCGCACGCCTCCGCTACGAACAGGAGCGGGCACGCGAAGAGCGTGCGGCTCACGCCCTGCGCCTGGCTGCTTGGCACCTGAACGCCCGCTGATCGAAGGATCCGCCGTGACCACCGCAACAGCCGATATCCGGCCCCTCACCATCCCGAGCAGTCTCAACGCCCCCGAGGCCGCGGACTTTCTCGAGATGGTGAGGGTCCGCAACATCGTCTACGACGAGATCAGCGGCAATCGCGACGAGGAACTCGAACCCGCCGTCCTCCTCCCCCATTACCAGCCGTCCCCGTTCGAGCAGCGGCTCATCTGGGGCGTCTGGAGCGGCGACGAGCTCGTGGGACGCGCAGGGCTTGATCTTCCGAACGATGGCGATGCCACCGTCGCCTACGCGCAGATCGAACTCCGCCGCCACGCGTGGAGCCGCGGCATCGGAAGCACGGCGCTCGGCATCCTGGAGGCAGCCGCCGCAGCGAACGGCCGCCGCATCATTCAGTCGTGGATCGAGCATCCAACGGCAGACGGTCAGCAGGTGACACCGCCGACCGGCTTCGGGCGGATTCCCCTCGATCACGCTGCCCGATTTGCGCTCCGCCACGGCTACGCACTGGAGCAGGTCGAACGCAAGAGCATCCTCGACATTTCGGCCACCAGCGTCGAGTTGGTGGGCGAGCTCCATGAGCAGGCATCGGCGGCCGCAGCCGGATACGACATCGTCTCGTGGCACCCACCGACTCCTCCGGAGTTCGTGACCGACTACGCCCGGATGAAGTCGCGGATGAGTGTGGACGCACCGAGCGCGGGAATGGAGATGGCGGAGGAGAGCTGGGACGCTGCCAGGATTGTCGAACACGACACTCACTGGATCGACGGGGGCCGCGACGTGCTCATCGTCGCGGCACGCGATCGCGGGTCCGGCCGACTCGTGGCCTTCACCGAGCTGGCGTCGAGCCCCGGTCACCCCGTGACGCACCAGGAGGACACGCTCGTGCTTCGCGAGCACCGCGGTCACCGACTCGGCATGCTGATCAAGACCGCTGCGCTTCTTCTGTGGCGTGATCTCGCGCCGCACACGCAGCGGATTCTCACCTACAACGCCGAAGAGAACCGGCCGATGCTGGCCGTGAACGAAGAGATCGGGTTCCGCCCGGTCGCCTACATCGGCGCGTGGAAGAAGACGCTTACGCTGTGAGCCGGGGCGGTCGTTGGCAGTGCGGGCAGAAATGGCTTGAGCGGTTCGTGAACGATACCTTCACGATCGGGGCACCGCACCGTGCGCACGGCTGGCCGGTGCGACCGTACGCGTTCAGGGAGTGCGCGAAGTAGCCGGCCTGCCCGTTCACGTTGACGTACTGTGCGTCGAAACTCGTGCCGCCCTCCGCGAGAGCTTTCTCCAGCACGGCCCGCACTTCGGCGATCAGGCGGTAGACGGCGCGAGTACTCAGGTCCGAAGCCCGCGTGTCGGGGTGGATTCGCGCTGCCCACAACGACTCGTCGGCGTAGATGTTTCCGATGCCCGAGACCACGGTTTGGTCAAGCAGCACGCGCTTGATCGCCGACGCCTTGTGCTCCAGGGTGCGGCGAAAGGCCCGAAGGTCGAATCCCGGATCCAGAGGATCCCGCGCGATGTGCGCGACCTGAGCCGGGACGAGTGCGTCGTCAGTGCCGTATCCGCCCGCACGTGCGTCGGCAGTGTCCTGAAGAGGATCGATCGCGAGCGAACCGAACGTGCGTTGATCAGCGAACACCACCGCGAGATCGCCATGCTCCGGATGCCGGATGTCGAGCCGCACGCGCTCGTGCCGCTCTGGAGGCGCCCCGGAAGGCCGCAGCAGCATCTGCCCGCTCATACCGAGGTGCGCGACCAGAGCTTCGGTGGGCACCGCGCCCGGAGCGCCGGGGGCTAGCGGGATCCACAGGAACTTGCCCCGTCTTGCCGGGCCCCCCAGGGTGCGGCCGAGGAGCCGAGCCTCGAAGTCCAACGCTCCCGGCGGATGCCGCGTCAGCGCGCGACCATCGATGACGGTGGCTGACTCGATGACGGCATCCGTAACCGCCGGCGCGAGACCGGCGCGGACGACCTCGACCTCAGGAAGTTCAGGCATCGTTCTCGGGCATCGTGCTCAGGCATCGCGTTCGGGGAGCGAGATCACGTGCGCGCGGTGAGGTCGCGCCAGGCCCGGAGGGCAGCAGCCATCTCGGCGTGCTTCTTGCTGGTCCCGACGCCCTCAGCGCGGTGATCACCGACGACCACGATCGCGGTGAAGCGGCGGTCATGATCGGGCCCCGTCGATGAGACCTCATACGCCGGCGGGGCAACGCTACGACGGGCAGCAAGCTCCTGCAGCGCCGTCTTGGGATCGACGGCGGCTCCGTAGCGGTCTGGATCGGACAGCAGCGGCTCGATCAGGCGAAGAACGAGGTCGGATGCCACATCCGGGCCCGCCGACAGATAGGTGGCCCCGAAGACGGCTTCCATGGTGTCGGCCAAGATCGAGTCCTTCTCCCGGCCTCCGGTCTGCTCCTCGCCTCTCCCGAGCTTGACGTACGCGCCGAGATCAATGCCGCGGGCAACCTCTGCCAGCGCAACAGTCGACACCACGGCTGCGCGCCGCTTGGCGAGCGAACCCTCGTCGAGTTCGGGATGCGCGCGGAACAGCCGCACGGTCACGGCCTGGCCGAGCACGGAGTCGCCGAGGAACTCGAGCCGTTCGTTGTGGGGCACTCCGCCGTTCTCGTAGGCCCAGGACCGGTGGGTCAGTGCCAGCGCGAGAAGCTCGGGGTCGATGTCGACCCCGAGCTTCTGCGCGAGTTCAGCGGACTCGCGAGTCGTCACGTCGCTGCGACGCTCAGACGTCGGCGACCTTGCGGCCCTTGTATTCGAGGAACAGCTCGGTGCCCTGCGAGTCGGTGACGACCTTCGCCTGGTGCGGACGGCTGTAGACGGTCTTGCCGTTCTCGACGGTCTTGACGAGGGTGGGCGCATCGGCCTTCCACTGCGCACGGCGCGAGCGGGTGTTCGAACGCGAGACCTTGCGCTTCGGGGGGTTACCAGCCATTGTTCAGCTCTTCTCTTTCTTCTCGGCAGCCACTCACGCGCGTGCGTCGTGGTCGCCGTGGTCTGTGGTGTCGTCCTGGGTGGTGTAGCGCTGGAGCGCCGCCCACCGGGAATCGATGGGTTCGCTCGCGGGCGAACCGGTGCTCTCGGTCAGTCGCTCACCCGTGACCGGATCAAGGCCGGGGCAATCCGGCTGACACACCGGCTGAAATGGAAGCGACAGGACTACCGCATCCCTGACCAGAGTTTCAAGATCCACGTGGTCGTCTTGAACCTCGAAGTCAGTTTCTTCCTGCCCAGGATACGCGAAAAGCTCCTGGAACGCGACGCGGACGCCTTCGGCGACCTCATTGAGGCACCGTCCGCACACGCCGGTGTACTCGGTGTCGACCTCGCCGGTGGCGAGGATCCCCTCGTGCACGCTCTCCACCCGGACATCAAGAACGATCGGTTCGCCCTCCGCGACCGAGACCAACCCTTCGCCCCACTTCTGCGGCGCCGGGATCTCGAGGGAGAACTCTCGCATCTCGCCGGGACGGTGCGTGATGTCACGGACGGGGACCACGAACGGTCCGGAGTGCTGCCTACTCACGGGGGACCATGCTACCCGCGTGAGAGGGAACGGGCTCGATGACGGCTCAGAGGTCGTGGCCGCCGGTGTGCAGGAATCGAGCGACCGCGGGCGGTACGTACGCCGAGACGTCACCGCCGAGGGCTGCTACCTGTCGCACAAGCGAGCTCGACACCATCGCGTGCGACGGATCGGGCAGCAAGAAGACGGTCTCCACGTCCGCGAGATCGCGGTTCACGACGGCCATGGGCACTTCGTAGACGACATCAGCCTGCGAGCGAATGCCCTTCACGAGAACTCCGGCATTGACATCGCGCGCGTAGTCCACGAGCAGCCCCACACTCCAGGAGGCAACGACAACGCTGCCCTCGATGTCGGCCTCGGCGATGGATTGCTCCAGCAGTGACAGCCGCTGCGCAAGCGGCAGCATCGCCTCTTTGCCCGGGTTGTGAACGACAACAACGTGCAACTGGTCGTAGAGTCGCGCCGCACGGCGGATGACGTCGAGGTGACCCCGCGTCGGCGGATCGAAGGAACCCGGAACCACGGCGATCCGACTGTTCATGCCTCCACCCTATCGGGGGTCAGCATCAGTTCTTGGCGAGAGCCGCACGCTCCTGCTGACCAACCCGCCGTTCGATCTCGTCCGAAAGCGGACGGTGAGACAGCAACGCCGGATCGGCCGCGAGGATGTCTTCAGCAGCCGCCCGGGCGCGGGCGATGAGGTCGGCATCCGTCACGACGCGCAGGAGGCGCAGCGACGACCTCGCGCCGGACTGCGCTGCGCCCAGCACGTCCCCCTCGCCGCGCAGTTCGAGATCGACTTCGGCGAGGGCGAACCCATCGAGGGTCGCCGCCACAGCCTCCACGCGCGCACGCCCTGACGTTCCCTGCTCGCTCTCGGTGACGAGCAGACACAGTCCGGGCACAGAGCCCCGGCCGACCCGGCCGCGCAGCTGGTGCAACTGGGAAACCCCGAAGCGGTCGGCCTCGAGAATCACCATCGTCGACGCGTTGGGAACATCCACGCCCACCTCGACGACGGTCGTTGCGATGAGAACGTCGATGCTCCCCGCGGCGAAGGCCTGCATGACAGCATCCTTCTGTTCCGCGGGCATCTTGCCATGGAGGATCTCGACCGTGAGTTTCTCGAACGCCGGATGCCGCGACAACAGTTCAGCGACCTGGACAACGCCCCAGCGCGTCTTGCGCGACGATTCCTCTGCCGTCGCTTCGGCAGCGTCGCCCGCCGGAACATCGGCTACCTCGTCTGCTGCTGGCTTGCCCGCTGCAGCGGCATCGATTGACGGGCACACCACGAAGGCCTGACGACCCTGGGCTACCTCTTCGGCCACGCGCTCCCACACGCGCGCGAACCACGCGGGGCGGTCGGCTATCGGCGCAACGAATGACTCGATACCGGCACGACCCGCGGGCATCGAGCGGATCGTGGAGACGTCGAGATCACCGAAGACCGTCATCGCAACGGTCCGGGGAATCGGCGTCGCGGTGAGCACGAGCGCGTGCGGCGTCGTCCCTTTCGCTCGCAGCGCCTCACGCTGGTCGACACCGAACCGGTGCTGCTCGTCAACAACGACCAGTCCGAGGTCAGCGAAGGTGGTCGCGTCGCTCAGGAGCGCGTGCGTGCCAACGACAATGCGGGACTGCCCGGATGCGACGCGCAGCGCCGCCCGACGCCGCTCGGCCGCCGTCAACTGACCGGTCAGCAGCGTCGGCATCAGCTCGACCGCCAGGTCGGGGCCAAGCATCCGCGCGATCGAGCGCAGGTGCTGTGAAGCGAGAACCTCGGTCGGAGCGATGAGAGCGGACTGTCCGCCGCTCTGGGCTACTTGCAGCATTGCGCGCAACGCTACGAGCGTCTTACCCGACCCCACCTCGCCCTGAACGAGCCGATTCATGGGCCACTCGCCCACCAGGTCGCGGGAGATCTCATCGCCGACCGACAGCTGATCGGGCGTGCGAGAGAACGGTAGCGCTGCGTCGAATCGTTCGAGCAGCGAGCCTGGCTCTCGCGGCGTCGCCGACATCGCCCGGACGAACTGGCGTTGCTGCAAGAGCGCGGTCTGAAGCACGAGCGCCTCATGCCAGCGCAGGGTCTGCCGAGCGGGCTCGACCTGATCCGGGAAGTCGGGCCGGTGAATGCGATCGAAAGCCATGCGATACGACAGCAGACCGTGAGCCCGCCGCAGATCTTCGGGAAGAGGCTCAGGCAGATCGTCGAGCCCGTCGAGAACCATCCCCACGAACTTCGCGATCTGCCAGCTCGCCAGTGACGCCGTAGCCGGGTAGATCGGGACGGGAAGGTTCGCCGTGGCTTCGGCCGTGGCCCTCGCGCGGTCCTCATCGTCGAACAGCTCATAGTCGGGGTGGGCGAGCTGCAGCGACCTGCGGTACTCCCCAACTTTGCCTGCAAACACCCCACGCCTGCCGGGTGTCAGCTCTTTCATCCGCCACGACTGGTTGAAGAAGGTCAGGGTGAGTTCCCCGTTGCCGTCACTGATCACGACCTCGAGCAGAGATCCCCGGCGGTTCTGCATCCGCCGCTCGGAGGCCCGGCGGACCTCCGCGACGATCGTGACAGGTTCACCGATGGGCAGGGACGCAATGGGGGTGAGTTCCCCCCGTCGCGCGTAGCGACGGGGGTAATGCTCGAGCAGGTCACCCACCGTTCGCATCGCGAACGCACGCTCGAGAGCCTTGGCCGTCTTGCCGCCAAGCGCGCCATCCAGGCGCGACGACAGCGTAAGGGCGACCATGCTCCTGAGTTTAGGCAGAGCATCCGACGCGCGGATGCCGAGGCTGCGCCCGCCGCGGCGCTGTGCCGGTTTGTACAGTGGACGCGTGACACGGATCATCGCCGGCGCCGCCGGCTCCCTGACCCTCGAGGTTCCGGGAAGCGGCACGCGACCGACCAGCGACCGGGTCCGCGAGTCGATCTTCGGTTCGCTCGACGCCGCCGACGCCATCGCCGGCGCCCGGGTGCTCGACCTCTATGCCGGGTCGGGGGCGCTGGGGCTTGAGGCACTCAGTCGGGGCGCGACATCCGTCGACCTCGTCGAGAAATCTCCTCGGGCGGCGAGCGTCATCGAACGCAACGCTCAGCGCGTGCGGCACGCTGCCGGCGGCGCATACCGCGTGCATCGAACCTCAGCGGATGCCTACCTCGCTGCCGCGCGCGAACCGTACGCGCTGGTCTTCATCGACCCGCCGTACGACCTGGGCGAGGAGGACCTCGCCCAGGTGCTCCGGCTGCTCGTCCCTTCGCTCGCTCCGGACGCAATCGTCGTGACCGAGCGTGCCGCGCGTTCCCCCGAGCCTGTGCTTCCTACCGGACTCATGCTCGAACGCCAACGCCGGTACGGTGACACGGCAGTCTGGTGGCTCCGGTGCGTGGCAAGCGTCGCTGACGCGGACGATCAGCCGAGCGACGCGTCCCAGTCGCGATAGGGATCCCACCCGCCGTTACCCTCATAGCCGGCACCGTCGACCAGGACCGGGGCCTCTCCGCGCTCACGGACCACCCCGATGATCCGGAAGCCGTCGGGCACGGCATCCGTCGTTGGGAAGGTCGCCAGGAGGCCGTGGTCCTCGCCGCCGGAGAGGGCGTCGTCGGGGTGCGGGCCGAGCGCATCCCGGTGCAGGTCAAGGGTGACACCGGATGCCGCCGCCATGCGCCCGGCGTCAAGGACGAGGCCGTCCGACAGATCCATCATGGCCGACGCACCCGCAATCGCACCCCTCACCCCGTCGGCGATATGCGGTGAAGGCCGAAGCTGCGCGTCGAGCTCCCGCGCCTCCTCGGCCGTGAGACCCGCCCGGTCTACTGCGATCGGGTTGCCGGCGGCATCCCGGAAGCGGTCGAAGAGGAGGCGCAAGCCGCGAGCTGCATCTCCGAGATTCCCGGAAGCGGCGACGATGTCTCCGACCCGCGCGCCCGATCGACGCACCGCAGGGCGACCCTCGAGGGTGCCGAGCGCGGTCACGGCGACGGTGAGCACGTCGGACACCGTCAGATCACCGCCCTCCACGACGCAACCCGGTGCGAGCTCGTCACACCCGGCGCGAAGCCCGCGGGCGAGGTCGACGACGAAAGACAGGCGAGTGGCATCGGGCATCGCGAGGGCGACCAGAAGCGATGTCGGGCGCGCGCCCATCGCCGCGATATCGGCGAGATTGACCGCCGCGGCCTTCCACCCGAGGTCGAAGCCGCTCGACCAGGCGAGGCGAAAGTCCGGACCGTGCACGAGCGTGTCAACCGTCGCGACGACACGCCCATCGGGTGCCGCTAGCACGGCTGCGTCATCCCCCGGCCCCACCTCCGCCGCAGACGGACCCAGCTCACGCAGGATGGCAGAGAGAATCTCGCCCTCCGAGAGCTCACCGACCCAGGGATCCTGCATCGCTCCACGCTACCGCGGCGGTAGATTGGACCAATGCCACTCGCCCGCCGCGCCTCCGCCGCGGCGGTCCTGTGCACGACGAGCCTCCTCGCGCTCGCCGCCTGCAGCACGACGGTGTCGATGCAGCCGGCGCCCGATGCGAACAACCCGCACTGTGCTGATGTGACAGTCCGGTTCCCTCAGACCCTCGATGGTTTTGAGCGCCGGTGGACGGATGCACAGTCCACCGGCGCCTGGGGCGAGGGCGGCAGGAGCAACATTCTTGTATCTTGCGGCGTCACGGTTCCCGGCCCGACTACCCTCCCGTGCTCGACCCTGAGTGGTGTCGACTGGATCGTCGACGACACCGACGCTCCGTATTACCGGATCACATCGTTCGGCACCGATCCTGCCGTCGAGGTCTACCTTGACAGCGACACGGTCTCAAGTGCCGAGGTCCTCGACACGCTCGGGAACATCATCGTCGACACACTCCCCGTGAACGGTCTCGAGTGCACTGACCAGGTCAGCAGTCCCTCACCCACAGACGGGTGAGCGCGGCACGACTATCGTCGCGGGGCTGTCACCGGCGCGCCAGAGCGGTGTCGAGAAGATCGCTGATCAACTCGGCGTACGTCATCCCCGACGCGATCCAACACTTCGGGAACATCGAGATCGGCGTGAAGCCGGGCATGGTGTTCAACTCGTTGACGTAGATCCCCGCCGGAGTAAGGAAGAAGTCGACGCGCGCGAGTCCCCGCCCGCCGACGGCATCGAAGGCGCGGATCGCCGCTGCCTGCAAGGCAGCGATCTCGTCATCCGTGAGCACGGCAGGACACACGACCTCGGCTCCGTCACCGCCGAGATACTTGCCTTCGAAGTCGTAGAACTCGCGTGTGGTCAACACGATCTCGCCCGGCAGCGACGCGCGCGCTGGCGCGCCCGGCGTCTCGAGCACGGCTACCTCGATCTCGCGTCCGACGATCGCGGTCTCAACGAGCGCCTTGTCATCCTCGGCGAGCGCAAGCTCGACGGCGGCGTCGAATTCGTCCCAGTCGTGGACTTTGGAGACACCGACGCTGGAGCCTGCCCGCGACGGCTTGACGAAGTTCGGCACGCCGAGCGTGCGGGCAGCCTGCCGCGCGGCATCCGGATCCGAAGCCCAGGAGTCGCGCGTGATCGTGACCCACGGCGCGACTGTCACACCGGATGCCTGCAGCACGATCTTCATGAAGTGCTTGTCCATGCACAGCGCCGAATCCAACACGCCGCCTCCCGCATACGGGATGCCGAGGGTGTCGAGAAAGCCCTGGACTGTGCCGTCCTCGCCGTGGACTCCGTGAAGGATCGGCAGGACCACGTCGAGCGAGCCGAGCGTGTCAACAGTGCCGTCTGCGCGGCGCACGCGCAGCACGCGGTCGGCACCGCCTTCGGGCCAGAGCACGCGGGTGCCGTTGTCGCTCACCTCGGGAAGGTGCGCGGCATCGAGGGCGAACTTGTCGGGGTCGTCCTCTTCGAGGACGAAGACGCCGTCGCGGGTGATGCCGACCGGGATGACCCGGAAGCGCTCACGATCGAGTGCCCGCAGCACCCCTCCCGCCGTGACGGAGCTGATCGAGTGCTCGCTGGAGCGACCGCCAAACAGCACCGCCACCGTCGCCTGTGCCATTCTGCGTCCTCTCGCCCTGGGGTTCGTCGTCGTCCGTTGTGAGGTGCGGCGCGATGTCCTTCGGGTTCATCGTGCCGTCCAGAACCATCTTCACCTGCTCGACGATGGGCATGTGGATGCCCGACTCCGCGGCAAGTGCCAGGACGGGGGCAACGGAGGCAAGACCTTCGGCGGTCTGCTCCATCTGCTTCACCACGTCCTGGAAGCTGTAGCCCTGACCGAGAAGTCGGCCGGCTGTGTTGTTCCGGCTGAGCGGGGACTGGCAGGTGGCGATCAGATCACCGAGCCCCGCGAGCCCCTGGAGGGTCGCGGGGTGCGCGCCCTGAGCGACGGCGAAGTCCGTCATCTCGACAAGGCCGCGCGTGATGATCGAAGCCTTCGTGTTCTCGCCGTACCCGACGCCGTCGACGATGCCGATCGCCACCGCGATCAAGTTCTTGAGCACGCCGCCGAACTCCGTTCCCACGACATCCGTGTTCACGAACGTCCGGAAGTACGAGTTGCGGGCGCGCCGGGCCACGGCATCCGCTGTCTCCTGGCTGCTGGATGCGATGACCGCCGCTGTCGGCTGTTCTTTCGCGATCTCCAGGGCCAGGTTGGGGCCGGATGCGACAGCGATGAGGTCAGGGTCGCATCGCAGCTCCTGCTCGATCACCTGACTCATCCGCAGGCCGCTCTTGCGCTCGACACCCTTCATGAGCGATACGACGGGAACGCCGGCGTCGGCGATGAGGGGACGGATCGTCTTGAGATTCTGACGCAGCGCTTGGCTCGGCACTGACAGGTAGATCTGCTCTGCTCCCGCGAGCGCCTCTTCCAGCCGGGATGTCGCTGTCATAGAGCGAGGAAGATTGATGCCCGGGAGGTAGTGGCTGTTGCGCTTGGCCTCCGTGATCTCGGCGGCAAGCTCGGGCCGCCGAGCCCACATCGTGACCTGGGCGCCTCCGTCGGCAAGGATCTTGCCGAACGTGGTCCCCCAGCTTCCAGCACCGACCACGGTCACCCGGGGACGCGCGGCATCCGCTTTACGACTCAAGGCGCCCGGTCTCCTTCTGCCCGTGGGATGCCGGATCCCATCGCTCGGCGGGCGGAGCCTGTTCGCGCAACACGCCCTCAAGGCGAGCAATCTCGGCCATCAAGAGGTCGGTCGCTGCGACAAGGGCGGATGCCTCGCGGGTGCGTCCCACGAAAGCCGAGAGATCCAGCGGGTCTCCCACGAGAACGCGCACGCGCTTGCGCAGCGGCCACAGGCTCAGCTTGCCGTAGCGCGGCAGGATGCGCTGCACCCCCCAGTGGGCGACAGGGATCAGCGGGATGCCGCCCTCGAGGGCCAAGCGCACGGCACCGGTCTTGCCCCGCATGGGCCACAGGTCGGGGTCGCGGGTGAGGCTGCCCTCGGGGTAAACGATCACCCCGCGACCCTCTTCCACGAGATGCTCCGCCTGAGCCATGGTCTGCTTGGCAGAGCCTGCGGACGACGCCCGCGCAACCGGGATCATGCCCGTGGCACGAAGGACCGCACCGAGGACAGGAATTCGGAACAGACTCTCCTTCGCCATGAAGCGCGGCGCCCGTCCCATCCCCCACACCGCTCGCGCGACGATGATCGGGTCGAATTCACTCATGTGGTTCGGCGCGAGGACGAAGGCTCCCTCGCGGGGCAGCTTGTGGCCGTCGTCGATGTCCACCCGCGCCACGATTCCCAGCAACGGCACCACGATCGCTGCCAGCGGCCAGAAGACACTGGGCCGCGTCTTCTCCGAGGAGGCTCGCGGTTTGGGGTCGCCCATATCAGCCGACGATATCGAAATCTGCGCCGAGTGCCGAAAGCTTGGTGAAGAGCTTCTCGTACCCGCGGCTCAGGATCCCGACGCCGCGGACGGTTGACTCGCCGTCGGCAGCAAGGGCTGCGATCAGGTGGCTGTATCCGCCGCGAAGGTCAGGTACGACGACGTCGGCGCCGTGGAGCGGCGTGGGGCCGGTCACGACAGCAGCCTGCTCCAGAGCTCGGCGTGGAACGCGACGGTACGGCGCGTCCAGGCCATCGCGGTGCACGACGATGCTGGCGCCCATCTTGTTCAAGGCGTCAGTGAACCCGAACCGGTTCTCATACACGGTTTCGTGCACGACGGACTCGCCCTCGGCCTGCGTGAGCGCGACGATGAGTGGCTGCTGCCAGTCGGTCATGAACCCGGGGTGCACGTCCGTCTCGACGATGACCGGCTTGAGCGGCCCACCGCGGCGGAACTGGATGCCGTCCTCGCGCACATCGAACCAGCCACCAGCCTTGCGGTAGATGTTCAAGAAGGTCAGCATCTCCTGCTGCTTCGCGCCCTCGACGAAGATGTCACCGTCGGTCGCGAGTGCTGCGGACGCCCAGGACGCTGCTTCGTTGCGGTCGAAGATGCAGCGGTGGTCGTATCCCGTGAGCGCATCGACACCCTCGATGAGGATGACGCGGTTGGGCTCGTAGGAGATGATCGCGCCCATCTTCTGCAGCACGGCGATGAGATCCATGATCTCGGGCTCGATTGCCGCACCCCGAAGCTCGGTCACTCCAGCAGCGCGAACGGCAGTCAACAACACCTGTTCGGTCGCGCCGACACTCGGGTACGGCAGCTCGATGTTCGCGCCGTGCAGCCCCTCCGGCGCCGAGAGACGGATGCCGGTCGGCAACTTCTCGACGACGGCGCCGAACTGGCGGAGTGCATCCAGGTGGAAGTTGATCGGACGGTCGCCGATGCGGCATCCGCCGAGGTCGGGGATGAACGCCTCGCCGAGCAGGTGCAGCAGCGGGCCGCAGAACAGGATCGGAATCCGGGAAGCACCGGCGTGAGCGTCGATCTCTTCCATGTGGGCCGAGACGGCATCCGTCGGATCGAGCACGAGCGAGCCCGGCTCAGCTCCGTCCGTGACCTTCACCCCGTGGACTTCGAGCAGGGAACGGACCACCCGCACATCGCTGATCTGCGGCACATCACGCAGGGTGCTCGGCGAATCGCCGAGCAGGGATGCCACCATCGCCTTGGTCGCGAGATTCTTCGCACCCGTGACAGTCACCCGTCCGCGCAGCGGGCGTCCGCCGCGCACCAGCAGCACCTCGCCGGCCGGTTCGGTACCTGCCGCCTGCGCGGCTTCATCGCTCAGAAGCATCTTCATCCGGGATGGACCTCACTTATATCTCGGCACCGCGAGACCGATCGGGTCTGCTGATGCCTCGGTAGTCGGCTACGGAACGGGGAGGGTTCGCGGCCGCCAGGATGCGCGGCGCGACTCGAACTGGGTGATCGCTTCTTCGTTTCGCAGTGTGAGCCCGATATCGTCGAGCCCCTCCAGGAGCCGCCATCTAGTGTAATCGTCGATGTCGAAAGCGACCTGAAGGTCGCCGACCGTCGCGGTGCGCGCCTCGAGATCCACGGTCATCTGCACACCCGGGTCGGCATCGATCACGTCCCAGATCGCCTCGAGATCGCTCTCGCTGATGACGCCGGTGAGCAAGCCCTGCTTGCCCGAGTTGCCGCGGAAGATATCCGCGAACTTGGGGCTGAGCACCACGCGGAAGCCATAGTCACGCAATGCCCAGACGGCGTGCTCGCGGCTGGATCCGGTGCCGAAGTCGGGGCCGGCGACGAGGATCGAGGCGGTTGCGAAGGTCGGCTGGTTCAGGATGAACTCGGGGTCCTGACGCCAGTTGGCGAACAGCGCATCCTCGAAGCCGGTCTTCGTGACGCGCTTGAGGTAGACGGCGGGGATGATCTGGTCTGTGTCGACGGCCGAGCGCTTCAGCGGGGCCACGACACCGGTGTGGGTGACGAACTTGTCCATGTCAGGCCTCCGCTCCGCTTGTGACGACCGAATCGCTGGTGTCGAGCGGGTCGAGATCGCTCGGGCTCGACAGCGTCCCTCGCACTGCGGTCGCCGCCGCGACGAGCGGTGACACCAGGTGGGTGCGGCCGCCCTTGCCCTGGCGTCCTTCGAAGTTCCGGTTGGAGGTCGACGCGCACCGCTCACCGGGAGCCAGCTGGTCGGGGTTCATGCCCAGGCACATCGAGCACCCGGCGAACCGCCACTCTGCGCCGAACTCGGTGAAGACCTTGTCCAAGCCCTCGGCCTCTGCCTCCAGCCGGACCCGGGCAGACCCAGGAACGACCATGACCCTCACGTTCTCGGCCTTCGTGCGCCCCTTGATGATCGACGCGAACGCGCGCAGGTCTTCGATGCGGCTGTTGGTGCACGAGCCCATGAACACGGCATCCACCGGAACCTCCTTCAGAGGCGTCCCGGGAACCAGGTCCATGTACTCGATGGCGCGCTCCGCGGCGGCACGCTCGTTCGGGTCGCTGAACGACTCGGGCGAGGGGACGCTGTCACTGAGTGACACACCCTGACCAGGGTTGGTCCCCCACGTGACGAACGGCTCGAGCTCGTTCGCGTCGATGAAGACCTCGGCGTCGTAGACGGCCCCCTCGTCGCTCGGGAGCGTGCGCCAATAGGCGACGGCATCCTCCCAGTCCTGGCCCTTCGGGGCGTGAGGGCGTCCTTCGAGGTACGCGAAAGTGGTCTCGTCGGGCGCGACCATTCCTGCGCGGGCGCCGGCCTCGATCGACATGTTGCAGATCGTCATCCGACCCTCCATCGAGAGCGACCGGATGGCGGAGCCGCGGAACTCCAGGACGTAGCCCTGGCCTCCGTTGGTGCCGATCTTCGCGATCACGGCCAGGATGATGTCCTTGGCCGTCACGCCGGGCTTGAGCTCACCCTCGACCGTAATCGCCATCGTCTTGAAGGGCTTGAGCGGCAACGTCTGGGTCGCGAGCACGTGCTCGACCTCGCTCGTGCCGATGCCGAAGGCCATGGCACCGAAAGCGCCATGGGTCGAGGTGTGGGAGTCCCCGCAGACGACAGTGATGCCGGGCATCGTGAGGCCGAGCTGCGGGCCGACGACGTGAACGATGCCCTGTTCCTTGTCGCCGAGCGAATGCAGACGCACCCCGAACTCTTCGGCGTTACGACGCAGGGTTTCGATCTGGGTGCGGCTGGTGAGATCCGCGATCGGCTTGTCGATGTCGAGCGTCGGCGTGTTGTGGTCTTCGGTCGCGATCGTGAGATCAAGACGGCGCACCGGGCGCCCCTCGGCTCGCAGACCATCGAAGGCCTGCGGGCTCGTGACCTCGTGCACCAGGTGCAGATCGATGTAGATCAGGTCGGGCTGGCCGTTCTCCCCCTTCACGACTAGGTGGTCGTCCCATACCTTTTCAGCCAAGGTACGGGGGTGATCGGGAATGCCGACGTCAATGGATTCGCTCATGAACTCTTTCGTTCCAGGAAAGTGTGGTTCAAGCCCGCGACGAAACTCCGCGACGGGGATGGCCTGAGAACTAGGACCCGTCGCGGCCGCTAAGAAGGAGGCGAGCGATCCGCATTCGCTCAGACTACCACCGGTGTCAGGCGCGCTCGTCGGGGCTCTCGGTCGGTGCCGGAGCGTCCACCGTCGAGGGTGTGCCCTTCTCCTGCGCGACGACGGATGCCGCATCCGCCGCCCCAGCGGGTTCTGCCTGACCTGCAACGCGACGCTCCCGCGAGGATGCCACGAGGCTCGCGACAGTGGCCACAACCATCGAAATCACGATGACGCCGAGTGACATGAGCGTCGAGATCTCAGGCGCCCAGTCGATCGGCTCTCCCCCGTTAATGAACGGGAGCTCGTTCACGTGCATCGCGTGAAGGAACAGCTTCACGCCGATGAAGGCAAGGATGAACGCGATGCCGTAATGCAGGTAACGGAGGCGGTCAAGCAGATCGCCGAGCAAGAAGTAGAGCTGGCGCAGCCCCATGAGAGCGAAGATGTTCGCGGTGAACACGATGAAGGCGCTCTGGGTGATGCCGAAGATCGCGGGGATCGAATCGATCGCGAAGATGAGGTCGGTCACGCCGATCGCGACGAACACGATGATCATCGGCGTGAACATCTTCTTGCCATCGACCACGGTGCGGATCTTCGCGCCGTCGTAGTGGTCGCTGATGTCGACAGTGCGTCGCACCAGCCGAACGATGAAGTTCTCTTTCTTCACGTCTTCGTCATGATCCGCGCCAGGGAAGGCCTGCCGGTACGCGGTCCACACGAGGAACGCGCCGAAGATGTAGAAGACCCAACTGAAGTTCTCGATGATCGCGGCACCGGCGAGGATGAACAGGCCCCGCAGGATAAGGGCGATGATGATGCCCACCATCAGCACTTCCTGCTGATACCGGCGGGGCACCGCGAACTGGCTCATGATCAGGACGAAGACGAACAGGTTGTCGATCGACAGGCTGTACTCGGTGAGCCACCCGGCGACGAACTGTCCGGCGTACTCACCACCGGCTATCAGCCACATCACCCCCGCGAAGATCAAAGCGAGGGTCACGTAGAAGACCACCCAGAGCGTCGATTCACGCGTCGACGGAATGTGGGGGCGCTTGAGGATGATGAGGAGGTCAGCGAGCAAGATCAGCGTCAGAACGACGAGAGATCCGATCTCGAACCAGAGCGGGAGGGTCAGATCCACGAGGGCCTTTCACAGCAAGCGGGCAGGTGCGTGCACCGAAAGTCTCTCCCCCGCCGCGTGGCGGTGCGCGCCCGGGGCCGCCGGCCCGTGATGACGAACGCGCAAGATCGGGATACTCCCTCTCGCTCCCCCAGGATAGCGGTGCCCCAGCGATCCAATAGGCGCGCACAAAACCGCGGCGGCGAAGCTGCACGGTCGAAACGACAGTGGTGCAGCATCCGAATGGATGCCGCACCACTGCGCTGACGGTCCCGCTGGCGGGCGCTGACCGTCAGTCTGGGACGCCGGACGCGCTCCCTCTCGGGGAGGCGGCGGGGAGCAGCCCTTCCGTCCCGCTGGCTCCGTCGGCCGCGGCCGGCGGTACCTCTTGGAGCGCGGAATCTGCGCCCTCAGGTTCTTGGGTGCCTGTCTCGAGGGTCGAGCGCAGCGGAACCTCCTTGATGAAGGCCACGATGACAAGACCCGCTAGGACCATCGGGATCAACATCGCGAACACCGGGGTGAGAGCGTCGTTGTACGCACCGACGATGACCTCGCGGACCTGATCGGGCAGCGCATTGACTGCTGCAGGCGTAAAGGAGTTCGCATCTCCCGTTCCCGTACCTGCGGTCATCCGCTCCGTGAGCAGTTCGGTCAGGCGCGAGGTGAAGATTGCGCCCACGACGGCGCCGCCCAGCGACGCGCCGATCTCGCGGAAGAAGTTGTTCGAGGCTGTCGCTGTTCCCACTTGGGAGTCGGGGAAGGAGTTCTGCACCACGAGGATGAGGATCTGCATCGACAGACCGATTCCCGCACCGATGACGAACAGGTACGACATCAGCACCCATAGCGGCGTGTCGACGGTCAGCGTGGACAGAAGCCAGAGCCCGACCGCAATCACGATCATGCTCGCGATCGGCATCCACTTGTAGCGCCCGGTCTTGGAGGCAAGGAAGCCGGTTGTAATCGCGCTCGCCATGAGGCCCGCGATCATCGGCAGCATCATGAAGCCCGAGACCGTGGCGTTGACGCCGGTCACCATCTGCAGATAGGTCGGCAGGTAGGCGAGTGTTCCGAACATGGCAACACCGATGAACAGCCCGGCCGAGGTCGCGAGCACGAAGTTACGGGAGCGGAACAGCGAAAGCGGGATGATCGGCTCGGCAGCCTTGTATTCGGCCAGCACGAACAGTGCCGCGAAGATGACGGCGGTAGCGATCAGCCACAGGATGGTCGGCGAGTTCCAGTCGTACTCGGTGCCGCCCCACGAGGCGACCAGAATGATCGAGGTCACCGCGACAGCCATCGTGAGCGTGCCCCACACATCGAATCTGACCCTCACAGAATGCCGCGGGAGCTTCAGGAATACCGCTGCGAGCGCAATCGCGATCAGACCCAGCGGGACGTTGATCCAAAACGCCCACCGCCACCCGACACTCTCGGTGAACCATCCGCCCAGCAGCGGCCCGGCGATAGAGGAGATACCGAAGACAGCGCCCATGACGCCCATGTACTTCGAGCGCTCGCGGACGGGCACCACGTCGGCGATGATCGCCTGCGAGAGGATCATGAGCCCACCGCCGCCGATCCCCTGCACGGTGCGACCGATGATGAGCCAGGTCATGTCCTGTGCGGCACCGCCGACAATCGATCCGAGAACGAACACCGACAGAGCGCCGATGAACAGGCCCTTCCGGCCGATGAGGTCGCCGAGCTTGCCATAGATCGGCATCATGATCGTCGCGGCCACCAGGTACCCGGTCGTCACCCACAGCATGTGGTTCACACCGTCGAGTTCGCCGACGATCGTGGGCAACGCCGTCGAGAAGATGGTCTGGTCCAGCGACGACAGCAGCATGGCCACGAGCAGGCCAGCGAACACGAGCAAAACGCGGCGCTTGTCGGTAGCCGCGGAAGCCTCCTCGACGACCGAATCGTCGAGAGCCACAGTCATTTCCGTCACACAACGATCATTCGCCGAATGCCGCTGTGGCGCGTCCCGCAGCCGCGGCATCTTCGCGTACCGCGATCGCGGTACGCGAAGTCACTCCCCCGGCGTCAACAGCCCGGACTCGTAGGCGAGGATGACGAGCTGAGCGCGATCGTGAGCCTGTACCTTCGTCATGATGCGGTTCACATGGGTCTTGGCAGTGAGCGCCCGCGTCGCCGCCGGGGAGAGCAGCGCGTCGCCCACGTGAACCGAGCGCACCGCCCGCACAATGTCCTCGGGCTCTGCGCCCTTTCCCACGAAGGCGCTCGCACCGGCGCGAAGCGCCGAGATGAGGTTCTCGTCCTCCTCGAAGGTCGTCAGGACGAGAACCTTGGTCTGCGCGAGTGTGGGGTCCGAACAGATCTGGGCGGTCGCCGCGATCCCGTCGAGCTCAGGCATCCGGATATCCATCACAATGACATCCGGATGCAGCGTGCTGGCGAGTCTGACGGCCTCGAGCCCGTTGGAGGCTTGACCGACGACCGTGATGTCGTCGTGGGTGTCCAAGATGTCGACCACCGCCTGGCGAATCAGGGATTGGTCGTCCACGACCACGACAGCTGTCATTGCGTATCCTCCCGGCTCAGCGGCAATCGCGCCTCGACCTTCCAGCCGGCGGTTGCTGGGCCCGCGCTGACGGTACCGCGCACCGATGCCACGCGTTCCCGGAGTCCGACAAGACCGAGGCCCGAACCTGCAGCGTCGCGCCCACGCGCGGTGCCGGTATCCATCGGGTTGGACACGGTGACGACGACGGCATCCTTACCGACGTGCACGAGCACGTGCGCGCGGTGCTCGGTCCCGTGCTTGTGCGCGTTGGTCAGCGCCTCCTGAATCACGCGATAGGCCACGTGGCTCACCGCACCCGAGACGCGGGCCGGGTCGCCCTCGATGCGCGTGTGTACCTCGAGGCCGGATGCCGTGAACTGGTGCACGAGCTCGTCGAGGTGGTCGAGTCCGCCCTGGGGTCGGGATGTCGAATCAGCCGCGCCGTCGGCCCGCAGCATCGTCATGAGGTCGCCGATCTCGGCAAGAACGGTGCGCGCCGCAGCGCGAATCGTGGCCAGAGATTCCTTCGCCTTGTCGGGGCGCATATCAACCGCCGAGGAGGCCACACCTGCGTTGAGACTGATCACCGCGATCTGGTGCGCGACAGCGTCGTGCAGATCGCGGGCGATCCGCAGACGCTCCTCGCTCACCCGACGGCTGGCTTCGGCTTCCCGCGTTCGTTCAGCCCGCTCGGCTCGCTCCTGGATCGCCGCGATGTACGCGCGTCGAGATCGCGCGCCATCACCCGCAGCTGTGCCGAGCGCGACGATGAGTCCGAACTGCAAGATGCGGGGATCGACGATGCTCCCCACCGAGCCGAGAAACGCCAGCAGGACGATAGCGGCTGTCGCGCACGCCCCCACCGTAAAGCCCCGACGCCTACTGACTCGCGCGGCGACATGGAACACGGCGGCAGCCAGAGCCACCGCGATTCCCGGCGAGAGCGTGCCAGCGAGCGCCGCAGCCGTTCACGCTCTTCAGCCTCGAAGCTGCCTTCCTCGGATTCCTCGGCAGCGCGATCGGTGCCGTCATCGCGATGATCGTCGGAACAGGAGTCAGCGGCGCGCTATCGACATCGCTGCTCGCCGATCTGCCGGGACTGACGCTGATCGCCTTCGATCCTGCGTCGATCGCAACGATCATCATCCTCGTCATGGCGATCGCCTTCCTCTCCGGAACGCTTCCGGCCGCCCGTGCGGCCCGGGCCGACCCTGTGGATTCGCTGCGGTACGAGTAATCACCGCGCAGGAGGGGCATCCGGTCATCGATCGGGTGCCCCTCCTGTCGTTTCCCCATCTCGAAGACCCGTGAGACGAATCGCCGGATGCCGACACTGACGGTGTGAGAGACAATGAGGCGCGCCGACTCGCGGTGCGATACAGGGGAACCGATGACCGATTCAGTGACCACGGGAGACGCCGAACTCGTCGCCCGAGCCGCAGGCGGCAGCGAACAGGCGTTCCGACAGCTGTATCGCGCCTACGTTCGGCCCGTGTATTGGATCGCGCACCGGCTCCTGGGCGATCCCTCGGATGCCGAGGATGTCGTGCAGGAGACCTTCGTCGTCGCCTGGCGGAAGCTCCCGGAGCTCGACCTCGCGTCGGACTCGCTGCTGCCGTGGCTGGCAACCATCTGCCGATTCCAGTCGGCGAACCGGATGCGCGCGCAGCGAAGGGACCGCGAACAGGCGGGAGCGGTGGCAGATGACACCATCCCGGCGACGGTGAATGTCGAGCAGCAGATGATCGACGAGGAATACCTTCGCCTGATCGCTGCCGAGATCGCGACCCTCTCCGACACTGACCGCGAGATCCTGCGGCTGTGTGCGGCGGAAGGTTACGCCTACAGTGCCGCGGCCGAGCAGCTCGGCATCCCGCACGGAGCTGTTCGCAACCGTCTCTCCCGCATCCGCACGCGTTTGCGGACCGTTGCCAAGGAGAGCACATGAACACCGACAATCCCCAGAGTTCCACCGCGGACCGACTCCCTCTCCTGGATGACGAGCGCGTCGCTGTTATCGAAGATGGGGTCTTCACGACCATCGAAAGTGAGCGCGCGGCATCCGTTCGGCGCTCTGTGGCTCGTGGCCGAGTGTGGATGGCGGGTGCGGCCGCGGCTGCGGTCGTGGCCGTCGCCGCCATCATCGCGCCGACCGTTCTCAGCGGGCTGAGCACGAATGAGAGCGGAGCGGCGGGCCTCATGCCCGCAGATATGCCCGTGGACGGCGGCATGTCGGGAAGTGAGATCGCACTCACTGACGGAGCGGTCGTCGACGGCTCGGGCGGTGGGAAGGCAATGGATTCCGCCATCGGCGAGTCCGGTCGTTCGATCATCGCCTCGTCGTCCGCCACCGTCGTGGTCGACGACGTTCGTGCCGCGGCTGACCAGATCGCGACCGCCGCCGACGGGCGCGGCGGGTACGTCGAATCGATGAGCATCGGGTCCGGTTACACGGGGATGCCCGTCGATCTGGCCGACCCGACCGTCGCCGTCACGAACGGGTGGATCACCGTGCGTATTCCCGCCGATGAGCTTGCCGACGCGATGGCCGACCTGGAGCAGGTGGGCGAGGTGACCGCATCCTCGATCGACCGATTCGATGTCACCGACCAGGTGGTCGACCTGCAGGCACGTGTGGATGCCGCGCAGGCATCCGTCGACCGCCTGCTCGAGCTGATGGGGCAGGCAGGGTCGGTTTCGGACCTGATCGCCGCCGAGTCGGCTCTCGCCGAGCGGCAGGCAACCCTCGAGTCCTACCAGCAGCAGCTCGAATCGCTCGAGGATCAGGTCGCGATGTCGTCGCTGAACGTGTCGCTCACCGTGCGCCACGAGGCGGTCGACGCAAACCCCGCCGGCTTCTGGGATGGCCTCGTCGCCGGCTGGAACGGCCTGGTCGCAACGCTCAACGGCATCGTCGTCGCGCTCGGCTTCCTCATCCCCTGGATTGCGGTGGTCGCTGTCATCGGCGGAGCGGTCTGGGGGATCATCGTGCTCGTGCGCCGGCGGCGCCGCCCCTCCGCTGAGGAGTGAGCTCGGGACGGTCGCCAGCACTCAGCGCGTGGGCCAGACCCACGCAGGCGCGTCAAGCGAGCCCTGACCCTGAACCTGCGTCTCACCGCCTGACTTCTCGAGCGTGTGTACCGTCGCGCCAGAGTTGGCCAGCGCGTCAACGAGCGGCTTCGAGTGGGAGACCACGATGATCTGGGAACGGGCTGCCGCATCCACGAGCATCGCCGCAAGTGGCTCGAGGATGCTGGGATGCAGGCTGGTCTCCGGTTCGTTGACGGCGATGAGGCTCGCGGGCCTCGTGCTCATGAGTGCTGCGACCCACACGAGGTAGCGCAGCGTCCCGTCCGACAGCTCGGGCGCAGACAGGGGCCGCAGCATCCCCGGCTGTCGCAGCGAGAGCTCGAAACGCCCCGCGTGGTCAGTGATCGACAGGCGACTGCCGGGAAGTGCGAGCTCAATCGCTGCGTCGAGCGCATCGGCATCCCCCTGCTCCCGGATGGTCTGCAGCGCGGAGGCGAGGTCGCTCCCGTCGGATGCCAGGATCGGGGTGCGTGTCCCGATAGCGGGCCGCCGAGCGGGAGCATCCGCGTCGGTACGGACCGCGTCATAGAAACGCCAGTCGCGTAGGCCGGAGCGAAGCCCCAAGACTTCGGGTGCGGCCTCGATGTCGCCGAACTCCGCCAACATGCTCTCCCACGGAGCGAGTGGTCGCTGCACCATGTGCCAACCGGCGTCGGTACGGATGCGGTAGATCGCGCCGCGTCGCTCGCAGATGAGGGAGCCGTTACGAAGAACAGGCCCACCCCAGACGGCCTCTGCCTTGATCTCGGGGTCTGCGCCGAACATCGTCGGGGCCGGGATCGGGATGCCAAGATCCATCGCGTAACCGAAACCCGCGGCATCCGACCCGTAACCCAGCCGCAGCGCGATCGGTCCTTTCCGCACCGTGCCCTGCACGGGACCGCTCGTCGGCGCGCCGGACTCGGGTCCCGCCCATAACGTTCCGGGAAAGCCACCTTCAGCGGCAAGGGCACGGATGGCGCCTTCCCTGGCCGCAGCTCCCAGAAGTCGCAACGACCGATACAGGCTCGACTTTCCGCTCCCGTTCGCGCCGGTCACAACTGTCAGCGGCGAGAGCGGCAGGACCAGACTCCGGATGGAGCGGTAGCCGTCGATCGCCAGTGTGGTCAGCACAGCCGCCAGCCTACGTCGGTGCTCGGACACCTTTCGGCAGCACCCGGATGCTTCGCCTGACCTACCCGAGGTAGGAGGAATCCTGGGCGTAGGACGCTTGAGCGCTCAAACGTCCTACGCCTGCGATTTCGCCTACATTCGTGGGCTACCCCGCAGCGTCTCCGCCGCGCGGGTCGGCGGTCCGAACGCACGAAAGCCCGGTACGAGACCGGGCTTTCGTGCGTTGGTGACCCCAGCGGGATTCTCCCCGCCGCCACTCCGCGAGCCGCTGCGCGCCTCGCGGAGCCTCCGGCGGCGTGGGCCCAACCCGGATAAGTTGCGAGACAACAACAGGCATCCCGAACACACGAAAGCCCGGTACGAGACCGGGCTTTCGTGTGTTGGTGACCCCAGCGGGATTCGAACCCGCGTTACCGCCGTGAGAGGGGAATAGGCTCCCCCGGAACTGCGTGCCCGACCCGGTTCTGCCCTGTGTTTACTGGGGTTCCGCGTGCGTCGAGTGCGTCGCGGAAAGTCCTGTCGTCAGCGTTCGTTGCCAAAATGTTGCCACGTTTGCGCCCCTCCAGAGGCGGGTAATCCTGGTGCCTCTGCGCGCCTGCCGAGTGTGCCGAGTAGCGAACTCACGTTCCCGCGCCTGACCCGCTCTACCAGCTTGCGGGGTCGTGGCGGATGCCGCAACACCACGTCGCTGCGCTCGGATGTTGCACCCTCCGTCCCGACCCGCGAACAGCAGGGAGCGGGTCCGGGGCGGGAGCGGACCGGGGAGGTAGAATGAGCAACGACGAAGCAGAGGTGATCCCATGAGCGTGACGATTCCGAGCGCGATCCCGGCCGAGTCCCTGCGCGCCTGGTACGACGACGAGCCCCGCGTGAGCGATGTGGCCCTCTACGACATGACCGCCCAGGGCGCGACCACCCTGGCCTCCGTCCTGATCGAACGGCAGCTCGCCACGACCGACGAGCGCGAGCGCGAGTATTGGGCCGCGCGGGTGCGCCTGGTGAACCAGCAGCGCACGGCGCTGGACCCCGACGACCGGCTCGGGCTGATCGCCCAGCAGCAGGCATGGCTCGATGAGATCGACGCCCTGACCGGCCAGGCGAGCCGCCGGATCGCGTGACCGAACCCGTCGCCTCCGACGAGGCGCGGCTGCGGCAGGTGTTCGACGCCACCGCGCGGCAGGCGATCTTCCCGCCGGTCCCGACCGGCGACCGGCTCCTGGTACTGCTCGGCGGCCAGCCCGCCGCGGGCAAGACGAGGGCGCAGGCGGCGATCCTCGCGGAGCACCCCGAGCTGGTGTCCATCACCGGGGATGACCTGCGCGCCTACCACCCCGGCTACCGGGATCTCGCGGTGAACGACCCGCTGGCGATGCCGGCCGCGACCGCGCCAACCTCCAGCGGGCTCATCCGCCTCGCCCTGGACCATGCGATCGAGCACGGCTACCCGGTGCTGCTGGAAGGCACCTTCCGCGATCCAGCGATGGTCATCGACACCGCGGCCCGGTTCGCGGAGGCCGGTTACCGGGTCGAGGTCGTCGCCGTCGCCATGCCCGCCCCGGTGTCGCGCCTGGCCGCGGAAGAACGGTTCCTGCGCGCCCGGCGCGGCGAGGTCGGCCGCTGGACCCCGCCCGAGGCGCACGAGACGGCGCTGGCCGGCTCACCCGAGGTCGTGGCCGCGCTGGAGGCCCTGCCCGCCGTCGCCCGCATCCAGGTCTACACCCGCGACCGCCGCCTCTACGACAACCGCCGCACCGAATCCGGCGCATGGGAGCACGAGCCCCACGCGGCCGAGGTGCTGCGCAGCGAGCAGACCCGAGAGCTCACCCCGGTCGAGGCCGTTGCCTGGCTCGCGGACTACGGCGCCGTATTCGGCGCCGCTCACGCCCGGCGCGGCTACCTCAGTCCGAGGACCGCGTCGGCCTACCGGCGGCTGCAAGACGACGCCGCCCGCATGATCGAGCTGGCCGCCTCCGACCCCAGTGCCGACGTGCGGGCGCTGGAAGAGCAGCAGACCCACCGCCGGATCGCACTGAAGGTCGCCGTGCCCGAGCCGCCGGGGATCGTCGGACGGATCGGGCAGACCCTTCGGCGCTCACTCCCGCCCTATCGTCCAGCTCCGTCGCGTGACGCGCCCGGTAACGAACCACCGAGCATCGGACGCTGAGAAGACGCCTATCGTTCCCCCACTCACGACGACGACGTGGGAGTAGAACTGTTCGACACCCCTGTCCCCGCCGGATCACGAAAGCACGTTCTGGCCCGTAAAACACGGGCGAGTCGCCGGGTGGCCGCGTGGACAACTCCCTCAGGATTCACGGACCTACGCGGTCGGTAGCACATGAGAACGAGCCTGCCGAGACGCCGCCAAACCCGATACCCGAGTCTGCGCGATCGCGCCGGATGTCACAAGCCGGTTCGGGCATTGCGGCCTCCGCCCCGACCCCGCGACTGGCAGGGAGCGGGTCCGGTGCTTGTGGAAGTCGACTGTCAGGCGCGGGAGGGGACGCCGAGTTCGGCCAGCAGGTTCAGCACGCGGCGCTCGATCTCGTCGCGCACCGGCCGCATCCCGTCCGGGGTCCAGCCCGCGGGATCGGGTAGCGTCCATTCCTCGTACCGCTTGCCGGGGAAGATCGGGCAGGCGTCGCCGCAGCCCATCGTGATCACCGCGTCCGCCGCCCGCACGATCTCGTCGGTCCAGGGCTTGGGGAACTCGCCGGCGATGTCGATGCCCCGTTCGGCCATGACCTGAACGGCGACCGGGTTGATCTGCTCGCCGGGCTCGGAGCCGCCGGACCAGCCGATCGCCCGGTCGCCGGCGTGGTGCTGGAAGAAGCCGAGGGCCATCTGCGAGCGGCCGGCGTTGTGGACGCACAGGAACAGCACGGTCGGCGTGCCCGTCAGGTGCATCCCGTCGACCTTGGCGAGCGCGCGCAGCCGCTGCCGGGCGAACTTCTCGGTCAGCAGCGGCAGATAGGTCGGCACCGTCGCACGGGCGGCGAGGTCGGTGTAGGAGGCGTGCAGGAAACGGTCGATCGTCTCCCGCCCGAAGGTGCCCTCGAACTCCCGCGTCAGGCGCTCGGCGCTGGTGGCGAGGCCCGCTTCCTGGTCGATGGTGATCGTCGCGTGGCGCTCGTGCTCGTCTGGCATCGTCGTCATCCCTTCGTCGTGGTCAGCCGGGGCGCGAGGCTCTGGATGCGGGCGGCGATGTCCTCGAACGCCGCGTCGAAGGCGGCGTCCGTCCCGTCGCGCACCGGGTCCGGCACCGACCAGTGCACGCAGCCGGCGTCGCCGAGTTCTTCGTGCGCGGTGTCGCACACGGTCACCACGAAATCGTCCGCGCCGAGCACGTCGTCCAGCGCGCGCGGGGCGCGGGCTCGCAGGGTGAGGCCGTGTCGGTCCGCGGCGGCGATCGCGCCCGGCTCGATCTGCGCGGCCGGGTGCGTGCCGGCCGAGGCCACCGGGATATCGCTGCTGCCGTGCCAGAGCGCAGCGGCGAGCTGGGATCGGGCCGAGTTGCCGGTGCAGACGAACACCACCCGCCGCACCCCGAGCATCGGGGAAGGGGTGAGGCCGTCGAGCGCGCCGGGCGCGAGGTGGAGGTAGGTGCGGCGCCGGTCGGCCTCCGACCGCGTCCGCACGATCAGCCCTGCCTGTTCGAGCTGGTTCAGGTGATGGGCGAGCAGGCTCGATGAGACACCCAGCTCGCCTTGCAGCTCGACCGGGGCGACATCGCCCAGGGTGAGCAGGTCCACGATCCGCAGCCGCACAGGATCGGCCAGCGCCGCATACCGCGCGACCCGACCCGCAAGGCAAGTTTCCTCAATGTTCATTACCTCAAGTTTGACTGAGCGAACCGGATTCGTCAAGATGGGCAGCGATGAACACCACCACGACCGAGGCCGTCCCGCTGTGGCGGCGTGCTGCCGCTGAGCTGCTGGGCGCCGGCCTGCTGGTGACGGTCGTGGTCGGTTCCGGCATCGCCGCCTCGCGTCTCTCGCCCGGCGATGTGGGCTTGCAGCTCCTGGAGAACTCGATCGCCACCGCGCTCGGCCTGACCGTCCTCATCCTGATCTTCCAGCCCGTCTCCGGCGCGCACCTGAACCCGGTCGTCACCCTCGCCGACCGCGCCCTCGGCGCACGGCACGGCGGCGGCGAGATCGCCGTCTACGCTGGCGCTCAGATCGTCGGCGGCATCGGTGGGGCGCTGCTGGCGAACCTCATGTTCGCCGTGCCGGCCGCGCTGTCGGTGACCGACCGGGCGGCACCGGGGCAGGTGCTCGGCGAGGTCGTCGCCACCGCCGGGCTGATCCTCACGATCTTCGCCCTGGCTCGCACCGGCCGCGCGGCGCTGGTCGCCCCGGCGGTCGGTGCCTACATCGGCGCCGCGTACTGGTTCACCTCGTCCACCTCGTTCGCCAACCCCGCCGTGACCATCGGCCGGATCTTCACCGACACCTTCGCCGGCATCGCCCCGACCTCCGCGCTGTGGTTCCTCGCCGCCCAGGTCGTCGGCGCGGTCGTCGGCGTCGGGCTTGTGTTCCTGCTGTTCCCGAATCGAAAGGCCCAGCCATGACCCATCTGATCGCCATCGGCGGCTCCGACGCCGGTATCTCCGCCGCGCTCCGTGCCCGCGAACTCGACCCGACCACCGACGTGACGGTGGTGGTGGCGGACGAGTACCCGAACTTCTCCATCTGCGGCATCCCCTACTACTTCACTGGCGAGGTCGCCCCGTGGCAGTCGCTCGCGCACCGCACGAGCGCTGACTTGGAGGCCACCGGGATGCGGCTGCGGCTCAACACTTTCGCCACGGGCATCGACGTCGCCGGGCAGCGGCTCACTGTCCGCACCCCGGACGGCATCTTCGAGGATCTGGCCTACGACGAGCTGATCGTCGGCACCGGCGCGCTCCCGTCCCACGCCGGCATCGCCGGCCTCGATGCGCTGACCCCGGAGGACGGGGTGCATGTCATTCATTCGATGGGTGACACTTTCGCCCTCGACCACGACCTCACTACCCGGCAGCCGCAGTCTGCGATCATCGTCGGCGCCGGCTACGTCGGCCTGGAGATGGCCGAAGCCTTCATCACCCGCGGGATGCAGGTCACCCAGCTCCAGCGCGGACCCGAAGTGCTCTCCACCCTCGACCCCGAGCTCGGCGCCCTCGTCCGCGACGAACTCACGACGCATGGCGTCGAGGTCGTCACCGGCTCGACCGTGACCGGGATCGAGAAGACCCCGGTCGGGCTCACCGTCACCGGCACCCGCGACGGGCAGCCCTTCGCACAGACCGCGGACCTCGTGCTCGTGGTCGTCGGGGTGCGGCCGAACACCGAGCTGCTCGAGCAGGCCGGAGCGAGCCTCGGCGCGGGCCGCGCCGTCGTGGTCGATGAGCACATGCGCACCGGGCTCCCGCACGTCTGGGCCGCCGGCGACGGCATCATCACGCATCACCGCCTCCTCGGCGCGACCTATCTGCCGCTGGGGACGACCTCGCACAAGCAGGGCCGCATCGCAGGAGAGAATGCTCTCGGCGGCGACCGAGCCTTCGCGGGGTCGGTCGGCACCCAGGTCGTCAAGGTCTTCGACCTCGTCGCCGCCCGAACCGGCCTGCGCGACCACGAGGCGATCGCCGCCGGCTACGCGGCAGCAACGATCACCGCGGCCGCGGACGACCACAAGCGGTACTACCCCGGTGCCCACCCGATCCACTTCCGCATCACCGGGGACACCGGCGACGGGCGTCTGCTCGGCGCGCAGCTCGTCGGGCGGCGCGGCACCGAGGTCGCCAAGCGGGTCGACACCTTCGCCACCGCCCTCTATGCCGGGTTGACCATCGGGCAGTTCGATGACCTCGACCTCTCCTACACCCCGCCGCTCGGCTCTCCGTGGGATGCCGTGCAGCTCGCGGCGCAGGCGTGGTCGGCCGCGAATGCCAGGGTGCTGGTCTAGTGAGCGTCAAGTGACTGGGGCAGACTGAGCGCGATGAGCCTTTCCCCCTCGACCGGCGGGCGCCGCCACCCCGGCACGGTCGGAGAGGTGTTCCTCGTGTTCCTGCGCCTGGGACTGACCTCCTTCGGCGGCCCGGTCGCGCACCTGGGGTACTTCCGCGAGGCGTTCGTGGAGCGGCGCAAGTGGCTGGGCGACCGCGCCTACGCGGACCTGGTGGCGCTGTGCCAGTTCCTGCCCGGCCCCGCATCCAGTCAGGTCGGCATGGCGATCGGGCTGCAGCGCGCAGGGTTCGGCGGGCTGCTGGCGGCGTGGGCGGCGTTCACCCTGCCGTCGGCGATCCTGCTGGTCGCGTTCGCCTACGGGGTCACGGCGCTCGGTGACCTGTCCGGCGCCGGATGGATTCACGGGGTGAAGGCCGCCGCGGTCGCGGTCGTCGCCCACGCCGTGCTGGGCATGGCGAGAACCCTCACCCCGGACGCGAAGCGGGCCACGATCGCCGTGGCGGGCATGATCGTCGTCCTGCTCGTCCCGAGCGCGTTCGCACAGGTCGCCGTGATCGCCGCCGCGGGAGTCGTCGGGCTGGTGTGGCTGCGCCCGCAGGCCGCCACGGCATCGGAGTCGGAGCCATTCGTCGTGCGGGTGCCTCGCTGGGCCGCGATCGGGAGCCTGGCCTTTTTCGTGATCCTGCTCGCGGGCCTCCCCCTGCTCGTGTCCGCCACTGAGAACGGGGCGGTACGCTTATTCGACGTGTTCTACCGGGCTGGGGCACTCGTGTTCGGCGGCGGTCACGTCGTGCTGCCGCTGCTGGAGGCCGGGACCGTGCAGACCGGCCTCGTCGACCACGACGTGTTCCTCGCCGGCTACGGTGCCGCGCAGGCGGTCCCCGGTCCCTTGTTCACCTTCGCCGCCTACCTCGGCGCCGCGACTACCAGCCCGCCGTCCGGGCTGCTCGGCGCCGCGATCGCGCTGGTCGCGATCTTCCTCCCCGCGACACTGCTCGTGGTCGGGGTGCTGCCGTTCTGGGACCGGCTGCGTCGCGCTCCACTCGCGCAGCGGGCGCTCATGGGCGTGAACGCCGGCGTGGTGGGGATCCTCGCCGCAGCGCTCTACACGCCGGTGTTCACCGAAGGGGTCACATCGGTCGCGGCCCTCGGGATCGCCGCCGCCGGGTTCGTCGCCCTGACCTCGTGGAAGGCGCCGGCGTGGGCGGTCGTCATCGCCGCGGGCCTCATCGGCTGGGCCGTACTGTGAGCAAGGGGTGAGTCCGCGCCGCCTCAGCCGACGACCGTGCCGAACAGGGAGCCGACCAGGAAGGTCGCTCCCAGGGCGAGCGCACCGCCGATCACCAGGCGCACCACGGCCCGCCACCGATGAGAGCCGCCGATCCAGGCCGCGACGTATCCGGTGACCGCCAGGGCGAGGAGCACGGCAACGAAGGTCCACACGATGCGCGCCGGGTGCGGCAGCAGCAGGATCGTCAGCAGCGGCAGCACGGCGCCGATCGTGAACGCGATCAGCGAGGCGAAGGCGGCGTGCCAGGGGCTGACGACGTCCTCCTGGTCGATGTTCAGCTCGAGCGCCAGGTGGGCCTTGAGCGCGTCGCGCTCGGTCAGCTCCGTCGCCACCAGGCGGGCGGTTCCGGGGGTGAGGCCCTGCTCCTCGTAGAGCCCGACCAGCTCCTCGAGCTCGACCTCGGGATCCTCCTCCAGCTCGCGCCGCTCCTTCTGGATGAGAGCCCGCTCGCTGTCCCGCTGGCTGGACACCGAGACGTACTCGCCGAGCGCCATTGAGATAGCCCCGCCGACCAGGGCCGCGGCCCCCGCCAGCAACACTGGCGTGACCTCCGCTGTCGCTCCGGCGACACCGACGACGACCGCCGCCGTGGACACGATCCCGTCGTTCGCTCCCAGCACTCCTGCGCGCAGCCAGTTGAGTCGCTGCGCGAGCCCCGTTGCGTGAGGCTCGCCGGAATGCCGGTATGGAGGGGATTGCGTCGTCACGGCTCCTCACGGTAGTTCGGTAGTTCTCCTGCCGCCAGGAAGGAGAGGCAACCCTGCACCTCGGCTCTTCGCCCGCAGATTCCAGTCGTGGTGCTCGGGTTTCAGAGCGTCACACGCGGTGCGAGTCGGACTCCGTGTCGGATCGGCGTGACGGCGGCGGTGCGGCAGCGGGGAGTCCGCTCGGCGGGCCGCCCAGCGCGCGGAGCGCGTAGAGGATCGTGGCGAGGTCCACGAGCTCCTGCGTGAGAGCGCCGGCGACGGCGGGGATGGCGCCCGTCATGGCGATGACCATGAGGACCACGCTGAGACCGATGCCGAGCCATATCGCCGTCAGCGCGACGCGAAGCGTGTGCCGCCCGATCGACACGGCGTCGACCACCTTGCTGAGCGAGTCGACAAGGATCACCACGTCAGCGGCATCGCCGGCCGCGGTCGCGCCTTTCGCGCCCATCGCAACGCCGATGTCGGAGGCGGCCAGCACCGGGGCGTCGTTCACCCCGTCGCCGACCATCATCACGGGTCGTGGATGCAGGTCGGCCGCGAGATGAACCTTCTCTGGCGGAAGGAGCTCGGCATGCACCTCGTCGATCCCGGTCTGCCGCGCGATCGATTCGGCTGTCGCACGAGTGTCTCCCGTGAGCATGACGATCCGTTCGACACCGTTCGCGCGCAGCCACGACACCACCGCGACGGACTCCGGGCGGGGATCGTCGGCGAGCACGAGGACGCCGGCGAACCGGCCGTCGATGGCGACGTAGGCCGCGGCCTCGCCCGTCGTCAGGTCTGCGCGCACCGTGTCGGCCGCCACTGACGCGACGTAGGAGGGCTTCCCCACGACGACCGTTCGCCCCCCGATCACCGCGGTCACACCATTCGTGGCGACCTCACTGGCCTCCTCGGCCGCGAGAAGGTCGATGCCGCGCTCGACCGCGGCCCGGCGGATGCTGTCTGCGAGCACATGCGACGAGTACTGTTCAGCAGACGCGGCGAGCTGCAGCAGTTCGCCCGCCTCGAAGCCGCCGACAGGGCGAACGTCAACGAGGGTCGGCTGGCCCTGCGTCAGCGTTCCGGTCTTGTCGAAGGCCGCGGACTGCACTCGGGCGAGCTGTTCTACGACACCTCCGCCCTTCATGATCACGCCGGCCTTCGCGGCCCGCGAGAGCCCGCCGAGGAACGCGACCGGTGCAGCGATCAGCAGCGGGCACGGCGTCGCTAGCACCAGCACCTCAGCGAAGCGCGTCGGATCGCCCGATACCGCCCACGCTATGCCGGCCAGGGCGAGCGAGACGGCCGTGAAGGGGATCGCAAACCGATCCGCGAGCCGCACGACGGGCGCACGCGAGTCCTCCGCGGCA
>NZ_MKTR01000031.1 GCF_001898325.1 Microbacterium sp. 67-17
AGGCCCTTGTCTTAAGATGAATGTTTGCTTTATGTTGATCGCGAATCTGTTTGTTTGTTGCTGTACTGTTGTAAGCGTTCCGTGTTGTGTCTGTCTGTTCTTGTTGTTTCTGCCTGTTATGTTACTGTCTGTATAAGCCCTACTGTATTCTTTCGCGTTACGTTGTGTCATTAACCGTTGTCGTCTGCCGTCGAACCGGCCGTTGGAGCTCCGCTCGGCACAACACCGTATTCTTTTCCGCCGCTAACTTGTTTCCACACTTGTGTGAATGTTTGTTTTTGTATTCCCTAGCCTTCTTGCTGTTCATATCTCTCGAGAAGCGGCGCGCCCCGCTCGGACCGTGACCGGCGCCGCTCGCCACACTGGCGACGCGTTGTAGCTGAGTTCGACTTGGCGCTCCCACCATGACACCGCCGCAAACGTGTGCGCTGTCTCTGAGCTCCCAGGTGTACGTGGTACCCGACTCGAGCCCCCACCTATTCCGTCCCCCACCAAATAACGAGACAGACGCGCGTGTCCCGCGTTTAAGCGACAACGTTCCCAACCACCCACCCCGGCAGTCGCCACTATGTCCTTGACTCTTCGGACCAAACAATGTAATTCTTTCATGAGTACCCCTTCCAACCAAGCACCCGTCTCTCTCCGGGCTCGCCGCATTGTCGGCGCGCCCTACGCGCTCCGCCAGCGCCGTGACCCCCGTGTAGATGTCATTGTCCCCGCCGCCTCCCCAACCGCGGCCGGTCCCAGGGCACTGCCTCCGACAACATCTCCACCGGTGGGTTCCCCGCCGCCGCGCTCCGCCAGCGCCGCGGCCCCTCCTGCTGCGGCGGCCCCACGCCGCAGCGCCCGCGTTGCCGACCGCGACTTTGTGGAGTTGGTAGACGCCTCCGCCGCTGCGCCCTCGCTAGCAGCCGCGGCCGCCGTCCCCGCCGCAAGGCGCGCCCCGCCCGCGCAACGCCCCCCTCCCGCGATCCGCCATCGCGCTCTCCCTGCGATCCGCCATCGCGCCCCGCTTGCCACTCTCCCCTCTTCTGGCCTTCAGTCCGCCGCCCGTGCCGCCGCCTCAGGCGCTAACAGCGAGACTGAGAGCGACCCCGATCCCGCGCCGCCGCCAAACACCTGGCGGCGCGCGGTCAGGGCCGCCCGAAGCGCGCGCGCGGCCGACGACTCCGAGACCGAGCCTGAGTCCGACCCTACTACAGTGTCCGATTCTGAGACCCCCTCCGACTCAGAGACCCCGTCCGATTCTGAGACGGCGTCGAACACCGAGTTCGTGTCTGACGCCGTGCGCGTGCGCGCCCCCGCACCGCAAGCCCCGCCACGTGCGGCACACACCCGCACCCCCGAGCCCGCGCCTCCACCGCCGCCCCCGCCGCCCGCCGCAGCCACTGTCATCCACTTGGTGTCTGCCCCACTGGCTCCGGCCGCCGCAGCGCCGGCTCCCCACGCGTCTCTGCCTCTGTACCGGCCCCGGCCGCTGTACACCCCCGCCACGAGCGAGACCGCGAGTGACTCTGACCCGAGCGATGCACACCCCGACACTTGGTCGGTCCCTGCCTCGCCCGCCGCAGTGCGCTCACCACTACTACAGACCCGCTCTCCCTTAAGCACTCCGTCCAACACCGGGTCGTCTGCCGACAGCTCGCCCGCGCCTCGTTCGCGCCGGCTGGCGCGCGACGACGGCGACGCCGAGATTAAGGTCGAAGAGCCCGCGGCGCCCGCCGACGCAGCAGCCTCCAATGCTGCTGCCGAGGCCGGCTCCCCGACCCCGCGGCTTCCAGCCCCTCGCCTCACCCAGCGCGATCGCGCAGCGGCCACAGAGCCCGTTCCCGAGCACACAGTCTCCTGCTGTGTGTACCGGCCGGAGCTTGATTCCGCTGTGCTCGACCACTGGTTGTGCCAAGCGTTCCGTTACCTGGCCGCTGAAGCGACGCTGAAGCTCCACCTGGCTGTGATCAAGAAGATTCCCAAGTATTGGCGGATCCATATTCGATCGTGTGTCCCCAGGTACACCGTTATCAACATTCTCTACTGCCTGTTTTTCCAACGCCTGTACGTTCTGCCTGACGTCGCTGACTTCGGCGCTGCTGACGTGCGCGACCCCGCCGCCCGGGCCAAAGTTGCCGTCCTCGCCGCCCAAGCGGTAAAGATGGCCGTGCCTGGTCGCCGGCAGACCGCCGCGCAGTTCCTCGCGACGTTGCTGAGTACAGCGCAACCCATGCCCCCACTCGTATCATTTGGTCCCCACCCTCTCCGGCCGCGCGAGCCGCCGGTGCCGCCGCAGCTGCCGCCTCAGCCTCCGCGGCCGCAGCTGCTACAGCGGCAACAACCCTCGCAGCCTGTCCAGCCGCTCGCGCGCTCCGTCGCGCGTGGCGTGTCTGCGCCGCCCGAGCTGCGCATATTCTCTCTGAACTGCAACGCGCTCTTCAACAAGAAGATTTACGTCGAGAGTTTCATGCGTGCGCACAAGGCCGACATCGTGCTGCTCCAAGAGACCGTGTGGAAGCGAGACTACCTTTACTGGCCTGGCTATGACGTGTTGCTTGCACCGCCCGACGACGACGTCGGCGTGCAGGCGCGCGGGCTGGCCGTGATGTGTCGGTCCGGCATCGGGCTGACGGCAACACGCGTGCGTGCTGTCGCTAAACATATGCTCGTGACCGAGGTCGCGATGCGGACTGTCACTGGCGCAGTGCACCGTATTGCTGTGGCCAGCGTGTACGTGCCGCCTGCGATTCGCGGGTCGGCCCTCACTGCTGTGTGCGACGAGCTGCTGCTGCTGGCGGGCAACCGCCGGTTCGCGGCAGTACTGGCCGGCGGGGACTTCAACACTCGTCCTCAGCCGCTGTCCAACCGTCTCACCGCCAAGAACACCGGCATGATGCGCGTAACAGGCACTGCGCCTACTCGACGTAAGCGCGGTCGCCTCGACTCGTGCATCGACCACTTTGTCGCCACGCAAGGCTTGTCCAACGGCTTTAGCGTGCGCGAGCTCCCCCGCCTTGAGTGGGACAAGAGCGACCACAATCCCGTCTCGATTGCCGTGACGGTACCGGAGCGCATCTCCGCGCCCCGCGTGCCAGACAAGATCGATGGCTCCAGGCTGCTGGCCGACAGCGGCCTGCTCATCACTCCTCTCTGTAGTGCTGTGGCCAGTGACGATGTGTGGCTTGACTTGCTGCGCGACCTCGATGACGCACTCGCGCGCGCTGACCCTTCGGCAGCCCCTGACTTTGGGCTTGCGATCAGCCGCGCCGCGTTTGAGGCAGCCTCGCGCCTCGGCCTCGTGCGCACCGCGCCCGAGCGCTCGGGCAAGATCAAGACCTGGCTCTCCAAGTTCACCAACGAAGCCTTCAAACTCCGTCACAGTCTTTTGTCGCGTAACCGCTTCGCGGTCCTCGCTGACTTGACTGATGACACTGAGGGTGACGCCGGTGCACAAGTGGTCAACACCGATAACAACAACAACAGTCCCGCCCATCCTCCTGCTGACAACGCAGTCGCAGTGCGTACCGCCGAAGCGGCCGCTGCACCTGTTTCGTTGAAGGCGGAGGAAGTGGCGCCCGATGACAACATCGCCGCTGCCGCGGCGGTGGCTGCACTTCAATCCCCTGCTAACAACAACGACAGTGTCGGCGATGCCGCCGCGCGCCCCGCGCGTGTGCCCGCTCCCGCTGCTGCACGTGCTGCTGGCCCCGCAGCCGCTGCTTGCGCAGTCCGTCTTGTCTCGGCGCCCCGTGGCGTTGGTAGGACTGCAGCTCTCGTGCAAGAGTCCCCCGGACGCAGCGCAGCATCACCTGCGCGCTCCGGAGCAGTACCGCACGAACAGCTCCCCCCCTCCGTCCCCGACCAGCCCGTGCGGGCGCTCACTCCAGAGCGCCGGCCGCTGCGAAACTCACTTGCTGCCGCAACTTTGGCGCATGATGAGCGTACCAGCGACACGCCCCCGGTTGCGTTCGGCCTCGCCGCTGCTAAAGAGCGCGAGGAGAGCCCGCCAACCACAGTCGCCGCGTCCCGCAGCGAGCACTGTGCAACGGCCGCGGCTCCACGACGCAGCGCCCGCCTCACCGGCAATGAGCATGGCGTTAAACAACCCCACCCCCCTCTGCACGTACCAACACACTCTGTGCCTGTCTCCGCACCGCTTGTACGCCCAGTACACCCGGTTTCCCGAGCACCGCCTCTCCCTCCCGCGTCTGTAACGAGTCCTGAGCCTTCCTATATACTGCTCAGCGATTGGAAGCAACGCCTACGGAGCGGGCGCAAGTGTCTGTTGCCCGCAGCGAGCCTGCGCTCGCCCCCCTCGGCGCCAGTACCCACGGCAGCGCCGAGCGCGAGCGCGGAGTCGGTCTCGCTGCGCGGTCCACGGCCGGCACCCTTGCCCCCGGCCCCGGATACGCTTGCTGGCAGTCGTCCGCCCTCTCCACAGTCTATTAGCTCTACGTCTCCCCGTACGCTCGCCCGCGCCACGGCTGCGGCTGCTGCTGCCGCCGCCGTCGGCGCATGGGATACGCCGCGCGTCGCCACCCCCCCACCGGTGCGCCGCTCGTCGCGTTTGAGCGCCCTTCTGCCCGTAGCTGCGGATCCCGTCGCTGTTAATGTTGCGCCAGGCCAGCCACTCTCTGTCCTGTCTGCGCCCGCAGCGACCGTCACTGCGACGTGTGTTGCGCCGCCACACCGTGGTGGTAGCGCTTCCGTTGCGTGTCCTGTGACAGCGCCGGCAGCCGCTGACTCTAGCAACCCCCCCAATGCTGGAGCTGCAGCTGCTGCTGGCCCTCCCCTCTCTGCCGGGTGTCCTCAGCGCGCGCGTCCGCACTTGCATGTGCAGATGCTGCGCCGGCTGAAAGCCCAACTCTTGCTATCGTCTCGGCCGCCTGCAGGCGCGCCGCTGCACAGTAACCGCCCCGAGGCGCTCAGGCGCGCCGACGACGCGGGTGCAGCCGGTGCCGCTGTCGCAGCGCCCGCCGAGCCGAAACCTTCCGCTGCCGTTGCGGGAGCACGTGCGCTGCGCGCCCAAGCGCGTCGCGCCACAGTGTATGGACGATCCATAAAGGACACTGTGTACCGGGCTCTTGCCGCAGCGCCGTTCTACGCCGCACTGCCCCGCCAAAGCGCGCCTCTTGCTTCTCCACAACAGCAAGTGTGCAACGCCGCGGCGCCGGGTGTGCGCGCGGGAGACGGTCTTCACGATCTCGACCAAGTTTCCCCACATGACGCCGCGCCCGACGGCGCCGCCATGCCACCGCTGCAGCACGACCACGCGCAGCGCGAGCTGAAGCGGCGCAAGAAAAAGAAGACGGCCTGCGTGGAGTGGGACCAGCTGCGCAACCTGCTCCCTGAGGAGGCCAAGCACTGGTGTTCTGCACTGTGGCGCGAGCGATTGCACTTGATTGGCTTCCCGACTGCGGAGGACATTCAGCAGGAGCCCAAGCCCGACTTCACCGGCCACAATACCGCGCTGTTAGAAGTTGTGAACGACCTTGTCGAGCGAGGCATCAAGGCTGATGCGCACAGGTACCAGGAGCGCCGTGCTGAGACTCTGCTGAGGCTCACGCGCGGCTCTGGTGGCGACGCGCGTCGGTCGTGGCGCTTCCTACAAACATACACATCGAGTGGCAACGCCAAGAAGTCTGGCTCCCTCGTGCTGTACTGTTCCCGAGACCAAGAGTTAAAGTCTGACCCGCGCGACGCTGCGGGTGTGTGGGGCCGCCACGTCGGGGGCCTCGCCAAGGACCAAACTGGCCATTCTGTGAACGCGCGCCCGTTTTGGCGTGCGGCTTTTCCGCAGGTGTTGCCGGGCACTCCGACGTCTTGGGGTGACGCCGATGAGCAGTGCAATGCTCTCATGAACAGCGACCTCACGCGTGACGAGGTCCTGGCCGCCATCAAGCTCTTGCCTAACAACAAGGCTTCCGGTGGCGATGGCGTCCCGGGTGAGTTACTGCGCGCGTCTTCCATCTTTAGCACGGACGCAGACGGTAACGAAATTCCCTCTCCTCTCTTCGATGTCATTTTTAAGACCATGTCGTACTACTGGCAGTGCGGCATCATCCCCGAGAGCTGGTGCAACGCAGTTGTTGTGCCAGTGCCGAAGAA
>NZ_MKTR01000032.1 GCF_001898325.1 Microbacterium sp. 67-17
GAGCGGATGCGGTAGCAGCTCCACTCTGCCGGGAGGTTCTCGTCACATCAGGGAAGCCAGATCAAACAACCTCCCTGGGCAGTACATCTAGCCACGTCATCCGTTCGGTCGCGACTTGATGCGGCTTCGGCGGCACACCACCCACGCTTAGGCGCGACCGAAAGAGTGCTCCCGCATCTCAGTCGCGCCATTGTGTGGGCTCATCCCGTGCAGATCCACACTTGGGCGCGACTGAATGCCGCGGACCGAGCGAAGCCGCCCGAACCGAGTGAAGGCCCCAGCTGCTAGCTGCTGCGGCGGGTGCGGTTCCAGCTCGCCTTGGCCGGGGCGAAGGGACTGCGGACGTGGATCGACCACGTCGAGTGCGGATGGATCGACAGGATCGCCTTCTCCCACCACGTCCGCGCCTCCTCGGGAAGCTCAGGGAGGATCACGTCCTTGTCGGCTTCGTCGTCGGGGTAGGGCCGCAGAGCCTTCCAGACCAGCTGCACCTCGGGTGCGCCGGTAGGAATGTCATCGATCTCGAGGACTGCCTTCTCCCACGGGAGCTGCAGGCGAGGATCGCGCCGGTAGACCCAGCGGTCGGCGGTGCCGTCCTCGAGGTTGATCTGCAGCACCCAGGCATCCATCGCCTCGTCGAAGATCCAAGCCGACGGAATGTCGGCACCGTCGGGCAGGTCGGACCACCGGACGAGGTCGTCACCGATCCGCGCCCAGCAGCTCATCCCCTCGGGGAGCGAACCCACGAGGTCGTCGAGCTGGGTGTAGACGGTGCTGATCGTGGTGCGGTCGCGCTCGCGCAGGGGCTCGCCACGCCACTGGTCGTAGGCGCTCCCACCCGAGAGCCACCAGCGCGCATCGGTGTCGGCGAGCAGGTCAACAACGGATGCCGCGTCGAGCCGCGTCCACGGGGTGTCGAGGCTCGGCAGTGAGTCGGTCATGGTCCTATTGTGCTCCGCCGGCCGGACTCCCGCTCAGGAGGGCCGGGACTGCCGCTCAGGCGGGCAAGGACTCGGCGAACCCGCGCACGTGCGCGACAAGTTCGGTCGGCGTCGTGACCATCGGGAAGTGCCCCGTCGCGATTTCGACGACCTGCCATCCGGGCTCCTCGCGCACGAGGCGCCGCACCGGCTCGATCGTCGGGTAGGCGGGATCCGTGCAGTCGATGAACAGACGCGGGACCGCCTCGAGCAGGGCTGGGTCGTAGTCGAGCGGCTGCCGGTACATCCCGAACGGATGCGGCACGTGCCGGCGGTTCAGCCACGCGGCATCCTCGGGGCTGAGGTCGAAGCCCGATTCCGCGTTCGGCGCGGGCAGAGCGTTGTCGTTCTCGGCAGCGGCAGCCAGGCGCGCGGCAGCGACCTCGGGCGAATGGGCAACACCCCATCCGTCACCGGGCTGCGGGAACATCGCGTCAACATAGACCAGGCCCGAGAGCAGACCCGGATGCCGCTGCTGCAGCTCAACGGCGGCACCCGTGATGACCATGCCGCCGTAGCTGTGCCCGACCAGCACGACGTGCTCGAGCTCCTCCATCTCGACGAGGCCCAGAACGTCCGCGATGTGCGTGTGCAGATCGATGTCGGGTCGGCGCAGGTGTGCCCGCTCACCGTCGCCCGTCAGGGTCACGGTGTGGACCTCGAACCCGGCCTCGCGCAACGGTGCCACCACGCGTCGCCAGACCCAGCCACCCCCCCAGGCGCCATGAACCAGAACGAGGGCGGGGGCGGACGACGACATGGGCGATCCTCTCAAGACAGCGTCAACGCGACGATGCGGGCAACGGGAGTCAGGGTATCGGGAACAGCACTGCCTTGCCGCCCGGCACAGCTGCTGTCACGAGGCGGGTGTCGAAGGTTGCCAGGAGAGCGTCATGCGACGACGCCAGGGGCAGCAGGTAGGTGTCGGTGACCTGCGAGTTCGCGAGCAGTCGCTCGGTATGGATGGAAGAGTCGAGAAGACTGACCGAGTCGGCGAGGAAGACGTGATCAGCTCTCGCTGTCAGGCTCGCGAGAGATGCGAGCACGACGGGAACGGGCTGCGTGTTCGGGTACGGGGTTGCTGACCACCCGCACGACGCCGTTTTGCACCAGAGGGCAGGTGTGCCACGTGTTGTCGCCCTGTGACCCGGGCCGCGCGGCGAACCAGCTTCGCTGCCGCCAGAACGTCATCGTCGATCGTGAGGGTCGTGCGCATGCATCAAGCGTCACGCATCCGCCGTCAACGGCGCGTTCCCGTCGTCGGCGCGGGCGAGGAGGCGCACTGTCGCGATGCGGCGCCGATCCAGCGCGGTGACCCGAAGCGTGGCGCCGGGGATGTCGATGGTGTCGCCGACGACGGCAAGGCGACCGAGCTGCTCGATGACGTATCCGGCGATCGTGTCTGAGCTGCCACGCGGCAACTCGATGCCGGTGCGCTCCTCGAACTCCTGCAGATTCAGGCGGCCATCGATCGTGTCGCTGCCGACCAGGGCAGTCTCGGCAGCGTCGTACTCATCGAAGATCTCGCCCACGACCTCCTCGACGAGGTCCTCCAGCGTCACGATGCCGTCGGTGCCGCCATATTCGTCGACGACGACCGCGATGTGGTGGCCGCGCGCACGCAGGCTCGTGAGCGTCGGCAGCACCCGCGCCGTCGCGGGCACGTACGGGATGTCGCGCACGAGCCCCGCAACCGGCTTGCTTGCCTCGTCACTGGCGGCGTCGAAAAGGTCGCGCACGTGAACGAACCCGACGATGTCATCGATGGACGTGTCGGCAACGGGGTACCGGGAGTACGGCAGGTCGCGGGTGCGCTCAAGAGCGTCCGCGACAGTGATGCAATCGTCCAGCGCGACGACCTCCGGCCGAGGACGCATGACCTCGCTGACCTGCCGGCCTCGCAGCGACAGCACGTCGTCGAGGATCCGGCGTTCGTCCTCGGGTAGGCCCTGGTGTGAGGTGACGATGTCGCGGATCTCTTCGTCGCTGAGCTCATCGGCTGTCTTGTTCGGGTCGCCGCCGAGCAGCCGCACGAGGGCATTCGTGGAGACGGACAGCAGCCAGATGACCGGCCGCATCAGCACCGCGAATCCGTCGAGCACGGGCGCGACAGCGTACGCGAACTGCGCATTGCGCTGAATCGCTAGGCGCTTGGGGACGAGCTCGCCGAGCACCAGAGAGAGGTACGCGATCACGAGCGTCAGTCCGATCGTCGCGATGGTCGCCGCGACCGGCTCCGCAAGTCCCATCCCCACGAGCAGTGGGGTCACTGCGGGGGCGATGGATGCCGCGCCATACGCGGCCGAGGCGAAGCCGGCCACCGTGACGCCGATCTGCACCGCAGAGAGGAACGTGTTCGGATTGCGCGCCAGCGCGGCGACCTTCGCGCCGCGGCGCCCACGCGCAGCGATCGCGTTGAGCTGGCTCTCGCGCAGGGTCACGAGCGCCATCTCGGTCGCGGCGAACACTCCACCGATGAGCACGAACACGACGACGAGCGCGATATTCCACCACAGGTCGGCCATCAGCGGTTCTCGACGGATGCTTCACTGTCGGCATCCGTCTCGGCGGTCTCGCCGGCAATGGCGGCTCTGGCATCCTTGCGGGTCTTCGCGAGACTCGCGATCGTCGCGACCGCAATCGTGCCCGCGATGAACAGGAGCGACAGCCAGATCGGGATCTCCGGGATCACCGTGATGGGCTCACCGCCGCCCAGGAACGGCAACTCGTTCTTGTGGAGCGCGTGGATGAGGAGCTTGATGCCGATGAAGGCCAGGATGACCGCGAGCCCCTGGGCGAGGTAGACCAGACGCTCGAGCAGACCGCCGATCAGGAAGTAGAGCTGGCGCAGACCCATCAGGGCGAACGCGTTGGCAGTGAAGACGATGTAGGCCTCTTGCGTGAGCCCGTAGATCGCGGGGATCGAGTCGACGGCGAAGATGAGGTCGATGAACCCGATGGCGATGATGACGAGCAGCATCGGGGTGACGAAGCGGCGTCCGTCTTTCTTCACCGTCAGCCTGTCGCCGTTGTACTCGTTGCTCACGGGAAGGATGCGTCGCATGAAGCGCATGAACCGGCCATTGGCTGGGTCGGACTCACCGTGAGTGAACGCTTGGCGGTAGGCCAGGTACAGGAGCAGCGCGCCGAAGACCCAGAAGATCCACGAGAAGTTCTCGATGAGCGCGGCGCCCACCGCGATGAAGATCCCGCGCATGATGAGCGCGATGACGATGCCGATCATCAGCACTTTCTGCTGGTAGATCTTCGGCACCGCAAACCCCGTCATGACGATGAGGAAGACGAACAGGTTGTCGATCGACAGGGCCTTCTCGGTGAGGTAGCCGGCGAAGTACTCGCCGCCGAAGTCCCACCCCGAGACGAGCCCGATTCCGACGCCGAACAGCAGCGCGAGGCCGATGTAGAAGGCCGACCATCGGGCGGATTCGCCCAGGGTCGGCTCGTGGGGCTTGCGGACGTGCGCGTAGAACTCGTACACGAAGAACGCGATAGTGACCGCGATCGTGATGAGCCAGACCGTCAGGGTGACGTTCACAAGGGACTCCTGCCTTGGCGTGATGATCAGATCTACGCCAAGGTCTTCTCCATCCCCGTTGCCGAGAACCGGTGACCCGGGACGCGAGAGCGTCCGTAATGACGAGCCGACCGTGGTGGAGTACTCCCCTTGGTTACACGCGACGATACCGGAAGGGCATTTCCTGTTTCTGGGAAGGCGCTGGGAAGCCGTACCTCTCTCGCGGCCGCCGGGCCGGCGATCTCGTGGTCACGCGTCGATGACCAGACGCGAACCGAGAGCACGCGAAATGCAGATCATCATCGTTCCGGTGTCACGCCCGCACAGCACCGAGTCTCGATGATCGACGTCTCCCTCGATAACCCTGGTCTCGCAGGTTCCGCAGATCCCCTCCTCGCAGGAGGCGAAGACGTCCCCTCCGGCGGCCTCGGCCACTTCGAGGATCGTCTGCCCGGGTTCGACCATCACGGTGATCCCGGTTCGCGCCAAGTGCACCTCAAACGGTCGATCCTCGCTGAGGTCGGCTGTCGTGTCAGCGGCCGCGGCAAACCGCTCCAGATGACCCTCGACACCCTGCAATGCACAGGTCTCTTCGAACTCTTTCATGAGTCTGGCCGGCCCGCAGCAGTACAGGCCCGCGCCGGGAGCGGTCGAGGACAGCACCGCCCTGAGATCAATACGTCGCCCGTGGGCACTCGGGTAGAGCATGACGCGGTCGGGATACGCTTCCTGCAACGACGTGGAATACGCCATGGACGACAGGGAGCGCCCCGAGTAGTGCAGCGTCCAGGGAATCCCGCGAGCCTCGACCGCCTCGATCATAGGCATCAGGGGCGCGATTCCGATCCCGCCAGCGATGAACACGTACTCGTCAGACTCACCCAGCGGAAAGTAGTTGCGAACAGCAAGAATGCGCACGGGGGTACCCACGGCGAGCTCGTGCACGGCAATCGACCCGCCCCGGCTCGCCTGCTCTCGCAACACGGCGATTCGCAGCTCGCGACGCCGGTGATGCGGCCCGCACAGCGAGTATTGCCGAATCTTGCCGTTGGGCAACTCGAGATCAATGTGCGCACCCGGATCCCACGGGGGCAGGTCGGTGTCGGCGGCGAAGGTCACCGCCACGATGGCGTCTGCCACGCGTGCCACCTCGGATACGACGGCTTCGTAGATGACACGGTCGGACGCTGCCAGTTCGGTGGTGCTCATCGAGAGCCTGCCTGCACCTCGGAGCGAACCGCTTGCAGAAACGGCGTCGCCCACACCCGGTCGGGGGGAACGAGGGAGCTCTCGGCGGCCAGTTCGGCGAGGATGCGGCGGTACTCGACGGTCATTCGGTCGGTGCGGGTGTGCATCTCTGTCTGGATCTCCAGCGGAAACTCAGGGCGGATCGACTGCAGAAGGTTGCGGTCCTCGTCCTGGATCTGGCGGTCGAGGGCAACGATGCCAGCTTGCTTCTCGGCGTCAGGAGCGTCGTTGCGTGCGATGAACTGGCAGAACAACGTGTGTTCGTCATCGACGGGCGTCGCCATCTTCATGAGCACGTGATTGACACCGTTCTCGTACTCCATCTTGTCCCGGAAGACGAACGGCTGAACGAGCTCCGAGTTCGTAACCCGCTCGGTGTACTCCCCTTCCAAACCGATGTTGCGCCGGAGCGCCTCGGTAACGCGGGCCCGGTAGGTGACGCGAGAGGTCAGGTGGTGACCGTCGCGCGTCACGACCATGTTGTTCATCTTGGGTGCTGACGAGTCGCCAATCGAGTTCTTGTGCGTCCACGCCACGTGGGAGACGTCGAGCGCGTTGTCGATGATGCGCGGCGCGGATGCATCCCACAGCTCGAGGATCTCGTAGATCACGGTGTATGCCGGATCCTCGGCCTCGGGAAGGTCGGGGATGTTTGCGCGCGGCATCCCGGGGCACACCCAGACGAAGCCGTACTTCTCCGCCACGAGCACCGACAGGGCTCGCGCGCGGGGAGGGATGGGCTTGTCGTCGTCATTCTGGGGAATGCGCGTGCAGGCTCCTGTGGCATCGAAGGACCAGCCGTGGTACGGGCACACGATGTCGCCGTTTTCGACCCATCCCTGCGATAGGCGGGATCCCCGGTGTGGGCACTCGTCGAGGGCGGCGCCGACGAGGCCCTTGCGGCCGCGCCAGAGCACGTAGTCGTCGCCGAGCAGGCGCACGCGGGTCGGCTTATTGGTGACGTCGGAGGAGTAGGCGACGATGTACCAGAACTCCTTGAGCGCGGGGACTTGGCTGACAAGCATCGGTCTACCTTTCGTGATCGGGGTCGGAGGGGATCGGCGTAACGGGAAGCGCACCCGTGCGGCGCACCCATTCGGCCATGCCGGCGGCAAGCTCGTCGGCAGTGACCAAGGGAAAAAGGGCGCATCGCCGCGGGGCGATGGGCCGAACGGCAAAGCGCAGGGGTCCGAATTCGTCGGAACCGGTACGGACGCCGCCCACCGCCTCTTCGCTGGCGCCCAGGGCTGCGGTGATCTCCGGTGCGGCGGCGTCGATGATCTGCTCGCGCAGGAAAACGTCGGTGGCACCGAGCTCGGGCGCCGTCCCGGGAACCTCGTCCGGGCACCCCCAGACCAATCCCCCCGCAACGACAGTGGACAAGACGGCGACACTGCCCATCCCGCGGGGCACGACGTCTTCGCCGAGGGCGGGGATGCGGGCGCAGGCACCGTCACGGCGATACGACCACCCGTGGTACCCACACTCGAGTACCTGGCGACCGCCAGGTCCGGGTGCGACTTTCCCCGCCGATAGCGGCACACGTCGATGGGGGCACACGTCGTGGAGCGCGGAGACCTCACCGTCCAGCTCAACCAGGGCCCAGGGGCGGCCCGCGAGGGTGACCGGTACGGGAATCGGCATCGCAGCGCGAAGCTCCGATATGGGAGCGAGCGGGACCCACCCCACCGCTACCTTGGGCTCGATCTCGAGCGGGCTCGGCGGCGATGCGCTCATGCCGGCACCGCCTCGGTGTCGGCGGCCCGGGCCAGGCCGCATTCCTCGAGGAAGTCGAGGAGCGTTCTGCGCATCTCGACACTGGCGCGATCGGCGCGCGTGTGGAACTCGGATCGCACGGACAGACACAGCCGGGGATCCGGCATCCGCGACACGATCGTGAGGTCTTCATCAAGCACGCGGCGAGAGAAGGCGACCTGCTCGTCGAGCCCGGGATCGTCGGCGGGCACGATGACCGTGACATACACGCGCGTGGAGTCGGCCGCTTCGGGCTGACAGCTGATCGTCGCCGCGGCACGGGCGCCATCGGTGGGAAAGTACATCTGCAGGTGGCAGATATAGGGCGGCCAGTAGGTGTAGGTCGCGATACGGCGCTCGCCGAAGCCACCGTCGCTGTTGCGGCGCCCCTCCTGGATGATCGTGTCATGCTCGAGCTGCACGAAGTCCCCGCGGGCGGTGATCCGGTACCCGTCATCGGTGACCGGACGTGAGCGTCCGAACGACTGCCGGTGCAGGTAGGAGAAATGCGTGACATCGAGGAAGTTGTCGATGACGATTCCGGCGCCCACCCTGGTCTGCCGGGTGAGGACCTCCGACTGGTAGGTTTCGTCGAACCACTCAGGGTAGTCAGCAACAGGAGCGACGGGTGGCTCGAGCGCGGCCCAGACCAGGCCGTAGCGCTCGGTCGTCTCGGCCGCGGATCCGTCGAGGATCTCGATGCGATCCGCATCGGCCTCGCGCATCCCGTGCCCGGTCCACGCTCGGTTGCCGCCACGGCGAACCCTGACGGTTTCACCAAGCAGACGGGTGGTCCAAGCCTCCGGGCCGATGTCGGCGGATCGTCCGATCGGATGCCACGCACGACGAAGACGCGGATCGTCGTTGTCGAGCAGCACGGGGATCGATTCGATCATGGTCACCTCCGATACTTCGTGCCTTTAGTATGTGGATACTTAACGCGTTCAGCGTTTAGGGTAATCAGTGCCTGTTACACAGGTGTTTCGATCCCGACCGAACGATGCGAGAGCGAACGGGAAGATGCCGGCGGCCCCCTTGACCGACACAGACACTGACGCGGATTTCCGCGACGCGCTGCGCGCCCACTCGGCCGGCCGCAGCCTGGGCTTCATGCTGTGGCACACCACACTGCGCTGGCAGCGGGGCGTGGATGCTGCCCTCAGCGCATACTCGCTCACCCACGGTCAGTTCCTCTTGCTCACCTCGGCGTGGTGGCTCGGGCGCGAAGGGGCGGAGCCGAACCAGCGTCGCGTCGCCGAGCATGCGGGCGTCGGCGAGGTGATGGCCTCGCAGATCATCCGGCTGCTGGAGCGCGACGGGCTTATCGAGCGCGACGTTCACCCCGACGACCCGCGGGGCAAGGCACTGCGGGTCACCGACCGCGGACGTGAGCTCGCCGAGAAGGCGGTCGTCGCCCTCGACGCGTGGGACGCGGATTTCTTCGGCGCGATCGATGACCAGAGCGAACTGCTGGCCTCGCTCCAGGCCCTCGCAGGCCGGCGTAACGACGCGCGCTGACCCGATCATGCGCGTGCTCCTTCCAGCCACGCTTCGATCGCGGGCAGTCCGAGGTCGCGGGTGTCTTGCGGTGCCGCGGATGCCATCAGTGAGGTCCGCGCGAAGTTCGCGAGGATCTCGGGTCCGAATCCGAAGGCGTCGCGCGCCAGTTCGTACTCGGTCAGGATGTCGCAACCGAAGTTCACGGGATCGTCGGCGTTGAGGCTGACGGCGACCCCCGCCTCGACGAGCGCGGGGAGCGGGTGATCCGCCAGAGAGGGGACCGACTCCAACACGACGTTGGATGTCGGGCACACATCCAGACATACCCCACGACGCTGCACGAGCTCGACGACGGCGGGGTCCTCGATTGCGCGGATCCCGTGCTGGATGCGGTTCGCCCCGAGTAGTTCGATACTCGCGCGCACACTGTCGGGGCCGGCGAGCTCTCCGGCATGCGGAGTGCGCAACAAGCCTGTGCCGTCGATGACGGCGAAGGCGTCGACGAAGTCTGCCGCCGGGAAGCGCGACTCGTCGTTGTGCAGCCCGAGCCCGACAACTCCGCGTCCTTCCCAGCGGGCCGCGATCCGCGCCTGCACGACGGCATCGGCAGGGCTCTCGTTGCGGTTGATCGCCAGGATCCAGCCGATCCCCACACCCGTTCGAGCCGTGGCGGTCGTCGAGGCATCGATCAGGATCTCCAGTGTCTGTTCGTCGGCGCCGATGAAGGAGCGGTGAAGCGGGAGCCAGACGGCAGGCTCGATCCACACGCAGCCCTGTGCCGCGGCATCCTCCGCCATCTCCCCGACCATGCGGATGAGGTGGGCCGGCGTACGCATGACATCGACAGCCGCCTGACACAGCTCATCGAACTCGATGAACGACGTGAAGTCGGTCATCCGCGGGGTTGGACGCCCGAGTTCGAGGGCGAACTCGTCAAGCGTGGTCTGGCGGATGCTCTCCTCGAAGTGCAGGTGCAGATGCGCCTTGGGCAGCAGACGCAGGTCGCGTGGGGATGTCTCAGGCACGAGCGAACTCCTTTCCGACGGCGGCCGGCGCGGTGCCCTTGCCGACGAATGTGGCCAATGCCACCAGCGCGAGGATGTAGGGCATGGCAAGAAGTAGGTCATGCGGGATGTCAGGGGCGACGATCTGCGAGCGCAGGGCGAGCGCGTCGGCGAGACCGAAGACGACGCACGCCGCGACACCGGGCCATACCCGCCACTTGCCGAACACGAGCGCCGCTAGCGCGAGATAGCCTCGCCCTTGTGTCATCCCGGCTTGGAAGGCATCGAGGATGACGATCGAGAGGTATGCCCCGCCGAGTGCAGCGAACGCGCCCGATAGCGCCACGGCGACAAATCTGGTGCGCACGACGTCAATGCCGGCAGAGTCGGCCGATTCCGCCGACTCCCCACACGCGCGCAGCCGCAGGCCGGTGTCGGTGCGAAACAACACCCACCACACGCCGACCACCAGGACGAACGTGCCGTAGTCGACGAGCGTGAGTTCGCGAAAGAGCTGACCGACCACCGGGAGCTCGGAAAGACCAGGCACGACGAACGGCGGGATCTTGGCGACCGAGGGCGTCGTGCCGTCCGTGCCCCAGATGATCGGGACCAGGGCGGCGGTGAGGCCCGCGCCTACGAGGTTGATCGCGGTCGAGGCGACGACCTGGTTCGCCCGCAGGGTGACCGTCAGCAGCGCAAGGGCCGCGCCCGATATCAGGCCCGAAACCGCCGCTGCGGCGAGGCCGAGCCAGGGGTCTCCCGTCAGGAAGGAGAAGACGACCGCCGTCAGCCCACCCACCAGCATCATGCCCTCCAGCGCGATGTTCATCACGCCGCTGCGTTCGCTGATGAGCCCGCCCAGCAGGGGGAGAATGATCGGCACCGCCAGGTGGATCGCGGCGATCACCAATGACATGCTCAGGATGCTCATCGCGTCGCCTCCGTCTCTGCCAGGCCGTGGGAGATGGCATCGTCAGGATCGGCGAGAGGTACCGGGACGACCGTCGCCAGAACTCGATCCAGATCGTCAGGCGAGGGGTTCGGCCGTGTCCGCGCTTTGCGCGCGCGCAGGCGACGCAGAAGGCGCAGGATGGCCGGTTGAGCGGCGACGAATCCGACGACGAGCCCCGAAACGACCCCGACCATCTCACGACTGACGCCGGCCTGGGCCTGAAGGTAGACGGCGCTGGAGTCCAGCGTGCCGAAGAAGAGGGCCGCGGCGGCGATGCCGACAGGTGACAGGGCGCCCAGGAGCGCGACAGCGATCGCATCGAACCCGTACCCGGGCGAGAAGGCGTCGAAGTAGCGACCGAACAGACCGAGGACCTGTACGGCGCCGGCCAATCCCGCCAGCGCTCCCGAGAGAAGCATCGCGCGCAGGATGGTCTGCGGGACGGAAATGCCCGCGCCACGTGCGGCGCGCGGGTTCGCTCCGGTCAGTCGCAGCGAGAACCCACCAGGCGTGCGGTACAGGTACCAGGCGACGGCGATGACCAGGACAATCGCGAGGATCAGTCCCGCATGCAGTCGCGTGCCCGGAACGAGGATCGGCAACCGGGCCTCGATCGGGATCTTCTCCGTGGCCGAAGGCTGGCTTGACGAGACGAATGGTCCGCTCGGGGAGACAAGAAAGGTCGAGAGGTTGAAGGCGATGTAGTTCATCATGATCGTCGTGACGACCTCGTGGACACCGCGGTAAGCCTTCAGCAGCGCCGGGATCAGCGCCCACAGTGCACCGCCGGCTGCGCCCGCTGCGACGCACACCACGATCAGGATCGGTCCGGGAAGCGGGAGTGTCGCCCCGACAATGCCGGCCGAAAGCGCGCCGACGACGAGCTGCCCCTCGACGCCGATGTTGAACAGGCCCGCATGGAAGGCGAGCGCCACGGCAAGACCCGATATGAGCAGCGGGACGGTCTGGACAAGTGTCTCGGCTGCGGCGATAGGGGATCCCCAACTGCCGGCGATCAGCGCGTCCAGGGCAAGCGCGCCGTCGCCTCCGGAGAGATAGACCAGCGGCAGGGAGACGATCACAGCGGCAAGAACGGTGAGGACGAACGAGAGAATCCGGCCGGCCGCGGTTCCGCCGGCTGCAGCGGCACGAGCGAGCACCTCCGCCCGCCACCCGTTGTGCCCACGACGGTTGATCTCCAGGCTCTCCCGGAGCAGCTCCTCATCGATGCGCGTCCGACGAGACGATACACGGGCGCTCACGCCGCCTCCTCGCCGCCGGCCGCTCCAGACATCCAGGCACCCAAGCGTTCGGGGTCGGCACGGTCGGTAGCGACCTCTCCCACGAGCACTCCCTGCCGGATCACCACGATCCGGTCCGAGATGGCGAACACCTCCGTCAGATCCAGGCTCAGCAGCAGCACCCCGGCTCCCGCGGCACGTAACTTCATCAGAGCCTCGTGAACGGCCGTGGTCGAGGCGATGTCGAGGCCACGCGTGGGCTGCGCGGCGATCATGAGGCGTGGGGCTCGGGCGAGTTCGCGACCGACGACGAGCTTTTGCTGATTACCTCCCGACAGGCTGCGCATCGGCGCGTCGGGACCGGGCGTTCGGACGCTACGGTCCCGGATGATGGCCTCGGCGAGCCGGCGACGCTTGGCCTTGGACAGCCACAGCCGGGTGGGGGCGAACGGCGCACCGGTGGTGAACCCGATACTCGCGTTGTCGATGAGGGACATCTCCTCTGCGACAGCTTGTGCGTGCCGATCCTCGGGGATGTGCGCCAATCCGGCACGCAACCGGGCGAGCGTCGAACGCCCGGCGAGCTCGGCGCCGTCGAGAACGATCGATCCGGCCTTGGCGCGGACGACGCCGGTGAGCAGATCGACCAGTGCGCTCTGACCGTTGCCTTCCACGCCGACGACAGCCACGATCTCCCCTCCCGCAACCTCGAGGTCGACCGGTCCGATCCGGCCACCATCGGTGAGCCCTCGCACCGAGAGCACAGGTGCAAGCTCTCGTGGATGCCGCTCGGGCACCGTGGGGCGTTCACGACCGATCATGAGGTGGACGAGGTCGGCCTCGACGCCGGCGCGGGATATCGCATCCATGTCCGCTCGGTCTATCTCCCGAGTGCCGACGACCTTCCCGTCTCGAAGGACGGTTACTCGGTCGCACAGGCGCAGGATCTCGGGGAGCTTATGACTGATGAGGATCACCGTCGTCCCATCGGCGCGCAGCCGCTCCAGCAGCGCATAGAGCTCCTCTGCCTCGGGCGGCGAGAGGGCGGCGGTCGGTTCGTCCAAGACGAGGATGGTCGCACCCGCCCAGAGGGCCTTGACGATTTCAACCTTTTGTCGAGCCCCCACGGACAGGTCCTGGCACCGAGCGTCGGCGTCCAGCCCGAACCCGAAGCGCTCAGAAAGCTCGCGCGCGCGTTCACGCGCCGCAGACAGTGGGAGCGGGGCGAGCCAGCGTCGCCAGAGTGCGCGGGAGTCGCGCCCGAGGATCAGGTTCTCGACGACAGTGAACGGCCCCACGAGACTGAAGTGCTGCTGGACCATTCCGATGCCCTGGGCAAGGGCGTCCGCTGACGAGCGCAGCTCAACGCGTTTGCCGTCGATCTCGATCGTGCCCTCATCGGGTCGAATCATGCCGAACAGGATCTTCATGAGGGTCGACTTACCCGCACCGTTTTCGCCGAGCACGCCGTGCACCGTTCCCGCGCGCACGGCAAGATCGATGCCGTCGTTGGCCGTCACGGCGCCGAAGCGCTTGGTGATGCCCGCCAGGCGTACGGCGGTTGCGCTCATCGTGCTCTCCTTGCAGATCGTGGGAACGGGGCGGTTCGGCGGAGGGGCCGCGGGGACCCCTCCGCCGAATGATCAGAGTGCGGGCGCCGTGAACTCTGCGAGTTCCTCGGGCGTTGCAGGGGGGACCAGTGTTCCGTCCGAGATTGCGGTCGTGGCGGTGTCGACGACGGTCAGGATGTCGGACGAGAGGGAGTCGATGTTCTCCTGGCACAGGCCCACCCCGCCGTCTGCGAGGCCCAGGGTGACGGTGCCACCCTCGAAGGTGCCTTCGGCGGCCGCGGTGTTTTCTCGGAGTACTGCACCGGCGACATCCTTGACGGCCGACGTGAGGAAGTTGTCGGGGGCCAGATCTACCTTGCAGGTGTCGGTGCTCACGACCCAATGGCCGTCACCGAGTTGCTTGGCCGCGTCAAAGACGCCGATCCCGCCGCCGCCGGCGACATCCATCACGATGTCAGCACCCTGGTCGTAGAACCCGAGGGCAAGCTCCTTGGCCTTGGCCGAGTCGGCGAAGCTGCCGACATAGGCTGCCGTGACGGTTGCATCGGGGTTGACCGATTCGATCCCCGCAGCGAAGCCGGAGTAGAAGCGCTGTACGGCGGGGATCTCCATTCCGCCGACAAAGCCGATCGTGTCGCTCTCCGTGGTCAGGCCGGCGACGATCCCCGCGAGGAATGCGGCCTCTTGCTCCTTGAACAGCACCCCCGCGACGTTAGGCAGGGGGGTGCCAGCCTCATCGAGAGCCTCGGAGTCGATGATCGTGAACAGTTCGTCGGGGTTGGCCTGGGCGACCTCGACGATCGCGTCGGCCAGGAGGAAGCCAACGGCGGTCGTCACCGTCGACCCGGTGCTGATGGCCTGCTGCAGGTTGGTGACGTACTGCGACTGATCGGAGGACTGCAGGACTTGGGCCTTGCCGCCCAACTCCTCGGCGCTCTGGTCGATTCCGAGCTTGGCGAGGTCATTGAACCCCTTGTCGCCGAGCCCGGCCTGGTCCGTGACCATGGTCCAGACGAACTCGTCTGCGGATTCGGTGGCGGTGGGCGTGCCGGATGACGAGCAAGCCGTCAGTGTCAGTGCGCTCGCCGCGACGACGGCGAACAGGGTCAGGGACGCGCGGCGGATACCAGCGCGGCGGATGTGGGTCACAAGTACTCCTCGAGATCGTCGGGTGGGTTGTCGGTGGTGCGAGGGGTGGTGCGGGGATGTGACAGGTGGTGCAGGCAGGGCGCGGTCATTGACCGGCCCAGCCCGTGAACGCCCCGAGGCGCGAGCCTGCGCGCGGTTCGCGCGCCCGTTCGAGGGCAACCACGACCGCGGTCGCAGCGTCCGGGACGAAGCTGAGGGGCGTCACGCGACGGTCATCGAGCCAGACGCCCTCATCGAGGGTGGGCCCGAGTCGGTCCGCCCACCCGGTGGTCCCCTGAACGATGACGGTGGGGACGCCGGAGTCGTATGCGATCGTGACCTCGTTGAGTGTGCCCACTCCGCCGCCGACCATGACTATCGCGTCGCAGCAGCGCGCGGTCAGCACGTTACGGATGGTGCCCATGCCGGTCGGGAAGACGAGAGTGACGTACGGGTTCGCTTTGGCAGGGTCGGCGTAGGGCAGGAACCCGATGGTCAGGCCGCCCGCTTCGAAGGCGCCCTTGCACGCGGCCTCCATGACACCCCCCGTCCCGCCCGAGACCAGCGCCGCGCCGGCTTCTGCCACGCCGCGCCCGACTGCTTCGGCTACCTCCAGGACATGCGGCGGTAGGTACTCGCCCTCGCGCCAGCTGCGTCCGATCACACCGATCTTGATCATCGAAGCCCTCCGTGAAGAATGTCGTCGACCGGCCGCACGGCTGCGGCCAGTCGTGCCGCGCGTTCGGCGACGTCGTCGGGGTCGACCTGCAGGAGGTCGAGAGGATCGACAGCGGCGACGGCGAACGATGCACTGGCCGCGCCCAGAGCTGCGGCGGCAACGATGTCGAGCCCTCGGGCGCGTCCGACGAGGAAGCCGCCGCAAAACGCGTCACCGGCACCGGTCGGATCCAGCGGCCGGTCGGGGTGCGCAGGCACGCGCCACCGGCGCTGGCCTTCGGCGATGAGCACGCCGTCCGCTCCCGATTTCAGCACGATCGATCCGGCTCCCGCAGCCGACAGCCGCTCGATTGACTCGGGTACCGACGCGCCTGGATCGATGACGTCGAGGTCGGAAGTGCTCGGCAGGAACACATCGATGTGGGCAAGCGTGGGGCTCAAGCGCTCGTAAGGGGCTCCGATCAGGTCGGAGCGGGCGGGGCAGTCGGTGTGCAGCGTGCCCGGGGCCTGTGCAAGGGCAGTGACCAGGGCGCGATGACGCACCAGGGGAAGCAACGGTAGATGCCAGTGCGTGACCTCGTCGATCCAGGACTGCGGCACGTGCTCGGGGGTGGGAGCGCCGAGGACGAGCGTGTCGGGATCCCCCGTGGTGTCGATGAACTGCACCCGCGTCGAGGCGGGTAGGTGCGCGATCAGGTCCTCGGGGACGGGCTGGATGCGTCCGCCATCGGGCAGGTGCGCAAACGTCAATCGCACCGGATGGGGCCGCGCGATGCGCGTGATCGCCGAGACGTCGATCCCGGCGTCGGAGATCCTTTGGATGACCTCGTCGGGATAGTCCTCGCCGACGATGGTCACCACCCGGGGCGCTGCGCCTGCGATGAGCGCACCCAGGCTCGACCAGAGGGCGTTACCGCCGACCTTGCCGGTCAGGGGACGACCGTCGGGCGCGATGACACTGTCGAAACTGAAGGAGCCGCAGATCGCGATGGTGGAGCTCATGTCTCCATGTTGTTCATTGTTGAGCAATGCTCAAAGCCAGAAGCAAGTCTGTTTACATGACCTTTACGTTGGTAATCTCTTTGTCACAATCAGCCGTCCCCAATGGACAAAGATGGTGCAGAGAAGGGGGTGGGTCATTGTCAGACGAATCGGCGCTCGCGATCGGCCCCGTCCGTGATCGCAGACCGCTCTCGGTGCAGGTGTACGACCGACTCGTGGGGGCCCTGCGAAGCACTGCACGGCCGGGCGACATCATCCCGCCCGAGATCGAGCTCGCCGCCGAGCTGGGCGTCAGCCGAACGGTCCTGCGGGAAGCCTTGCGGCTGCTCGAGGAGGACGGCGTCATCGAACGGGCTGCGGATCCGCGACGACGCCAGCTAGCCCATCCCGGGGCACGGCCGCCGGCCTACAATGCACCGATCGAGGAGATGCTGCGCACGCACGGGCAGCTCTCTGTGGAGGTGGTGCGCACCGAGCGCGTCAGTTCGACGAACTGGAGTCGCGCGCTGCTGGAACTCGCCGATCCGGATGAGACGCTGCTGTGCCGCGAGAGCCTGCTCACGGTCGACAGCGAACCGGTCGCGTCGGCCCTGGAGTTGGTCCCCACCCGCGAGGGGGCCGCGCCGCTCGCCCTGGTCGAACAGGCCGCAGGTCAGCCCCAGTCGCTGTTGTCGGCACTCGGCGCGCAGTTTCGCGCCCGGTGTGCGCCGTCGTTCTGGCGGATGGGCGCCGCCGGATCAGCGGGATCGCGCACGGGCTTCCGTGAGGTTCCCCGCGGTCACCTCACGAGCCTCACGACCGTCCTCAGTCGCGGAGGCCGGCCTGTGTTCCTCGCGAAGTACCTGATCCGGTTGGATGCAGCGATCCTGGTCGTCGGCGACGACTCGGACGGCCCCGACTCACTGACCCTCGACGCCCTCTGATCCACGCCCTCCCCGGCGCGCCTCGGGCGAGAGCCCAGGCGGGGTCCATCCCTCGTTTCGGGGGTCGATGCTCGTACCGGGGGCAACAATGGCATCGATCGCGTCCAGGGCTGGGGCATCCAGGGCGGTATCGGCGGCTGTGAGCAACTCGGTCAGCTGCTCGGGAGTGCGCGGTCCGATCAGCACCGAGGTGATGCCGGGGTGCTCGCCGACCCATCCCAACGACAGTTCGGTGAGGGTAAGGCCAGCGTCATCGGCGACGCGGCGCAATTGCTCGGTCACGGCGAGCTTCCGTTCGTCGTCCGCGCGCACGAACGGGTTGCCCTGGGCTGCACGGCTGCCCGCCGGTGGCTCAGCGCCGCGTCGGTACTTTCCGGTAAGCCACCCCCCATTGAGTGGTCCCCATGCGATCACGCCGATCCCATGGCTTTCCGCGGCGGGCAGGACGGCGCGCTCGATCCCACGGACAAGAATCGAGTACGGCGCCTGCTCGCTCGTCATCGGAGCCGCGCCTGTTCGCTCGGCCACCCACTGCGCCTCCACGAGCATCTCGGCAGGAAACACGGATGACCCGCTCCAGCGGATCTTGCCCGCCGCACGCAGTCGCTCCAAAGCGGTGACGGTCTCCTCGAGCGGGGTCGCCGGATCCGGCCGGTGCAGCTGATAGAGGTCGATCCGATCGGTTCGGAGCCGCCGCAAGCTGTCGTCGACCGCCCGCTCGATCCACCGGGCGGACGCGCCGGCGCGCGTCGGATCACCGCCCATGGGAAGTCCGACTTTGGTCGCAAGGACCACATCGTCGCGACGAGCACCGAGCACGCGGCCGAGGAGCTCTTCGACGGCACCGTCGCCGTAGACATCCGCTGTGTCGATCAGCGTGATGCCGGCATCCAGCGCGGCATGCACGATCCTTGTTGCGGTGCGCTCGCCCTCATGGAGCGGAAGCGACATCGTCCCGAGCCCGACGCTGCTCACGACCGGCCCTCGTGTACCCAATGCTCGTGTGCGCATCGTCATCCCCTCTTGCCGTGTGTTACGGCTGCGTAAATAGATCCACGTGTGGACTGGACATTGATCAACAATGAACAATACTGAGGTCGGTCATGAATCGGAAGGAGCAGGAGATGGACCGGATCTACGTCGGCGTCTTCGAGATGTTCGGCTCACCCAGCGCTCGGGGTGTGAGCGCATGGACGCACCCGCGCAGCGACCTCACCCGCTTCCACGATGTCGCGCACTGGGTCGATCTCGCGCGGACGCTGGATGAGGCCGGCTTCGACTGGCTGTTCTTCGCCGACTCATTCGGGTACCCGACGGTCGGTGGACAGATGGTGGATGCCGCCGCCCGCTGGGGCATCAATTTCCCCCTGCTCGACCCCCAGCTACTCCTGCCGATCCTCGCCGCGAACACCCGCGACATCGGGCTGGTCGTTACCGAGACGACGGGGCTGCATCATCCGTTCGAGACGGCCCGACGCTTCGCGACGCTGGATCACCTGGCCGACGGCCGTGTGGGGATGAATGTGGTCACCGGCAGCATCCAGAACGTCGTGGCAGATCTGTTCGGCCACGAGCGCATGCGCGAACACGACATGCGATACGACATGGCGCAGGAGTATCTCGATCTGGCCCGTCGCTACTGGGAGGAATCGTGGGAGGACGGCGCCCTGGTGCAGGACCCGTCGACGCCTGTGTATGCCGACCCCGCGCGTCTTCACCGCATCGAGCACGACGGCCGGTTCTACCGCTCGTCGGGCTATCTGACAGTCGACCCCTCTCCGCAGCGCACGCCGGTCATCTTCCAGGCGGGATCCTCGGGGCGGGGTAAGGAGTTTGCCGCGGCAAACGCCGACTGCGTGCTGTTGCAAAGCGCCGATCCCGCACAGATGGCGGCGAACATTGCCGACATCCGGGCGCGCGCCGCGGCGCACGGTCGCGACCCGCGCAGCATCCGGGTCGTTGCGACGCAGTCGTTCTTCGTCGCCGAGGACGCGCGCGACGCGCAGCGCCTGCGCGATCAGTTCCGTGACGCGCAGACGATCGAGGTGGCTGCGGCGATGTTCGTGTCCAACACGGGCATCGACCTGCTCGCGCTCGACCCTGACAAGCCTCTCTCGCAGGTGCCGCTCGATGACGTCGTGGGCCAAATGGGCCAGAGCAACATCGATCGCTTTGTGGGCCCGGACGGCGAGGGACCCACCGTCGCCGAGATCCTTGAGCAGCTGCGCGTGCGCGGCATCCGCGGATCGCAGATCGTCGGCACGCCCGAGCAGGTCGTTGATCGCATCGAGGATCTGCTGGCGGCGACCGATCTCGACGGGTTCATGCTGGACCCCCTCTTTGGCGGCGAGGACGTGCGGGACTTTGCCCGACTGGTCATGCCCGAGCTGCGCCGGCGGGGCCGAATCCCCGAGGCAGGAGTGGGCGGCACGCTGCGCGAACGGCTCTTCGCCGCAGATACCGCGACACCGCGCCTCTGAGTGTTGCTCGCCCTGAGAGAGCCATGACGACGACCGCGATCCGAAATGCGACAATCCTGGCCGAAGCTGGGGAGATCGTCGGCGATGTGCTCGTCGTGGGCGACACCGTCACGTCCGTGGGGCCGCGGGTCACCGGCTCGGTGGACCGCGAGATCGACGGCACCGGCGCGATCGTCACCCCGGGGCTCGTGCAAACGCACGTGCATCTGTGTCAGACCGCCTTCAGCGGGCTTGCCGAGGACCTCGACGTCATGCAGTGGCTTGACCGTTGGATCTGGCCGCTCGAGCAGCTGCTCACGGCTGGCGATCTCGCGGTGTCAGCGCGCTGGGGCATCACCGAGATGTTGCTCTCAGGGACAACCACCTTCCTCAGCATGGAGACGGCCCATCACACGGATGCCGCCTTCGAAGCGGCAGTCGAGCTGGGGGCCCGCGCGACGATCGGCAAGGCGATCATGGATCGTCGCGAGCCCGGTACGGACCTCATCGCCGAATCGACGAAGGAGGCGTGGACCGATCTGTTGAGGCTGACGCGCACGTGGCACGGCGCTGCTGAGGGGCGCGTGCGCGTGGCGATATCGCCGCGCGCACCGAGCGCAGCGACCGAGCAGCTCTGGGCGGATGCCCTGGAGCTCGCGATCCGCACCGACGCAGTCGTGCACACGCACGTGAACGAGAATCGCCGGCAGGCCGAGGGAGTCGCCGCCGAAAACGACGCGCGAGATGTGCGGTATCTCGACCGACTCGGCGCTCTGACCCGGCGCACCGTGCTCGCCCACGGCGTATGGCTCGACGACGACGAGGTCGAGCTTCTGGCTCGGAGCGGTGCGACGATCGCGCACTGCCCCAGCGCCAACCTCAAGCTCGGCTCCGGCATCGCCGACATACCCCGCCTCCTCCGGCGGGGCGTCAACGTGGGCGTGGGTACCGACGGGGCGGCCTGCAACAACACCCTCGACGCGCGCACGGAAATGCGCCTCGCAGCCCTGTTGCACCGACGCCGCGGCGACGCGGCGGTCGTCAGTTCGGCGGACGCATTGCGGATGGCAACTCGCAACGGCGCTCGTGCCCTGGGGCTCGGCCCGAGGTACGGCACGTTGCGGCCCGGCGCGGTCGCAGACGTAGCCGTCTTCGATGCGCCACAGTTCGTTCCGGGCACGGGCGAGCGCGCGGTAGACCACCTGACCTTCTCAGGATCAGCGATGCGGGCGCGCACGGTCTTGGTCGGCGGCGCCGTGGTCGTTGACGAGTTCGACCTTGTACGCGCTCAGGCTCCCGCAATCCGACGTGAGGGTGCTGCCCTCCGGTCCGAGCTGCGGACGCGCCTGGCCAGCGGGATATCTCCGTCACGGTCAGCGTCCCCTTCGATCGCCCCGACCCGCGGCTAGTCGCCAGTGCCAGGGAAACGCCGTGGCCACCGCGGCACTATTCATCGGCGCCCTGCTGACGACCATCTCGTCCAGGGAAGCTAGTCGACCGCGGTTTCTTCGTCACCCCGGCAGCTCGGGTCCAGGCGCTTGCCGAGGACGCGGGTGATTCGGGCGAGATCGGCGAGATCCTCGTCGGAAAGCACGTCGATCACCAGTCGACGCACCGTCCCGATGTGACCCGGCGTTGCCCGCACGAGCTCGCGGCGGCCCGCCGATGTGAGGGTCACCTCGGTCACGCGCGCATCCGACGCCGACGCGCTCTTCTCAACGAGACCGCGCTTTTGCAGACGCGTGCACACGTGCGAGAGACGCGAGAGCGTGGAGTTCGTGGCCTCCGCGATCGCCGTCATCGAGGCTCTTGACTCCGGCGCCCATCGCACGAAGGTCAGTGCGGCGAACTCGAAGTGCGTCATCGAGGAATCGCGTTGGAGCTGCGAGTCGAGCTCGGCAGGAAGAAGCATGCAGACGCGGATCAGGCCGGTCCACGCCTCGGCCTCGCTCGGGCTCATCCGCGGAACAGGGAAGGTCATGGTCCACCTATCCTCGCTGCCGACGCCGGGCGTCAGCGCATCTCACGCGCCCGGTGCCTCCGGCGCGACAGTCAGCACCGTTCCCCAGGGATCGCGCAGGCGGACGGCATGGCCGTCATCCTCCACCCCGACGCCAGCATGGCGGGCCCGGTCAGCCAGGGAAAGGACGTCGTCGCGGACGGGCATCCGCAGGCGGACGTCGCCGAGGCCCAGCGATGCTGCGCGCGGCCCGGCACCCGCGCTGTGCCAGGTGTTCAGCCCGATGTGGTGGTGGTAGCCGCCGGCGGAGACGAACAGCGCGCTCCCGAGATCGAACGTGATGTCGAGCCCGAGGGTATCGACGTAGAAGCGGCGCGCCGTGGGGATGTCCCCCACCTGCAGGTGGACGTGCCCGACCGTGGCGTCTTCCGGTTCCGGGCGCTCGGTGTCGAAATGTGTGCGCAGGAACGCGTTCGGATCGATCGCGGTGTTGCGCGGCATCCACCCCGCGGGCATGTTCTGCCACTGCTCTGCGGGCCGGTCCCAATAGAGCTCGATACCGTTGCCCTCCGGGTCTTGGAAGTAGAACGCGTTGCTGAACGTGTGGTCGGTGGCGCCCTGGTAAATGTGAGACGGATGCTGCGCCATCTTCATGACGGCAGCCGACAGGCTCACTCGGTCGGGGAACGCGATGGCGGTGTGGTACAGCCCGGCACCCGATCGGTCGAACGGCGGCAGATCCGGCGTGTGCGTGAGCGTCACGACCGGAGTGCCAGAGCGGCCGAGGGTCGCGGACGCCCCGGACTGGTTGATCACGTCGAGCCCGATGGCGTCGCGATAGAACGCTGTCTGCGCGTCGAGGTCGCCGACCAGAAGCTCGACGGTGTCCATCCGCGTCTCATTTGCGGCGGCTCCCGGGGTCTGGAGCGCCTGCGGGCGCCAGGTGAGCAGGGTGCCTGTCATGACCACACCAGGAATCCGAGGATCGCCGCGGCGGCCGCCAGAGCCGCCAAGACGATGTTCGCCGGGATCATCTTGGCCTCGCCTCGACGCCCGTGGACGATCATCGCGCCGAGTTGGACCAGGACGAGCCCGATCGCGGCGACCGGCGCCAGGACCGGCGCGACTCCGGTGATGGGCGGCAGGATCAGTCCGACAGCACCGAGCACCTCGACAGCGCCGATGAGCTTGACGACGCCCGCGGGAGAGTCTGCGGCCCAGCCCATACCCGATGAGGCAAGTGCTTCCTGTGGGCGAATGAGCTTCGTCCCTCCGGCGAACAGATAGATGAGCGCTAGCAGGCCGGCGATGATCCAGTAGGCGATGAGCATGATGGTCCTCTCGTGGATGCCAGCGCGGGACCCCGCATCGGCAATTAATTGACGCAACAACTTTCAGGGGTGCGCCTATTCCGCAGGCTGGTGACGCTGCTGCGCACCGTGCGGACGGGCGAGCTGTTCGAGCTCCTGCGGCGCAAGAACGCCGGCCGCGCTCAGCACCTGAGGCTGGCTCCGCGCGTCTGTCAGCGACGCGTGCGCCGGCGACGTGGGCGTATCGAGGGGAGCCGCCCGAACAGCCGCCGCGGCCTGTCGGGCACGACCACCGGCACCGGGGCAGTCACGATCGCGTCGACCGCCAGCGATCCGTTTGTCGGTCCGACGATCGGGATGGGCGTGGTCGGTGTCGGTGCGAGCGGCGAGACCGGCATCCGCAGGAGTGCGCGCCGTGCGTGGAGGTACGCGGGCACGAGCACGAGCGTGGCACCGATCCAGGCGAGCGGGTTGCTCCAGACAACCCCGATGAACCCGAACATCGCGCCCAGCACGATCGCAGCCCCCACGCGCATGACGAGTTCCACGATCCCGGTGATGGTCGGGATCAGGGCATGCCCCAGCCCTTGCAGGGCGCCGCGGAGCACGAACAGGATGCCGAGTGCGGCGTAGCTGAAGGCGTTGATGACGAGCATCGCAGCCGCCATCGAGACGACATCCTCGGACCCGCGACCAACGAACAGCTCGACGATCTGGCTGCCGAAGGCGACGAGAACGAGACCGATCACGAGAGCGGCGATCGTCGAGATCAGCAGGGATTGCCTGACGCCGCGCAGGATGCGATCGGGTCGCCGCGCGCCGAAGTTCTGGGCGACGTACATCGACACCGCAAGCCCCAGCGACTGGAGGAGGGCTACAGCAAGCCCGTCGACCCGAGAAGCCGCGGTATAGGCGGCGACCTCGGCGGTGCCAAGCTCGTTCAGCCGCACCTGCACCGTCAGGGTGCCGATCGCGATGATCGACGCCTGGAAGCCCATCGGCAAACCGAGCCGCAGGTGGTCGATCACCTCCGCGCGTCGAAGTCGCCAGTCGGCGCGGTGCACATGGAGGGCAGGAACCCGCCGACGCACGTAGTCCAGGCACCAGATCACCGAGAGAGCCTGGGCGATGACGGTGGATGCCGCGGCTCCGGCGACACCCCACTGGAGGGGTCCGACCGTGACGATGACGAAGGCGACGTTGAGCGCACAAGCGATGCTCAAGAACACCAAGGGAGTGCGCGAATCGCCGATCGCCCGGATGATCGCCGAGAGGTAGTTGAAGAACATGATCGCGCCCGAGCCCAGGAAGCTCACCTGCGCGAACACCGCCGCTTGGGGAATCAGAGCTGGGGGCGTCTGCATCAGCACGAGGAGCGGTTCGGCGACCAGCGGCGCGATAACGGTCAGGACCACGGATGCTGCGGCCGTGAGCACCGTCCCGACAGCTACCGACCGGCGCACCCCTGCGGCGTCATGCGCGCCGAAGGCCTGCGCCGTCGGGATCGCGAAGCCCGTCGTCATTCCCCAGGCAAAGCCGAGCAAGAGGAACAGCAGGCTGCCCGTCGCGCCAACCGCCGCGAGCGCATCCACGCCGAGCTGGCGACCGACAACGATCGCGTCCACAAACTGGTAGAGCTGCTGCACGACGTTGCCGATCAGCAACGGTACGGAGAACAGAAGGATCACCCGCCAGGGGTGTCCGGTGATCAGGCTGCGCGCCATTCGTGCCCTCGAGTCGTGCGTCGAAGATGGGAAGACGGTGTCGTTGAGGGCACCACGATCCAGTGTATCGAATCGATTCGACACACTGGAAGGGAGGTCCGACGGTTCGCGCGGCGGCGAACTCCTGCAACCGGAGGCCAGGCCTTCCTAGGTCTCAGTCACGTCCCTGACGCTCTCTCATCCTCAATCGCCTCGTCTGGAACCCTGACACGGCACCGAGAACGAGACACACCGCGGCAAGCGGAACTGCGACCTGCCACCAGGAGTTGCCTGCGAGCAGGTTCGCGAACAAGATCAGCAGACAAAGGCCGTTCAATCCCAAGGCCACGTAGGCGTATTCAGCAGATGTCCACTTCCGCCGGTCGGATCGACGTGAACCGCTCGCGCTCACCGGGTTCCTTTCCATGTCGTGCCACTGATAGCCAATCCGGCCGTTGCCTATGCACGGATTCTGAACCCGCCCCGCTAACCCCGTTTGGATTCGGAGGCGAGGTGAGACAAATGGCCCACGGCCTCATCCAGAAGTTCTGCAACATGCTCGTCGTACAACACGTAGTGCACGTGACGTCCGTCCCGGCTTCCCTCCACGAGGCTGAGGTGTCGCAGCAGCCGCAGGTGGTTGGATACGGTGGTCTGTCCCGACCCCAGTTCTTCGCTGAGCTCTGTGACTGTGCTCGGCCGGGCGCGCAGCACGCTCAGGATACGCAATCGCACGGGTGAGGCGAGAGCCTGCATGATCTCCGAAAGTCGCTCGGCGTCCGCAACTGATAGCACGCCATCCGCTTCGTGCAGGATCTCATCAGTCATGGACACCATTCTGCCCCCGCCGAATACGATAATCATACACATTTACAACATATCATGATGTTGTGATGTATGGTGAACGCATGACAGGCACCTCTCGAACTGCAGCACCTTCCACAGACGCACATGAGCATGCGCATGGCTCGACACGGTGGGAGCTGTGGTTTGCGATCGCGTCCGGCGTGACGTACGCGGCCGGGATGATCACGGAGTTCGCGTTGGGGATGCCCTTGCTCGGGATGCCGCTGGCGTTCTTCCTCGCCACCTACTTCTTCGGCGGGTTCTTCACCTTCCGGTCGGCGATCACCTCGACGTTGCGAGGCAAGTTCGAGGTCGATTTCCTCATGCTCGTGGCCGCGATCGGCGCCGCACTGATCGGAAAATGGGCCGAGGGAGCGGTGCTGCTGTTCCTGTTCAGCCTGGGACACGCCCTGGAAGAGTACGCCCTGAGCCGGGCGAGCAAGTCCATCGAGGCCCTCGCGGAGCTCGCTCCTCGCACGGCGCTGGTCCGCCGCGACGGCGGGGAGCCGGTGGAGGTGCCGGTCGAGCAGATCGCGGTCGCGGACATCATCGTGATTCGCCCGAACTCACGAATCCCCTCGGACGGCTTCGTGATCTCGGGCGTCTCTGCCGTCGACCAGTCGGCGGTCACCGGCGAGTCCATCCCCGTGGAGAAGGAACCCGTCACCGATCCCGAGCGTGCGATGCGCACCATAGACACCCTGCCGGCAGCAAACCGAGTCTTCGCAGGAACCGTCAACGGATCAGGAGTGCTCGAGGTCGAGGTCACCGCCACGGCGGCCGACTCGACCCTGAGCAAAGTCGTCGAGCTCGTCCGGACCGCCGACCAGGCCACATCCCCGACCCAGCAGTTCATCGACCGGTTCCAGCGCTGGTACGTGCCCGCCGTGATCATCGGCGTCGCGGCCACCTTGCTGGTGGCGATGTTCGGGTTCGGGCAGCAGTTCAGCGACGCGTTCTATTTCTCGATGACCGTGCTCGTCGCCGCAAGTCCCTGCGCTCTCGCGATCGCCACCCCCGCAGCCGTACTCGCGGGGGTTGCCCGCGCCGCTCGCGCGGGCGTGCTCGTCAAGGGAGGCGCGCCCCTGGAGACCCTCGGTCGGGTCAAGGCGATGGCATTCGACAAGACCGGCACGCTCACCTGGGGCCTTCCCCGCGTCACCTCGGTCATCCCGGTCGACGGCGACGACGGAGCGCTGCTGATCCCGACACTGGTCGCGGTGGAAGCCCTCAGCGATCACCCTCTTGCCACAGCGATCGTCCGCGATCTCGCCGACCGCGTCTCCGAGTCCGAGCGGGTCGACGCCACAGATCTGAACGCGGTGATCGGCCGCGGTGTGCGCGCCACGATCGACGGTGAGACGGTGGAGGTCGGCAACCTCCGCATGTTCGACGAGCAGCAGATCACCCTCCCTCCTGCGCTCGACGCGGCGTACGGACATGCCCGCGACTCCGGGCAGACGCTGATGATCGTGCGGCGCGGCGACCGGTTCCTCGGTCTCGTCGGCGTCATGGACGCCTCCCGCGCGGAGTCGGCCCAGGTGCTCGCCGCGCTGCGCGGCACGAACGTCGGGCGGCTCGTGATGATATCGGGCGACAATCAGCGGGTCGCTGACGCCGTCGGGCGTGAAGTCGGAGTCGACACGGCCATCGGAGAGCTGCTGCCCGAGGACAAGGTCGCCGAGATCACCCGCCTCGCCCAGTCCCACCGCCCGATCGCCATGGTCGGCGACGGGGTGAACGACGCCCCAGCGATGGCGCGCGCCGATATCGGCATCGCGATGGGCGCCGCCGGCTCCACCGTCGCGCTCGAGACCTGCGACATCGCCCTGATGAGCGACGACCTCGGGCGCGTGCCGTTCGCCGTGCGGCTCAGCCGTGCCACCAGCCGGATCATCCGCCAGAACCTGATCGCCAGCCTCGCCGTCGTCGTCTTCCTGATCATCGCCACCTTCGTCGGCCTGAACATCGGCGCCGTCGTCCTCATCCACGAGGGATCCACCCTGATCGTGGTCGGCAACGCCCTCCGGCTCCTCGCCTTCGAGCGCGGAAAGGAACACCACGGCATCGACCACGAGGACAAGCCCGCCCTGTGACCTGCGGGTCGAGCGCTCGACCCGTGCGGTGCGCCTGGGGTCAGCTCAGGCCGGAGTAGGCGTGAAGTCCTTTGAAGAACATGTTGACGACCGTGAAGTTGAAGAGCACCGCGAGGAAGCCGACGATGCACAGCCACGCGGAGCGGGCACCTCGCCACCCCCGTGTGGCGCGGGCATGGATGTAGCCGGCATAGAGCACCCAGATCACGAAGGTCCAGACCTCCTTGGTGTCGAACCCCCAGTATCTTCCCCAGGAGTCATTGGCCCAGATCGCGCCGGCAACCAGTGTGAAAGTCCAGAACACGAAACCGACGATCACGAACCGGTACGCGAGGGACTCGAGCGCTCCCGAGGGCGGCAGCGTGGCCAGGAACCGCGGTCCGCTGTGTGGCGCGCCATCCGCAGGGGCGGCTGCCGTGAGGCGTTCGCGGCGGGCTTGCAGGAGCTGGGTGACCGACAGGCCGCAGGCGATCGCGAACAGTGCGGTGGCAAGGGATGCGACGAAGACGTGGATGACCAGCCACACACTTTTGAGCGGGTCCATGAGTGGGACGACGTCGACGTAGAAGGTGATGGTGGCGCCACCCAGCAGCAGCACCACCATCCCGATGAGGAACGCGCCGAGGAAGCGGAGGTCGTAGCGGCGCAACACAAGCAGGTACACCGCGACGATCAGGACGGTTCCGGTGAGCGCGAACTCGTACATGTTGGCCCACGGCACCCGTCCGGCCGCGATCCCTCGCAGGACTGTGCCGGCCAGGTGGAACAGGAAACCGAGCATTGTCAGCGCCGTTCCGAGCCGTGCCCACAGCGGCCTCGGTTGAGAACGTGCCGGCTCCGGGGCCACCGGGCGCCGTTCCTGCCAGGCATCTGTGACCGCGGGTGCCGTCGCTGCTCCGACCAGCGCCGAGTCCCTCAGCGGCACGGCAACGGGAACGGAGCGACGAGCGAGGTCGATGGTGTACGCGATGAACGCGAGGACGTAGGTGGCGATCGCGGTCCAGACCAGCAACAGTGAGATGCCATCGAGCGTGAGCGCAGATGATCCGGTCATGATGTGGGTGCCTTCTTTGTCAGGGGTTTGGGCCTCAGCCGGCGTTCGCTTGCAGCCAGATCAGTGAGTCGATGGCGGTTTCGTCGATGTACACCTCGAAGTGCAGATGGTTGCCGGTGGAGCGTCCCGTGGTTCCGACCAGTCCGACCGTCTGACCGGCAGTGACGGTCTGGCCGACAGAGACCAGTCGGCTCCCGGTCTGCATATGTGGGTAGACGGTGCGGACGCGCTGACCGTTCAGGACGGACTCGATCATGACGGTGACGCCGTAGGCGCCATAGCCATCCTGCGAGACGCTGACGACACCGCCTAGGGACGCGTAGACCGGGGTGCCACCGGCGGCGGCCATGTCGGTGCCCATATGCGCACCGCCGCGGTCGCCGAACCGGTCGGTCACGGTGAACGGGCCGCCTACCGGCCACCGCACGATGCCGCTGCCGGGGGTGACCATGCTGTAGTCGAACGGCACCAACGCCACGCGCTCCGAAGCGCGAGCACGAGACGCGGCGGCCTCCGCCGCCTCCCTCCGGTCGATCTCCTCCGGGGTCGTAGCCGAGTAGCTGTCGCGCGTGAGCTGTGTCTGCGTCGCGTCGGACGCCACGATGAGAGACTGCGCGTCTTCCGAGGCGACCCGCTGCATTGACGGTGGCAGGGGGTCTGTAGACCGCCAGGCGCCGTATGCGGGCAACGCCACGGTCGTGATCAGTCCGCTGACAATCGCGAGCGCAGTCAGTCTCCGCACCGGATGCATCGTCCGGCGACCGCGCGATGGCGCTGCCGCGACGGCCGGCCGCGGGGTGGGGTCCACGATCGTGCGCGACGGGGAGCCTTCTTGCCGGAGACTGCGACGTGTGGGGAACGCGCGAGGCTGGTCGCTCGACGGTTCTCCACCTGGCGGGCTGGACCAGGCCTCGGCGACGGGTCTTGGTGCTCTCATAGCGGTGTCGACCTCCGTGGTTCGGCGTGCTTACGCGGGATGAGGGGCCGGACGCGGTCCTGGATCCCGAGCCCGATGAGGGTGATGGCCGCGAGGACGGGGACCAACCCGGTCAGCCACGGCCCGATGAACACGGCTGCGGTGAGCCCGGTGCGCAATGGAATCGTGCTGATCTCCGCGGCCGTGGTGTCGACGCCGACGCTGTCGGTCGTGCCGCCGCCGGGCGCGATGACTTCGCTGGTGCCCACGGTGGAGACGTTGACCACAGTCCGGCCGGTTTCGATGGCGCGCATTCTCGCGAAGGCGAGCTGTTGCAGGTTCTCGTCGGTCCCTCGGAAGTCGGCGTTGTTGGTCTGGAACACGTAGAGTTCCGCGCCGGCGCGGGCACCGTCCCAGATCACCTGGTCGTAGATGACGTCGAAGCAGATCGCCAGCCCGACACCGACGTCGTTCACGGTGACGATCGGCGGGTTGCTGCCGGGGGTGTACTCCCGCTGGATCAGCCCGACGAGGTCCGGGGCGATGCGTTCATACAGCCAACGGTCGGGTACGTATTCGCCGAACGGAACCGGGTTCACCTTGTCGTGCCACTGGCGGGCATCGACATCGGCTGTCCACAGCAGCGACGTGTTGAACACGTCCGCACCGCGGGTGGTGGCCGCGTTCATCAGCAGTGGCGCCCCCGCCTCGGCCACGACACGGTCCAGCCGAGTCGCGACCGTGGGTGTCCGCAGGGGGTCAGCATCCACGCTGCCTTCCGGCCACACCAGCAGGTCCATCTGCTGTCCGAGCAGCGGTCGGGAGGCGGCTGCCTGCACGTCGAGCATTTCGCCGGGCGCCTTGGTGTCGAAGTAGCCGGCGGGGCCGTTGCCCTGAACCCACCCGACCCGAAGCGTCCCAGCGTCAGTGGTGGGAAATTGCGGGGTTCCGACGAGGACGAGTGTAAGGATCGCGGCGGGGATGATCCCGCGCAAGAACCGAATGCCGCCCGCGCGAACCCATTGCAGAATGCCCGCGCACAGGGCCACGACCAGCAGACTCAGTCCCGTCGCTCCGGTCCATGAGACGGCCTGAACCAGGGGGCCATCGACCTGTGTCATACCAATCCGCAGCCAGGGGAATCCACCGTAGGGCCACGACCCCATCACGACTTCACGCGTGGCCCAGAGCCCGCCGATCAGCAACGGCACGGCGATCAGCTGCACAGCCCCACGCGATCGATACCGCTCCGTCCACCGGTAGGCGAGGGTGATCGGGATGGCCCCGGCACCGAACAGCACGGCCTGCAGGCTGGCGAGAGCCACCCAGGGCACCGGGCCAAGGAACTGCCCGACCCAGACCAGATGGGTGAAGAAGAACACGACGCCGAAAACCGTGCCGACGAGGAATGCGGTGAGGGCGCTGCGGCCGATCAGGCTAACCAGCGACATCGTGACTGCCAACAGCGCCAACGGCCACCACCCGATCGCCGGAGTGGCCAGATCCAGCACGAACCCGCCGGCGCCAGCCACCGCAATCGCTGCCCACAATGGCAGCCGTGCCGTGCGACCCAGAGGGGGTGCGGTGGTCGTTTCCGGCGGAAACGCGGTGGCGAGAGTGGTCGTGGCCATCAGCTGCTGTCCTTTTGACGAAGCGTGTCGAGGTAGGCGTTGTAGGCGTCGAGTTCGGGGTCGCCATGGGTGTCGGCGTAGCGGGCGGCAGCGGCATCCCGGGCGGTGTCATCGCGGAACCAGCGGTGCATGACGAAGATCAGCATCAGCAGGGTCGGCGCTTCTCCGTATGACCAGGCCAGGCCGCCGGCGAGACGCTGGTCCTCGATCGGATCGATGCCCAGCGCCAGCGTGGGCGCGGCGAACGCGTCGACGAGCAGAGTGGTCGCCACCATCAGGAACACCCCGAAGAACGCATGCAGGGCGGCCTCGGCGAACACGTCCAGCGCGCGACCGCCATGGCTGAGTCGCACCGGCAGTGGGTCGGCGGAGAGCACCGGGATGGTGAACAGGATCCCGGCCACCAGGAACCCGACCTCGAGGCCCACGTGTCCCCCGGGTGCTTGGAGGATGCGGTCGGCGGCATCGGCGAGGTACAGCCCGTAGAACGCGAACAGGTACAGCGGAAGCGCCACCCAGGGGCTCAGTGCCCACCGCGCGACGCGGCTGCGCAGTCCCGCGTGTGCTATGCGGAGCATGAGCCGGCCGAGCCCGTGGTGGGGTGTGGCTCGAAGCAGGAGTGTGCCCGGGGATCCGAGCACCAGCAGCGGGGGGATGGCCATCATGAGGGTCAGCTGCTGAAACATGAACACCGAGAACAGTGCGTACCCATATGCCTCCACACCCAGACCGGTGACCGCAGCCAGAGCAACGCAACCGAGCAAGAAGCTGACCGTGCGCCACACCGGCCACCGCCGCCGGCCGATCCACAGTCGGATCGCGCCGGCGAGGTAGGCGGCAGCAAGCACGGCGGCGACCAGCGGCAGCAGCGGGAACGGCAACGGCGCGGGGCTGAGCAAGCTGAGCAAAGTCGGCGGCGTGCCAGGGATCCAGTCGTTCACGATGTCATGTCTGGTCAGGCGATCAGAAGTCGAACAGCTCTCCCAGGAGCCCGTCGCGGCGACGACGCCCGTTCCGGCCCTGGTGCGAGTCGCCCCTGTCGTGGCGGATATCACGGGTACCGGGTTCCGGATATCGCGGGGCACGGGTGTCGGTGGCCCGGTCGAGGATCTTGTCCAGTTCGCCGCGGTCCAGCCAGACGCCGCGACACCCGGGGCAGTAGTCGATCTCGACGCCGGCGCGCTCGCTCACCAGCAGCAGAGTGTCATCAACGGGGCATTTCATCGGGTCTCTCCTTCGGGGTTCGCGCCGCGCGCGCGGTTCAGAGCGGCGGCGTGGTCGTTCGCGATATCACGGACGGCCGTGTGGAGCGTGGGGTCTTCGCCGCGGGCGAGGCCCGCGTATTCGACGTGTACGCCCGCGGGGACGGTTCGGGCTTTGACCCAGATGCGTCGGCGGGGCACGAACAGAGCGGCGAACAGTCCCGCCATGGCGAGAATCGCAAAGGCGAGCACCCATCCGCTGGTGGGATCGTGCTGGATCTGCAGTGACGCGAACCGTTTCACCGGCTCCTGCTCGGACGCTGCCTCCCAGGTGATCGTGCCCCACCCGTTGGGCAGGTTGACGGTGGCGCCGGGGGTGAGCTCGAGGGAGTCCAGCCCCGTGTCGCCGCCGGTGTGCTGGGTGAGTCCGTCGACCTCGAGGGTGTACACCGACCGGGGTGTGCCGTCATCGATGCCGAGGTCTCCGCTGAACACGTTGAGAGTGAGCACCGGGTTGACCACGTCCGGGTAAACGGAAGTGAACGCTCCGGAGGGAAGCACACCCTGAGTGGGGTAGAAGAAGCCGACCAGCCCAAGCTGCTCGGGAAGCCCGTCCGGAATCTTGATGATCCCGAGCGATGTCATGTTCGAGTCCTGCGGCAGGAACGGCTGCGATTCGCTCCACACGACCTCTCCTGCGGCGTCACGGACGGTGAGGGTGGGGGCGTAGCCGTTGCCGAGCAGGTAGATGCGGTCACCGGCGACGGTGATCGGATAGTTCACGATCACGCTCTCGGTCCGGTCGTCCCGACCGGAACTGCGGATCGTGACGTCGGCGGAGAAGTCACCCGCTTGCCCGGCACCGGGCATGCCGGGCAGCTGATAAGAGACCCGGAAGTCGTCGAGGGTGATCGAGTACGGGGCCAAGCGGGTGCCGTCGATGAAGCGGCCGGGGTTGAAGGAGGAATAGTCGCTGAGCGCGTTGACGAACGTCGTGCCCTCCACCACGACCCGCTGGCCGGTGTAGGCGAACCCGCCGCCGATCGCGACCGAGACGAGCACCCCGACCAGAGCGATGTGGAAGACCAGATTGCCGGTCTCCCGCAGATACCCCCTCTCGGCCGAGACCGACGCCCACCCCGGCTCGTCGTAACGGTGGACTCGGTAACCGGCTCGACGCAGCTGGTGCTGCGCTAGCCGTACCGCATCCCCGGCCGGATCCGCAGTGGCTTCGTCGGTCGCGATCATCGTCTCCTGATAGTCGACCAGGCGGGACAGTCGTGCGGGAGTGCGCGGCGGCACGGACCGGAGCGCCTTGTAGTGGTGCTTGGCCCGGGGGATGACGCAGCCGATGAGGGATGCGAACAGCAGCAGGTAGATCGCGGAGAACCAGGGGGACGAGTACACATCGAACAGGCCGACCGCGTCGGCAAGGGGGAACACGTCAGGGTTGTCGCGCTGCCACTGGGTGACCCCGTTGGGGTCGGCGGTGCGCTGCGGGAACAGCGACCCGGGGACGGCGGCGATCGCGAGGAACAGCAGCAGCACCAGGGCGGTGCGCATGCTGGTCAGCTGCCTCCACGCCCACCGGGCCCAGCCGCCCACACCGAGGGCAGGACCGTTGATCTCGGACGGGGCGTCGGAGTCGCGGTGATCAGCGGGGCGCAGCGGGTCGACAACCGTGCCGGTCTCAGAGCGGGACGGGGACATTGATCACCACCTGCTGCAGAGCGGACATCAGCATGGTCCACAACCCGGTCACCATGAGAACCCCGAGCGACACCAGCAGGACGCCACCGATGATGTTCAGGGCGCGGATGTGGCGACGCAGAAGCGACACCGAGCGCGAAGCCCACCCCCAGCCCATAGCGAGCAGGAGGAACGGGAGACCCAGCCCGAGCGAGTAGGCAAGACCAAGCAGGCCGGCTCGGGTGGGATCGCCGAGGTTCCATGACATCGACAGGATCGCCGCGAGCGTCGGACCGATACAGGGGGTCCACCCCACTCCGAGCGCAAACCCGAGAAGCGGGGCGCCGATCAGGCCGGCGCGGCTCTGGATCCGAGGACGGAGGCTACGTTGGGCGATACCGAAGAACCCGATGAACACCAGGCCGAGGACGATCACAACCGCCCCCAGGAGTCGGGTGAGGATGTTGGCGTACTGCAGCAGCAGGAGCCCGAACGTGCCGCCCAGGATCGTCACGGTGACGAAGACCACCGTGAACCCGGCGATGAACAGGCCCACGCCGAGCAGCAGGCGGGTGCGCTCCGCCCTTACCGTCGACCCAGTCCCGGCGGCACCCGGGTTGCTGCCGGCGGCGCCGCCGAGGTAGCCGAGGTAGCCGGGCACCAGAGGCAGCACGCAAGGGGAGATGAACGAGACCAGGCCTGCGAGGGCCGCGATCGGGATCGCGATCCACAGAGCACCGTCGACGACCAGAGGCCCGGGGTTGATCACGGATTCTCCTCGGCGAGGGTGTCGGCGACCAGGGTGGCCAGGATGGAGGCGCTGGCCAGCTGGCCGATGACCCGGGCAGCGACTCTCCCGTCCCGGTCGAGCACCAGCGTGGTGGGGGTGGCCTGGATCGGGGTGACCTGCGCGAACGCGAGCTTGACCTTGCCGTCGTTGACGTCGATCACGCTCGGGTACGTGACGTTGTTGTCGCGAGCGAAAGACAGGGCGGTGGCGGGCTGGTCGTAGGTGTTGACGCCGAGGAATGCGACGCCTTGGTCCTGGTACCTCTGCCAGACCTCTTCGAGCAGCGGCGCCTCGACGATGCACGGACCGCACGCGGCATACCAGAAGTTCACCACCAGCACCCCGCCGCGGTAGTCGTCGCTGGTCACTCTCTCGCCGGTCTCGGTGAGCCCCTCGAAAGCGACCGGTTCACCGCGGTCGGACTCCAGGATCTGCACCACTTGGAAGTCGCCGGCGATGTAGCCCTTCTCGTTCCCGTCCCGATACTGCTGGGCGAGCGAATCGTTGCTCGCACAGCCAGTCACCACGCTGACCGCCAGCAGCGCGAAGACGGCGGCGAAGACGCGGCGGCGAGTCACGAGCGACGCACCTTGATCATCGCTCCGGCGACCAGGAAGATCACCGCGGCAGCCGGTTGCGCGAACGACCAGAGTGGCCCGGAGAACGGAAACGGGAATAGCGGGTTCCACAGCACCGCTATCGCGGCGAACGCCGGAAGCCACCACCACTGCCTGGCCTGTACGGCGAACCAGCCGACGATGACAGCGAGGATCGCGGTGACGAACAGCACCAGGAGGAACCAGTCTCCGCTCATCAGCGCCGGCGCCAGGAACAGGACGACGGCTGCGAGCAGCCCCGGGGCGAAAGCATTGCGCTGATAGACGGACGGCATGCGTTGCTTGGCCATCATGGTCTCCGCGCCTCCGCGACAGGCTCGGGCTCGTTCGTCGCCGCTTCGGCGCGGCGCGCGGTGGCTGCTCCCCGGTGTGCCCAGAGAACGCTGGCGAGGAGGATCACGCCAGCGCCGAGCGCGACGTCGGCGAGGTTGCCGATGAACCAGGTGCCGTAGGCGAGGAAATCGGTGACGTGCCCGACGCCGAACCCGGGTGGAGAGAACAGCCGGTCGATGAGGTTCCCGATCGCACCGCCGAGGATCAACCCGAGTCCCACAGCCCACCACACGGTGCGAGCTCGGACGACGGCGATCACCAGCAGCACCACGGCAGCCACCCCGACGAGCGTCAGCAGCCCGGTGAAGCCAGCGCCCAGGGAGAGGATCGCACCGGGGTTGAACGCGAGCTGCAGTCCGAGCAGATCACCCAGCAGGGGGATGCGCTGCTGGGTGCTCAGCCCCGACACCGCCGCCGCCTTGGTGGCCTGGTCGATCACCACGACCACCGCGGCGATCATGCAGGCGACCGCGAGTCGGGTGCCGCTGTTACGAGCCATCGGTCTTCTCCTCCGTCGAGGGCTGTGCCCGGGTCGCTTCTGTCGCGGCGCGGTCGCGGCGGCGGCGTTCCCAGGCCACCATGAGCACCACGATCAGTGCGCCGCCGATGATGACCACGCCGCTGATGACAGCAAGCACGGGAAAGAGCTCTCCCCCGCCGGAGGCCTGACCGCCGTAGCCGTCGTCCGTGGATTCGGCGGTGGAACGGATAGGAGATGGCTCAAGCGCCTGCTTCGTGGCGGTGAGCTCGGGAGTGGGGGCACTCTCGGGAACCGCGGCCGATTCGAGGGTGAGCGAGATCTCCTGCGGCGCCACGCCGATGGTCGCGTCAGCATCGGGGGTGGCCGAGACGATGCTGTCATGTGCGGCCGCGGATGATGCGGTCGAGAGCACCATGCCAGCTGCCAGCAGCAGGCTCACCCCCAGGGCGACGAATGCGGCAGGACGACATCTGAGCAGCATCGGGGTGGCCTCGGTGGGCGGGGAGGATGACATGGCGTGGCTTTCAGGGACGGTTGATGATGTGATGGGCGATTGTGGTGGCGTCTCGCCAGACCCCGGTGATGGTGTCCGCACCGCGGCCGCTGTACTGCGGCATACCGGCGACGAACAGTCCCGGGATCCCGGTCCGGGTACGGGCTCCCCGCTCGGCGTGCGCGGCATCCGGCAGCCAGTCATCACCCGGTGCGTAGCCGGTGGCGAAGATCACGGAGTCCGGTGAGAGCTCACTGCCATCAGCGAGCGTCACCACGCCGCCGTCTGCGGCAGTCGCCGCGGGAACGATGGAGACCCCGGCGCGGCGCAGCCGCTCGTAGCTGTCGCCGAACACCGGTTCGGGATGCCGCCTGCGGGTGAGCCACGAGACTGCCTGTCCGGCAGCTGACGGGTAGCTGGCGCTCGGCCGGTGCCCCCGCGGGGTGCGTATAGACAAGGTGATCGTGTGAGAAGTGGTCAGCTCACGTGCCAGCTGCACCCCGCTGTTGCCGCCTCCGACGACGAGCACATGTCCCGGCTCGATCTGGTTTGGGTACAGGTAGTCGCTGCTGTGCATCACGACGCCTGGAACGCTCAGGGTCGCAGCCCACTCCGGCACACGCGGATACGCTGCCGCGGCGGTCGCGCACACGACGTTGCGGGTCTGTACGTCCCCTGCGGTCGTGGACAGCAGCAGAGTGGTTCCGGTGCCGGGACGCTCTATTCCGGTGGCACGGACCCCCCAGACCGTCTCGACACGAAGTCCCCCCTCGACGAAGGCCAGATAGTCGACGATCTCGTCAGCGCGGGGACGCCGACGCTGATCGCCGGGGAGCCCTCGAGGCGGGATCACGCTATGCCGGGCGTCGCTGAGCAGCTCCATCGAATGCCATCGAGATGCCCAGCTGCGCTGCCCCTTGCGAGCCGCGTCGATCACGACGAAATCCTGCTGCGGGCGCAGGCCCTTGGCATTCAACGCTGCGGCAACTGCCAGTCCGGACTGCCCGGCTCCGACGATGATCACTCGTCGGTGCGACAGGCTCGTCTGCATCACCGACCACCGGAGAGGGCAGCCGCGATTGCGTCTTCGAGGTCGTTCAGCGTCTGCAGCTCGAGCTTCTCCCCGCCGACGAAGAACGTCGGCGTGCTGCCGACCCCCAGAGCGCGTCCCTCGTTGAAATCGAGCTCCACGCGTTCGGTGGTGGCGGGATCGGCAACGGCCGCATCATAGGCGGTCATGTCCAATCCGAGCTGTTCGGCGAAGCCGCGGAACAGCTCGGCACGAGACTCCTGCGCCTCACCCCACTCCGCCTGTGTCTCGAACAGTCGGTGATACATGTCCTCGAATCGGTCCTGCTGTGCGGCAGCCTCCGCGGCGATCGCCGCGTTCTTCGAGTTGAAATGACCGGGCAGCGGGAAGTATCGCACCACGTAGGTGATCTGGCCGGCGTACCTCTCCCGGATATCCTCGACGATCGGGTAGAACGCGCCGCACGCCTCACACTCGAAGTCCAGGAACTCCACCACCGTCACCGCATCCGGACCACCGTCATCCAGAACGTGCGAGCTCTCTCCCACCACGGAGGTGCCGGTGCTGCTTCCTTCGCCGGGAGCCGGGGTGGGGTTCTGATTGACCAGCGCATAGATGATCGCGACCAGCACCATCACGACGACCACAGCCAGAGTGACCAACGTCGCCTTCACAGGGGTTTTCATTCGAGTACTCCAAACCAAGACACGACACATGACAGAACCCGGGCGTGAGCCCGGGGCGAATCGCCGTCCCGGAAGGACGGCACGCCGAATGTCAGGTTCGGGAGATGCTCAACTGCGTCAGCGAAAGGATGCTCACCCGCGAAATCGTCGACGGGTGGGGAAAGAGCGAGAGTACCCGCGGCCAGATCCCACGATCAGGGAGGACGCGGCTGCGCCACAGCCGGTAAGTCAGCACCGCGAGCACCAGCCCGCACAGCATTCCCAGAACACACAGCGCTGCCCCCATCAGCGCGCTGGCCCCCGAGGATTCGCCAACCACCGTCTGCTGTTCTCTGCCGTCGCGTGCATCGGTGGCGCCGCCACTCAGCGGCTCGACGTGCGGGTCCACGAGTGCGGACATTCCCAGCGGCACCGGCGTGGTGCCATCGGTCTCGAGGTGTCCAGCAGCGGCGATGCCCAACATCAGCAGGAGCGCCAGGCCGAGAGCAGTAACGATCCTCGTTATCAGAAGACGCTCGCTCAGCACGGCTGCGCGCTGAGTTCGAGTCGTCGGGGTCATCACCAAAAGCCTACCGTGGGCACCCATTCTAGGCTATGAACAGGCTCAGACACCGACCAGCTGACGCTCCTTCACCGCCGCGAGCTCCTGCCCCCGGCCACGCCGTGCCGAAAGGTCCTGCTCGTGTCGGACGATTGGGCTGCCCGGCGCATCGTCGGCGCGACATACCGGATCCGACTCGGGAGCGGTCGGCCTGGCAACTACTACTGTAGGTTCCCGCTCGAGATGGCGGATAACCCCAGGGATTCCACGCTAGTTGGCGGTGGTCCCGGACTCAGGATTCCACGGGAAATGGCGGATTCCTACACCGCTCTCTGACGCGCCGACCCTGTCTGGTCAGCGGCCTGTCACGCCTGGAGTCCCGCGGGGTGGTGGTCTTTCGGGCCCGCGGCGTCGTGACCGCGACGGGGTGAGCCATCGTGCGATGGTCAGTGAGAACGACCAAGAACTCACACAGAAAGACGAC
>NZ_MKTR01000033.1 GCF_001898325.1 Microbacterium sp. 67-17
CTCCGGACTGATAGCCATGGTCTCCATGATGTTCTCCTTCGAGGTGAACCCCACTCACACAGACCATCTGACACCCCCATGCTCGCGCGGCGGCTTCCGAGTATCCTGCCACCCCTGAATGACGAGGCCGCGCTGGCTGCGGCATCCATCCGTTCGCTCTCGGGGAGCGCGGTCACTCACCTCTCCCGTGTTCCACCGTTCGAAGCGCCGCATCACAGTGCGAGTGCTGCAGCCCTCGTCGGCGGCGGTACCCGGGCTCCGCGGCCTGGCGCGATCGTCCGCGCCAGCGAGGGCGTGTTGTTTCTGGACGAGGCTGCAGAGTTTCCCACGACAGTGCTCGATGCGCTGCGTCAACCCCTCGAGTCCGGGAACATCACCGTTCACCGGGCCGGATACACGGCATCCTTCCCCGCGCGATTTCAGCTTGTTCTGGCTACTAACCCGTGTCCGTGCGGAAACCGCGGGCTTCGGGATGCCGTGTGCGAATGCCCGTCGCAGGCTATCCGCCGCTACCAGAACCGCCTATCTGGCCCGCTTCTCGATCGCGTCGATATCGAGCTGACTCTGCTGCGGGTAGGTCGTGTTCCCGAGGCCCGGGGAGACCTCGACTCGGATCGGGCTCGAGCGCTCGTGATCGAGGCCCGTGATCGGGCCGCGCGACGCCTTTCGACTACGCCCTGGCGGCGAAACGCCGATGTGCCGGGCACATGGCTGCGCTCCGGCGCCGGGGCGCTCCCGCCCGGGGTTCGCGCCCCGCTCGATGGCGCCCTGGCGCGGGGAAGTCTGACCCTGCGCGGCTACGACAGGGTCCTCCGGGTCCGCAATACCGCTTTTTTGCCTATGTGCGCGTTTCGGCACCACAGACGGGGCATTGCCACCCGCGAGGATGCTCAGACATGACCACCTTGCACGACTCACAGCGGGGTGTGGCAGCAGCCTCTAGATCGTCCACTGCGACATCCTAGGCGCGGAGATGTGCGGTCTGGCAGAGAATGTCACACCGGAGAATGTCACACCAACGATCCATGTACACACACGCATCCACAGAACACGGCGGGGTCACGTCTGAAATATGCGTTTGCTAAAAGAACGGCGGTGCTGTGGCCACGAGTTCAAGTGACACATTTGTGTCACGTCTGACTTGCTCGCGGCTGACTTCGACGGCGTGCCGAGCGTCATCGCACGGACTTGTTCGGGACTTCCGGCTTCCGGGAGCCGGAAGTGCGTGCGATAGCTCGGGTGAGTGCGTTACGCCCCCCGCATCGCGAACAGCAGCTCCTCAGCAGCCGACCGCCCGACCTGTTCCTCACTCATCCCCGGCTGCGGGTACACCACAACCTGAGCGCTCGAACCGGACTGTTGCGGTACGGACTTCACCGCCGCCACGGCTGCGGCGACAGCGGCGCGTTCCATGGACCGCTGCGCCTCATCCAGCGGAGACACGATCTCCCGACCGCCAGGGTTGTCGCCGATGATCGCCGCCATAGGCCCGGTCGTCACACCACCGTTCGCGAGGCGCGGGAGGTTCACTGTCGGGATGTACGCGAGCTCGATACCGAACGCACCACCGACCGCGTTCACCCCGTCGATCATCCCGTTGATCAACCGGATAGCACCGTTCACCCCGCCCTCGATCCACCCGAGGATGCTGTTCCAGATGTTCTTCACGATCCCGACGAAACCGTTCCACACGTCCCCGAAAATTTTCCCGACCTGAGTCCAGATCGACTCCCAGTTCTGGATGAAGAAAATGAGGGTGTTCGTGAGCCACCCGATGAAGCTGTTTTCCCACAGCCACCGCACCACAGTGACGAGGTTGTTCCACGCTTCCTGGAAGAAGTTCCCGACCTCAGTCCACACACCGTTCCACCAGGTCAGGAACCCGTCGATCACGTCGGAGATCCACGACATGAACCCGGACCACACCTCGGTGATCCACGCGACCACGGTGTCCCAGTTGTCGACGAGTAGCCAGATGCCGGCGATCAGGAGACCGACAGCGGCGATGATCGCGATGATGAGTATGACGATCGGATTCGCGGCGGCTACCCACAGCGCGACGTTCAGGGCGATGATTGCGGCGGTCAGGACGCCCACCGCTATCGCGAGGGCCTGTACTACGTCGGGGTTGTCGGCCATCCAGTTCGTGACGGTTGTTCCGACATCGACGAGGGTGTTGAGGACAGGCACGAGCATTTCGCCGACGGTTTCCTGGATGTCACCGAACCCGGCCTCGAGGATCGCCATCTTCCCCGCGGTCGTGCCACCCATCGTTTCCGCGAAACCACCCACGGTCCCGTCAAGACCCGCGATGAGCTGGTCAAAGTTCCCCGCCGCATCCCCCGTGTCGGTGAAGTCAACACCGACATCTTTCAACGCGCGACCCTGACCGAGTACCGCTTTACCCAGATCCTCCGCAGCGGTCGTGACATCCTTCCCCGTCTTCGCCGCATAGTCAGCCATCAACGGGGTCAGCTGCTGGATCTGCTCCCCGGTGAGCCCAAACTGTGCGAGGGTCGCTTGTGACGCCGCCAGCTGGTCGTCATCGAACCCGGTCTTCCGTTGGATCTCCGTGTTCAGAGCGCGCATCGCTTCGATGTTGCTGTCTGCGAGCGCGGGGAACTTGTCGAACGCAGCCAGGAGCGCGGCTTGTGATTGCTCGGCCTCCGCGAACGCATCCATCGACGACACAGCGAACGCGCCCACAGCGGCGACTACTGCTGCGGATGCGAGGGTGATGCCGGCGCGTGCGGAATCGAACTTCGAGTTCGCGCGGCCAGCCGCGTCGGCGGTGTCGTCGAATGCTTTGACGGCTGAGGACGCGTCACCGACGATCTTGACGGCGAGTTCACGAGTGGTAGCCACGGGGGCCTCCTACGGTTGTGGTGCAGTCGGGTGTGTGGGGGTCCACGCCAAACGGCTTCGTTGGGTGGACCCCCGGGATGTCGCGCTGGTCGCTACGCAGATGACGTGCGGACCATCCATTCCGCGATCCCCGGGAAGATCGAGAGAAACGGGGACGGTGAGGTTGACGCGACAGAGAGGAGGTGCCCTTACGCTCCCTGCAATGCCTTGTACACGGCGAACGCGGTGGGTCGGGCGAGGTTGATGTCGCCGCGCCAGTGGACCGCGAAGCCGATCTCACCATTGACTGCGTACAACTCATCGAGTCGCTGGATGGTGATCTCGAGACGCTGACCGATCAGCAACTGTGACCAGTCGCCGGCGAACACATCAGTGGCGGTCGTGAGAGTTCCCTGTGTGTACTTCGGGATCTTGGTGGTCACGATCCGTTCCAGGTCAAGAACATCCTGCGGTGCCCGGAGAGGCTGGTAGGTGGAGTCGTACAGCTTCGCGAGCTTGCGGGCCATCTTCGAGGACCAGATGAGCGCGTTGGGCTCCTCGCGTCCGTCGCGGACGGTGTAGATCGTGTCCAGGATCTCGTTGTACGCCGACGCGGCGGTGATGCTGGTGCCGTTGGTCGCGGTGACACCGGCTGTCGCTCCGAGCACCTGGGATGCGCTGTCGTACGCCAGGAGACGCTTGAGCACACCGTGCGGGTTGACGTCCTCATCGAGGTTGATCGATCCCGCGCCCGATTCGATACCGCCGTAGAGGGCGACAAGGTCCAGGTGCTCAGCGAACGCCTTCGCGATCGCGGTCGTCACGATCTCGTCGGAGTTGGGTGCGTCCTGGAAGAACTCGATCGACCCCTTCACGATCGTGCTCATCGTCTTCGCGGTGAGTGTCACATTGTCGAACGTCGGGTCAGACGGGGTAATCGTGCCCGACTCGGCGCGGAATGCGACAGTGGGGTCACCAGTCAGTCGGCCGATCTGGACGGTCTTCGCTTCCATCGGCACGATCGTGGCCCCGGCACGGGTCACCGCTGCCTCCTCGCGCGCCCGGTCGATGATCTCGGCTGCCCACACTGTCGGAACGATCGCGGAGCCGCTTGAGGTCGACAGTGCCCGAAGCATCTGCCCGATGCCGCCATGCTGCGCGATCATGAGCTGATCGGAAGCGTTGCGGCGAGCGCTCTCGCGTTCGATGACGGGGTGAGAGCGGAACGACTCGCCGGCCCGAAGTGCTGCGCGTTCGCCAGTGTTCGAGTCGATCCATGCGTCGCCACGATCGCGGACAGTGTCATCGGCGCGGGGGGTCACGGCGGCTCCAGCGGAATGTCGCTCCGTCGCGGCGGCGGTCATGCGCTCTTCGTCCGCGATGATCTGCTGCACCTCAGCGAGGTCGCTGCGGGCCTGCGACAGTTCGCCGGGGATCTGCGCCGCGCGGGCTTCCTGCGCGGTTGTCAGCGTGGACAGACGGGTGATGGCTTCGCCCTCGGCGCGGAGAGAAGCGATCTGCGCTTCCAACTGCGAACGACGGCCAGAGAGAGTAGTGGTAGCCACAGTGGCCTCCTAAAGGTCAGGCACCGCGAACGGCGCACTCTGATTAGTGCGTCCCGTTTTTGCGGTCATCTGCCTGCCTGGTCGCTCAATCTCGGCAACCAAAGCCCGTGACGTTGCCGATCGATGGACCTCTGCAATCTCGAGAGCGAACCTTCGCTCGGCAATTTCCATTTTACCGGCCCCGCCCGACACAGCCCGAAAGTGACACGCTCACAGACCCGCCAGCCCCTCGAGGGTCGTTGCGATTCGCGACCTCTGCGCGAGCCACGATGTCCAGCCAGATCCCATCGCTCGAGCGGTCCAGAAGGAGCTCGTCCATCCACTCCAGCACCCTGGAGGAGATCAGAGCGACCGTCACCGAATCCGCCCCGATCATGCACAGGTGCTCCAGGACCGCCTCACGATGCTGAGGGCGCGCGATCAGCATCGCAGCAACATCCCGCGTCCGCTCATCCGTCCCACACGGCTTCAACTCACGAGGCATGTCAGACCTCCCGAATGTCAGACCAGACAAACCCCCGTGTGTACAAAAAGAAGACGGCGGGGTCTTGTGTGGTCCTAGTTGATCCCTAAAACTCGCGGTCTCTCGCGGGGTTGTGCGTGTCAGGGGAGCGGGGTTCACGGTTGGTCCTTTCGTGGTCGGCGTTGGTAGGTTCGTCCGGCCCAGATGCCGGCCGGGGGTTTGGCTGTCTCGGCGTACTCCCGGCAGGTCGTTCTCAGCGGGCACGGGCGGCAGATCGTCAACCCGATGTGTGCGACCTCACCCGGCGGGAGCTGGTCGTGGTCGAGAGTGAACCGCGGGTCATCCCGGCAAGCAGGATCGTGATCGTTGAGGGCCTGCGCGAGGTTGGTGAGTGCGTCGGATGCGCGGCTCATGCTCTCACCCACTCGCCCGTGTCGGACTCGACCCATGACTCCGGAAGACCCCCAGAGCCGGGGACAGCGGTAGGCCAGTCGGTGATCTCGGCGGTTTCAGCGTTCACTGCAAGGTCTTCTTCTCCTTGCCTGCCTTGCCTTGCCTGTCCTTGCCTTGCCTTGCCTGTGCTGTCCCCCGGGACTGTCCCCGGGGAATGTCCCCCGGGACTGTCCCCCTCTTTGGAGCGCTGACGACGCTTCTTCGTCCGCTCACGACGCCGCATGTTCTCCAGTACTTCGAACTCCGCACGAGACGTTTGGTCGCGTTCGTAGTCGGTGATGATCCACGCATCCGCCCCGGACACAGTGAGTAGTCCTGCCGATACCAAAGCGTCAACAGTGGATTGGTCGAAGGTGGGAATGAGGGGGATGTCGTCGCGTTCGATGAGTCCATCGGTGCGGTTCGACACGGCCCAGACTGTCGCCATGATGAGGCTCGATCGGGCGGCGGGCGACAGTCGCAGGATGCGGCGGTCGTTGAGGTAGCGTTCTGGTACTCGAGCGTCAGCCATCGCGTACACCCGCAATATTTCTGTGGGGATGCCCGCCACGGCGGCCTAGAATGGGGGTGAGAGATGCAGTCTTCTGGCCGTCCCGTTGGCACGCGGGGCGGCTTCTCTCTTGTTCAGGCATCACGCGGCTCCCAGATCGCCGCGGGGTTCCCGAGGTCCGAGTGTCCGAGCATGGGTGCTTCGACCACGATCCCCTCGCGCACGAGCTGCGCGCGGGCGGTGCGGATCCGCTGCGGGGTCACCTGTGGGAAGTACGGGTGCGGGACGCGGGCGTTGTACTCACGGATGATCTCGTCATCGGTGCGGGGGCACTGACGGAGAATCCGCAACACGGCGGTCTTCACCCATCCAAGGGTTTCCGGGTTCGCGATCAGATCAGCGGTGCTCGACGTTCCGGGGTCGAGGGCCATCGCGCGCTTGCGGGTGCTCATGCCGCACCTCGCAGGATCGACGCGAGGCGGTCGCGCTGCTCGGTGGTCAGCGGTGGCGCGGACGAGACAACGCGGCGGATATGTTCTTCTAGCCGTTCCGCGCGTAGCTGTTGGCGGAGATCACCGACGTCCGCGGATGGGTTTTCGCGGAGGGTATTGGCGATCTTCGATCGCGTGTGAGTCCATCCCATGTCTGGAGTCCTTCAGGGCGTGTTGAACTGCCCTGCTACTCACAGGTGGGGGTTTCCGTCGTACTTATCTCGCCCGATCGGGGCGGTGTTGCCTATTCCAAATTAGGCGAGGGGCTAGATTCTTACGATCTCGACACGCGGGTTCGCGCGCATCGCAACAAGTCGTGATCTGAGGTTCTGTTCCGATACCTGGCTTTCGCTCCCGCAGACCGGACAGATAAGGAGTGCCTTTCCGGGTTGGCCTGCATCTTCGGGCAGCACGCCATCGGACATCCTGTAGGTCCACACGTCGTCGCCGTCTGCGGGGTCAGCCCACATGCGGAAGCGCCCCATCTCGGAGGTTGGATGCCTCCGACAGTAGTAATCCACGCCGACCACGCGACGTCCGGAACGGGTTATGTGCCCCGTGTGGATTGTTGGTGGGTTTCGTCTGCTCATGTTGTTCCCCGATGCGCGGTGCCGCCTAGTCTCCCAGGCGGCACCCCCGACGTTCGTCTCTAGTCGACAGCGTGAAGGTTCCTGAACCGCGCAACGTTCGCGGCCACCAGGCACTCATGGCAGAGACCCGGCGCGCGTGTTGTTGCGCTCCCGCACTCGTCACAGCGCCCCGAGACCGCGGCCTCGAGTGCGTCGGCAGCGGCGATGAGTGCCAGTCCGAGATCGCGCGCGTTCTGCGACCCGAACGACATCACGAACGTCGGCCCGCCCATGCCATGGTTGCCGTGCTTGACGTAGATCGTTTCGAGATTCCACACGCCTGCATGACTTACGCCCTGCTGCATATACACCTCCTGATCGTGAATTCCCGCGCGGGAGAAGAACGAAGTGCGGTGGGAACCAACTGGAAGTGCCTCTTCCACGGCTGTCGACCCGGGCATGATCTCTGTGGTCGCTACGCGATCGCCGGTGTGTTCCGTGCACCACTCAGGGCATGGAAGGGCAGCCCGGATAGTGGGGATATCGCGGGTAACATCAATGCTGGTCATGATCGGTTTCCTCTTTCGTGATCCATTTGCCCTCGTCGCGCTCCACCGCGGCGGGGGCTCTTTCTTGCCCTCGGTTGAGGGAAGTCTCTAGGTGGCCTCCGACAGCCAGTCAATCCCGACAGTTTCGGGTCTGAATGTGTGGGTGCCGCGGCCGACCGGGTGCATTGTGACGCGCATGAGCGTCGAGATCGCGGCACGCTTCCTCGAGAGGCTGAGCCCGGCCCATGCGGCGGCGACGTCAGCCGCTCCGATCAAGTCGCCGAGTGTGTCGACTTTGCCCGCGTCGGCCAGGTCGTGTTCCACCGTCGCGAGCCGTTCCCGGATGCGTTCGGTTGCCGCGCGCAATTGCGAGGCGGTCAACGCACCGTCTGCGAAGTCCACCGCGAGTGCGTCGAGCCGTTCTCGGAGTCCGACAGCTTCGTCTTGAAGCGCGGCAACGTCGGCGGTGTGCGACTTCGACAGCAGGTCGCGAGCGTCTGCACGCGACAGGCGCGCGACAACCACGGCGGACACGTAGTCCTCGACAGGCTCCGCGCGGCGCGAGAAGTGCCCGAGACTGCCGCTACAGCGATACCCGCGAACACCGCGCCGCGCGTTGCCGCCCGCGTGCACGGTGGCACCGCAGATCCCGCACACGGCAATCCCGGTCAGGAGATGGCTCGGGGAGCGGCCTGCGGTTGATCGTGCCGGGTTGGTGACGATCGCTCGGCACGCCTCCCACGTGGCTTCATCAACAATCGCCGGCCACTCGGCGGGCTCGGTCATGATCTCGCCCTTGTACCGCACCCGTCCGGCGTAGCGAGGGTTCAGCAGCACTGCCCGAACCGAGCCCGCTCGCCAGGGTGACGGCTCCCCGGCGTGCCCTGTGCGGGCCTGACGCGTTTGTCCCGTCACGAACCCTCGACGGTTCCACTCCCGCGCGACCGCGGCGAGAGAGGAGCCTGTGAGGACCTCCTGGTAGCCGTCACGGATCGCCGACGCTTCGGCGGGTCGGATCGTCTTGCCGTCTGCATCGAAACCGAAAGGTCGACGGCCACCTACCCACCGTCCGGACCGGGCGCGCTGCTCGTTCGCGCGTGTCTGCCGCTCGCCCTTGCGTCGCGCCTCGAAGCGAGCCATCGCGGTCAGCACGCTCGCCTGCATCTCACCCGACGCGGACGTGAGGTCCAACTCTCCCTCGAGCGTGGTCACCGCGATGCCTGCCGTGATCAGGGTCGTGAGATCCCGCTGTGTGCGGAGGAGCCGGTCGAGGTTCACGGCCACCACGACGTCGAACGAGGATGCCTCAGCGAGCATCCTGCCCCACGCCGTGAGCGGTCCACGTGGCTTCGATGCGCTGGTGTCGTTGTCGAGGTACTCGGGACCGGCTTCCCACTCGCGCGCTGCGATGAGGGACCGGCACCGGTCGAGCTGCCGCTCGATACCCTCGTCAGCCTTCACCGACTGTCTCGCGTATATCGCTGCCCTCATAAGACAAAGGGTAAAACACAATGCACCTGGTGGCGTGGACGCTCGCCGATCTCGAGGGGGAACGGATGCCGACACCCGACCACATCGGGCGCGCTCTCTTCTTGAAGAGAGGAACCGTGGCGTGATTGATCCGCAGCGTGCCCGCGACGAGCTCGGCCCGCTCGTGACGGGCGCACTCTCCGACGACGACATCCTCGATCGATACGCCCGCGTGGTCTGGAACAGTCTGACCGAGCCGGGTGACGCGGCAGCGGGGATTCTGACAGGGTCGCTGGGGGCTTTCGAGGCGCTCGGGCGGGTGCGGCGCGGGGACATCAGCGACAGCATCCTTGAGCCTGGCGAAGCGCGCGCGGCGATGCAGCGATGGGAACCGAGGATGCGGCCCGGGACGGTGTCCGGCGTCGTGCGCACAGCGCGTGTCGCCCGGCTCCGGCTGGTGACACCAGCTGATGAGGCGTGGCCGGATGCCGTCGATGATTTGGGAGTTCACGCGCCGCTGGCGCTGTGGGTTCGCGGCGACCCACGATCCATCGCGGCGGCGTGCGCTGGTGTAGCGATTGTCGGAGCGCGTGCTGCCACGTCCTATGGCGAGCACGTCGCGGGGGAGCTGGCCGCAGAGCTGACTGCCGTGGGGATCCCCATCGTCTCGGGTGCGGCCTTCGGGATCGACGCCGCAGCCCACCGCGCGACCCTCGCCGGGGGCGGCCGTACGATCGCCCTCATGGCAGGGGGCCTGGAGCGGGCCTATCCGCAGGCCCACACCGACCTCGTCGAGCGCATTGCCGCGACGGGAGCTGTCGTCGGGGAGGTTGCGCCGGGCTCTGCTCCCACGAAGTGGAGGTTCCTCCAGCGAAACCGGCTTATCGCAGCCCTGTCGGCCGCGACAGTCGTGGTCGAGGCCGGGTGGCGCAGCGGATCGTTGAACACTGCGCATCACGCGAGCGCCCTGGGTCGCCCCGTCGGAGCAGTGCCGGGACCCGTCACGAGTGCCGCTTCGGCGGGCTGCCACCGGCTGCTTCGCGAGCTCCAAGCGACCTGCGTCACCACCGCTGCCGAGGTTCGTGAGCTGATCGGCTGGGGCGAGCTCATCGGTGCCGGCGACGGCGAATCCGCGATGCGCACCACCGACGCAACGCGCGTCCGCGACGCTCTCAGTGCACGGGTGGCGAGGACCTCTCAGGAAATCGCGCGGCGCAGCGGCCTGGGTATCGCCGATGTGCAGTCCCACCTGGGAATCCTCCACCTGAGTGGCGCGGTGACGGCTGACGCGGGAGGCTGGCGTCTGGCGTGAGAGGCTCGGGGCGAGGAGGTCAGGCGCAGATGACACAGGAGACAGGCAACCGGTGGCGTCCGGTGATTGCCGCGCTCGCGAATCCCGACGTCCGCGTCGCGTTCGGTTTGTTGCTCGGGGGAGGAGACCTCACCGGCTATCTCGACGCGAAGTCGCCGTCCCGGCGCGCGCACATCGTGCGGGTGTTGACCGCCTCGGGCGCGGTCCGCGCTGAAGGGGGCGTGCTGGCGCTTGAACCGACGGTGTTCGCCGACATCCTTGCCGATGTGTCGCGACGAAAAGCGACGGGCATCGGAAGGTTCCTTGTCAACGGGCGCATCACGCAGTACCCGGCGTCGCTCCGCGAGCGCGATGATCTGTTGCGATGGGTTGCCGAGCGCGTGCTCGAGCACGGTGAGACCGTCTCGGAACCCGTTCTCACCGGCCGGCTCCGTGTTCTCGCCGATGACACTGCTCTCTTGCGGCGGTACCTGGTCGATGCTGGCTTCGTTGACCGGAGCCGGGATGGGGCGGCGTACACGCTCAATGAGAAAGGCGCGCAGTCTCTGTCCGCCTGAGCAGGCGACAGCGGGTCCTCGCGCCACACCGCACCGTGCCGCGGTTCCGCGCGGTCAGCTGAGGCATCCTGTCTGCATGGACATCTCCGAGGCGGCAGAGCACTACCTGCGCTATGTCGGCGACGTTCGCCGGCTGTCTCCTGCAACGGTGCGGGCGTACCGGTCGGATCTCGCCGACCTGGCCGACGCGACCGGACCTACCCAGATCGGGGATGTGGACCTTGAGATGCTGCGGAACTGGATGTGGCGTGCGAGTGAGCGCGGCGAGGCTCGGTCCACCCTCGCACGGCGCGCAGCCGCGGTGCGCACCTTCTTCGCGTGGGCGCTGAATGCGAACCTCATCGACAGGGATCCGGCGGTGCGCCTCGTTGCCCCCAAGCGCGGGCGCACCCTCCCGAAGGTTGCCTCCGCCGACGGGCTCGCGCAGCTGCTCGATGAGCTCGGGCAGTCAGCGGGCGCTGGGGGCGACGCGGTTGAACTGCGTGATCACGCCATGCTCGAGCTGCTGTACGGGGCGGCGCTGCGCGTCTCGGAGCTGTGTGCTCTGGATCTGACGGATCTCGATAGAGAGCGTCAGACCGCGCGCGTCTGGGGCAAGGGATCGAAAGAGCGGGTGGTGCCGTACGGGGGTGCCGCAGCGCGCGCGCTGGAGGCCTACCTCGTGCGAGGCCGTCCGGCTCTTGCCGTGACCGGAACCGCGCACCGCGCGCTCTTCCTCGGAGTTCGCGGTGCGCGCATCGGCTCGCGTTCCGTCTATGACGTGGTTGCCCGCCGCGTCGGCGTGCTGAGCGGTGGGAACATCGGTCCGCACGCTCTGCGACACTCGGGTGCTACTCATCTGCTGGATGGTGGTGCCGACCTGCGTTCGGTGCAGGAGATGCTTGGCCACGCGAGTCTCGGCACGACCCAGATCTACACTCATGTATCGAGCGAGCGACTGACGGCGAGCTACCGCCTCGCGCACCCACGGGCGTAGACGGCAGAGCACCGCCCACGACGTCTCGGACGATCAGCGCTTCCCGCGTAGGGTTATTGCATGCATGCTCCGCGCCGCACGCTCGGTGTCGCCCTGGCCCTCGCGACGACACTCGCGCTCGCCGGATGCATCGCCATCCCGGGACCCCGCGCCACCGTCGTTCCGACGCGTGGAGCCGTGACCCCGGTTCCCTCGCCCTCCTGGGAAACGCACGTCCCGACGCCGGCGCCGACAGCCACGGTCTCCCCGACATCGGCGCCTGATGCGCTCTGTGTGAACGGGCGAGCCATCCTCGCCGGCAACGATGTCGTGTTCTCGCTGACGGCCGACTGCGCTGAGGTGACGATCGCCGGCAACCGGATCGTTGTGCAGATGGGCGGGTCAGCGGACACCGTCTTGCTCCAGGGAAGCAACAACGATGTCACGATCGGCACCATGGGCGATGTGCGCATCGAGGGAAACGACAACAGCTTCGTCAGCGGCCCGATCGGCTCGCTGCAGATCGCTGGTGACCGCATGCGGATCGACGCTGACGGTGCGATCGGCGACATCACCGTCAACGGCAACGACAACACGTTCAGCGCATCCGGATACGGCACGATTCAAGACAACGGCGGCCGAAATGTCTTCGGCTGATCAGGTCGCCCGAGGCTGATCTGATCGCGGCTAGCCACAGCACGGGAGCAGAACAGCTCGGGGCACGCCGCCCAGCAGCACCAGTGGGTTGATGTATTCGCCCTGCCAGCGCACACCGAAGTGCACTGCTCCGACGGGCGTGTGGCCGCCCTCGCTCACGACACCGACCTCGTCACCTCGCGCGACCCTGTCGCCCCTCGAGAGGGGAGAGGTTACGGGCTCCAGCGTCGTCACGAGCCCGTTACCGTGGTCGATCGTGATCAGATCCCGATCGACCACGCGGCCGCTGAACTGCACGACGCCCGCCGCGGGCGAACGGACGGTCCGGATGCCGAAGAGAGCCAGATCGACGCCACGGTGCCCCGGCCCGTAGCGATGGGCCGGTGCGACGTAGACAGTCAGAATGCGGAACCCCGACACCGGCCAGATCCAGTGATCCGCCATCTGCGCGGGGTCCGCCGATCGCAGCGTGTGTGTACCTGATCCGAACACGGGAGGCGCCGCGGACGCGGGTGAGGATGCTGCCAGTCCAGCGGCAGAAGCGAGCGCAAGGACAGCGGTCAGGACGCGCCGAGAGTGTGCCATGCGATTCAGCATCCGCTCGGTGCCCGGGTTCCCCGGCTGATCGTGCCAGTCCGGGGAAAGAAGCCGGCCTTGGCAGGTCTGGGGAGGAGATCGCCAGTCGCGGCATTGCACCTCTCGCGGCCGCCGCCGCTGGTACACTGGGAGGGCATCCCGATCTCGGGGTGACTTCGCGTGCCCAGGGCCTGGCTATCAGTCAGGTGGCACGACTTCCATCGGTCTGCGCTCGCCAGAGCACAGCGGAAGCGTGTCGGGCGCCAGGATCGTCGGTCGCCGACCGGCGAGATCAACCGTAAGAGACGCGAGAGTGCGTCAGCAAAGGAGGACGGCCATGGCCGTCGTTACGATTCGCCAGCTGCTCGACAGCGGCGTGCACTTCGGACACCAGACCCGCCGGTGGAACCCGAAAGTCAAGCGCTTCATCCTCACCGAGCGCAGCGGCATCCACATCATTGACCTGCAGCAGTCGCTGACCTACATCGACAAGGCCTACGAGTTCGTCAAGGAGACCGTCGCCCACGGCGGAACGATCCTGTTCGTTGGCACCAAGAAGCAGGCGCAGGAAGTCATCGCCGAGCAGGCGACCCGCGTCGGCCAGCCCTACGTCAACCAGCGCTGGCTCGGTGGTCTCCTCACCAACTTCGTCACCGTCTCCAAGCGCCTTCAGCGCATGAAGGAACTCGAGGAGCTCGACTACGAAGACCCGGCAGCGAGCGGCTTCACCAAGAAGGAACTGCTGATCAAGAAGCGCGAGCTCGACAAGCTTCACAAGTCGCTCGGTGGTATCCGCAACCTGCAGAAGACCCCCTCGGCGATCTGGGTCGTCGACGCCAAGCGTGAGCACCTCGCGATCGACGAGGCCAAGAAGCTCGGCATCCCCGTGATCGGCATCCTCGACACCAACGCCGATCCCGACGAGTTCCAGTACCCGATTCCTGGCAACGACGACGCGATCCGCTCGGTGGGCCTGCTCACGCGCATTATCGCGGATGCCGCCGCTGACGGTCTCATCCAGCGCCACCAGCCGGCAGGCGAGGCCGAGGTTGCTGAGCCGCTCGCCGAGTGGGAGCGGGAGCTTCTCGAGCAGGGCGCACCGATCGTGACCGACGTCGCTGAGGTCGAAACCATTGCGACCGAGTCCGAGGCCGACGCTGCCGGCGCGGCTGCGCACGAGGCCGTTGCCGGTGACGCGGACGCTGCCGCCGAGGCCAAGTAAGCCGATCGACATCGCTCCGGTGGCGCCAATGCGCCGCCGGAGCATCCACGAGAACTCACCACGAACAAGGAGCCACCACCCATGGCAAACTTCACGATCGCCGACATCAAGGCGCTGCGCGAGCAGCTGGGCACGGGAATGGTCGACACCAAGAAGGCACTCGAAGAGGCTGACGGGGACGTCGAGAAGGCCGTCGAGATCCTGCGTCTGAAGGGCGCGAAGGGCAATGCGAAGCGTGCCGACCGCTCGACGAGCGAGGGCCTCATCGCGGCCCGCGAGCTGGGCGGCAAGGTCACGCTGATCGAGCTCGCGTGCGAGACCGACTTCGTCGCGAAGAACGACCGTTTCGTGGCTCTGGCAGACAAGGTCGTAGACGCTGCTGCCGCGATCGGTGCGAACTCGGTCGAAGAGGCCCTGGCTGCGTCTGCAGGTGTGGGAACCGTCGAGCAGCTCATTTCGGACGAGGCAGCGATCATCGGCGAGAAGGTCGAACTTCGCCAGGTGCGTACGATCGAGGGCGAGAAGTTCGAGATTTACCTGCACAAGACCAACAAGGATCTCCCGCCTCAGGTGGGCGTCGTGTTGGCCTACACGGGTGATGATGCAGAGACTGCACGCGCGCTGGCGCAGCACATTTCCTTCGCGAACCCGTCGTACCTCTCACGCGATGATGTTCCGGAGGCCGACGTCGAGAAGGAGCGAGAGATCGTCACCGAGATCTCGCGTAACGAGGGCAAGCCCGAGGCGGCACTCCCGAAGATCGTCGAGGGTCGCGTGAACGCCTACTTCAAGCAGGTCGCTCTGCTCGACCAGGACTACGCCCGAGACAACAAGCTCTCGGTCGCCCAGGTGGCGAAGGACGCGGGCCTCACGCTCACCGACTTCGCTCGATTCAAGGTCGGCGCGTAAGCATCATGTCGAAAGGGTCCGCACCATGCAGTGCGGGCCCTTTCTGATGTGCTTCAGTAGGTTGCAGGCGACAAGAGGAGACGTACGTGGCGGATGAATCGACGGGGCGCCGGCGCGTCCTGCTCAAGCTTTCGGGGGAAGCTTTCGGGGGAGGGCAGCTCGGGGTCAACCCGGATGTCGTCAGCCAGATCGCGCGCGAGATCGCTGCGGCCGTGGACGAGGTGGAGATCGCCGTCGTCGTCGGCGGAGGAAACTTCTTCCGCGGCGCCGAACTCAGCCAGCGGGGAATGGACCGTGGTCGGGCGGATTACATGGGGATGCTCGGCACCGTCATGAATGCGCTGGCGCTGCAGGACTTCCTCGAACAGGCCGGCGCGGCAACTCGCGTTCAGTCTGCGATCTCGATGACCCAGGTCGCCGAGCCGTACATTCCGCGCCGCGCTGAACGTCACATGGAGAAGGGGCGCGTCGTGATCTTCGGGGCAGGGGCCGGGCTTCCCTACTTCTCTACCGATACCGTTGCGGCCCAGCGCGCGCTCGAGATCGGTGCGAGCGAGGTTCTCGTCGCGAAGAACGGCGTCGACGGCGTTTATACGGCTGATCCGCGGAAGGATCCGACCGCCACGCGCATCGACCGGATTACGTACCTTGACGCGCTGCAGCGCGGCTTGAAGGTCGTCGACTCGACGGCCTTCAGCCTGTGCATGGACAACGGCATGGACATGCGAGTGTTCGGGATGGAGCCCGAGGGGAACGTCACGCGCGCCCTTCTCGGCGAATCGATCGGCACGGTCGTCACGGTCGGCTGAAAGCCTGCCGACTAGACTGTGCAGGTCACACGCAGTAAGGAGTCGCCGTGATCGCGGATGTCTTGACCGATGCCGGAACCCGCATGGATCGTGCAGTGGAGGCCGCGAAGGATGACTTCGCGACCGTACGCACGGGCCGCGCCAACCCGCAGCTGTTCCAGCGGATCATGGTCGACTACTACGGTTCGCCGACCCCGCTTGCTCAGCTCGCGTCGCTGAACAACCCCGAGGCGCGAACTTTGGTGATCAATCCCTACGATAAGTCGGCGCTCAAGGCGATCGAGCAGGCGATTCGGGATGCCCCGAACCTCGGCGCGAATCCGACCAACGACGGCACGATCGTCCGCGTCACGATGCCGGAGCTCACCGAGGAGCGGCGCAAGGAGTTTGTGAAGCTCGTGCGCGCCAAGGCCGAGGATGCCAAGGTGCACGTGCGCGGCATCCGTCGTAAGGCCAAGGACGACCTCGACGCTCTCAAGAGCGACATCGGGGAAGACGAGCTTGGCCGCGCCGAGAAAGAGCTCGATGCGCTGACGCGCGCCCACGTCGACCAGATCGACGAGGCGCTCAAGCGCAAAGAAGCTGAACTTCTCGAGGTGTAGCGGTCGACATGACCGATGACCGTTCCGAGGCGCGCGTCCCTGGTGATTCCGCCGGGGATGCGACGGAGAATGCCGACCCCGGCTTCCAGACGCAGATGCGCACTGCGCGGACTGAGTTCGAGCACCATGTTGCGCACGCGCGCGCGGAGTTCGAAGAGGCCAACGAGCGCATCAAGAAGCGCACCGGTAGAGACCTGATCCTCGCGATCCTCATCGGCGTCGGTATCGGGGCTGTCGCGCTGCTGTCGCTGATCTTCATCAAGTGGGCCTTCGTCTTCTTGGCTCTCGGCGTCGTCGTGCTCGGCGTTGTCGAGTTCTCGCGGGCGCTGGCGGGCTCGGATCGCCGCATTGATCTGGCGCCGCAGATCGTGGCTGCAGTCGTGGTGCTCCTCTCTGGCGCATTCCTCGAGCTGTGGCTGCACTGGGTTGCGCTGTTCGCTGCCTTGGCTTTCGTTGTCGTCTGGCGACTGATGGCTCAGATGGCGGCTGGTGACGGTCGTCGATACTCCGCTGTCACCAGTGACGTGCTCGCTGGCACGTTCGTGGTGTTCTATGTCCCGTTCCTCGCGAGCATGGCGATGGTGCTCCTGCGGCAGGACGGCGGGGAGTGGTGGATCCTCGCCTTCATCGCCGTCGCTGTGGTTGCCGACACCGCGGCGTATGCCGCCGGACTCAGCTTCGGGAAGCATCCGATGGCCCCCCGGATCAGCCCGAACAAGACCTGGGAGGGTTTCGCGGGAGCCGTCGTGGGCGCTGTCGTCGCCGGCATCCTGCTCGGGATCTTCTTGCTGGGATTGCCCTGGTGGGCCGGTGCCATCCTGGGGGCGGTGATTCTCGGCACGGCGACGACCGGCGATCTCGGCGAGTCGATGGTCAAGCGCGATCTCGGCATCAAAGACATGAGCTCATGGCTGCCCGGACACGGGGGAGTCCTCGACCGGCTCGATTCGATCCTCCCGTCGGCAACAGCGGCACTGGCGCTGTACTACCTATTCGCGCCGCTTGTGGCAGCATGACGTGGTGTAACGGCGTGAGGCTGGTATCCGAATGACAATGACTTCTTCTCCGGCGTCGGCAGCGCCCGCCGTTCCCGAACCGGCACGTGCACTGTTCCCCATCACACGCGGACGTGTGAAGGGTTACGAGCGCGCCGCCGTCGACAGCTTCCTCTCGCATGCACGGGAGGCCTTCGAGTCTCCGGGCCACCCGTCGATGACATCGGGCCAGATCCGGGCTGCTGCTTTCCCTCTCGCGCGTCGCGGGTACGAGATCACGAGCGTGGATGCGGCCCTCACCCGAATTGAGGATGCCTTCGCCCGACGGGAACGCGATGCTGCCATTGCCCGGGTGGGGACGGATGTGTGGATCGCCCGGACGCGGCGGGACGCCCAGACTGTCCTCGACCGGCTGCAACGGCCGTCGCGTCGTCGCTTCCAGCGGACCGGACCTCTCCGTTACGGATACCGGGTCGACGAGGTCGACTTCGTCATGAACAAGCTTGCGCGGTATCTCGAGACCGGGAGCGGCGCGACCATCGAGCAGGTCCGTGGCGTCGCGTTCCGTATGCAGCGCGATGGATACCGCGAGGTCCAGGTCGATGCTGTCCTGGACGCCGTCGTCGAGATCATGCTCGCTGTCGAGTGAACCCGCGCGTGGCTCAGGGCGCGAGCTCGACTGGGTCTCGATAGAATCGGGTCATTGTGACCGATGAAAGCCGTGGCGTAGAGGTAACCGCACGTGCGAGCGCTGAGCTCGCCCGGCGGCGTTCCAGCGCGCCGCCCCGGGCAACCGCGGCCCCGGTCGGACACTGGTCGAAGCGCCGCGGCGTGCTCGGCGTGTTCGCTGCCATGGCGGCATTGGGGTTCGTCGCGGCCAACGCCGGCCCCAGCGGGATGGCTTTCGCAACCGCAGAGGATGACACGCCAGAGGCGGTCTCGCTCTATGCGAGCTCGATCGTCGACGCACAGTCGATCCTCGTGGACACGGATGCTGAGCCGGTCGCTTTCGATCCGGATCGCGGCGGCTACGAGGTGTACGTCAAACCCAAGCCCAAGCCGACCCCGGTCGTCGCATCCAGCGGCGGAGCAGCAGCGCCGTTGTTCTACTCCGGCGGTGGCTCACCCGCGGAGTGGATGTCGGCGGCGGGGATCGCCGAGAGCGATTGGGGGTACGTCGACTATGTCGTCTCCCGAGAGAGCGGGTGGAATCCCAACGCGACGAACCGTCGCTCCGGAGCCTGCGGTCTCGTTCAGGCGTTGCCGTGTAGCAAGGTTCCCGGCAGCGGTTACAACCCGGTCGACAACTTGCGGTGGGCTAATGGCTACGCCGTCGGGCGCTACGGCAGCTGGGCCGGCGCTTACAACTTCTGGGTCAACAACCACTGGTGGTGACCGGCGAGGATGCCACGATCTCATCGTCGCCGACCCGAGCCCGCCGGCGATGACGGGCTCGAACGCCTGATCGCGGGCTGGAAGCGAACGGAAGTACGCCGCGGCGTGGAATGGACGGTGCAGCCGGTCTCGGCGGCCCAAGCCACGAAGTCGTATGCATGCCCCGGGTGCGCCCGCCCTATCGAGCCGGGGGCCGCCCACATCGTCGCGTGGCGCGCGGACGGTGTACTCGGTGACGCCGCGGACCTCGCGGCGCGCCGCCATTGGCACTCACACTGCTGGAGGATCAGCTGACATGGAGATTCGCGGACCGATGCTGCTTCCCGCTCGCCGGGAAGATGTCGAGCTTCACACGCAGGACGGTCTGCGTCTGGTCGGTGAGCTCGCCCTGCCCGCAGAGCGTGCCCCCCACGCCACGCTCGTCACCCTGCATCCGCTGCCGACGGCGGGTGGATTCATGGACTCTCACATCTTCCGCAAGGCGGCGGCGCGGCTGCCCGCCCTCGCCGATCTTGCGGTCCTGCGATTCAACACCCGGGGGACGACCTCCCCGCGCGGCACCAGCGATGGTTCTTTCGACGGCGGTGAATCCGAGCGGTGGGATGTCGCGGCGGCGATGTCGTTCGTGGCGGAGCGTGGTCTGCCTCGCCCGTGGATCGTCGGATGGTCTTTCGGGACCGAACTGGCGTTGAAGTACGCAGCCGATCACGATGTCGAGGGAATCATCCTGCTGTCGCCGCCGCTGCACCGCACCACCGATGACGAACTCGCGGGCTGGGCCGAGGATCCGCGGCCGATCATCGTGCTCGTTCCGGAGTTCGATGACTTCTTGCGCCCCGACGAGGCTGCGAAGCGCTTCTCCGTTATCCCGCACGCCACGCTCATTCCGGTCGAGGGCGGTCGTCACCTGTGGGTGGGTGAGAACCAGACCAGGACGGTGCTGACCGAGATCGTCGCGGCCATCAACCCCGACGCTTTGCCGCTGCCGACCGAGTGGGATGGCGATCTCGGCGCGCCCGCCTGAGCATCAGCGCTCGTTCTGCCGGGGGATCACCACCTGGCGGTAGATGATCAGGACGCTTGCCGCCGCCGGGATGGCGATCAGGGCGCCGAGGAGCCCGAGAAGCGAGCCGCCGGCGAGGGCCGCGACCACGACGACTGCCCCGGGGATCGCGACGGCGCGACTCATGATGCGGGGCGAGATGACATAGGCCTCGAGCTGCATGTAGATGAGGTAGTAGATCGCGGCGATGAGCGCGATCGTCGGCGAGCCCAGGCCCGGGATCAGACAGGTCAGCACGATGATCGTCGAGCCGGTGAGCGTGCCGACGAGCGGGATGAGCGAGAACAGCAGGGCCACAACGGCAAGCACCGCCGGGAAAGGGGCCTCGATGATGCTGAGGAAGATCCAGCTCAGGATGCCGTTGATGACGCCGAGGCTGACCTGACCGATCACGTAGTAGCCGACCGAATCGGTGATCTGCTCCGCGAGATCGACGAACCGCTGCCGCTTGGATGCCGCGACGAGTTGGTACACGGCCTTCTTGAGCGAGGGGATCGACGCTGTGAAGTAGATCGTCAGGATCAGCACGATGAAGGCGCCGAACAGGCCGCTCGCGATGGTGGCACCGATCGCGAGGATGTTGCCGCCGATCGACCCACCGATCGACGCGAAGTCCAGATTCTGAAGCCACTGCAAGATGTAGGCGAAGATGTCGTCCCAGGCGAGCATGGGGAACACCGTCTCGAGCCACGCCTGCAGCTCGTCAGGCCACGAGGGGTTCTGGAGGATGCGGGTGACTTCGACGACCAACTGCGTGATCTGTTCCACGATGATCGGGAGCACCATCAGGATCACGCCGGCGAAGATGCCGAGCACGACGACGATGGTGGTGAGAACCGCTGCCCACCGTGGCACGCGGCGTCGGATCAGCCACGAGACCATCGGTTCGAGGCCGAGCGCGAGAAACAGTGCGGTACCGACGTAGAGCAGGATCGTCGACAGCGTCTGGACGCTCGCGATGAGCAGGAGTCCGAGGCCCACGCCGAGGGTCGCGACGAATGCGACGCGGAAGGGGTTCTGCAGCTTCACGGCACCTCGTTCTCTCTGACGCGACTCGCCTGGCGATCAGAATACGCATAGCCGGGGCTGAGACGGTGATGCACCCCTTCCCTGGGGACTTTCAGCACATGTTCGCTAGTCTGAAATGTCGAGTTTTCCGGTGTGCGACGACGTCCGCGCGCCGAGGAAGGTTTTTCGTGCGTTTCGTATGGGCTGTGGTCGCGCTGGTTCTGGCGACCGTGATGATCGGGGCGGGAATCGCCCAGCGGACGATCTTCCAGGGCCCCCGGTCGACGACAGCCGATGTTTCGATAACCGAGGACGAGCCGTACCTGGTCATCGACGGTGCGTTGCTGACAGCGAATCCCGGATCCCAGACGCTGCGTGTGCTCGGCGATGGTCCTGTTTTCGCCGCCTACGGTCGGACAGCTGACGTGCAGGCGTGGCTTGCTGACGCTACCTACAACCAGGTCGTGCAAACCGAGGACGGGTCGCTCGTTACCGAGGAGGTCGAGCCCGCTCCTGAGCCCGAGGCGACCGTCGCCCCCACCGCCACACCGGCAACCGACGCGCCCACCGGTGACGGGGCAGCGACAGGGGATGCAGCAACCGATCAGGGATCCGCCGAGGAAGCGGTTCCCGGGCGCAACCCGGCAGGATCTGACCTGTGGCTGGATGAATACCAGCAAGAAGACCTCCTCATCGCGCCCCTCCAATTGCCCGCTGATATGAGCGTCATCATCGCCTCTGACGGAACCGAACCTGCGCCGACGACGGTGAGCGTCACCTGGCCGATCGAGAACTCCACGCCATGGGCGGGCCCCCTGATCGTCGGTGGCGGCATCCTGATGGCCGTCGGTGTCGTGCTGTACGTGCTCGGCATCCGTCACGTGCGCCGTTCGCGCGGTCCACGCCGAAAAGGCTTGCCGCTGCCGGTGACCGAGCCGATCGATCTGTCGGTCGCGGAGTCTGATAAGGGCGTCATCAGTGCCGGAAAGCCGCGTCGGGGGTTGGGGCGCGGACGCAAGTCCTTCATTGCGCTACCCGTCGCGGCGGTCACCGTTGGCCTGCTCTCCGGCTGCACGTCGGATGCGTGGCCGCAACTGGTGCCGTCCGAGACACCGAGTCCGACGGCGTCGGTCATCGTGCCCGAGGGTCAGCAGGCTCCAGCGGTGACCAAGCAGCAGGCAGAGCGGATCGTCGAGCAGGTGTCGCAGACCGTGGCTCAGGCCGACGAAGCCAAGGATGCCGACCTCGCAGCCACCCGTCTCGACGGCGCGCTCTTGGCTGAGCGCAAGACGAACTACACCCTGCGGTCAGCCATCGCCGACTATGCGATGCCGACCGCGGTTCCTGGCAAGCCCGTCGAGGTCGTCCTGCCGCAGGCCTTCAACGGCTGGCCCCGGTCGTTCCTGGCTGTCGTCACGGATGACGAGGCCAACACCTCGAGCATCATGGTGCTGACGCAGGCTGATCCGTGGACGCCCTACAAGCTGAGCTATCTCGGCAACCTCGGGGGTAACACACTGATGCCCGAGCTTGCGCCGTCGTACATCGGCGCGAGTCAGCTTGCCCCGGATTCACCGTTCCTGCTGCTTCCACCCGATGAGCTTGCAGCCGCATACGCTGACGTGCTCGATAAGGGCGACGAGTCGGCGTTCGCGGGAATGTTCGACGAGCAGAGCGACCTGTTCCGTGCTGGCGTCATTGCCGATCGCAAGGAACGTCTCGACGACTTCAATCAGACCGGTGCTGAGACCGGCAGCCTGACCTTCAGCGCCGCCGCCGGTGAATTCGCTCCGTTCGCGATCGCGACGCTCGAAAGTGGCGCCATCGTCGCGGTGAGCATCGCCGAGACCGACACCGTCAAGCCGACCAACGAAGACGCCGTCATCAAGCTGGACAACAACGCGACGGTGAAGACGCTCGCGGGCGCTGACCAGTCGGCATCCGGGTTCTCGACGACCTTCAGTGACCAGCTCTTCTTCTACGTGCCCGAGAAGGGATCGAGCGAACCGATCCGTCTTCTGGGCTACTCGAGTTCGATTCTGAAAGGCTCTGTGCTGTGACACTTCCCGGCTCCAACGTTCCTCTCCGGGGCGCCGTCGACCTCTCAGCCCTGCGCAACTGTCCGACGGCTCCGTCCCCGAGCGAGCCTGCTGCCGGCGCTCCTGCAGACGGGAACGCCACGCGTCTGGTGATCAACGTCACCGACGCGATGTTCCCCGACGTTCTGGAGCTGTCCAAGACGGTGCCCGTGGTCGTCGACCTCTGGGCCGAGTGGTGCGGGCCTTGCAAGCAGCTCAGCCCGGTCCTCGAGCGCGTTGTCACCGAGTACGCGGGTCGCGTGGTCCTGGCAAAGGTCGACGTCGACGCCAACCCGCAGCTTGCTCAGGCATTCCGCGCCCAGTCGATCCCGATGGTCGTGGCCCTGGTCGGCGGGCAGGCCGTGCCGTTGTTCACGGGCGCTGTTCCCGAGCAGCAGGTGCGCGAAGTCTTCGCCCAGTTGCTGCAGCTCGCTGCGCAGAACGGCGTTACCGGAACAGTCGGGGCAGGAGACCCGGGCGTTACCGATGACGATGCTGCTGTCGAACCGGCGCTGCCGCCGCTTCACGCGGAGGCCTTTGCTGCGATCGAGTCCGGGGATTATGCGGCGGCGATCTCTGCGTACGAGCGTGCTCTCGCCGAGAACCCACGCGACACGGATGCGCGAGCGGGACTTGCTCAGGTGCAGCTGCTCTCGCGGGTCCAGGATGCCGACCTTCAGGCTGCGCGTGCGGCGGCAGCCTCTGCACCCACCGACGTCGACGCCCAGCTTCTGGTCGCCGACCTCGATCTTGCGGGCGGCCACGTTGAGGATGCCTTTGACCGGCTGCTCGATGTGTTCGCGGCATTGCCCGACGATGTGCGCGCGCCCGTGCGGGAACGCCTGCTCGAGTTGTTCGGCATCGTGGGCGACGACGACCCGCGCGTCATCCGGGCGCGCAGTCGCCTCGCGTCACTCCTGTTCTGACCCGGCCACAGGACCGCGCTGTGTCAGTCGCGGATGGTTGAGGGAACCCGCGCCTGGGGGTCATAGCGCAGCCAGATCACACTCGTGGCCGGCAGCACCATTGACGCTCTGCCATCCTCGCCCGCAACGACCATCCCGAGATTGCCGGTGCCGGCGCCCCCGTATTCGTGCGCATCGGTGTTGAGGATCTCGCGCCAGACTCCGCCGTGGGGCAGATCGAGCGCGTAGTTCGAGAGCGTCGACCCCGAGAAGTTGCACACCGCAGCGACGATGTTGCCGTCCCAGTCCCGTCGGGTGAAGGCCAGCACGTTCGGGTTCCAGGACGGAGCGCCAATGCGCGAGAACGCAGACCCGTCGTTGTCGCGACTCCACAGGGCCGGGTTCGTGCGGTAAGTGCCGTTCACGGCGCTGACGAAGTCTTGGAGCTGGCGGTGGCTCGGCTGGTCGAGGGTCCACCAGTCGAGCCCGCGCGATTCCGACCACTCCGCCATCTGCCCGAACTCCTGCCCCATGAACAGCAGCTGCTTGCCGGGGTGTGCCCACATATAGGCCAGGTACGCACGCATGTTCGCCAGCTTGGCGGCATGATCACCCGGCATCCGAGAGAACAAGCTCCCCTTGCCGTGCACAACCTCGTCGTGGCTGATGGGAAGCACGTAGTTCTCGCTGAATGCGTAGACGAACGAGAAGCTCAGCTCACCTTGGTGGTATGAGCGGTACAGCGGGTCTCGCTTGATGTACTCGAGGCTGTCGTTCATCCACCCCATGTTCCACTTGAACCCGAATCCGAGCCCGGCGTGGTCTGTGGGGGCGGTGACCCCCGGGAAGCTCGTCGACTCCTCGGCCATCATGCTGATGCCGGGGAACGTCTTGTAACACGTGGCGTTGACCTCTTGCAGGAACCGGATGGCCTCGAGGTTCTCGCGCCCGCCATGGATGTTCGGTTCCCACTCGCCCGCGTTGCGGGAGTAATCGAGGTAGAGCATGGAGGCGACGGCATCCACGCGAAGCCCGTCGACATGGAACTCGTCGTACCAGTACAGCGCGTTGGCGACCAGGAAGTTACGGACCTCGTTGCGGCCGTAGTCGAAGATGAGCGTTCCCCAGTCCTTGTGCTCACCGCGACGTGGGTCAGGATGCTCGTAGAGCGCCCTGCCGTCGAACTTCGCGAGCGCGAACTCGTCTTTGGGAAAGTGTCCGGGGACCCAGTCCATGATGACGCCGATGTCCGCCTGGTGCAGGCGATCGATGAGGTACTTGAGGTCGTCGGGGCTGCCGAACCTGCTCGTGGGTGCGAAGTAGCCCGTGACCTGATAGCCCCAGGAACCGCCGAACGGATGCTCGGCGAGGGGTAGGAACTCCACGTGGGTGAAGCCGAGTGCGTTGATGTGCTCGATGAGCGGGTCGGCTGCGTCGCGATACGACAGGCCGGGGCGCCACGAACCGAGATGCACCTCGTAGATCGACATGGGCTCAGTCACGGGGCGGCTCTGGGAGCGCCGCGCGATCCAGCCCGAATCATCCCAGCGGTAGGAGGATACGGTGACGACCGATCCGGTGGCCGGTGGAACCTCGGCTCGCCGGGCCAGAGGGTCCGCTTTCAGCCGCCACTGCCCGTCCGGTCCCTGGATCTCGTACTTGTAGACGGTTCCCTCGCCGGCTGCAGGGATGAACAGCTCCCAGACCCCGGAGTCGCCCATCGAGCGCATCGCGTGGGCGGCGCCATCCCATCCGTTGAAATCGCCCACGACGCGCACCGCGCGCGCGTTCGGCGCCCAGACGGCGAACGAGGTGCCATGGCTGTCTTCGTGGGTGCGGACGTGAGAACCCAGGACGTCCCAGAGTCGTTCGTGACGTCCCTCGCGAATCAGGTGCAGATCGAGTTCACCGATCGTCGGGGGGTGGCGGTAGGGGTCGTCAGCCCGGTAGTCGGGCCCGTCGTCGTAGGACGCGTCGATTCGGTACGAACCGAGCGGTCCGGTGACCGTGCCCTCCCAGATGCCCGCAGCGACGTGTTCGAGCCTGGCGCGTTTGCCCCCATCGAACACGGCAGTGACGGTCGCCGCGAGGGGCCGGCGGGTCCGAATCACCCAGGTGTTCTTGCCCGCGGGATGGATGCCGAGAACGCTGTGCGGGTCGTGATAGCTGCCGTGCGCGACGGCGTCGAGCGTGGCGGGGTCGATCGTGGTCATCGCTGTGCCTCAATCCGAAGGATGTGCACGGGCTCGCGGAAGGCGTCGAGCCGCACGTAGTTGTGGTCTGCCCAGGTCCACTGCGCCCCCGTGATCAGGTCGGTGACACCGAACTGCTCGCCCGGCTCGACGCCCCACACGCGAGTGTCCAGGTGGACCGTGGTCTCGCGCACAGAGTGGGGGTCGACGTTCACAACCACCAGGATCGTGTCGGGCTCGCCGGATGGGGAGAGCGCAGCGTCCAGGTGCTTCGAATAGACGAGTATCGCGTCGTCATCGCTCCAGTGGACGGTGAGATTGCGCAGCTGACGCAGCGCCGGGTGTTCGCGGCGGATCGCGTTGAGCCGAGTGAGGAACGGCGCGAGGGACGAGCCCGACGCATCGATCGCGTCCCAGTCTCGGAACTTGTACTCGTACTTCTCGTTGTCGATGTTCTCTTCGGACCCGGGTCGGGCGACGTTCTCGAAGAGTTCGTAGCCGGCATACACCCCGTAGACGGGCGCCGCGGTCGCGGCGATAGCGGCGCGGATCACGTAGGCTGCGTGCCCGCCATACTGCAGGTACTCGGTGAGGATGTCGGGGGTGTTCACGAACAGGTTCGGCCGCAAGAAGTCGGCGGTCTCGTGGGCGAGAGAGGAGAGGAACTCCTCGAGCTCCTCCTTCGTGTTGCGCCAGGTGAAATAGGTGTAGCTCTGCTGGAAGCCCGCCATCGCGAGCCCCTGGAGAGGAGCCGGGCGTGTGAAGGCCTCGGCGAGGAAGACGACCTCCGGGTGCTCGGCGTTCACCGTGCGGATCAGCCATTCCCAGAACTGGAGGGGCTTGGTGTGGGGGTTGTCGACGCGGAAGATGCGGACGCCCTGCGCGATCCAGTGGCGAACGATGCGCAGCACCTCTGCGCGAATTCCCTCGGGATCGTTGTCGAAGTTGATCGGGTAGATGTCCTGGTATTTCTTCGGGGGGTTCTCGGCGTACGCGATCGACCCGTCGGGAAGGGTCGTGAACCACTCCGGGTGGCTTGTCACCCACGGGTGATCGGGGGATGCCTGCAGCGCGAGGTCGAGGGCGACCTCGAGTCCCTCGGCGGCAGCCGCGCGGACGAACGCGCGGAAGTCGGCGAGAGTGCCGAGGTCGGGGTGCACCGCGTCATGCCCGCCCTCTGCTGCGCCGATCGCCCACGGTGAGCCGGGATCGCCTGGCCCCGGGGTCAACGTGTTGTTCGGGCCCTTGCGGTTCTTTTGTCCGATGGGATGGATCGGGGGCAGGTACACAACGTCGAAACCCATGCGCGCGACCGCAGGAAGGCGCTTGCTTGCGGTGCGAAAGGTGCCGCTCTTGACAGTGCCGTCCTTGCGGAGCTTCGCGCCCTCGGAGCGGGGGAAGAACTCGTACCACGCCCCGACTCCGGCGCGCTCGCGCTCGACGAGCAGCTCACGGTCGCGGCCGATGGTTACGAGGGACTGCAGCGGGCGAGCCGTGAACGCCGCCTCCAGACGCGGATCGTCGATGAGACTGAGCGGGTCGCTCACGGCATCCGAACGGAACTGGTCTGCCATCTCAGTGAGCATCCGGCGCTCGGCTGCCGGTCGGCCGCGTTCGTCGGCACCCCGCTCGCACAGCAGAGCACCCATTTCCAGCATGAGGGGGACATCGACGCCGGCGAGCACCTTGACGTGGGCCGCGTGGTGCCAGGTGGCGAAGTCGTCGGCGAAGGCCTCGAAGTGGAACCTCCAGATCCCTTCCTCGAGGAGCACCACATCGGTCCACCAGCGGTCGAAACCGTCACCTGCGGGCTCCAGACGGTGAAGGGACTCGTCGCCCGACGGTGAGGTCAGGCGTAGGTGAACACCGATGCGATCATGACCCTCGCGGAATGCCGTGACGCCGAAGGCGACGGCTTCCCCGTGAAAGGCGCTGGGGTTATAGCGTTCGTCAGGGGTGTCGGGGCGGGGCCGCACCATCGGGATGCGTCCCATCGCGGCGTCAGCTGGCGGTGCGAGCGGTGAGGCGGGGCGCACCGGGATTGCGGTGGCGCTTCGCCACGGTCGAGAAACGGGGGAGCGTCTGCTGGTTGCCACGTTTCGAACCTACCCCGCGCACCACCGGCGGGAACAGGTGTGGACAGGCGCCGCGCCGTCGGCAACAATGCGCGCCCGATAAGGCTCAGGCCGGGTCGGCGACGAACAGGCGCATCGAGGTCGGGCCGAGTTCGACGGATGACCCGGGCTCGTGCGAGCTGATCTCGGTCGACGGATGTTCGTCTTCGCTCGACCAGACTGTGCGGTAGCGAGCGACGCCGTCGACGCGCGGCAGCAGCACAGTCGCCGGACGTTCGGTGCCGTGCACCACCAAGAGAGTTCGGTTGGGTTCCTCGACCTCGGGAGTGGAGGTAGCCAGGTACTGCAACGTGCGATGCGTCGGATCAGCCCACCGCGCGCCCGACATCATCTCGCCGTGCTCGTCATACCAGTCCATGACGGATGCCGACGGCGTCTCCTGGTCGTCGCGCGCGAACCGACTCGGACGCAGCGCGGGGTTCTGCGCGCGCAGGGCCAGGAGTCGCTGGACGTGGGCGAAAAGGTCTGCCTGCCACGGCGCGTGCTCCCACGGCAACCAGGTCAGCGGGCCGTCGTGACAGTAGGCGTTGTTGTTGCCGTGCTGCGTTCGTCCGAACTCGTCACCCGCGGTGATCATCGGGACTCCCGCAGAGAGCAGTAGGGTGCCCATCAGATTGCGCATCGCCCGGCGGCGTGTGGCGAGGATGAATGGATCGTCCGTCTCCCCTTCGGCGCCGTGGTTGAACGACCGGTTCGTGTCCGCGCCATCGCGATTGTGCTCGCCGTTCGCAGCGTTGTGCTTGACGTCGTAGGAAACCAGATCGTGGAGGGTGAAACCGTCGTGCGCCGTGACGAAGTTCACACTGGCAAGTGGGCCACGCTCGGCGCTGAACGTATTCGATGAGCCTGCGAGGCGCGTCGCGAACCCGCCGACCCCCACGGGTGCAGTCGTGGCGCGACGGCCATAATCGACATCGCTGAGCCAGAAATTGCGCACGCGATCGCGGTAGCGGTCGTTCCACTCCAACCAGCCCCGACCGAAATTGCCGGTCTGCCAACCACCCATCCCGACGTCCCACGGTTCGGCGATCTTCTTGACATCCGCGAGCGCGGGGTCGTCAACAATCGCCCGCAGCAACGGATGCTCGGGCGTGAAGGCATGTTCGCGGTCGCGTCCGAGGGTCGTGGCGAGGTCAAAGCGGAAGCCGTCGACCTGCACGTCGTTGGCCCAATACCGCAGCGAGTCGAGGACCAGGCGGGAGGCGGCATCCGTGGCAGTATCGACGCTGTTCCCGCAGCCAGTGACGTCGATGTAGGAGCCGTCGGCGTGCTGGCGGTAGTACCCGCGGTTGTCGATACCGCGGAAGCTCGATCGCGGGCCGCCGATTTCGGCTTCGGAGGTGTGGTTGTAGACGACGTCGAGGATCACCTCGAGTCCCGCTTCGTGCAGGAGCTTCACCATCCCCTTGAACTCCCGCAGCACCGCCTCAGGACCCTTGCGCCGGTTCTCTTCTGTAGCGTACGCGGCGTGCGGGGCGAAGAAGCCGACGGTGTTGTAGCCCCAGTAGTTCGTGAGTCCCAGTTCGAGCAGGCGGGGCTCGGTGGCGAACTGGTGGACCGGAAGCAGCTCGATGCTCGTAACCCCGAGCGCAGTGAAGTGCTCGATCATCGCCGGGTGCGCGAGTCCCGCGTAGGTGCCGTGCAGGGCAGGGGGAACCTCGGGATGACGCTTGGTCATCCCCTTGACATGCCCCTCGTAGATGACCGTGCGGTCCAGTGGGATCAGGGGCTTGCGCGCGCCGCACCAGTCGAAGTCGCCGGCAACGACGACGGACCGCCATCCGCTGGAGCCGCTTTGCACGAGACCGCGCGCATACGGATCGATCAGCAGCGATGATCGATTGAAGGTGTTGCCGGGACCGGCGGGTCCGTCGACCTGGATTGCATAGTGCGTTCCCGGGCGAAGCCTCCGCGAGAATCCCGACCAGACATCCCCGTCGGTTCGCGACAGCGGAACGGTTTCGACGACCCAGTCCAGGTCGTCGCTGTCGAAGATCAGCAGGTCGATCGAGGATGCGTGCGCTGACCAGATCCGAAGCGTGCCGCCCCCGTCATGCAGCCGGATGCCGAGGTCGTCGAACCGCGGCGACAACAGACCGGCGTCGGTCGTGTCGGCGCGCGACAGTACAGCTGACTCGGGGATCGGCATGCGTAGAGCATAACGACGGCGCGGGGACCCGAGGCGCGCCCTCGGCGGCTGTCGCGCCGCAGTACCGGGGTCAGTGGCACAGTGGATTCCGTGAGCATCTATCTGGATCACGCCGCGTCGACTCCGCTGCGTCCTGAGGCGCGCGAGGCCTGGCTGGAGGCGACTGAGGTCGTCGGCAATGCGTCGTCGATCCACGCGAATGGCCAGAGCGCGCGGCGAGTCCTGGAGGATGCGCGGGAGCGGCTCGCTGCCGCGGTCGGGTGCGATCCGATCGAGATCGTGATCACCTCCGGCGGAACCGAAGCCGTGAACCTCGCCCTGAAGGGGCTCTGGCAGACGCGCCGCTCGGGAACATCTGACATCGTGCTTCCCGACGGCGAGCACCATGCATCGATCGACCCAGTGGAATGGATCGCACGGCGCGATGGGGTCGGCATCCGGAGTGTGCCACTCACAACCAGCGGGGCCATCGACGCTGCCGCTTTCGCGGCGGCTCTCCCGGGCGCTGCGCTGGCGACGGCTCTTGTCGCCAACAACGAGGTGGGTACGGTCAACCCGGTAGCCGATCTTGCCCAGGCCGCAGCCGCCGAGCGCGTGCCGCTGCATCTGGACGCCATTGCGGCATTCGGGCATGTGCCGGTGTCTTTCGCGCAGCTGCGGGGCGATGCTCGGCCCGGCGCCGGATTGCTCGCCATGAGCGTGTCGGCGCACAAGGTCGGTGGCCCGATCGGGGTCGGAGCGCTGGTGGTCGCCCGCTCTGCCCGGTTGGATCCGCTGCTGCACGGCGGGGGCCAGCAGCGAGGGTTGCGCTCGGGGACGCAGGATGTCGCGGGAGCGGCAGCATTCGCGGTGGCTGCTGAGCTCGCGGTCGCGGAGCTTGCTGAGGAGTCAGAGCGTTTGTCGGTGATGCGCGACAGGTTGATCGCGGGAGTTCTCGCGACGGTGGCGGGTGCCGAACTGCTCGGTGATCCGATCGATCGCCTGCCGGGAAACGCGCACATCCTCTTTCCTGACGCATCGGGGGAGTCGCTTCTTTTCCTCCTCGATATGGCGGGCGTCTCGGTCTCGACGGGGTCGGCGTGTCAGGCGGGTGTTCCTGAGCCGTCCCACGTCGTGACGGCCATGGGCAGAACCGAGCGGGAGGCGCGCGAGGTGCTGCGATTCACGCTGGGGCGCTCCACAACGGATGCCGACATCGACGCGGCTCTGCGGGTGCTTCCGGATGCGGTCGAGCGCGCGCGAGCGGCATCCGGGCCCCGGCCAGACGGCCGCTCGTAGACTGGGACCATGCGTGTACTGGCGGCGATGAGTGGCGGAGTCGACTCCGCCGTCGCCGCTGCGCGCGCAGTGGATGCCGGACACGAGGTCGTCGGGGTGCATCTCGCGCTCTCCCGTGCAGGCGGGACGCTGCGCACCGGGAGCCGCGGATGCTGCACGATCGAGGACGCGATGGATGCCCGTCGTGCTGCCGATCGCCTGGGTATCCCGTTCTACGTGTGGGACTTCTCGGAGCGGTTCCGCGACGAGGTGATCGATGATTTCATCGCCGAGTACCGCGCGGGACGCACGCCAAACCCCTGCATGCGCTGCAACGAGAAGATCAAGTTCGCGGCGCTGCTGGAGCGCGCAATCGAGCTCGGCTTCGATGCCGTCTGCACCGGTCACTATGCGACGCTCGTCGAGACGCCGGGAGGCCGCGAGTTGCACCGGGCCTCGGATGCTGCGAAAGACCAGTCGTATGTGCTCGGTGTGCTCGATGCCGATCAGCTCGCGCACTGCCTCTTCCCGCTCGGGTCGACGCCGTCGAAGGCTGTCGTTCGCGCCGAGGCCGAGGCGCGGGGCCTGACCGTTGCGCACAAGCCGGATAGTCACGACATCTGTTTCATCCCGGACGGCGATACGAAGGGCTGGCTCGCAGAGCGCGTCGGTGTCGCAGAGGGGCCCATCGTCGACCGTTCCGGCACGCAGGTGGGAACCCACGATGGTGCCCACGCCTACACGGTCGGGCAGCGGCGCGGACTCGCGCTCGGCAGGCCCGCGCCCGACGGCAAGCCGCGGTTCGTGCTCGAGATCCGGCCCGTGACGAACACAGTGGTCGTGGGACCCAAGGAGGCTCTCGCTACTGCCGAGATCGCCGGATCGCGAGTCAGCTGGGCGGGGCGCTCGCCGAGTGTGGCATCTTTCGCGTGCGACGTGCAGATCCGGGCACATGCCGATCCCGTGCCGGCACGCGCGGAGCTCGTCGACGGCGAGGTCGTGGTCACGCCCGATCTGCCGCTGGACGGTGTCGCCACCGGGCAGACGGCAGTGCTCTACGAAGGAACCCGTGTGATCGGCCAGTTCACGATCGATCGCACGCGCTCCGCCGTCCCCGTCGAGGTGTGAGCCTCCGCGCGGTGTCGTAGGCGCTGCCTAGACTTCAGTCGTGGCCATGAACGACGCTTCCTCTGCATCTGCGATGAGCGATGACGCGGAGTTGGCGAGGCTTGACCTCGACGACGCCCGCGCCGAGGCTGCACGGCTGACTGACCTGATCGTCGATGCGCGCGACGCATACTACGGACGGGACGAGGTTCTCGTCGACGACGCCACCTACGACGGCTGGATGCAGCGACTCGAGGCGCTCGAGCGTCTGCACCCGGAGGTCCAGGGGCAGGACTCTCCGACCCTCTCAGTGGGCGCGGCATCCGGAACGCTCTTCGCGCCGGTCGAGCACGCCGAACGGATGCTGAGCCTTGACAACGTCTTCAGCGAGGACGAGTTCCGCGCCTGGGCTGCACGTGTGCAGCGGGATGCCGGTGCCGGGGTTCACTACCTGTGTGAGCTCAAGATCGACGGTCTCGCCCTGTCGCTGCGCTACGAGCACGGACGGCTCGTGTCGGCTGCCACGCGGGGTGACGGGCGTGTCGGGGAGGACGTCACCGAGAACGTCCGTGATGTGGCAGGGATCCCTCTGACGCTCGCCGGCTCGGGGCATCCGGAGCTCGTCGAGGTGCGCGGTGAGGTGTTCTTCACCGTCGCGGATTTTCAGTCTCTCAACGCGTATCAGGAGTCGATGGGAGACCGGCTGTTCGCGAATCCGCGGAACGCGGCATCCGGGTCGCTGCGGCAGAAGCGTGAGGGCAAGAACGAGCGCCAGCTCGAGGCGATGCACGAACGGCTCTCGCGGCTGCGACTGACCGTTCACGGCATCGGTGCCTGGCCGAATCCTCCGGTAGCGACCCAGAGCGAGGTCTACGGGTTGCTGGAGACGTGGGGTTTGCCGGTGAGTCGCTACTTCACGGTCGCGGAGTCAGTGGATGCCGCTGCCGACTACATCCGCCACTATGGCGAGCATCGCCACGATGTCGAGCACGAGATCGACGGTGTTGTGGTGAAAGTAGACGAGCTCGCTCTCCATGACGAGCTGGGAGCGACGAGCCGCGCTCCGCGCTGGGCGATCGCCTACAAGTACCCGCCCGAGCAGGTGAACACGAAGCTGCTCGATATCGTCGTGTCGGTCGGGCGCACCGGACGTGCCACGCCCTTCGCCGTCATGGAACCTGCGCGGGTTGCGGGCAGCGTCGTGCGCCAAGCGACCTTGCACAACCAGGATGTCGTGAAGGCCAAGGGTGTGCTGATCGGTGACACCATCGTCATCCGCAAGGCGGGCGATGTCATTCCCGAGGTCCTGGGGCCGGTCGTCGAGTTGCGCGACGGGAGCGAACGCGCGTTCGTCATGCCGGCGAACTGCCCCGAATGCGGGTCGCCGTTGGCTCCTGCGAAAGAGGGCGACATTGACCTGCGGTGCCCGAACACGAGGTCATGTCCGGCGCAGGTGCGCGGGCGGGTCGAGCACATCGGATCTCGCGGGGCGCTCGATATCGAGGCGCTTGGCGAGGTGACGGCGGCAGCACTCGCGCTGCTCGGTCGGCGAGTTCGCCTTCTTCGTCCGCGCCCGGTGCGCGGGCGAAGGGGTGCCTCGGCACAGCCTCGCATTCGCTGGAGCATGAAACTGGGAGCAACCCCCGTTGAGGCGCAGCTGTTCGATCTCTGGCCGAATCGCCTCGTCCCTATCGGCGTGGTCGTGCGCGACCCAGAGACAGGTGAGCCGAAGCTGAACGACGACGGCAAGGAGATTGTCGAGTATCCGTTTCGGAAGGTTCTCCACCACACCTACCCGCCAGGGACGGAAACACTGTCGACCTCCGAGCGTCGGGCAAGGGGAATCCGCAAGAACCATCCCGTGTATGGACCATCAGCGCAGGCTCTCACTCTTCTCGATGAGTTGGATAAGGCGAAAACGAAGGAGCTCTGGAGGTTCATCGTTGCGCTGAACATACGGCACGTCGGACCCGTTGCTGCCCGTGCCCTCGCGCAGTGGTTCGGGTCCATCTGGTCGATCCGGCGCGCAGCGCGCGAGGAGCTGGCCGCGGTCGAGGGCGTAGGGCCGATCATCGCCGATGCGATCATCGATTGGTTCGAGGTCGACTGGCACGTGGAGATCGTCGATCGCTGGGCGGCTGCCGGAGCGCAGCTTGCTACTCCCGGGCATCCGGGTCCTGGCGCTGCTGCCGCCTCGGGCGGCGTTCTCGAGGGTGTCACGGTTGTGGCTACCGGGACTCTTGAGGGATACACCCGCGAGGGTGCGCAGGAGGCGATCATGGCTGCCGGTGGGAAGGCTGCCTCGAGCGTGTCGAAGAAGACGGATTTCGTCGCGGCGGGACCAGGCGCGGGTTCGAAGCTCGCGAAAGCCGAGGAGCTCGGCATCCGCATCATCGACGCCGCGCAATTCCGTGTCCTTGTCGAGCAGGGTCCTGCGGCGCTGGGGGAGTAGGGCCTAACCGACGAGGGGCAGTGCTGGCGCGTGAGTGCTCGGGGTGGGATCGCTCGCAAGTCGCGCATGCGTCTCGACGTCATACCGGGTGTCGCAGTACCTGAGCTTCTCGCGCTCGATCCCTTCGGGCTGGTATCCGGCGGCGGTGGCGACCCGGCATGAGGCAGGGTTGTTGATGCGGTGCCCGAGCTCGAGGCGGTGGAGTCCGTTCCGGAAGGCCCAGTTGGATGCCGCGAGGAGGCCGGCGGTGGCGTATCCCTTTCCGCGAGCTGCGGCTGCGAGCCAGTAGTACATCCAGGCGCTTTCGTGCCGAAAATCGATAGCCGATGCGCCGACGTTTCCCACCGCGACCCCCTCCTCAACGACTGCCCAGTTCTTCGCCGTCGCGTCGAAACGCAAGGACTCGTCAATGAATATCTCGGCGACCTCGAGGCTGTGCAGGGCGACGTCGCCGAATTGGGGCGCGAGATCCGGACTGCTCGCGGCGGCTGCAACGAGCGCCGGTGCATCCGCGCGGGTCCAGGGACGCAGGATGATGTTCATCATTCACATCATTGCCCAAGCGCACTGATCTAGGGCAGCGTGCTGCGTCGTGGTGCCGCGGCTGGCTCTTAGAACGGTGCGGTCTCGTTCAGCGCGGCGGCGGTAGTTTCGTCGGGTACGAATGTGACGACACCCGGTGGTCGGTCGTGGTAGGTGCGGCCGGTGGGTCCGGTCCATTCGAGGATGCCGCCGGGGAGTTGGCGGACGCGCCATGCGGTTTCGTGTTTGAGGGTGTGGTGTCGTCGGCAGAGGTGGGCGAGGTTGGTGTGTTCGGTGGGGCCGCCGCGTGCGGCATCCACGGTGTGGTCCACATCGGTCCCTCGTGCGAGTCTGATGCATCCGGGGCAGCGACATCGTTCGTCTCTTGCGCGGAGGTGTCGTTCGAGGTCTTTGTTCTTCCGGTATCGGTCGACGCCGAGTACGGCGCCGGTGTAGGGGTCGGTCATGACCCGGTCCCAGCCGGGTGCGTTCGCGGCAAGGCGGCGGGCGGTTTCGGCGTCGACCGGCCCATACCCGGCCAGGAGCGCCGGGGGTGTCAGATGGTCTGTGTGAGTGGGGTTCACCTCGAAGGAGAACATCATGGAGACCATGGCTATCAGTCCGGAGCGCGAGGAGCGCAGGCGTCGGCAGAAGG
>NZ_MKTR01000034.1:0-242313 GCF_001898325.1 Microbacterium sp. 67-17
CTTTCTGTGTGAGTTCTTGGTCGTTCTCACTGACCATCGCACGATGGCTCACCCCGTCGCGGTCACGACGCCGCGGGCCCGAAAGACCACCACCCCGCGGGACTCCAGGCGAGGTGCGGTGCCGACCACGGCTTCTCGTACACTTCACCGTCGTTCGACACCACCCTGCAGCTCCCCTCAGCGGTCATCCCAGATATACCGCCGCCGAGCCCAGCCAGGGGCGCGGGCGTCGTCAGAAGGATGATCCTCGCCAGGGGAGGATGTCAGTGTCTCGCGTGGGGCGGTCGGCGAGGATGTGCTCGGCAACGGCGCCGCATCGATGAGTGCTTGCAGTGCCGTGGTGTACTTCTCTCCGGTCGCCTTCATGCGTTCCCTGGCGGCTTGCTGCAGCCGACGGGAGGTTCGCTTCTCAGTTGTCATGACGTCCCTGCTTTCCCGCGGGGGCGGACGGTGATGCCGGCGGCGTGCAGGTGCCGGTTGATGGTCATCTCGCTGCATCCGGCAAGGTGCGCGATCTGTGCCATAGTCCTCCCTTGCGTCTCATAGTGGTCGCGTAGCCAATCGGAATCGAGGGTGAAGGTGGGGGGTCGTCCGCGACGCGACTTGGTGCCCGTGTCGGCGAGGATGCGGCCCACGGTCTGCCGGGACACGTTCACGTCCGCGGCGATCTCGTACGTCGACGCCCCCGCCGCATACGCCCGCGCTAACACATCGGGAGGCATCACGTCCGCGGCCGTTGATCGTGCTGGGCGGCTCCGCGCCCACGCCGCAGGCGCGTCCGGGACACCGTCCGAAGGCTCGGGTGTCCATGTGACGGGCTCATCGATGCCGTTGACGAGAAGGAAGTCCGCGGCGAGCTGGTCGAGTCCCGTCCGCACCGCTGACGGCAGTCCATCGGCGAAGCGGGCGACGGCCGGCGCGGTCACCCCTGCCTGATCCCACTCCGGCGGGATCGAATGGATCGGATTCCCCGACAGTGTCCGGTGCAGGAGCGCCCGGGCCAAACGCCATCGTCGTCCACCCCCAGCCGATACCCCCGCCACCCGGCACACCTCCTGCCACTGGGATTCGAGGAGGATCCCGCTGTAGTCGAGGGCGCGACGTCGGGCGTAGTCAACGGGCACGTCATGCGTATCGAGGAACGCGGCCAGCCGGAGGATCGCGTGCAGGGTGCCCACGTCATGAGAGCTGCGACCGAGGTCACGCATCACATGGGTCACCTGGCGGGCCGGCGCCTGCGGATCGAGCAATGCAAGAGCGGCGGAGTGTGTGAGCCTCGTGCCCGTGAACACCACCGCCGCCGCCAACGCCGACGCCACCACCTCACTGCCGACCCGTTGCGGCGCGTACCGGGTGATCCACTCGCCCCACAACTGTGCCGGTACCTTTCGCGCTCGTTCGACCGGGCTGACCCCTGACGGTGGTGCGGACTGCAGGAACACCGTCGGCCGGCGACGACGCCCCAGCGCGGCCGCGATCAGGGTCTGCAGTTGCGGCGTGTGCGCCGTGTACGACGAACTCTGAGCCAGCCGCCCCTGCAGCAGCGCGGCGACACTGCCCGGCTTCGCCAGTGCGGTGACGGCGAGGGTGGTGCCGACGGCGGCCCCGACGGCAGAATCCGGTCGTGCCCGTACTGCCGTCGTCCAATCCTCGCTCGCCCTAAACAGCGCCACGAGCTCCTCACCAAGCGGACTGATGTCGAGGCGATCGCCGGCGGCAATCGCGTGCCGGGCGGTACGGGACAGCAACCGAGTGTCTTCCAGCACCGCGACCGCCGGCTGCGGCGCCTCCGCATAGATCCCGAACCCTGCCCCGCCGGTGGAAACGATCCGCATCAACGCCCGCTGCGCATCCAGGACCGCCCGCGACACTGGAGTGCGGGTCGGGTCGGCCGTGAGGTCGGCCCGACACCGGTTCGCTTGCGGGCCCCGTCCCGGCCCTTGGACGGGATTGTGGCACCGGCCAGGAACGGGAACAAGCGCGAGCGGGTGGGCACGGTACCGGGCAGGACGATCACACACGGGGCACCGGTCCACGAGCAGGCGGCGGTGGCGAAAACAGGCGAACCCGAACGGGAACTGCCACGACATCCGCCACCGGCCACCCGAATCGACCAGGCACTCCGGGCAGTAGCGTCCCGCGGTCCCCGCCGCCGGGCATTGCGAACTGATCCGCCCCCGCCGGGTGTACCGGATCGCATGGTGCGCGAACCGCATTCTCGTCATCTCCTGGAACTGATCCGCCGGAATGCCCGTCGACGCCTCGAGCCGCGACGCCTGCTCATCAGTCAGCGCGGTGGCCCAACTGTCCGCCATCCACGCGGTCGCCGACACCGCCACACCCTCCTGCTGCTCGATGAGGCCGAGCGCGCAGGCCATCTCGTTCATCGTCGCCCCATAGGTGGCCGCCATCTTCTCCAGCCAAGAGTCGAACGGCTCATCAGGCAGCGGCCGCACCCGAAACGGCAGCACCCGCACCTCATAGGAAATCGTCGACGTCGTGGTCATGCGGCGGCCGCCTCGCCGTCCTGGTTCTTGCGGCGGCGTGCCTGGTGGTTTCGCAGCTGCTGATCCAGCTTCGCCTCAAGCTCGCGGCGCTCCGTCTCCGCGCCCTCATCGATGCGGATGTCGTCGAGCAGTTCCCGATCGATGACCTCCCGCCCTGTGCGGATCGCGCGGGACGCGCCGCGACGGATCAGGTCCATGAGGGATCCGATGTTGCCGGTGGTGCGGGCGAACAGGTACCGGGACAGGTCGACCAGCATCCCGGGGCGAGCACCGGTGAGGACGAGAGCTTGTTCGACGCCGAATAGCAGCCGGTCCCACTCCTCCCTGCCCCTCTTGTGGGTAAGCGTGAAGGGGCTGAGCCCGAGGACGGTCCATCGGCGGAAGGTCTGCGCCATCGCCGCCTCCCGGCCGGTCTCCCCTTCACCCACCAGGCCGCGGGCGCGGAGGGCGACGCCGGCGAACAAGAACGTCGCGTTGTATTCGTTTGCGAGCCACTTCAGCTGGTTGGCGACTTCGACCCCGTCGCGGGTGCGCATGTTCAAGAAGTGCAGGTCGTCAACGATCACCAGCCGGGTGTCATGCCGTTCGATGCACTCCGCCGCCGCCCGGGCCAGGTCCCGGCCGGCCATGGAGCGGTGCAGGATGCCGGCGGTGGCGGGGTGGGCGTAGAAGCCGAGGATCATCATGTGCAGGCCCTTGATCGTCAGCCGCCCCGTCAGCGTCACATGACACACCGGCAGGTGCCGCACGTCCCTGTCCGCGTCCAGCCATCCCCCGGCCTCCGCGATCCGCTGCTGGTGGAACACGCGGCCGAAGTTGTTCACCACGGTCGACTTCCCGAGCGCCGGCGGGGCGTCGATCGCTGCGGCTGACTTCACCCGGTCGGAGTCCTGCAGGTTGGAGTCGAGGATGTCCGCCAGCTGCAGTTCGATGTCCTCTACCTGCCGTGTGCGCAGCAGGATGTTCGCGTGCCACACCCGCCGCTCCAAGTCGTAGACGACGCGATCGCGAGCAGGCAACGACTCCAGCTGGGCGCGCGAGAGCTCCTCAGGGCGAGCGCGGGGAGGCCGTTCGGCGAAGTCTGTCCAGCCCTCGTAGGTGGAGAGGCTCCGTTGGCGGGGCGGCTGCTGCGGGGCGCTCGTCGGGCTGGTCATCGGAGCATCTCCATCGGTTCGAAGTGGTAGTCGCCGCGGATGGTGGGCTCGTCGATGTCGTCCTCGTCGTCATCATCACCGGTCTCGGGCGTGTCGACGCGTCGGCGCGGGTCGCGGACGGAGCCGGTGAGCTCGGTTCCGAGATCAGACGAGGCGGTCAGTTCCGCGTCGAGCATCCGTTGCACGGTGCGTAGCGACCACACCCCGTCCGGGTCCGGTTCCTTGTCGTTCAGCTGTGCGGCCATCCGGGCGCTCATCCGCCGCTCCGATGGCGTCAGACCACGGCCGGCGCCCCAGTCCTCCAGCAGCTGCGCGGCGACGTCGTCAACCTGGGAGGGGCGACCCTGCCGGATTGCGATCTTCTTCGCGTACTCCAACGCGTCCAGGCTGAACGGGGTGTCGAAGCTGCCCTTGTGCTCCCATTCGAGGGTGTGCCAGGTGTGGTCCTCGGGGTCGTGGAAGTAGATTCTGGTGAGGTCGTCGGGGTTGACGAAGAATGGCCACTCCGTACCCTTGTCGCGGTGGATCGACCGGGCCCGGTTGCGGTACTTCGCGACCGACTCGCCGGTGTAGCGGAGTTTGTGGATCTCCACCCCGTAGTGGTTGAACTGCCGCTTCACCACCGGCAGCAGCTCCAGCAGCACGTTCCGGTCGGTGGGCAGACGCAGCTGTCCCGCGACAGCCAGGCCCTGTTCGTATCGTTGCGCGGGGCTGAGCTTTACCCCGGGCAGGTTTGGATCCTCCAACGAACTGTGGGGACGAAGGTGGTAGACGGTGGCTACCCATTCCCGGATGATCTGCTCCAGCTGCGGCACCGTGTAGACGGCCTCTGCTTCGGGGTCCTCGCCGCGTCCGGCGACGTCCGCGCCCTTGTAGCCGGGCAGCTCTTGCAGCAGGTCGTCGAGGGTGCGGAAGAATCGTTCCACGGGGCTCTTGTCGGTGGGCTGGTAGATCCGGGCGGGTTGGATCGAGATCCCCAACCGGGCGCACCCGCTGGTGAGATGCTCCGACAGGTAGGCGGCGCCGTGGTCGACGACCAGCGTCTCCGGCAGGATGCCGGCGCGGGTGAACCGGGACACCTTCGTACGGGTCGGGTCTACCAGCAGCGTGTCGGGCAGACCGTGGTACGGCCAGCGAGCGGACGTGCCCCAATCCGTGGGCGTATCAAACGGTTGCAGCGCCTCCATCAGCACGCCGGCGACGTCGATCGATTTCGTCGAACCCGGCGTGAGCCGCAGTCCGAGGATGCACCGCGAGTACAGGTCCATCGCGATCGTGAGATCCGCTGACACCCATTTCCCGGTCACCGGGGCGACGGCGAACACGTTCAGCGGCGTGGTGTCCATCAGCACGTACTCGCCCGGCCGGACCGCCGACAACCGCCCGTAGGGTGCGGAGGGTCGGTTCGCGGTCGACCGTTTGCGTTTGGTGGGGCCGGTGAATGTGGCCCGGCCTCGATCCAGCTCAGCCAGCGCGTTGTACGCGCTCGCGCGCGAGGGGCGCTTCACTGTCCCCGGGCCGTGGACGCGCTCGGTGCGTGCATTGATCCGGTCGATGATGATCTTCTTGGAGACCTTCGCTTCGGGGGTCTGCTCATCCAGGACCGTCTGCGCGGTAGCGATCCACCGCGGGTCGAACCCGGTCAGCGCGTTTCCGGCTTGGGAGGACCGGTAGTCCATCAGGCCCGCCTCCCCGGACTCCCGGTACTGCGCCACCCAGCGGCGCACGGTCCGTTCGCCCTTCCCGAGTTCGGTCGCCTTCGCCGCAGTCCGCTGTCGCAGACTGTGCTGCGGGTGGTATTCCAGGCGCGGCTCACCCTCCCGCGGGATCTGCGGAGTGCCGGACTTGTATCCGGTGAGCACCTCGCGGACGTGGTCGGCGCGCTCCATGGTGCGTGCCTTCGCGGAGTCGGTAGCGTCCGCCCACAGCACCCCCAGCGGAGTAGCATCCCTTTCCCGCGTGTGGCCAGGGATGTGGGCCTTGCCGCCCTCGGCGGCGGGGCGCAGCACGTCGACCATCCGGAGTCGGCGGTGCCGGCCCGTGCGGTCGCGGATGATCACCGCCCCGTCAGCGATCTCCGCGACCGTGCACGCCTCCCCGTCGTAGACGAAGTCCATCCCAGGTCGCAGCATCCAGCTATCCATCATCATGCTTCCTCTCAAAGTGAGTAGTCGGGGATCGGGTGCCGGGACTCAGGCCGTGTCACGGAGGGATGAGCCGCTCTCCGCCGTCACGCGAAGATGCCGCGCCGGTGGCTGCACGACGCGCGTACCGAGCACTTGCCGCAGGTACTCCTCAACGGCGCGCAGCAGCTGGGCTGCCGCTTCCTTGTCCGCTCTCGGTGACTGCGGGGGCACCGGCAGGGCCACGGGGATGCCCAGCGCCTCGCATGCTCGCGCCGTGTCGGCCTCGCGGTCGCGCTCCGATCTCGTCGACCGCTCCGGGCCAGCCTCCTCGAAGAGCAGGGAGGGAGTGCCAGGTCGAAGGTCGTCTCGTGCGCTCATGTCAGCTCCAATACGCTCGTCGTGCTCAACAGGTGGGACAGGTCCGTGCGCAAACGCTGTGTCCACAGCAGGTGCAGCACGAGGGAACGGGCGAACCGCTGCTCTCCCGCGATCGGAGTCACGGCACGCACCGCTTCCCCGAACGTCACAGCGGCTCCCAGCACGGTCGCCGCGGCATCGACCTGCCCGGGATCGAACTGGAAGCTGCGCCGGTACCCGGCGAGGAACTGCACATTCGCCAGCAGCACCGGATCGGGCTCGGAGCACACCCGGTACTCCCAGCCATGCGCCTCGACCTCCCGCCGCGTCCAGTCCAGCGAGTCCCGCACCGCCGGGACCTGCAGCTTCGCCGCCGGCTTCACATCGACAACGCACACCAACCGGTCTGTGTGCGAGATCAGATAGTCCGGGATGTGCCTGCGGGTCGTGCCGTGATCGTCGCCCTCCATCAGGAACGGCTGGGACAGGATCCAGTCCACTCGCGGGTCGAAGTCGCACAGCAGCAGGTTCGCGTACTCCAGCCGCGACTCGTACCCCACGGGCGCCTGCATCGTCGCGGACCAGTACGAGCCGGAGAAGTGACGCTGCTTGCGGTACCAGCGGAACTCACGCCACGGCACCGCCGCCGCGAACACCCCCAACCGGGCATCCGGCAGCGAAACGACGTCGACGTGATCCTGCATCATACGGATCCGGATCGTCGACGCCACCGCGATCATCCCCGACCCGGCTCCCCGGCCCGCAGCTCACCATCGCCCGTGTCCCCGGTCGGAACCTGACAGCGGTGCGTGCGCATGAACACATGCTGTTGCCCCGCGACCGCGCAGCGGAACTCACCGACGCCACAGAAAGAAGTGAGCAGCTTTGTACTAAATCACTAAACAGCTAATCACTAGTAAATGTCACATTCACTACCAAGCTCGATGTTGCGCCTGTCAGATACACAACAAACCTCCGCCGACCAGTCGGCGGCGTCCGACGCATATGAGACACTCGGAGCATGACGGCGATCCACCCGATTGCCCCCGAAGACTCCAAAGCGCTCTTCGGGAACAGCTACATGCACACCGTGCTGGTCGAGATCACCCGGCACGGCGATGAACCGTTCTCCCCGAAGCAGATCATCGACGCCACCGGACTGCCCGGCGGGATCATCCACCCGCTCATCAAGAGGCTGAAGTCCAGGCATTTCATCGAGTACCTGGGCCGTGTGCCCGGGGAGAAGACCACGCTGTACCAGGTCCGCGACAACCCCTACATGCGCGCCGCCCGCGAGTACGCCGAAGCTGCGCCCGAGATCCCGCAGCATCGAGCCGCCAGCTAACCCACGGCGCCCCGGATCGACCCACAGCTCGGTCGCGACGACCGGTGAGCGACGTGTTCGACGTGCGTCGCGCCACCACGTGCCACCGCTGCCGAATTCGCAAGGTGCGGCGTCCAGAGCACACACTGGTGCGTTCTCCATGTTTCATGAATCTTGAATTTGATCTAGACTGGGTAGGTGCCAACCCTTGCCCGCGCGGCCGAGCTGTCGAAGGCGGTCTTCGGCAGCGAGCACATGCTTTCCGTGATGTGGCAGATCTCGCAGGCACCGGACGCAACGTTCAACGCTCCCGCCATCGAACGGGCCACGGGCCTGGCCGGGAGCATCGTGCACGGCATGCTCGCACGACTCAAACGCGCCGGCCTCATCGAGGTCGTGGGCCATCTCGAGGGAGAACGCACCCTCGCCTACCAGCGTCGCGACCATCTCGTATGGCAGGCGGCATCTCAACTCACGTCCGAGGTGACTGACACCCTGGGCATCGGAGGCCCCTATGACAGCTAGCCCCTCCACGACCGTCGCCGGGACGTCCGGGGTGAGTTGGCAAACCGGTGCCCATCGCGTCCACGTCGACCTCGAGCTTCACCTCCCGGAGATCCAGCGCCGCCGCGCCACAAACGCGGCGGGGTCTGTACAAGACCTGGACACTCTGCGGTTCCTGCTGACGCTCCCCGTCGATCAGCCCACCGCCCTCGCGGGCCTCGATGCGTACGAGCGGCGCCTGGCTCGGCGAGCCGTCCGCTGCGGGTTCGCCGAAGAGCGCGCCGTCGCCCGCAGCCAGTCCACTCTCATCCGAAGAGCGGAGCCTCCCGTGACGGTGCGGCTGATATCGGTGTTCGGCCCGTTCCGTCGCAGCACCCTGCAGTTGGCGACGACATTCGCCCCCTACGGGCGTCGTCGACTCGTCGTCCCCTCTGGACGGCTCGACGAGATATTGTTGCTCGAAGCAACCTTCTACGGTGTCGGCGTTACGGTGGCCGACGCCAACGGCGAGCGGACCGTCGCCGCGTCGGCGCCCTTCCAGCCCGCCCGGTTCACTGGCGCCTCCTGGCTGTTCGCTGAGCGCATCTACGGCCAGGCGCTCAGCTCAGCGACCGCCACCGGGCAAGTGTCGGCGGCATCGAGATCATGACACCCGTGTGCTGGGCGAGCCGAACATGCTCCGCTTCAGCCTCCGCCAGACGCTGATTCCACCACCGTGCCACTTGAGAGGTCCCCATCGAGGTGACGATACCTGCGATCTCGTCCAGCGCGGCCAGATTGTGCAGGTGAGCCCGGAGCCGATCCTCATCGGAGCCGGTGAACGAGTCCACCGCGCGTCCCTCACAGTGGCGACACGGGCACGGCCACGGAGTCGCGCTGGCGAACCACTTCAGGTGCATCTCGCTGGACCGGGCGAATCGCATCAGCTCCGGCATCAGCACGTGCGGCGTGCGATCACCAGGGCGACTCGAGTACGGTCGGCTGCCCGGCACCGGCAGGCGCCGCAGGCTCGGGATCTGCCCGATCACGGCCGCGCGAGCGCCGGACGCGAACGCATCGATGCCAGCGAAGTCCGCCCGCCACGGCACCGCACCCTTCACCTCGCCGAAGAACCGGCGATACGACTCCGGCGCCCCCTTGAGATTCAGAGGATCACCCGCCTTCGCTCCCAGCGCCAACGCCACCGGATGACGGCTCCGCGCGGCGACCGCGATCAACTGCGAGATGTGATCCGGCGTCGACCACTTCTGATGGACGGCCAACGGGAGGATCACGTCGTCGCGGTCGATATTGTCCGCAGCCGCGAGGACCGCCTTAAGCGCCCCCGGGTCTGCGACGTCCACAAACCCCGCTGGGATCACCGCGACCGCCGCGCCTGCATCGCGCTGCGCCTGGAGAGTCTCCTCCACCGTGGGCGCGATGAGCGCATCCACCGGTTCATCGATAATCAACGGGCGCTCGGCCGTCGCCGGAGCGAGCACCGAAGTCGGCTCGATAAGGAAAACCAAATCCTGATGCCGCGCCCGCAGGCGCCAGGCGGTCTGAAGAGCCGTCGGCCCCGACAACACCATGCCGCCGTGTTCCATGTTCACGTGCGGGGCGGTCTGCATCGTCTCACCGCCAGCCATCGTGAACACTCGCCCGCCCAAAGTGCGCTCGACCAGCGTGGCACCGGCGAGCGACTCACGCGTCGTCCGCGAAACCAGAGAGCTGTCGACCACCTCGATGTTGGCCCGATCGGTCATGCTGCGCTCCTCACGTAAAGGTCTTCGAACTCGTCCTGAACCAGGAACGCGTCGCGCGCGAGCTCTGCGACGCTCTCACCCTCATTCAGCCGCTGCTGCACCACCCGGTCGATCAGACCAGGATGTTCCTCGGCGATCGCTACCGGCTCTACGCTCCGATATCCGGCGCGGGAGAGCTCGATGTTCAACTGCCGGTAACGGCCCTCGCTGATCACATCCAGATCCACCGCACGCCGCAGCAGCGCCGCGATCGACACCCGCCACTTCGACTTCAACCGTGCCAAGCCCGGGATCGTCACCGGTGCCGCCGCCAGATCCATGCGCACATCCTGCGCCGGCATCAAGAACTCCGCCGCGAACCGATCCGCCTCAGACTCCTGCGTCTCCGACGGCACCTGATGCATCACCGCGTGCGCAAGCTCATGCGCCAGCGAGAACCGCTGCCGATCCGGCGGAATGTGATCTCCCAGCAGCACCACTGGTCGCTGTCCTTCCGGCCAGCTCACCATCGCATCGATCCGCTCCGACCCCAACGATCGCTTCACCACCACAACCCCGGCATCCTCCAGCGAGCGCACGAGGTCTTCCAGCGGACCGGACGCGATACCGATCGACGCACGCACCTCCTGCGCGATCTCCTCCGGAGTATCGAAGCCATCGGGCGGAAGCGGGTGCCGCACCAGCCGCACCGGCGTGTCTCCCGCGACGAGCCCCGTCACTTGCAAGTGCAGCAATTCCAGTTCTGCCCGCAACCGGTTCGCCACCGACAGGGGCAACGTGGAGCGCTTGCGATGGAACACATACGGCGCCGCTCCCTCATCCACCGGGACCGTCAGCAGCACCGGTGGAACACGCAGCACACCGCTCAGCTTCTCCAGGCGGTCGGGGTCCAACTCCACCAGCCCGGATTCCGCCTTCGACAGCACCGCTTGCGAGATCCCCGTGGCTTCGGACAACGCACCCTGCGTCCACCCACGCGCAACTCGGACCGTGCCGAGCATCACCCGGCCGGTCCGGCGATCAGAAGCAAACTCTGCCATGACTCCCATCTTAGTCAGCGCCTCCGACAATCGCGCGATCCATGTGCAGAAATATTCTCGCGTGTTGGATGTGAACAGCCCACTCTGACCGCGACCCCACGCCAGACCGGGTCGACGGAGATGAGCCGCCCGATCACGTCGATGCCAAATCCATCCACCGCACTTGGCCGAATGGCCAAGTGCGGGCCAAGTTGACACAGAAACGGCCATCTTCACGTGGAACCTACAACTACTACCTGTAGGTTCCAGCTCGAGATGGCATGAAACCCCACGATTCCACGGTAGTTGGCAACGGATTCAGGGCCAGGATTCCACGCGATATGGCACATTCCTACGCATGGCAAAGAGGATCCTGTGTAGCTCTCAAGCGACTGTCGGTGATCGCAAGACGCATGCCCGGCACCTATCACCCGGCAGGATCGCTACAGTGCACGCAGTCGAATCCACCGGTCCATCGTCCGGCAGCTGAACGCAGACCGAATCGCCCATGTACTGGGCGCGTCCTGTGAAGACGGAGTGCGCCCAGTGCCCGCCCTGCAGCCCGCTGCACTGGCCAAGGCGGCCGCCACACTATCGATCGTGGTCGCTGGAGGTGCCAACAACGCGACCGGTGTCGAACTCGGTAGAGCGATACGAAACTCACTCTCAGCGATCAGAGCGCGGAGTCGCCACAATCCGTGCGGCTGAACGACTCGCGAGTCTTGCCGCAGTTGCTAGGTCCTTACCAGCGCTAAGGTGTCCGGCGAGGGTTCCTGCGAAGGCGTCGCCGGCACCGGTCGTGTCGACGACCTGCACCGGGTCGGCAGGCACGAGGATTAGTTCGGATATGTCGCCTACATAGGAACCTTGGGCCCCATTGGTTACGACTACCGATAACGCGTGGGAAGTGAGTTCGTCGGCAAGTTCCCTGAATGTGGCACCGGTGGGCGTTCGCAGTAGCGCCGACGCTTCGGCGGCGTTGACGATGAGGGGATCCGCCGATCGCAGAAGGCTACGAATCGTTTGCGTTGGGGATGCATTGATCAGTCGGTCGAGTGGGCTCGGGTTCAGTATCCAGCGTGCGTTGTTCTGCTTGGCCCAGTGCGCTGTGGCGATGGCCGACTCGAGAGGTACCTCAAGTTGAGAAATGACGATTCGCGGGCGGAGGACTGCGAGGGCGGCAGTCGTATCGTCCGCGGTGAGGCTCTCGTTCGCGCCGGGGATCACCGTGATGCTGTTCTCTGCCCCATCGAACACATGCACGATGGCCACCCCTGAAGCCTCTCGAACGGAGTGGAGGAACCTCGTGTCGACGTGCACTTGATTCAGCGCGCGCCGCAGCTGATCACCTGCCGGGTCGTTCCCGACGGCCCCGACAAGAGCGGTCCGGACGATCGCTGCGGCAGCGACGGCTTGGTTCAGTCCCTTGCCCCCGGGGTAGGTAGATAGTCGCTTCCCCAGGACCGTCTCGCCCGGAGCTGGTGGTCGACGAACATGAACGACGTAGTCGAGGTTCGCGGATCCGACGACTGCCACGTCGGTGCTAGGCAAGCCTTCGATGAGAAACCTCCTATTGGATTGAGTCAACACTCGAAATGTCGAGTGGCTGCGCAAGGGCCTGGCATGGCTGGTGGGTCAGATCGACCGACGGCACTCTACGGGGTCAGCCGCGCCGGCGCTTGTGCACAGCCCCGTCGGCGTTCAGCGCACACGGAAACCTGCGAGGGTGTCGACGAGGAGTCCGGCGAATCTCGCTCGGTCGACGCTTTCCGCGACATGCGCGGACCCGATATGGGGCAGTACTTGGGACCCTCCGCCGAAGATGGTTCCTTGCGGGTCCCAACGGATCGGTCGTCCGCGCGCCACCGGATCGGCCAGGACGACGTCCACGGATGCGGTCTTCCAGGTGACCAGGCTCGGGTCGATGAGGCTGGCGATGACGAGGGGGTCATGCAGGTAGCAGCCGCCGAGCCCGAACCGGGAATCGGTATACCTCATCCAGGGCGAGGTCGTGGCCTTGAGGAATGCCTGCAGCGGGTCGTCCTCATCGAGCAGCTCGAGCTGCTGATGGGTGAGCAACGTCGTCGATGTGACATCGAAGGGGATCAGGGACAGGTCTGCCCCTGATGTCATGACGATGTGCGCGGCGTCCGGGTCGTATCCGAAGTTGAGCTCTTGCGGCAAGCTGTCCTGAAGGAACGCTCCGCCCATGACGGCGATGTGTTTGACGGCGCGAACGAATCCCGGATCGCGGCGGATCGCGGCGGCGATGTTGGTCAGAGGCCCCAATGCTGCGATCGTGATCTGACCCGGTGATGCCTTCACCGTGTCCACGAGGAAATCGACAGCCGTTCGAGTCGTTGTGTGCCCGGTGGGTGCGAGGAAGATGGAGCCGCCGTACTCGCTCTTCCAGGCCGTCGCGTCGCGCCTGTCGTCGAGCAGCGGCCTCCAGACCGTGTCGTCCCCGCCGGGAGGGTCGTCAGCGCCGACGAAGATCGGCGTATGCGTCTTCGCAAGAGATACGAGCTCCGCCGCGGATGCATAGCCGAGTTCCCGTGGCGTGTTCCCTGCGACGATCGTTATTCCGTCCACGTGCACGTCAGGGTGTGCGAGCGCAAGGGCTAGCGCGAGCCCGTCGTCCACGTCGGAGAACGGGACCCCGCTGCCCGGATCGCAGTCGATGATGAGATGGTGACGAAGGGTCATTCTTTCGTTCCGCTGGAGGCGAGGGAGTTGGTGAACTGCCGCTGGAAGACGAGAAGGAGAATCAGGGGCAGGGCGGCGGTAAGCAGTGCGCCGGCGAACATAGCGCCGAAGTCGATCTCCGCCTCACCGGCCAGGTCGGCGATCGCGATCGGGGCGACTTTCATCGTGGGGCTGGGGGCGATGATCAACGGCCAGAGGAACGACTGCCATTGAAAGACGAACAGGATCAGTCCCGCCCCCACGAGCGACGGGCGCGACAGCGGCAGGTAGATCGTCCAGAACACTCTGAGCCACGACGCGCCGTCGATGCGGGCGGCTTCGGACAATGACGGAGGTATCCCGAGAAAGAACTGTCGTAGGAGAAAGATCGCGAGCCCGTTGCCGATGCCCGGCAGGATCAGGCCCGCGTAGGTGTTCGCAAGACCCAGGTCACGGAACATCGAGGACAGCGGGATGGCAACCGCTTCGAACGGGATCAGGAAGCTCAATACCAGTGCCACGAACAGCGCGTTCTTGAGCGGAAAGTCGAACACTGCGAGCCCGAATGCTGCGAGCGACGCCACAGTCAGCCCGATCACGACAGTCACGGTCGTGACTATCACGCTGTTGAGTAGCGCGGGCAGAAAGGTACCCGACAAGAGAGTGGCATAGTTCTCGAGCGTGAGTTCTTTCGGCCAGAACGTGTGGACGGAGAGCGGGCTGAGGTACTGGAAGATCTCGCTTCCGGGGCGGAAGGACGAGATGAACGTATAGAAGAGGGGCAGCAGCGACACCGCGACGATGGGGAGCACAGCCAGCAGCAGCCACCGGCCGTATCGCCGTTCTCTGGCCGTCGAGACATCGAGGGTCATATCAGTCCTTCCCTGGGAGGAGGCGGAATTGGATGCCGACCACCACGACGACGATGAGCACCAGGATCGTGGTGGCAGCGGATGCTGCGGGCAGATCGCCGATCTGGTAGGCGCGTTCAAAGATCGTGTTCATGATGAGGTTGGTGGAACCCTCGGGGCCTCCTCGAGTGAGCTGCCGGACCGGCGCGAACACGAGGAAGTTCGCGACCGTGTCGGCCACGAGCACGAACAGAAGCGGGCGGCGCAGCCCTGGCAGCGTGATATTCGTGAATCTCCGCCATGGACCGGCGCCGTCCAGTTGGGCCGCCTCGTACAGCGTCTCGGGAATGTCTTTGATGCCCGCGACGAGGAACGTCATCCAGTATCCGACGCCGACCCAGCTGCAGATGATAACGATGGACCACAGCGCCATGTCCGGGCTGGTGAGCCACGGGACGGCCGGAAGACCGAGTGCGACGAGCACACTGTTGAACGGGCCGTCGGGTCGGAAGAGCACGCCCCAGATGATCGCGGAGACGATCTGCGGGACCGCGACGGGAAGCAAGATGAACGTGCGCCAGAGGCCGACCAGGGGGACTGTCTGCGTCAGGAGCACGGCGAGAAGCAGCGCCAGGGCGATCTGGAGCGGGTTGATGACGACGGAAAAGAGGAGGGTCACCTTCAGCGATCCGATGAAGGTCGGATCACTGAAAAGCCGTTCGAATGTTCCGAAGCTGACATCCCCGCTTCGGCTAGTGAAGGAGCCGACCAGCGCCTCCACGGCAGGCCAGAGGCGGAGCAAGACGACTCCGACGACCGCGGGCGCCAGAAAGGCCAGGGCGGTCAGCGCGGACCGGCGTGTTCGGGTCCGTGAACGGGATGTGACGGTCCGGGTGACGGACATGTGCTGCTCTCCTCAGAGGGGTGGGGTCGGCTCAGCGGCCGACCCCACCCAATTCACCGGTACTGGGCGAGTTGGGATTCGAGTTGCTGTTGCGCTGAATCGAGGATGCCGCTCACGTCGCCACCGTTGCGGATGTCGGAAAACGCCTTGTTCATGACCGTTTCGAACTCCACGTATCCGATGCTGGAGGGACGATGCAGGGCGTGCTTTTCCGAGTCGACAGGGAAGAGGGAATCCATCGCCTTGGCAGGCTCGGGCGCGATCGCTTCCAGGCCGGCGATGAAGTCCGGATAGACGTCCTGGTTCACCGGGGGCAACGTGTAGATCTGGCTGATGAGGTTCCCGCCGTCCGTGGACATCGAGAGGAAGCGGCCGAACTCCTCCGCGGCGTCCTTATGTTCGCTGTAGGCGCTCACCCCGACTGCCCAGCTGTCCGTGGGTGTGTAGATCTCGCCGCCTGCGAAGTACGGCAGAGGGGCGACGCCCCACCCGTCAGCCAGCGGAGAGTCCTGGAACTGCTTGACTCTGGACGATGACGCCACGAAGTAGGCGATCTGACCGGTTGTGAACATCTCCGGCATCTGCGTCGCGTCCACTCCGATCGGCGCGAGACCACTCGTGTGAATCTGCTGATACCACTTCCCCCACTTCTTCCAGTCGTCCGAGTTGACGTCGGGGGTGAGATTGCCTTCCCCGCCGAGCCCGCTTGTCGCCCCGAAGGACTCGATGAGCGGCTGCAGCTGGTAGTAGCGGTCGACCTGCTCGAATCCGAGCCCGTACGCGGCTCCTGCCTCTTTGGCGCGCTGTGCGTCCGCGAGGACCTGTTCCCATGTCAGTCGTGACGAATCGTCGCTGGACGGCGGGGTGATGCCGGCCTGCTCCAGCAGCGCCTTGTTGTAGAGCAGGAATCCGTCTGAGGACCAGAGCGGGTACGAGTACTGCTTGCCCTCCCACGTCACCGACTGGACGCCAGGCTCGGAAAGGCTCACCGGGGGATCTGCGAAGTCGCTGCTCACGTCCAGCAGATATCCGTCGGTGACCATGGCGGGCAGACGGGGCGGGTCGACTGCGATCACATCGATCGAGGTGTCTCCGGAGCCGAGGCGGGCCTGCGTCTGGGAGACCAGCTGGTCAAAGGGCACCGACTCGGAGGACACGGTGATGTTGGGGTGGGCGTCTTCGAAGGCCGCGATCGCGTCGTCGAATCCTTCCCCGAAGATGTGCAGGAACGTGATGGTCACGTCGCCGCCCTCCGAGGAGTCGGGTGTTCCGCTGGCGGTGCACGCGGTGACGAGCGTGGCCGTGGCGAATACTGCCGCCGCCGCGGCCCATCGAGTTGTCTTCATTCGTAGCTCCTTTGCTGTGTGTTGACTGCGGTGTGTGCTTCCAGGTCTCCTCCAGGGTGAGGAGGGCTGTGTGCGGGGTCGGCTTCACGAGCCGACCCGCTCGACCGGCCCAGGATGAGCCGGTGCGGGATGGTGACACGGCTGGGGGCTGTGTGCCGGGAGCCGGTGACCATGTCCATGGTCTGCCGGGCGATCTGGTCGACCGGCTGCAGCACCGAGGTGAGCGGCGGCCGCGTGTACCGGCCGTCGTCGGTGCCGTCCAGGGAGACCATCGCCACGTCGGCGGGCACCCTGACCGACCGGTCCAGCAGAGCCGCGAGAAGGCCGATCGCTTGCTGGTCGCTGGAGACGAACACCGCATCGGGCCGATCCGGCAGCTGACTGATCGTCGATCCGATCTCGTAGCCGCTCTGCTTGGAGAACTCACCCGAGAAGTTCCACGCGGGGACTTCTTCGATGCCATGGTCTTGCAACGCGGCTCGGAACCCGGCGAGCCTCTGCGCCGCAACACCGAGTCCGTGCGGTCCTCCGACGAACCCGACGCGGCGGTGTCCGGCCTCGATCAAAAACTCGGTACCGTGTCGGGCCGCCGCGTAGTTGTCGATGCATACCGAAGAGAACTCCGGACTGCTGTTGCCACGGTCGAGCATCACGACAGGCACCCCATAGCGTGTCGCCGCTTCCAGGTGCGGCGAGTCGTCCACGCCGACCACGATGAGCGCACGAACACGCTGCTCCAGGAAGGTGGCGAGCAGTCGCTGTTCACGGTCTTTGTCCCCGCCCGAGTCGCCCAGCAGCAACGTCAGGCCATGCCGCATCGCCTCGTCCTGGAGTGCGTGCGCCAGTGACGCGAAGAACGGGTTGGAAATGTCCGGGAGCAGGAGACCACAGGCGAATGTTCGTGAGCCCGCCAGTGCTTGCGCGCTGCGATTGGGAACGTACCCCAGTTCCTCGATGGCTCGTTGCACGCGCTGGCGGGTGGCAGGAGCGACGGATCTCGGGCCGTCATTGACGACGTAGCTGACGACCGCCACCGAGGTGCCCGCACGTGCGGCGACGTCGGCGCGGGTGACAAACGTCATTTCCGTGCACTCCGCGTGTCGTGGGCAGGTTGCGTCGACCAGTGCGCGGCGCACTGCCTAGAGGTGGCATCCGCTGGGACAATCGTCGCCACCGCCTCCGACGAGCGGGGAAGCATCCTCATCGACTGCATTCCAATCTGCAACATGACGCATCTACGCGCGTAGCACTTCTCAGAGATTAGTTCTGTTGAGCAGATAAAGCAAGCCCATGATGCTGTCGTCGGTGGAGATAGTGGGCCGGGCCGGTCATACCGGATTCCAACGATCAGCAACAGAGAGACCGTCGTCGCCTTGCTTCTAGAGCGTGGCAACGACGGTCTTTCCTGGCTTTTTCCCAGCCCGATCTCCGATCAGGCGTGCAGCATTCCCCCGTTGACGTGGAGGGTCTGGCCCGTGATGAATCCGCTCGCATCGGAGAGGAGGAAGAGCACCGCGCCGACCATGTCCTCGGGATGCGCCTCCCGGTGCAGCGATTGACGTTCGAGCATGGCGGTCTTCTGCGCAGGGGACACGGTCGCGCGTTCGACTTCGGTGTAGGTGGGGCCGGGCGCGACGGTGTTGACCCGGATGCCGTCTGCGCCGAGCTCGTGCGACATGGCGAAGCTCAACGCTGCGACGCCGCCCTTGCTTGCGACGTAGTGGAGGTACCCGCCGCGGCCGAGCCAGACCGCGTCCGAGGAGATGTTGACGATCGACGCTGCCGGCGAGGCTCTAAGACTGTTCAGCAAGGCGGTGGTGAGAAGCCACGGTCCGCGCAGATTGATCGCCATGAGCCGATCCCACTCCTCGACGGGGATCTCCCAGAACGGCCGCATCGTGATCGTGGAGAACACTGCGGCGTTGTTGACCAGACCATCGACCCTGCCGTAGCGCTGGGACACGAACCGGCCCAGCGCCTGGCAGCTGCCGGCATCGCTGACATCGAGGGGGTGGAAGACCGCCTCCCCGCCGGCGGCGAGGATCTCCTGTTCGACGGAGCGCCCCGTGGTCTCGTTGACGTCGGCGATCACGGCGATTCCCCCGTCCGCCGCGATCTCGCGGGCATACGCGCGCCCGATTCCCTGCCCGCCGCCGGTGATGACGACGACGCGGTCGGCGAGCGAGCGGGCCGCCGACGGCCTCGGGCTCCCGGCGTCGCTCACAGGCCGGCTCCGACCCGGCTTGACCGGAAGGATGCTTCGTCTGCGGGGACGATCTCGAACTTCAGCTGCACCAGACAGGATGGGCAGAACGCGCGGCGCAGGAGGATCCGCCGGGTGGCGAAGTTGGTGGCCGCGGCTCTCACCCCCGGGCCGGCTTCGCTCGGTTCGGACTCGCGTACGACCGCGTCCCTGATCGGATCGTGGTCGTCTCCCAGGATCGTGCCGCAGTGGCGGCATGTCACGATGGCGCCGTCCAGGAGCAGGTTGTCGTCGATTCTCGTGGTCATCGCGCCACCCCCTCCTCTATTCCGGCCCTGTCGTGTCGCAGGCGGTTGCGTGTCTCGTTGGTGGCGATGTGGTCGACGGTCGCGTGACCGTCCAGCACGACGCCGTACACCTGGGCGGCGGCGGCCGGGCTGACCTTGCGGGCGAGGACGTCGGCGGCGACAAGTTCCGGCTCTCGGAGCAGCGGGTCTCCGTATCCTCCTCCGCCCTGCCAGTGGGTGAAGTACACGTCGGTGGGGCCGAGATCGGTCTCGTGATGGGTCGGGACGAGCTGCTCGTCTCCTCCGAGCTCGTCGATGGATCGGGGGATCCTGCCCTGCGCGAAGAGATCCTGCACGAGGCTGTTGCGGACGAGGACGTCGTACTGGGTGCCGGCCGGCATCCCGCCGCTGATCCCGGTTGCCAGGGGGAGGGCCTTGCCCGGGGCGGACACCACGAGGTGGACTCCGCCGATCGGGCTGTCCCAGGGGATGAAGCAGCTGGAGGCGCCGACACCGCCGCGGTGGCGGCCGGGACCGCCCGAGTCTGCTTCCTCTCGTCGCCAGAGATAGAGCATGGGGAAGGCGAACTCGTTCATCTCCGAGTCGGCGATGCGTCCCATCGGGATGCAGGCCAGCCCGCCGGTGTCGACGCCGTCGGAGTCGGTGCGTGCGCCGAGGCCGCCGGCCATGGAGTCGCACAGCATGGTCACGAAGCCGCCGCCGCGCTGGTCGACGCCGGCGAGCAGCGCGAAGTCCCAGGTTCCGCAGCACACGCTCATCAGCCGTTGACGGTGCTCGACGTGCGTGTCCAGCAGGCCGGCCAGGCATTCGGTGACGACGTTCTGGGTCGCCCATGCGGATGCCACCGATGCTTTCCCGATGCCGGCGGGGAAGGTGCAGTTGTTGATCGTGCCGGGTTCGCTGATGATGTCCAGGCAGCGGTAGATCCCGCCGGGCGCCCAGGGGATGTCTCCGCACAGGGTGGTGAGGAGGATCGGCATGATCCCCCCGCGCAGGCCCGCATAGGTGCAGTTGATGAGGCCCTCCACCTGCGGGTCCGTGCCGGTGAAGTCGAACGTGAGCCGGTCGCCGGTCTTGGAGAGGGTGAGCACGATCTTGTAGACGCCGTCGTCTCCGGCCCGGGCGGAGTCCTGGTGGGCTACCGCGGACCAGGTGCCATCGGGGATCTCGAGCAGCTTGGCGCGCAGCCGCCGTTCGGCGTCGTCCATGGTGCGGCGCATCACGGCCTTGACCGTGTCGGCGCCGTACCGTGCGATGAGCGCCCGAAGGCGTTCGTGCGCGACGTTGTTGGCGCCGATCTTCGCTCGAAGGTCCAGGGCGACGAGTTTGGGGACGCGGGATCGACGCAGGTAGACGTCCTCCACGTCCTTGCGGATCACTCCGCCGTCCACGATCTTCACCGGCGGGGTGGGTACGGACTCCCAGAACACGTCGGTCGCGCCGACCGACCAGCTGCCCGGGGACACTCCGCCGAGGTCGACCTGATGGGCGACCGCGCCCGTCCAGGCGAACAGCTCACCCTCATGGAACAGCGGGGCGAACAGGCTCACATCGCTCTGATGCAGCCCGCCGCCCACCCAGGGGTCGTTGCACAGGAACATGTCGCCGGGGGCGATACCGGGCGAGTCCACCCGGTTGCGCAGCGTCCAGTTCGCCGCCATGTCCAGGGATGCGGCCAGCTCGGTGTTGTACAGGCCCACCTGGACCACATCGCCGACCTCGTCCATGATGGCGGCGTCGAAGTCGTTGCAGTCGGTGACCACGACGGATCCGGACATCTTCTTCAGCGCCTCCCCCATCTCCTCGGTGATGGAGGTGAGGCGGTGTCTGATGACCTCGTACGTCAACGGGTCGAGTCCTTCGACGAGGTCGGGTGCCACGGAATGGAGGGCGATCTTGCCGGCGAGCAGGCGGCGGGTCTCGTCCGCGGTGACGGGTTGGTTGGCGAATTCCTCGGAACCCGCGACGGGGATGATCGGCACGATGTGCTCCCTCAGTTCGATGCGTAGTGGATGACGAGGTTTCCGAGCCGGTCCACGACCGCCCGGCATCCTCGGGGAATAGCGACCGTGGTGGTCGGCGCTTCGACGACGGCAGGCCCTGGGATCTCGTGATCGCGGGCCAGTGCGGTGTAGTCGTAGATCGCCGCCTCCTCCCATCCGGTCAGCGGGTCGAGCAGCACCTGGCGGTGGCTGCCGGGTGCGGGCGGCTCCGGTGAGCGGCTCGCCTCGTTCAGCCGCGGCCGGATGGGGAGGACTCCGATCGCCCGGGTGCGGTAGGTGATCAGCTGCAGACCCGCGTCAGCGAAGCCCGCGCCCTTCCCGTACAGCCGTTCGTACTGGTCGCCGAACTGCGCGGCCAGCCGGTCCATCCCCGGCAGATCCGGCACCTCCTCCAGCACCGGTGTGGTCACCTCGGCGAGCTGCATCGTGTAGCGCATATCCACCTCGCGGTTGTGGATCACACTCGCGAACTTGAGCTCCTGGGCCGCGAGCCGGGCGTCCAGTTCACGGTCCAGCTCCTCGAACACCCCGGTGAACTCGTCCGCGGCCGGGGGGAAGTTTGACGGCTGCGACATCTCGGCGGTGAGCGCGATGTCCGACGCCGCCAAGCCGTACGCAGAGAACACGGCCGCTGCAGTCCCGAGAGGGACGACGACCTGCTGCACCTCGAGATCGGCGGCGTAGGCGGCGCAGTGCATAGGGCCCGCGCCGCCGAACGCGTAGAGCACGAAGTCCCGCGGGTCGCGGCCGGAGGTGACGACGACTTTCCGCACCAGGTCGGCGGTCTGCGCGTTCTGGATCGCGTAGACGGCGGCGGCCGCGCTCTCCACCGACATCCCCAGCGGCTCCGCGATCTTCACCCGGATCGCCTCCTCCGCGAGGTGACGGTGCAGCTTCTTCTTGCCGCCCAGGAAGTTGTCGGGGTTGACGATCCCGAGCACGAGGTCCACATCGGTGACGGTCGGCTCTGTGCCGCCCTCGCCATAGCAGGCCGGTCCAGGCCGGGCGCCGGCGCTGCGGGGGCCGACGTGAAGGTTCCCGCCGGCATCGACCCAGGCGATCGCACCCCCACCAGCGCCGATGGTGTGCACATCGACCATGGGCACGTTCACCTGGTACTGGTTCAGGACGGTGCTGGTCGAGGAGACCGGTTCCCCGTCGACCACCAGCCCGGTCAGGAACGTCGTGCCGCCCATGTCGGTAGAAATCACGTTACGGTGACCGAGTTCATCCGCCAGCCGAGTGCAGCCGACGACTCCCCCGGTCAGCACGGAACCGATCGTGGTGATCGCGCGTGCCGGAGCGTCCTCCGCGGTGACACATCCTCCGCTGCCCTGCATCACCAGCAGGCTGCCGCGCAGCCCCCGGTCCCGCAACGACGCCTCGAGCGGCTCCAGGTAGGCGCGCAGTCGCGGCCCGACCTGGGTGTTCATGATCGTCGTGACGCTCCGCGAGAACTCGCGGATGCGCGGGCTGACATCGCTCGAGAGGGCGACGTAGCGGCCCGGGGCCTCCTCCTGGATGATCTCCCGCGCCCGCTGCTCATGGACGGGATTGAGGAAAGACCACAGGAAAGAGACCGCGAAGGCCTCCACGCCCTCTGCCAGCAACGCACGGACCGACTCTCGGGTCGCGGCCTCGTCCAGCCGGACCACGACGGTGCCCTTGTAGTCCACACGTTCGTCGATCTCGTGGATGAGGTGCGGTGGCACCAGCGGCTGCGGCTTGTTGGTGCGGACCATGTCCTGGATCTTGTCCGCGCCCAGGCCCGCGTATCGACCCTCCAGGTTCATGATCGTGATCGAGTCCGCATGACCGGCGGTGGTGAGGAACCCGACCCTGGCGACATCGCCGGTCACGAGCGCGTTGAGAGTCGTGGTTGTGCCGTGCACGATGTAGTCGGTCTGCTCGAGCAGCGACCTCGTGGGGATGCCCAGCGAGTCGGCGAGGTCGTCGACGACCTGGAGGAACCCGTGAGCGAAATCCGGGGGGGTCGACGGGGTCTTGGCTGCGGCGACCCGTCCGCTCTCGTCGGCGACGAAGGCGTCGGTGAATGTGCCACCGATGTCGATTCCGATTACATACGTCATAAGGCCTCCATTGGACTTGCGTCATCGTTGATCGACGGCCCGGGAAGCCATCGGTCAACACTCAACCACGAAGGTGTTTCCTTTGTCCATAGTCATTTTCTGCACAGTAGAGTCGTGATTGGGCGCGTGCCCGGCTAGTGGCGCCTGATGCGGATGCGGAAGGCCCGGTGTACCAGTGGCAGGGTGATCCAGATCACTGCGGCGACGGTGGCGAGTGTCGAGATCGCTGTGGGTAGCGGCCAGGGCAGTGCCGCCAGCCACGGCAGCAGGACAGCACCGGAGAGCAGGGCGAGCGGGAACAGTGCCAGCCACACCATGAGCGCTGTCCGCCACTTGGGAACGATGCGACCGGGCTCCCCCGCAAGTCCCGCCTCGAGTTCTTGCAGGCTGATCGCGACGGGGCGGCCCGCGGTGAGGGGGGAGCCCTCTTCGAGTCGCCGGTGCCGTTGCTCGCTCTTCTCCCACGCGAGCAGGTTCATCGCCGAACGGAACCGCACTCCGACAATGAACGTGGCGCCGTCGGGGTCAGGCGCTGTCCGCACGCTCGAGCCGAGGTAGCCGGTGAACCGGGATGCGTCGGAGCACAGGGCGTCCGCCCACTGCAACAGGTCGTCCTCCCTGCCCGGCAGGGCACGCCGGGAGATGTACACCAGCACGGGCAGCGCGAGCGGTTCCCCCATCGCTGAACGTCTCTAGCTAGATCACGACGGTGGTCGCTTTGACCTCGGTGTAGGAGAGGAGCTCGTCGATGGACTCCTCCCGCCCGACGCCCGACGCCTTCGTCCCCCCGAACGGCAAGCCCCAATAGTGTCGGCTGCCCCCGTTGACGACGACGTACCCCGCCTCCACCCGGTGAGCCACGGTGAGCGCGCGGGTGATGTCCGAGGTCCAGACCGTGGCGGTCAGTCCGTACTCGACGCCATTGGCGATCCGAATCGCTTCTTCCTCGGTGTCGAACACGATCACGGACAGGACCGGGCCGAATATCTCATTCTGTTCGACCAAGGAACCCGGCGTCACTCCTGCCAGCACCGTGGGTGCCAGGTACCACCCGCCGGCAGCAAGCCCTTCAGGGCGGCTTCCGCCTGCGACGATGCGGGCGCCCTCCGCGACGGCGGTGCGGATGGCGTGCTCGGACTTGTCGAGCTGGGCCTCGGACACGAGGGGCCCCATCTCGGTGAGCTCGTCGAGCGGGTGTCCGACGCGGATGGCGGAGACGAGCTCGGCCACGCGGGCGGTGACCGGTTCCGCGATCGATCTGTGCACGAGGAGCCTGCTGGTGGACCCACAACTCTGTCCCGCCGTCCAGGTGAAGTTCATCCCGCTCACCGCGCCCTGGGCCGCCTTCTCCAGGTCGGCGTCAGCAAAGACGATCTGGGCGTTCTTGCCGCCGAGCTCCAGCGAGACGTGCTTGACACCCGTCTCGGATGCGTCCCGCTGGATCGCCTGCCCGGTGGTGGTGGAGCCGATGAACCCGATTCGGCGCACATCGGGGTGCCGAACGATCGCCCGACCCGCTACCGCTCCTCGACCGCTGATCGTGATCAGCAGGTTCGTGGGCAGCACCTCGGTTGCCAGTTCCGCAAGCCGCAGCGAGGACAGCGGAGTCTGGTCCGGGGCCTTCAGGATGACGGCGTTGCCGGCCATCAACGGCGCGGCGATCTTGGATAGGGCGAAGAAGATCGGGTGGTTGAATGCGCCGATCCGCGCCACCACACCGTAGGGTTCGTGTGTGGTGTAGTGCAGGTTCTCGCTCAGCGGTACGGTCCGCCCGCCCAGTTGCAGCGCCATGTCCGCGAAGATGTCGATCAGTTCGAGTCCCGCCTCCACGTCCCGGCGCATCATGGAGAGGGTGAATCCTCCGTCCATCGCGTCCAGGATCGCCAGTTCCTCGGCATGCCGGCGAACGTGGTCGGCGAATGCTCGAAGCGTGGCGGCCCGCTGCCGCGGCGGTGTAGCCGCCCACGCGGGCTGGGCCGCCTGGGCGGCGCGGACTGCCCGGTCGACGTCGGCTTCTGAGCAGTCCGGGACCGTGGTGAGCATCCGGCCGGATGCCGGGTTCTCCACCTGGTACCGCGCGTCGACGGCGAGGTGCTCACCGTCGACGAGGACGTGCCACTCCCGTTGGCTGATGGCGCCCTGGCCGCGGGGATCGGGGTTCATGGGGACTCCTGTCTCACGGGCTCAATCGTGCCTCGTGTTCGAGTGCGGCGAGGTGATACCGCCACACGGCCTCGTCGTTGAATGCCGATCCCAGATCGGGCAAGTCGTCGCGGTCGCCGTCATCGATGTCGGAAGGAACCGCCCCCGTCGACAGGACGCTGAGGTGCATTCGGGCGAGGGCATCGACGTTGAGGGCTCGGATCACGGCCTGTTGGATTGTTGCCCCGGCGGCGGTGAGCCCGTGTCCGGACAGCAGCACCACCGGGGAGTGGCCCATGCTGGCGAGCATCGCGTCCGCCCGCGCACGGGTGCGGATGAGCGCGGAGCTCGGATGCACCGGGATCCCCGCGGTTGCCAACTGCATGGCCGGGATGTTGTAGGCGCCAACGATCGGGCGCAACGGGACGCCCGTGAGCGTCATTGCGACAACCGCAGGCGGATGCGCGTGCACCACGGAACGGGTCTCGGGCGAGGCCGCGATCACGGCAAGATGCAGCGGGAGTTCGTTCGGCACCGACCACCCGTCGGGCAGATCGTGCGAACCATCAAGGCCGACCTCGTGCACATCCTCCGCAGTGGTGAACGCAAGACCGCGTTCCTTGGGCCCGCGGCAGCGCACGAGCACAGCATCCTCGCCGACTCTCACGCTGACGTGCCCAAGCACGTCGGAGACGAGCCCGCGATAGGCGAGCACCCGGCAGGCGTTGGCGACCGCCGTTCGCTCGTCCGTCCAGCTCTGCACACTTCGACGCTAGCAGAATCCATCTCTGTCTGCCAGAATCCAACTTGAGGTTGGATCGGAAACGGTCTACGTTCTCTGCGAGACAGATAGTTCTTCTTTCAACGACGATCTGAGGCGACGGCCCGATGACCACCGAATCCACCATCTTCGACGAAGTGCGGGAAGGGATGATCCCCGCACACATCTACAACGACCGGGACGTGTTCGAGCTCGAGAAGAGGAACCTGTTCAGCCGGGCCTGGCTGTTCGTTGCGCACGAGTCGGAGATTCCGCAGCCCGGTGACTACGTGGTCCGCAAGGTGCTCGACGACTCGTTCATCGTGGTTCGCGACGAGAAGGGTGAGATCAAAGCGCACTTCAACATGTGCCTGCATCGCGGAATGCAAGTCTGCCGGGCCGAGATCGGAAACGCGTCCCACTTCCGGTGCCCGTATCACGGCTGGTCATACCGCAACGATGGACGGATCATCGGGCTCCCTTTCCATCAGGAGGCGTACGGCGGGGAAGAGGGATTCAGCCGCAAAGGCGCCAGGCTCCTGCCTGCTCCGAGCCTGGACAGCTACAACGGGCTGATCTTCATCAGCATGGACCCCTACGCTCCCCCGCTGCGGGAGTATCTGGGCGATTTCACCTTCTACCTCGACTACTACACCCGGCAGTCACCCTCCGGCATCGAGTTGCGCGGACCGCAACGGTGGCGGGTGAACGCGAACTGGAAGATCGGCGCCGAGAACTTCGCCGGCGACATGTACCACACCCCGCAGACGCACACGTCGGTGGTGGAGATCGGGCTGTTCCGCGAGCCGAAGGCCGAGAAACGCAAGGACGGCAACACCTACTGGGCCGGCAACGGCGGGGGCACGACCTACAAGCTGCCCCCGGGCACTCTCGAGGAGAAGCTGCGATACGTCGGCTACCCGCAGGAGATGATCGACCGGATGAAGACCGTCTGGTCGCAGGAGCAGATGGATGTCATCGGCGAGAACGGGTTCATGATCTCTGCGGCCTCCGCGTTCCCGAACATGAGCTTCGTGCACAACTGGCCGAAGGTCGAGGACGGCGACGATGTGCTGCCGTTCATCTCCATCCGGCTGTGGCAGCCGATCAGCGAGAACGAGACCGAGGTGCTCTCCTGGTTCGCCGTCGACGCCGAGGCTCCCGAGGAGTTCAAGGAGCTCAGCTACAAGGCCTACCTGATGTGCTTCGGCTCCACCGGCATGTTCGAGCAGGACGACGTCGAGAACTGGGTGTCCCTCACCAACACCGCGAAAGGCTCCATGGCACGGCGGCTCCTCCTGAACGGACGCATGGGCATGCTCAAGGACGGCACCCCCGTGGTGGAGCCGCTGACCGCCGAAGAATTCGCCGGACCCGGGGAAGCTCACGTCGGCTACGGGGAGTACAACCAGCGCCACCTCCTCAACCGGTGGGCGGACTACCTCGAGAACGAGCCCGCCGAGCCGACCCGCCCGGTCGTCGTCGGTCTCATCCGCAAGACACCGTCCGTGCTCGCCGCTGAGAACGCTCTTGCCGCCGCAGGCGTGCAGAAGGAGGCGTCCGCGTGAGCCTCATCGGAGCCGACCTCTCCTCCCAGTCGGTGCTCGGCGCGCATGCCACCCCGGCACGCAAGGCCGGCGTGTCGCTCGGATTCGGTGACCCCCGGCACCTCGACGCCTCGCGCTGGCTCATCGAAGAGGCCTACACGCTCGACGATCAGAGATACGAGGACTGGCTCGAGACCCTGACTGAGGACATCCACTACCTGATGCCGGTGCGGGTCACGACCGCTCTCGGCGCGGGCTATTCGACCAGTCCGGGGATGGCGCACTGGGACGAGAACAAGTACTCCCTCAGCAGGCGCGTGGCGCGTTTCCTCACAGAGCACGCGTGGACCGAGGATCCCCCTTCGCGTCTGCGTCACTACGTCACGAATATCCGCACCTTCGACACGGATGTCACCGGCGAGTTGATCGCCGATTCGGCCGTGCTGCTGTTCCGCAGCCGTGGCGACACCAACCCGGCATCGCTCGTGTCTGCGCAGCGCGAAGACGTGCTCCGCCGCGTCGGAGACACCTACCAGCTGGCCCGCCGGGTGATCCTGGTCGACGAGTCAGTGCTACATACCCAGAATCTGGCGATCTTCCTGTGACCCTCGAATGGGAAGGCGAGGACATCGACCGGGACAACGCCCGGCGCGCCGCCCTCGAACATGATCGGCTGGTCGAACGCACCGTCGGGGTGCCGCTGACGATTGCGAACGAGTTCAGTGAGATCCGCGTCTCACACGTGGAGACCCGCAACGGGTCCCGTCTGCTGATCGAGTCCCCCAAATCGGGCCAGTGGATCGCCGTGGACCCGCTCGAGCTGGAAGCGCTCACCTGGCAGACCACCCAGACCTTCTCGGCGATGATCGCCTCACCGTTCGAACCTATGTTCCCGGACAGCCGGGGCTGACGTCCACCCACAAGACAAGGAGTGCCCGTGCCTGTCGTCAAAGCCGACCTCGGCGCCTGCCAGGGATATGCCAACTGCGTCGTCGGAGCCTCCGACTACTTCGACATCGACGACGACGGGCTCGTCGTGCTGCTACGCGTGGACGTGCCCGAAGACGACCGCAAACGCGTGGAGGAAGCCGCCCGCAGCTGCCCGGTCTCGGCTCTGATGGTCGTGGACGAATGAACCGTGCCCTCATCGTCGGAGCCTCCGTCGGCGGTGTGAAAACCGCCCAGGCGCTGCGCGCGGCCGGGCACACCGGGCAGATCGTGATCGTGGAGGCAGAAGCGGTCGCCCACCCCTACGACCGGCCGCCGCTATCCAAGGGCTACCTGGCTCCCGATGCGGCACTCGCGCAGATCGCCCTCACCACCGCAGACGAGCTTGCCGCCATAGATGTTCAGGTCCGGTACGGCGCGGCCGCCACCGCCCTCGACCCCACGAGGAAGCTCGTCACCCTCGAGGACGGCGAACAACTCGGCTACGATTCCCTCGTCATCGCCACAGGCGCCCGCGCCCGCCGCTCTCCGTGGGGGGAGGGCCCGGGCATGCACGTGCTGCGGACCAGCGCGGATGCCGAAGCCCTCCGCGCAGAACTGCTCCCCGCCCGCAGACTCCTCATCGTCGGGGCTGGGTTCATCGGCGCCGAGATCGCCGCCACAGCGACGAAGGCCGGCGTGACAGTGACCATGGTCGACCCCCTGCCGGCCCCGATGTCACGCGTGCTGAACGACGACGTCGGACAGATCTTCGGCGACAAACACAACACGGAGGGGGTCGACCTGATCCTCGGACATTCCGTGTCATCCGTGGAGCGGGCCGATGGCGGCGGGTTCCACGTAGCCCTGACAGACGGCACCCGCCTGGACGTCGACGCTGTACTTGTGGGCATCGGGGCCGTCGTCAACACCGAGTGGCTGGAAGGGTCCGGGCTCGTGCTGGACAACGGTGTCCTCTGCACCCCCGGGCTCGCCGCTGTCGGAGTGGATGACATCTACGCAGTCGGAGACGTCTGCCGTTGGACAGACGCAACACGGGGCGAGACCATCCGCCTCGAACATTGGACCAATGCCACCGACCAGGCGCCGATCGTCGCCCACAACATCGTCAACCCCACCGCGCAGCGCGCATACGAGGCGATCGAGTACGTCTGGAGCGATCAATACGACTGGAAAATCCAGGTCGTCGGCCGCACCGGCGCGACCGACCACGAACTCATCGGCGCCCCCGAGGACGGACGCTTCGCGGTGACCTACACAGCCGACGGCCGAAAGCTCACCGGCGCGGTGATCGTCAACTGGCCCCGAGCGCTCGTGACCTGCCGCAGGGCAATCGCCGACGGGACGGACATCGCCTCCGTCCGCGACTCGCTCGCCCGCCTCGCCGCCACATCCGCCGACGCTCGCGCGCGCGCATAAGCCCATGCATCTAGTCGTGGTCCAGGTTACCCGGTACGGTTTCTGTTGTGCAGAAACGCAAGAGCCACTCCTCCGATCCAACCAGCCCGCCGCAGTATCCGATCGAATCCGTCGACAACGCCCTGAAACTCATCCTCCTGCTCGGCGAACGTCCCGAGATCAGGTTGACCGACGCAAGCGCGCATCTCGGTGTCGCGTCATCCACCGCTCACCGCATCCTCGCCATGCTCGTCTGGCGCGGGTTCATGCGACAGGATCGCGCGTCCAAGGCCTACCTGCCCGGGCCGGCTCTCACCACGATCGCGTTCTCCGTGTTCAAGAGGATGGACCTTCAGCGCCTCGCGGAGCCCATCCTCAACGAGGTCAGCTCCGCACTCGGCGAGACCAGCCACCTGGGAGTGCTCGAGGGCAGTCGTCTGCGGTTCCTTGCGGTGTCGGAACCGGACATCGCAGTGAGAGTCGCCTCGCGACTGGGCAAAATCATGCCCGCCCACGCCACGTCGACAGGAAAAGCACTGCTGGCAGAGCTGACCACAGACCAACTGCACACCCTCTACCCGAACCAAGAGCTCGAACCCGTCACCTCCCACTCGGTCCGATCCCGCGCCGAACTCGAGGCCCAGCTCGAACAAGTGCGCCAGGCGGGATACGCAGTGAACCGAGAAGAGAGCGAAGATGGCGTCGGCTCCGTCGCAGTCGCCGTCCCGACGGCATCCGGGCTAAAGATCGCGATCAACGCCTCCGCGCCCATTCACCGACTACCGGCACGAAAGACCAAAGACTTCGCCCGCACCCTTCAGACCGCAGCGCAACGGCTCGCCGAGGTGCTCGGCTGAACGACCAGGGTGCCCGATTCACCACACAGTTCGGAGCACCCTGATGACCCCCCCACCGATCACCCTGCTGCACGGCGTCGACATCCCGCGGATCGGGCTCGGCACGTGGCCGTTCGTGGGCGAGGAGTGCCAGCAAATCGTACGCACCGCACTCGACCTCGGATACCGCCTCATCGACACGTCACACAAGTACGACAACGAAGATGCCGTGGGGGAGGCCATCCGCCGCTCCGGAATCCCCCGCGATGAGTTGTTCGTGACCAGCAAGTTCAACAAGGAGAACCACAGTGTCGACGGCGTGAGAACCGCCTACGAGGAGAGCCTCAGACGCACCGGCCTGGACTACCTCGACCTGTTCCTCATCCATTGGCCGGTACCAGCGCTCAACCGGTACGTGGACGCATGGGAGGGTCTGGTTGCCCTGCTCGAGGCGGGATCGGTGCGTGCTATCGGGGTGTCGAACTTCAAACCGGCACACCTTGACCGGATCATCGCGGCAACCGGCTACGTCCCCGATGTCAACCAGATCCAGTTGAGCATCGACATCGCCAGAACACTCCCCCGTACTGCCCACGACAACCTGGGAATCACCACCGAAGCGTGGAGCCCCCTCGGACGAGGCGCAACACTCCGCGACAACGAGCAGGTCACCGCGATCGCCCACCACCTGGGCCGCTCACCCGCCCAGGTACTGCTGAGATGGCACGTCCAGATGGGGATCGTGCCCATCCCACGCTCGTCCAATAGTCAACAGCTCGCCCAGAACCTCGACCTCTTCGACTTCGAACTCTCCCCCGCCCAGATGAGCGTTCTCGACACCCTCGACCGCGGAGAAGACGCCGCACGCGACTCCGACGATCCATCCAACGGGCACTGACTCGCCTGAAGTGAAGCCAAGAGAGTCGGTGAGCGGGAGCCCACTCCGTTTCCAAGCTCCGGTTTTTCCAGCGCATCAGTTTCTCGCCAGCCGACGACGCCGACAGCGCGAATTCGCGCCCTCAGCGGTGAGCTCACGGATGCCCTAGCCGACTTCGTCACCGTGCGCGTGAGGCATCTGGCACGAGGGCTACCCGATGTCGACCGCTGAACTCATCGTAGGGACAACCAGTAACGCTCGACCCGGACAAGGTCAGAATCCCACCTCCTAGCGGGACCAACGCGCCTACCGCGAACGGTGCAGACACCGCCCTACGCGGGTGCGAGACTAGTGGGTTCCGCATCGAAGGGGGATGCTGTGTCAGATGATGAGGCCAATGACGACTGGGAGCAGGTCGTCCTGCACATGATCGCGCGGAGCACCGAGTCCGCACCCACCGAGCCCGGCGTCTACCGGATGCCATGCGGGAACTGCTATGTCGACTTCTTCCACGCCTCCGACGGCACCGAACGGTGGCTCGTCCCCGGTGATGAGCGCAGCTACACCCGCGACACCGTCGCCACCGCCCGCCACGGCGATCACCCGTGGGAGCGGATGTACACCCTCGCCCACGCTGCCGCCGAGATTCGCCGCCGCGCGATGAACGGCGGCGCATCCGTTCAGGTGCTGATCGAAGAGTTGGCCGAAATCGCAGATGCGGAGGATGCGGCGGAGGAAATGGAGATCGCCCGCATCGTGCGGGGACGGCCCGCCGACAGTGCAGAGATCCCGCTCGCCGATCTCGCCCGGAAGTTCGGGATAGATCTCGACGAACTCTAGCGATATCTACCGAGGTCTATCGAAACGCTAGACACCGCTAGATTCTGCAATACAACGAGCATCCGAGGGGCAGGTGCGAGGACGTGAGTGAGTATCCGTGGTTCGAGTTCGACCAGGTGGACTTCGTCACCGCGGACACTCACTTCAGCCACGCTCGGATCAGCGGACTCGCCGAACGTCCGTTCACCAGGGTCGACGAGATGAACACTGAACTCATCCGCCGGTGGAACGAAACCGTCGGCCCGTCAGATGTGGTGCTGCATCTCGGGGATGTCGCGCTCGGACCGATCGAAGAATCGATCGCCCTCAGCGCGCAGCTGCACGGTCGCCGGTACCTTGTGCCCGGAAACCATGACCGGGTGTCGCCGGCGACGCAGTCGAAGAAGGCGATCGAACGGTTCGCGCCGCTCTACGAGGCAGCCGGATGGACGATTCTGCCGGAAGTCATAGAAGGCATCCGGCGCGGGTACCGGATCCTTGCCTCCCACTACCCGTACAAGGGCGACTCGCAGGAGTCGGACCGGCACACCACACACCGGCCGCGGTGGGACGACGGGATCCCGCTACTGCACGGCCACACCCACGCCCGCGACCACGGACCCAACGGGCACCAGTTCCACGTCGGCGTCGACGCCCACGGCTACGCGCCCATCCCGTTCACCGTCATCGACGCCTGGATCCGCGGGCTGCCGGACGTCGAACCGTGGCTCGATGTCGCGATCCGTGAAGCCCGCCAGACCATCGCAGAGCTCGACGGCAGCGAAACCTCGAACTCCGACGCACTGTTCTACATGATGGGGTATAACGAACTGCGAATCGCGATGGAAGAACTCCTCGGAGCACTCGACTCCACCTACCCCGACTCACCCCCGAACATCACTTGAATGGGGACCACGGCTGGCATCTTCTCGGCGCCGTGGGTGTGAACAGTTCGCCGCCGGCGGGACCGGATTAGAGAGTCGCGGTTCAGGTCGGAAGCGGATCCAGCCGTCGCGCCGTCAATGCACGATCGTCACGTTCGGCCCCGGCGGTGACGTCCATGCCTCTCTATGCGTCACCTCAGCGTGATCCGCCGGCTATTTCCACGTCGATGGCACCCATGACGGTCTCGACGCCGTTCAGGGCAAGTACGTCGATTGGTCGGGCTCCATCGAGATGGGAGTTGGTGCTGGTCAGCCAGACCTCGATGGCGGGGTCGGTCCAGAGCTCGCGCAGCCTTTCCCGGACGGCGGCGATGTCGTGCGCGATGCTCTTCTCGACGATGTCGCGTCCGAGCCGCGCGGCATCGTCGCCGAACAGGGCGCCTCCGCCTGTGGTGCTCTTCTCGCCGGTCATGCTGCTTTCCTTCCCGGTTCGAGGCGGGCGCTCTCGTCCGGCAGTACTCTTTCGAGCTCGCGGGCCAGGCGCGCGCCGAGGTGTGTGAGAGTCATGGGGCGGCCGCGGGCTCCTGCGGTCAGGAGGGGACCGCCGGCGTCGCGGCTGAGCCGTGCTAGTTGCTTGCTGAGGGTGCTTTGGGTTGTCCCGATTTCGGTGGCCGCGGCCCGGATGCTGGTGTGTCGGGCGGCGATCAGGAAGCGACGGGCACGCTCGATCGGGTACCGGCCGATGATGGTGCGGCGCAGGAGCGGCGATGCTCCCGCGAGCGGGTGCGGGTGCAGGGTCGCGGCTTCGCTCGCGCTCCCGGCGGGGCGGATCGGGACCCCCGCGTCCCGCAGTCGGCGACTGATCGTCGGTGTGGTGCATCCGACGAGGGCGGCGATCTGGCCGATGGTGAGCCGTTGGTCGAGGTACTGGTGGCGCAGCCACCGCTCGTCGATCACATGCATGGGCGGCCTGCCACGACGCGTCGAGGTGGATCGGTCAGCGAGCAGCCGGGAGACAGTCTGTCGGGACACCCCGGCCAGTCCGGCGAGCTCGTAAGTGCTGGAACCGGCCTGGTACCGATCAGCGATGCCGTCCGCGCCGACGCTTTCATCGATCCGAGCGCTCGAAGGTCGGGCGGGAGGCCACGATGCCTCGCCGGGGGTGTCCACGGCTGTGTCGATGTCGAACTGTGCGAGCGGTGGCGTCCATGCGAGCGGTTCGTCGATGCCGTGGGCGGCGAGGAACTCATCGCCAACCCGTGCAAGGTCCACGCGCAGTTCCTCGGGGATGCGGCCCACAAGCCTCGTCTGAGACGCGACCGTGACATCGGTCGCGTCCCAGTCTCCTGGCATTGCTCGCAGCGGGTTCCCGGTGATCTGGCGGAACAGGTACGCACGAGCGTGTCGGTGTCGGCGCCCCGCTCCTGGGTGCACATTGTGCCCGCTGCATAGGTCGCGCCACTGCGCTTCGGGCAGCAGAGGGCTGCAGTCGAGCTCGCGGCGGCGCGCGTAGTCGATCGGTGACCCCTGGCTGTCGAGGTAAGCGACGAGGCGGAGAATCACGCCCAGTGCGAGATGTTCATGCTGTCCGCGCCCGAACTCGCGCATCACGTTCGTGACCTGCCGCACCGGCGCATCCGAGTCCAACAGGGCGAGGGCGGCGGCGTGGGTCAGTCGTGTGCCGGCGAACACGACGGCCGCGGCGAGAGCGGATGCGGCGATCTCCCTGTTCATGCGTCCTGGGGCGAGCATGGCGGTCCACTCGTCCCATAACTGGGCGGGCACCTTTCGTGCCCTCTCTCTCGCATCGACATCGGACAGGCCCGCGGACTGGAGAAACCCGGTGGGGCGGCGGGTGCGACCGAACGACGCCGCGATCAGCGACTGCACCTGCGGGGTGCTGAGAGTGTAGGACGTACTGGCAGCGAGGTGGCCACGCATCAGATCGATCGTGTGACCGGAGTCGGCCAGCGCAGTGATGGCGATCGCCGTCCCCGCCGCCGAGGCGGCCGAGGTCGACGACGAGGACCAGGATGTGTCGATGTCTCCCCTGTGCAGATGGTCGAGCAGCTGCGCGCCGAGCACCGTGTCGTCGACCTGGCCGTCGTTCAGCGCGACGCGGGCGGCGCGGGAGAGAAGGCGGACGTCCTCGAGCACACGAACCGCGGGCTGCGGGGCATCCGCGTAGATCCCGAACCTGCCCTCCCCCGTGGACACGACCCGCATCATCGTCCGCTGGGCGTGCAGGACCGCCTCTGACGCGGGGATCCGTTCCGCGTCGACGGTGAGATCGGCGCGGCAACGGCTGGCGATCGGCCCGATCCCCGCACCGGGCACCCTGTTGTGGCATTGGCCGGGTACGGGGATCACGGCGAGCGGATGCCCTACATGGCGTGGATGCTTACCGCATGCGGGGCAGGCGTCGACGAGGATCCGACGATGCCTGTTGCACGCGAACGCGAATGGGAACTGCCACGACATCCGCCACCGCCCACCCGAGTCAGCCAGACACTCCGGGCAGAACCGGCCTGCCGTCCCCGCGGCAGCGCACCGGACGCTGATCCTCCCGTTGCGTGTGCGGCGGATCGCATGCCGCGCGAACCGCATCCTCGTCATCTCCTGGAACTGCGCCGCCGGGATACCCGTCGCCTGCTCCACCCGACCCGCCTGCGCATCGGTCAGCTCGGTCGCCCACGCGTTCGCCATCCACCACGTCGCCGACACCGCCGTCCCATCACGCTGCTCGATCAGGCCCAGCGCGCACCCGACCTCCGCGATCGTCGCCCTGTTCGCGGCCGCCAACGCTTCCACCCACGAATCGAACGGCTCATCCGGAAGCGGCCGCACCCGAAACGGCAGCACGCGGACCTCGTCGGCGATGTCGCTCATCAGGCGGCCGACTTCTTTCCCGCGTGGGGCTGCTGCTTGGGTGCTTCCTTGGCGCGGCGCCGTGCTCGACGTGCGGCCTCCTGCTTGTCGAGGCGCGCTTCGAGTTCGCCGCGCTCCGTCTCCGCGCCCTCATCGATGCGGATGTCGTCGAGCAATGTTCGGTCGATGCTCTCCTGGCCGGTGCGGATAGCGCGGGACGCTCCCCGGCGGATCAGGTCCATGAGCGAGCCGATGTTGCCGGTGGTGCGGGCGAAGAGGTAGCGGGACATATCGACGAGCATCCCGTCGCACCCTTCGGCGAGAACCAGTGCCTGTTCGATGTGCCAGAGCAGGCTGCACCATTCTTCGCGGGTGTGCTTGGTGCGCAGGCTGTAGGGGTCCAGGCTGAACACCGTCCACCGCCGGAATGTCTGCGCCATTGCAGCCTCCCTTCCCACCGCGCCTTCGCCGACTAGACCACGTTCGCGGAGGGCGACGCCGGCGAATAGGAAGGTGGCGCTGTACTCGTTGGACAGCCACTTCAACTGGTTTGCGACCTCCACGCCGTCTCGGGTCCGCATGCTCAGGAAGTGCAGGTCGTCGATGATCACCAGGCGGGTGTCGTGCCGTTCGATGCAGTCCGCGGCAGCGCGAGCCAGGTCACGGCCGGCCATCGAACGGTGCAGGATGCCCGCCGTCGCAGGGTGCGCATAGAACCCGAGGATCATCATGTGCAGGCCCTTGATGGTCAGCCTGCCGGGCACAGTGATGTGGCACACCGGGAGATGCAGGATGTCCTCGTCGGCGTCGAGTTGTTCGCCGATCTCGGCGATCCGCTGCCGGTGGAAGTCCCGCCCGAATGTGTTCACCACCGTGGACTTGCCGAGCGCCGGCGGGGCGTCCAGGGCGGCCGCGGACTTGACCCTGTCGGAGTCCTGCAGGTTACTGTCGAGGATGTCGGCCAGCTGGGTGTGCACGCCGTGGACCTGGCGGGTGCGCAGAAGGATGTTCGCGTGCCACACCCGCCGGTCCGCGTCGTACCGTGCCCGCGCCTCCGGGTCGAGCGCCTCGACCTGGTCCCGAGCGAGGTGTTCGGGGCGCGCTCGGGGCGGGCGCTCGGCGAAATCCTTCCAGCCCTCGTAGGTCGACAGGCTCCGCTGCCGACGCGTTGAAGCCCCTTCGAAAGCACGGGCGGTGGCGGTCATTGGATCATCTCCATCGGCTCGAAGTGATAGTCGGATCGGATAGTGGGTTCGTCGATGTCGTCCTCGTCGTCGTCATCGCCACCCTCTGGCACCTCGACGCGCCGGCGCGGATCCCGCACGGACCCGGTCAGCTCGTCCGTAAGGTCAGGGGACGGGGTCAGTTCCGCGTCGAGAATCCGCTGGATTGATCGAAGCGACCACACTCCGTCCGGGTCGGGCTCCCGGTCATTGAGTCGCGCGGCCGTCCGTGCGCTCATCCGCCGTTCAGACGGGGTGAGCGCGCGGCCGGCGCCCCAGTCCTCGAGCAGCTGGGCGGCGACGTCCTCAACCTGGGAGGGACGCCCCTGTTTGATGGCGATCTTCTTCGCGTACTCGAGCGCGTCGAGGCTGAATGGGGTGTCGAATGCGCCTTTGTGCTCCCACTCGAGGGTGTGCCACGTGTTGTCCTCGGGGTCTCGGAAGTAGATCTGTGAGAGGTCGTCGGGGTTGATCACGAACGGCCAGTCGGTGCCCTTGTCCCGGTGGATCGATCTGGCGCGGTTGCGGTACTTCGCGACGGACTCGCCCGTGTAGCGGAGCTTGTGGATCTCCACCCCGTAGTGGTTGAACTGGCGTTTGACGACCGGGAGCAGCTCGAGGAGGACGCTGCGGTCGACCGGCATCCGCAGTTGTCCTGCGACGGCGAGGCCCTGGTCGTACCGTTCGGCGGGGCTCAGCTTCACACCGGGAAGCATCGGGTCCTCCAGGGAGCCATGAGGACGAAGGTGGTAGACGGTGGCCGCCCATTCGCGGATGATCTGCTCAAGCTGTGGGACGGTGTAGACCGCGTCGCCCTCGATGTCGTCGCCGCGGCTGGCCACGTCCGCGCCCTTGTACCCCGGCAGCTCCTGGAGGAACGTGTCGAGGGTTCGGAAGAATCGTTCCATGGGGCCCTTGTCGGTCGGTTGGTAGACGCGAGCGGGCTGGATCGACATTCCGATGCGGGCGCAGGCGCTCGTGACGTGCTCAGACAGGTAGGGCGCGCCGTGGTCGACGATGATCGTCTCCGGGAGAATGCCCGCGCGAGCGAATCGGGGCATGCCGATGCGGGTGGGGTCGGCGAGCAGCGTGTCGGGCACCCCGTGGTACGGCCAGCGCGCCCGAGCATCCCACTCGTTCGGAGCGTCGAACGGCTGGCAAGCCTCCATCAGTACCCCGGCGACATCGATGGACTTCGTCGAGCCTGGGGTGAGACGCAGCCCCAGAATGCAGCGGGAGTAGAGATCCATCGCGACGGTAAGGTCAGCGCACACCCACTTGCCGGTGACCGGTGCGACGGCGAACACGTTCAGTGGGGTGGTGTCCATGAACACGTACTGTCCCGGTCTCGTGGCGTGCAATCGACCGTACGGGGCGGGCGGCCGATTGGCGTTGGAGCGCTTCCGCTTCGTGCTGCCCGAGAACGTTGCCCTGCCCCGGGAGAGTTCGTCGAGGATCTTGTAGGCGGCGCTGCGTGACGGCGCGGTGACCGCGCCTGGACCGAACGTGCGCTCCGCGCGGGAGTTGACGCGCGCGATGATGATGCGTTTCGCGACTTTCGACTCGTTCGTCTGCTCGTTGATGATCTCCCGCGCGGCGTCCACCCATCGGTCGTCGAAGTTCACCAGCGCCTGACCCGGCTGCGCCAAGCGGTTGTCGATCAGGCCGACCTCGCCTGCCTCCTTGTACCGTGCGATCCATCGCGCAACGGTGCGGTGCCCCTTGCCGAGTTCGGCGGCTTTCGCTGCGATGCGTTCCTCCATCCGCCGCTCCGGGTGGAAGGCCAGGCGAGGCTCACCCTCACGGGCAACCTCCGCACTACCGCTCTTGTATCCGGTGAGCACCTCGCGGACGTGGTCGGCGCGTTCGAGCGACGTGGCTCGGGCCATGTCGGTCGCGTCGTCCCAGATCACACCGAGCGGGATGGCTTCTTCCTCGGCTCGGGTCCGGCCTGGGATGTGTGCGAGACCGCCTTCGCTGCGCGGTCGAAGCACATCGAGCAGTCGTAGTCGGCGGATTCGTCCATCTCTGCCTCGGGTGACAATAGCTCCGTCGCAGACTTCGATCACCGTGCAAGCCTCACCGTCGTAGACCATGTCAGCCCCGGCCTTCAACATCCAGGTGTTACTCATATCGCTCTCCTTCGGATCGACAGGGTCAGGCTGCCCGAGGCGGAGTGGTCGGCGGGGCGACGTGGAGGTGCACGATCGGGCGAGCCTGCACGGTCTGCGCGCCCTCCCGAGCGGTTCGTTCGCCGAACACTTCCCTCAGGTACTCCTCGGCATCCTGGAACACGACAGCTGTTATCGCCGCGTCATCGGTCGCAGCGGGCGCCGCGGCGGGGATGCCGAGCAACGCACACACCCGATCGACGCCAGTCTCGACCGCATCCCGCGGCGGCGCTTCTGCAGCGGCAGTAGAGTCGGCTCGGCCGGCGCGGAAGGTCTCGATGGTGTTCATGTCGGCTCCAACAGGTTGGTCGTGCTCAAAGGGTTGGTGCTGAGGTCGGTGCGCAGCCGCTGCGTCCACAGCAGATGCAGCACGAGAGAACGGGCGAACCTGACATCGCCCGCGATCGGAGTCACGGCACGGACCGCTTCCCCGAGCGGCTGAGGGATCGACAACTCCTGAACTGCCGCGGCGACATGGGCGTCAACGAACTGGAATGGCCGCCGATAGCCGGCGAGGAACTGCACATTCGCGAACAGCGTCGGCTCGGGCTCGGACAGCACCCGGTACTCCCAGCCGTGTGCCGTGATCACCCGACGCGACCAGGCGAGCGAGTCACGCACTTTGGGCAGCGACAGCTTCTCCGCGGGCTTCACGTCAACCACACACACGGACTGATCGGTGCCCGCAATCAGGTAGTCCGGGATATGTCGGCGGCGCTTGCCGCGATCATCCCCTTCGAGCAGGAACGGCTGCGAGAGAATCCACTCGACCTGTGGGTCGAAGTCCACCAGGAGCAAGTTCGCGTATTCGAGGCGCGACTCGTAGCCGACCGGCGCTTCCATCGTCGCCGACCAGTAGCTGCCCGAGAAGTGCGCCTGGTTCTTGTACCAACGGAACTGACGCCAGGGAACCGCAGCGTCGAACATGCGCAGGCGCACATCCTCGATCGAAACGACGTCGACCAGGTCCTCCGACTTGCGGATCTGAACCGTCGACGCCGACCGAATCATCGAGGAACCATGTCCCAGATCCAGCACCCGCCCCGACCGATCCCCCGTCTCGAGGCCGGTTCAATCAACGTGTGCATGCAGACATGCTGTTGCCTGCCACGCCCCCCACGGAATCGGTGGACGCGACAAAAATCAGCGATCAGCTTTGTATCAAATCAATAAAAAGCTGTTCACTGTAAATGTCACATTCACTACTCTACAGGGGTTGTCCATGTCACGTACACAACAAGCTTTCCGAGCACGCCTGGGGACTCTCCAGCGCATATGAGACACTCGGAGCATGACGACGGCGATCGACCCGATTGCCCCCGAGGGGTCCAAGGCGCTCTTCGGGAACAGCTACATGCACACCGTGCTCGTCGAGATCAGCAAGCACGAGGGAGAGCCCTTCTCGCCCAAGCAGATCATCGACGCGACCGGCCTTCCCGGAGGGCTCGTGCACCCGCTGATCAAACGGCTCCGCTCGCAGCACTTCATCGAGTACATCGGACGCGTTCCCGGCGAGAAGACCACGCTCTATAAGGCCAACGACAACCCCTACATCCGCGCCGCTCGTGAGTACGCGCGCGCATCAGCGGCAAGCGGCTGATTACCTGGCTTCAGCTCGGTCGATGAGTTCCTGTAGTTCCGCGGGGAGCCGTTGTCTGACCCCCACTCGCGTCGAGAGCGCACCGAGATTGCGGTACCAACCGCGTCGCACGTCGCTCGCGCCTTGCCGCGTAAGGCGGGAAACCGTTCGTTCGAGTGCTGCAGTGTCTCCCGGTGTGCGGGCCTGGGTTCGAGATCTCGAAGAGGGAAAGTCTGTCTCTGGAAGCACACGGTCGAGCGGAAGTACGGTCATCTGCTCATCGGACATTGCCGCGTTGATTGAGAAGAAGCAACCTGCATCCGCTGCGCGAGCCGCGTCGTCGCGATCGCCGGTGAACCAGTGGAGGATGACCCCGGGGTGCGGGTGTTTCTCAACGAGGTCTACGACCTGCTTGGTGCGCCCCGTCGAGTGGACCGATATCAGTGCCGGTGGGGCAGCACGAAGGATGGCGGCGAGGATCTCGCCCTGCTGAGTAGCGTCGCCCCGTCGGTCGAGCCCGACTTCACCGATCAGGATGGAGCGGCTAACCGCATCTTGAAAGCGTTGCTCCGACCATTGAGCAAGAGCAGCGGGCACGCCGGGATGCGTACCGATACCCCAGAGCAACCCGGCCTGGGGGTTCTCGATCGCAGCATCAAACTCGTCGAGGCTGCGCGTCATGGCAAACACCTGCGCGCCGTGCAGTGTGCGAGTCTGCGCTGCCGTCACATCGGGTGCGATGTGAGCGTGGCAGTCAAGGTGCGGGAAGGGGAACACGTCTCAACTCTTCCAGGCCTCGATCTACCAACTGCAGAACAGCGTCGAGGTCCGTATCAGGTGGCCACACCGTCGCACTGAGAATGGCATCCTCCTCGATCCCGTAGGCGAAGACGTCGCGAAGGCTGATGACGTCCCGCCAACGTTGCTTGATAAGGCCGGCCAGATCGGCACCGTCCAGCAGCTCACAGTCATACGGAGTCGGGTCGTCGATACCGGCGCCGAGAAATGCTGCGCGGCGCACGACGCATGCGACGCACAGACCGCAGTTGTGGTTGGAGTCGCCGTGGTGAAACTGGGTTCCGCCTTTCGCGCACGAGAACGACGTGGTAGCCGAGTCTCGATATTGGTCCGACATCAGCTCCGGCAGCGCCGCGGCGACCAGTTGACCCTTCGTCAGGTTCGTGAAGGGATTGATGACGACGACATCGATCAGAAGGGTCGTCAGCAGCCTCGACAATAGGTGGAACGTGTACGGGTGCGTCGAGCGAGTGGTCAACGCGCCTCCTCGGCCCGCATCGAGCGGGGGGTTGATGCTGGTGAACCCGTTCTCCGGAACCCACAGCTCAGGAGCGGAGTGCGCGGCGGCGGTCATTACTCCGAGGGCCATGAACATCAGCGAGCGAGAGCGTGGGCCGTGGTTCTTGCGGCGCTTTGAGTCGCGAACGTAAAGCTCGTAGCGGTCGTACGGGTGGCCACCGATCGCGTCGGCGATCGCGTTCTGCGCGCGCCGCACCGCTTTGGACGCATCTCGGTGGCCAACGAAACGAACATCGGCCGCACTATCCCGGAGACCGATCACGGCACCGCACAACGAGTCCAGACCCCCGGAGAGCAGTTGCACTCGTGCCGCAGGCTCCGAGACAGCCAACGGCAGTCTCGCGGTGGCCGGCTTCAGAATGATGCTCCACGAATCTCCTGTCAGCCAGTGAAGAATGTCAGCGAAGTCGGAGATCGGACTACCACTCCACGACGAGGGGTGCTCTACGTGAACGGTGAGCTCGAAGTTGCGGTGTAGCGAAACCCCTGGCTTCGCGATAGCCGTGTCGGCGAGGTAGGCGGCTGCCGCGATCCGAAACAGGTCGCGTGCAACGACCGGTGCGGCCGCAAACTCGCCCAGATCCCACGTCATCGTTGAGGCGAGGTCCGCACTCGACACGTCTTTCGTGGACCATGCGAAAGTGAGCCCCGCGCCGGTGGAGGAAGTACCCGCAGGGAGAACTTCGATCTCGTGCGTCTGCATTAGCCGTCTCCCTTGCCGAACACTCGGCATGCTTTCGCGGCGAGTGAAGAGGCGAAGTCCGCCACAGCTTGGGGCGTGGCGTTCACGAGCTGGCCCGCGATCTGTTTGACCTTTCCACCGATGTAGGTGCGCACCTTTTGCTCCAGCTGCACGAGGGCACTGCGTACGACTGAAAGACGACGTTCGCTTGCGGAGAGTTGCACGAGAGTGGTCTTCCAGGCAAGCTCGGTTACGAAGCGCCCTACTGTGTCCGCGAGGGACGCGTCCGAGCTCTGTTCTGCGGAGCGCATGGTGGCAAGGAGCGCCTGCTGGAGGGCAGCGTCGTCGGGATGAGAGGCCGGGCCCAGGACGAGCGCGATGAGTTCGGTGAATAGCCGGACACCGCTGAGTCCCTCCAGTGAGGAAAAGTCCACGCCGTACTCGACAAGGTGGGGAACGTCACCTTGCTGGATCGATGCCAGCGCGTCCAGTACCAAGGATCCGCGTGCGGCCTGCCGCGAGAACGTCGCACCGCCGCTGTCGCGCCCATCTCCGGAACTCGAGGATCCGTCGCTGCGTCGGCCCCGAAGTAGATCCTGGACCTTGTAGGACTTGCCCTGTTTGTCGCCGCGAGACAGCGACTTGCCGAGGGCGGACAGCACGCCACCCGCAATCGGTGCTGCGGGCGAGACGTTCAACGCGTCTGCGGCGTCATACAGAGAATCAACCGTGCCCGACCATGCGCCGGACCCACCGAACGCTCCCGACGTACCCACTAGAGCGCAACCCCATCGGACTCTTCATTGATCGCCGCCAACAGTTCGGGTGTCGCACCGGGCCGCGTACGAAGCGCGGCAACGACCTCTGGGAAGGATGCCGCCAGCCACGGGACGTGCTCTGCATCGAGCGCGTTCAGAACGAACTCGTCCAGTATCACGGCGCTCATGATCGGACGGAGATCGGGCCGCTTGACGCCCAACGCCTGCAACGACTCCAGAGCTGCCGAGGAGCGGTCTCCGACGATCGCCGTCGCAAGGTGCCGCGCAACGTCCTCGTCTCCGCTGGAGGGCATCGTTGTGAGCCTGCTGACAGCTTCCGTCCTGATAAGGCCACTCGTATCTGTGAGTTGCGCGAGGAGGGAACTCTGCTCGTCGTCCAGCACCGCGGCGGATTGGAGCGTTGCGACGGTGGCGGTGGCGAATGAGACATACCGGTCAACCCATGCCCCGACGTCGGACGCCTTTGGCTCCTCGTTGGCCCATGCTGTGATCTCTGCCGGTGCCTCGATAGCTCCGCTCTCCCACCCGCCGAGAAGCTGTCGCCTCTGCGTTTCGCTCGTTCCGACAAGCTCCCGGAACTGATGGGGGTGGTTCTGTTCGAGCAGCCAGAGCTTCATGAGGATCTCGACCGGGAATCCCTCGAACTGGGCCCCCAGCATCTCGGCACGCACGGCGAAGTTGTTAAGGAACCGCTTGAGCTGCCGCGGGGTCTCGCGACGTGAAGTACTCATTCCGCGAACGATCTGGTTCGCCAGCCGTATGTGCTCTTCCGTCGGGAACGACTCGTGAAGGTTTGCTGCGACATAGGGCACCTCGCCCTTGATGCGTCGGAGGGCAGCCTTCTCCGCAACGGCCGCCGCGCAGTCCCTGCCCGCGTCCGCCTGAACGAAGAGCGCTGCGAGGTAGGCGACGGCGTCGGCCGACGACAATCGCGGCAATGTGAAAGGCAGCTGAACAATCTTCTCCGTGTAGCGGTCGGCGAAACGCCCTCGACTTCCTCCACTGCGATCGAGGGCGTCGCGAAGGCTCTCCCGGATGAAGTCGTCGTCCGCAGCAATCACGAAGGACATGCCCTTCACGCTCAGGAACAGCTTGATCGCTTCAAGCGCTCCGAGCACATCGTCGGGGAGCGAGCGGTCGAGATCATCGATGAGCACGACGACACGCCACCCATCACCCATCCCAGCGAGTAGCTTTCCAAAGTCCGCGCGGAAGTCGCGCATCCCCTTCGCGGCCGGTGCCTTGGCTGGCTCAGGCGTGAGAGCGTTGACCAAGTCGGCGATGTTCGGCGTCAAAGTCACGGCGGATGTGATCGCGACCTGAGCGACCTTGCTCCAGGAGACTCGCTTGCGGAGATCGTTCAGCTTGTCGATCAGGTCAGAGGCCACACCCGTGAGTTTCGCCGAACCGCCCTGCCGCTTCGCGAGGCGCTCAGCGGTCAGCTCTGCCGCGATACCTTCCAGAACACGATTGATCAGCGTGCCACGCGGATCGCCAGAGTCCACGAACTCCCATGGATCGATAACGACTACGACAACGTCGTCGCGGCGCCGCAGTTCCACTTCGATCAGGTTGAGTGCCGTGCTCTTGCCGCCGCCCCAAGGGGAGTTCAGGCCAACCGTGAGCGTCTCAAACCGGTCATCAACGGCAACATCCGCGACTGCGACCGCCACCGCGTGTAGTCCAGTCAGATCCTGCGTTGCAGGGTTGTCATCGAACAGGTAGTCCGACCTCGTCACCGCCCCTCCCTCCTCTGCGTTGAGCGTGACGTCGTCCACAGCAAATGGCAGAACTGCCAGATGTCTGCCAACTACCCGTGGAAACTGTCATCTCGGCGTGGAACCTACACTACCCGAAGTCGCCAGGGGCCATGTCGGCAAAGCGCGAGTAGTGGCCCTGGAAGGCGACGGTGATCGTGTCGGTGGGGCCGTTACGATGCTTGGCGACGATCAGGTCAGCCTCGCCCGCACGAGGTGAGTCCTTCTCGTAGGCGGCTTCCCGGTGCAGCAGCACGACCATGTCGGCGTCCTGCTCGATCGAGCCCGATTCACGCAGGTCAGACAGCGCGGGCTTCTTGTCGGCGCGCTGCTCGGGACCACGGTTCAGCTGCGACAGGGCGATCACGGGAACACCGAGCTCCTTGGCGAGCAGCTTCAAGGCCCGCGAGAACTCCGAGACCTCCTGCTGACGGGATTCGACGCGCTTGCCGCTGGTCATCAGCTGCAGATAGTCGATCACGACCATCTTCAGGCCCGCGCGCTGCTTGAGTCGACGGCACTTCGCGCGGATCTCGACGAGGGTCATGTTCGGGCTGTCGTCGATGTACAGCGGCGCCTCATTGATACGGCCGCGGGTCGCGGCGATCGTCGTCCAGTCGCGGGAGTCGAGCGTGCCCTTGCGCATGTTCTGCAGGGGCACAGCGCCCTCGGCGCTCATGAGACGCATCGCGATCTCGCTGCGACCCATTTCGAGCGAGAAGAAGATCGTCGGCATGTTGTTCTTGATCGCCGCGGCCCGTGCGAAATCGAGGGCGAGCGTCGACTTACCCATAGCGGGACGCGCCGCGATGATGATCATCTGCCCGGGGTGCAGCCCGTTGGTGAGTTGATCGAGGCCCTGGAACCCGGTCGGGATGCCGGTCATCTTGCCATCGCGGCCTCGAGCAGCCTCGATCTCTTCGAGCGCGGCATCCACCGCGATCTCAAGAGGCACGTAGTCTTCAGCGGCGTCGGCGCCGGTGACGGAGTAGATCTCGGCCTGCGCACTGTTGACGAGGTCTACCGCCTCGCCCTGCCCGGCGTAACCCATCTGAACGATGCGGGTCCCGGCCTCGACGAGACGGCGCAGCAGCGCGCGCTCCGCGACGATCGACGCGTAATAGGCGGCGTTGGCGGCGGTCGGGACGATCGAGGTGAGGGTGTGCAGGTAGTCGGCGCCGCCAGCACGCTGCAGTTCACCCGTCTTGATGAGCTCGTCGGTGACGGTGATGACGTCCGTCGGCTCACCGTGCGAGTAGAGGGTGAGAATCGCCTCGAAGATCAGCTCGTGCTTGGGGATGTAGAAGTCAGCACCCCGCAGGGTCTCGATGACATCGGCGACGGCATCCTTCGACAACAGCATGCCGCCGAGTGCGCTCTGCTCGGCGAGGATGTCGTGCGGCGGAGTGCGCTCGTGCTCGCGGGGTCCGCCGAGCCGATCCTCCGAGATGTCCGCAATCGACATGTGTCCCCCTTCGCTGTGATGACGTTGACCGTCGTGCGTTAACTGCCCGCAGCTCGATGGGAACACCGTCTTGGGCTGGGTGCCGAGGCCGTGCCGCCATCCGGTTTCCGCGCCGAATACGGATCGCCTCCCCACCGGGCAGGACCACGCTAGGGATGGGGTCCGACACCCGCAACACGGCCTGTGGATAACTTTGGGGATAAGGTGCGGGAAACGCCGTGGAGCTTGTGAGAAGTGCCTGTGGATAAAGCCTGGGGGTTATCGGATATCGGCCTCCGAATATCCATCTGATCTGGTCTTTGTTTTTCACACAGAGTGTGGACAAGGTTGTGGTTGAACCTGGGATTGAAGGTTCAGCCGAGGACCGTTCACTGTGTACAAACTGCGGGGGATTCTCATACCAGCCACCCCGTGAACGTGCAAGTAGGACGACCGAAAAGTGCAGCACCCTGCAGAAGCAAGGGGGTTGCACTCGAAGCGAATCGGCGTACCATGCCTCGCAAATCGTGCGTCCACAGGCCGGCCCATTCGGCAAACGGAGGTGAGTGATGGACACGCAGCATCGGCGGATGGGGTCCCTCCGTCGCGCGCTCCTGCTCGGCGGAGCATCGCTGGCCGCGGGTTTCGCTCTTTCGCTCGTGGGCGCGAGCGCCGCGAGCGCCGCCGATGACGACACCGACTCCGGAGGACTGCTCGGCGCGGTGGCCAGCGTCACGGATGCCGTGAGCTCGACAGTCGCTGATATCGACGCGACGCTGACTGATGTCGTCGCTACGACGGCGCAAGTCGCCGAGCCGGTGCTCACGGTGGTGCAGACTGTCGCTCCTGCCCCGGCCGCAGCTGTCGTGCCGCCCGTCGTGGAGAGTGCGGAGAGTGTGACCCAGTCGGCCGTCGACCAGCTGGGGTCTGCGGCGAATACCGCCGTCACCGCCGTTGATGAGGTGGTTGAGTCGGAGCCCGTCGCGTCGGTCACTGATGGCGTGGTTTCGGGCGCCGCTGAGGTGCCGATCGCCGGTGTCATTGTGGACACCAGCCTCGCGTCGACCGTCATGGATGTCGTGTCGAGCGTTTCATCTCGACTCGACTGCGCCCTGGAGGCTGTGGTGGGCGACTCCGTGGGTCCGGCGGTGATTATTCCCGAGGTCCCCACCGGCATTCTTGACGGCATCGTCGGTGTCATCGTTCCCGTGTCTCCGACGGCTCCCGGCTCCGCGCCCGTCCCGACCGGCGCCGGCCCGGGCGCTGACTCGGCGGAGTCCTCTGTCATCACAGCGCTGAGGCCCCCGGGTGACAGCCGGGATCCATCCGTGCGTGCCCTCGGGGCGAGCGCGGGCGGGTCCGCGACAGATCCACCTGCCGGTCTGAGCCATCCACCCGCCGTCGCAACTCCACCCGGCGGCGGAACAACCACCCTTCCCGGATCCTGCACCGTCGGTGGCGGCTCAGCCAGCGCCGGTGCCGGGGCCCTTCACGCTGCCCTTCCTGCTCGACCCCTGACAACGCTGTGCGCCGGAGCCGTGGCATCCGTGTCTTCGAATGCCGTCCCGGCAGCCCCGGTCTACCCCACCGACGTCTCTCCTGATTGACGGGGGTCGCGCCGCATTCGTGCGGCAGGCGACCACGCGCGCCATCCGGCACGCGTTCCCCCATTCATCGATCAGGAGAGATTCTCATGCGTACTTTCATCAAGCGAGCGCTCCTCGGAGTTCTCATCGGCGGCGGCATCGCCATCGCTGGGGCCGGAATGGCTCAAGCTGCCGAAACCGACGGCGAGGACGGTCTGCTCTCGGGCAGCCAGATCCTGCCGAGCATCGAGGTGCCGATCACCGTGGGTGGCAACGCCATCTCGGTGCTCGGCGACTCATCGAGCACCGACTCTGCCACCACAGCCCCGGGCGGCACCGACGCGGGCTCCGCGCCTGCGGCCACGACTGACGGAGACAACGGTGCGGCATCCGGCACCCAGGCTCTGGTGTCGGTTGTGGTGCCGGTCACCGTCGGTGGCAACGCCGTCTCGGTCGCGGGCGACAGCGAGAGCACAGATGCTGCCACGGCGCCGACAGAGCCGACAGGGCCCGAGGTCGCGGTGAACCCGCAGACCTCCGGCGAGGATGGCATTCTCGGCGGCACCCAGGCCCTCGTCGACGCGACGGTCCCGGTGACGGTGGGGGGCAACGCCATCTCGGTCATCGGCGACAGCCAGAGCACGGATGCCGACACCACCGCACCCACGGGCAGCGGGACCGCTACCCCGCTGAGCTCGGGGCAGGACGGGATCTTGGGCGGCACGCAGTTCGCGCTTCCGCTGTCCGTCCCCGTGACCCTGGGCGGGAACGCCATCTCGGTGATCGGCGACTCGGAGACCGGCGGTTCCACGACTCCTGCCGGTTCTGGTGACCCTGGCGACCCTGGCGACCCCGGTGACCCCGGTGACCCCGGCACCCCGGGTAGCCCTGGCCAACCCGGTAACCCGGGTGGCGGGATCACCGGCGGCGGCCAGTCCGCAGCGCTGAGCGCAACGGGCCTTGCCAGCACCGGCGGCACCGCGCCGCTGTGGGGCATTGCGGCGGCACTGCTCGTCGCGGGTGTCGCCGCGACACTGCTCGCCCGACGCCCTGCTCGCCGCTGACGCAGAAGGGCGGATGCTGCAGACTGCGTGTCTGCGGCATCCGCCCCGGCGTGGCGTCTCGCGATTACTTCGCGGCGACGACCTGCAGCGTGATCACGGCGGTCACGTCGTCGCGAAGACGGATCGTGGCCTCGTGCTCGCCGACCGACTTGATCGGCGAGGTGATGTGGATCTTGCGCTTGTCGAGGTCACCGAAACCGGCGGCCTTGACGGCGTCTGCGACATCCGCGGGCTTGACCGAACCGAACAGGCGGCCTTCGGCGCCGGCCTTGATGGCGAGCTTGACCTTGTTCGACTCGAGGTTCTGCTTGAGCGAAACAGCCTCTTCGTGGTCGTGGATCGCACGCGCCTCGCGGGCGGCGCGGATCGAGGCGACCTGCTTCTCGCCACCGCGGCTCCAGGCCACGGCGAATCCCTGGGGGATGAGGTAGTTGCGGGCGTACCCGTCCTTGACCTCGACAACGTCACCGGCGCTACCGAGCCCGGCGACCTCGTTCGTGAGAATGAGCTTCGACATGGGGACTCCTTAGCGGCCAGCGCCGGCGTAAGGCAGGAGCGCCATTTCGCGCGCGTTCTTGATCGCGCGGGCGATCAGACGCTGCTCCTGCACCGAGACACCGGTGATACGACGGGCGCGGATCTTGCCGCGCTCCGAGATGAACTTGCGGAGGGTGGCGACATCCTTGTAGTCGATGAGGCCGACCCGGATTGCCTTTGCCGGGGCGACCGGCTTGCCGCCCTTGCGCGGCTTGCGGCGATCGCCGCTTGACTTTCCAGCCATGGGTTTTCCTTACGTGTGAACGGATGCCGCGGCATCCGTGGTGCTTAGAACGGGGTGTCGTCGCCGTAGCTGCCGGGGGCAGCCCAGGCGTCGGCGTTCGAGGAACCGGGGGTCGACCAGGGCTCGTCGGCGACCTGGCCGCGGGACTGGCCACCGCCGGCGCCGCCACCGCTGCTCGCGGCACGCGTGACCTGAGCTGTCGCGTAGCGCAGCGAGGGGCCGATCTCGTCGACCTCCAGCTCGATGGCGGTGCGGTTGTTGCCTTCGCGGTCCTGGTAGCTGCGCTGCTTGAGGCGCCCGGTCGCGATGACGCGGGATCCCTTGGTCAGCGAGCCGGCGACGTGCTCGGCGAAGTCACGCCAGACACTCGCGCGGAGGAACAGCGCTTCGCCGTCCTTCCACTCGTTGGCCTGACGGTCGAAAGTGCGCGGCGTGGATGCGATCGTGAAGTTCGCGACCGGAAGCCCGTTCTGCGTGTACCGCAGTTCGGGGTCAGCCGTGAGGTTGCCCACAACGGTGATGACGGTTTCGCCGGCCATGATCGTCAGGCCTTCGCGTCAGCGGTCTCGGTGCGGCGGGCACGAGCGGGAGCGGCAGCCTTGCGAGCGGCCTTCTCCTCGGCGCGCTTCGCTTCGGAGGCGACCATGGCGATGGCCTCTTCGGCGCGCAGCACCTTCGTGCGCATGATCTGCTCGTTCAGCTTGAGCTGGCGGTCGAGCTCCTGCGCGGCGTCGCTGGTCGAGGTGAAGTTGACGACGGCGTAGATGCCTTCGGTCTTCTTCTGGATCTCGTATGCGAGCCGGCGGCGGCCCCAGACATCGACGTTGTCGATCGAGCCACCATCGTTGGTGATGACCGCGAGGAACTTGTCGAGGGTCGTGGGGACCTGGCGCTCGTCGATCTCAGGGTTGATGATCACCATGAGTTCGTACTGGTGTGTGTGCGTCACTGACCCACCTCCTTCGGACTAGAACGGCTGTCGGGCATTTCCCGACAGCAGGAGGGTGTGTGCACGTGCCCGGACGGATTCCGCGGGAGCGGATGCCGGACAACCTTCACAGTGTATCGGATGCGGCATCCGGCGCCCAACCGCGCGAATTCCGCGCTCCGGGCTATGCGCGGGGGCCGGGCACCCGCCCCCGCGCACGCATGATCGCCGAATGCAGCGGCCACGTGAGGAAGAGCAGGAACAGCGCCCAGTAGTTGAGCGAGGGGATCGCGAGCATCACCAGGAGCGAGAGCGCGAACAGCGAGGTGATGATGATGCCGACGACCAGCCCCTCGGACAGCAGCTGCGGCTTCTCGTGGTGCAGTTTCGGGTGCCGAATCAGGTAGATCCTGGTGAGGGTGAGAACGAGGCTGGTCAAGGCGAGCGAGCCGACGTAGACGAGCTTCTCGATCGGGTCTGCGTCGAAGGTGCTCGTGATCGCGGTGGCCACCGGGAGCCAGACGATGGTGAACATCCACAGGATCGTCAGCCACAGCAGGCCCTTATCGACGCGCTCGACCCGGGCGAACATCCGATGGTGCGTGAGCCAGAAGTTCGCGATGAGCACGAAGCTGAGCATGAACGTGAGCAGACTCGGCCACTCCTGCGCCAGCCAGGCAGCGGTGCTGGTCTCGTCTGCGTCCGTGACGCTGTCCATGAGCGGAAGGATCAGCAGCGTCATCGCGATGGCGACGACGGCGTCGGTGAACGCCTTCAGGCGCTCCGCCGACGGCAGTTCGTCGTTGGCGTTCGATTCCTCGGTGGCGCGAGGCTCGGCATCCGTCATGCCGACACCGTACTACCCACCCCGAGCCCCGCTGCGCTCTGGCTGAGACGACAGCGGGGCTCGGTGGATGCAGCGGGCCGCGGAGCTACGGGGTCGGGCCGAGGCCGAAGTAGTCCAGTTCGGCCTCGTTGAGCATCCGTGACCGGATGATGAACCGCATCCCCGTCGGACTCTCGACACTGAAGCCGGCACCACGACCCGGCACCACATCGACCGTGAGGTGCGTGTACTTCCAGTACTCGAACTGCGACTGCGACATGAAGAAGTCGATCGGATCGATGCCGTCCACCTCGAGGATGCCAAGCTTCACGTCGCTCGGCCCGGTCATGAACATCCCGACCGGGTAGCACATGGGCGCGCTCCCGTCGCAGCATCCGCCCGACTGGTGGAACATGAGCGGGCCGTGCTGGCCCGCGAGCTCGCGCAGCAGCGCGGCGGCCTCGTCGGTGACGTCGACCCGTTCGTAGGTTCCGATACTGACCATGGTGTCTCCTCTCCCTTGTCTCTCCCGACCAGCCCACGCGCGTGAAACGTAACCTCGCGCGACAGACTCACCTCCGTCCGTCGCGCGAGGTCCCGTCTCACGACTCGTGTCCGGCTTAGAAGAAGCCCATGGGGCCTTCGGCGTAGGAGACCAGGAGGTTCTTGGTCTGCTGGTAGTGGTCGAGCATCTTCAGGTGGTTCTCGCGACCGATGCCGGACTGCTTGTAGCCACCGAACGCGGCGTGAGCCGGGTACTGGTGGTACGTGTTCGTCCAGACACGTCCTGCCTCGATCGCGCGGCCGGCGCGGTACGCGGTGTCACCGGACCGGCTCCACACGCCCGCACCCAGACCGTAGAGGGTGTCGTTGGCGATGTGGATGGCGTCATCGAACCCGTCGAACGAGGTGACCGAAACGACCGGGCCGAAGATCTCTTCCTGGAAGATCCGCATGTCGTTGGTGCCCTCGAACACCGTCGGGGCGACGTAGTAGCCGCCGCTGAGCTCGCCGCCGAGGTCGACGCGCTCGCCACCGGCGAGAAGCTTGGCCCCGCCATCCTTGCCGATCTGGATGTAGGACAGGATCTTCTCGAGCTGGTCGTTGGATGCCTGCGCGCCGATCATCGTGGCCGGATCGAGCGGGTTGCCCTGCACGATCTTGCCGACCCGCTCCAGGCCGTCGCCAAGGAACTGGTCGTAGATCGAGCGCTGGATCAGCGCGCGCGAGGGGCAGGTGCAGACCTCACCCTGGTTGAGGGCGAAGAACGTGAAGCCCTCGAGAGCCTTGTCGTAATAGTCGTCGTGGCGTTCGCGGGCGACATCCTCGAAGAACACGTTCGCGCTCTTGCCACCGAGCTCGAGGGTCACCGGGATGAGGTTCTGCGAGGCGTACTGCATGATCAGGCGCCCGGTCGTGGTCTCACCGGTGAAGGCGACCTTGCGGATGCCCTTGTGCTGCGCGAGCGGGGCACCTGCCTCGATACCGAAGCCGTTGACGATGTTCACGACACCTGCCGGCAGCAGGTCACCGATGATGTCGAACAGGAACAGAATCGACGCCGGCGTCTGCTCGGCGGGCTTGAGCACGACACAGTTGCCGGCAGCCAGCGCAGGGGCGAGCTTCCATGTGGCCATGAGGATCGGGAAGTTCCACGGGATGATCTGACCGACCACGCCCAGCGGCTCGTTGAAGTGGTAGGCGACGGTGTCTTCGTCGATCTGGCTGAGCGATCCCTCCTGTGCCCGGAGCACCCCGGCGAAGTATCGGAAGTGATCGATCGCGAGCGGGATGTCGGCGGCGAGCGTCTCGCGGACGGGCTTGCCGTTCTCCCAGGTCTCGGCCACCGCGATGGACTCGAGGTTCGCCTCCATGCGGTCGGCGATCTTGTTGAGGATGTTCGCCCGCTCGGCGGGAGTGGTGCGCTTCCAGCTCTGGAACGCCTTCCATGCGACATCCACAGCCCGGTCGATGTCTTCGACGGTGCCGCGGCCGACCTCGCAGAACGGCTTGCCGGTGACGGGGGTGATGTTTTCGAAGTACTGGCCCTTGAGCGGTTCGACAAACTCGCCGCCGATGTAGTGGCCGTAGCGGGCCCGGTAGTCGGCGAGCGCCCCGCGCTGGCCGGGGGCGGCGTACACGCTTGAGACGCCCTCTTCAACAATCGTCATGTGAGTCTCCTTCGACTGCGCGCGACGGCCGTCGTCGCGATGGGTCGACGGTAGGTGAGGCAAGGTTGCATTCCGTTGCAGGCCTTCTGCCGGCATCCGTTGCACGTGAAACGGATGCCGCGCTCCCGGCGTTGCCGAGCGTGGCGCGTCAGGGTTCGGCGCGCTCGAGACGATCGATGCGGGCAACCAGGCCAGCGCGCTTGGGGGAACGCGCTGGGAGCATGGACAGGCACAGGCGAAGCACCTCGACATCGTCGGCTCCGGCATCCGTGTCGGCAAAGGCGAGCAACACATCCAGGCTCGCCTCCGCGAGCAGCGCTTCTCGGAGCGTCACCCGCACGGTGTCTCGGAACTCCTCGACGCCCGGCGCTGCCGAGTCGGGGAGCACATCGCCGCGATAGGCAGCGAGCGCGACCCGGTGCGCGCCCCGGTCAAGAAGCGAGAGCAGCTGATGCGCGTCGGTCTCGAGTGGCATCGTGAGGCGGTAGGGACGGGATTGCGGAGCGAGCGAGGGCGCGATCCGCTCGAGGATCTTGCGCAACCGCACCATCTCGGCACGCAGGGTCGTTCCCGCATCCGGATCGCCGTACACGAGTTCACCGAGGGCTTCGGCCGAGACGCCCTGGCGGTGGGTCGCAAGGCACAGCAAGATCTCGGCGTGGCGCGTGGTGAGCTCGTTGACCCGCAGGTGTCCGTCTGAGAGGGTCTCGAGAAGGGCGCGATCTCGACCGAGCACGCGAAGGGTTGCCACGACGGATGCCGAAGCCGGCCGGGCTCGCCGAAGCTTGGGTGCCTCGACCTCGGCCGTCTCCCCCGTGCGCCGCGCGCCGGAAGCCCGCTCCCGGAGACGCGCAAGGAGCAGTTCACCCTCGACGGCGCGGGCTGTCGCGTCCACCAGAAGCTGGGCTTGGGCCGACGCGGCTGGGTCGTCTCCGGTGACGTCGATGACCCCGAGGAGCCGACGCGTCTCAGGGTCATGGACGGGCGCCGCGGTGCACGACCAGGGTTGGACGAGTCGGTTGAAGTGCTCTGCGCCGCGGATCTGCACCGACCGGTCGAGCGCGAGCGCGGTCCCGGGGGCGGCGGTCCCGACAGCCTTCTCTGACCAGTCGGCGCCGGGCACGAACCCCATGTCACCGGTGAGGGATCGCAACGTGCGGTCTCCCTCGACCCACAGCAGCCGTCCGGCGGCATCCCCGACCGCGACGATCACGCCCGAGTCCTCGGCCGCTCCCGGGATCAGCAGTCCCCGGATCATGTCCATGACCGAACCGAGCGGATGCTGCGCCCGAAGCAGTTCGAGTTCCTCGGCGCTCAGCGCGAGCGGGGGAAGACCCTCGACGCCGACACGTCCGTCGCGCGAACGCCGCCAGCTTTCGCGCACGACGCCTCGCACATCACCGACCCGCGCGTCAGTGTCGTTTCCGAGCACGAACTCCTCGCGGGCGCGCTCGATGATCAGCCTCGAGGCGTCGGGGGTGGTACCCGACCCGGGGGACCACGGCGAGGGCATGCGGACTCCGATCGGCACTGATCGTGATGGGCGCGAGCGTCTGTGCGCGCCGGTGCCGTCCAGTGTAGGCGCGGCGGCACGCGCTGTCGCCGGGTAGCGTGGCTGCGTGCAGATCACGGTGCTTTCTGGCGGTGTCGGCGGAGCGCGTTTCGTGAGCGGCGTCCGCGAGTGGGCACGCCGGGATGCCGCAGCGCGAGGCCTTCCCGAGGATGCCGCCCACGACATCCGGGTCGTCGTGAACACCGGAGACGACTGGTGGCTGGCGGGTCTGCGGATCGCGCCCGACCACGACTCACTGCTGTATTCGCTGAGCGGTCAGAACGACCAGGACCGGGGATGGGGTCGGCGCGACGAGACCGAGCGAGTCGCCTCGGAGCTTCAGGCCTGGGGGGTGACACCCGACTGGTTCACCCTCGGTGACCTCGACCTCGGCGTGCACATCGCGCGCACCGCCTGGCTTCGAAGCGGGGTGCCGCTCAGCGAGGTGTACCGCCGGCTCGGGACGCGCTGGCCTCTCGGAGCGACGCTCCTTCCGGCGACCGAGGACGAGATCGACACCCACGTGCACACCGCCGACGGTCAGCGCATGCACTTTCAGGAATGGTGGACCCGGCACCGTGCCACAATCCCGGCGGTGCGCTTCGAGAACGCCGGAATCGAGACGGCGCGACCGGCCGCCGGGGCCCTCGAAGCCATCGCTGATGCCGACGTGATCCTGATCGCCCCCTCAAACCCCGTCGTTTCGATCGGGCCGATCCTCGGCATTCCGGGGATGCGCGACGCGCTCCGAACGGCATCCGCTCCGGTTGTCGGGGTCGCGCCGGTCATCGGCGGCAGGGTCGTACGCGGTATGGCCGATGCCTGCCTCACCGCCATCGGCGTCGACACGGATGCCGCAGCCGTCGCCCGCCACTACGCAGCTCGCGGCGCGGATGGCGCCCGCGGCGCCGGTGGCGTGCTGGACGGCTGGCTCGTCGCGGAGGAGGACGCGGCATCCGTCGACGGACTCGTCGCGGACGGCATCCCGACCCGCGCGGTTCCGCTGTGGATGCGGGATGCCGACACCTCGGCCGCCCTGGCCGGCGACGCCATCGCGCTCGCGCGCGACCTCCGCTGACGCCCTCATCGCCCGGTTCCGCTGTCACAGACTGCGTCTTGCGGGGCTCGAAATCAGCGTTCTGTGACAGTCGAACGGTGGGAGCTTTGGTCCGGGATCAGCCCCGGGCTGACCACCACTCGCGTAGGCGCTTCTCGGCCTCGGCCTCGCCGAGCACTCCCTCGTCCAGCCGCAGGTCAAGCAAGAACCGGTAAGCCTCGCCGACCTCCCGGCCGGGACCGATGCCCAGCACCTCCTGGATGCGGTTCCCGTCGAGCTCGGGGCGCATCGCGTCGAGCTCCTCTTGCGCGGCAAGTTCAGCGATTCGTCGTTCGATGTCGTCGTACGCGGATGCCAGACGCGAAGCCTTGCGTTTATTGCGGGTCGTCACATCGGCGCGGGTCAGGATGTGCAGGCGCTCGAGTTCATCGCCGGCATCCCGCACATATCGCCGCACCGCGGAGTCGGTCCACGCCCCCTCCGCGTACCCGAAGAACCGCAGGTGCAGCTCGATGAGCGTCGTGATCGTGTCGATCGTCGCCGCATCGAACCGCAACTCCTTCAGGCGCTTACGCGCCATCCGCGCGCCCTTGATGTCGTGGTGGTGGAACGTCACCCCGCCGCCCGGCTCCAGGCGGCGCGTAGCGGGCTTGCCGATGTCGTGCAGCAGCGCAGCAAGCCGCAGCGGCACGTCGGGGGCAGCATCCGGATGCCGCTCGTGCTCGAGCTCGATCGCCTGACGCACGACCGTGAGCGAGTGCTCGTAGACATCCTTGTGGTGGTGGTGTTCGTCGATCTCGAGCCGCAGCGCCGGGACCTCGGGCAGGAACTGCTCCATCAGCCCCGTCTCGACCAGCAGACGGATGCCGCGCAACGGGTCATCGGTCTGCATGAGACGCACGAGCTCGCCGTGGATCCGCTCAGCGCTGACGATCCGGATGCTCTCGCGCAACCGCTGCATCGCCGAAACCGTCTCGGAATCGACGTCGAACGACAGCTGGGACGCGAACCGGGCGGCGCGCAGCATCCGGAGCGGATCGTCGCCGAAACTCACGGCGGGATCGGCCGGCGTTCGCAGTCGCCGCCCGAGGAGGTCCTCGACTCCGCCGGACGGGTCGACAAGCTTCTGCGACGGAACCCGCAGCGCCATGGCGTTGACGGTGAAGTCGCGCCGCACCAGATCGCCTTCGAGCGTGTCACCGAACTCGACGGTCGGTTTGCGGGTCACGCCGTCATAGCTGTCGGCCCGATACGTCGTGATCTCCACCTGCTCAGCACCGCCACCGGGAAGCGCAATCCGCGCCCCGATCGTGCCGAAGTCGCGCCCGATGTCCCAGTGGGCGGTGCTCAGCGGTGCGACGATGCGCAGGATGTCGTCGGGTCGCGCATTCGTCGTGAAGTCGAGATCATGCGTGGTTCGGCCCAGCAGCGCATCGCGAACGGGACCGCCGACGATCGCCAGCTCGAAGCCCGCTTCCTCGAACGCCACCGCAACGGCAGCGACGACGGGAGAGGTGGCGAGGGCGCCCAGGCGCGCGACACCCTCAGCCATGTTCAGCATGGCTTCGAGCCTACCGGTGGGGGTTCGGCGTCTTGGAGTCCGCTGCGCGGCGGCCTAGGCGACGGGGTCGAGGAAGCCGAGGAAGGCGAGTTCGCGGACGCGGGGCAGCAGGTCGGCGCGAAGTGCCGCGGCATCCACCTCGAGGAGCTCAGCGATCGCATCGATCAGCACCCCGACCGGAAGCTCACCGTCGCACGCGCCGACGAGCGCCGCGATACCCGGGTCGACGGTGAGCGTTCGACCGAAACCCCGCCCCTGGCGCAGCTCGATGACTGTCGGGTCCTCGGCGCCGGGAACGAAGTGGCGCGCCTCCGTGACATCGGGCGCGGTCGTGAACGCTGAGGCCGCAAGCCCGACGTCATCGCGGGCGCCCAGCACATCGTGCACCGCGAGGGCCCGGGCAAGATCCGCGCCGAGCCCCTCCTGCGGAGCGGGCGAGCTCACGCGCTCGAAACGTGACAGGGGCGCAGTGCCCGAGCCGGGCCGGCGCAGCAGGATGTAGCCGAAACCGATGCCGGTCACTCCGCGGCCCTCGAAGTCCTGCAGCCACAGGTCTATGAGCGCAGCGTATTCCGGTGAGCCCGGCGGCGTGCCGCCATCCCGCACCCACAGCTGCGCGTAATCGAGGGGGCTGAGGATCTCGCGTTCGATGACCCAGGCATCCATCGGCACGGATGCCGCCGCCACCCATTCCCGCACACGATCGAGGCCGTCGCGACCGTCGCGGTACTCCCAGTTACCCAGGAGCTGCGCAATCCCGCCGTCGGCAAGCACATCGGCCACTCCTGTCACGACCTGTCGGACGAGGTCGTCACCCACCGCGCCGCCGTCGCGGTATTCGTAGGCGGGAGCCGACACACCGTCGGCGGTTGCACCGCGTGGCGTGATGACGAACGGCGGATTGGAGACCACACGGTCGAACCGCTCGCCGGCAACCGGGTCGAAGAGACTGCCGTGGCGCACCTCCATGCCGTCGACGCCGTTGAGCGCGGCAGTCAGGCTGGCGAATCCCAGCGCGCGGGTCGAGATGTCAGTGGCGACGACCTCGTCGGCGTAGAGGCGGGCACGAAGGGCCTGGATGCCGCATCCGGCGCCGAGGTCAAGCACGCGCCCCGCCGGCGCAGGCAGCTGCAGGCCCGCCAGGGTCAGTGACGCTCCACCGACTCCGAGCACGTGGTCGGTCGGCAACGCGCCCTCGAGGGCAGCTTCGTCGAGATCGCTCGCTATCCACCACTCGCCGGCACCGGCATCCGCCTCGCCACCCCACTCCTGCGGTCTGATGAGGGCGATCGGCGTGGCAGTGTCACCGTCGACCATCGCGAGGCCGAGCAAGACGAGTCCTGCCGCGCCGGTCCGCGGGAGTGCGGCATCGACGGCAGTCACGGGCTGCGGCATCCCGAGGCCAAGCAGGCGCGCGAGCGTCGCAAGAGCGTCGTCGCGTCCCGCGAGCGCACGCCCTGCTGGCCCGCGCAGCCCGCGCCCGATTGCGGCGTCACCGACAGAACCCCAGGCGTTACGCAGGGCCTCAGCGGTGAAGCCGGCGGCGGTCAGGTCAGACGCCAGGGCGGCGCAGATCGTGGGGTTGGGATGAAGGGGGAACGTCACGGATCCATTCAAGCGCGGACGGCCTGCGGGATGCTCCGAGCCGCGGACCGTAGAATTCCGGCGGGATCCGCACGATCAGCGGTCGTCCCGCGACACGACATGACCGCGCCCACCCCGCTCCCCGCATCCGTGCCTCCCGGCCGCCCTGTGCCGCGCCGCCGCACCGGCCTTGCGCGACTCGTTCGGCGCCTGTCGGCAACGGTCGCAATCGGGGTGCTTCTGGCAGCTGGCGGACTCGCAACGGATACCGCACCCGCTGCCGCCGCCGCAACGCCGACCCCGACCGCAACGGCCGTCGATCCTCAGCTGGTCGCAGCTCCCCTCTCGGGCGGCGTCGTTTCACCCGGCGACTCCCTGGCTATCTCGCTCGGTCTCACGGCCGGGTCCGCGCCCCTGGCTGCAACGCAGGTGTCCGTCGCGATCGGCACGGAACCCCTCTCAACCAGGACGGATGTCGACAACTGGCTCACTTCGCCCCTCGAAGAGCGCGCGACGACGACCGTCGGGACCGCCTCGCTCGATCCTGCCGCGGCCGGCGAGCGAGCAAGCGCCATCGTGCGCGTCCCGGCAAGCGACCCGGTGCTCACCGACCGCACCCCCGGCGTCTACCCCGTGCTCGCGAGCGCCACGGTCGCGGGGCGAACACTGCAGTCGTCGTCAGTGTTCGTCGTCCCCACCGGAGCTGCGGCGGATGTCGCGGTCATCGTGCCAATTACTGCCCCGCCGACAGGACGAGGTCTGCTCAGCGCCGACGCACTGGCATCACTGACCGCGGAGCACGGCGCACTGACGGCAGCACTCGCCGGCATCCAAGGGACCAACGCGATCATCGCGATCGATCCCGCGATCCTCGCCGCGATCCGCGTCCTCGGCACGACCGCCCCGGCGACGGCGCGGGACTGGCTCGCACGCTTCGACGCGCTCCCCAACGATCGGTTCGCGCTGCAGTTCGGCGACGCCGACCCCTCCGCCCAGGTCGCCGCCGGGATTGTGCCGCCGCTGGCACCGACCTCGCTTGCCGCGTACATCGACCCGGCCGGCTTCTCGGGAAACGATCCCAAGCCAAACCCCACACCAACCGGCGCCGCGACGCCGTCCGGATCCGACACGGATGACGAGTCGGGGCTACCCACCCTCGATGAGCTCCTGGACGTCGGCGCGACGACCGACATCTGGTGGCCCGACGCGGTAACTGCCGACGTCGTCGCGGCACTCGGCACCGGTGGCGCGATCACGCTCACCGATACGACGGCCATCGCGACCTCCTCGCCCACGGCTCACGCCCGCGCAGGTAACGCCGGCCTGCTGGTCGCGGATGCCGATGTGAGCGCCGCACTATCGGCGGCGGCGGCCAGCCCCGACGCCCTGGACCGCGCGGCAGCCCTTGCTGAAGCGTCCGCCCTCGAGACTCTCCCATTGACCGGAACGACAACGGTCGTCGCCCTCGACCGCGACCCGACCCGCGATGCCGTTGCGCTGCGGGCCGCCATCGACGGCGCTCAGACCTTGCCGGGTGCCCAGCCCCGCGGACTCAACACCCTCATCGGCAGCGAACCGAGCGAGGTGTCCATCGCCGACCAACCCCTCGAGACAGCGCGGGTCGAGGCCGTGCCCGCGCTGCTCGACGGTGAGCAACGCGTCGAGTCTTTCGCCAGTGTCATCGCCGACCCGTTGCTGCTGACCGGCGTCGAACGCGCTGAGATCCTGCAGCTCCTGGGCCTCGGCTGGGCGGGGCAGGATGCCGCGTGGGAGGAAGCTCTCGATGCCCACGCCGCGGCCACCGAGGCTACTCTGTCGTCGGTTGCGATCCTGCCGCCGAGCCCGATTCAACTGGTCGCCGCCGACGCCGAGATCCCCGTAGGTATCAAGAATGACCTGCCCTACCCCGTCACCGTCACCCTGCACGCAAACAGCGACGACCTGCGGCTCGAGGTCACCGAGAGCATCGAGGTCGAGATCGGACCGCAGCAGAGCACGCGGGCCTCGCTCCCGGTTAAAGCACGGGTTGGCAGCGGAACCGTCCAGGTTGATCTGTCGCTGACGAGCCCCACGGGCGTTCCCATCGGCGATGACCAGTCGCTGGAAGTCAACGTGCGCGCCGACTGGGAGACGATCGGGCTCATCATCCTGTCGGTTCTGGCGGCTGCGTTCCTCGCTCTCGGCGCGATCCGAACGGTCCGTCGCATCCGTCGCCGTCCCGAAGCAGAGGGCCCTGAAGCAGAGGGCCCCGAAACAGACGATGCTCAGGCTGCGACGGATGCCGACAGCACCGCAGCGGAGGAGCAGTCGTGAGTTCCATTGGGCGTGCGAGCACCCTCATCGCCGCCGGTACGCTCGTGTCGCGGCTCACCGGGTTTCTTCGCTCGGTCGTGTTGGTCGCAGCCGTCGGCTCCGTGGGCAGCCGCGCAGCCGACGCCTTCACAATCGCGAACCAGCTGCCCAACAACCTCTACGCGATCATCTCGACGGGCCTGCTGACAGCGGTCGTCGTGCCACAGATCGTGCAGGCCGCCGCGCATGCCGACGGCGGTCGCGCGTTCATCTCGAAGCTGTTCACTCTCGGCACCGTCGCGCTCGTTGCGACCACTGCCATCGGCACGATCGCAGCTCCTCTGCTCGTGCAGCTGTACGCGTCACAGTTCACGCCCGACCAGTTGGCTCTCGCTACCGCGTTCGCCTACTGGTGCATCCCGCAGCTGCTGTTCTACGGGCTCTACGCCCTCCTCGGCGAGATTCTCAATGCCCGGCGCGTCTACGGCCCGTTCACGTGGGCGCCGATCGCCAACAATGTCATCTCGATCGCGGGCTTCGGTGTCTTCATCGTGATCTTCGGAGGCCCGGTCACGGAGGTCGCCGACTGGACACCGACGATGATCGCGCTGCTCGCAGGCACCGCCACCCTCGGCATCGTGGTGCAGGCGGCCGTACTCATGGTCTTTTGGGTGCGGGCCGGATTGCACCTGCGCCCCGACTTCGCGTGGCGAGGCGTGGGCCTTCGCAACATCGGACGCCTCGCAGGCTGGACCTTCCTCATGGTCGTGGTCGGTCAGGTCGCGGGGATCGTGCAGAGCCAGATCATGTCGGTCGTGTCGGGTGACGCTCCGGCCGCCACCGTCGCCGCCAACGCGTGGCTGCTGTACATGCTGCCCTTCTCGGTGTTCGTCCTGTCGATCGGTACCCCCTACTTCACGCAGCTGAGCGAGCACGCAGCCGCCGGCCGTGACGAAGAGGTCCGCGCCGACATCGCGCGCAGCATCCGTCTTCTCGGCCTGTTCATGGTGATCTCCACCGCGGTCCTCGCCGCCGCCGCAGTACCGGCCTCCCGAATCTTCACCACCACGGCGGACTACGCAGTGGATGCGTCGTGGGTGCTGCTCGCTTTCCTCGTCGGGCTCATCCCCCAGACCGTGCTGTTCATCATCGGGCGCGTCTTCTACGCCTACAACGACACCCGAACCCCGTTCTTCTTCACCCTCGTGCAGGCGAGCATCGTCATCATCACGGCGGTGCTCGCACTGAACCTGCCGACAGCGTTCGTCACCGCCGGGATCGCGCTCGGTCAGTCTCTCGCGGTGTGCGTCCAGCTGGCCCTGGCCACCTGGTTCCTCCGTCGCCGCCTCTCCCGCATCGGAATCAGACGATGGATGCCGTCCCTTGCGCTCTTTGCCGCGGCTGCCGTGCCAGCCGGACTGGTGGGCTGGGGTGTGTACCTTCTGTCCGGCGCTGAAACCAGCTGGATGCTCCAGAATCAGTTCACCGGCGCACTCGGCTCGGCTCTGATCGGCGTCGTCGCCCTGGCGGTCTATATCGGCATCCTCGCTTTGCTGCGCGTTCCCGAGCTCACCGCGGCATGGCAGACGATCCGGCGGATCAGCTCGCGACGGTGACCGTCTCTCACCTGAACGGTGGGTGACGCTCCCGGTAACCGGGCCTGGGGAATGTCGCGCGGATAGCATGTGTTGAAGCATCCGGAACCGCAACGAAGGGTCGCTCATGCGCAACGTCATCATCATCGGGTCCGGCCCTGCCGGATACACCGCAGCAATCTATGCGGCCCGTGGTGGGCACCAGCCGCTCGTCATCGCAAGCTCGGTCGAGGCCGGCGGTGAGCTCATGAACACCACTGAGGTCGAGAACTTCCCCGGCTTCCCCGAAGGCATCATGGGTCCTGACCTCATGGCAAAAATGCAGGTCCAGGCAGAAAAATTCGGTTCTGAGATCGTCTACGACGACGTCGTTTCCGCGTCACTCGACGGCCCGGTCAAGTCCGTGACCCTCGGGTCGGGAGCGGTGCACGAAGCTCACGCCGTGATCTTCGCAACAGGCTCCGCGCCTCGCAAGCTCGGCATCGAGGGCGAGAAGACCTTCTCGGGCCGCGGAGTCTCGTACTGCGCGACCTGCGACGGGTTCTTCTTCCGCGAGCGCGTGATCGCGGTGGTCGGCGGTGGCGACTCCGCCATGGAGGAGGCGACGTTCCTCACCAAATTCGCCTCAAAGGTGTACATCATTCACCGCCGCGATGAGCTGCGCGCATCGAAGATCATGCAGGATCGCGCGTTCGCGAACGAGAAGATCGAGTTCATCTTGAACAGCGAGATCATCGACATCAGCGGCGGCGACCAGGTAACCGGTGCCACGTTGCGCAACACCGCCACCGGCGAGACGTCCGAGCTCGCGCTCGACGGGATCTTCGTCGCGATCGGCCACGACCCGCGCACGCACCTCGTTCACGGCGTGCTCGAACTCACAGAAGATGGCACCATCCAGCTCGAAGGCCGTTCTTCGCGCACGTCGCTTCCCGGTGTCTTCGCGGCCGGTGACGTGATCGACCCCACCTACCGGCAGGCAGTCACCGCCGCCGGATCGGGCGCGGTTGCTGCCCTGGACGTTGAGCACTACCTCGCCGCCCTGCTCGAGGACGCCACCGACCCGCTGCCTGACGAGCCTGTCGACGTCCCCAGCGAGGCTCTGGCCTGAGCGCCGGAACAATCGTCGCCACTGACGCGTTTTCACAACCGAAAGCTTTGACGAAGGAGAACACATGACTGCCGCTGCAACCACCTCGGCAACGTGGGACCAGGATGTCCTGCAAGCCGATGGCCCCGTTCTTGTCGACTTCTGGGCAGCCTGGTGCGGCCCGTGTCGCATGGTCGCCCCGGTGTTGGACGAGATCCAGGCCGAGCACCCCGACAAGATCACCATCCTCAAGCTCAACGTCGATGAGAACCCCGACCTCGCGATGAAGTATCAGATCACCTCGATCCCCGCCATGAAGGTTTTCCAGGGCGGCGAGGTCAAGACGACGATCATCGGCGCGAAGCCGAAGTACGCACTCGAGCAAGATCTCGCCGAGTTCATCGGCTGATCTGCCGCTCTGACACGGATGCCGCGGTTCCCTCACGGGGCTGCGGCATCCGTCATTGTTGGGCACATCTGCGCTCTGCGCCTCACGCGAGGACGCACTTCCTCAGGGAACGTCGGGAAGCAGTGAATCCCAGGTACGGTGCCGCGACGAGCCCAGCAGGCGCCAGACGGCGCGGGTGAGTGGTGGATAGTCCAGTGCGATCTGCCGGAGTACGCGGTAATGCCGGATGCCGGTGGAGGGCAACCCTGTGGTCAGGATGTTCTCGGCCCGCAGCATCAAAACGACGAGCTCGTCCACCGTGGGGAGATCCTCCATGAACTCCCACGGATCTTCACCCGCTCGCAGCCTTTCCTCGACGAGCACCGACAATTCGTCAGCCGCTTCAGCGCGCAGCAGCTCGAGACTCGCCCGACGGGTCGGGGCCGAATTCTCGCGCGTCATAACTCCAGCGTACGTCGCCCTGAGCCCCGGCCGCCCGGATGTGGATGATCAGGACCCGAAGCCATCGACACCGAGTTCCGCGAGAATGCGGTTCAGATCCTGGATGCTTGCAAAATCAATGCTGATCTGCCCTTTTTTCGCGGCCAGAGTGATCTTCACGCGGGTGTCGAGGCGGTCACCGAGCCGCTCGGCGAGTTCGTCGAGGTGACCACGGCGGCCGCCAGCCTGTGGCTTGGCCGCCTTTCGTCCGGCGGATGCCGCGCCCTTCGCTGCAGCTTCAGCCTCTCGCACCGAAAGGTCTTCGTTGACGATCTTGTCAGCGAGGCGGGCCATGGCATCATCGCCTTCGACCGACAGGATCGCGCGGGCGTGACCTGCGCTGATCACACCGGCCGCCACGCGCTGCTGCACGGGGATCGGAAGCTTCAGCAGGCGGATCGTGTTGCTGATCTGGGGTCTCGACCGACCGATCCGCCCCGCGAGCTCCTCCTGCGTGATGCCGAAGTCCTCGAGCAACTGCTGGTAGGCAGAGGCTTCTTCGAGCGGGTTGAGCTGCGAGCGGTGCAGGTTTTCGAGCAGAGCGTCTCGCAGCAGGTTCTCGTCTGCGGTGTCGCGGACGATCGCCGGGATGGAGTCAAGGCCCGCCTCCCGAGAGGCCCGGGTGCGACGCTCACCCATGATGAGCTCATAGGTCCCATCGCCACGATCGCGGACAACGACGGGCTGGAGCACGCCGAACTCACGCACGCTGTGCACAAGTTCTGCGAGTTCATCCGGGTCGAAGTTCGTGCGTGGCTGCCGCGGATTGGGGACAATCGCGTTCGGGTCGACGTGGATCAGTCGGGCTCCTGGCACCGTGACGAGATCCTCGGCAGGGGGTGCTTCGGGGAAGAAGACGTCCACGGGGCGGCTCTCGCCCTGATCGGTGGTGGGGATGAGAGCGCCGATTCCTCGACCGAGTCCCGTTCGCTTGGCCATCACGCGTCCCTCTCTTCAGCGCCACGGTCGCGCGCAGATATCCCAGCGGCTTCCCCGTTCGCGACATCCGGGCGCTGATCGCGCCGGACGATCTCGACGGCAGCCTCGCGATACGCCACTGCCCCGACGGACTGCCCATCGTAGGCGATCACAGTCTGCCCGAAGCTCGGCGCCTCCGAGATGCGAACCGACCTTGGGATGACCGTGGTGAGCACCTGATCCGCGAAGTGCGCACGAACCTCATCAGCCACCTGTTGTGAGAGGCGAGTGCGGCCGTCGTACATCGTGAGCAGGATCGTCGAGAGCGTGAGTGTGGGGTTCAGGTGTCTTTGGATCATCGACACCGTTCCCATCAACTGGCTGAGCCCCTCGAGCGCGTAGTACTCACACTGGATGGGAATGAGGACTTCATCGGCCGCGGTGAACGCGTTGATGGTGAGCAGCCCGAGGGAGGGCGGGCAGTCGATGAGCACGATGTCGATATCCGTGCCCGTCGTGGACAGGTGCTTCTCCAATGCCGTCCGCAGCCGCCGCTCGCGAGCCACGAGCGAAACGAGCTCGATCTCCGCTCCCGCGAGGTGGATCGTGCTCGGAGCACAGAAGAGCCTGGGGGACTCGGGGCTCTGCTGGACGACCTCAGACAGTGGTCGCTCCTCGACGAGGACGTCGTAGACGCTCGGAGTCTCCGCGTTGTGCGGGATGCTGAGCGCGGTGGACGCGTTACCCTGCGGGTCGAGGTCGACGACCAGCACCGTGGCGCCCATGTGCGCGAACGCGGCTGCGAGGTTGACGGTTGACGTGGTCTTACCGACCCCACCCTTCTGGTTCGACACCGTGAAGATGCGTCGCCTACCCGAGTACGCCATCGGGATGGAATCGAGGGCTCGGCGGCGTGCCGTGAGGTCTGCGAGTTCGCGCGCCAAGGGGGTGTCATAGAACGAGTCCGTCGCGGGATCCTCGTCGTGTTTCACGTGAAACGCTCCGATCGGGTCATGGGCTTCTCTACTCTATGTGCGGCTTACGACTCGACCCCGGGCCGGTCTCGGGGACTCAACGTTTCACGTGAAACATGCGGGCTGAGTTCGTCACGGCTTCACGCCCTCAACCACCCACGGTGGCATGCACAACACGAGTCGTCTCGTCGAGGACACCCTCGCCGAGGGTGAGAACCCCGACCTCGGTGAGTCCGTATCGACGGATCTGCTTCTGCGCGGCATCGATCTCCGCCTCAGCGCCCCGACCTTTGAACAGCATCAGCTTGCCCCCGGGACGCACGAGAGGAGCTGTCATCGGGATCAGTGTGCGAAGTGCGCTCACGGCACGAGCCGTGACGACATCCACCGGCTCCTCGGGAGTCCACTCTTCGGCGCGTGCGCGAACGACCACGACGTTGCCGAGCCCCAGTACATCGGCCTGCTCCATCAACCAGGCCACGCGACGCTCCATCGGTTCGACCAGCGTCCACCTGACATCGGGACGCGCGATGGCCAACACGATCCCGGGGAGTCCCGCACCCGAACCGATGTCCGCGGCGTGCCCCTCGAAGAGCGGCGCTGCGATCGCACTGTTCAGAACGTGTCGCGTCCATAGCCGCGGCAGTTCGAGGGGACCGATGAGTCCCCGGGTCTCGCCCTGGTCTGCCAGCGCAGCGGTGAATGCGCGCGCGAGGCCGATCCGGTCGCCAAACAGGTCTGCCGCTGCCGAAGGCTCGGCCTCAAGGGTGCTCATCGATGTTTCACGTGAAACATGCACTTACGCGCGGCGGATGACGGTGTGCCGCTCGGCGCCCTCGCCGTACGACTCCGAGACCAAGCCACGCTCAGCAACGAGGTCGTGGATGAGCTTGCGCTCATAGCTGGACATCGGCGGAAGTGAAGCCTGCGAGGCTCCTTCGTCCAACCGAGCTACGGCGCGGTCGACAAGAGTGTCGAGCTCTCGCTGCCGCGTGTCGCGCGACCCGCCGATGTCCAGGATCAAGCGGGAGAAACGACCCGTCTGATTCTGGACCGCAATACGCGTGAGCTCCTGGAGCGCCTGCACGGTCGTCGGGTCGGACAGAGCGCCGAGGCCGGCGGTTCCTTCTCCGCCGTCCCGCTCGATCGAGACGTACGCGCGACCATTACGGACATCCAATGCGAGGTCGCCATCGATGTCTGCGATATCGAGAAGGCCCTCGAGGAAGTCGGCGGCGACGTCGCCCTCCTGCTCCAGGTCTTCGATGGTCGCCTCTGCGCGAGACGAAGCGGTGTCGGGGGTCGTTGTCATCTCCACCCTCTGTTCCTAGTTGTTCGGTTCCGGGGTGGGTGATGAGCCCTCCGCCGCACTGCCTGGTGGACGCTGGTTCTGTGGCCGGGAATTCGTCCCGCCCGTCGGCCGCTGGCCTTGCTTCTTCGCGCGCTGTTTGCTCATCGGCTGCTCACGCTTCGGGGCCTGAGCCTTGGTCTTCTCGGCCTCTTCCAGAAGTCGCTGCTGCTCGGCGAGGTACTTGTCCATCGGAACGACCTTGCCGCTGGAGTCGATCGCCTTGCCCTTCCGAGCCAGTCGCTCCTCGCGCTGCTTCGCGGCCTCGGATCCCGGGGTCGGCATCTCACGGATGACGATGAACTGCTGAACCATCGTCCAGATGTTGCTCGTGAACCAGTACAGAACAACACCGAGCGGGAAGAAGACGCCCGAGAACACGAACGCGAACGGAAGTACCCACAGCATGATGCGCTGCATCTGGTAGGCCTGGCCGGTCTTTGCCTCGGGGGAGAGGTTCTTCGAAATGATCTGCAGCTGGGTGAAGAACTGCGACGCGATCATCAGCACCACGAGCACCACGAGGATCATGACCGCCGGGGTGTTACCCGTGTTCCAGGCATCGATGAGGGTCTCGTGGAGCGATGCGACGCCGAAGAGGGAAGCGTCATAGAACTGCTTCGTAAGTTCGGGGCTGAGGGCTCCGACGCCACCGAGACCCAGCTCCGCGTTGACCTTCACGCTGCTGAGCACCGAATACAGCGAGAAGAAGACCGGCATCTGCACCAGCAGTGGAAGGCAACCGGAGACGGGGCTCGTCCCGTGCTTCTTGTAGAGCGCCATCGTCTCGCGACTCATGGCCTCTCGCGAGAGTTGGTCCTTCTTACCGCGGTATTTGTCCTGGATCTTCCGCAGCTCCGGAGCGATCTCCATCATCTTGCGCTGCGACTTGATCTGCTTGACGAACAGCGGGATGAGCGCGGCGCGCACGACCACGACGAGCCCGACGATCGCGAGTACCCAGGTGATGCCGTCCGCCGGTGGCAGTCCGATCGCAGTGAAGAGCCAATGCCACGCGACGAGGATGAGTTCGACGACCCACTTCAGCGGCCACAGAATGATCGCGAACAGGTCGAAGCCGCCTCCAGCCGCCGCGGTGGGGGACGGGGAGGGTGTCGCACTGGCGAGGAGATCCAGCAAGGATCAGTCCTTTCTGCGTGGCACGACGAACCCGTGCCGGGTGAGATCGAATCGGAAGTGCTCGTGGGGCGGAACGTCGTCGACGCCGCCCTGGGCCCACGGGTGGCATCTGCTCAGCCGTGCCGCCGCGAGCGCCGCTCCCTTGAGAGCGCCGTGTTGTTGCACAGCACCCACGGCATAGGCCGAGCACGAGGGATAGTACCGGCACACATCGCCGTACAGGTGGGAAATCGTCGCGCGGTACCCGTGTAGCAAAGCGAGCACAGCGTTACGAGGAACAAGCGGGAGCGCACGCGCTGCATCGACAGCATCAAGGTGCGCATGACCGAGGGCGTACGAGGGCAACTCACTCATCGGTGCTCTCCGGTGAGGCATCGCTTGACCTCGCCCGCGAGCACCTCGTACGGCGCGTCGGCTGCAGCGGGCAAGGCGCGGATGACGACCTGCGAGCCCGGGCGAATCTCATCCACGAGACCCGCGCTGATTGCCTTCAGCCGCCGACGCACGGTATTGCGTGCCACCGCTGAACCCACCTGCTTGCTCACGATGAAGCCGAACCGAGCGGGACCGGCATCCACTGACACCGTCGTGTAACTCATGAGGTGCGCAGCCACACACCGGCGGCCCCTGCGGACGACGGAACGATAGTCCGCGCCCCGGGTGATCCGGTGGGCGCGCGCAAGCACTGTGAGGTCAGGCCGAGAGTTCGCTGCGACCCTTGGCGCGGCGAGCCGAGAGGATGGCACGGCCGGCGCGGGTGCGCATGCGGGCGCGGAAGCCGTGCTTCTTGGCGCGGCGGCGGTTGTTGGGCTGGAACGTACGCTTGCTCATGAGATCACTTCCGGATGAGGTGTCGCCGGGATGCTCACACCGGGACGATGAATCGGGGACTGCCACGAGGGCACAAGTCAACCGACTAAGGGTACGTCGCGCAGCGCTCGAACTCAAACCGAGCAGAGGCAAAGGGACATTATCCCCAGCGTCATCCACCATCTGGAGACGACACGCGAGTCGCGTCTACAGTTGATTTTGCGCTGACGGATGCCGCTGACTACCGTTGCTCCGAAAGTTATCCACAGCCGGGGACGGGCTCGCCGCACCGATGCCGCTGAAGCCTGAGGGGGGCCATGTCGACCCAGGAGATTCCGGATGTTCCGGTCTGGACCGCCGCGCTAGAGATCATGCGTGGAGACGATCGGATCACCCCGCAGCTGGAGGGGTTCCTCAATCTCGCGGTAGCTCAGGGCGTCATGGGGGGCACCCTCTACCTGGATGTTCCGAACGAACTGACCGCCGCGCAGATCAACAAGAGGATGCGCGCGCCGATCCTCGAGGCGCTCGCGCACGCAGAAGATGGCAGGGGTGAGAGCGTGTCGGCCTTCCGTGTCGTCGTGAATCCTGACCTTGCCGAGTCTCACCTGACGGCGGTCATGCCGTTGGCGGCACCGCCCTCGGCATCCGTGCACCGCGCTGCCGAGGAACCCGTCGAATCGACGAGTACCTCCTCACGCACCGACACGCGCTTGAACCCGAAGTACACCTTCGACAACTTCGTCATCGGCCAGTCCAACCGGTTCGCCCACGCAGCGGCAGTCGCCGTCGCGGAAGCTCCCGCGAAGGCGTACAACCCGCTGTTCATCTATGGCGACTCAGGCCTCGGCAAGACCCACCTCCTGCACGCAATCGGCGACTACGCGATCAGCCTCTATGCCGGCATCAAAGTTCGGTACGTCTCGAGCGAAGAGTTCACGAACGACTTCATCAACTCGATCGCCAACAACCGCGGCGCTGCCTTCCAGGCTCGGTACCGGGATGTCGACATCCTGCTCATCGATGACATCCAGTTCCTGCAGGGCCGCGCAGAGACCCAGGAAGCCTTCTTCCACACCTTCAATCAGCTCCACGATCACGACAAGCAAGTGGTGATCACCAGCGACGTGCCACCCAAGCACCTGACCGGATTCGAAGATCGGATGCGGAGCCGGTTCGAGTGGGGGCTCATCACAGACGTTCAAGCACCAGACCTCGAAACCCGCATCGCGATCCTGCGCAAGAAGGCGCAGAGCGAGCGGCTCCACATTCCCGACGACGTGCTGGAGTACATCGCCACCGCGGTCTCGTCGAACATCCGTGAACTCGAGGGCGCGCTCATCCGGGTGTCGGCCTTTGCCAGCTTGAATCGCTCGAGCCTGGACATCTCGCTCGCCCAAACCGTGCTGCGCGACATCATCGATCAAGATGACGCCAACGTCGTCTCGCCGACCGACATCATCGCGGCCACCGCCACCTACTTCAAGCTCTCGGTCGATGACCTGTACGGATCGAGCCGCTCGCAGGCAGTCGCCACCGCTCGACAGATCGCCATGTATCTGTGCCGCGAACGCACGAGTCTTTCGCTCCCCAAGATCGGTCAACTCTTCGGAAACCGCGACCACACGACGGTCATGTACGCGTACAAGAAGATCAGCGACCTCATGAAGGAGCGGCGCTCGATCTACAACCAGGTCTCCGAGATCACCGCTCAGCTCGGTCGAAACGGTCGCTGAGGCGTCCTCTCACACGCGCAATCTGGGGCTCATAGGAGCCTCATGGATTCTCACTTGACACAGCGCTATCGCGGGCACAAAAATACGCGTTCCCCACAGTGTGGATAACTTGTGGATAAGTGTGGAAGCAGCGCTCTCAGCTGTGAGTGAAGCGACTCTCGGTTGTGGAACACGGGCGGAAGCGGTGAGCTCCAGCACACCGCTTCACGCAACTCATCCGCAGCCCCTCCACAAATGACACGAATGTGGTTTCGGCTCGGCACAAGGGATCGGGAGATTCATCCCCAGTTTCCACAGGCGTTAACACCATGACAAAGAACTTCTTGAAATGAATCCGGTTCGATGACCTTAAGTGCGGCTCGGGGCTCAGCGTGAGCCCAGCGGATCTCTTGAGGTCACAAGACATGTGGGCACTAGCATGGGAGAGCCCAACCGGATCGAGGGAGCGCGCGTGAGGTTCGAAGTCAACCGCGATGTGTTCAGCGAGGCTGTGTCGTTCGTCGTCAAGCTCCTGCCACAACGCAACCCGCAGCCGATCCTTGCGGGAATCCTGATCGAGGCCAGCGCAGACGGCCTCTCCCTGTCGGCCTTCGACTACGAGGCGTCGGCGCGAACCCTCATCGAGGCGACTGTCGATGACCCGGGCACGATCCTCGTCCACGGACGACTGCTGTCCGAGATCGCGAACCGGTTGCCGAACGCCCCGGTCACTGTGCGCGTCGACGATGACGGCGGCATCCTGCTCACCTGTGGGTCGGCGACCTTCACCCTGGCATCCATGCCGGTTGCTGAGTACCCCGCGATTCCCGAAGTCACCGGCGAGTCGGGTCTCGTCCCCGCCGAAGACTTCGCAACCGCAATCGCCCAGGTCGCCTTCGCCGCATCACGCGACGATGTCACGCCGGTTCTCACCGGTGTTCAGCTCGAAGTCTCGGGTAACCGCCTGAGCCTCGTTGCCACCGACCGTTACCGGGTCGCCCTGCGTGAGATCCCTTGGGATCCGGCAAGCGGCGCATCCCAGGAGGGCGCAACCGCGCTGGTCCCGGCGCGAACACTGACCGAAGTCGGCAAGACCTTCGCGCACTCGGGACAGATCTCCATTGCGTTCTCGGGCAGCGGTGACCGCGAGATCATTGCGTTCACCGCGGGTAACAAGACGGTCACGTCGCTGCTGATCAAGGGCAACTTCCCCCCGGTGCGACGGCTCTTCCCCGAGCAGACCGAACACCACGCTGTCGTGAGCACCTCCGAATTCGCCGAAGCCGTCCGGCGCGTTTCGCTGGTTCTGGATCGGTCCGCACCGCTGCGATTCACCTTCACTGCAGAGGGCGTGTCGATGGATGCCGCGGGCACCGAACAGGCCCGGGCAACTGAGTCCGTCGATGCGACGCTGAGCGGGGAGGATGTGACGCTGGGCCTGAACCCCCAGTATCTGCTCGAGGCGCTCGGTGCAGTTCGCAGCGAGTTCGCACGGGTCACCTTCACCTCCAGCGACAACGCCAACAAGCTCAGCCCCGTGCTCATCACGGCGCAGACCTCGGTCGACCGGTCGGGCGAGGATTCCTTCAAGTACCTGTTGCAGCCGAACCTGCTGCTGCGCTGAGTTCTGGCGCGGGTCAGGCGTCAGTCGTGGCGGATAGCCTGTACCGATGATCGTCGAGCGGCTGAGTCTCACCGACTTTCGCAACTACGCGCGCGCCGATCTCCAGCTCTCCAGCGGACCGACCGTTCTGGTCGGAAGCAACGGGCAGGGCAAGACGAACCTCGCTGAGGCCGTCGCGTATCTCGCCACGGCCGGCTCACACCGGGTCTCCTCAGACGCACCACTGGTGCGAGACGGTTCCGACTTCGCCATCGTTCGGGCAACCCTTGCGCACGGGGAGCGTCGGTTGAACGTCGATGTCCAGATCAACCGCCAGGGATCGAACCGCGCACAGGTGAATGGAACCGGCATCCGTACGGGCGAACTCGGTCGCTATGCGCATGTCGTATTGTTCGCGCCGGAAGACCTGCAGATCGTCCGCGGTGATCCGGGTGCCCGGCGCCGCTTCGCGGACCAGCTTCTCGTGCAGCGATACCCGAGACTGTCGGCCACGCTCGCCGACTACGATCGCGTTCTCAAGCAGCGCGGGGCGCTGCTGAAATCGGCGCGCGCCAGGCGCCTGGACTCGGATGCCCTGCCAACCCTGGACGTATGGGATGACAAACTCGTGGCTCTCGGGGTGGAGATCATCCGGGCGCGCGAAGCACTCGTGAGGGATCTCGCGGGACCGATCGCTGATGCCTACGCGTCAATCGCCGGGGCCGATCACGCTCCGGACGCGCGGTGGGTGCTTTCCGTGGACGGCGCCGACCCTGATGACGATGAGCGCAGTGTTGATGTCACCGAATCCGGCGACCTGTTCGAGCGGTTCCGCGCGGCGCTGCGTGAGAAGCGCAGCGCAGAGCTGGAACGCGGGGTCAACCTCGTGGGTCCGCACCGCGACGACCTTGTGCTCTCGCTTCGCGGTCTGCCGGCGCGCGGGTACGCCTCGCATGGCGAATCCTGGTCTCTGGCTCTGGCGCTGCGCATCGCGTCGGCTCATCTGCTCCGAGCCGAGTCGCAGCTCGGTGACCCGATCGTCATCCTTGATGATGTCTTTGCCGAACTCGACGCGGGCCGCCGGGTGCGGCTGGCCGACATCGTGGGCGAGTTCGAACAGGTGATCGTGACTGCCGCAGTTGAGCAGGATGTTCCTGCTGAGCTTCGCGTCGGCACCGTCCGTGTCGAGGCGGGCACCCTGAGTGGTAGCGGTCCGGTTGATCGAGAAGTGTCATGACCGTGGACGCGGATCAGGCATCCTCGGTACCCGAAACGATCGCGACGTACCTGCGCCTGCGCGGGCTTGCCCCGACGGCCCGCGTTGCGCGGCGACGCCGGCGTCGAACGGATGACGAGAACGAGCCGTTCACTCCAGGCCGCGATCCCAAGGGTGTCGGCGACGTCCTCACCGACCTCACGCGGGAAGCGGGATGGGACGCACAGCTTGCCCGGGAAGATGTGGTTCTCACCTGGAACGAGGTGGCCGGGGCTGAGACGGCGCGCCATACCCGTCCGGTGGGCTTTGTCGACGGCATCCTCACCGTCCAGGCTGATTCGACGGCGTGGGCTCGGCAGTTGCAGAACATGCGCTCACAGATCCTCACCGAGATCATTCGTCGGTTCCCGGACGCCGGGGTCGAGAGCGTCCGCTTCATCGGGCCGGACGTCCCCTCCTGGAAATGGGGGCCGAGAGCCGTTCCAGGCCGCGGTCCGCGCGATACCTACGGCTGAACCACCTCCCGGGACGTCGCGACGAATTTCATCGCGCCACAGGACCGTAGAGCGCTCGAACAGAGTCTGGACTTGATAGACTGGCCCACAGTCCTATCGTCGATGTGGAGCGCCTCTCACCATGCCCTCAGAAGTCCCTGAAAGCGTTCCCGAAGATCCGCAGCTCGCAAACGCCGGCAAGGTCCAGAACGAGTACGGAGCTGACGCGATCCAGGTCCTCGAGGGACTGGAGGCGGTCCGTAAGCGCCCCGGCATGTACATCGGTTCGACCGGCGAACGCGGCCTTCACCATCTCGTCTACGAGATCGTCGACAACTCGGTCGACGAAGCCCTCGCCGGCTACTGCGACACGATCACGGTCACCATCCTTGAAGACGGCGCGGTGCGCGTTGTCGACAATGGCCGCGGAATTCCCGTCGATATGCACCGAACCGAGGGAAAATCGACCGTCGAGGTCGTGCTGACGGTGCTTCACGCCGGCGGGAAGTTCGGTGGCGGCGGATACGCGGTCTCGGGTGGTCTGCACGGTGTCGGATCCTCGGTGGTGAATGCCCTCTCGACACGCCTCGAGGTGGAGGTCAAGCGCCAGGGATTCGTCTGGCGGCAGTCCTTCCGTGACGGGGGAACTCCGCTCGCGCCGCTGGAGAAGGCCGAGCCAAGCGACGAGACCGGAACGACGATCACCTTCTGGCCGGATGCCGGGATCTTCGACACCGTCCACTTCGACTACGACACCCTTCGCACCCGTTTCCAGCAGATGGCCTTCCTCAACAAGGGGCTGCGTATCACGCTTCGAGACGAGCGCCCGGAGTCCGCCTACGTCGTCGACGACCAGTCCAGCGGTACTGCTGCTACCCAGCCCCACGATGACTTCCTCTATGAGCGCGGACTCGTCGACTACGTCGAGTACCTCAACAAGGTGCGCAAGACAGAGGTCGTCAACGACGAGATCATCGAGGTCGAGTCCGAAGACACCGAGCGTCACATCTCACTCGAGCTGGCGATGCAGTGGACCACGAGCTACACCGAGAACGTGTTCACCTTCGCCAACACGATCAACACCCACGAGGGTGGAACCCACGAAGAAGGCTTCCGGGCGGCGTTGACGACGCTCGTGAACCGGTACGCGCGGGCTCAGGGCATGCTCAAGGAGAAAGACGACAACCTCACCGGTGAAGACATCCGAGAAGGATTGACTGCCGTCATCTCCGTCAAGCTCTCCGAGCCGCAGTTCGAGGGCCAGACCAAGACGAAGCTCGGCAACACCGAGGCCAAAGCCTTCGTGCAGAAGGTGGTCGGTGACCAGCTGACGGATTGGCTGGATCGCAATCCCGCGCAGGCCAAGAACGTCATCCGCAAAGCGATCGATGCCGCGACCGCGCGGCTTGCTGCGCGCAAGGCGCGCGAGACAGCACGACGCAAGAGCGTCTTCGAGTCGGCGGCGATGCCCGACAAGCTCAAGGACTGCGTCTCGAAGGACCCGTCGATCAGCGAAATCTTCCTCGTGGAGGGCGACTCGGCCGGTGGTTCGGCTGTCGGTGGTCGCGATCCTCACACGCAGGCGATCCTTGCCCTTCGTGGAAAGATCCTCAACGTCGAGCGGGCACGCCTGGACCGCGCCCTGGGCAACAAGGAAGTGCAAGCGATGATCTCGGCCTTCGGGACGGGCATCGGTGAGGACTTCGACATTGCGAAGGCGCGGTACCACAAGATCGTGCTGATGACGGATGCCGACGTCGATGGTCAGCACATCACGACGCTGCTGCTGACCCTGCTGTTTCGCTACATGCGCGGTCTCATCGAAGCCGGCTACGTCTACCTCGCCCAGCCCCCGCTGTACCGGATCAAGTGGTCGAACTCTGCCCACGAGTACGTGTACTCGGACCGCGAGCGTGACGCGCTTCTGACCGAGGGAGCCGCAGCGGGCAAGCGCATCCCGAAGGACAACGCGATCCAGCGCTACAAGGGTCTCGGTGAGATGAACGCCGAGGAGCTGTGGGAGACCACGATGGATCCCCAGACCCGGACGCTGCGTCAGGTCACGATCGATGACGCCGCCGCCGCCGATGAGATCTTCTCGATTCTCATGGGTGAGGACGTGGAGTCGCGCCGCGGGTTCATTCAGCGAAACGCGAAAGACGTCCGCTTCCTGGACATCTGAGTACGCGAGCACATCGAAACGACGAAGTAGAGACAGACATGGCAGACGAACAACGTCCCGAGCCGGAGCACAACCACGGTCGAATCGACCAGGTCGACCTGCAGCTGGAGATGCAGCGGTCCTACCTCGACTACGCGATGAGCGTCATCGTCGGTCGCGCCCTTCCCGACGTGCGCGATGGCCTCAAGCCCGTGCACCGCCGTGTGATCTATGGCATGTACGACGGCGGATACCGCCCCGACAAGTCGTTCTCGAAGTGCTCGCGTGTCGTCGGCGAGGTCATGGGTCAGTACCACCCGCACGGTGACTCGGCGATCTATGACACCCTCGTCCGGCTCGTGCAGCCCTGGGCGCTGCGATACCCACTCGCGCTCGGCCAGGGGAACTTCGGGACCCCGGGAAACCAGGGCGCGGCCGCGCCTCGATATACCGAGACCAAGATGGCGCCCCTTGCGCTGGAGATGGTCAGGGATATCGAAGAAGAGACCGTCGACTTCCAGCCCAACTACGACGGACAGACGCAGGAACCGATCGTTCTGCCTGCCCGCTTCCCGAACCTGTTGGTCAACGGTTCCGTGGGTATCGCGGTCGGCATGGCAACGAACATCCCGCCGCACAACCTCCGCGAGGTTTCCGCTGGCGCCCTCTGGGCGCTCGAGCACCCCGAGGCCACCCGCGAGGAACTCCTCGACGCTCTCATGGAGCGCATCCCGGGTCCCGACTTCCCCACTGCCGCGCAGATCCTGGGAACCAAGGGAATCAAGGATGCCTACCGCACCGGCCGCGGATCCATCACGATGCGCGCGGTGGTCAATGTCGAAGAGATCCAGGGCCGCACGTGCCTGGTGATCACCGAACTGCCCTACCAGGTCAACCCCGACAACGTCGCCGTGAAGATCGGCGATCTCGCCCGCGAGGGCCGCATCACCGGCATCGCCGACATCCGTGACGAGACCTCGGGTCGCACCGGCCAGCGCCTGGTCATCGTCCTCAAGCGCGACGCCGTCGCGAAGGTCGTACTGAACAACCTGTACAAGCACACGCAGCTGCAAGAGAACTTCGGCGCGAACATGCTGGCGATCGTCGACGGTGTGCCGCGCACGCTGCCGCTCGACGGATTCATCAGCTACTGGATCGAACACCAGGTCGAGGTCATCGTTCGGCGCACTCGATACCGCCTGCGCAAGGCCGAAGAGCGGATGCACATCCTGCGCGGGTACCTCAAGGCGCTCGACGCGCTCGACGAGGTCATCGCCCTCATCCGTCGCTCGGCGACCGTCGAGGACGCGCGCGAGGGCCTGAAGGACCTGCTCGAGATCGACGACGTGCAAGCCGATGCGATCCTGCAGATGCAGCTGCGCCGCCTCGCCGCCCTCGAACGACAGAAGATCATCGACGAAGCCACCGAGCTCGAGGCTCAGATCCTGGACTTCCAGGCGATCCTCGCCGACCCGGCGCGCCAGCGCTCCATCATCCGCGAGGAACTCACAGCGATCGTCGACCGTTTCGGTGACGACCGACGTACCGAAATCCTGCCCGGCTACGACGGCGACATGTCGGTCGAAGACCTCATCCCCGAAGAGGAGATGGTCATCACCGTCACCCGCGCCGGGTACATCAAGCGCACGCGCAGCGACAACTACCGGTCACAGCACCGCGGCGGCAAAGGCGTCAGGGGCGCGCAGTTGCGGGCTGACGACGTGGTCGAGCACTTCTTCGTGACGACGACCCACCACTGGCTGTTGTTCTTCACGAACAAGGGCCGCGTTTACCGCGCGAAGGCGTATGAGCTTCCCGAGGCCGGCCGCGACGCGAAGGGTCAGCACGTCGCGAACTTCCTCGCGCTCCAGCCCGAGGAAGAGATCGCCCAGATCCTCGACATCCGTGACTACCAGGCAGCGCCTTACCTCGTGCTTGCCACCCGCAGCGGACTGGTGAAGAAGACGCGCCTGACTGAGTACGACACCAACCGCCAGGGCGGCGTGATCGCCATCAAGCTGCGCGGCGGCGACGGTGACGATGCCGGAGACGAACTGACCTCCGCGATGCTCGTGGACGAGGGTGACGACATTCTGTTGATCAGCCGCGAGGGCATGTCGCTGCGGTTCACGGCCACGGATTCTGCGCTTCGCCCGATGGGTCGGGCTACCGAGGGAGTCAAGGGAATGTCGTTCCGCGGCGACGATTGCCTGCTGTCGGCATCCGTGGTTCGTGACGAGGGATACGTGTTCGTCGTGACTGAGGGCGGCTACGCGAAACGCACGGATGTCGCCCAGTATCGCGAGCAGGGCCGAGGGGGCCTCGGCATCAAAGTCGCGAAGTTGACCGAGGATCGCGGGGTCCTCGCGGGCGGTTTGATCGTCTCGGAGGACGACGAGGTCTTGGTGGTTCTTGCCAGCGGCAAGGTGGTACGCTCTGCCGTGGCCGAGGTCCCCGCCAAGGGTCGCGACACCATGGGTGTCGTCTTCGCCCGCCCCGATGACGAGGATCGCATCATCGCGGTCGCGCGTAACGGAGAGCGGGTTGTGGCAGAAGATGCCGCGGCCACGGATGCGTCGGATGACGCCGCCTCCCCCCAGATCGTTGAAGGAAGTCCCGACGCATGACGACGGTAGCCGACAAACTCGCCAAGAAATCCAGCAAGACCACGACGAAGCAGGTGCGCCTGCGCTTGGTCTACCTTGACTTCTGGTCGGCCGTGAAGCTGTCGTTCTTGGCTGCCGTGGCGATCGCCATCGCAACCGTCGTCTTCTTCGTGCTGATCTTCCTCATCCTGCAGACGACGGGTCTGATCAGCCAGGCTGACGCGTTCATCGGTAGCTTCACCGACGGCACGTTCTCGCTGTCGGCAGTTTTGTCTCTCCCGCAGGTGCTGGCGTTCTCGGCGATCGTCGCGATCCTGAACCTCGTGGTCGTCACCGTCATGGGCGCCGTGGTTGCCGGCATCTACAACCTCGCGGTGAAGGTAACCGGCGGCTTGCTCGTCGGATTCACCTCGAACTGACGCGGAGCGCGTTCAGGACCTCGTCGGCCGAAGGCCGGCGCTAGACGACGGTGGTTCCGAGGAACGTGCCGATCGCATAGGTCGCAGCTAGCGCCAGCGCGCCGCCGATGACCAGGCGCAGGACAGCGCGTCCCTGCGATGCGCCTCCCAGGCGTGCCGAAATCGAACCGGTGACCGCCAACGCAATGAGAACTGCCACGACGGTGACAGGAACCCGCCACTGCGGCGGCGGAAGCAGGATCGCCAACAGGGGGAGGAGCGCGCCGAACGTGAACGCGACGGCAGAGGAGAACGCTGCCTGCCACGGGCTCACGAGATCGTCTTGGTCGATATGCAGCTCCACCTCGAGGTGAGCCGCGAGGGCATCGTGGTCCGTGAGTTCCTTCGCGACCTTGACCGCAGTGTCCCGGCTGAGACCCCGCTCCTGGTACAACTGCGTCAACTCCTCGAGTTCTTCCTCGGGCATCTCGGCAAGTTCGCGCCGCTCCTTGGCGATCAGCGCCCTCTCGCTGTCGCGCTGGCTGCTCACCGACACGTACTCGCCGAGGGCCATCGAGATCGCCCCACCCACGAGACCCGCGACACCCGCGAGTAAGAGGGCCGGCGTATCTGTCGTAGCGCCCGCGACACCGACGACGAGCGAGGCGACGGAGACGATGCCGTCATTGGCACCGAGAACGCCCGCACGTAGCCAGTTCAGTTTCTGGCTGACGCCGGTCGCGTGCGGTTCGTGGGCGTGCGTTGCATCGGTCACGCCGCTCAGTCAACAACTCGCCATGACGGCGCGCAATGAAGGATCGGCTAAGCGAACTCCGGCCAGCGTGCATCCGGATTCGTGGAAACCGCGTCGCTTCGGGTAAAGTCTTGGAGGTTGACGGTGCGATGTGCCGGCACCACACGGGGCTATAGCTCAGGCGGTTAGAGCGCTTCACTGATAATGAAGAGGTCCCAGGTTCAAGTCCTGGTAGCCCCACGCAAGCCCCGGGGCCTTAGCTCAGTTGGTAGAGCGCCTGCTTTGCAAGCAGGATGTCAGGAGTTCGAATCTCCTAGGCTCCACGCATTTTTGATAGATCGCGCGCATCCTTTGACTGATGCGTTGTGCTGAATCATTCCCGCCTCGGCGGGCATCTATGTCGTAGATCGCCCGCTAGGAAAGCTCAGTGTCCGTGTTGTTGGGCCACGATCCGTTCGCACCTCGAACTTAGTTGGACAACATGGGCGCTGCCGCGAGGTGAAATGGGTCGCTGAGCCCTTTGCGCCGAAGCAGCGCACGGACTTATTAGGATGCCTTCTTCGCAGACCCACGGACTACTATGCGTCCCGTGGCGCTGGACTCCGACACGAACTTTCCAGTCGCGGCGCTTTTCGGCACGTGCACAGTGTAGGAACCCGTCTTTGCGTTACGCGCGGCAGTGCTCTTCTTGGCGGCCATGGGCGACTCCTACTCTTTTCCTCAGGCTAGTTATCTTTCGTCGAGAACGCGACACCGTTGATGCGTGTTCCCCACGCTGCGCTCAACTCGGAGGCAGCATTGATCCACTCGTCTTGGCGCGCAAGCAGCGCCGATGTTGTTTGAGCTAGTCCAAACGTGAGGACGCCCGTTGCGAAGTCGGGGTGGGTTCCGTCACCAGCAAAGACGGGGATAGCCAATACTGATCGCCACGTTGGACTAACACCCGCGGCGCGCTCCACGTCCTTGAGCTTGACCTCTTCGGATCCGATCGCCTCGCCCGCGATCCATGGACTATCGTGTCCGGTCGGCACGAGCTTCAGCTGCCGCACACCGGCGTAATACGTGCCCTCCGATGCCCATCGAGCGAGCTTGCCTCGTGCATTGGCCAACCAAAATGTGGCCCGGTACGCGGGACTGCCGAGCGCTGCCGCGATCATCTCTGCATCTGCTTCGAGTTGCTCAACATACTCGCGTTGAAGTGTTCCGAATCTCCGAGTGTGGGCGTCCCATGTGCGGCGTGATCGCTCAGCCGGGGTTAGGTAGCTATCACTCCCTGCGTGCCTCAGTTCTCGGATCACGAGGGCTACATCGGCGAGGTCGTGCAGGGTTAGTGCCTGTAGACCGATTGACTCCCACTCTGAGGTGAGCGCATCCTCGATTGTTTCGAACGTTTCACGGTCAAGACCGAGTCCCTCGCGCACAATTGTTACTAGGGCACGGTATCTCGGCTTCTCGTCGCGAACAATGAGATGCAGCCAATGGCGGATGTCCGGATCGCGGTAGGACGTCCCGGCAAGGAGTAGAGGGCCGCGTGCGAGAGCCGAGGACAAGAACTGTCGTTGCCATGCGTGAGGGTCGGCGACAAGCTCTGCGAAGTCGTTGTAGCCAACGACAGCTGAGTACTCGTTCCCGCCGAACACCGCCCCATGAAGATGGTGAATAGTTGGCACGCCGGGCTCTGCTTGACCCCCAGTATCCATGACTACTACAGGTGCGCCGCTAGTTAGCGCCGCCGACTCCAAGAGATCGTCGAAATTCAGGGTGGCGAGCGTGGTTGCCCCCGGCATTGCAGCAAAGTGACCCGCTGCCGCAAGGTGAAGCGGCGAGGGGTCGGCGCTACTAGGAGGTCGGCCGTACAGCGCCTCATTTAGGTGAGCGGCCCAGCTCGATCCAGAGCGTGCGTGCGCCGCCTCTAGCACGATCATGGGATCTTGCTTGCTGAGCAGCACCTCGGCTGCAGTGGAGGTCGTCACGAGTCCGCTCAGAACCGCGATTCGCGTGGCGAAGTCGTCCCAAGTCGGGAGACCGGAGGGTGCTGACGCGCCCGCCCCAAGCACGACAGTCAGATGGGTGTCACCAGCAAGCGCGGCGAAACTCTCCATGACCTTCCGGTCGATGTCGGGTGCACTCACGATCTCACGTTACCGATGGCCCCAGACATACGGCACCACCGCACCGACGGCCGAGGCCCTCGAAGATCGGGGAGACTCCTTCACCGTGAGATTGGCACTCATCTGCCGAACCCCCGAGGCACTCCTGCCTCTTGGCAGCGTCATGTGCGTGAAACAGCTGGCGCGTAGCGTTGCGTCACCGCGGCACGCGTGTGCGCGGCGAAGGGAGCTGACGTGTCTGCGCTGCGGTTTGGGGTCTTCGAGGTTTACGGCCCGCAAGTGGGCGGGACCCTCAGCTGGCCGCATCCGCTCAGCGACTCGATCGACTTCGCCGACCCCGAGCGCTGGGTTCGCCTGGCGCGGGTGATGGATGCCACCGGGTTCGACTTCCTGTTCTTCGCCGACGGGTACGGCTACCCGATCGTCGGCGATGACATCAGCGCAGACGCCGTCGCGCACGGCATCAACTTTTCGGGTTACGACCCCGCGACGCTCCTCCCGGTCCTCATGCGCGAGACATCCGACCTCGGATTCGTCGTGACCGCGACCACCGGTATCGACCACCCTGTGCAACTTGCCCGCCGCTTCTCGACGCTCGATGCGATCTCGTGCGGGCGGATCGGCTGGAACATCGTCACCGGTGCGTCCCAGAACGCGGTGGCGGAACTCTTCGGGCACGACGAGATGGTCGCGCACGACACCCGGTACGCGATGGCCGAGGAGTATGTCTCCCTCGCGCGGCGGTACTGGGAGGATGCCTGGAGTGATAACGCGCTTGTTGCCGACCGCGAGTCCGGCGTGTACGGGCAGCGGTCCGGCATCCATCGCGTGGTGTTCGAGGGTGACCACTACCGCTCGCGCGGATACTACGGCGCCCCGCCCACCCGCCAGCGCACGCCGCTGCTCTTCCAGGCGGGAACCTCTCCGGCCGGACGGGCCTTCGCCGCTCGGCATGCCGAGTGCGTCTTCGTGCAGGCGACCACACCGGCCCACACGGCATCCGCAGTTGCCGACCTGCACCGTCGCGCGAACGAAGCGGGGCGATCCACGCCGCTCGTGACGATGGCGGGACTGACCGCCATCGTCTCCGAGACCTCCGCTGACGCGCATGAACTCGCCGAAGAATTCGACCGGATGCAGACCGACGACGTGGTCGCTACCCTCTACGCGGGAAACACCGGCATCGATCTGCGGACACTCGATCCCGACCAGACCCTCCACCAGGTGCTCGATGCCGGTGGACCGGTCGGACAGATGGGCACCAGCAACATCGAGCGGTTCCTCGGCAGCGCCGATCGACCAGCTCCGACGGTGAGGGAGATCCTCGACGAGTTGCGCGGCCGCGGCACGCGAGGGTTCCGCCTCGTCGGAGATCCGACCGAGGTCGCGGACGGTGTGGAGGAGCTTGCGGCGAGTACGGGGCTCGACGGATTCCTCATCGAGCCGGTCTTCGGGACGAGGGATGTCGCCGCTTTCGGTGACCTCGTCCTGCCGATCCTGCGTGAGCGAGGGCGGCTTGCGCCGCGCCGATCGGATGCGACCTTCCGGTCGCGCATGCAGGGGCTGCCGCCGGCAGCTCCCGTATCGTGAACACATGGATCTGCGGGTCGCGGCGTACTCGATCGTCATCGACGATGACAGGCGCATGCTGCTCGCGCACTGGAATGAGGGCGGCGCATCCGGATGGACACTTCCGGGCGGTGGCCTCGAGCCGGGCGAGAGCCCGGATGCCGCGGCCCGGCGCGAAGTTCAGGAAGAGACCGGCTACCGTGTGGCACTCGACGAACTTCTCGGCATCCATTCACGGGTGATTCCCGCTCACCGGCGCCTTGTGCCCGGATCCGACCTGCCGCTGCAGGCACTGCGCATCGTGTACCGCGCCCACGTCACCGGCGGCGAGCTGCGCAACGAGACCGACGGCACAACAGATCGGGCGGATTGGTTTCCGTTGACGCAGGTGCGCAGGCTCAAGCGGGTCAGTCTCGTGAACATCGGCCTGCGGATGGCGGGACTCGGCTCCTTCACGCGCTGAGCGCATCCTCACAAACGACTGCGGCGCCCGGAAGCCGAGCGCCGCAGTGAAGCTGATCTGGATCAGGCGTCGGGAGCGCGCAGCGGGTCGTCGGCAACCCACAACTCGTCGTCGGCTCGCAGCGTCTGCCACGCGGCGTAGAGCACACCGGCTGCGGCGATCACACCGAGGATGATGGCAAAGACGCCACCGGCGCCGATCCCCTGCTTCTGGGGCTCGAGTGCCGAGAGCCTCTTGGACAGCTTCTTCGAGACATCCTTGCCGTACTTGTCGGCGAGCTTCGCGTACTTCTTGGCGTCGGGCGCCGACAGTCCACGGCCCGCGGCGAGCTTCGCTCGCGTCTCGTTCGCGGCATCCCAGGCCGAGAGCGCGGAACCGACGACGGCTCCCGTCGCGGGGATGGCGCGGTTGGTCAGGAACGACTTGGAGGAGGCGAGTCCGCGCTGCACATACGGCTGCGCGTAGCGACCGTAGGCCTCTTGGACCTGAGGAACGACCTGCTCTCGGCCGTAGTTGCCCAGCTGCCGACCGGCTTCCCGGGCGATGTCAGCGGCTTCGCCGACCAGCACCTGCTGCGACTCCCAAATGTCGTTCGCGTGCTTCTGGAGCTTGCGGAGTTCCTTCTTGCGCTTGCGGCTGAGGCTCACGGGGCCCTCCCTGTCGTGTCGACGTGGTCTTCCCATCTTGCCATGTGAGCCGCAGACGGGAAGTGTTCCCGGCGAACTCTGAAAGAATGGCCGCATGCCTCAGCACACCGCGGTCGCCACGATCCACACCAACCACGGCGACATCGTCGTCAACCTCTTCGGGGACCAGGCCCCGCGCACCGTCCAGAACTTCGTCGGTCTCTCCGACGGAAGCCGCGAGTGGACTCACCCGGCCACCGGGAAGCCGGGTGAGGGCGCGCTCTACACGGATGTCATCTTCCACCGCATCATCGAAGGCTTCATGATCCAGGGCGGCGACCCGCTGGGCGTCGGTACGGGCGGTCCCGGTTACAGCTTCAACGACGAGATCAGCCCGGAGCTCACCTTCACCGAGCCCTACAAGCTGGCCATGGCCAACGCGGGCCTGCGCCGCAACGCGATCACCGGTCAGCCTGAGGGGACGAACGGCTCCCAATTCTTCATCACGGTTCCCGGTCAGGGCGGTCGTGGTCCCGAGTGGTTGCATGGCAAGCACACGATCTTCGGTGAGGTCGCGGATGAGGACTCGCGCCGTGTCGTCGACGCGATCAGCGCCGTTGCCACCGGCCCGGGCGATCGCCCCATCGAGCCTGTCGTCATTTCGTCGATCGACATCGCTTCGGTCTGACGGGGGGCGGCGTCTGCCGTGACGACTTCCGACGCGTTCCGCAGCAACCGGGACAACTTCTGCTACCGGCATCCTGACCGGCAGAGCTTCGTGCTGTGTCAGCGCTGCATGCGCACCATCTGTCCGGAGTGTCAGACGCAGGCCGCGGTCGGGGTCATCTGCCCGGAGTGCATGCGAGAGCAACGAGCGACGCAGTCGAGCGCGCAGAAGAAGGCCGAGCGCCGCTGGTCGCGCGCGCCGGTGACGGCGGTCGGGACGCAGCGCCCCACCGCGACATACGCCATCATCGCGATCACCGCGGCGGTCTTTGTTCTGCAGCTGTTCATCCCTGCGCTCGAGGGCATGTTCGCCTTCAACAGCGCCTACGTGATCCCATCCATCGCTTTCGAGCCCTGGCGGTTGCTCACCGCGGTCTTCTTGCACTCGAGCTTCTTCCACGTCGGGTTGAACATGCTCGCGCTCTGGATGATCGGGCGGTCGCTGGAGCCGCTGCTCGGGCATGGCCGATTTGTCGCGCTCTACCTGCTCTCCGGACTCGGCGGATCGGTGGGCGTCGCGTTGATCGCGCCTGGGATCTGGGTTGTCGGAGCCTCGGGCGCGGTCTTCGGGCTCCTCGGTGCGCTGCTGGTGATCGGCCGTCACATCGGAGCGAACATCACCGGCATCCTGATCGTGCTCGGCATCAACCTCGTGATCGGGTTCGTTCCGGGCTACAACATCGCATGGCAGGCGCACGTTGGCGGCCTGGTCGTCGGGGCACTCATCGGGCTGGTCTTTGCCCGCACCCGCACGAAGGCCCGACAGCCGCTGCAGATCGGACTTCTCATCGCGATCGGCTTGGGGTTGCTGGCCCTGCTCGCCATCCCTGCCGTGTTCTACGTGTGATTCATCCACAGATTCATCCACACCTGGGGATGAATCACAGCCGTGTAATTCGGTGAGGACGAATCCGCACGGCTAGCGCCAGCGCGTGGTCATCAGGAACCCGACGAAGGCGATGCCGAAACCGATCACGAGGTTCCACGCGTCGATCCCGGGAATCGGGAACTGCATGCCGCTGATGTAGAAGACGAGAACCCACACCAGTCCGAGCAACATGAGTCCGATCATCACCGGCTTGAACCAAACCGGGTTCGGTGCGGAGTCCGCGCTGCTGCTCTCGACGATCGGGTCGTCGTCGTTGCTCTGGCGTGCCATGCGCACAAGTCTAACTGCCAGGGCTCCTCCAGCAGGAGACGAATAGAATCGCCCGAGATGCACGACGCCCGGGGACCTGGGCCTCGTCGAGGACTCCAGACGAAGGGGATGCCCGTGGGTGATGCGGAGCAGACGCCGCACCCGACCCGCCGGTCGCGTCGCCCAGCGAAGCGCCGCCGGCGGGTGAGTGTCCTCGGTGTGATCGGGGAGTTGCTCATCACTCTGGGTGTGCTGGCGTTCCTGTACGTCGGGTGGCAGCTGTGGCTCGGGGATGTGATCCAGGGTGCCCAGAAGAACGCCGCCGGCAGCGAGTTGTCGCAGCAGTGGGCGCAGGCAACGGAGACTGCATCTCCTACGCCGGATGCGTCGGCCTCGCCGGATCCGACAGCGACGACCGAGACCGACGTGACCATCCCCATTCTTGGTCAGCCCGACGATGCGCAAGCCTTCGCCATCATGCGCGTGCCCCGCTGGGGGCCCGATTACAGTGTCACGATCGCGGGCGGTGTGACGCGAGCACGGACGCTCGATCCGATCGGTATCGGCCATTACCCCGGAACGCAGATGCCGGGCGAGACAGGGAACTTTGCGGTCGCCGGCCACCGGACGACCTACGGAAAGCCGTTCTCCGACATCGAGACGCTGCGGATCGGTGACGCGATCGTCGTCGAGACTGAAGCCGGGTGGTACACCTACAGGTTCCGCACTCTTGAGTACGTGAAGCCGACCGAGACGTCGGTGCTTGATGCCGTTCCGCAGATGGATGTCGCGGCCGGCGACGCCTACATCACGATGACCAGCTGCAGTCCGCGGTGGAGCATGACGGAGCGGATCGTCGCGTACGGCGTGTTCGAGTCGTTCACGCCGCGCGAGGCCGGCCCGCCGGCATCCCTTACGGAAGGAGTCGCCTGATGTATGCCGCTCTCTGGCACGTGCTGCCTGGTCCATGGTGGGCCAAGGTCGCGATTCTCGCCGTGATTGCTGCCGCCATTCTGTACGGCCTGGTCTTCTATGTCTTCCCCTGGATCAGTGAGCTGACCACTCCGCAGGACGCGACGGTCGGGTGAGCGCCGGTTCGTCGAGCGCCGGCCCCGTACTCGTGGTCGACAACCACGACAGTTTCGTCCATACGCTCGTGGGCTATCTGCACGAGTTGGGGGCCGCGACCGTGATGGTGGAGGCTGACCAGATCAGCGCGGATGCCGTTGCGCGGCTCGTCCGTGATCACGCTGGCATCCTCATCTCCCCCGGACCCGGGCGTCCCGCCGACACCGCGGCATCCCAGCATCTCGTTCGGGAGGCCCTCGAGCAGGGTGTTCCCGTGCTCGGGGTGTGCCTCGGACACCAAGTGATCGCCGAGGCGTTGGGTGCTCGGGTGACCGTCGCTCCCGAGCTGTTCCACGGTGTCACCTCGCCGGTGACCCACGACGCGTCGATGCTGTTCTCCGGCATCCCGTCGCCGTTCATCGCCAACCGGTATCACTCACTCTCGGTCGATCCCGACACGATTCCCGAGAGCCTTGTCATCACCGCCCGCACCGACAACGGGATCGTGATGGGTATCGCCCACCGCGCCGCGCCGCTGTGGGGTGTGCAATTCCACCCCGAGAGCGTGCTCACCGAAGGCGGCTACCGGCTGCTGGCGAACTGGTTGGAAAGGGTCGGCTACCCGGACGCCGTCGAACGATCGGGCAGGCTCCGTCCACACGTCGCCGCCGGCGTCTGAGTAACCCGTCGCGAGACTGCACCTTGCCCGCGAGGCCGCGCGCTCTACGAGCTCTCTCGCGGGCAGGATGCAGTCTCGGCAGCCTGGTGAGCCGAGGTCAGCGTGCGGGAGGAGTGGCGGATCAGCCCGCGCAGTAGGTCAAGGTGATCGTCGAGCGCACCGGCACCTCACCGGGCGCGAGAGACTGCGCGATGACGACAGGCGGGGTGGCCGCGGGGCACGACGTGTCTTCCTGCGTTTCTACCGTCAACTGGGTGTCGGGGGCTTCGAGCTCCCGCGTTGCTGCCTCGACGGTGTACCCGGTGACGTCGTTGATCAAGACACGTCCCGTCGCAACGACGAGATCGACGCTGCTGCCGACTGCGACCTCGTCGCCGCCTGCTGGGTCTGCAGCGATCACGATTCCGGCGTCGAGGGCGGGATCGTTGCGCGAGGTCACCGTGCCCACCTTCAGACCGACCTGCTCGAGGGCCTGCGCGGCAGTCTCCTGGGTCAGGCCCGTGAGCGCCGGCACTGCCACGAGCTCCTGCCCCGTCGAAACGTAGACCTTGATCTGCTGGTTCACCTCGACGGAGACATCCGTGCCGGGATCGGTGCGAATGACGTTTCCTTCGGCCACCGTGACGCTTGATTCTTCGACGCGCACCGGAACCAGATCGTTGGCGGTCAGCTCCTCCGCGGCGCGTTCGTAGGTCATGCCAGTCACGTCGGGGACGATCCGCGAGTTGCTCGGGACATTCTCGCCGCCGCGCGGAATGGTGAGTACCCAGAACAGTACCGAGATCAGCAACACGGCGAGGATCGCGACGCCCGCCCACACCCACGCCACCGGGGGACCCGACTGTGTGCGTCGCATCGTCGTATCGGTCGAAAGCTGTCGGAGCGACCGAGCGGTCTCCGCGGCTTGCCGCGGGTTAGGGCCGTAGAGCTCGCTGGTCAGCGTTCCCAACTGCCGACGCGAGGGCGCCTTGCCGGTCAGGGCATGAGTCAGTGCGGCCCGAAAGGATGCAGCGTCTTGGTACCGCTGGTAGGGATCCTTCGCGAGAGCGCGAAGCACGACGGCATCCAATGCACGCGGGATCTCTTCATTGATCTCCGACGGTGTGAGCGGTGTCTCGCTGACGTGCTGGTAGGCGACGGCGACCGGGGACTCACCCCGAAATGGCGCACGACCGGTCAACAGCTCATAGAGCACGACACCCGTGGAGTACAGGTCCGCACGAGCATCGACCGGTTCCCCCTTCGCCTGCTCGGGCGAGAAGTAGGCAGCGGTGCCGAGGATCGCGGTGGTCTCGGCAACGGTTGACGACGAATCCGACACCGCGCGAGCGATTCCGAAGTCCATCACCTTGATGTGATCGTCGGCAGTGACCATGACGTTGCCGGGCTTGATGTCGCGGTGCACGACGCCCGCGCGGTGCGAATACTCGAGAGCCTCGAGGATGCCGTCGGCATAGGCGACGGCACGTTCGGCGTCGACAGGGCCCTCTTCGATGACATCCTTCAGCAGGCGCCCCGTCACCAACTCCATGACGATGTACGGAACGGGCTGGGTCGTCCCGTCGGGAAGGGATTCGGTCTCTTCGCCGGCGTCGAACACGCGCACGATGGTCGGGTGCGACATCCGCGACGCAGCCTGAGCCTCCAGGCGGAAGCGCGTGCGGAAACCGGCGTCGCGGGCCAATTCGGGATTGAGGATCTTGATGGCCACGTCGCGGCCGAGCGTCAGATCGTATCCGCGATACACCGAAGCCATGCCGCCTCGGCCGATCGACTCGTCGATCCGGTAGCGGCCCGACAGCACGCGAGAATCGTCGGTCACACTACCCCTCCCTGACTGAGCCAGTCTTCTGAGCCTAGTCGAGCGCTTCCTGTGAACCCCCCGGTCAGGGCGTGGGGGACGGGGTAGAGGCGGGCTGGATCTGAACCTGCATCTTCGGCGAGGCATCCGATGTCCGCTGCTCCGACCCGCTGCACAGTGCCGTGTAGGACGCCGTCAGGGTCTGACCCGCGGCGTTGGCGATGAGGATCGCCTCCTCACGGTCGTTCGGGGTGAACGTTCGCTGCGAGGTGCCGTCGACGGTGAAGACCGCATTCTGCAGCGTGACCGTGTAGCCACTGAGGGTTCCCGTGCCCGACGGGCAGGTGAAGCTGTCCCACGTCAGGGTGACGGTCGAGCCGGCGACGGCGGGCGAACCGCCCTGGATAGCGGGCGGATTGCTCGGTCCGCCGATCGGTGTGACCTGGCCGTAGCACGAGATCGTGAGCGCCTTCGTCGGCTCGATGTTGCCGGTCGGGTTGACCTGCCAGACGACACCGACCTGCGAGTCATCCGGAGCCGGCGTGCCCGTGTCTGTGACGACTTCGAGCACACCTGCACTCTTCGCCGTCTGCACTGCCTGCTCGCACTGCATGCCCACCAGGTTCAGTGCGTCGATGTTGATGCGCGTCTCGCTGGGCGAGGGCGTCGGAGTCGATGCGCTGGGCGACGGCGCCGACGACGAACTGGTCGGTTCGGGCGCTGGCTGCTGGTTGGCAACGAGAGCCCAGATCGTGCCGCCGAGAACAAGAACCAGCAGCACGATGAGTGCAACGAGCGGCCAGGTCCACGGGCTGCGCTTACGCGGCGCGGGCTCTTCGGCCGGGGTCTCCGGAGCCGGCATCAGCCGCGTCTCTGCGGATGTCGCGGCGGACGTCAGCAGGGCAGTTGCGTCGTCGGCCGCGATGGCGCCCGTGGCGATCGCGGGAATCGCTGCAGCTGCCGCGGCGACGTCGCCGCGGCGCAGGGCTGTTGCGGCTCGAGCGACGGCAGCAGCGGTGGCGGGGCGGTCCTCGGGCTTCTTGGCGATCATCGCCATGACGAGGTTCTGCACCGGCACGGCGACGGTCGGCGGCAGCGGCGGCGGCTGCTCGTTGATCTGGGCCATCGCGATCGCGACCTGCGACTCGCCGGTGAACGGGCGCTTGCCTGCCAGGCATTCGTACGCGACGATGCCGAGCGAGTAGATGTCGGTAGCGGGGGATGCCGGATGACCGGATGCCTGCTCGGGCGACAGGTACTGCACGGTACCCATGACCTGGCCGGTGGCAGTCAGGGGCACCTGGTCGGCGATGCGCGCGATGCCGAAGTCGGTGATCTTGACGCGGCCATCCGGGGTGATCAGCAGGTTCCCCGGCTTGATGTCGCGATGGACGAGCCCGGCGGCATGTGCCGCCTGCAGGGCTGCCGAGGTCTGGGCGATGATGTCGAGCGTCTTATCGGTCGACAGTGAGCCGTCCCGTTCAAGGATCGTTGACAGGGCCTCACCGGGAACGAGCTCCATCACCAGGAACGCGCTGCCGTTCTCTTCGCCGTAGTCGAAGACGCTGGCGATGCCCTCGTGGTTGACGAGGGCTGCATGCCGGGCCTCGGCGCGGAAGCGCTCCAGAAACCCGGGGTCTCCCATGTACTCGTCTTTGAGGATCTTGATCGCGACCGTCCGTCCGATGACGTGGTCTGTTGCCTCCCAGACCTCGCCCATGCCGCCGATCGCGATCCGCGAATCCAGCTCGTAACGGCCGCCGAAGGTCACACCCTGCGTCGGTCTCATTTGTTCAGCACCGCCTCCATGACCTTCTTCGCGATCGGGGACGCGATGAGGTCCCCGTATCCCGACTGACCCATTCCGCCACCGTTCTCCACGACCACGGCCACCGCCACCTCGGGATCGGCGGCGGGCGCGAACCCGGTGAACCAGAGGGTGTACGGCTTGTCGGGTCCGTTCTCCGCCGTACCCGTCTTACCGGCCACGTCGACGCCCTCTATTCTTGCATTCGAGGCGGCGCCGTTTTCGACATTCGCGACCATCATGGCGACCATCTCCTCATTCAGTTCCGGGCTCAGTGCCTCACCGAAGACGGTGCTCTCGAACGTCTGTTGCACCGACAGGTCGGGCCCGATGACCTGATCGACCATTCGGGGGTTCATCACGATCCCGCCGTTAGCGATTCCGGCAGAGACCATCGCCATCTGCAACGGAGTCGCAGTCACCTGTCCCTGGCCGAACCCGGTGAGGGCGGTTTGCGGGGCATCGAGCCCGCGGGGATAGCTCGAGGCAGTCGAGTCCAGAGGGATGCTGAATGACAGGTTGAAGCCGAATTTCTCGGCCTGCTGACGGATCGCCTCGTCCCCCAGCTGCACGGCAAGTTGAGCCATCGGGATGTTGCAGCTGAGCCGCAGCGCGTCGGCGATGGATACGGTGTCCCCGGGACCGCACGTGCCACCGCTGGAGTTGCGGATCGTGTTCGACGACTGGGGCAGTTGCCAGATGGCGGGGTTCGGGATCTGCGACTCGGGCGTGTACTGCCCTGACGCCAGAGCCGCGGCGACGACGACCACCTTGAACGTCGACCCCGGCGGGTTGAGATCCCCCGCGATCGCGCGGTTGTACAGCGGGTTCGCCGGATCGGCGAGCAGCGCGGCGTAGTCAGTTTCCACCTGAGCGGTGTCGTGTGACACGAGCAGGTTGGTGTCGTAGCTGGGGCTCGTGACCATCGCGAGAACGCGACCGGTATCGGGCTCGATGGCGATGACTGCTCCCTGCAGGTCGCCGAGCGCCTCATACGCGGCCCGCTGAACGTCGGCATCCAGCGACAGCACGACGTTCGAACCGCGCGGCGGCTGACCGGTGAGGATCTGTTCGATGCGGGAGAGGAACTGCGAACTCGCTGTGCCGCTGAGTTCGTCGTTCATCGCCTGCTCGATGCCGGTGGCCTGCCCGACGACGGGGATGACGCCGGTCACCGGCGCCCACATGTCGGGGTCGACGTAGACGCGTTGCCAGCTGAAGACGTCGCTCGAGGGGACTGAGGACGCGATCGCCGAGCCACTCGCGATGATCGAGCCGCGTTGCACTTCGTAGGAGTCGTACAACGCGCGGGTATTTCGCGGGTAGTCGGCGAGATCCGCCGACTGGATGCCCTGGATCCACGTCGTCGAGGCGAACAGGGCGAGGAACATCATCAGCACCAGGACGCTGAGCCGCCGCAACTCCTTGGTCATCGAGCCATCACCCCCATCATCCGATCACCGCGCGCGGGCGGCTGCGGACGGCATCCGAGATGCGAAGCAGCAGCGCCACGATGATCCAGTTGGCAACGAGCGAGGATCCACCCGCCGCAAGGAACGGTGTCGTCAGGCCCGTCACCGGGATGACGCGGGTGACACCGCCGACCATGATGAACACCTGAAGGGCGATCGTGAAGGCAAGGCCCGTCGCGAGCAGCTTGCCGAAATCATCCTGGCCCGCGACGCCGATCCGGATGCCGCGTGCGACGAACACCATGTACAGCAGCAGGATCGCAAACACACCGGCGAGGCCGAGCTCTTCGCCGAGGCTCGGCAGAATGTAGTCGCTCTGCGAGAGCGGGGTGATGTAGGGGCGACCCTGCCCGAGCCCGGTGCCGATGAGTCCCCCGTGGGCGAGGCCGTAGATGCCCTGGACGAGTTGGAAGCTTCCGCCCGTGGCTTCGATGCGGTCCGGGTTGAAAGGATCGAGCCAGTTGTCGAAGCGTCCACCCACGTACGACAGGACGCGCGAGGCGAAGAATGCACCGGCGCCTGCCAGGGCGAGACCGATGACGACCCACGAGGTCTTGCCCGTGGCGACGTAGAGCATCGCGACGAACATGCCGAACAGCAGCAGTCCGGTGCCGAGGTCACGCTGGAGCACGATGATGCCGAGCGAGATCAGCCAGAGTACGAGGAGGGGTCCGAGTTCGCGTGCTCGCGGCCATGTCATGCCGAGGAACCGGGTACCGACCGAGCTCAGGCTCTCGCGGGTGCGCACGAGGTAGCCGGCGAAGAAGATCGCGAGCGAGATCTTCGCGAGCTCACCCGGCTGGAACGAGAAGATCCCGAGCGACACCCACACATCGGCATTCGCGTCGGTGCCAAGGCCCGGCACGATCGGAAGCAGGAGCAGCGCGATTCCCACGAACCCGAAGATGTAGGTGTACCGGAACAGCACGCGGTAGTTGCGCAGCGCGATCACAACGGCGAGGCATCCGAGGATCGCGATGCCCGCCCAAGCGAGCTGGCGAACCGACGCAGCATCCCAGCCCTCCGCACCGATCGCGAGGTCGATGCGGTAAATCATCGCGATACCCAGGCCTGTGAGGAGGGTCGCGATCGGCACGACGAACGGGTCGGCGTCGCGCGCCCAGACGCGCAGCGCGATGTGGACGGCGATCACCGTGGTGAACAGTCCACCGAAGGCGATGAGGTAGCCGGGCGCGATCTCGCCCATGACGCCGAGCTGCACGAGTACGAGCGCACCGAGGGAGAGCACGAGCGCGAACAGCAGCAGGCCGAGTTCGCGGTTGCGCTGCTTCTGCGGGGTCCGCAACCTCTTGAGCGCGCGGACGACAGCTGTATCGGCCGAGATCTCCGACGCCGGTTCGCGCATGATGGCGGGATCAGCCACTGGGCACCTCCGCCCGGGATTCGAGCCTGTCGACGATGGCCTGCGCGTCGGCGAGGGAACGTGCCGAGATCGTACGCTCCACGGTTGCGCGGTCGAAGGACTGCAGATCGGCGAGCAGGATGCCGGTGTCTTCGTACGGGGTCGAGAGCGAGATCGGACCGATGTTCTGTTGGATGCCGCGGTAGATCACGACGGTGTCTTCGTCGGCGCCGACGAAGAAGCGCGTCTGCGTCCACTGGTAGGCGCCGAAGAGCGCGACGCCGATCATGGCGAGCACGATCACGAAGCCCGCGATCCAGGCGAGCTGGCGTCGGCGCGATCGACGTCGGTCCTCTTCGATGAGCTCCTCGAGGAATTCCGGCGCCGGCTCGAAGTGCGTGGGCTCGTTGGCTGCCTGCCTTGCGGGGTGCAGCCAGCTCGTGCGGGAGCTGCGGGCGGCAGGAATGTCGATGCCGGCGGGGTTGGACGCCGAACCGACGACCGTCGGGGTTCCCGAGAACAGCGGATGCTGCCCCCCGACATCCACGAGCACGATCGTGACGTTGTCGGGGGCTCCGGCATCCAGGGCCATCTTCAGCAGTGCGTCAGCGGTGCGGGCCGGAGCAAGGTCTGCCCCGAGCGCCTTGGCCGTCTGTGTGTCGGGGACGACGCCGCACAGTCCGTCGGAGCACAGGAGCCAACGGTCGCCGGGCTGAGTCGGCATGACGAAGGTGTCGATCTCGGGGTTCGGCGACATGTCGCCGAGCACGCGCATCAGTACCGAGCGGCGCGGGTGGTAGCGCGCTTCCTCGGGGGTGATGCGACCCGAATCCACAAGACGCTGGACGAACGTGTGGTCGGTGGTGATCTGCGTTAGTGCTCCGTCGCGGTACAGATAGACGCGGGAGTCGCCGATGTGGGCGATGACGGCGTAGTCGTCGACCATCGCGAGGGCGCTGACCGTCGTTCCCATGCCGGCAAGTTCCGGGCGTGCGGCGACGGTGTCGATCAGGGCAGCCGCGGTGTCGGTGATCGCCTCACCGAGCGCCCGTTCGGCTGCCGCGGGCGACTCGAAGGGGCGGTCGAGGTCCGCGAGTTGCGCGATCGCGATGCTCGAGGCCACGTCACCGCCGGCGTGGCCGCCCATCCCGTCGGCGACGATGAACAGGTTGGATCCGGCGTACCCGGAATCCTGGTTGTTCGATCGCACCTTGCCGGTGTGCGACAGCGCCGCGCTGGATCCTTCGAAGACCATGACGGGTCGGCCGTCACTTCCGCAGTTCGAAGGTCGTGGCGCCGACCTTGATCGGGGCGCCGATCTTCACCTCGACCGGCGCGCTCACGCGTGCCCCGTCATGCCAGGTGCCGTTGGTCGAATCCAGGTCCTGCAGCATCCACTGCTCTCCCCAGAGCAGGAGGCGGGCGTGGTGGCTCGAGGTGTAGTCGTCGCGGATGACCAGGCCCGACTCGCTCGAGCGCCCGATCGTGAGGGGCTCGGTTCCCAGGGGGAGCTCGAGACCGGCCTTGGGGCCACTCGTGATCACGATGCGCGAGACCGTGTCTTTCGTCGCGGGTCCCCCGGCATCTCCGGAGGGTGCCGGCGGTGCCGAGGGTGCGACCGGTGCCGTTTCGCGCCGAACAGGTCCGACCGGAGCTGCAGCTTCCGGCATCCGTCGAACTCGCACGCCGAACACGTCGGCGCGCAGGGCATAGACGACGGCGAACACGAAGAACCACAGCAGCAGCAGGAACCCGATCTGCAGCAGCAGAAGTGTCAGCTCACTCATGCGCGTCCGCCCCCGTCGAACACGTCGAAAGCCCGCGTGGCATCGGATGCCGGCTGTCGGGCCGGCGCGGAGGCCTGCGCGACGATGCGGAACACCATGTCGGTGCGGCCGATCGTGATGGTGGAGTCCGGCGGCAGGGGAGACTCGCTGATCTTGCGACCGTTCAGCAGCGTGCCATTGGTCGACCCGAGGTCGCGCACCATCGCGCGCTCGCCGTCCCAGAGAACCTCGACGTGCCTGCGGCTCGTGCCGGCATCCGCAAGAGTGATGTCTGCGTCGCTACCGCGGCCGATCACGGTGCGGGCCTTGACGAGCGGATGCCGCTGGCCCGCGATGTCCAGAACACCGCGCCACGAAACCGACCCCTGCGCGGTCGATGAGTCGACCTGCAGCGTTCCGGTCGAGAGGGCATTGTCTCGGCGAATGGTCACCGAAACCGGGCCGGCGAAGGTGTATCCCTGCGACCGAGCGTGCTTCGTGACGAGCTCGCCCAGTTCGTCGACGAGCGGTTGACCGATCGCCTGCATCCGTTCGTCGTCAGCGGGTGCCAGCCGGACGGTGAAGGTGTTCGGGGCGAGGATCCGGTCCCGGGCCACCACGGCAGCCTTCTTGTCGAGCTCGCTGCGCAGGGCGGATGCGATCTCGACGGGTTGGATCCCGCTACGGAAGGTCTTCGCGAACGCGCCGTTCACGGCACGTTCGAGCCCCTTCTCGAAGCTGTCAAGTAGTCCCACGGATCTCCTCAGGCAGGCAGAGCGGTGGGACCATGCTAGTTGGAGACTCTGAACAGGCCATGGACGACTTCGCCGGAGCGCTGATACGGGGCCCGACGCGCTGATCTGTCGTGATATCCTCGGGAAGTTGATCCGCGGTCCGCCGCGGTTCGCGCGAGTGGCGGAATAGGCAGACGCGCTGGCTTCAGGTGCCAGTGCCCGAAAGGGCGTGGGGGTTCAACTCCCCCCTCGCGCACAGGAGAGAAGGTCCCGAGAGGGGCCTTCTTTTCGTCCTACCCGACTCGAGGCGTCATGAGATTCCAGCCTGCCGCGGCCCTGGCCGCACTCACGATCGTGGGCATCGCGCTGACAGGGTGTACCGCAGAGTCGACGCCCGATCCGAGCCCGACGCTCTCGGTCAGTGAGAGCGCCGAGGCGGCGCCGGGAACCCGCGCCAACCCGCTCGCGGTCGGTGAGACCATTCGACTCTCCGACGGGTCGGCATGGTCGGTGGGTGCGACGGCGGCGACCGAGGTCGGCGACGGGTATGTCGTGCTACCGATGCGCATCCTCATCGACTGGGATGCGATCCGTGATCAGCTGGCGGAGGCAGGGCAGGACCCCGCGGATGCCGACACCCTCGGGATTGACCCGTGGGCGTCATTGGTCGTCCGCTACATCGGGGCGAGCGGGCGTAGCTACGAGCTGTTCGAGAACGCCGCAGCCGACGTGCCGAACCAGCTCTGGTCGATCGGAACGGTGTATCCGCCGGCCGAGGACCTGTCGGCAAACGTCGCTGTGAGCGTGCCGGTCGAAGAGATCGACGGCGGCGTGTGGACGGTGCTCAACACCGGCGGTGACGCCGTCTTCCTCGCGACGTCCTGAGTGGGCCGGAGAACTCATCCAGCCCTAGTACCCGCGCCGTTGCGGTGTCGATAGAGTGTGGCTTGTCGCGCTTTGGCGCGATCTATCCGGGGGGATCCGTCGACGCCCGGGTCTGGAGCGCTGCTCGGCCCGGGCGTTCGATGGCACCGTGTTCGATGGGCTGGTGTTCAGCGCCCGCTGCGGAGGAGTTCTCGACTCGATCCTGCGAGCTGACGCAGCGACGCGTCGGGGAGGAAGGCTCGGGTCAACGCCATTCCGATCCGAGCCAGGTCGGCCTCGTCTCGATACAGCAGGTACAGCGACTCGTAGCGGGGATGGAACTTCTCCTTGAACCGGTGCAGCGATCGGAAGCCGTACACCGGCTCCAGCATGTCGGCGAGCCGCTCGGTGATGTCGGCGATCATCCCCGCGTCCGGCGGATAGTCGTGCGTGAGGGGAGCTCCTGAGAGGGAAAGCATTCCCGCCCCCTCGTCGGCGAAGAACCGTGCCGACGAGCCGATGAGAAACTCCATCACCGGCCCGAACCCGCCCTCGCGGCGGCGCATGAGGTCGAGGGTCCACCCTTCGATCCGACCCTTGCCGTAGACGGGCAGCCACGAGAGGAACCCGTCGACGTCGCCGTGCGGTGAGATCGCCAGGGCGAGCCGCACTTCGGGGTCGGCGGCCTCGTGCAGCGTGCCCAGGGTGAAGCCCATCTCGGGCAGCCCCTTGTCGCCGACCCACATGTCCGAGATGGCACGCAACTGCTGCTGGATGCCCCACGGCTCGTCGGCCAGGCGCGTCATCCGGAACGTCATCGCTTCGCGGCTCGCGCGGTTCAGTGAGGTGCGAACCGCAGCCCACCGCTTGCCCGTGAACTCGAGCCCTGCGAGGTCGACGATCGTGTCGTCAGCGACGATGAGGCTGCGCCAGCCCTCCGGCACGAGCGCGCGGGTAGCTTCATCCGCCGAGAAGAAGCAGGGGATGAGTCCCGCGCTCTCTGCCGTCGAGACGAACTCGTGCACCGATTCTGCGCGGCTCTCCGGCGGCCCCAGAGGGTCGGCGAGCACGAGGGCGACTCCCGAGCGCCTCTGGTAGGCGACGATTCCCGACCTCGTGCGGGCGTACGACAGCCCCTCCCAGGTCGTCATCCACGAGAGGGTGCCGCCGCCGAAAGCGTGCAGCATCTCGCGGACCTCACCGACCGTGGGGATGGGGCTGAGGCCCAACTTGGCTCGCCGTCGCCCGCGGAATGCTCCGCGGACCCAGGCCAGGTAGACGAGCAGGATGCCCCACAGCACCGCCGTCGCGACGGTGACCGACGGGTCGCCGTCCCACGTGAGGTCGGCGGCAGGGAAGCTGACGTACAGGGCGACGACCAGGATGCCGAGCACAACGTTGATGCTTGCGAGGATGACGGCGATGACCCATGCCCAGCGTCGACCGCGAAAGAGGCCCCTGGCCACCAGAAGCAGGATGATGACGTCGATCGCCGTGTCGATCCAGGATCCGCCGCCGAGCTCGGTCCGGCCGAAGGGCCCATCGGTCGGAACGATCGAGGTCAGCGTTTCGATCGCTGCCAGCGCGAGGACAGCGACCAAAGCGACGAATCGCTGCTCTTGAACGCTCACGCGGCGAAGGCGTAGCGGCCGGGCCACGACCAGAACGAGCAGAATCGCGAACGCGTGCACGACATCCGCCAGCGAGCCCCAATAGAGCAGCGCCACCGCGCTACCGCCGAGCAGCACCAGCCACGCACGTGAGCGCCACGGGGAGGGGAGGAGCGTAGCCGCGGCCGCCAGGCAGGCCATGGTGCCGCCGGAGGGGCCGACGTCCAGGGCGAGTGCCTCGCGCTGCGCCCAGGGCCAGGCAGTGAAGGCGAGGAGCCAGAGGGCCAGTGCGCTGGCGAAGATCGCGAACAGCTGCCCCACCGCGTAGTACGCGAGGGCAACTCGCGTCCCGCGGCGCCACTCGAGGTAGCCCATGCCGATGAAGCTCGCGAGAGTGATGGCGTAGACCCACGGATGCACGACGAAGAACGTTCCCGTGATCGGCGTCCACCATCGGCCCTCGAGGAACGCCGGCAGTCCGTATGCGACCTCCGCGAAGAGCGGGTTGTGCTTGAACGATCGCCACAGCCCCTGCGAGATGATGCCCACAGCGAGCAGCGTGAGCACGAACACGATCGTGGCCGGCATGCGCGACACCGCGGTTCGGATCCCGAACCCGGACGCCCGGCGCGCGCGGGTCTCGGTCGCTGCGGTGTCGGTCATCGTTGCCCTCCTGCGCACCTATTCTGTCGGTGCCAGGAGCAATCCGCGCAGCGACGCGACGTCATCGACCGTCGCCTGCGCGCCCTCGGATTCGTGCGGCCAACTGAAACCCCACCGCACGAAGATCACGGGGACATCGTTAGCGGCGCCTCCGTCGACATCGTGGTGACGGTCTCCGATGAGCACGGGTCGCGACGTGTCCACACCCACCGCCCGCAGTCTCCGCAGTGCTTCAGCGACGATGTCGGCCTTCGCGCTCAGCGTCCGCTCGTCCGGGGTGGCGCCGGTGATCGCACGCAGGTGCGGCGATAGGGCGAAGTGCTCCATGAGGGCGATGACCTGGTTCTCCGGCTTCGAGCTGGCGGTGGCCTGCGGGATGCCGGCGCTGTCGAGATCGGCGATGAGTTCTCCGATCCCGTCGAACAGCCGTGCACCGGTCGTGTAGCCGTCGGCCTTGCTGAGGGCGCGGTAGTACGCCACGGCATCCGTCGACTGCTCCGGCGTCATGCCGAGGTTCACCTGGAAGGACTCGAACATCGGCGGACCGATCCAGTGGACGAGCTCGGCCCGGGTCGGTGCGGGGTAGCCGAAGTGCTCGAGGGTCGTGGTCAGTCGACGAAGGATGCCGTCGGAGGCGTCGACGACGGTACCGTCGACATCCCACAGCACACAGGTCCAGGGAGATCGCATGACTCCACGCTAGGGGAACCCAGCGGGGTGGCAGTCGCCGGAGGGCCGACTAGAACAGGCGGGGCGCGCCGGACTCGATGCCCTTCATTCCTTCGTAGTCGAGGGTGACGCACCGGATGCCGCGGTCGGTGGCCAGCACGCGAGCCTGCGGCTTGATCTCCTGGGCAGCGAAGACTCCCGTCACCGGTGCCAGGTGCGGATCGCGCCCGAGCAGCTCGAGGTAGCGCGTGAGCTGCTCAACACCGTCGATGTCGCCCCGGCGCTTCACCTCGACGGCGATCGTCCCGCCGTCGGGGTTGCGCAGCAGGAGGTCCACCGGGCCGATGGCAGTGGGATACTCGCGACGCACGAGGCTCAGGCCGTCGCCGATGACGTCGACCTGCTCGGCAAGGAGTCGCTGGAGGTCTGCTTCGACGCCGTCTTTCACCAGGCCTGGGTCGATGCCGAGTTCATGTGTGGAGTCGTGTACGACCTCGTAGATCCGCACGAGGAGGGCGTCGCCGGTCTTGGCATGCGTGACGCGCCATTGCTCGATGACGCCGACGTCGGCAGCTTCGGCATCCGGCTCTTCCACGACCAGCGAGCAGGGCGGGCTCATCCAGTTGAGGGGCTTGTAAGAGCCGCCGTCCGAGTGCACGAGCAGCGACCCGTCGCCCTTGTGCACCAGGAGCCTGGTCGCGAGCGCGAGATGCGCGTTCAGTCGGCCGGTGTAATCGACGGTGCAGCGGGCGATGACAAGACGCACCCGTCGAGCCTAACGGGCCTCAGTCCGTGCGGGTATCGGCAGGCTGCGCAGGCCGCTCGCCGTCCGCGGGAACCGCGGCCGGCACCGGGAGCGGCCGGGCAGCACCCGACGCGAGTCCCGAGGCGATCGCGAGGGCGACCAGGATGTACAGCGTGTTGAGCACGCCGATGTGGAAGCTGATGAACCCGAGGATCGGCGGGCCGCACAGGAACGCGACGTAACCGATCGTGGCTGCCGCGCTCACGCGGGCCGCAGCCTTCGCAGGGTCGTCGGCGGCGGCCGACATCCCCAGCGGGAAGCCCAGTGAGGTGCCCGCGCCCCAGAGCGCGGCCCCGACGAAGATGAGCGGGACATTCGGCGCGAGGATGAACAGCAGCAACCCGGATGCCGCGAGCACCGAGAGAACGCGCAACGTGGCAACGCGGCCGAAGCGGTCGACGAGTGGCCCGCCGAAGACCCGGACGACGGTCATGCTGACCGAGAACACGGCAAGTCCGATCGCCCCCAGTGCTTCGCTTGCGCCGTGGCCGTCCACGACGCCGAGCGCGAGCCAGTCGTTGGCGCCGCCCTCGGCGAACGCCATCCCGAGCATGATGATCCCGAGCGTGTAGGTCCGCGGTTCCTTCCATGCCGACAGGGCGACGCTCAGGCGTTCGCGCATACGTGGCTTCTGGTCCGGTGCGGGGTCGGCATCCGGGTCCATCGCGATCTCTCGGGCCGGCACGTTGGCGCTTGCCCAGAGACCTGTCAGCACGAGCAAGCCGGCGATCACCGCGGTGTGCGTCAGGACGTTGAGGTTCATCGCGATAGCGAGGGCTCCAAGCCCCGCGCCGGCGACGGTTCCGAAGCTGAAGAACGCGTGGAAGAGGGGAAGGATCGTCTTGCCGATCGTCTTCTCGATCGCGGCTCCCTCGACGTTCATCATGACGTCGACGGACCCGTTGCCCAGACCGAACAATGCGAGCCCCACGACGACGACGACATACGAGTTCGCGACGTCGACGCCGATTCCCACGAGTGCGACACCGACCGAGAAAGTGAGGATGGCGCCGAGCATGCTTCGGCGAGCACCGAACCGAGCGAGAACGACGGATGCCAGAGAGAGGCCGATGATCGATGCGAGGCCCGCGCCCAGCAGCATGAAGCCGATCTGAATGTTGTCGACTCCGAGCGTCGCCTTGATCGCCGGCACCCGTGCGGCCCACGTCGCCACGCTCAGACCGCTGAGGAAGAAGATGGTGAAGACAGCCGTGCGCCATCGGACGATCTGAGCGCGAGAGAGAGCGGTATCCACCGGACGAGTGTATCGAATCGTTTCGAGGCGCACCATCTCCCGGTGAACGGCGTGTGCAAGCCAGTAGCATCGAGGCACCATGAGCGAGCGCAGGGCAACGATCACTGACGTCGCGCGCGAAGCCGGAGTTTCCGCATCCACGGCCTCCGTCGTCTTCAGCGGCAACGCGCCTGCCTCGGCCGAGACGCGACGTCGGGTGCTGGCGGCTGCCGAGGCGCTCGGGTACACGGGTCCCGATCCGCGCGCCGCGTCGCTGCGACGGGGTCGGTCCGGCATCGTCGGCGTCGTGTTCGGGGGCTCGCTGCGTTCCGCATTTCACGACCCGGTGACGATCGCCATGATGGACGGCATCGCCGAGGGTGTGTCGCCGCTTCGCGCCGGACTCCTGCTCCTACCGGATGAGACGTCCTCTGCGGCGCCGGCAGCCGGCACCGACAGCGGTGCGATAGAGGTGCCATCGGCGGTGACCGCCGCGCCGATCGATGCCGCGGTCCTCGTCGGCTTCGGCCAAACCCGCCAGCCCTCGCTCGACGTGTTGCGTGCTCGCCGCGTGCCGGTCGTCATCATCGAAGGGGACGCGGGCCCCGAGATCCCGCGGATCGAACTCGACAACAGTGCGGCGCAGCAGCGGGCAGCGAGCTACTTGCGGGACCTCGGCCACGAAAGGGTGACGCTCCTCACCCTCCCGATCCGCCCGTCACGAGCTCGTGGCTGGTTCGGCCCCAGGGATGCCGTCGAGGTCGATGTGACTGCAGCGCGACTGGCCGGCGCCCAGGCTGTCTACCCCGATGCCCCGACGTACGCGGCGGTGACCAGTTCGATCGATGAGGGTCTGATTGCCGGCCGCGAGATTCTCGCCGGACCCGACCACCCAACAGCAGTGATCGCCCAGACCGACCTGCTGGCAGCCGGCGTCATCCGTGCGGCAGAAGAGTGCGGCCTGCGCGTTCCTGAGGATCTCAGCGTCACCGGCTTCGATGGAGTCGAGGTCGACGGACTGGATGCCTACGAGCTGACGACCCTGGTGCAGCCGGCCGTCGAGAAGGGTCGCGCGGCCGGAGCGGCGGTCGTGTCGATGCTGGCGGGGGAGGATGCGGCATCCGTCACATTCACGTGCTCCTTCCGCATCGGCACCACTGCAGGACCCGTTCCCCGGGGGTGATCCCACGTCCCCCGGCCGCGCCCCCTCAATGCCCGGATAGGATGAAAGCCACACCCTGATCGCCCGATCCCGCAGCATCGACGGGACGACGACCACGAGGAGGCCTGCATGCTCCTCGTTCTCGTGGCGTTCACGATCGGGTCGCTCGCACTTCCGCTGCTCGTGCGGGCGTGGGGGCCGAGGGCGTTCTTCGGCGCCGCTGCGGTCTCGTTCGCGGCCTTCCTGTACACCGCGGCGCTCTCACCTCGCGTGCTCGCCGGCGACATCCCGTTCGAGTCGTTCACCTGGATCGAACCGCTCGATATCGCGCTGTCGATGCGGATGGACACGCTGTCATGGGTGCTCGCGCTGATCGTCACCGGAGTCGGCGCTCTCGTGCTGCTGTACTGCCGGTGGTACTTCGACGGCAAGGAAGACCTCGGCCAGTTCGCCGCCGTGTTGCTCGCGTTCGCGGGGGCGATGTACGGACTCGTGCTCACCGACGATGTCGTCGTGCTCGTGATGTTCTGGGAGGTCACGAGTGTTCTGTCGTATCTGCTGATCGGCTACTACAACCGGCGAGCGGCCAGTCGGCGCGCTGCCCTGCAGGCGCTTCTGGTGACGACTCTCGGTGGCCTGGTCATGCTCATCGGCGTCGTCCTCGTTGTGGTTCAGTCAGGCACCTCGAGCCTGTCCGAGATCCTCGCCGACCCACCGGTCAGTCCCGTCATGACCGCGGCGCTCGTGCTGCTGCTGGTCGGAGCGCTCAGCAAGTCCGCGATCTTCCCCTTCCACTTCTGGCTCCCCGGTGCGATGGCGGCCCCGACGCCAGTGTCGGCGTACCTGCACGCGGCAGCCATGGTCAAGGCGGGTATCTATCTGGTCGCGGTGTTGGCGCCCGTTTTCGCCGAGAACCCCGCGTGGCACCCGATCGTGATCGGACTCGGCGGCTTCACGATGCTGCTCGGCGGGTGGCAGGCCCTGCGGGAGACAGATCTCAAGCGCCTTCTCGCCTACGGAACTGTCAGTCAGCTCGGCTTCCTCATGGTCGTGCTCGGGTATGGCACGCAGGATGCCGCCCTGGCGGGGCTTGCACTGTTGCTCAGTCATGCCCTCTTCAAGTCCGCGCTGTTTCTCATCGTCGGCATCATCGACCACCAACTTTCAACCCGCGATCTTCGCGAGATCAGCGGACTCGGGCGCCAGGCGCCGGTCCTTGCCACCGCCGCGATCGTGTCGATCGCGTCGATGGTCGGAATCATCCCCACCGTCGGGTTCGTGGCGAAGGAAGGCGCGCTCGCGGCACTCCTCTACGAGGCGCTCGGCGGCTCCGCATGGGGTCTTGTGGCGCTGCTGGCCGTCGTTCTCGGCTCGGTGCTGACCGCGGCCTACGGCATCCGTTTCGTCTGGGGTGCCTTCTGGACCAAGCGCGACATTGCTCGGGTATCGTGGCCGGCTCCGTCAGCCGGATTCGCCTCGGCGCCCGTGGTGCTGGCCGTCCTGAGCCTCGCTGCAGGCTTCTCGGCACCGCTTTTGGATGTGGCTTTCGCACGGTACGCCGATCTCGCCCCCGCGGCCAGCCCCGGCGTCCCCACACCGGAGCACCCCGCGTACCTATCGCTGTGGCATGGGTTCGAACCTGCCCTGTGGATCTCGCTCGGCACGATCGCGCTCGGTGCCGTCCTCTTTGTTTTCACGGCGCGGGGAGTCGGACGCCGGCGCGTTCTTCCCTTCACGGCAGTGGATGCCTACAACGGGTCGCTGCGCATGATCGAGCGGCTCTCGGTGCTGACGACCACGCTCGTCCAGCGCGGATCGCTGCCGGTCTATGTCGCCACGATCTTCCTCGTGCTCGTGGCAGGCGAGGGAACCGCGTTGTTGGCCTCATCCGACTGGCAGGCAGACCTCGACGCCTTCCACACGCCCGTGCAGCTCGCTGTTGCTCCGGTGATGATCGCGGCAGGAGTCATCGCCGTCCGTGCCCGCAAGCGCTATACGGGTGTCGTGCTCGTCTCGGTCACCGGCCTCGGTATGGTCGTGCTCTTCGCAACCAGCGGTGCACCCGATCTCGCCCTCACCCAGATCCTCGTCGAGACGGTCACACTGGTGGCTTTTGCGCTCGTGCTGCGCCGCATCCCGTCGCGCCTGGGCGCCCATAACGGTTCGTCGTTTGCCGTGGGGCGCGCAATATTGGCCGTGCTCGTGGGACTCACGATGGCCGGTGTCGCCATCGTGGCGACGGGTGCCCGCGTCGATGTGCCCATTTCGCTGGCCTTCCCGGGACTTGCCTACGAGATCGGGCACGGCAAGAACGTCGTCAACGTCGCGCTTGTCGACCTGCGTGGCTGGGACACGATGGGTGAACTCTCGGTCGTCGTGCTCGCCGCCACCGGTGTCGCATCCCTCGTCTTCGTCACGAATCGCTCTGAGACGCTGCCGCAGATCACGGCGCCGATCATCCAGCGTGCCCAGCGCGCGGTGCGTCGCCGCACGCCGCTGACCGAGGCGGACGTGGAAGGTGCTCCTAGCCGCACCGCGTGGCTCGTCGGAGGTCAGCGCGTGCGCCCCGAGAATCGCTCGATCCTGCTCGAGATCGTGGTGCGGATCCTCTTCCACTCGATCATCATCGTGTCGCTGTATCTGTTGTTCGCCGGGCACAACCTTCCCGGTGGTGGGTTCGCAGCGGGTCTCGTTGCCGGTATGGCCCTGGTGATGCGCTACATCGCGGGTGGTCGCTACGAACTCGGCGCAGCTGCGCCGACAGATGCCGGGCGCTTCCTCGGGATCGGCATGGGCATCGCCGTAGCCTGCGCCATTATCCCGCTCGCTTTCGGTGTCGAGCCGCTGACGCGTGCGATCTTCGAGGCCGAGATCCCCGTGCTCGGGCACATCGAGTTCGTCACCTCGACGATCTTCGACGTCGGTGTCTACCTGGTCGTGATCGGACTGGTGCTGGATGTCCTGCGCAGTCTCGGCGCCGAGGTCGACCGTCAGGCGAATGCCGCCGTGGATTCGGTAGCTGCGCGTGAGGGGGGGAGCCGATCGTGAACGTCTCGATCGTTCTGATCGTCATCATGGCGGTGCTCTTCGCCGCCGGGGTGTACGCGATGCTCGAGCGCAGCCTCACGCGGGTGCTCATCGGCTTCCTCCTGCTCGGCAATGCCGCCAACCTCTTGCTGTTGGTCGGGATGGGGCGGCCCGGTATCGCGCCGTTCTACGGCGACGGTGAACCCCAGGAGATGTCAGATCCCCTCCCCCAGGCGCTGACGTTGACCGCGATCGTGATCACCTTCGCGATCTCGGCATTCCTTCTCGCACTGATCTACCGCTCTTGGCAGCTGGGTCAGGCCGACACGTTCGACGAAGACGAAGCGGATGTCGCGCTGCGCGAGCGCGGCATGCGAGCCGACGACGAGATGGATCAGGAGATCGAACCCGAAGACGACGACGCGACAAGCGACTTCCTCGCATCCGAAGCCGCAGACGACCGGACGAAGGGATCAGGTTCATGACCGCCCTCGTTCCGCTTCTGGTCACCCTGCCCCTGCTGGGTGCAGCTATCGCCCTCATCGCCGGCCGCCACCGTCGAGTTCAGGTGGGCGTTTCGGTCGTCACTCTCGTCCTGACCCTCGCGATCGCGACAGTGCTGCTGGTCGCCGTCGACGCGTCGAACCTCCCCTTCGCGGTGTCGGTGGGAGGCTGGCCCGTCCCGTTCGGGATCGTGCTCTATGTCGATCGCCTTGCCGCGCTGCTCGTCATGGTCTCCAGCGTCGTGCTACTTGCCGTGCTCCTGTTCTCGATCGGGCAGGGAGCCGCGGACGGCGACGACGACACCCCGGTCTCGATCTTCCACCCGACGTACCTCATCCTCGCGGCGGGCATCTTCGTCGCCTTCACCGCGGGCGACCTGTTCAACCTCTACGTCGGCTTCGAGATCCTGCTCGTCGCGTCGTACGTGCTCATCACCCTCGGAAACAGTGAGCAACGCATCCGTGCGGGCATTACGTACATCGTCGTCTCCCTGGTCTCGTCGATCCTGTTCCTCTCGGCGATCGCGATGATCTACGGCGCGACAGGCACGGTCAACATGGTCCAGCTCGCGGACCGGATGACGCAGCTGCCGCAGGAGACGCAGTACGTGCTGCACGTCATGCTGCTTCTTGCCTTCGCGATCAAGGCAGCGGTCTTCCCGGTGTCGTTCTGGCTCCCCGACTCCTATCCGACGGCTCCTGCGCCGGTGACTGCTGTGTTCGCGGGCCTGCTGACGAAGGTCGGCGTCTATGCGATCATCCGCACCGAGACCCAGATCTTCCTCGAGAACGACCTCAATACGATCCTGCTCATCGCCGCGCTCGCGACGATGGTGATCGGCATCCTGGGCGCCGTCGCGCAGGCTGAACTCAAGCGGATCCTGTCGTTCACCCTGGTCAGCCACGTCGGGTACATGATCTTCGGGATCGCGATCGCGACACCCGCGGCGATCGGGGCGACCATCTACTACATGGTCCACCACATCGTGGTGCAGACCACGCTCTTCCTCGCGGTGGGCCTGGTCGAGCGCCGGGCCGGCAGCACCTCGATCCTCAAGGTCAAGGGGCTCATGCGAGCAGCCCCCGTCATCGCGCTGCTGTACTTCATCCCGGCGGTGAACCTCGGGGGTCTGCCGCCCTTCTCGGGCTTCATCGGCAAGTACGCGTTGTTCGATGCGGGCGCTGCCGTCGGCACACCGTTGATGATGACCCTGATCGTCGCCGGTATCGCGACGAGCCTGCTCACCCTGTATGCGCTCATGCGAGCGTGGAACCTCTCGTTCTGGCGAGAGGATGACGATTCCAGCGAGACCTCACAGCGCACGGCTTACCTGCAGGCTGCTCCCGCAGCGACGACGATCACCGAACGCCGCGTGATTCCGCGCATCATGACGGCAGCCACCGCGGGGATGGTCGCGGTCAGCGTCGCACTGACCGTCTTTGCGGGGCCGCTGTATGAGATCTGCGCTCGTGTGGGCGGCGCGCTGCTGGAGCCGATCACCGTCGTCCAGCTCGATGAATCGGTCGACATGAGCGGGGAGGTGCAGCCGTGACAGATCGCTTCCCCGAGCCCGTCGGCTTCTTCACGGCCATCTGGCGACAGCTTCCCGTCCTGTTGTGGCTGACGGTGCTGTGGATGCTGCTGTGGGGACAGTTCACAGTGCTCGCCTTCCTCACCGGGCTTGTCGCCGCCATCGCGGTCACTACCGTCTTCCACCTGCCGGTGGTCGAGCTGTCGCGGCGGCTGAACCTCTGGTACGCGCTGGTATTTGTCGTCACCTTCCTCGGGGGGCTGGTGCGCGGCTCGCTGAGTGTCGCGTGGCAGGTGCTCGACCTGCGTCGACAGCCCGGCACTGCAGTGATCGGCGTGCAGCTGCGTACCGACGATGACCTGCTGATGGCTCACACCGCGATCACCTGCTCGCTAATTCCCGGCTCGCTCGTGCTGGATGCCGACCGCGATCGCCGCATCCTCTACCTGCACATCATCGGCGTGCGCGGCGAGAAGGAGATCGAAGCCAATCGGCGTGAGACGCTCCTGTGGGAGGCGCGCCTGACCCGGGCGTTCGGGTCGCGCGAGCAGCTGCAGCGACTGCGGCAGGCCCAGGAAGCGGAGGTGTCATGACGGTTTCGACGATCCTGATCATCGCCATCTATGTCGCGTTTACAGCAGCGGCGCTCATCACGCTCTGGCGCATCGTCGCGGGCCCCTCGATCCTCGACCGCGCTGTCGCGTCCGATGTGCTGCTGACCGAGGTCGTCTGCATCCTCGGCGCTGACATGGTGATCGGACACCACACCCGCACGCTGCCCGTCTTGCTCATCATCGCGGCGGTCGGCATCTTCGGATCGATCGCGATCGCTCGGTTCGTCGCCCGAAAGGACGTGACGAAATGACGGATGCTGAGATCGCGGCACTTCTTGACGGGACGGCCCTCGTGCTGATCCTGATCGGCGCAGTGCTGTGCCTGACGGCAGCGATCGGACTCGCGAGGTTCCGCGACGTCCCGAGCCGTCTTCATGCCGCGACCAAGCCCCAGGTCCTGGGTGTCATTCTGATCTGTCTCGCGATCGCCCTTGCGCAGCGCAGTTGGGCAGTGGTCGCGTTCATCGTGCCGATCATCCTGATCCAGCTCGCGGCATCGCCGCTTGCCGCTCATATGGTGGGGCGCCAGGCTTACCGCAACCGCACGATGGACGTCGATGACCTCGTCGTCGACGAACTCGCCGACGCCGAGATCGAGACCTCCCGCCCCGAGACGGGCGCTGATCCCGGGTGAGGCCGAGTTCACCGGTTCGGCTGAGGGTCAGTTCGCCGGTTCGAGAGTGAGGGTGTGCTCGGTGGCAGCGGTCACGGCATCCGGAGAGAAAGCCCAGGGCGAGAGTCCCGCCGCCTGCCACGTTGCTGTCTGGTCGGTGTAGTTCTCGTGGAACGCGTGACCGCTGGCGCCGGTCAGGTGATTCCAGCCTGACGCGTCGAAATCACTCAGATCGACGACCATTCGCATCGACGGCACCGTCGTCGTCGCGAAGCCCTCACCGAGCGGCCATCCCGTCGCATTGACCACCGAGGAGCCGCCACCCACCGGGAACGGACCGCGGTTGAACAGCGCTTCGATCGGCGCGATATCCGAAGTTCCGAACGTCTCATGGGTGAGTGTGATCGCGTGCAGGGTGCCCCACCGCCACTGCAGGGGATTCGATCCCTGCGCCCTGGTGAGGATCTCGGTGGCGCTTCGTGCGCTGGTTTCCAGCATCTCTCGCTGGCCCGACACGCCGATCTCCGTGTTCGTCCACCAGGCAGAGCCGGGCTCAGCGAGCAGGTTCTGCACCACCAGGAACTGCCGCGACTGGCTCGTCAGGGGCACGGGCGCGGAGCGTCCCCGGGTGAACAGGTTCTGCGCAAGCTCGTCCCACACGACGTTCGCGAAGGCGGCGGCCGACGAGTCGGCGTCGTTCTGGGCGTCCCACTGCCGCAGCAGGTCGAGTGCGGCATCCGTTGCCTCGTCACCAGTGCGAAGGTTCTCGAAGGCAGTGATGAGCGTCTTGCCGATCTCGGACTGGTTGTCGGCCTGGATGCCGCGCATCACCTCGGCGGTGACGGGCCCCTCGGCGATGGCTCGCTGCAGCAGTTCATCGATGCGGGCTGCGCGCCATCCGTCGTCCCAGTCCCGCGTGAGGAAGTAGGGGTAGTTCTGGTCGACGATCGCGTTGTTTGCGGTCACGATGTAGCCTGCGTCCGGGTTGTAGGCCACCGGCAGGTCAGCGAACGGGATGTAACCCTGCCAGTCGTAGGCCGAGTCCCACCCGGGCTGGGGCATCGACCCGTCGCCGGCGCCGCGAATCGGAAGCTGCCCCGGCGTCTGGTAGCCGATGTTGCCGGCGATATCCGCGTAGATGAGGTTCTGGGCCGGCACGACGAACTTCTCGGCGGCTGCGCGGAAGCCGGTGAAATCCGTGGCAGCGTTCAGCTCGAAGATCGCAGTAGCCGTCGTTCCCGGCTGCAGTGCGGTCCACTGGATGCTGACGGCGGTCTCGCCGTCGGGCTCAGCCGCCGGGGTGGCTGCGGCGCCTGCTGTGCCGACCACGGGGTCGGCGGCGATCGCGTCGAAGTCCGGGGTCAGACCCGAAATGATCGGGCCGTGCACCGTCGAGCGGATCGTCAGCTCGACGTCCTCGCCCCCGGCCACCTTCAGCGTCTCGGTGCGGGTGTCGAGGTCGACGAGCCCGCCGTCTCGCCAGTACTGGTCGCCGTCGAGCTTCTCGATGTAGAGGTCGACGACATCTGTCGTGAGGTTGGTGAAACCCCAGGCGATCGACGCGTTGTGCCCGATGATGATGCCGGGCACGCCCGAGAAGCTGAAGCCGCTGACATCGAACGGACACGTGTCGCTTGGGGCGGAGCAGCGCAGACCGGTCTGGTACCAGACGCTCGGTAGGGAGGCTCCGAGGTGGGGGTCGTTGGCCAGCAGCGGCATCCCGGTGTCGGTGTAGTGGCCCGCCACGACCCAGGAGTTCGAACCGATACCCTCGCCCGCATCACCGATCAGCGTCGAGACGGCGCTCACGACGTCTGACACCTCGCTCCAGCGGATGCCGGCCGCAGCTGCTTGCGCTGGCTCGGTAGCCGCCGGAACGTCGGTGATCTGCGGCACGATGACCGGGTTCTCGTCGTACGGGTACGGCGGGTAGAGCTCGAGGAGCTCCTCGTCGGTGTAGTCGGTGGCCAGCAGCGCCCGCTCGGTTTCGGTCTCGATGTTCGACCGGAGGTCCCAGGCCATGGCCTTGAGCCACGCCACCGAGTCGGCGGGAGTCCACGGTTCGATCTCGTAGTCGGCACTCTGCAGGCCCAGAACTGCATACTCCAGCGAAACATCTGCCGCGTCGCGGTTCGCGAGATACGCGTTCACTCCGTCGGCGTAGGCCTGGTAGTACGAGACGGTCGTCTCATCGAGCGCCGCCACTTCCTGCTCGGCGATCGTGCGCCAGCCGAGGGTCCGCAGGAACGCATCGGTGCCGACCTGGGACTCACCGAACAGCTCTGAGAGGCGGCCACTGGTCACGTGGCGGCGGAAGTCCATCTCCCAGAAGCGATCCTGGGCGTGCACGTACCCTTGCGCGAAGAAGAGGTCGTCGGTGGAGCCCGCCGTGATCGTCGGGATGCCGAGTTCGGAGCGTTGCACGGTGACGGTGCCCGACAGTCCGTCCAGAGCGATCGTTCCCTCGGCCTGGGGGAACGATCGATTCACGAACCACACGCCGACTCCCGCGGCAACAAGCGCGAGCACGACGAGCCCCACGAACACGCTGTAGGCGATGAGGCCGATGCGGCGGCCGAGGCGCGGGCGGGTCGGCGCCTCGGGGGCATCGCCGACAACGGCGGCTACGGTCTTCGACATTGAAGCCTCTCGGGAGAGCCGGGCGGACACGGGGTCGCAGTCGATCTGGGCTCCCGTGTCAGGTGGTCATCCTAGCCCGCGCTGCCGCGTTCGGGTCAGCCGATGAGGCTCGGCTGGAGGTCCCGCAGAGTCCTCCCGTGCGTCATCCGAGCGACCCCGATCGCCGCGAGCGTGAGTCCGCCCAGGAGCCACAGGCTCAGGATGCCGAGGTCGGTGCCGACGCGGGCAATGTCGCCGCCGTACATGAGCTGGCGCATCCCGTCGACGACGTACCCCATGGGCAGGATGTGGTGCAGCCAGGTCAGCGGCTCGGGCAGTGTCTGCCACGGGAAGGTTCCGCCGGCCGTCACGAGCTGCAGCACCATGAGCACGAGCCCCAGGAACTGACCGACCGACCCGAGCCACACGTTCAGGGCAAGGATGATCGCGGCGTAGGTGAGTGAGGCGAATACCATCACGCCGAGGGTCGCCAACGGATGCGTGAACGTGAAGCCGAGGGCCGCAGCGAGGATGCCGAACAGGGCGAGCATCTGCAGTCCGCCGAGGAGCCCCGGGGTGAGCCATCCGGCGAGGGTGACCCTGACCGGCGAGTGCAGGGCTGTCACGGCGCGGCGCGAGATCGGCTTCACGATCAGGAAGAGCGCGTAGATGCCGATCCATCCGGCAAGTGCTGCGAAGAATGGGGCAAGGCCCGCACCGTAGTCTCCCGCTGCGGCGACCTTGCCTGTCTCCACCGCGACCGGATCGGCGATCGTCTTCGCTTGCGCGTCCCGAAGTGCGGCATCCGAATCGGGAATCTGCGCGACGCCCGAGGCAAGACCGTCGCGCAGCGTTGCCGCTCCCTCGTCGAGCTGCGTCAGACCCTCGGCCAGAGTCTGGGACGCGGCATCCAGCTGCACCGCGCCGCTGGCGGCATCCTGGAGCCCGCCGGAGAGCTGCTGTGCGCCGGCAGCCACCTGCGCGGCGCCGGCTGCCAGAGCATCGACGGATGATGCCGCGCTCTGCACCTGCGCGTTGGCGTTCTGCACGGCTCCGGCAAGCGGGTCGAGGCGCGCGAGTACGGCATCGATCTCGGCAGGGGTGAGGCCCTCGGCGGTCAGCGCGTCGATGATGTCCTGGCGAACCGCCGGGAGCGCGTTGACCGCCTGCTGGCTGGCGGCGCTGGCTCGGCCCGCGTACCCCGCCAGTGTCGCGGTTCCCTGGGAGACCTGCGCCGCACCGTCAGCCAGGCTCGGGGCGGCGTCCGCGAGTTGCGTGACCCCGGATGAGAGCTGGGCAGCCCCGTCGGCGAGGCGCGCGGATCCGTCGGATGCCTGCGCCGTGCCGTCGGTCAGCTGCGTCGCACCGGTGACGGCATCCTGCAGGTTCGAACGGATGTCGGCGATCCCCGAGAGCAAGCGCGACGCCGCCTCTTGTCCGACAAGTTGCGCCACTGACGCACGAATCTTCTCGATCGCCTGGTCGCCGATCGTGGAGGCGAGGTAGTTGTTGGCGTCGTTGGTCTCGAGTTCGAGGCGAGCCTGGTGCGGATCGCTGCCCGAGGTCGACACCAGTGCCCTCGAGAAGTCGGCCGGGATCGTCACGATGAAGTCCACGGAGCCGTCGGTCAGAGCCTTCTCGGCAGCACCGGCCTCGAGCGACTGCCAGTCGAAGCTGCCGTCCCGGAGGAGGTTGTCGGCGACCTCGTCGCCGTAGTTCACGCTCGCGCCGTCGTTCTCAGCTCCCGTGTCGAGATTCACGAGGGCAACCGGCACCTCGCTGAGCCGGCCGTACGGGTCTTGATTTGCCCACAGGTAGACGCCTCCGTAGAGCACGGGCACCAGCATGAGCGCCACGAGGGCGAGGACCGACATGCGCGTCGCGGTCAGCCGCCGAAGCTCCGCCGCGATCATGGCCGGGACCTTCATGAGTGATCCTCCTCGGCATCGTCGAAGCTCGTGGGCGCCGGGTCCTCCAGCGCCGGGGGGTCAGCGAGCTCGGAACCTGGAATCGCCTCGGAAATGCTCTCGACGTCGTGGGGGCCGAGCTCGGCGCGGGGCGCGACGTCGGCGAGCACCGCGCCGGACGCGGCCCCGGCGATCACCAGAACGCTCGTGCCGCGGTCGGCGAATCCGACGGCGATCTGCCACCATCGCTCCGGGTGGCCGCCGTGGCGATCGGGGGAGACGACGACGAGACCTTCGACGCCGGGACGCAGGATCGCGAGCTCCATCAGCAGCCGGAGCCGATCGGCAGGCGCGACATCGGCGATCGGCAAGCGGGACAGACCCGCGGCATCGTGCGTCAGGAGCCACTGCTTCACTGCTCGAGGCGAGGCAGGGTGACCCGCGAACATGAGTTCCTCGGCGACGATGCCCCACACGGTGACGTTGGGCGCGGGATCGCTGACATCCGGCGCGTCGACCAGGGCGACTCGTCGACGCAGCGCGCCACGGTCTGCAACCCCGTCGATCCGGACAGTGCCGGTATCGGGTGTCATCCTGCCCGCCGCGATGAGACCGAGAACGGTGGGGCGTTGTTCGGTTTCGGCGACGGCGAGTCTGGCGACACGGTTGCCGTAGCTGAGACTCATGTGCGGGAGGGCGATGCCGCGCCGGCCCTTGCTGACGTCGGAGAGTTCAACGTGCACCGGATGCCCCCTTCGTGCTCGTGCTCGTGCTCGTGCTCGTGCTTGTGCTTGTGCTTGCGAGTCGAGCCTCGACATCCTGCCAAGACAACCCGGCGATGCTGAGCACGGCTCGCACCGCCAGCTGAGCCGTGACCTCGGCATCCTGCTGGTCCCAGCGGACGATGAGGGTGCGTGCGGTCTCTTCGATCAGGCGCGTGAGCATCGCGGCGCTGATGTCCCGCCGGATCTGTTCGGTGCGCTGACCGTCCTCGACGATAGCTGCAAGACGCGCGCGCAGGGGCGCGAGGGATGCCGCAGTCAGTGCCAGGTAGCGCTCCTCGAGGGCGATCGCCGCGGACGCGTGCACAAGCGAGGCCTCGTGCCACAGCCGCGTGGTCAGCTCGATCAGCTCTTCCAATGGCTCGGCCTCGGCAACGCCGTTCGCTATCGCGTTGAACCGGTCTGCACCGCGTTCGATGACCGCACGCACCAATGCGTCGCGGTCGGCGAAGTGTCCGTACAGGGCGCGACGGGTCAGTCCTGCGGCCTGCGCGATCGTGGCGAGCGAGACGCGCGGGTCGCGGGCGATCTCACGTTGTGCGCAGGCGAGGAGCTCGTCGCGGTTGCGCACGGCGTCCCGGCGAAGGGCGTGCGCGGCGGTGTGGGCCATGCACCAATCATCGCAGAAAGTGCACACTGGTGTGCACTTTCGCCAGCGAATGCTCAGGCACCGCCAGCTGAGCGCCTCTCAGTCGGCGCCGAAATCGAAAGCTGCGGCCTCGCCCGCGGCATCCGTCGCCTCGGCCAGTTCTTCCCGGGCGGCGTCGTAGGGAGCGGCGTGCTCAGTGATCTCCTCGGCCTCGCCGCGCTTGAGAGCTCCGATCAGCTCACCCGTGGGGCCGCCGAGAAGACCCATGCTCGCGTACTGCTCGAGTCGCGTGCGGGAATCGGCGATGTCGAGGTTTCGCATCGTGAGCTGGCCGATCCGATCCACCGGGCCGAAGGCTGCGTCGCCGACGCGTTCCATCGAGAGCTTCTCGGGACCGTACGACATCACCGGCGCGGTGGTGTCGAGGACGGTGTAGTCCTCGCCGCGACGGAGCCGCAGCGTCACGGTCCCCGTGATCGTGGAACCCACCCACTTCTGGATCGACTCCCGCAGCATGATCGACTGCGGCTCCAGCCAGCGGCCCTCGTACATGAGCCTGCCGAGGCGGCGCCCCTGCTCGTGGTAGGTCGCGAGGGTGTCTTCGTTGAGGATCGCATTGACGAGGCGCTCGTAGGCGATGAACAGCAGCGCCATTCCCGGAGCTTCGTAGATTCCGCGCGACTTCGCCTCGATGATGCGGTTCTCGATCTGGTCGCTCATGCCGAGGCCGTGTCGACCGCCGATGCGGTTGGCCTCGAACACCAGGTCGACCGGGTCGGAGTACGCGGTGCCGTTCAGGGCGACCGGACGACCGGCCTCGAAGGTGACGGTGACATCCTCGGCTGCGATCTCGACCTCGGGGTCCCAGAAGCGCACCCCCATGATCGGTTCAACGGTCTCGAGCGACACGTCGAGGTGCTCGAGGGTCTTCGCTTCGTGCGTCGCACCCCAGATGTTGGCATCCGTCGAGTACGCCTTCTCGGCTGAGTCACGGTACGGGAAGCCGTGCGCAACGAGCCACTCGCTCATCTCTTTGCGGCCACCGAGTTCGCGCACGAACTCGGCATCCAGCCACGGCTTGTAGATGCGCAGCGCGGGGTTGGCGAGCAGGCCGTAGCGGTAGAAGCGCTCGATGTCGTTGCCCTTGTAGGTCGACCCGTCGCCCCAGATGTCGACGCCGTCCTCCTTCATTGCGCGAACGAGGAGCGTTCCCGTGACGGCGCGACCCAGCGGTGTGGTGTTGAAATACGTGCGACCACCGGAGCGGATGTGGAACGCGCCGCAGGACAGGGCCGCGAAGCCCTCCTCGACGAGCGCGGTCTTGCAGTCGACAAGGCGCGACACCTCGGCGCCGTAGGTCAGCGCGCGGCCCGGAATGGCGGCGATGTCATCTTCGTCGGGCTGCCCGAGATCCCCCGTGTAGGTGCAAGGCACCGCACCCTTGTCTCGCATCCACGCGACGGCCACGGAGGTGTCCAGACCCCCCGAGAAGGCGATGCCGATGCGCTCGCCGATGGGCAGGGACTGGAGGACCTTCGACATGGAACCTCAGTCTACTGAGCGGCGCTGCCCGCCTCGGCGGCGTCGGCACCCCGCCGACGACCCACCCAGATCACACCGGCCGCCAGGAGCAGGATGCCGGCGGCGATGCCGACGACATAGAGTGCGACTCCGCCGTAGCCCCAGGGCTGGATGTTGGGGTTCAGGAACGGGTAGGGATACCACCACGGATTGCCGGTGCGGAAGTCGGTGACCAGCGGCCCGCGCACCAGCGTGTAGATCACCCAGACGATCGGGAAGGCGATGATCGTCCACAGCGCACGCCAGGGAAGGCGGCGCCGTAGCGGGCCGAACAGAACGTCGAGCAGGATGAACAGGGGAGCCCAGACGTGCAGGATCTCGTTCGACCACGGAACTGTCGATCCCTGGGGGAGCGGGATGTTTCGCAGCAGCGCGTTGTAGACGATCCCGGTGATCAGCATGTAGGTCGACACCGCGGCCAGCAGCGTGGCGAACCACGCGGGGTCGACGCGGTCACCCCGCCAGATCAGGATCGCCCCGATCGTCAGAGCCACTGCCGCCCCGACGTTGGAGAGGATCGTGAAGAAGCTGAAGAAGTCGACGGCGGTGAGTCCGAGGGGCCAGCTGTTGCTGGCGGAGATACTCAGGGTGCGCACCAGCTGCCCGATGATTGCCGCCACGCCCGCGATGGCAGCGAGCAGCCGAAGCGTCGCCCACGCGGTGGCCCAGGCCCGTGATCTCAGCATGTGCACACGATATCGAGCGCCCTCGCCGAAGCCTTCTCGGGCCGCGATGCGACGCGCCGATAGACTCGAGACCTACCAGCTCACGTCACCCCGGGGGAATTCGTCATGCCAGGCATCGTGATCGTCGGAGTGCAGTGGGGCGACGAAGGCAAGGGCAAAGCCACCGACCTGCTCGGTGATCGCACCGATTGGGTCGTCAAGTTCAACGGTGGCAACAACGCGGGCCACACCGTCGTGATCGGCGATGAGAAGTATGCCCTGCACTTGCTGCCCTCCGGCATCCTCTCCCCCGGTGTGAACGCCGTCATCGGGAACGGGGTCGTCGTCGACCTCGAGGTTCTCTTCGGCGAGCTCGAGGCGCTGCGCGCTCGCGGCATCGACACGTCGCGGTTGAAGATCAGCTCGGCAGCCCACGTCATCACGCAGTATCACCGCACGCTCGACAAGGTCACCGAGCGCTTCCTCGGCAAGCGCCAGATCGGAACGACGGGGCGCGGTATCGGTCCGGCATATGCCGACAAGATCAACCGTGTCGGCATCCGGATGCAGGACCTGTTCGACGAGAAGATTCTGCGGCAGAAGGTCGAGGGTGCCCTCGAACAGAAGAACCACCTCCTCGTGAAGGTTTACAACCGTCGCGCGATCGAGGTCGATGAGATCGTCGAGGACCTGCTCTCGTACACTGAGCGGCTTCGCCCGATGGTGACCGACACCTCGCTCCTCCTGAACGACGCGCTCGACAGGGGTGAGCTTGTCGTCTTCGAGGGCGGTCAGGCGACCATGCTCGATGTCGACCACGGCACCTACCCGTTCGTCACGTCATCCTCGGCTACCGCGGGCGGCGCGGCGACCGGGTCCGGCGTCGGACCCAATCGCCTCGACCGGATCGTCGGTATCGTCAAGGCCTACACGACGCGCGTCGGGTCCGGGCCTTTCCCGACCGAACTCTTCGACGAGCAGGGTGAGTGGATCCGACAGCAGGGGTTCGAGTTCGGGACCACGACGGGTCGCCCCCGTCGGGTCGGCTGGTATGACGCGCCCATCACGCGGTACGCCACGCGCATCAACGGCATCACCGACCTCGTGCTCACCAAACTCGACATCCTGACCGGCCTCGAGCAGATCCCCGTGTGCGTCGCGTACGACGTCGACGGGCGCCGTTTCGACGACGTTCCCGACAATCAGTCGGACTTCCACCACGCGCGCCCGATCCTGGAGTACCTGCCCGGCTGGAGCGAGGACATCTCCGGGGCGCGCACGTTTGAGGATCTTCCGCTGGAAGCTCAGGACTACGTGCTCGCGCTCGAGGAGATGAGCGGCACCCGCATCTCGGTGATCGGTGTCGGACCCGGTCGGGACGCGGTCATCGTCCGCCGCGACCTGGTCGACTGAGGTCGGCCGCGCGTGCGTTTTCTTGTCGGCGGCTACACGACCGACATGGACGGCACCGCCGACGGGATCGGCCTGCTCACCGCTGGCGATGCTGACTCGACGAGCGCTGGTGCCCTCAGCTGGCGGGGGACCCTGGCCTCTGCGCCCTCCCCCTCGTGGGTGGCGAAGCATCCGACGCTGGATGTGGTCTACGCGACACTTGAGGGCGCGGGAGCGGTCCAGGCATTCCGGGAGCAGGGGCCAGACCAGTGGGTCGCGCTCGGGCAGCCGACCCCCGTCGGTGCGGCGCCCTGTCACATCCTCGCTGGTCGCGAACGGCTCTTCGTCACGTGCTGGGGAGACGGCCAGGTGGTGCAGGTCGAGCTGGATGCCGACGGCGGCATTCGCGGTTCCGCGACGGCGGATGCGGCATCCGACCCGTACGCGGGCTACGACCAGGAGCCGCGGGTCTCGCACGCTCACCAGTCGATCGTCGTGGCTCCGGGCGTTGTCGCCACGACGGACATGGGGTTCGACCTCGTTCGGTTCTGGCGAACCGGTTCGCGCGCGCCGCGCCTCATGCAGGAGGTGACACTCCCGCGGGGCTCGGGACCGCGGCACGGCATCCTGCACCCCAGTGGCCATCTGTACATCGTCGCGGAGCTCTCATGTGAGCTGTTCGTGCTCGCGCCTGACGAGGCCGGAATGTGGCACGTCGTGGGTGGAACACCGCTGGGCGCTGGGACGCTCGACGGCGACACCGCGGCAGAGCTGGCGCCGTCGCCTGACGCCACGCTCCTTTATGCCGGTGTGCGCGGCAGCAACACGATCGCCGTGATGCGGGTGGCCGGCGACGGCGAGGCGGTCTCACCGCTAGCCCTGGTGGAGGCCGGAGTCGACTGGCCGCGGCATCACCTCGTCGTCGGCGACGGCGTGCTCGTCGCGGGTCAGCGATCGAACGACGTCGTCGTGTTGGCTGTCGATGCTCGCGGCATCCCGGGACGCGTCGCGACCAGGACCGAGGTCCCTTCGCCGACCTGCCTCCTGCGCCTACCGTGAGTATCGCCGCAACGGTCTGACTCCGAGCTCGCCACCTGCGAGCGGTCGCCGGTGCCTGCACGGAGGTCGACATGCCGTCTGCCCTTGATGAGGCAGTTGCGGGGCGCCGAGGGAGCGTCGTCGTCTACCTGGCCGTCGCGTTCGGCCTCACCTGGCTGGTGTGGACCCCTCTGGCGGTCGCGGCGCTCAGCGCTACGGAGCTGCCGCCGGTCCCCCTCGTCTTTTTCGCCGGGTCCTTCGGGCCCCTGGCGGGGGCGGTTGCTGCCAGCGCGTGGAGCGGCGGGTGGCGCGGGGTGCGAGCCTGGGCCAACCGAACATTCTCGGTGCGATTCCGCCGGGTGTGGTGGTGGTGGGCCCTAGGGATGCCCGTCGCGTACTTCCTCGTCGGCTACCTCACCGCTGCGATCGTGACAGGTGGCTGGCCCGACATGACGCAGTTCGGTCTGACCGAGAAGCTGCCGGGGTGGAACGTGGCAGCCGTCGCCGTTGTGTGGATCCTCACCTTCGGGCTCGGCGAGGAAGCAGGATGGCGGGGCTGGCTGCTGCCGCACCTGGCGGAGCGCTTCTCCACGTTCTGGGCTGCGCTCATCGTCGCGGGTGTGTGGATCGTGTGGCACGCCCCGGCCTTCATCTTCAACCCGACCTACCGTGAGATGGGCCCGGGCATCATCGGATGGATGCTGGCCCTCGTCACGGGCTCGTACCTCCTCGCATGGATGGGGCGCGGCGCCGGATGGAGCATCGTTCCCGTGCTGATCTGGCACGGGGGATTCGACCTGCTCACGGCATCCGACCAAGCCGCCGGGACGATTGCGGCCACGATCAGTGCCCTCGTCATGGTGCAGGGGGTCATCGCTGCCGGCATCCTGTGGCGGGACCGCAGACGGGAGCGCGTTAGCTCGGTGTAACTGCGTCCGGCATCGGGCCTGTGGCGGGCAGACCGAGCGACACAACACGTTCGCGGGGCTGCGGCGGCGAATGGTCTTGGGTGAGCGCGGCGCCGGCCAAGGCGATGGCGATGGTTGCGAGCAGCCCGACCAGCAGATAGTGCCACCACCGCGGCCCGCTTGGCGGCGGCGCAGGGCGGCGGACGCTCGACTGCTTGCTCGTAGGGGCGTTTCTCATGCGGCGCTCTCCTCCGGTTCGGGCGGGGTGATAGCGGGTAGGGGCACGCGCATCGGGGGCGAGATGTGGATCTCGCGGATTCGTCCGCGCGCAGTCAGCACCGCAAGCGGTGTCCAGACCGTGACTTCGTCGTGAAAGCTCGTGGCCCGCCACTCCGCCCACGCGAGCAGGTGATCGGGCTCGGCGTCGTGGGTCGAGATGAGTCGAAGCGTGGATGAGCGGTGCAGTACCACCATCTCGAACCAGCGGGCGAGGTTGCCCTTGCCCAGATAGGTGTGCTGCGGCTCGACGAGAATGCACTCCTCTTCCAGCTCACTCAGAAAGCCGGAAAGGTCAGCAGCGTTGATCGCCTGGATCCAGCCGGCCACGACAGCGGCAGCGGAACTGCGGGTCACGGGCCTTCCCCCAGACGACACACCGGACGCAGGCACGGAATGCCCGCGGTTCCCCCACCTCGATTATTCGGGTCGGACCCAGGAGCGCATGAGCTACATCGAGTAATTCAACCGTCGGTCGTCCATGAATACTCCTGGTCTCACCCGCCCGTAGACTTCAGTTAGTGCGGAACCCGCCACAGGTTCCGCCACAGACTAGGCTGGTTTTGGCGGGTGCAGGCAGCCTTCGTTATAAGGAACCCATGCACCGCCACATCGACGACCAGCTGCGCTACGACCTGAGTGCGGCGATCGACGACGAGCGGGTTGAAGACGTCGAGTCGATCCTCGAGTTCGCCCTCTGGGGGCTGTTGTTCGAGGATCTGCGGCTGGCGAGCCGAGCGCTGGCTGCACTGGCGCCCCACGACGGAGTCTGGGCAGTCCGTGTCGCCGCCGCTCGGGTAGTCCTGCGTTCTCATCAGGGTTCCGACCTGCTGGGCGTTCCGGAGCTCGCTCCCGGTGCACCTGAGTCCCACGATGCCGTGCGTGTGGAGTCGATGCTCATCAGGCTGAGCGGTAGCCGATGCCGAGCACGAACCGACGAGACGGCAGGACTTCTCGCGGAGATGACGCGGCTCGACACGGAAGGCACACTCGAAGCCCCGGGCTCGCCGCCGTTGCTGCGCGCCCTGCTGCGGGTCCAGTTGGCGATCGCTCACCTCCACGCGGGGTCGTCTGCGGTCGCCTTAGCTCACCTCGCGGTAGCAGCGCGCCTCGCCGATACCTGCGCGACACTGCACCGCAGCATCCTCGCCAAGTCCGCAACGGTGCATGCGCTGCGCGGCAATCTCGTCGAGGCACGGCGTCAGCTCCGACGCTTCGACAGGGTGGACGGCGAAATCCCCGCGCCGTGGTTGCGGGCGCTCCGGGAAGAGCAGGCGCTCGCCGAGGCGATGATGCTTGTGGAGCGCTTCGACAACCACGAGCCTGAGATGGAATGGCCCGAGGTGGAAGCTTCGGATGATCTGTGGCCGATTACCGCCCTCCTCCGTGCGCGACTCGCCCTGCTCGAACGGAGCCCCATGCGTGCGCTCGAGATCGTCGAGTTCGCAGAGACGACCCACCCGGGCTGGAACAGCGTCTTCGCGCAGGATGTTATCGCCGCAATGAAGGCCCACGCACTGCTGCAGCTCTCGGAACCCGACCGCGCGCGAGACGTCCTGGCTCAGGCGCCGCAGGGTCCTCTTGTCGTCCTCGCGACAGCCCACCTGCAGATGTTCGTCGGTGACGCCGACGCTGCTCGCGAGCTCGCGACAGCCGTGCTCGATCGTTCGACGAGCAGCCTTGCCGAGCGGGCAGAGGCGCTGCTCGTGCGCATCTGGGCGGACGCGGTCCTCGGGCGGATGCCGACAGCGAGGGAGGGTGGCATCGTCGGCCGCATGGTCGTCGCTGCCGGTCTTGTCCGGATCATCGCGCACATGCCCGGATGGCTCATGGATCAGATGGTCGACCTGTCAGAACGCGGGGTTCGGCCGGCGTTCGAGGCAGCGGTGGACAAAGCGTCGGCAGCTCTCGTGATCACCGAGCGACCACAGTTGACACCGCGCGAGACCGTCGTGTTGAAGGCCCTTGAGCGGCACGGATCGGTCTCCGACATGGCCAAGGCTCTCTCGGTGTCGCCGAGCACTGTCAAGACGCAGCTGTCAGCGATCTATCGCAAGCTCGGGGTGAGCTCGCGCCACCATGCTGTACCTGCCGCCTACCGCTTCGGGTTGCTCGAGCGGGCGGACAGCACCCGCGCGGTCTAGAGCTTCGCGTCCTGCCGGGGAATGACGACCTGCTTGATGATCAGAAGGATCGATGCGGTGATCGGGATAGCGACGAGCGCGCCGAGCAGTCCCAGCAGGGTGCCTCCGACAAGCGCGCCGATCACGACGAGAGAACCGGGAACCGAGATCGCACGGTTCATGACCCGGGGAGTCAGGACGTATGCCTCGAGCTGCATGTAGATCAGGTAGAGAGCCGCGAAGATCAGCGCAGCAACCGGATCGGTGAACAGCGCGATGATCGTCGCGATGCCCCAATAGAGCACGGGTCCGATCAGAGGGATCAGCGTGATGCAGAACGCGATGACCGCCATCAGCGCGGGGAACGGCAGACCGAGGAAGAGGTGAAGGAAGAAGGCCACGACAGAGTTGAAGAACGCGAGAATGACCATCCCCATGAGGTATCCGCCGATGCCGTCAGTGATCTGCTCGGTCATCTCCGTCACCTTCGCGCGGGACTTGGCGGGCGTCAGGCGCACGAAACTGGCCTTGATCGTGTTGAGTGAGGCGAGGAAGTAGAGGCTCAGGACGATCACGATGATGATGCCCGAGATCGCCGTTGCGATTCCCGCGCCGACTGCCAGGACGCCGCCGGTGATCGAGGCGATGTTCGCGGGATTGAGGATGAAGGTTTCGACATCCTTGAGGATGCTGCCGATCTGGTCACCGAAGTTCGTCTGAAGCCACGCGAACGCGTCCGACTTCTCGAAGTCGTTGATCATCGAGGGGATGTCGCGGATGAACTGTGCGATCTGCGCGACCACCGTCGGCATGATGAGCAGGATGACGCCGGCGATGACGAGCAGGAAGCCCATGTAGACGATCACCATCCCCCAGACGCGCCCCACGCCTTTGCGCTCGAGAGCCCGGACGATGGGGTCGAGCCCGAGTGCCGCGAACAGCGCGAAGCTGATGTAGATGATGACCGTGGCAAGGTTTGACACCGCAAGACCGAGCAGGAGGGCCGCCAGCGCTCCCAGAGTCACGGCGAACCCGACTGCGAACGGCTGATTCAGGCCGACCCAGAACGACCGCCGTTGCGGCGCCGGGGTGATGGTGTCGTCGGTGGATGCCACCGTCTCGGCGGAGGTTTCTCCGTCGGGTGCCACCGACGATGACGGGGTCGGGCTCTCGTCGCTCATGGTCACACTCTAGGGGTCGGCGGTGGCTCGGTGAGGGAGGCGATAATCTCGACACAGTCCGAAGGAGTGGGGATGACCGAGCCGACCGATCCTGTTGCCGACCTGCTGCGTTTGCGCGCGACCATCGACAACATCGACGCTGCCCTGATCTTCATGCTCGCGGAGCGTTTTCGCGCTACCAAGCAGGTGGGTGTCTTGAAGGCTGAGCACGGGATGCCGGCCTCGGATCCCACGCGAGAAGAGCAGCAGGTAGCCCGTCTTCGGCGCCTTGCTGAAGACGCGGAGCTGGATCCCGAGTTCGCGCAGAAATGGTTCTCGTTCATCGTTGCCGAAGTGATCCGTCATCACACCGAGGCCGCTGACGGGCGCTGAATCTTTCACCTCTACGTAACCACAAGCGGGGCTCCCGGCCAGCTGGCCGGGAGCCCCGTCTCGTTTCCTCGCGGCATCCGTCACGGGATGGCGCGGCGCAGGAGCCCGTAGGCGATCCCCGAGAGGACGACCAAGGTGATCACCAGACCAATCGCAAGCCCCTCGGGTCCCTGTGTGACGATCCAACCGAAGACCTGCCCCCAGGCGTTCAGCCGACCGATGAGCCACATCACGCCGACCAGCAGAAGACCCAACCCCACCAGGATGATCGTCAGGATGGCGGGGCCGAACCGCTTGTAGATCGTGGCGATCGCGAAGCCGGTGACAAAGAAGGTCATCGTCATGAACAGGATGAGCGCTGCTGCGACGACCGCTCCTGAGCTCCAGATCCAGTCGAGGTAGAAGAAGTATCCGTTGACGCCCCAGCCGTTGGTCGCCTGCTCGATGAACCCTCCGATGACGAAGATCACCGTGAGGATCGCCGAGGTCAGGGATGCCGTCAGCAGCGACCCGAGAAAGAACTCGCGCCGCGTGACGCTCATCGCCTGCGAGAACGGGAAGGTCTGGGTCGTGCCCATGATGCCGACGGCAAAGAAGTACCACATCGGCGCCTGCGCACCGCCGCCGTACTTCACCGCCGCGGGAGGCAGCATCGCCCAGATCATGAGCGTGACCGCAAGGGTGCCGCCGAGCACAAGAAGCGGTACCCAGATGAACGTCTGCCTGTTGACCAGCTGCATGCGAACGACGTTTCCGACGCGGTTCATCGCCGGCCTCCCTTCGTCGTGGTGCGGGTATCGGATGCGGTGGCATCCGTGTCGTCGGCGTGCTGTGTCGTGCGGACGATCAACTGCTGCAGCGACACCGGACCGATATCAAGACCAGCAGCCGTCAGGCGGGAGCGCTCATCTGGGGACAGTGCGCCAGCGATTGTGACGGATGCCACCCGTCCGAGGCTCTCGCGGTGGAGCACCTCTCGCCCCGCGACGAAGGCATCGACGGCAGCGGCATCGCCCACGATCGCGGTGGCCTGATCGCGAACGTCGTCGGTGGCTGCATCCATGATGATCTGCCCCCGGTCGATGACGAGCACCCGCTCGATGAGGTTCGAGACTTCGTCGATGAGGTGGCTCGAGAGGATGACAGTGCGGGGATGCTCGGTGTAGTCCTCGAGTAGCCGATCGTAGAAGATCTGACGCGCGACGGCATCCAGGCCCAGGTACGGCTCGTCGAAGAAGGTCACTTCTGCCCGCGAGGCAAGGCCGATGATCACGCCGACGGCCGAGAGCTGGCCGCGGGAGAGCTTCTTGATGCGGGTGCGCACCGGCAGGCGGAAGTCTGCGATCAGGCGATCGGCGAGCTCCTGGTTCCAGTTGGGGAAGAAAAGCTTCGCCGTCGCGAATGCGTGGATGGGCTTGGCGTCGTCGGGGTATTTCTGGCTCTCCCGCACGAAGCACATGCGGCGCAGCACCCGAGCGTTCTCATACGGGTGCTCGCCGAACACGCGCACGTCACCCGACGTCGCGAAGTTCTGAGCAGTGAGGATCGACATCACGGTGGTCTTGCCCGCACCGTTTCGCCCCAGCAGCCCATAGATGGTGTTCTTGTGGATCGAGAAGCTCACGTCATCGACGGCGACGGCGTCGCGGTAGCGCTTCGTGAGGTTCCTCACCTCGATCACGCTCTCAGCGGCACCCGAGGGGGGTGCGACATCGTTGATGGTCATTGGTCGCCTTCCGTCGTTGTCGTGTGCGCGTGCTCCCGAAGCAACTGCGCGAGGTCTTCGGAGCCGAGCCCGAGCTTGCGGGCCTCGGCCAGGAGGGGGGTCAGGTAACGGTCGCGGAACGCTGCACGCCGTTCGACGAGCAGACTTTCGCGAGCGCCCGGGGCGACGAACATGCCGATGCCCCGTCGCTTGTAGAGCACGCCCTTGTCGACGAGCATCGTCACTCCCTTCGCTGCCGTGGCGGGGTTGATGCGATAGAAGGCGGCGAGTTCGTTCGTGGAGGGTGCCTGTGCCTCTTCGGCCAGGCTCCCGTCAACGATCGAGTCCTCGACGCTCTCCGCGATCTGCAAGAAGAGGGCCTTGCCTTCTTCGATCATCCGCGCCTCCGTGGTGTTCCTGGGTTAGTTACTCAAGTAGGTAACCATGGAACGCAGGATGCGTCAAGCGCGGCATCCATCGACGTCGCGTGGGTCGCCGGGGGCGCTCGTTTGGAGCTGGTTTCAGGGGCGCGGGGTGCGGGAGGGGACGGGCCAGACGCCCGGACGGGCGGATGCGCCCGGCGGGGATGCCGAATCGGAGGGCTTCGTCACGGGAGGTGCGGCCGGGGACGACGCGGGAAGTTCGAGAGCGACACGCTCTTCGAGGATCGTGATCGCCTCATCCGAGACCGCGAGCAGACCGTCGAGCTCGTCGCGCACTCGCCGGTACGCGAGCTGCCGCTCGGCGGGGGTCGCAGCCTGATCGATCGCGACGCTCAGCAGCTGCTGGGCCGTGCTCAGGCGCTTGCGCTCTTCGGCGGTGAACGACGAGTCACGGATGCGGCGGGCCTCGCGCTCGGCCAGATCGAACGCGACCTCGTAGTCGGTCACGGCAGCGCGGTACTCGGTGAACTGATCCTTCGAGAGCTTCGCGTTCTCGGAGTCGGGACGCAGCCGGTCGGCGACCTTCTTGGCACGCAGAAAGGCCGCCGTGAGCGGCTGGCGGCCATCGCTCATGGCGGGGAAGGCGATGATCTTGGCGATGTCCAGCTCGTACTCGAGCCAGCGCCTGGTCACCGCGTCGTGCTCTGCCAGCAGCTTCTGAAGCGGCGTGACGGATGCTGAACTCGATGCGGTCGCGGTTCGTGGTGCCGTGCCCATTCCGGTGGCAACGGCCTCTTCGACCCGCTGCGCGAGAGGATCCGTCGGTGCTTTGGCGCCGGGAAGCGTAACGCCGATAAGGGGGCGGCCGCGCGCAGCGGCCTGCGCGGCGCGAATCTCGCCCTTGGCCTGCAGAATCTCGAGCCGCCGCTTATGTCTGCGCCGGGCGCCGCGCTCCCAGGCGCTGCCGATCATCCCCATGACACCCATCAGGGGGAAGACGAGCCACCAGTAGCTGCCGATGAACTGGAACAGCGGTTCCACGCCATCATGCTAACCGCGCTGTCCCCCACCGGGTACGGGGGAAAGCCCGAAGGGGGCTCAGCCGAACAGCAGAGCGAGGACGGTGGCGCCACCGCCCACGAGGATCAGCGAAACGATCACGACCCACGCGACGATCTTGATGCGTCGCTGTCGGGTCTCGCTGTAGACGTTGGTGTCGTCGTCGGACATGCGATCAGTCTAGAGGGCGGGCTCGGTGATCGTCGGACCGAACGCGGCGGGAAGGGTGGCCCGCGACGTCGCGCGCAGATCGGTCGCGGAAACCGTGAACAGTCCCTGGACTTCGAGGCTCGGGTCTTCGCCGTCGCCGGGGGCATCGGTCACCCCGATCCGCAGCACGGGATACCCACGCCCCTCGCACAGGCCGCGGAACTTCACGTCGTCCTCGCGGGGGACGGACACGAGAACGCGCCCGGTCGACTCGGAGAAGAGCGCGGATGCCGCATCCACGCCGTCGCGTTCGATGATCTCGTTCAGCCACACGCGGGCGCCGACACCGAAGCGCATGACGCACTCGGCGAGAGCCTGCGCGAGACCGCCGCTGGAGAGGTCGTGCGCGCTGGAGATCAGGCCCTGTAGCGCTCCGGCGTGCAGGAGGTCGGCCAGGCGCCGCTCGGCGGCAAGGTCGACTGCCGGCGGCCGACCGCCGAGGTGGTCGTGCACGGTCTGCGCCCACGCCGAGCCGCTGAGCTCGTTGGCTGTCACACCCAGCAGGTAGATGTTCTCGCCGGCATCCTGCCACCCCGACGGGATGCGGCGCGCGACGTCATCGATGATGCCGAGCACACCCACCACGGGGGTCGGGAAGATCGGCTGGTCGCCGGTCTGGTTGTAGAACGAGACGTTGCCGCCGGTGACCGGGATGCCGAGCTCGAGGCATCCGTCGGCGAGGCCATCGACGGCCTGCCCGAATTGCCACATGACCTCGGGGTTCTCGGGGCTGCCGAAGTTCAGGCAGTCGGTCACCGCGACGGGTTTGGCGCCCGTGACGGCGACGTTCCGGTAGGCCTCCGCGAGGGCGAGCTGGGCGCCCCGGTAGGGGTCCAGCTGGCAGTAGCGACCGTTGCAGTCTGTCGCGATGGAGAAACCGAGGCCCGACTCCTCATCGACGCGCACCATGCCGGCGTCATCGGGGAACGAGAGGGCGGTGTTGCCGAGCACGTAGTAGTCGTACTGGTTGGTGATCCAGGAGGTGTCGGCGAGGTTCGGGCTCGCAACGAGTGCCAGGAACTGCTCCCGCAACTCGTCGGGCTCACTCGGCCGCTGCAGTGCGCTCGCCGAGTCGTCGCGGAGGGCATCGATCCAGGTCGGGTAGGCGACCGGTCGCTCGTAAACGGGTCCATCGACCGCGACGGTGGAGGGGTCGACATCCACGATCTGCTCGCCGTGCCAGAAGATCTGCAGGCGGCCGTCGCCGGTGACCTCGCCGAGCACGCTCGTCTCGACCTCCCACCGGCCGACGACCTCGAGGAACGCGTCGAGCTTCTCGGGGGCGACGATCGCCATCATCCGCTCTTGAGACTCGCTCATCAGGATCTCTTCGGGAGTCAGGCTCGGATCACGCAGCAGCACCTGCTCGAGGTCGACGCGCATGCCGCTGCCGCCGTTGGCGGCCAGCTCGCTCGTGGCACACGAGATGCCGGCGGCGCCGAGGTCTTGGATCGCCTCGACGAGGTTCGCCTTGTAGAGCTCGAGGCAGCACTCGATGAGCACCTTCTCGGCGAACGGGTCGCCAACCTGCACCGCGGGCCGCTTGGTCGGGCCGCCGTCGGCGAAGGTGTCGGAGGCGAGGATGGATGCGCCGCCGATGCCGTCGCCGCCGGTGCGGGCACCGAACAGCACGACCTTGTTGCCGGCGCCCGAGGCGTTCGCGAGCTTCAGGTCTTCGTGGCGCAGCACCCCCACGGCGAGGGCGTTGACGAGCGGATTGCCCTGATAGACGGCATCGAACACGGTCTCGCCGCCGATGTTGGGAAGGCCCAGGCAGTTGCCGTAGAACGAGATGCCGCTGACGACGCCGTGCACGACGCGGGCGGTGTCGGGGTTGTCGATGGCGCCGAAACGCAGCTGGTCCATGACGGCGACGGGGCGGGCGCCCATGGAGATGATGTCGCGGACGATACCGCCGACGCCGGTCGCGGCACCCTGGAAGGGTTCGATGTAGCTCGGGTGGTTGTGGGACTCGACCTTGAAGGTCACCGCCCAGCCCTCGCCGATGTCGACGACGCCGGCGTTCTGGCCCATGCCGACCATGAGGCGCTCGCGCATCTCATCCGAGACCTTCTGCCCGAACCGGCGCAGATAGATCTTGCTGGACTTGTAGGAGCAGTGCTCGCTCCACATGACGGAGTACATGGCCAGCTCACCGCTCGTGGGTCGGCGGCCGAGAATCTCGCGGATCTGCGCGTACTCGTCATCCTTCAGGCCGAGCGCGCCGTACGGCTGCTCGCGCTCGGGCGTGGCTGCGGCGTTCTCGACGGTGTCGGCGGCTGCTCGGGCGGGAGTGATCGGGGTGCTCACGGGGTGGGACTCCAGTGGTCGAGGATGCCGAGACCGGCGCCAGCGTGCGGGCCGCTCCAGTCTACGCGGCGGCCGCTTTCGGCATCCGTGTCGGTTCGTGCTCGTCTTCGGGCGCTCGACGTGCCGGCGCGGTCTTGTCGCAACGGCGCAGTTCTTGCCCGACTCGCCGGGCGACGGATGCCGCAGGCGGGGTGTCGCGCAATCCGTGCGCCGTTGCGACTCGCGCGTCAGACCCGTTCTGTGTTGACACGCCGCTCCTCACTCGACCGAGTGGCGCTCGCCGCGGGCTGGAGGAGTGTAGGTGCACGTGTCGCCGGCGCACAGTTGCGGCTTAGTGCGCGCGAAGCGGCGGGCTAGCTCGCACCCCACGCAGATGCCGAAAGCCGACTCGGCGAACAGCAGCAACAGGCATCCGGCGCAGATGGTCTGCGCGATCACCGCCGGCAGCCCGAGCCATCCGAGCGACAGACACCCGAGGAGCGCCATCGTGAATCCAAGACCCCACGCGAACTGCTTGGGCGAGGCATCGACCCATTCGGGCCGCTGTGGGCGCGTGATGAGGGTGCCGATCAGAAGGGTGGGGGTGAAGCGCGTCCCGATAAACAGGCGCAGGAACATTTCGAAGGCGAACAGGATGCCGAACCCGCGCATGTACTGCAGGTCGCCGGTGATCACACCGAAGAGCCAGGCGCTGAAGCCCAGGAGGAACAGGATGCCGGCCGACGCGCGCACTGCCCGCTCATTGATGACGGGGATGTCGATGCCGTCAACCCATTCGCCGATGACGGGCCGGGCACTGCGGTCGGCGGCGGGTGAAGTCATGGTGCCAATAATACCCCCTGGGGTATCAGTCCTCGATGCCACTCGGTTCGCATGACCGTTCAGTCGCGCCGTGACGTGGGTTCGTCAGCCCTCCGCCCGCACCAAGGCGCGACCGAATAGTGGTGCAGATTCTTCAGTCGCGCCGTTTCGCGGGTTGGCGCGGCGCGAACCCGCACAAGGCCGCGACCGAACCGAGGCCCTACGCTGTCTGCGTGGACTTCTCCTTCGCCTTCACGCCCGACCTGATCGCGGTCTTCGTCACGCTGTTCGTCCTCGAGATCGTGCTGGGCGTCGACAACGTCATCTTCATCTCGATCCTCGCCTCCAAGCTCCCCAAGGAGCAGCAGGCCCGCGCCCGCAACCTCGGTCTGACGCTCGCGATGCTCATCCGGGTCGGCCTCGTCTTCGCGGCAGGGTGGATCATCACGCTCACCGAACCGGTCGTGACCCTGTGGGGTATCTCGTTCTCGTGGAAGGACTTCATCCTCATCGCGGGCGGGCTCTTCCTCGTCTACAAGGCGGTCACCGAGATCCACCACAAGCTCGAGGGCGCCGAAGAGGACCACGGCGAAGGCGCGGGTGCACGCAAGAGCGTGAGCTTCGGATCGGTCATCGCGCAGATCCTTCTGCTCGACATCGTCTTCTCGCTCGACTCCGTCATCACGGCCGTCGGCATGACCTCGAACATGGTCATCATCATCACCGTCGTGGTGCTCTCGTTCGGCATCATGCTCTTCGCGTCGAGGTTCATCTTCGCGTTCGTCAACGCGCACCCGACCGTGAAGATGCTCGCACTGTCGTTCCTGCTGCTGATCGGCGTCTTCCTCATCGCCGAGGGCTTCCACATCAAGATCGACAAGGCATTCATCTACGGTCCGATGGCCTTCGCGATCTTCGTCGAGGCGCTGAACCTCACGTACTCGTCACGCAAGGCAAAGCGCGAGCAGAAGAAGCGGCAGTCCGTGCAATTGCGGCCCCAGTACCCGGATATCGACGAGTCAGCCGCCGTCGCCGCGGCGCTGTCGAAGGATCCCGCCTCCGGCTCCGTCGGCCTCTCGCGCAAGCCCGTGGTCGGCGAGGGAGGTGCGGCGGCCGCGCCGCACCGGGAGGGCCTCGGCTGAGGATCAGCCTGCAGCGGCTTCGGCTACCGCTGCGGCGAAGCGCGCAGCATCCGTGCCGTCTTCACGCACCTCGAACACCGTGCCGTCGATGACCAGCAACGGGACATGGTCGACGACCTGGTCGGTGCCGGGGATCGGCGCGCCGAGCCAGGCGTCGTTGGCTGCGCTCGCCAGGCTCGCGTAGTCGGCGATTGCTGTCGAGAGGTCGGATGCCGCGCCCGCCGTGGTCGCGAAGCCGAGGAGTTCCTCGTCGCTGGGTGAATGATCTGCCGTGACTTGGTTCCGCTGGATCAGCGCGTACAGCGGCAGGAGCGCGTCATCTTCTCCCGCAGCTGCGACGCCGAGAAGCAGGGCGGCGGCCCGGGTCGAGTAGTCGGTGACGTCACCGCGCTTGGCGCTCACGTACGTCATCGGATGCAGCGTCCACGTCGCGGTGCCGTCGGCGACGAAGGCCGCGAGGTCGTCGCCGATAGCCTCGTCGAGGGTCATGCAGTGCGGGCAGGACGGGTCGCTCCAGAGTTGAATGTCGACAGCGCCGTCTCCGACGACGATTCCCGCTACCGGGTCGATGGATGCGGGTGAGGGAGCAGTTGCAGCGGCCGGCGAGCACGCGACGGCGGCAAGTGCGACAGTGGGGATGAGGGCGAGGCATCCGACCATGCGGCGCCGAGACGAACCGAACACGCTGCCGTTCTACGCCGAGAGTCGGCGCATCGCCAATCGTTCAGTGAAGCCCACGACGCTCACCCCTGATGTGGTCAGACCATATGGCGGATTCCACCAAACGCCCGGGCAGAACCACTCGATGGTGTCGCGCAGCGGTATCCATGAGAGAGCGCGACACTACCCGGTATGCATATCGCGCTCAGGGAGATCCGAATGTCGGTGAGGCAAAGCCTGTTGGCGATCCTGGCGCAGGGGCCGTGCTACGGCTATCAGTTGCGGTCGGAGTTCGAACGTCGCACCGGATCGAGCTCGGCGCTCAACGTCGGCCAGATCTACAGCACTCTCGAGCGGCTCGAGCGCGACGGCCTCGTTTCGCGGGGCGCAGCCGACGAGGCCGGACACATCTACTGGCAGATCACGGATGCCGGCCGCGGCGAGGCCCGCGCATGGCTGGCATCTCCGGTCGAACGCACCCCCGGCACCCGGGATGAACTCGCGATCAAGCTTGCGCTCGCGGCGACGCTTCCGGGGGTGGATGTCTTCGAGCTCATCAGCACGCAGCGGCAAACGTCGGCGGCGCGGCTCGAGACCTTGCGTCGTGCTGTGGTCGAGGGGAGCGGCTTCGAGGGTCCGGAAGATCTCGCCTGGAAGATCATCACCGATGCGACGATCTTCGCCGCCGAGGCCGAGGTTCGCTGGCTCGATCACGTCGAGGAGCGGCTAACGAGGCATCCGGCGCGCGAGATGGGGCTTGAGATCGAGACCCAGCGTCCCAGGCGCGGAAGACCCCTCAAGACCGGTCCTCTCGCCGCCGGTCCGTGAATGCGGAATCGATAACGCATAGGTTCTCCGCCGCTCGCGCTGACCGCATACCGGGGGGGAGTATCCTGGGGCCGATAGATCATGCTGGGTTTCGTCGCTCGTGAGCTTCGCCCGCCAGTGTCCTGGCGCTGGGCGATGTCGGTGGTGTTCGCCGCTCTCGTGGTCGCGGGCCTGTTGGGTATGCATACTCTTTCCGTCGGTCATCCTGCGCCGGCGCCTGTCTCGGTCATCGAGCACGGAGCCGAACACGAACAGGATGCGATGGCAGAGCCATCAGGGGTACCCGACGCCGGTTGTGCCGATTGCGGCGGCGCCGCGCACGAGGCGATGACGCTAGCGTGCGTGCTTGGTCTGCTCGTCACGGTCATATTGGTGGCTCGGACCGGCCCAGGAGTGGTCCGTCGGCTCGGTCGACCGTGCATTGTCGCCCTCGCAATCCGGCCCCCGATTCCTGTGCCCTTGAGGCCGCCTTCTCTTCTCGAATTGTCGATCAGTCGTACGTGATGTGACGTCGCCGCGACCCGCGCGGTCGCGAAATGAGTCATGCCCGTACACGGGCCAACTTCACGCTCGATTGGAAGGACAGGTTTGTCATGAAGAAGTCTCGTTTGGTCGCGCTGTCGGCGGCGCCGCTTGCATCGGTGTTGTTGTTTGCGGGGTGCGCCGGTGCCGGATCGGGTTCGATGCCGAGCATGGAACACGGCGAGGGGATGCCTCCCTCTGCGTCATCGTCTCTGGTGGAGGCGGAGTTCAATGCCTCCGACTCGATGTTCGCGATGATGATGATTCCGCATCACCAGCAGGCGGTGGAGATGAGCGACATGGTGCTGGCGAAATCCGGCGTCGATCAGCGGGTACGGGAGCTTGCGCAGCAGATCAAAGACGCGCAGGCCCCGGAGATCGAGCTGATGCAGTCGTGGCTCGAAGATTGGGGGATGCCGCATGCGGGTGGCATGGACGGCATGGACATGGGTGACGGCATGATGTCCGACGACGACATGGCGGCGCTGGAGGCTGCTGAGGGCGCGGAGGCTGCCCGGCTGTTCCTGGAACAGATGATCACTCACCACGAGGGCGCGATCGAGATGGCGCAGGCCGAAATGTCTCAAGGTCGACACCCGGACGTGATTGCTCTCGCGCAGACGATCGCCGATGCACAGACGGCCGAGATCGCCCTGATGCGGGCTCTGCTGACGCAGCTCTAGAGACTCGCGGGGGTGTCATCGGGCCTGCGCCGGTGGCGCCCCTGCCGCGACTGAAAGGGACGCATATGCCAATTCACCTGCGTGCGGCCGCGGCCGCCATTGTTCTGGCCGAGCTGATCATGCTGGCCGGGTGCGCGTCGGCGGAACCACCGTCGACGGGCACCTCTCATGCCGCGATGGCATCCCATGTACACGCCATCGTTCCTGATCCCGAGGGCGACGGGTTTCTTCTCGGCACTCACGAAGGCATCCTCGCGGTGAGCGCGGAAGGAGAACTGCTCTCGCGGGTTGGCTCCTACGGTTTCGATGCGATGGGACTCACTGTCGTGGGCGAGGATCTGATCGCGTCAGGGCACCCCGGGGCAGACACCCCACCCGAACTCGGCGATCACAATCTCGGCATTGTCCGTAGCGCAGACGCCGGGGTGAGCTGGGAACCGGCGGCGTTTACCGGCGAGAAGGACTTCCACGCTCTCGCTGCCGGCAGCGATGGCACCGTGTACGGGCTGGCCACCGATGCCATCGACGTATTGGCCAGTAAGGACGGAGGTGACTCGTGGGCTCCGACGGGTGGCCAGCTGATGGCGGTCGGTCTTGTGGTCACCAGTGGCGGAAACGTCGTCGCCGCAACACCAGACGGGCTGCGGGTCAGCACCGATGGGGCGCGGTCGTTCGAGCCATGGCCAGGCGCGCCCATGCTCTACGCGTTATCTGTGTCACCGAACGGTGAGCTCATCGCCGGGGTGGATGCGGATGAGAAGATCTGGGTCCATGTGTCCGGGGCGAGTGCGTGGAAGGAGGTGGGCATCGTGCACGGAACCGCTCAAGCGACCGCGATCACCGATACCGGGAGCATTCTTGTCGCGGACGACAGTGGTCTCACCCTGCTTCCGCCTGCACCCTGACCCCGATCGATCGGCAACGGCCTTCGTGGATGTTGCAACGCAGAGCGCGCGAGCGCGAGACGGATGCCGCGGGCACGGCTCACCAGAGCACGGTGATACCGGCCGCTGCAGCGAGTCCCGCAATCGCTAGCGGCCACCACAGCCATGCTCGTCGGGCGGGCAGGAACGGCATCCGCGGCCCGCGTGCTGCCCGGAGAATCAGTACTGCCGCAGCGGCGAGAGTGGGGGCCAGTGCCAGGCCCCATACCCAGCCACCCACCGCGAACCACGGTCCGCTGATCCACAGCACAAGCAGCGCGAAGGTCGCCCACGCGAGGTCGCTGGCTGAGGGGAGCCATGACCGCGCCCGCACCGCTCGGATCAGCGCTATCGCTCCAAAGAGCACCGCGAGAGCGAAGGGGAGCCAGCCGGAGATCACACTAGCCTCGTCGGGGCCCGGGATCGAGGAGCCTGTGGCGTACGCGAGGACCACGTCCTCGACGGGAGCGACGCTGTTCGACAGGATGAGGAAGCCTGTTCCTGCGGCGAGGTCGAGGGTCAGGAACGTGCGGAAGCCTCCCGTGGCGCCGTTGTGCCAGGTCTGGGCGCCGGTTCCGTCGAAGGACGGTGAGGTGAGCCAGCCCCACCCGATCTCGGTGTCAGTACCCATTGGCGCAGTGGGCTGGAGTGCTGCCGCGCCTGGAGCTGTCCCGTCGAGGTTCGCTTGCGCCCAGATCGCCAGGTCGGATGCTGTGGTGAAGGTCGCTGATCCGGCGGGGAGGTACCCCTCTCCCCACCAGCGCGGGGCGCGCGTGCCGTTGAGAAGGTACCCGGGGACAGCATCCTCGGGTACCTGGTCGGCGGTCGCTGCGACGACGGTGTGGTCCATGCCGAGCGGTTCCGTGAGGCGTTCCCGGAGGAGCGTCGCGTAGTCGTCGACCCCTGCCGCTTCGACGAGTGCGGTGCCGAGCAGGGCGACGGCGAAGTTCGAGTAGACCGTGCCCTGGTCGGGGTCGACGGGTGCGACGGCGGCGTCCGCGATCAGTTGTTCCGTGCTCGTCGAGGCGTAGGGGTTCTCGTTCAAGAGCAGGCTCTCGAGCGTGCTCGCGACGGCGGTTTCGCCCAGGCCCGGAAGACCCGAGGAGTGCTGCGACAAGGATGCGAGCGTCACCGCACCTGCGGGTGTTCCCGTCAGCGCGTCGAGGTACTGCGAGAGCGGGTCATCGGGGGAAACTTCGCCGCGCTCGATCGCGTCCGCGAACAGCGCGCCCGTGAAGGTCTTGGTAATCGATCCGAGTTCAAAGACCGTGTCTGGGCCGGGAGCGCCGGAATGTGCGGGATCCGCGTCGCCGATGCCCGCGAAGACAGGTCCGTTCGGACCGATCTCTGCGACAGACAGGGAGCGGAAGCCATCAAAGCTGCCGGGGAGGGACTGGATGCTGTCAGCGAGGCGTTCGTTCCCCGTCTGTGATGTGCTCACGGTCTGATGGTGGGGGCCGAAGGCTGCGCCTAGGCCCACCGCGACGATCGCGGATGCGGCGATCACCGCCAGGAGTAACGCCGCGGAACGTCCACGTGTCGGAGCGGGATCTGCCGGGTGCGCAGGGTCCGAGGTGGACGGGGAGGTCATTGCTGTACTGCTCCTAGCTCGCGGCGATCATGGTCAGAACAAGGAGGGGAACGATCCGCGGAGCAGGGACCTCGTAGTGTCCTCGACGAGGCGAGACGAGCCAACCGGCGCTGACGAGCTGGCGCAGGTGGTGATACAGCTGACCAGTGGAGGCGAACTGGTCGAGCTCGAGAAGCTCGGCTGTCGTCTGTGTGCCGGTGAGGATGCGGCGCACCAGTTCCAGACGAACAGGATGCCCGAGGGCCTCGACCGGACGCGCGAACTCGCTCCAATCCCTGTCGAGAAGGTCCTCGGCACGTAAGCCGTACTGCCAGCGGATCGGGCCGGCCGGCACCTCCACCACGCCAGCCATCATCACGACGCCGGGCGCGTGACGTGCGAGCGTGTTCACCAGCCACAACGGATCCTCCGAGGCCTCGGGAATCTGGGGTGTGGCGGCGTCCGGCGCAGTCTCGACACTGGTGGTGTCTCCCCCCTCGACCAGAGAGCGAAGGCGCTCTACCTCCCGCTCTAAGGCGCCAACGCGATGCTCAAGCTCGCCGCCCGTCTGCGTGTCCATAACCATGAGCCTATCAATAGTTCGTAATTACGTAAAAACACGTTCAGCGGGAGTAGGACCTCCGGCAGGTCTTAACCGCCCGGGGATTGACGGCGGCGTTCGCGTGTCCTAACGTACAACCAAATGGTTGTACAAAAGGACCTCACGGATGACGACATCGACCGCCTGTTCCACGCGCTCGCGGCGGCGACGCGACGCGACATCCTGCGTCGGACCATCGAGTCCGAGCACTCGGTCTCGGCGCTCGCACGGGACTATGACATGTCGTTCGCAGCAGTCCAGAAGCACGTCGCCGTCCTCGAAGAGGCTGGCCTCATCATCAAGCGCGCGGAGGGGCGCGAGCGTCTCGTTCGCGCCGATCCGACCATGATCGCCCGGGCCCGCGCCCTCCTCGCCCGCTACGAAGACCTGTGGCGCGCGCGCATCGACCGACTCGATGATCTGCTCGCCGAGCCTTCCGATCCACCGACCTCCACCCCCACGCAAAGGATCTGACCATGCCTGTCACCGCTGTCACCACCGACCCCGAAGCACTGACGATGACGCTTATCGGCGACTTCGCCGCGCCTGTCGAGCGCCTCTGGCGGGCGTTCACGGACCCGACCCAGCTCGACCGCTTCTGGGGCCCTCCGGGGTGGCCGGCGACCTTCACGTCGTTCGATCTCACCCCTGGGGGGCGCGCGCAGTATCAGATGACCAGCCCGCAGGGCGAGGTGTCGCGCGGCGGGTGGGAGTTCACGGCCATCGACGAGCCCCATCGATTCGAGGTGCTCGACTCGTTTCTCAACGGTGACGGCGACGTGCTCGAAGGCATGCCCACGATGCGCGTCGAGTTCCTCTTCGAGGCGACGCCCGAGGGCTCGCGACTCACCAACATCACCTACTTCGACTCGCTCGAAGCCCTGGAGCAGGTTGTCGAGTTCGGCGCCGTCGAAGGCTCGACCCTGGCCATGAACCAGCTCGATGCGGTGCTGCAGGACCTGCGGGAGTACGCGCAGGGCAAGGGGACTCAGACCGAGATCCTCAGCGATACCCACGTGCGGATCACGCGGCTGATCGAGGGGCCCCGAGATCTCGTGTGGCGGGCCCACACCGAGCCCGAGCTCATGAAGAAGTGGCTGCTGGGCCCTGACGGTTGGCGCATGATGGTGTGCGAGATCGATCCGACGGTCGGCGGGCGCTACCGCTACGAGTGGACGCCCGACGAGGGTGTCGACGGTGAGGCATTCGGGTTCGATGGCGAGACACTCGTGAGCGAGGCCCCGAGGCGCGCGGTGACCACCGAGCACATGACCGGCACCGACTTTCCGTCGACGCTCAACGACATGTCCCTCTACGAAGAGGACGGCGCGACCCTCATCACGCTGGTGATCGAGTACCCCGACAAGGACACCCGCGACATGGTCCTTGCCACCGGCATGACCGAGGGTATGGAGACCAGCTACGCCCGTCTGGAGCGCGAGCTCCTGTCGGCCTGATTCGCCGCTCGCGGCATCCGTCTCACGCGAAGGGTCGCAACACGCCGCTGCCGAGGTGCAGCGTACGGCGTGTTGCGACCCTTCGGCGAAGAGGGCGAATGCGGCGGGCGCGCGAAAGGGTCAGGATGTCTGAGCGAGGCCCTCTTCGAGAGCTACCCAGGCGAGCATCGCGCACTTCACGCGGGCGCTGAATTTCGAGACGCCTGAGAGGGCTGCGGCATCCTCGTAGACGTCCTCGTCGAGCTCGATCGTGCCGCGCGATCGCAGCGCCTCGCGGAAGCCATCGATCAGCTCAGCGGCCTTCTCGCGCGGCACGCCGTCGATGAGGTCGACGAGCATGGATGCCGACGCCTGCGAGATCGAGCAGCCCTGGCCCTCCCATGTCACGTCGCGAATCGTCTGCCCGTCTTCCGAGACCCGCACCCGCAGGGTCACTTCGTCGCCGCAGATCGGGTTGCGCTGGTAGCTCGTGCCAGTGTGGTCATCGGCCTCGGCAAGACCGAAGCCGTGCGGACGCTTGGAGTGGTCGAGGATCAGTTCCTGGTACAGGGATTCAAGACTCATCAGGATGCTCCGAAGAATGCGCGGACGCCACCGGTCGCGTCCAGGAATCGGTCGACCTCATCGGGGGTCGTGTAGACGGATGCCGAGGCCCGCACCGAAGCGGTGAGGCCGAACCGGCGGTGCAGGGGCTGCGCGCAGTGGTGGCCCACGCGCACCGCCACACCCCGCGAATCGAGGAACTGTCCGACGTCGTGAGCATGGACGCCGTCGACGGCGAACGCGGCAAGACCGACGCGCGGCGCGGCGTCAGTGTCGCCGAGAAGACGGATGCCGGGAATCTCACGCAGCCCGTCACGCATGCGCCGCTCGAGCTCGACCTCGTGGGCGTGGACCGCGTCCATGCCGAGCTCCTGCAGGTAGCGGGCAGCGGCGGCGAGGCCGACAGCCTGCGACACCGGCTGCGTCCCGGCCTCGAACCGCTGCGGCGAGGGCAGATACTGCGCCTCATCGAGGGTGACCGTCGTGATCATCGACCCGCCGGTGAGGAACGGCGGCAGGGCGTTGAGGAGTTCGCGCTTGCCGTAGAGTCCGCCGATGCCGTACGGGCCGAGCATCTTGTGGCCCGAGAACACGGCGAAGTCCACGCCGGTCGCCGGGAGGCCGATGCTGAGGTGCGGCACTGACTGACAGGCATCCATCACCGTGATCGCATCGGCGCTGCGCGCGAGGGCCATGAGGTCGTCGATGGGGTTGATGATGCCCAGCACGTTCGACACGTGCGGGAACGCGACGATCCGGGTGCGGTCGCCGATCAGTTCGGCGGCGGCATCCATGTCGAGGCGTCCGTCGTCCAGCACCGGGATGTGGCGCAGCCGCGCACCCGTGCGGGCAGCGAGTTCCTGCCACGGGATGAGGTTCGCATGGTGCTCGGACTCCGTGACGACGATCTCGTCATCGGGGCGCAGGGCAAAGCGCCGCGCAGCCTCGCCGCCCCGCCCGAGGGTCGCATTCCCGATCGCGTATGCGACGAGATTGATGCCGGCGGTGGCACCGGAAGTCCAGACGAGCTCCCCCTCGCCGGCGCCCACGAACGCGGCGACCGCCTCACGGGCATCCTCGAACGCGTCAGTGGACTCCGCTGCGAGCGTGTGAGCACCGCGGTGGACCGCGGCGTTCGTGTGGGTCAGAAACTCGACCTCGGCATCGATCACCTGCTGCGGCTTCTGGCTCGTCGCGGCAGAGTCCAGGTAGGCGAGCGGGTGGCCATTCACCTCCTGCGCGAGCAAGGGGAAGTCGGCGCGGATGGCGGCGAGATCCAGCGGGGTCACGGCAGGAACGGTCACCCCTCCAGCGTACGCGCCGTACGTGTCGGCGGATCGGGTCGGTGGTCCGGGGTGACGGATGCCGCGCGCTAATCCTGGGGACGCTCGAGGCTCGAGTGCTCGGCGTGCTCGAAGTTCTCGACCGGATCGTAGGGGCGCCCCGCCCGCTCCTGGCCGGGCAGGGGACGCGACCGGCGACCATAGATCAACTCCGAGGAGTCGAGCAACCACGGCACGAGCGTGATCGTGACGCCGTGAATCAGCATGAGCTGCTGGGCGAGCCGCCGGGAGCGGCGGTTGTGCAGCAGCGTCTCCCACCAGTGCCCGACGATGTACTGCGGCAGGTACACCGTCATCACGGCCGGCCCGTTCTTCTCGCGGTAGCGCCGGATGAACTCGCCGATCGGGCCGGCGTAGGTGCGGTAGGGCGAATCGATGATGACGAGCGGGATCGGAATGCCGTGCGCCTTCCACTCCTCCTGCAGCGCACCAGCATCCTCGTGATCCGTCGCGACGTGCAGGGCTATCGTCTTGTCGTGGCGGGCTGCGACCGCGTAGTCCAGAGCCTTCACCACGGGCTTCTGCAGCCGGCTGACCATGACGAGTGCAACGTCCCCGTCCGAGCCGAAGTGGATCTCGTCATCCATCCGGATCTCGTGTTCGACGTCGCGGTAGTACCGGTTAACGCCGAGCATCAGTGTCGCAAGGATCGGGATGGCCAGGAAGACGAGCCAGGCCCCGTGCGTGAACTTCGTCACGGTCACGATGATCAGCACGGCGGCGGTGAAGGTTGCACCGGTCGTGTTGATGATCAGGCCCGTGATCGCGCCACGGCGCTCGAGGGCGGATGCCGGATCTCGCCGCGCTTCAACGCGGGTTGTCGCCCGGATGATGCCGCGCCAGTGCCGCACCATGCCGATCTGGCCGAGCGAGAACGAGACGAAGACCCCGATGATGTACAGCTGGATGAGTGTCGTGAGGTTGGCTTGGTAGATCACCAGCACAGCGATCGCGATGAGGCCGAGCACCAGCATCCCGTTGGAGAACACGAGTCGGTCGCCGCGGGTGTTCAGCGCCTTCGGTGCGTACCCGTCGCGGGCGAGCACGGCGCCGAGAAGCGGGAAGCCGTTGAACGCTGTGTTCGCCGCCAGCAGCAGCACGAGCGCGGTGGCAGCCTGGATCAGGTAGAAGGGGATCGACCCCATGCCGAACGTTGCGGCAGCGACCTGTGCCATGAGGCTCGGCTGCGGTTGATTCGCACAGTCGAACCCGACGAGCGTGCAGGGGTCTTCGGCGTAGTGGACCCCCGAGATCAGGGCCAGTGCCGTGAGGCCCGCGAACATCAGGATCGCGACGCCGCCCATCATCGAGAGGGTGGTCTGGGCGTTGCGCACCTTGGGTCGGCGGAACGCCGGGACTCCGTTGGAGACCGCTTCGACACCTGTCAGGGCCGAGCATCCGCTCGAGAAGGCCCGCAGCACGAGCAGGATGACGGCAGCCTGTGACAGGCTCTCGGCCTGCACCGCGAATTCGGCGGATGACGCGACCGGCGGGTCGCCGAGCGCGGTGCGCACGAGCCCGGTGCCGATCATGAACACCACCGAGCCGATGAAGACATAGGTGGGGATTGCGAAGACGAGGGATGCCTCGCGCACGCCCCGCAGGTTGATGAGCACGATCACGACGACGAAGCCGATGGCAAGTTCGACTCGCGCCGGGTCAAGCCCGGGGAGGGCGGAGATGATGTTGTCGACCCCCGAGGCCACCGACACCGCCACGGTGAGGACGTAATCGACCAACAGGGCGGCCGCCACGACGACACCGGGTACCTCGCCGAGATTGGTGCGGGCCACCTCGTAGTCCCCACCGCCCGAGGGATAAGCCTTGATGAGCTGCCGGTAGCTGAGCACGACGACGCTCAGCAGCACGACGACAGCGGCGGCGATCCACGGCGAGAAGGCGAGAAAAGCGAGCCCACCGGTCAGCAGGATCATGAGCAGTTCCTGCGGCGCGTAGGCCACCGACGACAGTGCGTCGGAGGCGAAGATCGGCAGTGCCATCTTCTTCGGGAGCAGGTGCTCGTCCATCGCATCGGAGGACAGCGGCTGGCCCAGGAGGATGCGCTTAGCGACGGGCGTCTCGGGTACGCCCGATTCGGGCGCGTCAAGTGTCACGGCGGGCGAGACTACGCCTGCACGGGCGCCCGCGCAAGCTGCAGAAGACCCACGGTCAGGTGCCGATACGCGCGGTGCTGCCCCGCACGACGAGTTCGTAGGGCAGCTCTTCGCGGTCGGGGACGCTGCCTGCCGGTTGCTCGAGCTCGTGGAGGATCGTGGCAGCGGCACGAGCGCCCTGCCTCGCGGGGAACTGGTCGACGGTCGTCAGGTCGAAGAATCGGCCGAGTTCGTGACCGTCGATCCCTGCGATGGACAGGTCTGTGGGCACGCGGTATCCGAGGTCGCGAGCGGCGAGCATCGCCCCGATAGCCATCTCATCGGATGCCGCGAAGATGGCGGTCGGCGATGCTCCGGGCCTGCCCAGGAGCTGCTTCGCTGCGCGGAAGCCGCCCTCGATCGTGAAGTCGCCGGGCTCGAACAGCTCCGGTCGCGGATCGATGCCCGCTGCCCGCAGCGCCGACTCGAAACCGTGCCTGCGGCTGGACGGAATGTGGAAGTCGATGTCGAACTCGGGGTCGGCTCCGATGTGACCGATGTCGAGGTGTCCCATCGCAAGCAGGTGCTCGGTGGCCAGGCGCCCGAGGCCCACATCGTCGATGGAGAGCGTGGGAAGCAGTTCGTTCGGCCCGCCGATCGCGATCACCGGCATTCCGAGCGAGAGCAGCGCCCGCGACTCGTGCTCGCCGAGCTCCAGCGCAACAGCGATCACCCCGTCGACCCGCTGCCGGCGCAGGAAGGTGTCGAACACCTGGCGGCGGTGCTCCCGGTCGGGCGTCACGTTGTACAGCGTGATGTCGTAGCCCGCCCGCGTCACCTCTTCGGCGATGCCGCTGAGGAGTGTGCTGAAAAACCACCGGTCGAGGTGAGGGATCACGACGCCGATGTTGCGGGTGCGGCCGGATGCCAGGCTCGACGCCGACGAGGACACGACGTAGCCCAGGCGCTGCGCGGCCTCTTGCACGCGTTCGCGGGTCGACTCCGAAACGTTGTGCTTGCCGCTGAGCGCGCGCGACACGGTCGCGGTCGAGACCCCGGCCGCTCGGGCTACCTCATCGATTCCGACCATGACGACCCTCGCGGCTTACTCGCCGGTCAGCCACACCGCCTGGTCGACCGGCAGCATCCGGCCGGCGAGCGGGCCGGATGAGACAACGACAACGCCCGAGGGAAGCTCGATGGGCTTGGCGCTCAGGTTCGCTACCACGGTGATCGAGCCGTTGCGGAAGGCCACGACATCCGTGCCAAGCCCATCCACCCACTCGAGGGTCCCCGCCCCGAGGCCCCGCGCCCGCCGTTCGGCGAGCAGGCTCTTGTAGAGGGTGAGCGTCGAGTCGGGGTCGTCGCGCTGAGCGTCGCGGGCAAGGCCAGCCCACTCGGCGGGCTGCGGCAGCCAGGACTCTCCGGTGTCGTTGAAGCCGAAGGCGGGCCCGTCCGAGGTCCAGGGGAGCGGGACGCGGCATCCGTCGCGCCCGTAGCGCTGGCCGTTCGTGCGGAACCAGGTCGGGTCCTGGCGTGCCTCGTCGGGCAGGTTGATGACTTCGGGCAGGCCCAGTTCCTCGCCCTGGTAGAGGTAGGCCGATCCGGGAAGAGCGAGCATCAGCGTGGTGGCGGCGCGAGCGCGACGCAGCCCGACCTCGGGGATCGGCTTGCCCGGTGACTTCGGCCCGATGCCGGCGCCCTGCGGGTTCTCGGCGGTCAGGGCCAGACGCGACGCGTGGCGCACAACGTCGTGATTCGAGAGCACCCAGGTGCTGGGGGCGCCGACCGCGCCGTAGCCCGCGAGCGAGTCGGCGATCACAAGGCGCAGCTTCTCGGCATTCCACGGGGTCTCGAGGTATTCGAAGTTGAATGCCTGATGCATCTCATCGGGACGCACCCACAGCGCGGTCTGCGCGACCGAGGGAAGCCAAGCCTCGGCGCACAGGGCCCGGTCGCCGTCGTATTCGGCGAGCAGCGCGTGCCAGTCGCGATAGATCTCGTGCACTCCGTCCTGACCCCAGTAGGGGACTGCTGCCTCGCCGCCGCCCATCGAACCGGCATCCGTCGGCGGCGTGTAGTCGGGGAGGCCCTCTTTCTTGACGAGCCCGTGCGCGACATCCACGCGGAAGCCGTCGACGCCGCGGTCGAGCCAGAAGCGCAGGATGCGGCGGAACTCCTCGCGCACCTCGGGGTTGGACCAGTCGAAATCGGGCTGTGAGGCGTCGAAGAGGTGCAGGTACCACTGGCCTGGGGTGCCGTCGGGCTGCGTGAGGCGCGTCCAGGCGCCGCCTCCGAACACCGACTCCCAGTTGTTGGGCGGCAGCTCGCCGTTCGCGCCCTTGCCGTCACGGAAGATGTATCGCGCGCGCTCGGGGCTGCCGGCGGGAGACGCAACGGCCTCCTGGAACCACGCGTGCTGGTCTGAGCAGTGGTTGGGAACGAGGTCGACGATGATCCGGATGCCGCGTGCGTGCGCCTGCGCGAGCATCTCGTCGAAGTCGGCGAGGGTGCCGAAGATCGGGTCGACGTCGCAGTAGTCGGCGACGTCGTAGCCGGCATCCTTCTGGGGCGAGCGCTGGAAGGGGCTCAGCCAGATGGCGTCGATGCCGAGGGCCGCGAGGTCGCCGAGGTGGTTCGTCACGCCGCGCAGGTCGCCGATGCCGTCACCCGACTGGTCAGCGAAGGAGCGGGGGTAGATTTGGTAGATGACGGCGGTGCGCCACCACTCGCCGCCGGGCGCCGCCTCGCGAGAGAGCGCGGGGGCAGCGACGGATTCTGCAGAAGTCATGGAGCACACCATACTGCACCGATGTAAGCGCTTGCATGCGAGTCTGAGGCGGCCCGCGCGGTGCGGCGGTCGGGCACGCGCGCGACACGCGTAAGCCGTAGTCTGTCGGCGTGCCCGACACCGCCGCCCTCGACCGCGCAGAGTCCTTGATCCGGACGATCCCCGACTACCCGAGTCCCGGCATCCAGTTCCGTGACATCACGCCGCTGCTCGCTGATGCCGCGGCCCTGCGCGCCGTCACGCGTGCGCTCATCGAGCCGTTCGAGGGCGGGTTCGACGTCGTCGGCGGAATCGAGGCCCGCGGATTCCTCCTCGCGGGCGTCGCCGCCGCCGAGGCAGGCGTGGGCCTGGTGCCGATCCGCAAGGCCGGAAAACTGCCCCGGCCCGCGGCATCCGTCTCGTACGCCCTCGAGTACGGCGAGGCTGCCATCGAAGCGCATGACGACCTCGCGCCGGGCACCCGGATTCTGCTGGTGGACGACGTGCTGGCCACCGGCGGCACGATCGCGGCCGCGCGTGAGCTCATGACGACGCTGGGCGCCGAGGTGATCGGCACGGCAGTGCTCATGGAACTCGAGGCACTGGACGGTCGCGCCATGGCCGGCGAGGTCCACTCCCTCTTCGTCGTCTAGTTCTTCGCAGTGGCCCGACCCGGGCCAGTTGTTCGGTCGCGCCGTGTTGCGGGTGTGTGGCGCCCTCACCCGCACGACGACGCGACTGAAAGGAGAGCCCAGATCTTCGGTCGCGCCGTCGTGCGGGTCGGTCGCGCGCACACCCGCACGACGACGCGACTGAACGGATGGATGATCCGGCCCGGATGCCTCGCGCTGGCGATCGCGCCGCCCGACCCGGGTCAGAGGGTTCCGACGCCGAGATTGATGGGGCTGCCCTCGATGTTGCCGACGATGCCGCGGATGATGTCGGTTCCGTCAGTGCCACGCAGGCTCTCGTACCAGGCCTCGGTCGCACCGGGCACGAACCCGTGCGTCTCGGCAGCGCGCTTGCGGGCCCGGTTCACGAGATCACCCGCCCGCTCGGTGCGCGAGCGCTCGTAGCGGCGCAGCGCGTCCTCGACGGAGTTCGTGTTCGTTGCCAGTGAGATCGCGAGAGCGAACGTGTCCTCGAGCGCTGAGCAGGCGCCCTGCCCGATGTCGGGCGCCGTGTTGTGAGCGGCATCCCCGAGGATTGCGACCCGACCCTTCACCCACGTGTCGAACGGGTCGATGTCCCAGATCTCGACGCGGTTGAGGGAGGATGCCGGGTCGATCGCCTCCAGCAGGGTTTGCACGCCGGGCGCCCAGTGCCCGAACGCTTCGCGCAGCGCGGCGAGGGGCTCACCGGCCTCGGCGGCGTGCCCGGCCGGCTGGGGGATGTCGACGAAGAAGTAGAACCGGTCGCCGGCTACGGGCATGACGGCGCAGCGCTTTCCGTCGCCGACGTAGGTGGTCCACTGGTTCGCGGGGCCGATCTCGGCATCCTGGGCCACCAGACCGTTGAAGTTCGTGTACCCCGAATAGGTGCGTTCGATACCGCCGCCGGTGACGTGGTCACGCACCATCGACCGCGCACCGTCGGCGCCGATCAACAGGTCACCACTGTCGGTCGAGCCATCGTCGAAGGTCACCGTCACGGTCTGCCCGTCGTCGGCTACCGACACCGCCTTGCGCCCGAGGTGGATGCGGTCCATCCCGACGGTCTGCATGAGAAGTGCCTGCAGGTCAGCTCGCGCCACGGGGTACGGGCGCTGACCGGTCTGCGCGGTGACCGGCTCGAGCGAGAACTGGCACATGACCTCACCGGTGAGACCGTCGAGGTAAGCCATGTCATCCATGCGGCCGCCGAGCGCGGCAACTTCGTCGGCAAGGCCGAGCCAATTGAGGACCTTCACCCCGTTGGACCACAGCGAGAGCGCCGCACCGACCGGCTTGTTCTCTCGCATCCGGTCGTAGATGACGACCTCGTGGCCCAGGCGCTGCAGCGCGATCCCGGCACTGGCGCCGCCGATGCCTGCGCCGATGATGATGATCTTCATGTGACGAACATTAGGGAGCGTGTGTCACGGCCGCGTTACGGCGCCTCAGCTGCCGCGGTAGGTCGAGTACGCGAACGGGCTCAGCAGCAGGGGCACGTGATAGTGGCGAGCGTCGGTGATCGTGAAGTCCACCGTGACGCTCGGATAGAAGCAGTCGGTGCCGTGAGCTGCGAAGTAGGCGCCGGTGTCGAAGGTGAGAGCGTAGGTTCCCGGCTGAAGTAGCTCGGGTCCGAGCCCGGCACGACCGTCGGCATCCGTCACAGCCTCGGCGATCGCCTCACCGGATGCGTCGCGCAGCGTGACCGCGACGCCTGTGGCAGGCATCCCGCTGGTCGTGTCGAGAACATGGGTGGTCAGGTGCGCTGTCACGGTCTTCACTCTCCGGTCGAAGGGTCGGGTTCGATGGCGGCGCGAAGGCGCAGCATCGCGATCTGCCGCAGCTGGTCGAGCGCCTCGTCGACTTCGGCCTCGGCGGTGTTGTCCAGGCGCCGCTGCAGCTCGACCAGGATCTCGTCGGGCGTGCGTCCGGCGGCACGGATGAGGAAGACCCGCCCGAATCGCGCCTCGTAGTCGGCGTTGCCGGCGGCGATCTGCTCGGTCACGGATGCCGCGGCATCCGTCATCGCCGATTGCTCGCGTCGCGAGGCGTTAGCCTCCGCGCCCTCGCCCCGCGGGCGCTCCCCGATGCGGGGATGGTGGGCGAGTGCGGCATCCAGTTCGGGAAGACGCCACGTGCCGGCCAGTCGTGCTGCCGTGGCCTCGAGCTCGTCGACGGAGAAGAACGGGCGTGCGTCTGCGACGGCCTCGGCCCAGGCCGGGACGCGCGCCCACACCGACACGACCTCGATCGCCTCGGTCTCGGGCAGGTCATTGAAGTGCGTCAGCTCCATGCGGACACCGTAACGCGCTCGACCCGGCACGACGGCAGACGTGATCCGAAATGTTGGTACAGGTAACATGCGAGAAATGCGCGGATCATACGGTGACGGCATGTCGTCCCCGGCCATCGCCCTCGCGTCACGCCGGGTGTTCCTTGACGGCGGCTTCTCCGCCGCGACCGTCCTCGTTCGTGATGGCCTCATTGCGGGGATTGCTCCGTACGACCCGGATGCCGACCTCATCCTCTCTGACGACGAGGTGCTCCTGCCGGGCCTCGTCGACTCGCATGTGCATCTGAACGAACCGGGCCGCACCGACTGGGAGGGCTTCGAAACCGGCACCGCCGCTGCTGCGGCGGGGGGTATCACCACCGTCGTCGACATGCCGCTGAACTCGCTGCCGGTCACGACGACCGTCGAGGCGCTCGCCGCCAAGCGCGCCGCGACACCGGGCAAGCTCGCTGTCGATGTCGCGTACTGGGGTGGCGCCGTGCCAGAGAACCTCGGGTCGCTGCGTCCCTTGTTCACGGCCGGGGTGGTGGGGGTGAAGTGCTTCCTCTCGCCCTCGGGGATCGACGAGTTCGGGCATCTGGATGCCGCCGCCCTGGAGTCCGCGCTGACCGAGCTTGCCGTCTTCGACGGGTTGCTCATCGCTCATGCCGAAGACCCCGCCCACCTGCACGATGACCCGGCGATCGGCAGCAGCTACGCCAGATTCCTCGCGAGCCGACCGCCGATCAGCGAAGAATCGGCGATCGCCGCTGTCGCCGCTGCCGCGGGCCGCACCGGAGCGCGCGCCCACATCGTGCACGTCTCGGACGGGCACGCGCTCGATGTCATCCGCGAGGCGAAGGCTGCCGGCATCCGGCTCACCGCCGAGACCTGCCCGCACTATCTGACCCTGCGGGCCGAGGATCTCCCGGATGGGTCGGGCACCGTGAAGTGCTGCCCGCCCGTGCGTGATGGCCACAACCAAGACCTCCTGTGGGCGGGGCTGCTCGACGGCACGATCGACGCGGTCGTCAGCGATCACTCGCCGGCGACCCGCGATCTCAAGGAGCGCGAAGACGGCGACCTCGGCCTCTCGTGGGGCGGGATATCGGGGGTACAGACGGGGCTCCGTGCCGTGTGGACAGAGGCATCCCGTCGCGGCATCCCGCTCGAAGCGGTGATCCCGTGGTTCACGACCGGGCCTGCCGCAATCGCCGGCATCCGCAGCCGCGGTGTGATTCGGCAGGGCGCTCCCGCGCACCTGGTCGCGTTCGCGCCGGATGCGGCATCCGTCGTTCGCGCCGCTGACCTGGAGTATCGCAACAAGCTCTCGCCGTGGGACGGCGCGCTGCTGCGCGGCGCCGTACGCACGACCTGGGTCCACGGCGAGACGGCCTACACCGCGAACCGGGGGATCACAGGCCGTCACGGTCGTGAGATCCTGGCCACCAATCCCGCTTCGGACGAAGGAGCCCGATGACCACCTTCCCCTTCCCGATCCTCCAACCCGGTGTCGGCGAGATTCCCGGTGACCACTACCTGCGCTCCACACCCGAGACCGTGATGTGGGGGCGCCTGCCGTGTGTCACCGACACCGCGGTGCTCGCGGTCGCATCCGGCGAGACGGTGACCATCGACACGGTCAGCCACGAAGGCATCCTCGATGACCACGGCACCGACCCGGTGGCCTACTTCGGCAGCCACGGCATCCCCCGCGAGGCGGTGCTCGACGACGCCGTCGAGGTGGCCTCGGCGCTCACGCGAAACCCCGACACCGACGGCCCGCATGTCGTGACCGGTCCCATCCGGGTGACGGATGCCGAACCCGGCGACCTCCTGAAGATCACCGTGGTCAGCCTCGAACCGCGCGTGCCGTACGGCGTGATCTCGAACCGTCACGGCAAGGGAGCGCTGATCGGCGAACTGCCGCGCGGCGCGCACAACGTCAGCGTCTTCACTCCCGTCGAGGCGCGGCCCGAGGGCCTCGTCGGCGTGCTCCCGGTGACCGAGGGCGGCGAGGGTCGAATCGAGTTCCCGCTTGCACCCTTCCTTGGGATCATGGGGGTCGCGGTCGCCGACGACGAGCGCCCACACTCGGTTCCCCCCGGCCCGCACGGTGGCAACATCGACATCAAGCTGCTGACCGAGGGGTCGGTGCTCTTCTTGCCGGTTCAGGTTCCGGGCGCGCTCGCGTACGTCGGAGATCCGCATTTCGCACAGGGAGATGGTGAGGTCGCGCTCACCGCACTCGAGGCATCCTTGCGTGCGACACTGCGGTTCGAGGTGATCCCGCGCGAGGTCGCGCTCGCCGAGTTCGGAGAGCTCGCTGGCCCCCTCGTTCGCACCGACGAGTACCTCGTTCCCACCGGCATGGATGTCGACCTCAACGTCGCGATGCGCAACGCCGTGCGCGCCGCGGTGAGTCTCATCGAGGCGCGGTGGGGGCTCGATGAACACCTCGCGTACGCCTACCTGTCGGCAGCCACCGACTTCGACATCTCCCAGGTCGTGGATGTCGTGTGTGGGGTGCATGCCCGCATCCGTGAGGCCGATTTTGCGAAGGTGGACCGTGGCTGAGGCGACCCTGCCGCCGAGCGGCTTTCCCGACGACATCCCCGCCGACCTGTTCACGGCCTTCGACGCCTATGAGCGCGCGATCCTCGCGAACGACCTTGATGCGCTCGATGCGGCGTTTGCACCGGGTCCGCAGACGATCCGCGCTGACGGTGCCGGCCTCCTGGTCGGACACGACGCCATCAGCGCGTTCCGCGTCACGCGCGGCGGAGTGGCCCCGCGCACGATCGAGCGCCTGGAGTACCGGCCGCTTGGTCCCGGCATCGCGCTCCTGGTCGCTGGATCCCGCTTTCACGGCGGAGGGCGCGGCATCCAGACCCAGGTGTGGCAGCGCGTCGACGGCCAGTGGCTGATCACGGCGGCCCACGTGACGCCCCGCACTCCCGCGTTCGATCGGTCGATCTGGCGCAGCGTCGGCGACCCGCTCTGGCAGGGTGCGTGGGAGGGGCCGCTTGCGGGCCTCACCGTGGCGGTGAAGGACCTCTTCGCCCTGACCGGTTTCCGCATCGGCGCCGGCAACCCCACCTACCTGCGTGAGGCGCGGGCAGAGAAGACCACGGCTCCCGCGCTTGCCGACCTCATCCGGGCCGGAGCGTCGGTCCGAGGACTCGCGCGCACCGACGAGTTCGCCTATTCGATCGCGGGTGACAACGCCCACTACGGCACGCCGCCGAACGCCGCGCTGCCGGGGGCTCTGCCCGGTGGTTCTTCCAGCGGGCCGGCCAGTGCCGTGGCCCTCGGGCAGGCGGATGTCGGCCTCGCGACCGACACTGCAGGATCCATCCGCGTCCCTGCGTCGTACCAGGGCTTGTGGGGTCTGCGAACGACGCACGGCCTCGTGCCCCGGCAGGGGATGCTCCCCCTCGCGCAGAGCTTCGACACCGTCGGGTGGTTGACGCGCGACGGCGCGACGCTGCAGCGGGTGGCCGAGTGGTGCCTGAGCTACGACGGGTCGGATTCCACCGAGAGCGTCTACGGCGAGTCCGGCGATGACCTGCCGTGGCGGTTCCTCGTGCCCGACGAGGTGCTGGATGCCGCGGATGCGCCGACCCGTGAGGCTTTCGACTCTCTGGTCGCGCGGCTCGCGGCATCCGATGATCCCCCGCGTCTGGCGCGGGTCGAGATCGGCGACCTCGACGAGTACGTTGCGCCCTTCCGGACGGTGCAAGGCGCCGAGGCGTGGCGCAACAACGGCGAGTGGCTGCGTGAGCATCCCGGCGCAGTGGGACCGGCCGTCGCCGAGCGCTTTCGGCTTGCCGCGTCGGTCTCTCCCGCGGCGGAGGCCGACGCTCGCGGGGCGCTCGCCCCGCTGCGCGAGAGCCTGCACCACCTCGTTCGTGACGCCGTGCTGCTGCTGCCGACCGTCCCGGGCCCCGCGCCGGCACGCACTGCCGCTCCCGCCGAGATCGACGCCACGCGCCTCTCGACCCTGCGGATGACGACCCCCGCCGCCGTCGCGGGGTTGCCTGCGCTCTCGATCCCGCTGCTCACGGTGCGCTCGCCCCTCGGCCCCGCGCCGGTCGGGGTATGCCTGATCTCGCGCGCGGGCACCGATATCGCCCTTGTTCGCCTGGCCCGGCGGCTTGCGGCTCTCGTCGCGACCGACCCGGCCGAAAGGACCCTGACATGACCGACCAACCCCTGTCGAGCATCCCCGGACCGATCGACCCGCCGCGCCGGCTCCTCATGGGCCCCGGGCCTGTGGATGCCTACCCCGGCGTGCTGCGCGCGATGTCGGCGCCGCTGGTCGGCCAGTACGACCCGTTCATGACGGCGACGATGACCGAGACCCAGGAGCTGTACCGCGGCGTCTGGGGCACGACCAACGACGCGACACTGCTGATCGACGGCACCTCGCGCGCGGGGATCGAGGCGGCGATCCTCTCGCTGATCCGTCCGGGGGACCGTGTGCTTGTCCCCATCTTCGGGCGGTTCGGACACCTGCTCGCCGAGATCTCCGAGCGGGCGATGGCCGAGGTCCACACGATCGAGACGGAGTGGGGGCAGGTCTTCACACCCTCGGCGATCGAAGAAGCGATCGTTCGGGTCAAGCCCACCCTCCTCACTCTCGTGCAGGGTGACACCTCCACGACGATGCTGCAGCCCCTCGACGAGATCGGCGAGATCTGCGCCCGTCATGGCGTGCTGTTCTACTCCGACGCGACGGCATCCCTCGGCGGCAACCCGTTCGAGGCCGACGCGTGGGGGCTGGATGCCGCGACCGCCGGCTTGCAGAAGTGCCTGGGCGGACCCTCGGGGTCGGCGCCGATCACTCTCAGTGACCGCGCCGTCGAGGTGATCTCGTCGCGCAAGAAGGTGGAGGCCGGCATCCGGGAACCCGGTGACCCGTCGTCGCCGGACTTCGTGCGCTCCAACTATTTCGATCTCGGCATGATCCTCGACTACTGGGGGCCCCGGCGTCTGAACCACCACACCGAGGCCACCTCGATGCTCTACGCCGCTCGCGAATGCGCGCGCCTGCTGCTGCTCGAGGGCCGGGATGCCGTCATCGCCCGCCACCGCCGCGTCGGAGCTGCGATGCTCGCCGGTGTTGAGGCGATGGGCCTGCGGGTCTTCGGCGACGTCTCGCACAAGATGAGCAACGTCGTCGCGGTCTACATCCCCGAGGGTGTGCCGGGCGATACGGCGCGCGCCGCGATGCTCGAGGACTTCGGGATCGAGATCGGCACGTCGTTCGGGCCGCTTCACGGCAAGGTCTGGCGCATCGGCACGATGGGCTACAACGCCCGCCCGGATGCCGCACTGCAGACCCTCGTCGCGCTTGAGGCCGTGCTCCGCCGATTCGGTGCCGCGGTGCCGTCCGGTGCGGGCGTGGATGCCGCATCCGACGCTCTGGCAGGAAGCTGACGCATGCCCCTCCTCGAAGCATCCCCCGATCGCATCGCCGCCGCCGCCCGCCGGGTGATGGCGCGTTGCGACGAACTGGCACGCGTGAGCGCGCAGCCGGGAGAGATCGAGCGTGTGTACCTCTCGCCCGAGCACGCTCGCGTCAACCGGCTGGCTGCCGAATGGATGCGTGAGGTTGGCCTTCGGTCCTGGCAGGATGCCGCGGGCAATCAGCTCGGCCGCATCGAGCGCAGCGCCGACCCTGACCCCGCCGCGCCAGCCCTCATGATCGGTTCGCACCTGGACACCGTGAAGGATGCGGGCCGGTTCGACGGCATCATCGGTGTGCTGATGGCTCTTGAGGTCGTTCGGCTTCTGCGCCAGGAGAGCGACGGCGTCTCGCGGGTGCCGCTGCCGTTCGCCGTCGAAGTCGCAGCCTTCTCGGATGAAGAGGGCACGCGCTTCGGCAAGGCGCTGCTCGGATCTTCGGCCGTCGCGGGTATCTGGAACGACGCCTGGTGGACGCTCGCCGACGAAGACGGCGTGACTCTGCGCCAGGCCTTCCTGGAGTTCGGGCTCGACCCGGGGCGCGTCGGCGAGGCCGCACGCCGACCTGACCACCTTGTCGCCTACCTCGAGGCGCACATCGAGCAGGGACCCGAGCTCGATCGCGCAGGTGAGCCGCTCGCCGTGGTGTCATCGATCGCCAGCGCCCGCCGCTTTCAGCTCACCGTCGAAGGCGAAGCCCGCCACGCCGGCGGAACCCCGTACGACATGCGGCGTGATGCGCTCCTCGGTGCGAGCGAAGCGGCGCTCGCCGTCGAACGCATCTGCCGCAGCGAACATCACATCATCGGGACGGTCGGCCAGCTCGAGGCGTTCCCCGGCGCGGTCAACGTCGTGCCCGGAGAGGCGCACCTGAGCGTCGACCTGCGCGGTGAGCTGGATGGCGAACGCGACCGGGTCTGGGACGAGATCAGCCGCGAACTCGACGACATCATGGGCCGTCGAGGGCTGCGGTGGCAGGCACGGGAGGTGCACAACGCGCCGGCCGTGCGGTGTGGGCTCCTGCTGCAGGACGTCGTTCGCGAGGGCATCGTGCACGCGGCCCCCCGCGGCAGCGACGCGCCACCCGTCATCTTCAGTCGCGCCGGCCACGACGCTATGGCGATCGACTCGATCACGGATGTCGGGATGTTGTTCCTGCGCAACCCCGACGGCGTGAGCCACCACCCCGACGAAGCCGTTTCGGCCGCAGACGTTGCCCTCGGCATCCGTGCCCTGACCGAATCCGTGCTCCAGCTGGCCGCCGACCGTCTCTGACGTTCGGGGTTTACTTTCAGTCGCGCCTTTCTGCGGGTCGTGTGAGTGCATCACCGCCTATTGGCGCGACCGAATGTGGGGTCAGTACTTTCGGTCGCGCCTTCCTGCGGGTCGCGTCAGCTCACACTCGCATATCGGCGCGACCGAACACGGGGTGCTGCTTCGGTCGCGCCGATATGCGGGTTTGGCGGACGTGAGCTCACAAGAGGGCGCGACTGAAATTGAGGTTGACACGTTCGGTCGCGTCTTGGTGTGGAGTGTCGCCCCACGGGCGCGCAGGACGGCGCGACTGAAGCTGCGCAGCGAGGCAGGTCACGTATGCCAGCGACCCTGGTCAACGGCTCGACGGATGCGACGCACGAGAAGCTCGGGGGCCCCGAACACGTCTGCCTTGGTCACACGGATGACGCGCCAGCCGAGCTCGATCAGACGTTCCACGCGCGCGATGTCCTTTGCCCACTGCACGGGGTCGGTGAGGTGGTGTTCGCCCTCATACTCGAGTGCGAGAAGGATGCGCGGGAGGGCGAAGTCGACCTGCGCGATCCAGACATCTCCGTCGAAAACGTCGAAGTTCGGCAAGAACCCGCTGAGACCGGCACGGCCGAGCAGTAAGCGCATCACCGACTCCGGGCGTGACCGCGAGCGCGGGTGGATCAGGGGCAGGGCATCGCGAAGGATGCCACCTCTGATGCGCCGGCCCGCGTCCGCCGCGAGCTGGAGGGAGGTGAGAGTGGTCAGCGGGGGCGGATCATCACGGTGCATCTTGTCGCGAATCACCGCATCGCCGGCAACCACGGCATCATCGACCGATCGGTAGCGCGAAGACAACATGGCCCAGGTCGCTGCTGGTGACGACACGGAGACTCCGAACTCCGGATGCCGCACGATTTCGCACATCCACGGACGCAGCGCGTGTCCGCGCACACCCTGGGACGCTGGTGCTCGCCGCGGCCAGATCACCGCAACGTCCAGCGTGCTGGCGCGCAGCATCCGCCGGGGAAGTGGCATCCCCCACAGGACGGCGGCCGAGATGTGGCTGAAGAACTCGTGCTCGGTCATGCGCTGCGCGTAGGCATCCATCGAATCGAGCAGACGGGTCTCGACCGTGTCGGGCGGGTCGGCGCGTAACTGCCGAACGCCCCGGAACGGGATATCGAGGTCGGACGCGCGAAGGCGGGACGGGGTGACTCCGCGTTGGCGGGCATGCTTCACCGAGAACGCAGTGCCAAGGTCCATGGGCAATTCGCTGGGGCGCACTTCTCAACCGTGAGGTTCGGGCGTCTGCCGGGGTGGCCGCACGATCCCATCGGGGAGAGATGCGTGCAGAGTCGGTTTGTGGAGGAGTCGACGGAGGCGCGGCGTCCGTGGGTACCCACGGCTCGAGAAGATACCCGCGCCGGTTCGGTCGCGCCGTTGTGTGGGTTCTGGGCTAGTGAAACCGCAGGAACGCGCGACTGAACGGATGGCCTGCGTGCATGCGGAGCCACCGTCCGGTTCGGTCGCGCCGTTGTGTGGGTTCTGGGCGAGTGAAACCGCGGGAACGCGCGACTGGACGGATGGCCTGGCGAGTCGAGGGTTGCGCGGATGCTGGCGCCAGCGGGCGTAGCAGCGGCGAAACATGGGAGCTGTAGCGTTGCGACACCCTCGCACCACCGGAGAACCTATGGCATCCCTACTTGTGACAGGCGCCCGACTCATCACCGTCGCCGCCGGCGCGGACAACCTCGGCTACCTCGACGAGGGCTGGATGCTGGTCGAAGACGGCGTCATCGCTGCGACTGGCGCAGGCCAACCGCCCGCAGGAACGACCGCCGACGACACCCTCGATGTCGCCGGAGCCTTCGTCGCACCCGGCTTCATCTCCAGCCACAGCCACCTGTTCACCAGCGGCCTGCGCGGGCTCGGCGCGAACGAGACGCTCTACGGCTGGTGCGACTCGATGCTCGGGTTCACCGCAAACCTGACCCCCGACGACATGTACTGGTCGACCTTGCATGGCTCGCTCGACTTCCTCGCGAACGGCGTCACGACCGCCTACAACTTCACCGACCCGCTGCAGGCGTGGGAGTCGATGGTCGACGGCAAGCGCCTGGGCGGCAACGCGCCGCTGCGCCCGGTCGAGTACCACACGCGTCAGGCCGACGGATGCCGCGACGCCGGCCTCCGGTTCGTCGACGCGATCGGCATGGATGTCTCCACCGGCACTGACGACGAGATCTTCGACCGCTTCGCCGCCGAGGTCGCCCACACCCGCACCATGGACCCGGCCCTCGCGCTTGGCGCCTCGATCATGGGCCAGGTGCAGTGGTCGCCGCGCCCTGAGGCTGCCGAGCTCGAGGTCGAGGCGATGCGCCGGTTCGGTGTGACCAATCAGGCGCACTTCCTCGAGTCGCCTGAGGCCGTGCCGCTGCAGCAGGCGAAGTTCGCGATGTACCAGGATGCCGGAGCCCTCGGCCCCGACATGATGTTCGGTCACTTCATCCAGACCACGCCCGAGATCATCCGCGCCACGGCCGAGGGCGGAGCGTCGATGTCATGGCAGCCGGCCTCCAACGGACGACTCGCGTCGGGGGTCGCGCTCGTTCCCGAGATGCTCGAGCTCGGCATCCGTGTCGGGATGGGTCTTGACGACCAGGCCTGCACCGACCTCGCCGATCCGTGGGGCAACATGCGCGCCGGCATCTTCATGCAGCGCGCCCGCACGAAAGACCCGCTGTCGATGACCCCCGAGACGGTGCTGCGTCTTCACACCCTGGGCGGCGCCGAGATTCTGGGCGTTGCCGACCGGGTCGGAAGCCTCGAGGTCGGCAAGTTCGCCGACTTCGTCGTTGTCGACCCACGGATGCCGGATGTCGGCCCGCTGTGGCACCCCGTGCGCACGTACGTGCTCTCGATGAGCCTGCGCAACCTGAAGCAGGTCTATGTCGGCGGGGTGCTCGCGAGCGAGAACGGCGTCTCGACGAACCCGCTCGCTGCCGAGGCGTCAGCCCGCATCCACGCCGACCTGCCGGCCCGCGCTACCCAGTTCGGACACCCGCGCTGAGCCGCCCGCGCCGGAGTGGCCCGCGCTAGGCCGAGGCGCACGGAACGCACATCGTCGCCGTTGGAATGACCTCGAGCCGCGCCGCCGGAATCGGCTGCCCGCACCGGATGCAGCTGCCGTAGGTGCCCGCGTCCACGCGCTCCAGCGCATCGATCACCGCTGCGCGGTCGCGCACCGCCGCGTCCCGGAGTGCCTCCACGCGCTGCCACTCGCCCGAGAGCGTTGACCCCTCCGGGTCGTGCTCGTCGTCGGCTGTCGCGTCAGCGCGGTCGGCGCGCAAGGACGCGGCATCTGCGTCGAGCCGCGCGAGCTGATCATCCACGGAGCGCAGGCGCTCGGTCAGCACGGTGCGGTTCACGCCCCGAGGCTACGCCGTGCCCCCGACGTTCGGGTGGGCGTTCGGCCCGAAGCGGCTTTCGCAATCTCGAAGAAACACCCGGATGATAGGCAGGAGTCCGGGAGGTGAGCATGCGAGAGATCCTCGATTCGGCTGCGGCCTGGGTCGCCGAGGAGCGTCAGTTCGCGCTCGCGGTGCTCGTGTCGGCACAGGCGAGCTCGCCGCGCGAACTCGGTGCCGCGATGATCGTGGATGCCGATGGCGTCGTCTTCGGCAACGTCTCGGCAGGCTGCGTCGACGGCGACGTGCACGACCTGTGTCTCCAGGCGATCGAGACCGGCGAGTCCACCCGCGTCCGCTATGGCATCTCTGACGAGACCGCGTTCGAGGCCGGCCTGAGCTGCGGCGGCGTCATCGACGTCCTGGTGCTCCCCGTTCTTCCTGGCACGCCGGCAGCTGCGGCGATCACCGACCTTCACGCCGCCATCCTGCGGCGCGAGCCGTGCGCGCTAGGCATCTTCACGGCCGGACCCGGCACCGGTGAGCTTCTGCTTGCCCGCGAGAGCGTGGATGCCGCCGCAGTGACCGATCCCGGCATCCGTGGCGCTCTCGTCGCCGACCTGGCGCGCCTTCGCACCGATGACCACGCCCTGACCCTTCGGTACGGAACTGACGTCGACCCGCTCGAGGTGCTGGGCGTCCCGTTCCCGCATGCACCACGCCTGATCATCATCGGGGCCGTCGAGTTCTCGGTCGCCCTCAGCAGGTTGGGCGCGGCATCCGGATTCGAGGTCAGTGTTTGCGACCCCCGGGATGCCTTCGCCGCCCCCGCGCGCTTTCCCGACGCGCACGAGGTCGTGCACGAGTGGCCGCACGACTACCTCGCGCGCACACCGATCGACGCGCGCACGGCGATCTGCGTGCTCACCCACGACCCTCGGTTCGATGTGCCCGCGCTCACGATCGCCCTGCGCAGCCCCGCCGGGTATGTCGGTGCGATGGGCAGCCGCCGCACGCATGATGACCGAGCTCGCCGTCTGCGCGAGGCCGGGGTGACGGATGCCGAGGCCGAACGCCTGCGCTCCCCGATCGGCCTCGCACTCGGAGGTCGGACCCCTGAGGAGACCGCGCTGTCGATCCTCGCCGAGATCGTGATGGTGCGCTCGGGTGGACGCGGTGAAGCTCTGCGGGACGCGACCGGGCCAGTGCATCCCGCACTGTCAACACCCGACGTGCCGAGGTCACAGCCGGGCGCGGAAGAGGGCATCGCCTGCGCACCCGGCGCCGGTACCGTCGTGCCTCGCTGAGCGCGCTGCCTGCATCACGCAGCTGTTCGCCGCTTCCGCGCATTCGGTAACGCGGACGAAACAGTCCGGCGAGTGTTCATGAAATCTACATCTCGTACCGTCGGACTCGACGACCCGACGAGTCCCGTAGTCGTGCGTCACCGAGTGTCCCATTCATCCGCAATCAGGAGACGCAGCAAACATGACATCTCTTTCCTCCCGAATCGTGCGCCGGTCAGCCATGGCCGTCGCAGCCGTCGCCGTGTCGGCGCTTGCACTGAGCGCCTGCGCCAGCGGTGGGTCCACCCCGGCCGAGTCCAGCAGCGGTGACGCTGCAGAGGGCTTCGGAACGCTTGCCGTTCAGCTCAGCTGGATCAAGAACGAAGAGTTCGCCGGCGACTTCTTCGCCATGGAGAACGGCTACTACACCGATGCAGGCTTCGACGAGGTCACCCTCACGCCTGGTCCTTCGACCGGTGCCGCCGAGCTCATCTCGGGCACGGCTGACGTTGCATTCTCCGACGCGGTCTCGATCGGCTCGGTCGTGGCAGCCGAGGGCGCGCCGCTGAAGATCATCGGCTCGGTTTACCAGAAGAACCCCTTCACGATCCTTTCGCTGGCAGACGGCGGCAACATCACCACGCCCGAAGACCTCAAGGGCAAGAAGATCGGTGTTCAGGACTCCAACACCGCCCTGTTCAAGGCTCTCCTTGCCGCCAACGGCATCGACGAGTCCGAGCTCGAGATCGTGCCCGTGCAGTACGACCCGGCGCCGCTGACCAACGGTGAAGTCGATGGCTTCATGGCCTACCTGACCAACGAGTCCATCACCGTCGCCGCAGCCGGCTTCGAGGTCGCCAACCTGCCGTTCGCCGACAACGGTCTGCCGTTCGTCGCCGAGACGATCACGACGACCGACGACATGATCGCCAACGACCGCGAGAAGCTCAAGGCGTACCTGGTTGCTGAGATCAAGGGCTGGACCGACGCGGTCAACGACCCCGAAGAGGGTGCTCGCCTGGCTTACGAGATCTACGGAGCCGACCTCGACCTGAACCCCGAGAACTCGATCGCCGGTTCGATCGCGCAGTCCGAGGAGCTCGTCGTCTCGGCCGACACCGAGGAGTTCGGCCTCTTCTGGATCACCCCGGAGCTGCAGGAAGCGACCATCGCCAGCCTCGCTGGCGCGGGTATCACCCTCACCCCGGCCGACCTGTTCGACCTGTCGCTTCTCGAAGAGGTCTACGCCGAGAACCCCGACCTGATCGCCTACGCGGGCTGATCAGAAACACGCAAGGAGAATCCATCGTGACCGAACCCACCGCATCCGGTTCAGTACTCACGACGGGCTCTGCCGAGACCGGTGCCCAGGGCGAGTCCCTGGGCACCGGCCTGCAGATCTCCGGACTGAACAAGGTCTTCACCACCGGAAGAAAGACCGTCACGGCGCTGCAAGACGCCAATCTCCACACCGACCAGGGAACCTTCCTCTCCCTCCTCGGACCCTCAGGATGCGGAAAGTCAACGATCCTGCGCATCCTCGCCGGTCTCGAACAGCCCACCAGCGGAACAACCCGCGTGGACGGGAAGAGCCCGAAGGAACTGCGCAAAGAGAACAAGCTCGGCATCGCCTTCCAGGACTCAGCACTGCTGCCCTGGCGCAGCGTGCTGTCGAACATCCGTCTTCCCTTCGAGATCGCAGGTGCCTCCGTCGACAAGGCCTACGTCGACGAGATGATCGCCCTGGTCGGCCTCAAGGGGTTCGAGAAGGCCAAGCCGGCCCAGCTGTCGGGCGGCATGCGCCAGCGCGTGTCGATCGCGCGGTCGCTGATCATGAAGCCCGAGGTTCTGCTCTTCGATGAGCCGTTCGGCGCCCTCGATGACATGACGAGGCAGAAGCTCAACCTCGAGCTGTTGCGCATCTGGACCGAGAAGCCTGCGACGACGCTGCTGGTGACCCACGGTATCTCGGAGGCGATCTTCCTCTCCGACCAGGTCGCGGTCATGAGCCCGCGCCCCGGTCGGGTCAAGGAGGTCATGACCATCGACCTCCCGCGTCCGCGCACTCCCGAGATGATGCGCACCCCTGAGTTCCACGCCTACGTCGACCAGGCATCCGAGTTGCTGTTCGGTGCCGGAGGAGCAGCGGCGGATGACCACTGAGAACCCCACGCGCGGGCGCGCGATCGAGTGGGAGGACTTCCGTCTTCCCCCATGGGTGATCGGTGTCATCGGTGGCATCGGCATCATCCTGCTGTGGTGGATCCTTGCCGCCACCGTCTTCTCGAACGTCGGGCCCTCCGGCGCCAGCGCCATTCCCACGCCGTTCCAGGTCATCCAGATCATGATCGAGACGGGGCCGCAGTACTACCTCAACAACTTCGCGGTGACCCTCGCCGAGGCCGGCATCGGCTACCTCTGGGGCAACGGACTGGCCCTGCTGCTGTCGGCGTTCGTGCTTCTCGTGCCGCGGCTCGAGGGCGTCGCTATGCAGCTCGCGATCCTCACGTACTGCATCCCGATCGTCGCGATCGGCATGCTCGCGGTCATCGTCATCACTCCTCCCAAGGTCGGTGAGCCCAGTGGCACAGCGATCCTGCTCGCTGCGCTGTCGGTGTTCTTCACGACGGTCGTCGGCGCACTTCTCGGCCTGAAGTCGGCCGACAAGTCGAGCCTCGACCTTGTCACGGTCTATGGCGGATCGAAGTTCACCCAACTCGTGAAAGTGCGGCTGATCGCGGCGCTCCCGGCCACGCTCAGCGCGCTGCAGATCGCGGTGCCCGCCGCCTTCCTCGGCGCCGTGCTCGGTGAGTTCTTCGGCAAGATCGAGGTCGGCGTGGGTCTCGCGATGATCCTCGCCCAGCAGGCCTCGAACGGACCGCAGGTGTGGGCGCTGGCGCTTCTCAGCGGCGGCGTCGCGCTTCTCGGGTTCGCGCTCGTCGGGTGGATCGCCAAGGCGATCGCCCCCTGGTCGAAGGGACGTTGACGATGGCGCAGATCACACTCACCGGGGCTACCGACGTCCAGGCTGAAGCGGCGAAGCTCAACGCCAAGCTGCGCGCCCAGTCCACCCGCGCGGTACTGCGTGCACTGGGCTGGTCGACGCTCACTTTCGCTCTGACGATCGTCGCCGTTCTGGTGATCTGGGTTGGGCTCCTCTGGGCACTCCAGCTCTCGCCGCTGATCGCCAAGGGCCCGGTCGATGTCTGGAACTACCTCTTCACCGTGCCGGCAGCCGAAGCCAACCGGGCGATGCTCATGGGCAACCTCGCGGTCACCCTCGGGGATGCCGCGATCGGGTTCGTTGCGGGCCTCGTCGTCGCCCTCGTGGCGGCCGTCGCGTTCGAACTCAACAAAGGCATCGAGCACGCTCTGATGCCAGTCGCGATGCTTCTGCGGTCTGTGCCACTGATCGCGATGGCACCGGTCATCATCCTGATCTTCGGACGTGACTTCTGGACGGTGGCCGTCATCGGTGGCATCGTCGTGCTCTTCCCGGCTCTCGTGAACATCTCATTCGGTCTCAAATCCGCGCCGCCGATGATGAATGACCTCGTGGATGTCTACGGCGGGGGAGCATTCACGAAGCTCCGCAAGGTCGCCTTCCCCTCTTCGCTTCCCGCCTTCTTCGCCGCCGTCCGCATTTCGGTTCCCGGCGCCATCACCGGAGCGCTGCTTGCCGAATGGCTCGCGGTCGGCGGCGGGATCGGCGGATCGATCGGCGGATTCATCCCGCAGGCGCAGTTCGCAGCGTTGTGGGCATCCGTCGTGGCGGTCACCGCCGCATCGCTCGTGCTCTACAACCTCATCCAGATCGTCGAGGATGTCGTGCTGGCACGCATGGCGATGCACCCGCAGAAGGGCATCTGAGCGCATCATGGCACCACCCGAGCTGGCGAGCTTTGCCCGCGGGCTTCCGAAGGCCGAGCTGCACCTTCATCTGGAGGGGACGCTCGAGCCGGAGATGATGTTCGCGCTCGCGAAGCGCAACGGCCTGACCCTGCCCTATAGCGATGTCGCAGCCGTGAAGGCTGCGTATGACTTCACCGATCTCACGAGCTTTCTCGCGGTGTACTACCCCGCGATGGGTGTGCTGCAGACCGCTGACGACTTCCATGACCTCGCCTGGGCGTATCTGCTGAAAGCGCAGGAGCAAGGCGTTGTGCACGCCGAACTGTTCTTCGATCCGCAGGCGCACACCGGTAGAGGCATCCCGTTCGGGACGGTGATCGGTGGCTATCGGCGAGCGATCGTGCGCGCTCAGGCTGAGCTCGGCATTTCGGCGGAGCTGATCCTGTGCTTCCTGCGCGATCTCTCGGCCGAGCACGCGATGTCGACACTGCTCGAAGCACTGCCGTATCGGCACTGGATCGTCGGCGTGGGCCTCGACTCTGACGAGCGCGACAACCCGCCCGCGAAGTTCGCGGCAGTGTTCGAGCGGGCACGGGCCGAAGGGTTCCTCGTCACGATGCACTGCGACATCGACCAGCCCGGGTCTATCGAGCACATCCGACAAGCGCTGGAGTTCGGCGTCGACCGCATCGACCACGGCACCAACATCGTCGAAGACCCCGCGCTCGTCGCGACAGTGCTCGAGCGCGGCATCGGCCTCACCTGCTGCCCGGTATCGAACTCCTTCGTCACCGAGCAGATGAAGTCCGATGAGATCGTCTCGCTGCTTCGCGCCGGTGTGCGAGTGACCATCAACTCCGACGACCCCGCCTACTTCGGCGGTTACGTCGGTGACAACTACGTCGCGCTTGCAGATCAGGCAGGGCTTTCGGCATCCGATCTCGTGGAGCTCGCCCGCAACTCGTTCCACGCCTCGTGGCTCACTCCCGCGCGCCGGTCCGCCTACCTCGCACGGATCGATGAGTACGCGAGTGCGGCCGGGGTACGCTCAGCCGCATGAGCATGCCCGACGGTCTCGACGAGCGTGCAGCAGGCGCTCGTCTGGGAAGCCACATCCGGATGCTGCGCAAGACCCGCGGCCTGACCCTCGTGCAACTGGCCGAGCGCACCGAACTCTCGCATCCGTTCCTCAGCCAGCTCGAGCGCGGGCTCGCCCAGCCGAGCCTGGGGTCGCTGCGACGAATCGCGGTTGCGCTGGAGACGAGCCCGATCGAGCTGATCGCTGCGGCAGACGCACCAGACGAGTCGGGTTCGTTCGTCGAGGTGAGCCGCCCCGGCGAGGGGGAGATCCCCGAGGGCTTCGCATCGGGGACGGCGCGGATGCTGGCGCAACGCGCGCGCACGTTCCATCCGATGGAGGTCGTCTCTGACAGCCTGGAGCCGGGCGAGCGATTCATCCACGCCGAAGACGAGTTCCTCTACGTGATCGAAGGCCACGTGCGCATCGAACTCGGCGACCAGACGTGCGATCTCGACCCGGGGGCATCGGTCTACTACACCGGCGGCACCACGCACCGGTGGTGGTCAGCCGACGGAGAGCCCTATCGACTGCTCGTCGTGAAGCAAGTTCCGGGGCGCGCCGCGCCTCGCACGTCCGGAGAGGGGCCCGCGTGATCTCGTACGCCGACTACCTGCGCCTGTTACCGAAGACCGAGTTGCACTGCCACTTCGCGTCGACGATGAGCGCCGAGCTGTTCATCGAACTGGCGGCGAAGCACAGTGTCGAGCTGCCGACGACGGACCCCGACACGCTGTTCGACTTCGCCGACCTGGTGGACTTTCTCGTTGCATTCCGATTCGCGCATGATGTGCTGCGTGATCCCGAGGACTTTGAGCGCGTCGCCTATGACGGGGTTGCGTCAGCCGTCGCCGATGGGAATTTGCGCTACCGCGAGTACTACGTGAACCCCCAGTACTTCGCCGATCGCGGCCTCAGCTATGCCGAGGTGATCGACCCGATCATCGCGGGGCTGGCGCGCGCCGAGAAAGACTTCGGCGTCGGGTTCCGCATCGTCGTCGCCATCAATCGGCGCGCTGACGCGGCATCCGCTGTCGACCTGGTGCGCGAGATGATCGCGCATCCCCGGCCCGAGGTGGTCGGGCTCGGGCAAGACGATCTGACCCCCGAGAACACGGAAGACCCAGGACGATTCGTCGCGGCGTACGCGCTGGCACGCGAGCACGGCTTTCTCTTGACGGCGCACGTCGGCGAGACCGATCACGCAACTCCGGATGCCGTCCGCGTCGCGATCGATGATCTCGGCTGCGACCGCCTCGACCACGGCTACCGCATCGTCGACGACCCGGCAATCGTGGCCCTCGCCCGGGAGCGGGGCATCGGCTTCGCGGCGACGCCCCTGTCGACGACGATCTGCTCGGGGTGGACGATCGATGAGTCTCACCGCATCCGTCGCATGATCGATGCCGGGCTCGCGGTGAACGTCTCGACCGACGACGCGATGTTCTTTCGCACCGACATCGGCCGCGAGTACACCGAGGGCCTGCGCCTCATGGGCGTGACCCCCGACGAGGCCAAACAGATCGCCCTCAACGGCATCGACGCGGCGTTCTGCGATGAGGTGCAGAAGGAGCGGCTGCGCGCAGAGTTCCGGGGAGCCTTCCGCGCGCTGGATGCCGTGCTGGACACGGCTACCGCCTAGCATCCGTTGCCCTGCGAACCCGCGCCTTCATTTCGGTCGCGCCGTATTGCGGGTGGCTGGCGTGTCGAGTGTCATGAAGGCGCGACTGATCTGAGGGTGCTTCATTTCGGTCGCGCCGTATTGCGGGTGGCTGGCGTGTCGAGTGACATGGAGGCGCGACTGAACGCGGATGCCGACCCTGTCGCGGTCAGGACTTCGAACCGGTGAGCGCGAGCGCGCCGCCGAGGCCGATCATCATCACGCCGCCGGTCGCGGAGAGCGTCGAGATGCGCCGGGGCGAGCGAGCGAACCATGCGCGTGCGGTGCCCGCGGCAAGCGCCCAGATGCTGTCGGATGCCAGCGCCAGCGCCTCGAAGACGAGTCCGAGCAGCAGGAGTTGCACCCACACCGGGCCCGTCGCCGGGTCGACGAATTGCGGGAGCACTGCGACGAAGAAGGCGATCGTCTTCGGGTTGGTGAGCCCGACGATGAAGCCTTCGGCCAGGAGCGTGCGGGTGCGTGCGGGGCGCTGCTGGATGCCGGGGATATGGGCATGACGGTGGCGGATCGCCTGGATGCCGAGGTAGACGAGGTAGAGCGCACCGACGATCTTGATCACGGTGAACGCGACGACCGACGACGCGACGATCGCCCCCACCCCGAACGCGACAGCGATGATCGCGGGGATCGTGCCGAGCGCGTTGCCGACGACGCTGAGCACACCGGCGCGGCGGCCGAGAGCGATGGCGCGTCCGATGACGAACAGCACGCTCGGCCCGGGGATCACGATGATCACCAATGACGTCAGCATGAACGTCAGCAGGTTCTCGATCGGGATCATGTACGAACGCTATCGCGCCGGTGTTTCGTGCGGAGTACGCCCGCGTGGACGAGGTGGGTCACACCTCACCCGGCGACCACCAACTCGGCGGCGCGCTCGGCGATCGCGACGGTCGGGGCCTGCGTATTCGCGGTCGGGATGATCGGCATGACCGAGGCATCCGCGACCCAGAGGCCCTCGAGTCCTCGCACACGCAGCCCGAGGTCGACCACGGCCAGCTCGTCGGTGCCGATGCGGGCGGTGCCGACGCCGTGGAAGAAGCTCCCGACGTTCTCGCGCACGAACTGCACGCGCTCGGCGCGATCGGTCATCGACGGCGGAGGCGTCAATGGCTCCGGATGCAGGTCGGCATACGCGGGGCCGGCGACGAGTTCTTGCGCGACATCCATCGCCTCGACCATCGCGACGAGATCCTTCGGGTCGGCGAGGTAGTTCGGCTGGAACTCGGGCGGCACCGCAGGATCAGCCGATCGCACGCGCACCCACCCGACCGAGCGCGACCCGTAGAGCCCCGGCACGAGCGCGAACATCCGATCGCCGCCGAGGTCGTAGCGTGCGTGCAGGGCCTCGTCGCCCCGCGAGCCGTGCGCGATGACGGTGTGCAGGTCGGGTCCGCGCTCGGCGTAGGAGCTCCGCCAATTGAGCATCGTGCCGCCGCCGTTGCCGATCACGGGGCCGAGCCCGTCGCGGGCGCGGAAGTTCACGCCCAGCACGAGCGGATGGTCTTGGAAGTTCTCGCCGACGCCCGACAGGGCGTGCCGGGGACGGATGCCGACACCCGCCAACCGGTCGGGATCACCGATCCCCGACAGCTGCAGCAGGCGCGGGGTGTCCATGGCGCCGGCGGCCAGCACGATGCGGTCTGCGGTTGTTGTCACTTCGCGACCGTCGATGAGGTGCGTGACGCCGGTCGCGCGGGAACCGGCGAGGTCGATCCGGTGCACGGGACTGTCGACGAGCACGTCGAGGTTCGGGCGCGTCAGCGCGGGCTCGAGGTAGGCGCGGGCGGTGCTCCAGCGTTCGAACGATCCGTCGGGGCCCTCGATGGCGTTGTAGTCGGCGAACACGGCGCCTTCGTTCGACGGGCCGTTGGCGTCATCCAGCACGGGCAGTCCGCGCGCGGCTGCGGCATCCAGGAGCGCCGTCGCGATCGGATGCACGCGAGACAGCGGCGCCACACGCACTGGTCCGTCCAGGCCGCGGTGCGCGGGGTCTCCGCCCGGGCGGGCCTCGGAGCGGCGGAAGTAGGGGAGAAGGTCGTCGTAGCCCCAGCCGGTGGCGCCGGCATCCGCCCACGCGTCGTAGTCGGCGCGGGCGCCGCGGTACCAGAGCATCGCGTTGGTCGACGAGCTGCCGCCGAGCACGCGCCCGCGGGGCATTGCGATCGAGCGCCCCAGCACGTGCGGGGTCGGTGCCGAGCGGTAGCCGTAGTCGAGGGGCCCGCCGATGAGGGCGTCCCAATGCGCGGCATCCAGGACCTCGGCAAGGCCCCGGTGGTCGGGGCCCGCCTCGATGAGCAGGACGCGCGCGTCGGGGTCTTCACTCAGGCGCGCCGCCAACACGCATCCGGCAGCTCCGGCGCCCACGACGAGGTAGTCGTAGGCGCCGGTCGGGGCCGCGACGACGCCCATCAGCCGCGGCCCATCAGTTGTGCTCGCTGGGGCCCATGATCGTGACGCCCTCGATCTTCTCGACGTGGCGCACGAAGATGTACTTGTCTTCGCGGCCGTCCGAGTGCTTGCGCTTGATGCCGGGCTGCAAAATGCCGTCGGTCTTGGCCACGACGATGTACGGCTCGGTCGCGGCAAGGCCGGCGGCGCAGTGCGCGTCGAACTCCTCGAGAGTGTGCGCCGTGAAGGCCTTCTCGACCCCGGCGCCGCGGGCGATCGCGGCGAGGTCGACGCGTCCCTTCGCGGTGTGGGTCGCGGGCCCGCCGATCGACTGGTACTGCTCGTTGTCCCACACGACGATGAAGAGGTTCTCGGGTCTCTCGTTGCCGAGCGTCGCGAGAATGCCGAGGTTGAAGAGCAACCCGCCATCCGTGTCGAGCGAGACGATCTGGCGGTGGGGCAGGCCGACGGCCAGGCCGAAGGCCTCACCGCTGACGCATCCGAGCTGCTGCTGGAACAGGCTCGCCTCGCGCATGTGCGGGGCGGCGTTGTACCACTCGTCGACGGCGCCGCCGAGGGAGAGGATGACGAGAGCGTCGTCGGTGAGGCGCTTGCCGAGAAGCTCCATGGCCTCGAATCTGCTGTAGCTCATCGGACGAGCCCTCCTCCCAGGACGATGGCGGCGTGGTAATACGACGAATAGGCCGTCTCATAGGCATCCACGACCGCCTGCTCGATCTCATCGACTTCGCGCACGATGCGGTACGGGGTGCGGAGGGCTCCCAGCAGCGGCTCCATCGTGATGCCGTGCGGGATCGCCCACCAGTTGTTCTCGCCCAGCTCGCCCCGGTAGCTCATGATCATGACGACCGGGATGCCGGCGCCGAGGCCCAGCCGCGCGAGGTGCTCGGTCGCGGCGCGCAGGCCCGAGTTCTCCATGACCAGCACGGCGCGCTTGCCCGAGAGAAACACGCCGCCGGCGATCGCGGCGCCCTCGCCCTCGTTCGTCACGGGGATCGTACGGATGTCGGGATCGGCATCCAGCGCAGGGTAGAGCTCTTTGAGGAGCGAGTCGGGAAGGTAGGTCGCGACGCTCACGCCGGCTCGCTTGAGCCCGCGGATCACCGCCTCGACGGCTTCGGTCTTCATCGTGCGTTTCCGTTCGTCATCGGATGCTGGGGGTGGGGCTGGAGTTGGCGTCTGGGTGGGGCGATGTGTCTGCAGCTCCCCTTCGTTTGCCGCAACACGCCGCGCGCTGGTGGGCGCGTTGACGATTTGGGGCAAGCGAAGGCGGGTCGCCTGGTCTCGGGGCTCGGTAGTCCCGCTTCGTTTGCCGCAACACGCCGCGCGCTGGTGGGTGCGTTGACGATTTGCGCCAAGCGAAGGGGCCGTCGGGCCCCGGGGCTTTGCCGGCCCCCTTCATTTGCCGCAACACGCCGTGCGCCGGTGGGGCATGGCGCGGTTTGCGGCACACGAAGGGGCTGTCGGGCCCCGGGCCGCTGTCGTCCCCCTTCAATTGTCGCGACACGCCGTGCGCCGGTGGGGCATGGCGCGCTTTGCGGCAAGCGAATGCGGGTCATGTCGCGGAGAGCGGCTCGGTGACGGATACCTCGGGCGAGGCATCCGTCACAGAGAGGCGGTGCGCGCGGTGAGTCGGGGCGAGGCGCGGTGATCCGCTGACGCGTTCGCGCAGGGTCACGCCCGGCGGGCGCCCGGCGCGACCGCGCTCGACGAGGATCGGCAGCACGAGCTCGATGAACGCCTCGTACGACGCCGGTCCGCCGAAGGTGGGCTCGAGCATGAGGCCGTCCAGGCCCGATCCGTCGACTGTCGCGATGATCTCGTCAGCGACCTGCTCGGGCGAGCCGGTGATCTGGAATCCGCGGATCGCCTTCGTGCGGAACTGGTCGAGCACGGCACGCACCCGGATGTCGGGATCGGTGCGTGCGTAGCGATTGATGAGGGTCTGTCCGAGGTCGGTGTGGAGGTCGGCGACGCGGGTGTCGGGGTCGATGCCGGTGAGGTCGATGCCGGTGATGCCGGCGAACATCACCGCGGCGTCATCCAGCCCCAGCACTGCCTCGTACTGGGCGCGCAGCTCGCGCGCCTCGGCCTCGGTCGGCGCGACCGTCACGGTCATGCCGCTGATGACCTTGACGTCTTCGGGCCGGCGGCCCTGCCGCACCGCCTGCTCGCGGATGTCGGCGACATGGGCCGCGGCGGTGGCGATCGACTGCCCCTGGATGAAGACGGCCTCGGCGTTGCGGGCGGCGTACGCCCGGCCGCGATCCGACGTGCCGGCCTGGAAGAGCACCGGGGTCCGCTGCGGAGTAGGAGGCACGGCGAAGATGCCGGCGGCCCGCTGATACGTCCCGTCGACCTCGACGCGGTGCAGCATGCTCGGGTCGGCATACGTGCCGGTGGCGCGGTCGCGGAGTTCGGCATCCTCGTCCCAGGAGTGCTCCCAGAACCGCAGGCAGGTGTCGAGGAACTCGTCGGCGGCGTCATACCGCTCGTCGTGCGTGAGCTTTTGCGTGACCCCGAACAGCTCGTCGGTGGTGGCCTGGGAGGAGCCGGTCACGACGTTCCAGCCGATGCGTCCGCCCGTGAGCCGGTCGAGGGTCGCGAAGCGCCGAGCCGTGCCGTAGGGCTTTTCGACGGTGGTCGGCGAGGTCACGACGAACGCCAGCTCGCTGGTCGCGTGGGCAAGCGCCGCGATCGCGAGCATGGGGTCAAGGGCCGGGAACTGGATGCCGTGCGCGGCGACCTCGCGCGGCATCTGTCCCCCGAGGGTGGCGTAGCCGTAGGTGTCGGCGAAGAAGAGGAAGTCGAAGCCCGCCTCGTCGAGGGTGCGTGCCAGGCCGAGCCAGTAGCCCAGGTCGTCCCAGTCGTCGCCGCGGCCGCGCGGGTCGGTCCAGGTCGGCATCCCGTTGTTGGGGTTCATCATTTCGAACGCGCCGAGCAATATGCGCCCGGAGGAATGAGCGGTCACAGCACCATCACCACCGTCTTCGTCTCCAGATAGTTCTCCAGGCCCTGCGGCCCGTTCTCGTAACCCCAGCCCGACTCCTTGTGCCCGCCCTTGGGCAGTTCGGGGCCGAGGAAGGAGTGGCAGTTGACCCACACCGTGCCGGCCTCGAGCTGCGCGGCGATGCGGTGTCCGTTGCTCAGGCCCTCGGTCCAGACGCTCGCCGCCAGCCCGTAGGGGGAGTCGTTGGCCCACCCGACCACCTCGTCGAGGTCGTCGAACGGGGTGACGACGGCGACGGGTCCGAAGATCTCTTCGCGCATGAGGCGCATCTGCGGGGTCACGTCGGTGAGCACGGTGGGCGTATAGAAGGTGTCGCCCTCACGGATGCCGCCACTCACGACCCGCGCACCTTCGGCGCGGCCCTCGTCGACGTAGCCGGCCACCCGGTCGGCCTGCGCCTTGCTGACGAGCGGCCCGAGGTCGGTGCCCTCGGCGAGGCCGTGCCCGAGGTGCAGGCCGGTGCCGAAGTCGGCCATCCCGGCGATGACGTCGTTGTAGACATCCCGGTGCGCGTAGATGCGGGCGCTGGCGACGCACACCTGGCCGCCGTTGTCGAAGATGCCGCGCGAGACGCCGTCGATCGCGGCGGGCAGGTCGGCGTCGGGCATGATGATCGACGGCGACTTGCCGCCGAGCTCGAGGGTGAGGCGGGCCAGGCGCGTGCCGGCTGACTGCACGAGGCGTTTGCCGACGGCGGTCGAGCCGGTGAAGGCGACCTTGTCGACATCCGGATGCTCCGCCAAAGCCTGCCCGGCCTCGTGACCGTACCCCGTGATGATGTTGAGCACCCCGGCGGGCAGGCCCGCCTCGAGCATGAGCTGGCCGAGGTAGATCGCGGTGAGGGGGGTGTTCTCGGCGGGCTTGAGCACGATCGTGCAGCCGGCGGCGAGGGCGGGGGCGAGCTTCATGGCCGTCATGATGAGCGGAGAGTTCCACGGCACGATCGCCCCGACGACCCCGACCGGCTCGCGGCGCGTGTAGGCGAAGACCTCTTTGCCGGGAGGAGTGCGCGACAGCGACGTCGGGATCGTGTCGCCGAGGATCTTCGTCGGCCAGCCCGCGTAGTAGCGGAACTGATTGATCGCCGCCGGCACCTCCCCGAACCGCGAGGTGCGCAGCGACTTGCCCTGGTCGAGCGTCTCGAGCTGCGCGAGGTCGTCGAGGTGCTCGGTCATGAGGTCGGCGATGCGCCACAGCAGCGCGCCGCGGTCGGCGGGCCGCATCTCACGCCAGGCCGACGAGCGCAGAGCGCCCTTCGCGGCGCGGACCGCTCTGTCGACATCCGGCGCGGTGCCGCGGGCCACTTCGGCAAGGGCGGATCCGGTGGCGGGGTCGATCGTGGTGAAGGTCGCGCCATCGGATGCCGGGAGCCAATCGCCGTCGATCAATAGCTCCGTGCGCCCCGACGCCAGAAATTCCTGCACGCGCGGGCGCAGGGTGAACTCGTCAGTGTTCGTCACACCGCGATGCTACGGGGCAATCATTGATTGCTCATGGCTATCACGTTTCGAGGGTGTTTCAGGGGCCCGGAGCAGCCGTGTCCGCGCAACTCAACGGGCTGGTCGTCCTTGCACTGTCCAAGTACGAAGTCTGTTGCGTGTGTCTTCCGCTCACATTCGGGCTGCTGGAGAACCGGCTTGGGCGCGACGGTCTCGTGGCCCTTGTGCAGTATCTTCACGTGAAGGCAAGGATGCTCCATTGGACGCCCAAGTCCCGGGCAATAGTCGCCAGCTCCGCTGATGCTCGAACTGCCTCGACTTCGTTCGGCGAGACTCGCTTCAGGTCTTCCTCGATCGCCTTATCTTCGGCTTCGGACCGTGCCCGGACGCGCGCAGCTAGTTTTGCCTTGCGGGAATCTACGAGCGCGCGCACCTTCTTCGCCTCAACGGCGTCGAGAACGATCTCACGGCCAAAGTCTTCTGACTTCGGAGAATGGTCGGCCGAGGTCTCAGCACTGTCCATGAAGGCTTCGCCACTTTCAGCAGCTGTCCACGGGCCGGCGGGGTTGGGCTTCCCAGCTTGGGGTCGGTTGCGTTGATAGGTCCACCGTCGGTGGTAGGGATCCGGTCCCCGGTGATCAGCAAGCTTCCTTGGTTCCACGAAGATCGAGTTGTCGAGCAGACGATTGGCGCTGAACAGTCCGTACAACTCGGACTTGGTCCAGACAGCTGGGCACGCATACCGCACGAGTGCAGCGGGCCCGAGCGAGGCCGCCAAGTGATCCAGGGCTGTGACCTGGTCGAAGTGGTACCCACCGCCCACGATGTTGTTCTCCGAGACGGTGAAGCGCAGGAACTCCTCGTCGCGTGGCCACAGTGCGGAGCGGTGCCCAATCTTGAAGTGCTCAGGGCGCTCGTACTGCAGAAACACATTCAGCAGACGAGTCGACGGTGCGAACGGCATCTTCAGCTGCGCGAGCTGGTCGGGTGTCGCTCCAGGTGCGCCTGGAGCGGTCCCGAAGAGCCGTCTGTGGAGACGGGTGTGGTCCCCGACGTGCGTCGCGAAGTCGAATCCGAGAGTCTTCTCGAGCACCTGCCCGGGGCTGAAAACCTGAACGGTTCGTTTGCGGGCTCGCTGCTCCGAAACCAGCGCCACGTTTGCAAGTGTCTCGAACTCCTTTTCTTCGAACTCCGCCCAAACCGCCATCCCGACCTCTCATCCCGACAAGTTGCGCCGCTAGAGCAAGACCATCAGCCGAAGCTGCCCGAGTCTTGATACCAGCTACCGATTGTTCATGGTGTGTCTGACCGTGGCTAACGAGCACGCCCGTCTGGCCGCCGACGGCGACGCGATCCTCGAGTTGAATGACGCAAATCTAGAGCGAACCACGAGCGGTCAATGAGCTCCGACCGGGTCCGCGACAGTTCATGGCAGCACCGCTGCCAGATTCACCCTCTCGCGAAGCTTCCCAATCGGGCCACCCCAGATCTGGGTGCGGTGGGCCCATTGTCCTGCGACGACGCTTGGGGACACACCGAGTTCGGCAGCGATGGCACGTATGTCGGCTGGCGTCGTGGCTTCGTCGAGCGCCGCGCGGAAAGCGGGTGGAATAAGGTGCACTGCGGCGAAGTCGTTAGCGGCGACTTCCTGCGAGTCCGCGTTGTCGTCGGCCTTGAGTCCGTCGTCGACGAAGGTGCTCCGCTTCGGGTGCAACAAGACGTGTGCTATTTCGTGCAGGATCGTGAACCACAGGCCATCGAGCGAGTTGTAACGGCTCGTGACCGCGATCAACGGCGTTCCATTGATCCAGCGAGATACTCCGCTTATTCGCGTGCTCTGGACTTCTGGAACGAATACGAGCACTACCCCTGCGTCGAGCAGGAGCTCCTGAGCATCCCGAAATGCCTCCTCAATGGGTTTCACAGTCAGGTATGGAATCGCTTGTGCGGCCAATCGCACCTTCTCGATGTCAAACGGCGGCGCCTTATCGATCCGATCGGCAGCGTGCCGCTCCGAGAGGCGCAACCACAGTGCGGTGAGATTCGCGTCGATCGCATACAGCTGGCTTCTCTTGTACGACGCCTGCGGCTCGAGCCATGTCTTCTCGAACGCCTTCGGCGACACCACACCGAAGAAGTCGAGCAGTTTCCCCGCGAGTTCGGCACCGCTGTCTGTCTTGGCAATGACGCCGCGCTCGATCAGGATCTGGCGCGGGAAGCCTGCAGCCCAGTCGGCGAACGCATCTAGGCCTTGCCGCTTGTGCGCCCGAGCCTGACGGGTCTGGTACGACGCCTCCAGTCGCGACCAGATCTCAGCCGAGGTGCCGAGGATCTGCTCGAGCATCACGGCAACATCCGGAGAAAGAGGAGCGGTCCCCTTGACGACGAGGTTGATGTGCTTCGTGCTCAGACCGGTGCGTGCGGCCAGCTGCGCTTGGCTGATCGAGCGTTGGTCGAGCTCACGCTGCAGGATGCGTCCCGGGTGTGGGGCGAAGTCGAGATCGGCGTCTCGTGCGATGTAAGTGCTCATGATTTCCGGTCAGCTCGCGCGCCGCAAGATTGACGCTCCCCGAACGTGGAGATCTTGAACGACCAGCGCTTCGGCGGCCGCGTAATCGGGCAGAGATGCTCGGCTGGCGATTGATTGCGGAACCCCGGCGGCGGTGAGTGGGCGTGCGTGCATGTCGACCTCCTCGATCGAGAGAGTTAGGTTCCCCGCCTGGACGTCCATGCGAACGCTCCGGAAGGAGGCGAGATCACCCAGACGTGGTGCTTCCGACACGAGGTGGATGAGATCCTCGGCCGCTCCAGCTTGGTTACCCGCAGCTGCGTGCAGGCGCGCACTGACTGTCAAGTAGCTCTCTAGTCGAGCGCTGAGCCAAGCGAACTTCAAGCTTTACCTCTTTGGTAAACGAAACATCTGGTACAATGGGATTTACCCGACAGGTACATGCTACCCAACTCCATCCGGAAACGGGAGCGACACGCTATTCAACTCCTACCTAGGAAGGAGGGTCACCATGACCCCCACCGCCCCCGTCAACCTGCAGATTGTCATCAACGACACGATGTACACGGTCCACGACTCCGACCAGGAGGCAGCCGCTCTGCTGCGCCTCGCCGGCCGGGACCCCAGGGACTTCGATCTGTTCCTTCTGAAGAAGAATGGCGTCGAGGTGAAAGTCCGCGATAACCAGATCGTCAACCTGGAGGACGGCGATCGGTTCGTCGCACGCCAGAGCCTCCGCTTCACGATCGATGGTGAGACGTTCCGCAGCTACGACGATGACCAGGAGGCAGCCGCTCTGCTGCGCCTCGCCGGCCTGGACCCGGCCGCCTTCGACTTGGCCCGGGTCGGAAACCCCACCCCGTTCCCGGACGACGAGATCGTGGAGATCGTTGACGGTGACGAGTTCGTCACCGTCAAGCACGTGGGCGGTGTCGCGTGACGGATCCAACTGACCTGTCGGCGGCAGCTCAGAGGTTCATGGCCGACATGACCGTTGCCGGCGCGCCGGCGCGTGCCGACGGCCCTCGCATCCTGTACGACATTGTCGCGATCGGTGGCGCCTTCGCCGGTAAGACAATCACGACCGGTGTCAGCATCTCCGAAGTACAGAGCTGGCCGGCTGTACCGCCCCATTGGATCCACCTGCCGATGGAGGTCCAGTTCACGCAGACCAACATGGACGACACGGACTGCGCGCCGGGCTACAAGAGGCATTCGCGCGACTACAGCTACACCGATACCTCGATCCATCCCGCACGCGCATGGCTGAGCCACGTCCGCGGGTTCATCTCGATCGCGATCGCCGAGGCGGCCTGACATGCGCTACTCCGTGGCAATGAGCGGCGAAACCGAAGCCGTGATGCGCGACCATCTGCTGCGGGAGGACGGACAAGAGGATGTCCTCATTGCGACCTACGTCCTCTCCACAGGCATCGAACGTACTACAGCCCTGATCCGATCGGTCATCCTCCCTCGCGACGGCGAGCGACATGTCCACGGCAACGCCTCATTCACCAGCGCCTACGTCCTCCGCGCCGCGCACGAAGCACGCCTCGCCGGGCACGGACTGGTGCTCCTGCACTCCCACCCCGGTGGCAGTGGCTGGCAACAGCTCTCGCTCACGGACCGCGAAACCGAGTCAGAGTACGAACGAGTAGCCCGCTCCGCCACGAAGATGCCGATGCTCGGGATGACACTCGGCGGCAAGGACACCGCATGGTCAGCGAGGTTCTGGTTCAACAGGAGCGAACCGACCTGGGCGGAGTCCGTCCGCTCGGTCTCGCCCACACTCGCCGTCACGTGGAACGAGGAACTCCGCCCCGTGCCCAGTATCACCAGGTCGCAGGAGCGAACGGTGTCCTCCTGGGGGGATCGCGCCCAGGGCGAGATCGTACGACTCCGCGTTCTCGTAGTGGGAGGTGGCAGCGTCGGCCTGGACGTCGCTCAGCGGCTCGCCGCGACCGGACTTATCACAGTTGGTGTCATGGACTACGACTCCGTCGAACCCCGAAACCTCGACAGGATGATCGGCGCCACCCGGCTCGACGCCGCACTCGGCCGCGCCAAAGTCGACGTCGCAGCTCGACTGATGGCAACTGCCGCGACCGCCGACACCATCGAGATCCGACGCCATGAGGTCAGCATCACTGATCCCGTCGGAGTCCGCATCGCCTTGGACTACGACGTGATTTTTTCCTGCGTGGACACGCCGTGGCCGCGGGCCGTACTCAATGGGATCGCATACGCCGACCTCATACCCGTCATCGACGGAGGTATCGCCCTGACCACGTTCTCGGACGGGCGCATGCGTAACGGGATCTGGCGCACGCACGCGCTCACTCCTGGCAGGCCCTGTATGGCCTGCCTCGGTCAGCTCGTCGCGGGTGACGTGTCCTTGGACAAGCTCGGGCTCCTGGAAGACCCCAAGTACATCGAGGGCGCCAACGGCGAAGCGCCGTCGCACCAAAATGTCGCGGCCCTATCGGCGAGCGTCAGTGCCTCACTCCTCGCCCAGTTCGTCAGCCTGGTCGCCCATCCGGGCGGCCGGGGTGTGCCGGTGCCGTTGCACTACGTAATCTCGACGCACACCCTCATGCACTCCACGGCGTCCTGCGGGCCCTACTGTGCGTACGAGAACGCAACAGCGACAGGTGACCACCGGATTCCAATTGCGGAGCACCGCGTCGATTGGCGAGAAGAAGTCGAGGCGCGCAAGACCAAGAGGCGGCCGATCCGTCTCGTGGCCCTCGCGGTCATTGAGAGTCTCCTCCACCGGTTTGTCACTCGCATTCGGTAGCTCGTTCTCTGACGACCGCACCGTCCGGGTGCGGACCGAACGCGCCCTCACCTGGCGATGCGCATGCGGATCGCCAGGAGTGACTTTGTGCCTCGCGCGGGCGTAGACTGCTCGGCTCCTCGTGCGGAAAGGCCATCGAAAATGACGGATCTTACTCATTTGCTGCCTGAAGAGCCGGAAGCGGCAGTTCAGTGGACGAGCATCTCTGGGTACACATACCGATTCACGAACGTGGGACCTGGTCGGTGGATCGTCCATCGTCGAGACGACCACGACTTTGAAGCGCGCCTGAGCCGCGCAGATGGACTATTCGATTTCTGGACCGAGCGCGGGAACCCCAGTTTCACCGCTACATCCATCTCGCTGGGAGAGGTCTTGTCGAAGTTCCTCTGAGCGACCGCGGCGTTGCGCGGGATAGGTCTGCTGACCTTGGTCGCAGAACACCGCGGTGCCGTCATTGGGCTGAAGGCAACGCTCCAGTGACAGACATCTGAGCGCGGTAGCGACGAGTGGAATGTGCGAGGCCTACTCGCCATCGAACCGGGCCAAGGGCAAACGCGGACCTGCCAGGATGTCGCGGCGTTCGCACTTCGAGCCTGAGCCACCGGTCGCACGGATGCGGGCGCAATCATCGCCAACTCACGCGACGCAGGCCGAAACCGTCGATAGCGTTTCGCTATGGCGGTTAGCGACTGGGCGAGAGGGCTGTACGTTGCCGGCGCCCTGCTCGCAATCATTGGACCGGCGATCGCCGCTGCGCGAGCCCGGCGGCGACATACGGCGATCCGTGACGATGACCGCGTCGGCACCTGGTCCGATCCCGCGCTCGATCCCGACGAGATCCGGGCTGCGGCGCGGCGTGATGCGTGGTGGGGGGTAGCCGAGTTCAGCCTCGTCGGCCTCGGCGTGGTTTCCGGTATGGTCGCCAGCCTTCTTCTCGTCCCCTGAACTGCTGTCACCCGGCCCGCGCGAGGGTCGACATTCGGTCCCGGATCTCCCGTAGCCACTGTCGCATCGCCGACCTCGCTGCTAACTCAGGTCGGCCGCGGCACCTCCCCCGCCATCCGATGCTCCCGATCGTGGATCGGTTGTGGCCCTCACGGTTCCTGACCTCGGACGGGTGCGGTCGGCACTGCGGCGTCTGGGAGTTGTCCACAGATACGGCGACGGAACTGGAGAATACGCACGCTTGTGTGTAGTTTGGTCTCATACACACCGGCCCCTCTTCCGACTCACTGAGTTGGTAAGGGCCGGTTTTCTTTTGCCTCGATAGAGTCGCGGGGTGCAGCCCTACCAGAAGCCCTTCCTGACGATCCGTCAGCAGATCGCGCACCTGGAGTCGAAGGGCTTGGACTGCGGCGATCACGCGCTCGCTGCTGAATGCCTGCACGACCTGGGCTACTACCGACTCACCGCCTACACGTACCCATTCAGACGATTGCTCGGGCCGTCGGAACATCGCGACACACCTTTGCAGTTCCGTGCGGACGAGTATGTCGTCGGGGCGAGGATCGCCGACGGCGTCGCTCTCGCGAGGTTCGATGCCGGCGTCCGCGACAAGGTCTTCGACGGAATTACGATGCTGGAACTCAGCCTTCGCTTCCAGGTCGCCCATGTGCTCGGTCGACATGATCCTTTCGGGCACACAGACCGCGCAGCTCTTGACGCGCGAGCGTGCGACTCGCCGCCGCCGGAGCCTCTCCGCCACAAGTTCGCCTCCGAGTTCGACTACTGGCTTGAAAGTTACAAAAGGCTGGTGGACAGGGCGAGGAGCGAGGACTATATCCAGCACACACAAGCGAAGTACTCGTCCGAGATACCGATCTGGATCGCGGTCGAGACCTTCGACTTCGGGGGCCTCACCCGTCTTTACGGGCTCCTCATGCGTAGCGATCAGAACACGATTGCGAGGAGGTTTGGGGTAACCGACGGTCGACAGTTCCATCGATGGCTCATTGGCCTTGGAGTGGTGCGCAACCACTGCGCGCACCACAACCGACTCTGGAACCGGCGCCTGTCAACGACTCTTGCGGCGGTGCCACCCGCAATCGTCACGAGTAGACTGCACCACCTCTCGGCCGTCACTGAGCGCTCGAAGTTGTACTCGTGGATGGCTGTGCTTGGCTACAGTCTCCGCAACTACAACGACACCTCGAACTGGCATCGAACATTCAAGACGCAAATGTCGAAGTTCCCCGCTGGCCTCTCCGTCACGCCGGAACGAGACATGGGGTTTCCTGTGGGGTGGCAGACGCAGAACCTTTGGGCTTCGCCGCCCACAGCAGTGAGGACCCTTCCGACACCGGTGGAATAGGGCGCGATGAGTAGGTCGGCGCGACGCCTGCGTGTGAGTGGCGAGCAGTCTCCGCGCCCCGCCATAAGTGCGCTCAGTCGCCGGTGTACACGAACGGCGACGCGCGCGGAGTCCTCTCCTCGAAGGTGCCAGCGGTTCCGCAGCGCGCCGGGGTGGGCGACGGCGTCCCCGGTGCCGAGTTCCCAGATCCCGAGGCCTTCGATCTCCAGCGTGATGGCGCCTTCGATGACGTAGTGGATGACTTCGCCGTCCGTCGAGAACCAGTCCCCGACCTGCTCGCCGGGACGGATGACGTACTCCTGCAGCGAGGTCTCACCGGCGTGGATGACGCGGGTGTGGGCGGTGTCGGACGCCTCCGAGACTGGCACCCACGTGGCATCCGCGACCCGCGAGACGTGCGCGACCTCAAAGAGCGAGTTTACTAAGCATAAATATACAAAATACGTATACTCAGACTAAGTAAGTATACGGAAGAGTGCGAATGGCCACCCACATCGACCTGCTTCGCGCGATCGAGCGTGCGCCGATGCGCACCGCTCGGCACGCCGATCTACGCGGTCTCGGCACCAATGTGTGGCGCACCCTCGACGGGCTCATAGAACAGGGCGCGGTGACCCGGCTCGCCCATGGCGTGTACACGGTGCCGCCCGACGGCGCCGACGGTCGTACCTGGAAGCCGACACTGGAGGCTGCCGGCCTCGCGGTAGCGACCGTGAGGTTCGGGAACCGGAACGCGGTGCTCATGGGTATCGGCGCGGCCAGATACTGGGCGGCGATCCCGCGGGCGATCGGAGCCACCACGGTCGCGGTGCCGAAGGCAGGGCAGGCCCCGGTTGAGCTCGAGCACGGCGGCATCCTTCATCTCGTCCCGCGGGACCTGCACAAGCTGCATGCGGGTCTCGAGCGGACTGAGCTTGGCGACGCGCTCGTGACCACCCCAGCGCAGACGGCGTATGACCTGCTGATGAAGCCGAAGCAGGGCGGCCTGCCTGAGGCGGCGCTCGCCGCTGCGCAGGATCTTCGCGGTCAGATCCGTGCCGCCGACCTCGCTCACGTGGTCGAACTCTGGGGGCGCGCCAACGCCCCGGTCCGGCAGATGCTGCGCGATCTGGAGAGGAACGAGGCCGCCGATGGCTGAGCAGCCACCTGTGAGAGGCGTTCTGGACCCGGCAGAGCGGGACGCGGTGATGGCGCGATTTGGAGTCTCGCCCGTGCAGGTCGCTCGCGACCACGTCATTTCGCACGCGCTCGCCGCGATCGCCAGCCTCGGCACCGACCGCATCGTCTTCTTCGGCGGCACGGCGCTCTCTCGAACGCTGCTGCCAGACCTCCGGCTCTCTGAGGACATCGACCTCATCGCCCTCGGCGACCGGCCTGAGATCGGCGCGGCGATTCAGGAGGCGATCGAGCGGCAGTTCCTGCGCAGCTTCGGTCATCCGACCTTCACTCCGCCGCTGGCTGATGCGCGGCATCCTGACCCATCGGTGCTCGCTGTCGGTGGGGTTCGCATCCAGATCCAGCTGCTCTCTGGAACTGGATATCCGGCGTGGCCCACGGAGGTCGCCGACATCGAGCAGCGTTACAGCGATGCGCCGGCCGCGCGACTGCGTGTGCCGACCCCGGCGGCGTTCGTGGCGGCGAAGCTCGCCGCCTGGACCGACAGGCATGCGCCTCGCGACCTCTACGACCTGTGGGCGCTCGCCAAAGCCGGTCACATCACCGATGAAGCGGCCCGGCTGTATGGGCGGTACGGGCAGTACACAGATGTTGCGAAGGTGTCGTTCGCCGAGGTGCCCACGGACGCCGCGTGGCGAGATGCTCTGGAACGCCAGGGGATCATTGCGGTGGGTCCCGTGGAGGCGGCGCGCGTCGTGCGCGATGCCATCGCGGCGCTAAAGGGCGGCACGTAGGATCCGGACGATGATCACGAGCGTCCAGGCCCAGTACATCGACCGCGCTGACGCTTGGGAACAGTTGAATGCGTGACTCGCTCGATGGGTGCAACACTCGATCCATGCAACAGGCGCGCATCGGGGGTGGGTCCCGGTACCTCCTTCTGGCTCCCCCGAACCCTGGCCGCCCGACGCAAGCGCTCGCGACGCTCGTGCTTGGTGGTTTGAGCGCCAGCGTGCCGGTTGAGGAACACTATGGCGGGGGATTCAAGGATCTTGCCGGCTTCTTTGCATCCATGGGGAGGTCGTGGCGCGGTTGGCGCGGAAGGCGCACATGGGAGTCACTCGAGGGTGAGCTGGCTTTGGTCGCAGAACACCGCGGCGGTGTCATTGAGCTGAATGTGACGCTACAGAGGCAGGCGTTCGGGCGCGGCAGCGACGAGTGGACTGTACGAGGTCTGCTCACTATCGAACCGGGCGACGAACTCACGCGCGTCTGCCAGGATCTCGCGGCATTCGCACGTCCAGCCTGAGACACCCCTCTGCGCGAAAGTCGCCGAGCAGCGGCGGCGGTAGACATCCCGTCGATATTCGATGGACGATCTCGATGGCCAACCTGTTGTCTTCGATCCTGCAGAGCACACGGCGCTCGCCACGTCGCGCGGAGCACAGTGGCGCGAGCGTCTCACGCTGAGGCTTGCCCAGTCCCATCGGTTGTCGGCGAGCGGTCCGACGATCAACCCGACCCCATTGCGTGTCTCTAGCAGAGTCCCTTCGTTCGTTGCTCGCGTGTGGATAGTTGCGGCGTCTCGCGACACAAAGGGCTTAGATTTCGGGTAGGAACGACGGCTGATCCAGACTCGCGCGGACTCATGGTCTGACACGAAGTGAACTTCGGGGATGTTCACGTGCCGCGACCGCCAGCTTGCCGCGGTTAGCCGTTCCTCTCTCGAGGAATGTTCTCAGAACTGACCAGCGACAGGGGAGCGAAATCGGATGTCTCACAACACCCCGGGCCCGACAATGCTGTCGAGAGCAAGATCCGCGTCTTAGCGCGCCGCATACGACGAGCACGCGCACAGCAGTTGCTCTCCCAAGAACACCTAGCTTACGAGGCGGGTGTATCTGTCTACACGTATGCCGCTATCGAGAAAGCCTCCATTCCAGCGCAGCCGGTCCCCAACCCCACCTTGAGAACAGTGATCTGCATCATGGATGTGCTGGGACTCGATTAGCGATGAGCAGGCATATACACATCAGAAGCGACTTGTCCAGTAGATGAAACTACTGGTCTGTTGCAGAGCCCCCAACGAGCATGGGCAAGGCAAGCGGCACAAGGAGCCGCCGAGAAGTGGAGAATCGCCCATGATCACATCTAGGAGTTCGCGACGCGTGACGGCAGTGGCGACCGCGCTACTTACCAGCGTCGCCCTGTTGATCCCTCTGTCCGCAGCCGCAATCGAGACAGAAGACACGCCCGCCGCCTTGCCCAACAATCCGTGTGATGTCCAAGTTGAGGCCGCCCTCGAAGCCGTCGACATCACACCCGACACCGCATACAATTTCGTCTGCACGCCGACGGAGGTGTCCCTGGCGGTTCAAGACGGAAGCGGCGAGATCGGCAACTTCAGCGTCCCGGCCGAAGATCTACCCGCGCTCCCACCTTCCTCCCTCATCGAACCGTTTGCGGCGGGGGACATGTGCTACATCCAGGATCCAGTAACCCGCACGATCGTCAGCGAACTCCAAGTGGACATCGACTTCTGCATCATCTACGGGCAGAACAACCACCCGACCAACGGCTCATGGGCTCGCAGCGCGAAGGTCGACTGGAGGATTTATCCAGGATGGCCGTCAGAGCAGAATGTTCTTCGCATCGGGTCATCGTTTGCAGACACCGGAGACGTGTGGATGTTTGGAACCCTGACTCTCCAGAAGCAGAACGGGGCTCTCTGGCCGATCGACATCTCGGCAACGACTCTCGATCTTCGTTCGGGCTACCCGTCGATCGCGTTCTACCTCGGCAACATCACAGAGTACGGGTCCCACGCAGTCAGGTTGGACGATTTCGAGATCACGGACTTCGACTATCAGTTCAGCGCACAGGTATCGAACCCGACGGTCTACACGCCGCGCTTTCATTGCGAGCCGGAAAATGAGCGCTGCTACTACCCCAACGGCGAGGAGGCCGGCCTCTAGATCTCGATACCGCCATCCCGAAGCCGATTCGGCGCAGGTTCGAGGTCCCGGTACTCCAGGACGAGTTCCGGGACCTCGAACCGTGTGGCGAGGCCCCGAGTCAGATCGACGGTAAGCGTTCCCGAGCTGCTGTGTCTCTGCCCCGCAAGTCGAACAATGAGTGCTTCTGCGCTCTCGTCCGCGTCCATCATGCGATACCCGTCATGCTTTCGGCCCCAGATCGGAAGCGTGAACGGAAACGCCAACCGGGTGGGAAGGGGGTGCCAAAGCAAATCACTTGACCGGTAGGGAACAGGCGTATCAGAGTCGATGCGCTCGTGCGTCGAGTCCACATAGGCTGAGATCCGGCCCGTGCTCAAGTCCTTACACACATAGGACGAGTGATTCGGCTCTGCATGGAGCTCATAATGTCGCTCCTGCCCATCAGCGACAACCACTGCTTCGCACCGGAAAGTCCTCACGAGGCGCCAGTCCGCCATGACAGCAACAGCTCTCATCACGTCCACCACATCCACCATAGTCTCCGCTCACCGGTCGTCATCCAGCTCTTCCCGTCGTCTCCCTCGCGCCCGGGGTCGAATACGGCTCAGCCGCCGGTGTACACGAACGCGACGCGGGCGGAGCCGTCTCCGCGAAGGTGCCAGCGGTTCCGCAGCGCCCCGGGGTGGGCGACGGCATCCCCGGCGCCGAGTTCCCAGATCCCGAGGCCTTCGATCTCGAGGGCGATGGCGCCTTCGATGACGTAGTGGATGACTTCGCCATCCGTCTCGAACCAGTCTCCGACCTGCTCGCCGGGGCGGATGACGTACTCCTGCAGCGACGTCTCACCGGCGTGGATGACGCGGGTATGGGCGGTGTCGTATGCCTCCGAGACCGGCACCCACGTGGCATCCGCCGCCCGCGAGACGTGCACAACCTCAGGGTCGGGGTCTGCGGGCAGGAGCGCCGAGGGCGAGATGTCGAGCGCGTTCGCGATGCGGTACAGGGTCAGCAGCGACGGCATCGTCTGGCCCGACTCGATCTGGCTCAGAAACGGCTGGCTGATCTCGGCGGCCGAGGCGAGCGCCCGCATCGACAGCTTCTTCTCGGTGCGCGCCTGCCGCACCTGCTTGCCGATTCCGACGCCGATCTGTGCTTCGTCGGATGCCGCACTCGGCCCCTCGGCAGAGGCACGAGCGGGACTGGACACCGCTCCAGGATAGGCCGCGCGCGAGTAGCCTCTCGTCAGGGCGAGAGGAGCCCGGACCGAACGGGGGTGGGCCGATGTCGGCATCCGAAGAGCGGGAAGCGCTCGCGGCGCGCATTCGGGCCACCATCTCTGAGACCGACGTGCGGGAGATGCGCATGTTCGGCGGCGTCGGGTTCATGGTCAACGACGCGCTCGCGATCGTCGCCGAGCACGGCGGCAGCGCCCTCGTCCGCACCGACCCCGCCCTGCGTGGCGACCGGCTGAGCCGCGGCGCGATCCCCGCGGTGATGAGCACCGGCCGGGTGATGGGAGACGCGTGGCTGCGGCTTCCATCGGCGGTGCTCGCCGACGACGCCGAGCTTGCCGAGTGGGTTGCTGTCGGCATCCACGCGGGCGATCGCCTGCGCGAACAGGGCGACTGACCCGCTACTCCGCGGGGTCGGTCGCGGGCACGAGGGAGCCCACCAGGTGGGCGATGCCGTAGTCGTAGGCGTCGTCGAGATCACCGCCGAGGCGGAAGGCCCCGGCGAGCTCCATCGTGACGAACCCGGTGGCCCACGCCGTCAGCAGCCGCGCGGCGTCAAGCGCGTGCTCCGGGCCGACGGCCGCGGTGGTCGCGCGCAGGGCCGGCGCGCTGGTGGCGGCGAGTTTGTCGGCATCCACCAGCGTCGTAAACAACAGCCGGAACGCCTCGGGACGCTCGTGCGCAAAGCCGCGAAAGACCAGCAGCAGATCTTCGATCCGCCCGGATGCCGCATCCAGCCGCTGCGTGAGATCATCGGCCGCCGCATTCCCGACCAGTGTCAGCAGGGCCTCGCGATCGCGCACGCGCTTGTACAGCGAGGGAGCTTTCACCCCGACATCCGCCGCCACGGCCTGCATCGTGACCGCCGCGACCCCGCCCGTTTCGAGCAGGCGCGCGGCAGCGCCGACAATCTCGTCGAGCGATGTTCTCTCCGGTGTGGGCATCGAACCTCCAAGGCTACGAACATAAGCTATCATGGCTATTGTTCGTAGCCATCAGTCCTGAAAGGTCAGCCATGAAACTCGCGCCGTCCCTGCACCGCATCGGCAACGACATCGTTGCCGCCTACCTGATCGTCACCCCCGACGGCATCACCCTCATCGACGCCGGCCTCCCCGGAATGTACGCCGACCTCACCCGCGAGCTCGAGGGCCTCGGTCGCTCGCTCGACGACATCCGCGGCATCGTGCTCACCCACGGCGACAGCGACCACGTCGGGTTCGCCGAGCGCCTTCGCGCCGAGCGCGGCATCCCGGTGTTCGTCCACGCCGCCGACGCCGACCGCGCCCGCGGCGGCGACAAGCCCAAGACCCCCATGGGCCGGACCCGGATCGGCCCCCTGCTGCAGTTCGCTGCCTACGGCATGCGCAAGGGCATGCGGCCGCGCTGGCTCACCGAGGTGCGGGAAGTCGCCGAGGGCGACATCCTTGACCTTCCCGGTTCTCCGCGCGTGATCGGGATGCCGGGCCACTCGCCGGGCAGCGTCGCACTCTTCTCGCCCGAGGTGCGTGCCGTCTTCGTCGGCGACGCGCTCACCACCCGGCACGTGCTGACCGGCCGCACCGGACCGGGACCCGCCCCCTTCACGGACGACCCCGCCGAGGCGCTCGTCTCGCTCAGCCACATCGCCGAGCTGGATGCGGACTGGGTGCTTCCCGGCCACGGACCCGCCTTCCATGGCTCACCCGCCGCCGCCGTCGAGGCCGTACTCGCTGCGGCCGAGGTCTAGCCCACCCCGGTCCGACCGGTCCCTGCCCGGCGAACCCCGGTTCAGTCGCGTCGTGTTGCGGGTGCGGATGCTGCGCACCCACACTTCGGCGCGACTGAAGATTCTGGGCCGGAGGTGAGAGGTTGCCGTGCCCGGTTCGGTCGCGTCGTGTTGCGGGTCAGGATGCTGCGCACCCGCGTTTCGGCGCGACTGAACGATCTGGGCTACAGCCCGGCGCGACTGAACGGCGCGACTGAACGTTGCGGGGCCACAGCCCGGCGCGACGGAACGGGCCCGGGGCTACTCGCCGCGGGCGTTGTAGACCAGGGAGTCGCTGGCGCCGTAGGCGCGGTAGACCTCGAGGGCCTCGTCGCGCCCGACATCCTGCGTCACCCGGATGCCGCGCGCCTCGAACTGCTCGGCCCAGTCGGCGACCATCGGGCCCTCATCGAAGCCCGACAGCTCCTCGAGCTCGGGACCGGAGCCTGCGACGACGAGGGACCGCACCCCGCTCCACATCGTCGCTCCGTAGCACTGCACGCACGGGCGCCAGTTGACCACGAGCGAGAGGTTCGCGCCGCCCTCGCCGAGGTCCCAGCGGCCCAGGCCCTGCTGGGCAAGCCCCAGCGCCATGACTTCGGCGTGCCCCGACGACTTGCCGGTCGAGAGCACGACGTTGACCCCCGCCGAGACGAGCTCGCCGGTGTCGTCGTTGACGACGATCGCCGCGAACGGACCGCCGTTGCCTTCGCGCCAGTTGCGGTCGGCGAGGCGGTTGACCAGGGCCATCCGCTCCTCGAGCGTCGGCAGCACGGCCGGCAGCGCGTCGGCCTCGTCGACCAGCCACGTGGGCAGGGTCATGGTGAAAGATGTCGCAATCGTCATGGGTTACTCCGCGGGTCGGGTGGGGGCGGGTTCAGGATGCTGCGCCAAGCGCCAGACGCGCTGGCGGGTGAAGGGCTGGTGGAACGGGCGACGACCCAGGGCACGGGCTATCGCATTGCCGATCGCGGGGGCGACGGGGTTGTAGGGCGACTCGCTCATCGACTTCGCCCCGAACGGACCGACGGTGTCGGAGGTATCGGCCAGATACACCTCGGTCTCGGGAACGTCGGCGAACTGCGGCACGCGATACACCCGGAACACCGGGTTCAGCACCGCGCCGTCTTCGACGAGCACCTCTTCGTACAGGGAGCTGCCCACGGCCTGCGCGACGCCACCCTCGATCTGACCGCGCAGCTGGGCCGGGTTCATCACGGTTCCGGCATCCGCTGACTGCACCGACTGCAGAATCCGCACGACGCCCGTCGCCGGCTCGACGGCAACGCGCACCGCGTGCACGTTGAACGACACCGACCGCAGGCGCCCCTCCTCGTCGCCGGTCGCGAACAGGCCGTTCTCGTCCCGCTCGGCCGGGTCAGCCGCAGCGACCAGCGAAGCAAACGACACCACTCCTGCGGGAGTTGCGACGCCGGCATCCGTCAACAGGCCGGCATCCGGATCGGTGCCGGTCTGAGCCGCCGCGAGCTGCAGCATCCGTGTCCGCAGCGACTGGCATGCGGCGGCAAGCGCCTTGCCCGCGACGGTGATCCCGGTCGAGGCGAACGCGCCGGTGTCGTGCTCGACGGCGTCGGTGTCGGCAGTCCACAGGTGCAGCCGCTCGAACGGCGCCTCGAGCACGGATGCCGCGATCTGCCGCAACACGGTGGTGGTGCCGTTTCCGAACTCGGCGGTTCCAGCGCGCACGACGAACGTGCCGTCAGGGCGCAGCGCGACCTTCGAGCGAGAGACATGCCCGTTGGGGGCGATCGTCGCAATCATCGCGACAGCCATGCCCTCGCCGACCGCCCAGCCCTGCGGCGCCGCCACCCCGTTGCCGCGGCGCAGCGCATCCTGCGCGAGATCGAGGCACTGGTCGAGGCCGTAGCTGCCGATGATGAGGTCGCGTTCGTACGGATCCTCGTCCGGATGCAGCGGGTCGTCGGCGCGCACGATGTTGCGCCGCCGCAGCTCGAACGGGTCGAGATCGAGCTTCTGGGCGAGCATGTCCATGGCGGATTCCACGCCGAGCATGACCTGCCCGAGCCCATACCCGCGGAACGCTCCCGAGGGCACGTTGTTCGTATAGACGGCCTCGGCGTCGATGTGGCGCACGGGCGTGCGGTACACGGTCGTCGACTCGGCAACCCCGTGGAACATCACGCCGATCGCGTGGTTGCCGTACGCACCGGTGTCGCTGAGCACGTCGAGCTTCATCGCGGTGAGGGTGCCGTCGGCATCCGCCCCGAGCGTCACCGAGACGCGCATCGGGTGCCGCAGTGACGCGCGCGTGAACTGTTCGGTGCGATTGAACTCGTACGTGACGGGCCGGCCGGTGCGCAGTACGGCGAGGGCGACGAGGTCTTCGGTGAAGATCTCCTGCTTGCCACCGAACCCGCCGCCCACGCGCGCCGCGAAGACGCGGACGTTCTCGCGCGGCAGGTCGAACACGTGCGCGAGCTCGTCGCGGGCGAGGAAGGGCACCTGCGTGCTCGAACGGATGACGAGCCTGCCGTCGTCGTCGAGCCAGCCGACAGCGCCGTGGGTCTCCAGCTGTGCGTGCGTGACGCGCGAGGTCTGCCACGTGCCCGTCACGGTCACGGGGCTCGCGGCCAGCGCCGCATCGATGTCGCCCCCGTGACCCTCGTGCAAAGCGGCGACGACGTTGCGGGATGCGTCGGCGACCCGGTCTTCAGGGGTGCGGCCCGGATGCAGCACGGGCGCGCCGGGGGTGCGTGCCTGTTCGGGGTCGAAGACGGCGGGAAGGATGTCGTACTCCACCTGCACGAGGCGGGCTGCCGCGTCAGCCGCGGCCGCGGTCTCGGCGACGACCGCCGCGACCCGCTGCCCGATGAAGCGGACGGTGTCATCGAGCACGCGCGTGTCATCGGGGTCGTCGGTGCGGTGTTCGTGCCGGGCCGTGGAGAAGCGGGTGGCCGGGGCATCTTCATGCGTGAGGACGGCGACCACGCCGGGAACGGCGCGGGCGGCATCCGTGTCGATCGAGACGATGCGGGCGTGCGCGTGCGGCGAACCGACCACGCGCAGCACGAGCGAGCCGGTGACCGGCTCGTCGAGCGTGTACGGCTCGCGGCCCTGCACGATACGGCGCGCGGGCTCGGGAATGACGGATGCTCCGATGCCGCCCGAGACGACGGGCCGCGACGCCGAACCGGTCTCGCGCACCGGGCCCATGACCGCCGCGGTTATCGCTTCGCGAATCGGACGGTAGCCGGTGCAGCGGCACAGGCTCCCCTTCATGCGGCGGTCGAGTTCGGGCAGGTCGGCTTCGGTCAGGGTGGATGCCGTCACTGCCATCCCCGGCGTGCAGAACCCGCACTGGAACCCGAAGTGTTCGACGAGCTGCTCCTGAACGGGATGCAGCTCGTCGCCCGGGGCAAGGCCGCCCGCGGTCGTGACGACAGCACCATCCATGCGCTGCGCCGGCACGATGCACGAGTGGACGGGCTCGCCGTCGACGATCACCGCGCACGCGCCGCAGTCGCCGGCGTCGCAGCCCTTCTTGACCTCGGTGTGTCCATGCTCGCGAAGGAATGTACGCAGGCACTGACCAGGAGTGGGGTCGCCCTCGAGGTCGGTGCCATCGACCGTGAGCCTCATGCGGTCACCTCCATCGCCAGGTCAGCGAGCACGCGTTCGGCGAGCACGGCGGTGACGGCGCGCCGCCAGTCGGCCTCGCCGAGGGCATCGGTGAAGAAGTCGGTCGGGGTCGCGACATCCGCCCGCAGCTGGGCGTCATCGGGCAGGCCCGGGTACCGGAAGACGTGCGGGGCGAGGGTGGATGCCGTCACCGCGATGACGGTCGAGCCGTCTTCATCGCGACGGCCACTCACGACGATGCCCGATCGACCGAGTTCAGCGAGGGCCATCTTGTGCAGGCTCACGCGGGCGCGCATCGCAGCCGCGGGAACGTCGAGCGCGCGCAGCACCTCGCCGGGCCGCAGCGTGTTCTTCGCCTGACCGGTGATGAACTCCGCGACCGGCTGTCGACGTTCACCGCCATCCGGCGTCCAGATCACCGCTTCCCCGTCGAGCGCCGCGAGAAGCGACACCATCGCCGCCGCCGTGAACGACTGGCACACGTTGCCGCCAACCGTCGCCGTGTTCCATACCTTGAACGACATGAGTAGTGCGTGCGCGGCATCCGGGATCGCTCCCGCGGCGTGCCAACCGTCAGGCACCGGGGTGTCGAGCTCGTCCCGCGACCACGCGACGAACCGCGCGATCGTGCAGGTCGCGGCGATGCGGAGCCCGGCATCCGTGATCTCGACCTCGGGCCAGCCCATGCGGGTGATGTCGACGAAGCCGGTCACGTCGGGCTGTGGTTCGCTCATCAGCCACGTGCCGCCAGCGAGAATCTTCTCTCCGGGCCCAAGAGCGAGATCGTCTCGGGTGCTCGCGAAGCGGTAGGAGGTGACCGAGGTGATGTCCATGAGCCCCTCCCTCCGGCATCCGATGTTGACTCAGCGAACACTCCGAGTGAATCAGTCGAGGATTTCGCGAGTGTTTCGCCGCGGCACGTGCCAGGCTAAGTCAGTCGAGAGGAACCCGGATGCTCATCACGGGAATGGTCTTCGCCGCACTGGCCGCCCTGCTGCACGTCTACATCTTCTGGCTCGAATCCCTCGCCTGGGGCGGAGCCCGCAGCCGGGCCACGTTCGGGGTTCGCAATGACGCCGAGGTTGAGATCACTCGGGCGTTCGCGTTCAACCAGGGGTTCTACAACCTGTTTCTCGCGATCGCCGCGATCCTCGGCATCGTACTGGCCGCGATCGGCTCGGTTGCCGTCGGCGTGACCCTCATGCTCGTGGGAACCGGCTCGATGCTGGCCGCAGCCCTCGTGCTGTTCGTCACCTCGCCCGACAAGCGCCGTGCCGCTGTGACACAGGGCCTCTTCCCGCTGCTCGCGGTTGTGAGCCTTGTCATCGCCCTGCTGATCGGCTGAATGCGGGACTAAAAGCCGACTCGCCCGACGTTGTGCTTCGGGTGCGCTCGTTCCGGGTGATCCTCGCTGAGCGCCGCACCAGCCATCCGTACAAAGGAGAATCATGCGCGCACTCGTGCAGCACCAGTTCGGTGACCCGGCAGAGGTCCTCGCCGTCGAGGAGGTCGAGCTTCCCGAGCCCGGACCCGGTCAGGTGCGGCTGAAGGTCGTTCTCAGCCCCATCCACAACCACGACCTCTGGACCGTGCGGGGCGAATACGGCTACAAGCCCGAGCTTCCCGCGCGCGCCGGCACCGAGGCGCTCAGTGTCGTCGACGCGCTCGGCGACGGCGTCACGGGCGTCGAGGTCGGGCAGCGCGTCGTCACGGCATCCGTGTTCGGAGTCTGGTCCGAGTACGTGATCGCGCCCGCAGCAGCGCTCATCCCGGTGCCGGATGCCGTTGCCGACGAAGCCGCAGCACAGATCATCTCCATGCCCCTGAGCGCCGCAAGCCTGCTCGAATACCTCAACGTCAGCGAGGGCGACTGGATCGTGCAGAACGCCGCGAACGGTGCCGTCGGGCGTCTGGTCGCGCAGCTCGCCGCCTCACGTGGGGTTCGCGTGCTCGGCCTCGTGCGCCGCGGCGCCGGCGTCGACGAGCTCGCCGCGGTCGGCATCCACGATGTCGTCGCGACGGATGCCGAGAACTGGCGCGACCGCGTCGCCGAGATCACCGGTGGCGCATCGATCCGCGCCGGTGTCGACTCGGTCGGCGGTGCTGCCGCCGGAGACGTGACCTCGCTCCTGGGTGAGAACGGCACTCTCGTGGTGTTCGGGGCGATGGCATCTCCGACGATGGAGATCCCGTCGGGCGATGTGATCTTCCGTCAGCTGACGGTCCGCGGATTCTGGGGCAGCAAAGTCAGCGCCGCCATGGATTCCGCCCACCGCGTCGAGCTGATCCGCGAGATCATCACCCTCGTCGCTCAGGGAAAGCTCGATCTGCCCGTGTCGCAGATCTTCGACCTGGAGCAGATCGCCGACGCCGCGCGCCTGAACTTCGAGCCCGGCCGCGTCGGCAAGGTCATGCTGCGCCCGTAACGCCCGAGCGCGTGACCGACCGGGACCGCCGTCAGAGCTCGAGCTCGACGGCGGTCTCGAGAGCCGCTTCGATCGAGCGCATCCAGCCTGCCTGCAGGTCGGCCTTGGTGCCCGAATAGAGAGATGCGCCGTCGACCAGGTTGCTCGAGCAGGCGCACACCATTCCGGCGCGCAGGCCGCGGAGCCGGGCAACGATGTAGAGGGCTGACGCCTCCATCTCGACGTTGAGGATCCCCATCGTGTTCAGCTGCGCGATCCACTCCGGCGTCTCGGCGTAGAACGCATCATCACTCACACTGATCCCACGGAACGAGTTCGTTCCCGCAGCCCCCGCGATGCGCTCCGCGTGGCGGGCCAGTGCGGTGGTGAGCTCCAGGTCGGGCACAGCGGGGAAACCCTTGGGAAGGTAGGCATCCGTCGTGCCGTCGTTGCGGAAACTGCCTTCGCTCACGAGCAGGTCGCCCGGCGCGATGCCCGGCTGCAGGCCCGCCGAGCTCCCGACACGGATGAAGGACGTGACTCCCACGCGGGCCAGCTCTTCGACGGCGATCGCGGTGGACGGGCATCCCATGCCGGTGGAGGTCGCGGTGATGTGACGTCCCTTGTACCAGCCGGTCATCGTCCGGTGCTCGCGGTTGTGCGCGACCTCCTTCACGTCGGTGAGGAACTCGGCAACGAGCGGCACACGGAACGGATCTCCGGGCAGCAGCGCCACGCTCGAGACCTCGCCGGGCGCGATGGCGATGTGATACTGGCGGGCGTCGAGTCCTGCAGCTGACTTGTCGACGACGGACATGAATACCTCCTGGGGTTCTGAGACGATCGGGTCGTCGCAGTCCCCGCCCTGGCGCCGGAGCCATGGTTGATAGGACGTGCTCTGCCGTGACGCTAACACCGCGCTGTTTCGCGCCTGTTTCTCGGCGCCGCCAGATCTCGATACGCTCGCCCCCATGACCGCGTGCGGGATTGTGTTGGCTGCCGGGGCGGGGAGTCGATACGGACAGCCGAAAGTCTTCGCGCGCGCCGCGGACGGGGTGCTGTGGCTTGAGCAGGTCGTCGTCGCGCTCCGCGAGGGCGGATGCAGTGAGGTGCTCGTCGTCATCGGTGCCGAAGCAGAGCGCGCGGTCTCGATCGTTTCGACGCTCGGCGCGGTGAGCGCGGTGGTTGCTGCCGACTGGGAACTCGGGCTGTCGGCGTCAGTTCGCGCGGGACTCGCGGGTGCCGCGAACACGGATGCCGCCTCCGCCGTCATCGCACCCGTCGACGTGCCTGGCATGCCGGCATCCGTCGTGGCGCGCGTGCTTCAGGCTGGTGCTGGAGGGGAGGGGCTTGCCCGCGCGATCTATGACGAGCGGCCCGGGCATCCGGTTGCGATCGGGCGGGATCACTGGGAGCTGGTGGCGGCATCCGTTCACGGCGACTCGGGCGCGAACCGGTACCTCGCGACCCACGCCGCGGTTGCCGTCGAGTGCGCCGACCTCTGGGATGGCTCCGACATCGACACTCGCTAGCCGGGCTTGCGTGCCGAACCCAGGACAGGGAGTCGGGGGTCTGGGGTCGGCGAAAGGGAGCTTTGCTCCTGCAATCGGGCCAAGTTCGGCGGGCGCGCCCCGACGTGGCCGTGGCCTCAGGTGCGGAGAACGACGTTGATCGGTTCCTCGCCGCGCTGCATCCGTTCAGCCTGTGTGCGAACCAGCTTCGCGATCCGGGGTCGCATTGCGGTGGACGCGCCCCCGACGTGGGGAGTGAGCAGCAGTCCGGGCGCCGACCACAGCGGGTGACCCTCCGGCACCGGCTCCGGGTCGACGACGTCCAGTGCCGCACGGATCCGGCCCGCGTGCAGATGGCGAAGCAGGGCCTCGGTGTCGACAAGGCTCCCGCGCCCGACGTTGACCAGAAGGGCGTCATCCGGGAGAGCCGCGAGGAAGGCGTTGTCGACGAGCTTCGCCGTCTCTTCCCCACCCGGCAGAGCAAGGATGACGATCTCTGTCTGGGGGAGCAGACCCGACAGCTCGTCGAGTGCGTGGACCACGATCCCGTCCTCAACCCGCGCCCGGGTGGCGACAGCTTCCACCTGGGCCTCGAAGCCGCGCAACCGCGCTGCAATCGCCGTCCCCACACCACCGAATCCGATGATGAGCACCCGGCGGTCGGCGAGGCTCGGGGGGAACGCATCGCCCTCGCGCGCGCCCGCCCAGCGGCCCTCGCTCTGGGCCGCAACGAGGCGCGGGATCTGGCGCTGCGCCGCGAGCGTCAACGTGAGAGCGAGCTCGGCCGTCGAGTCCTCATGAACCGTCGCCGCGTTCGCGTAGACGATCCCCGGCGGCAGGTGGCGGGCGGCAGCCTCGTACCCGATGGACTGGCTCTGCACCAGCCGAACATCGACGCCCTCGAGACGAGCGAGCACCCGCGGGCTGCGAATGTACGGCGGAACGACGATGTCGAACGCCGCCCGCGGCGCCGAATCGCCCATGTCCCACCGCACGACCTCGATGCCGGGAAGGCCTGCGAGGTCTTTCTCGAGCTTGTCGTCGGGTACGGAAATCACCAGGGTGCGCGCGTCGGAATCCATCCCCTCACGCTACCTGCCGCGGCGGTACGGATGCCGATACGCTCGCGTCAGCGCGCGGCACCCCTAGCTCGCGCGGCGAAGGAGCGGGGATGGAACTGGCGATCAACTACTGGGCTGTGATTCTCGCGACCCTGTCGACGATGGTGGTCGGGTCGATCTGGTACACACCCAAGGTGTTCGGGACGCGGTGGGCGAAGCTCGCGAACGTCGATATGAATCGCCCCGGATCCAGCGCGACGATCGCGATCATCGTGACTGTCGTCGTGAGCTTTGTGTCGGCTTGGGTCCTCGCCGCTGCGACCGTCGTGGTGTGGCACGCCTTCGGCGGCAGCTTCCTGCTGACCGCTGTCGGAACCGGCGCCGTGCTCTGGGCAGGCTTCACGGCCGCGCGCTTCATAACCCATGACGCGTTCGAGGGGCGTCCTACTTCGCTGACGGTACTCAACATCGCGCACGAGCTGGTGACTGTCCTCGTGATGGCGCTCATCATCGGCGTCTGGCCGCCCGCCGGCACCGTCTGAGGTGCCGGCGACTTGAGCATCCTCCTTCAGTCGCGCCGAGATGTGAGTTGCGCGGGTCCGGACCCGCAGGATGACGCGACCGAACTAGTCGGGCGCGCGGTCTAGCACGATTCGGGCGCGCAGTTCGGCGCAAATCGGTCGCGCCGATGTGTGGGTCTTGCGGTGCTCGACCCGCGGGAGGGCGCGACTGAACGATCAGGCTGTGGTTCGGTCGCGCCGTTGTGTGGGTCATATACCGCGAGACCCGCAGGAAGGCGCGACTGAAGCGCCGGCGGACCGACGAGACGAAACGGCGGGTCAGGCGGCGGCGCTGACGACTGCCGAGATCGCTGAGGTGAAAAAGCTCAGGCCGTCGGTGCCCGAACGCATCGCATCGCGGGTGTCGGGGCCGAACCCGGGCTCGACGGCGTGCTCAGGATGTGGCATCAGGCCCACCACATTGCCGCGCTCGTTCGTGAGACCGGCGATGTCGTCGAGAGAGCCATTCGGGTTGACGCCGAGATAGCGGAAGGCGACCAGGCCTTCGCCCTCGATGCGCTCGAGGGTTTCTGTCGAGCAGATGTAGCCACCATCGGCGTTCTTGAGTGGGATGACGATCTCTTGCCCGGCCTCGAAGCCGCTCGTCCATGCCGTGTCGGCGTTCTCGACGCGCAGCCGCTGGTCGCGACGGATGAACTGCTGGTGCGCGTTGCGGATCAGGCCCCCGGGAAGCAGGTGAGCCTCGACGAGCATCTGGAAGCCGTTGCAGATGCCGAGGATGGGCATCCCCTTCGCCGCGGCATCCGCGACTTCGCGCATGATCGGCGCGTGGGCGGCGATGGCCCCGGCACGAAGGTAGTCGCCGTAGCTGAAGCCGCCGGGAAGGACGAGCGCGTCGACGCCGGCGAGGTTGTGGTCGCCGTGCCACAGCGCGACGGGCTCGGCGCCGGCGACACGGATGGCGCGCTGCGCGTCTCGATCGTCGAGCGAACCGGGGAAGGTGATGACCCCGATGCGGACGGTCACTCGATGACCTCGATGCCCACGACATCCTCGATCACGGAGTTGGAGAGGATCTCATCGGCGATGCGCTGAGCGGTCTCCAGAAGCGCGTCATCGACCTCGCCCTCGACGGTCAACTCGAAGCGCTTGCCGATGCGGACATCGGCGAAGCCATCGATTCCAAGCCGGTTCAGGGCGCCGGCGACGGCCTTTCCCTGCGGGTCGAGCAGCTCGGCCTTGGGCATGACGTCGACGACGATGGTCGGCATGGGGCGCTCCGGATGTCGAGGGAGGGGGTCGTGCCAGTCTACCGAGGCGGCCGGACGGCGCGCTGAGGGGCCGTGATCAAACCGTTATCCGAATTCGTGGGAGCGCTCCCTTGACGTTGTGGGAGCGCTCCCGTACCGTGTTCCGCAGTCGTGGGAGCGTTCCCACGATGGCCAGGGTTCCGCCCTCCCTCGGTACCCAGGCACAAGCCAAAGGGTGCCTCTTCGGCATCCATCACACAAAGGAGTGACTGTGTCATCACGTGCCTTCCGTCGCAGCGCGATCGTCGCCGCCGCCTTCGGCGCCTCCGCGCTCGTCCTCGCCGGCTGCTCGGGCAGCGGCGGGGGATCGGAAACCGTCAACCCCGACGAGCCGATCACCCTCACCATCTCGACCTTCAACGACTTCGGGTACACCGATGCACTGCTTCAGCAGTACATGGATGAGAACCCGAACGTGACGATCGTGCACAACGTCGCCGCGACGTCCAACGACGCTCGCGCAAACTACTTCCAGAAGCTGGGCAAGACGGGTCTTGCCGACATCGAGGCCATCGAGGTCGACTGGCTGCCCGAGGTCATGCAGTACGCGGACCTGCTGGCCCCCGTGCCCAGCGACCTCACCAGCCGCTGGCTGGACTGGAAGGTCGAAGCAGCCACCGACCCCGACGGCAACCTGATCGGCTACGGCACCGACATCGGGCCCGAGGCGGTCTGCTACCGCACTGACCTGCTCGAGGCCGCTGGCATGCCCACCGACCCCGCCGCTGTCGCCGACCTGCTCACGGGCGACTGGGACACCTACTTCAAGGTCGGTCAGCAGTACGTCGACGCCACCGGCAAGGCCTGGTTCGACTCGGCCGGCGCCACCTACCAGGGCATGATCAACCAGGTCGAGGCTGCGTACGAAGACCCGGCCACCGGCGAGATCATCGCGACCACCAACCCCGAGGTCCAGGACATCTACAACGCCGTCCTCGACGCCAGCTCGACGCAGTCCGCTCACCTTCAGCAGTGGGGCGACGACTGGTTCGCCGGGCTTGCCAACGGTGACTACGCCACGATGCTCTGCCCGGGCTGGATGCTCGGCGTCATCTCGGGCAACGCGCCCGACGTCACCACGTGGGACATCGCCAACGTGTTCCCCGGCGGCGGTGGCAACTGGGGCGGCTCGTACCTGACCGTTCCTGCCAACGGCGCGAACGTCGCCGCTGCCCAGCAGCTGGCCGACTGGCTGACCGCTCCGGAGCAGCAGATCACCGCCTTCGAGGACGCTGGAACGTTCCCGAGCCAGGTGGATGCTCTGGCTGACCCGATCCTGCTGGACTCCACGAACGAGTACTTCAACAACGCCCCGGTCGGTTCGATCTTCACGGATCGCGCCAACGCGGTGACTGTTGCACCGTTCAAGGGCCAGTACTACTTCCAGATCAACGACGCGATGCAGAAGGCGCTGACCCGTGTCGAAGACGGCACGCAGACCGCGCAGCAGTCGTGGGACCAGTGGGTGTCTGAAGTCGATCTGATCGGCTGATAACCCGGCTGCGGACCCGGCACCCGCCGGGTCCGCAGCACATCCCCCCTCGATCTCAGGAAGCTCTCGTGACCAGCACACTCGCCCGCCCGGCATCCGACGCCCCGGCGCAGACCCCCGGCCGCACGCCTCGGCGCATCGGCTTCGGGCACCGGCTCAGCCGGTGGGACCTGAAGCTCTCGCCCTACCTCTACATCTCGCCGTTCTTCATCCTCTTCTTCGTGGTCGGACTCTTCCCGATCGCCTACACGGCAGTGATCTCGTTCATGGACTGGGACCTGGTCCGAAACTCCGGCGAGTTCATCGGCTTCGAGCAGTACACATGGGTTCTGTCGAACCCCAAGTTCTGGATTGCGCTGCGCAACACCTTCAGCATCTTCTTGCTCTCGAGCGTGCCGCAGCTGATCATCGCGATCTTCATCGCGGCGATGCTCGACCAGAACATCCGCGCCAAGACGTTCTGGCGCATGGGCGTCCTCGTCCCCTATGTCATGGCTCCGGTAGCGGTAGCCCTCATCTTCAGCAACATGTTCGCCGACCAGTACGGCCTGGTGAACAACTTCCTCGCCTCGATCGGTATCCCGGCCGTGCCGTGGCACTCGGATGCCTTCGCCAGCCACATCGCGATCGCGACGATGGTCAACTTCCGGTGGACCGGATACAACACCCTCATCCTGCTCGCCGCGATGCAGGCGATCCCGCGCGACTACTACGAAGCAGCGACCGTGGACGGTGCGGGACGCATCCGGCAGTTCTTCTCCATCACGGTCCCGAGCCTGCGACCCACCCTCATCTTCGTCATCATCACCTCGACGATCGGTGGCCTGCAGATCTTCGATGAGCCGCGCATGTACGACCAGTACGGCACCGGCGGGGCCGACTCGCAGTGGCTGACCATCACCCTCTGGCTCTACAACATCGGGTGGGGTGAGTGGAACTTCGGCCGTGCCGCGGCCCTTGCCTGGATCCTGTTCATCATCATCCTCGTGATCGGTGTCATCAACCTGCTCGTGACCCAGAGCGTTGTGCGCACCGAAGGCGGCCGGGGTGAACTCAGCCGCCGCGAGAGGCGTGCTCAGAGCCGCGCGGCGCGCGAACGACTGGCGGCCGCGTCCGCCGCCGAACCGACATCCAAGGAGGACGTGCGATGACCGCCGTCGAGCCGATCCCGGTAGCCCCGCGTGACGAATACCCGCCGGAGGAACGCAAGCCTCGGCGCCGCCGCGGTATCCGTGGCCAGCGCCCCGGATGGGTCACGTACGCCGTCCTCGGTGTGTTCCTGCTCGGGTGCTTCTTCCCCTACTACTGGTCGATCCTCATCGGTTCGGGGGACTCGAGCACGATCCGCGACCCCAACATGTCGTGGATCCCCGGTGGCAACTTCTTCGCAAACGCCGCTGCCGTGGTCTCCAACCCCGCCGTGAACTTCTGGCTGGCCCTGTGGAACAGTATCTGGAGCTCGGTGGTCATCGCGGCATCCGTGGTCTTCTTCTCGACGCTTGCCGGATGGGCCTTCGCGAAACTGCGTTTCGCGGGGAGCCGCTGGCTGCTCGTCTTCGTGATCGCGACCATGGCGGTTCCCACGCAGCTCGGCGTCGTGCCGCTGTACATCCTGTTCTCCGACCTCGGATGGACCGGCCAGATCGGCGCGATCATCATTCCCGCGCTCGTGACGGCGTTCGGGGTGTTCTGGATGACGCAGTACCTGCAGCAGGCGGTGCCCGATGAGCTGATCGAGGCTGCACGCGTCGACGGTGCCAGCTCGTTCCGCACCTTCTGGACCATCGGCATCCCGGCGGCTCGTCCCGCCGCCGCGATGCTCGGACTGTTCACCTTCGTGACGGCCTGGAACAACTTCTTCTGGCCGTTCATCGTGCTCGACCGGCAGAACCCGACGCTTCCCGTCTCGCTGTCGCTCCTGCAGTCCAACTACTTCGTCGACTACTCGATCGTTCTCGCCGGGGTGATACTCGCTACGATTCCGCTCCTGATTCTCTTCATTTTCGCGGGCAAGCAACTCGTGAGCGGCATCATGGCGGGAGCAGTGAAAGGCTGAAATGACCACCAATTTCTCGACCGAAACCGTGGCAACGGCATCCGTGTCGGCACGCCCGTTCCCGACGAACTTCCTGTTCGGCGCAGCGACCGCGGCCTATCAGATCGAGGGCGCTGCCCACGAAGACGGGCGCCGCGATTCGATCTGGGATGCCTTCAGCCGCGTCCCGGGAGCGGTGATCAACGCCGACAACGGCGACGTCGCGTGCGACCACTATCACCGGTATCGCGAGGATGTCGCGCTGATGCGCGACCTCGGACTGCAGACGTACCGCTTCTCGACCTCGTGGTCGCGGATCCGCCCCGACGGCGGCGCGATCAACCCCGCGGGGCTCGACTTCTACAAGCGCCTGGTCGACGAGCTGCTGGATGCTGACATTCTGCCGTGGCTCACGCTCTACCACTGGGACCTGCCGCAGGCGTTGCAGGAGCGTGGCGGCTGGGCCGCGCGCGAGACCGCAGACCTGTTCACCGAGTACGCGCTCGATGTGCACGATGCCCTCGGTGACCGCGTGAAGGTCTGGACCACGCTGAACGAGCCGTGGTGCTCGTCGTTCCTCAGCTACACCGCTGGCATCCACGCCCCCGGTCGATTCAGCATCGCCGAAGGGATGCTCGCCTCGCACCACCTGCTGCTCGGTCACGGCCAGGTCGTGCGGGAGTTGCGCGCGCGCGATGAGTCGCTGAACCTCGGGATCACGCTGAACCTCACGGTTGCCGAGCCCGTCACCGACGCACCAGCCGACCTCGACGCTGCCCGCCGCATCGACGGCCAGTTCAACCGGTGGTTCCTCGACCCGATCTTCCGCGGTTCGTACCCGGCCGACATCGTCGAAGACATCCGTGCCGTCGACGGGGCCGCGGTAGCCGAGTGGGAGGGGGCTGTCTCGGATGCCGACCTCGCCGTGATCTCGACGCCGATCGACAGCCTCGGGGTGAACTACTACCACGGTGAGCTCGTCGGCGGCACGCCGCCGGCGGTCAGCCCCGGCGGCGGCGAAGCGCCCACCGAGCGGGAGACGGCGTCGCCGTTCCCCTCGCACGAGGGCATCTTCTGGCACGACCGGGGCCTCCCGCGCACCGCCATGAACTGGGAGATCCAGCCCTCGGGTCTGACCACCCTGCTGCGACGTGTGTGGGACGACTACGCCGAGCCGGCCGGAGTCACGCTGTACGTCACCGAGAACGGTGCTGCCTTCGACGACATCCGTGTCGACGAAGCCGGTGGGGCACGCGTCCACGATGCTGCCCGTACCGCCTTCCTCGAGGACCACCTCGCGGCGATCCTCGACGCGGCGGATGCCGGCGTGGATGTTCGCGGGTATTTTTACTGGTCGCTCATGGACAACTACGAGTGGGCGTGGGGATACGAGAAGCGGTTCGGTATCGTACGAGTCGAGTACGACACGCAAGAGCGGGTCGTCAAAGACAGCGGTGCCCTATACCGCGAGATCATCGCATCGCGGGCGCTACCCGAATCGCCCTAGGCGAAGCGCCCCGTCGAGGGAGGATACCCACGTGGACGGTGGAACGATGAGCGAGGCCGTCGTGGGCGAGGAGCTTGTGCGGGCTACCCCGTTACGCGGTGCTGTGACGATCGAAGAGGTAGCTGCTGCCGCCGGTGTGTCGCGATCGACGGTCTCGCGCGTTGTGAACGGCTCGACTGCTGTGAGCCCCGCGGCGCTGGATGCCGTCAACCGCGCGATCGCCGAGTTGAACTATGTGCCCAACCGCGCTGCGCGTTCGCTTGCGAGCAGGCAGACGCGCGCTCTGGCGCTGGTCGTGCCCGAAGACACGACCCGCTTCTTCGGTGACCCGTTCTTCGCCGCTATCGTCTCGGGGATCAACGCGGGGCTGCGCTCGTCTGACTACGTGCTGAACCTCTTCATCGCCAGTGACGACCCGGGCGACAAGACCACGAGCTACTTGCGGTCGGGAAGCGTCGACGGCGCTCTGATCGCCTCGCACCACACGAGCGACACGTTCATCGATCGCATCGCCGCAGCCGTCCCGGTCGTCTACGGTGGCCGTCCGGTGCGCGAGCGCGGCACCGACTACTACGTGGATGTCGACAACGTCCGCGCCGGCTACGACGCCACTCGATACCTGATCGAGAAGGGCTACACCGACATCGGAACGATCACCGGACCCCTCACGATGCCCGGCGGTGTGGACCGGCTCGCCGGGTATCGGCAGGCGCTCGCAGAAGCCGGCCTTCCGGAGGGGGCGCACGCCGATGGTGGGTTCACGACCGACGGTGGCGCAGGCGCGATGCGCCGCATCCTGAACGCCGGACCCCCGCCGCGTGCACTGTTCATCGCGAGCGACCTCATGGCTCAGGGTGCCATCTCGGTGCTCGCCGGCGCGGGCCTGAAGGTGCCGACGGATGTCGCGATCATCGGCTTCGATGACTCGCCGATCGCCGAAACCGTGGATCCGCCGCTCACGACGATTCGCCAGCCGTCGTTCGAGCAGGGGGAACACATGGTGAGCGTGCTGCTCGACCTGCTCGCGGGGGGAACGCCGCCGCACGCGACGATTCTCGAGACGGAACTGATCGTTCGCCAGAGCTCCTGAGACGGGGGTCCGGGCGCCGGGTCGGGGTCAGGACTTCGTCAAGCGGTCGATGAGTTCGCGGTACTTCTCGGCAGTCCGCTCGACGATCTCGGCGGGCAGTTCGGGGGGCGTGCCGGTCTTGTCCCAGGCTGCGGCGAGCCAGTCGCGCACGATCTGCTTGTCGAAGCTTGCCATGCGCTCGGCCGGAGTCGTTCCGGTGCGCCAGGCCTCGGCGTCCCAGTAGCGGGACGAATCGCTCGTGAGCACCTCGTCGGCGAGGGTCAGCTCGCCGTCACGGATGCCGAACTCGAACTTCGTGTCGGCAAGGATCAGTCCGCGCGAGGCGGCAGTCTCGGCGGCGCGGCGGTAGGTCTCCAGGGAAAGGTCGCGTAGCTGAGCCGCGCGGTCGGCGCCGACGAGCTGGGCGGTCTGATCGAAGGTGATGTTCTCGTCGTGTTCGCCCAGCGGCGCCTTGTAGGCGGGGGTGAACAGAGGCTCGGGAAGCCGGTCTCCGTTGTTGAGCCCCGCAGGCAGCTGGATGCCGCACACCGTGCCGCTCGCGGTGTATTCATCCCAGCCCGAACCAGTGAGGTAGCCGCGCACGACACACTCGATCGGCAACATCTCGAGGCGATGCACGAGCATGGCCCGGCCGCTCACGGCATCCGGAACCTCGCCCTGGTCGCCCGCGAGGTGGTTCGGAATCGGCACGCCCCCGTCGGCCCCCGCGAGCTGCGCAAACCACCACAGACTCAGCGTGGTCAGCAGTGTTCCCTTGCCGGGAATGCCGGGCTCGAGCACGTGGTCGAACGCGCTGACGCGGTCGCTCGCGACCACCAGCATCCGGGCGTCGGTCTCGTCATCGGGAAGGTACAGGTCACGGACCTTGCCGGAGTAGACGGGATGCCATCCGGGCAGCGAAACGGGAGCGCCGTGATCTGTCACCCGAGCATTCTCGCAGGTCGCCGTCCCCTGCCGTGGGCCGATGACAGGCCGGTGCCGGGCACCGGTCACAGGCGAGCGAGCGACTCGATGTCTTCGGTGAACTCCGCTGCCGCTTCGGGCGAAACCGTTGCGCGAGTGGATGCCAGCGCCGCGAGGTAGTCCTCGGTCTCGAGCCCCGTCGCTGCGTCTCCCTCGCGCATCGCTCGGCCGAGCGCCTCTTGCGAGGCACGTCGCGCGGCGTACTCGATATCTGCTGGGGTCAGACCGTCGCTTGCCTGCACGAGCTTCGGCAGATCGAGTTCGCTGAGGGAGTCGATCGGGATGTAGCGCGTCCAGATTGCTTCGCGGGCCTCGGCATCGGGCAATCCGATCGGTAGAACGTAGTCGAACCGCCCGTGGCGCAGGAAGGCGGCATCCAGTGCGCGTACGAAGTTGGTCGCGCACACCAAGAGGCGACCCGGACGGTCGCGGAACTCGGCGATGAGTTTGAGCAGTTCGTTCGTCACACCCTGCGTGGGTGAGGGTGGCGTGCCCCCGCGGCGGGAGGCGATCTCCTCGACCTCGTCGATGAACACCACGGCGTGCTCGAGCTCACCGACCTTCTCGAACGAGGTGCGTAGCGCGCTGGCCATCCCGCCGGGCGCATCGCCCAGCCGAGACGGGAACAGCTCGACGAACGGCCAGTCGAGGCGGGAGGCGACGGCGCGGGCAAACGTGGTCTTCCCCGTTCCGGGCGGGCCGAACAGCATGACAGCGCGCGGTGCCACGACCCCGAACCGGGCAGCCAGCTCGGGTTGTGCGAGCGGGGCGACGAGGCGCTCCTCGAGCAGGTTCTTCTCCTGACGCATCCCCGCCACGGCGTTCCACAGGTCGCGGGGAAGGACGCGGCCGCCGACCTCCTTCAACAGATCCAGCTCACGCCGCTGCACGGGGAGTCGACGCTCGAAGTAGCGCAGGTGGCGCTGCTCGTGGAAGCCGTTGTGCACCAGGTGCTGGGCTCCGCCGCCCTCCTCGGACACGAGGGCCGACAGGGTTCCGAGCCCCAGTGGTGCCATCCGGCGTTCGAGTGCATCGAGCAGCTCGCCCGCGACAGCCGGATCGACCTCGTCGTCGAGGGCGAAGAAGACGAGCCACCCCTGGGCGTGCGCCGCCCGACCGACGGCGGCGCCGACGACCTCCTCGCCGACGACGGCAACGATGGCGACATCCTCGCGGCACGAGGCGATGACCTCGGCCAGCGAGTAGACCGCGCCACCGGAGCCTGCAACGGATTGCCACAGCCGGACGACGCCGTCGATGTCATCTGCATGAGCCTCCCGCACGCGCGGGTGCTGGCGGATCCGAACCATCGGTGACCTCCCCACTGAGCCCTGACATCCGCGGTGGCGGCTGATCTGAGCCGATCTTCGCGGGTCAGGGTGCCGCGTGTCTACTGGCATTCGAGGGGTGGGGACCCGCCGGCTTGGTCGAATGCCGATATGCGCGTATAGTCCATGTGGACTAGCCGATATGGACCAATCCGGAAGGATGCACGTCGTGAAACCCGCGCACCACACGCTGACGCCGATCGCGATCATGGCGATGGCGCTGCTGCGTGAGGATGACATGCATCCATACGAGATGATCCGGCTGCTGCGCCATCGCCGCGACGACCGCATGGTCGCCATCACGAACGGCACGTTCTATCACACGATCGCGCGCCTGCAGCGGGCGGGCTTCATCGACGAAGTCGGCAGCGATCGCGACGGCAACCGCCCCGAGCGCACCACCTACACGCTCCTGCCCGCGGGCGCCGAAGCGGTGCGCGCGTGGCTGCGCGCCGAACTACCGCGGGTCGATCGACCCGTCGAGTTCCGCGTAGCCCTCGCCGAGGCGCACAACCTCGAGCGCAGCGAGGTGATCGACCTCCTCCGGCAGCGAGCGGCTCAACTCGACGCCGACTACGCGGAGCACCGGCTCGGGCTCGCCGAAGCACGCGCCGGCGGCGTGCCCGAGCAATACCTGATCGAGGTCGAGCGGCAGGAAGCGCTGCTGACCGCTGAGACCCGGTGGCTCCACCAGACCATCGATCGCCTTGCCGACCCGGGTTACGCCTGGGGCGGCGACCCGAAGCCCCACGAAACCGTCTATCGCGCACAGAGAGAAGCTGCACGCTCATGACCGAGACCACCCGCCCTCCTGCGCCGCCGGCATCCGACGCTCCGGCACGGAGCCCCTGGCCCGCCCTCTTCGCGCTTGTCATCGGGTTCTTCATGATCCTCGTCGACACGACGATCGTCGCTGTGGCCAACCCCGCCATCAAGGCGGCCCTCGACCCGAACACCGCCAACCTCGACAACGTGGTGTGGGTCACCTCGTCCTACCTGCTGGCCTACGCCGTGCCGCTGCTGATCACCGGCCGCCTGGGCGACCGCTTCGGGCCCAAGACCATCTACCTCATCGGACTGGTGATCTTTACGGGGGCCTCCCTGGCCTGCGGCCTCTCACCGACGCTTGGCGCGCTCATCGCTTGGCGCGCGGTTCAGGGGCTCGGCGCCGCGCTCATGACCCCCCAGACGATGGCCGTCATCACCCGCACATTCCCCCCGCACCGCCGTGGCGCGGCAATGGGCCTGTGGGGAGCCACCGCCGGCGTCGCGACGCTCGTCGGTCCGCTCGCGGGCGGCCTGCTCGTCGACGGACTCGGCTGGGAGTGGATCTTCTTCATCAACGTGCCCGTCGGGGTCATCGCGTTCGTGCTCGCGGCGGTTCTGGTGCCCCGACTCGGGACGCACCGCCACCGCTTCGACATCGTGGGTGTCGTGCTCAGTGCTGCTGCCCTCTTCTGCATCGTCTTCGGGCTGCAGGAGGGGGAGGCCTATGACTGGGGAGTGATCTGGGGCCCCATCTCAGTGTGGGGACTCATCATCGTCGGGGTCATCCTGCTCGGTATCTTCATCTGGACGCAGGCCCGCACCCGCAGCGAACCTCTCGTGCCGCTTCCGCTCTTCCGTGACCGCAACTTCTCGCTCGCGAACATCGCCATCGCCGCCGTCGGATTCGCTGTTACGACCATGGCGCTTCCGCTCATGTTCTTCCTGCAGCTGGCCCGCGGCCTCACGCCGACAGAGTCAGCTCTGCTGCTGATTCCGATGGCGGTGCTCTCGGGAGTTCTCGCACCGCTGGCCGGCCGGTGGCTCGACCGCACCGACGCGCGCTGGCTGCTCGTACCCGGCATCCTTCTGGTGTCGGTTTCGCTGTGGTGGTACGCCGCGATGCTGAACGTCGACACCCCGATCTGGATGTTCCTGCTCCCGTCGGCCCTGATGGGAATCGGCAACGCGGGAATGTGGGGACCGCTGGCCACCGCTGCGACCAACAGCCTGTCGCCCCGCGAAGCGGGCGCTGGCGCCGGCATCTACAACACCACCCGCACCGTCGGTTCGGTGATCGGTTCGGCTGCGATCGCGGCGTTCATGCAGTCACGGCTCGAAGCGAACCTGCCGGGAGCCGCCGAAAGCACCGAGAGCTTCGGTGGCGGCACGCTGCCCGCCGCGGTGGCCGACGGCTTCTCGACCGCGATGGCTCAGACCCTCATGCTGCCGGCATCCGTGATTCTCATCGCTGTCGCGGCGTCGCTGTTCATCCACCGCAAGCCGCGACAGGCCGTCAGCTGACGCGGGCGGCGATGTCAGTGCGGAACTGGCCGCCTTCAAGCGTGATCTTCGAGAGCGCGTCGTAAGCACGCGAGCGCGCCTGGCCGAAGTCGTCACCGATCGCCACGACATTCAGCACTCGGCCGCCGGTCGCGACGAGCCCCTCGGGCCCGGCGGCCGTTGCGGCATGCGCCAGGTGAACGCCGTCGACGGATGCCGCGGCATCCGTGCCCGTGATCGGGCGGCCGACCTGCGGAGCCGCGGGATAACCCTCGCTCGCCAGTACGACGGTGACTGCTGCGGTGTCGTGGAAGGTCGGTTGCGCCACGTCTTCGAGGTTGCCCGAGGCTGCCGCCAGCAAAAGCCCTGACAGCGGCTCGACCAGGCGTGGCAGCACGACCTGCGTCTCGGGGTCTCCGAAGCGCGCGTTGAACTCGATCACGCGCACGCCGCGCTCGGTCAGGATGAGGCCCGCGTAGAGCAGGCCGATGAACGGCGTGCCCTCGGCATCCAGCTGACGGATGACGGGCTCAGCGACCTCACGGGTGACCTGCTCGACGAAGGCCGCCTCGCCGCCCCAGTCGTCGCTCAGCCATGGGAGCGGTGAGTAAGCGCCCATGCCGCCGGTGTTCGGGCCCTGGTCACCGTCGCGGAGGCGCTTGAAGTCCTGGGCGGGACTGAGCGCCCGCACGGTGTCGCCGTCGCTGAGGAAGAAGAGCGACACTTCGGGTCCCGACAGGAACTCCTCAACCAGCACCCCGCCCGTGCCGAGGTACTCCGCGGCGTGCTCGAGCGCCGCGTCGCGGTCGCCGGTGACGATGACTCCCTTGCCAGCGGCGAGCCCGTCGGCTTTCACAACGTGCGGAGCCCCGAATTCGTCGAGGGCAGCGGCTACCTCGTCGAGCGTGGCGGCGTGGGTCGCGCGCCCGGTCGGGACGCCGGCTGCCTGCATGATGCGCTTCGCAAAGGCCTTGGATCCCTCCAGCTGCGCCGCAGCCTTACCCGGCCCGAACGTCGGGATGCCTCGCTCGCGCAGCGCATCCGCGACCCCGGCCACCAACGGCGCCTCCGGTCCGATCACGACGAGACCGATCGACTCCGTCTGCGCGAACGACGCGACCGCGACGGGGTCGTTTGCGTCAAGGGCGACCACCGTGACGTCCTGGGCGATGCCGGCGTTTCCCGGGGCAGCGAAGATCTCGTGCGCCTCCCCTTCGTTTCGCAGCGACGTGATGATCGCGTGTTCACGGGCACCGGAGCCGAGGACGAGAATTCGCACCCGGTCAGCCTACCGACCGGCGTAGCGTGGAACCGTGCCTCCCAAGATCACGACCGAAGCCGGACGCGCCGCCCTCGGAGCCGTTGCGGACGGCACAGCGTGCCGGCCCGAGACTGCGACTGCCGTGCGCTATCTGCTCCAGCTGCTTGCTGAGAAGGCCCCGGGGGCGACGGTCGAGGTCCGCGTTCCGCCGTTCGGGGCGACACAGATCATCGAGGGGCCGCGGCACACGCGCGGCACCCCACCCAACGTCGTCGAGATGGATGCCGCCACCTTCATCGAGCTCGCCACGGGCGTCAGCGGGTGGTCGGATGCCGAAACCTCCGGGGCCCTCCGGGCCTCTGGCGTCCGCGCCGACTTCTCGCACCTCCTGCCCCTCCGGCCATGAGTGCGGCATCCGTGCCGGGGTGCGCCGACTATCGCTTCGGGACGACGACGCCGGTTCCGGTGACGGGGTGGGTGAGGATGTCGACGGGCTGCCCGTAGACCTCCTCGATCCGCTCCGCCGTGAGGACCTCTGTGGGTGAGCCGGTCGCAACGACTCGGCCGCGAGAGAGCAGCGTTGCGCGATCGCCGTAGGCCAACGCCGCGTTCAGATCATGGACGACCAGAGCGACTGCCGCTCCGGCGGCTGCGCGATCGCGCGCGATGCGCAGCACGTCCTCCTGGTGGCGCAGGTCGAGCGCCGCAGTCGGTTCGTCCAGCAGCAGGATGCCGACATCCTGCGCCAGCACCCGGGCAAGCGCGACCCTCGCCCGCTCGCCGCCCGAGAGCGATCGGACCGCCCGGTGCCGGAGGGCGGTGATGTCGGTCGCCGCCATCGCTGCGGCGACGAGTTCGTCATCCGCATCCTCTCGCTCTGTTCGGACCCACGGAGCGCGCCCCATCCGCACGACCTGCTCGACCGTGAAGGCGAACGCCACGTCGTTCTGCTGCAGCAGCACGGCGCGCTGGCGGGCGAGATCCTTCGGGGGGATGCTGGCCAGGGGTGCACCGTCGAGGTCGACAGTCCCGGACGCGGGGGCGATGTCTCCGGCGAGAACTCCGAACAGGGTCGACTTGCCGGCGCCGTTGGGGCCGACCAGCGCATGGACTTCGCCCGCCTGCAGCTCGAGATCCGCGTTCTCGAGGATGGGAGCGGGGGCGGCCTCCGGGTGGACCGTGACGCCGCCCGCACTCAGCCGGATGCTCATGCCCAGCCTCCCGCGCTCTTGCGCGCTCGCAGCAGGAGCCACAGGAAGAACGGCCCGCCGATGAGGGAGGTGAGCATGCCGATCGGCAGGTCTGCCAACGGAACGGCGGTGCGCGCGACAAGGTCGGCGAGCTCGATCAGCAGCGCACCGCCCAGCGCGCTCGTGATCACGAGCGGCAGGTGCGCGGGGCCGATCGCCATCCGCAGCAGGTGGGGGATCACGAGTCCGACGAAGGCGATGATGCCGGCAAACGCCACGGCGGCGCACACCAGGAGCGCGACGGTCACGATGACGACGATCCGCAACGCCTCGACCCGCACGCCGAGGTGCCGTGCGGTGCGCTCGCCGAGGGCGAAGAGGTCGAGCGAATTCGCGACGACGAGCGCAACGATCGACCCGATCAGCACCAGCGGCGCGACCAGGGCGATGTTCTGCCAGAGGGCTCCGTTGAGGCTCCCCAGCTGCCAGAACACGATCTGCTCGCGCGTCGATGTCGTGCCGAGGAAGGTCAGCAGCGCGAGGCCCGCGCCGGCGATGGCGTTGATCGCGATGCCCGTCAGCAGCAGCGTCACGACTTCGGTTCGCCCGCCCGCCCGACTGATCAGGTAGACCGAGAACACGGCGATGAGTCCCCCCGCGAAAGCGAAGAGGGGAGTCGTCCACGCACCGAGTGTCACAAGGCCGAACGTGATGCTCGCCGCCGCGCCAACTGCTGCACCCGACGAAACGCCCACGACGCCGGCGTCGGCGAGCGGGTTTCCGAAGATCGCCTGCATGAGCACGCCCGAGACCGCCAGCGCCCAGCCCACGAGGAGGCCGAGCACGATGCGGGGCAGACGGATGCCGAGCACGACGCCCGCGGCTGGTGCGGCATCCGGAGCCCAGGCGTTGTCGATCCCGACAGCGCGCAGCAGGATGCCGATCACCTCGGTCGGCGAGAGCGGATACTGCCCTGAACCGAGCGAGACGATCATCGTCACGACGAGCGCGACGACCAACAGCGCGGTGACGACGGCGAAGCGGGACGCGCGGAAGCGCGACGGCGTGGGGACGACGACCTCCTGGCTCACGGCGTCGGCATCGGGGTGGAAGCCGAGGCCACGTCGGTCGGGGCGTAGAGCGCGCGGGCCAGCGCGAGGATGATCTCGGGGGAGCGGGGGCCGAACGACAGGATCTGCGTGTCGGCCATGTCGATCACGCGCCGGTGCTGACCTGCGGGCGTCTGCAGCAGGGCGGGGATGCGTTCGAGCAGCCCGTCCACGCCGCCGACCGACTCCAGGCCGAGCGTCATCATGACGATGACATCCGGCTGGGCGGCCACGAGTGCCTCGGCGGTCATCGGCTTCATCCCCTCCCAGCCGATCTCGCTGGCCACGTCGATGCCGCCGACCGCCTCGATGAGGGAGTCTGCTCCCGAGTCGGCGCCGAAGATGTAGTAGATGTTCGCGTTGCCGCGCACATAGAGGAATAGCATCCGGGGCTTGTCGCTCTCTGCGGGGGGCGTGACCTGCTCGATCTGCTCGCGTGCTGCGGCGATCTCGGCATCCGTCTGCTGGATGAGCGCGTCGCCGCGGCTGGGAACGCCGAGGGCTGCGGCGATCTCGGCGATGAGGTCGTCGGTGGTATCGAGGCGGCGATCGTCAGAGACGACGACGACCGCGATGCCCGCGTCGCGCAGCTGCTGGCGCACCTCCTTGGGCCCGAGGGTGGCATCGGTCAGCACGACGGTCGGGGCGAGCTGCAGGATGGCCTCCGCGTTGAGGGTGTGCCCGGCATTGGTCACGACGGGAAGGTCCTCGGTGCCGGCGAGGTCGGTCGAGGAGTCGCGTCCGACGACGTTGTCGCCGAGCCCGAGCGCGAAGACGGTCGCGGCGATCGTTCCCGAGATATCGATCGGCAGGATGCGGCTCGCATCCGTGACCGTGACGTCGGTGCCCTCGGCGTCGGTAACCGTCACCGGGAGCGCCGGCGCTGTCGTGTCGTCTACCGCGACCACGCCGTTCGAGGCCAGGCATGCGGTCGACGGGCCCGTCGCGGTACGCGCGTCGGGGACCAGGTCGAGCGCGGTGAGCGCGGTCGCAGCATCCGGGCATGTCGGGTCGGCCCCGGGCGCGGTCGACGAGCCGCATCCGGTGAGTGCGGCGGCCAAGACGATCGCCGAGATGAGGGCGAGCCTGGTGCGTCGTGAGGGAATCATATTAGGAAAGGCTTACCTAAAAGTTGACGAACAGCAAACGGGTGCTCTAGCGTCGAGATGCTTGTGAGGTAAACCTAACCTTACTCACAGCATCCTTCCAAACCCGACGACCGCAGCTGCCACCAGGCGCTGCCGACCGGAGATCCCTGTGACCGACCGTTTGATCACTTCTGTCCCCGTGAGCCGCACCCGCGCGCTGCTCGCGACGCTCCTGACATTCGCGCTCGTTCTCGCGGGCGCTCTCGCATCCCCACCCGCTATGGCCGCCGAAGGCCCGCAGATCACGGTGAGCCCGTCGACGGACCTCGATCCCGAGGCTGCCCACACCCTCACCGTCTCGGGCACAGGGTTTGTCGGAGACGGCGCCGTCAACGGCCTCTACGTCTTGTTTGGCGCGGAGTCCGTGTGGTCGGGCGGCGGTCCCCTCGTGGCTTCCGGATGGATCGCCCAGGCGTGGGTGCAGTCAGCACAGATCACCGACGGTTCCTTCACGACGACGCTGACGGTCCCGGCGGGATCGCTCGAGGCCGGTGTCGCATATCACGTTGCGACATCCGCGGCCCATGCCCTGTCTGCCACCAACCGCACGATGGACACGTTCGCGTCGGTGACGGTCGCCGCGCCGGCCCCGGAGCCGGATCCGGAACCCGACCCCGACCCCGACCCCGTGGCGACTGTTGAGACGTCGGTGGTGTCGGTGGATGCCGAAGACGGCGCGACAGTGTCGATCACCGGGTCCGGGCTCGGTGAGGTGACCGGAGCGTACGCGGCGATCATCGAGAAGGGCAGGGAGTCCCAGGTCACCAGCAGCGGCGGGTACGTCGCGTTCGGGTACTGGATGACTCCTGGCGCGATCGTCGACGGTGCGTTCACGAAGACTCTCGTCGCGCCGACTGCGGGACTTGACGCGTCGAAGCAGTACGAGGTGATCGTCTGGCAGGGACACACGCTGCCGACGGCTGAGACGATCTACGCTCGCGCCGACATTCCCTTCACGACCGCCGACTGGAACACCCTGTTCCCGTCCGCGCCGGCGATCGAGGTGTTCCTCGCCGACGGGGTGACGCCGCTCGGTGACACCGGCGTCCACGTCGGTGACACACTCGTGGTTCGCGGGACCGGATTCGATCCCGACGCGAACGTCGGCGGGCGGGGTGTGCCGATTCCGAACACGCTTCCCCAGGGCACCTACGTCGTGTTCGGCCACTTCGCCGAGCAGTGGCAGCCCTCTACCGGCGCGGCAAGCAGCCTCCGCAAGGTCGGCTCCCAGAAGTGGGCACTCGCAGAGTCCGTGCTGAACCAGGTGCCGTCGAACTACCAGAGCGCCATCCGTTCCCAGTGGGTCGACATCGCCCAGGACGGGTCGTTCACCGCTGAGCTCACGGTCACCGAGCCGTCCGCGCTCGTGAGCGACGGACACTACGGTGTGTTCACCTACGCCGCGAGTGGCGTGACCAACGCGGCGCAGGAACTCGAGGTTCCCATCACCATCGCGCCCGCCGAGCCGGTATCGGCTGTTGAGACGTCGGTGGTGTCGGTGGATGCCGAAGACGGTGCGACTGTCTCGATCACGGGTTCTGGTTTTGGTGAGGTGACCGGAGCGTACGCGGCGATCATCGAGAAGGGCACCGAGTCCGCTGTCACCAGCAGCGGCGGGTACGTCGCGTTCGGGTACTGGATGACCCCTGGCGCGATCGTCGGCGGTGCGTTCGAGAAGACCATCGTCACGCCGACCGCGAAGCTCGACGCGAGCAAGCAGTATGAGGTCATCGTCTGGCAGGGGCACACCCTGCCGACCGCAGACACGATCTACGCTCGCGCTGACATCGTCTTCACCGACGCTGACTGGGGCATCCTCTTTCCGGGCGGCGCGACGCCCACCCCGACCCCGACCGCGCCCACCCCGACACCCACGGCCCCGAACGAGCCGGTGACGCCGGTGGCGGGAGGTTCGATGTCGTGGGCGATCTCGACCAGCTTCAACAGCTACGTCACGGGCAGCATTGCGAAGGGCGCGATCTCGGTCGGCAACGGCGCGACGCGCTCGGGCGGAGTGTTCTGGTTCGGCCAGTCGGAGACCTCATCGTTCTCGCCGTCCACCGGCACCGGAACCGTCTCTTACAGCGGTTCGGTGCGGTACTTCGGGCACGAGGGTGCGCTGGATGTGACGATCGCGAACCCGCAGGTGCGCATCACATCCCCGACGTCAGCATCGATGTACGTCACGAGCGGTGGCCGCCAGGTGCAGTTCGCGACGCTGGGCCTGGGTGCCGCGCAGCGGTCGGAGGCGAACGGCGCGGTGACCTTCACGAACGCCCCGGCAACGCTGACCGCGGCGGCGGTATCCCAGGTCCTGGGCGGATTCTCGACCACGCTGGCTCCCGTGACGTTCACGATCGGCGCTCCTGCCGCAGCGCCGCTCGGTGCCACGGGCACGGTGGCGGCAGCGTCGACGACCACCACCACCACGAGCAGCATCCCCTCGACGCCCCCGGCCACGAGCGGCATCGAGCTGGATGACGAGGGTCTGACCGCCCTCCAGTCCGGTGGGGCCTTCACCCTCGAGGTCGGCGGATTCCAGCCGAACGAGACCGGCATCGCACTCGTGGTCTACTCGACCCCGACGGTGATCGCGACCGACCTCACCGCTGACGCGCAGGGCGTCGTGCGGTGGACCGGGTCCCTCCCCGCAAGCCTCGCCGATGGCGAGCACACGCTCACGCTGCAGGGCTCAGTGAGCCGCGGAATCGTGTTCACGCTCGCCCGGGCCGCGGCGATCGGCACCTGCGCTGTCGACGGTGCCACGCTCTCGTGGGGCTTCAAGGAGTCGTTCCGGGTCTACATCGAGGGGATCGCGGCCGGCGGGTGGGAGCTGAGCGATGTCGAATACGTCTACCCCGACTACGTGTGGGCTGACGGAACGGGATCGATCGACCCCGAGACCATGACGGGGCTGGTGACCTACGGCGGAAGCATCCGTTTCACCGGCCACGACGGCGCGCTCGACACGACGCTGTCGAACGCTCGCCTGGAGCTTGCCGGCGACACGGGATACCTCGTCTTCGACGTTACGGGCCAGACGCAGGATGGCGCCTCGGTGTCTGAGACCGGAGTGCGATTCGCGCAGTTCGCGGTGCCGTCGCTCGAGGTCGTGGACGGTGCGATCACGCTCGATGCTCTGCCGACGACGCTGACGGATGCCGGAGCCGCCGCCTTCGGCACGTACTCCAGCGGCGAGCAGCTCGACCCGGTCTCTGCCGTGATCCCGGTCACCTCGGACTGCGTCACGGCAGCCCCCGCTGTTGTCGAAGAGCCCGCGGATGCCGCGCTCGTGACGACCGAGGAGGCGGCATCCAGCGCTGATGCAGCGCCGGTGTGGCCCTGGATCGCCGGGGGTGTCGGACTTCTCGCGGTGATCGTCGCGGCTGGTGTGCTCGTCGCCCGCCGCCGCGGGTCGGATGCCGCGCCTGGCACGCACGACGACTGACCCTGGCGCTCTCGCACCCTCTCGCCCGCGAATCCCGCAGGGCGGGAGGGTGCGAGAATGGAGACCATGTCCCCGACGAGTGACGACCACCTCGAGCAGGTGACGGTGCGGCGCAGCCCGAAGTACTCCGTCTTCCTGCTGCTGGGCGGTGCCCTGGGCCTGCTCGTCGCGATGATCCTGACGTTCCTGTTCGACGGGACGACACAAGAGAGCCCGAACACGGGCCTCGTCTACTCCCAGATGCAGGTCTTCGGTTTCCTCCTGTTGATCTTCGTCTCGGCAGGAGTTGCCCTCGGTGGCGCGGTGGCGCTCATCTTCGACCGGATCTACGCGCGTCGCGCCCGCACGATGCGGGTCGAGCACGAGCGCATCATCTCGGCCGACTGACCGCCGGTAGGCTGTTCGGGTGGAGTCCCACAACGCCCCCAGCAATCCCTACACCGCAGCAGGTGTCGACACGGCAGCGGGTGACCTCGCCGTCGAACTCATGAAGGCTGCGGTCCGTCGCACCCAGGGACCCGAAGTCCTCGGCGGTGTCGGTGGCTTCGCCGGCCTGTTCGACGCTTCGACCCTCCGCTCGTACCGCCGTCCGCTGCTCGCGACGAGCACCGACGGCGTCGGCACGAAGGTCGCCATCGCCCAGGCCATCGACAAGCACGACACCATCGGCCAAGACCTCGTCGGAATGGTCGTAGATGACATCGTCGTCGTCGGCGCCAGGCCCCTGTTCATGACCGACTACATCGCGTGCGGCAAGGTCGTGCCCGAGCGCATCGCCGACATCGTGGCGGGTATCGCGCGCGGCTGCGAAGAGACCGGAACAGCTCTGGTCGGCGGTGAGACAGCCGAACACCCGGGCCTGCTCGGCGTCGATGACTACGACGTCGCGGGAGCTGCAACGGGCGTCGTCGAGGCTGACGCCGTGCTCGGGGCCGATCGCGTCGAGAACGGTGACGTGGTTCTCGCGCTCGCTTCGAGCGGACTCCACGCCAACGGCTACTCGCTCGTGCGCCACATCGTCTCGGCATCCGGCCTGTCGTACACGGATGCCGCGGCCGAGTTCGGTGGCACCACCTGGGGTGAGGTTCTGCTCGAGCCCACTCGCTTGTACACGGCGCCGCTGCTGCGGCTGATCGCACAGTCCGGCGGCGGGGTGCATTCGCTCAGCCACGTGACCGGCGGCGGGATTGCTGCGAACCTCGCGCGCGTCCTTCCGGCTGGCACCTGGGTCGATGTCGACCGTGCGACCTGGACTCCGCCGGTGGTGTTCCAGTCACTTGCCAACCGTGGCGGCATCCCTCTCTCGGACACCGAGGGCACGTGGAATCTCGGTATCGGCTTCGTCGCGGTCGTCGCGGCAGATCGGGCAGCGGATGCGGCATCCGCCCTGACCGCCGAAGGTATTGCCGCGTGGCAGATCGGCGTTGTCTCCGACGGGCCGAGGCCCAGTGGCACGTACGTGGAAGGGGCGAAGGGCGTTGACGGCGGTGCCGTTCGCCTGGTCGGATCGTTCGCCGAAGGAGCGCAGTAACACCCCATGTGTGGAATCGTCGGCATGGTCGGGCGGGGCCCCGTCAACCAAGAGATCTACGACGCGCTTCTGCTGCTGCAGCACCGCGGGCAGGACTCGACCGGAATCGCCACGGCGGAACCGAGTGGGGTCTTTCACATCACGAAGGCGCGTGGCCAGGTGCGCGAGGCATTTCGCACGCGCGACATGCGGTCGCTGCTCGGCACGATCGGGCTCGGCCACGTGCGTTATGCCACCAAGGGCACAGCATCCAGCGAAGAAGAAGCACAGCCCTTCTACGTCAACGCGCCGTACGGCATCGTGCTGGTGCACAACGGCAACCTCACGAACACCCGCGAACTCACCGACGAGCTCTTCCACAAGGATCGTCGCCACCTGAACACGAGCTCCGACACCGAGCTCCTGGTCAACGTCCTCGCCGGCGAGCTGCAGGCGACGGTTTCGGGGATCGATCTCGAGCCCGACGAGATCTTCGAAGCTGTGTCCCGCGTCCACGCCCGCGTCGAAGGCTCGTACGCCACCATCGCCCTCATCGCGGGCCACGGCCTGCTCGCCTTCCGCGACCCGTTCGGCATCCGACCCCTGATCCTCGGCACGCGACGGGCAGCCGACGGATCGTACGAGTGGGTGGTCACGTCCGAGTCCCTCGTGCTCGAAAACGGCGAGTTCGAGGTCGTCCGCGACGTCATGCCGGGCGAGGCGGTGTTCATCGACCTCGACGGACATCTGCACACGAAGCAGTGCGCCGAGGATCCGCAGCTCGTGCCGTGCTCATTCGAGTACGTCTACCTTGCGCGGCCCGACTCGATCATGAACGGGATCTCGGTGTACGAGGCACGGCTGCGCATGGGTGACCGCCTGGCCGACACCATCGCGAAGTACACCCCCGCGGGGACGATCGACGTCGTCATGCCGATCCCGGATTCATCCCGGCCCGCCGCGATGCAGGTCGCGCGCAAGCTCGGCATCGAGTACCGCGAGGGGTTCTACAAGAACCGGTACGTCGGCCGCACCTTCATCATGCCCGGCCAGTCGGCCCGCAAGCGCAGCGTGCGACAGAAGCTCAACGCGATGTCGAGCGAGTTCAAGGGCAAGAACGTGCTGCTCATCGACGACTCGATCGTGCGGGGAACGACCTCGAAGCAGATCATCCAGATGGCGCGGGATGCCGGTGCGACATCCGTGACCTTTGCCTCGGCAGCCCCTCCCGTGCGATACCCGCACGTCTACGGCATCAACATGCCGACCCGCCACGAGCTTGTCGCACACGGACGCTCCATCCCCGAGATCGCTGAGGAGCTGGGTGCCGATTACGTCGTGTACCAGGAGGTCGCCGACCTCAAGGCGGCGATCCTCGAAGGCTCGGATGTCGAGGACCTCGACATGAGCTGCTTCGACGGACGCTACGTCACCGGAACCGTGACGGAGGAGTATCTCACTTGGGTCGAGGCCAGTCAGGAGTCCTGAGTGGGAGCGCGATGACGGGACGAGGCGCGCTCAGGCGGTCTCGTCGAGTTCGTCATCCTCGTCGTCGAACTCATCGGCCCACTTGTCGACGTACAGATCATCGTCGGACGGGTGACCCAGTTCCTTCTCGAGCGCCGCATAGTTGACGCTCGGGCTGTAGGACTTGAGTTCGCGGGCGATCTTGGTGTGTTTCGCCTTTTGACGGCCACGCCCCATGCGAGACCCCCTCATTTCTGACCCGCGGGCTGAAGCGCGGGTCTCCGCGCTCCGCAGCCCGTGCATTCACGATCCGGTCTTTCGCCGGGAAGAGTAGCATTCAGAATATCACGGAGCCCTCGAGGGCCCGCGGCTGTGCACCCCTCGGCTCCGTATGTCGAGGAGGGAATCCCCATGGCGGACGAACGGCCAGAGCTCACAACGGCGCCCCTGGACGCGGCGGCGGTGCGCGGCGCGGTGATCGTCGGGGTCGTTCCCGACCAGAACCCCCGTGTCGTGAAGGAGGCCGCGAAGTACGCCGCCATGATGAAGGCGCCCCTGGTTGTGGCCCACGTCGACGTGACTCGGTTCGTGACGTACGAAGATCCTGACGGGTACGTGCACACCGCTCCTATCGACGTGAACATCGCGCCGGGCGAGGCAGATATCGACCTCGTGCGCGCCTCCGTGGCCCACGCGCTGGACGGAATCGACGTCGACTGGCGCCTCCATCAGCTCGTCGGCGACCCGGCACTGGCCATCAAGCACCTCGCCGAGCAGGTGGACGCCCGTTTGCTCGTCGTCGGGACACGCAAGCGCGGTATCGGCGAGTCGATCCGCGAGTTCTTCACCGGATCGGTCGCTGCCCGGCTGGCCCACCGGCAGGCGCGCCCGATCCTCGTCGTGCCGCTCGGGGAGCCGGCACCCGATGACGAGGACCTCTGGCCGACCAGCTGAGCTCCCCGAACGCAGGTTCATCCTGCATTCGGTCCGGAGATCCGAGCCGCCTCAGTCGCGCAGTGAGCGAGTGATGGCGCGGGTCACCTCGTCGAGGCCGGTTGCCAGCTCGTCCACGACGGATGCCGCGAGTGTGCCGCCCTTGGCAACGTGCGTGCGCAGGTCGGCGCGCACCTGGGCGCGGAACTCGCTGATCGCGACCTCGGCCCGGTGCAGTTGTTCCCGCGAGAGGGAGCGCAGGTCGTCGGTGACGTCCCGCACCTGCTGATCGCGATCCTCGCGCTCTGCCCTGCTGGCGGCGGCGAGGTCTGCGCGCAGGCTCTTCATCGCCTCACGCACCGACCCGCGTACCTCGTCGGCGATCAGGCGCACCGAATCGGCAAGACCGTCCTCGATGCTCTTGAGGTCGTCGGCGCGGGATGCCACCTCGGCGCGGCCGGCATCCGTGATCTCGTAGATCGTCTTGCGACCGTCGACGGTCTTGGTCACCAGGCCCTCCTCCTCGAGCTTCGCGAGCCGCGGGTACACCGTGCCGGCACTCGGGGTGTAGGTGCCGCCGGTGCGATCCGACAGGGCCTGCATGATGTCGTAGCCATGTCGCGGCCCCTCGTCGAGGAGCGAGAGCAGGTACAGGCGCAGGTCGCCGTGAGAGAAGACGGGGGCCATCACAGGCCCTCCGCCTCGCTCGGGGCATCCGCCGGTGTCGAAGCGGGGGAGCGGCGCAGCACCGTGAGTCCGCCAGCGACGGAATTTGTGCGCACGTCCACGAAGGAGCCGCTCAGCTCGCCGGTCGAGCCGGTGTAGTTGGTCACACCGCTTCCCGACCGCATCACGCCGTCGATCTGGACGCGACCGCTCACGCTGCGCACGACGAAGTTGGCAGGAAGTCCCTCATCGAGTCGGATCGTTGAGCTACCGCTGACCGTGTTCAGGCTGATGGCGTGGGCGTTGCCGGTGGTGTCGACCAGCATGTCACCCGACACGGTGTCGATCGTCGCCTTGCGGATGCTGCCGGTCGCGGCGACATCGCCCGAGACGCTGTTCGCCGACAGGGTGCCGGTGAGGTCCCGGATCTGAACATCGCCCGAGACCGCATTGACCGTGACGTCGCCGCTCAGGCCGTCGACGATGATGTCGCCCGACACGGTGTTGAGGCGTGCGCCGGCCTCAAGCCCCGAAACGAGGGCGCTCGCATTCACGACGCCGAGGTTCAGGGCGACCGAACGGGGGACCGCGACGCTGACCTCTGCTTTGGGGCCGCCGGACCCGAAGTTGCGGAAGGCCTCGAGGAAGTTGTCCCAGCGCAGCTGCGGGTGATCGATCTCGACGGCGTCGCCGGTTGCCTCGATGCGGAGGTCTTTGACAGTCACTCCGTAGACCTCGATTCGCACCCCGGGTTCGTCGTGGGCGACGACATCGACCTGGCCACCGACGAGGCCGATCTTGAGGGTACGCACATCGTCGAGGTCGATGACGCGCGTTTCTCCCGGGTGAATGAGCCACTTCTCGAGGGTCACGGTCCGCTCCGTTCTGGTCGCAAGAAAGCAAAGACGCGATATAACGCGATTTGAGAATAACGCGATATAACGCGTCACGCAAGATTCCCCGCGCGCCTTCTTGACATTGACGCAACGTCAACTTCTACCGTGGATGCCATGACGGAATGGAGCATCCACGAGGTAGCGCAGCGATCGGGCGTGACCACACGCACGCTGCGGCACTACGACGACATCGGCATCCTGGCCCCGACGCGAACGGGCGCGAACGGGTATCGGTACTACGGAGCCGAGGCCCTCGTGCGACTGCAGCGGATCTTGCTACTGCGGGACCTGGGGCTCGCGCTCGGCGACATCGCCGAGGTCGTGGACGCGCAGCAGGACCCCGCTGCGGCCTTGCGCACACACATCGGATGGCTCCGTTCGGAGCAGGCAAGACTTGCCCGGCAGATCGCTGCGGTGGAGTCCACGATCAGGGCATGGGAGGGAGGTGAATCGACGATGAACGACGACATGTTCGACGGCTTCGACCACACCGTCTACAAGGACGAGGTCGAGCAGCGCTGGGGCGCCGAGGCGTACGCCAGCTCGGACGCGTGGTGGCGCTCACTCGGAGCGGAGCAGCAGTCGGCGTGGAAGGACGCGACAGATGAACTCGCCCGGGCCTGGGCGGCTGCCGCTGAGTCCGGAATCGCGCCAGGCTCGACCGCGGCGCAGGCCCTGGCGGAGCGTCATGTGACGTGGCTGCGCGCCATCCCCGGCACTCCCGCTCACGAGGGCGACGCGGCGCTGAAACCCTACGTGCTCGGCCTCGCGGAGATGTATGTGGCTGACCCTCGCTTCGCGGCCAACTACGCGACATCCGCCGGCGGGAACGGCGGCGCTGAATTCGTGCGCGACGCGCTCACGGAGTACGTGACCACCCGGCTGTAGTCACGCGAACCCGCCACGGCAAACGGATGCCGCGCCCCTCCCCCGAGGAGCGCGGCATCCGTTCGTCGCGGGTGCGTCAGCGGCGGCTACCGCTGATCACCCTGAACAGGAATGCGATCAGGGCGATCACACCGACAATGAGGGCGACCCAGAGCAGCCAGTTCAAGGCCGTGTTGAGGCCGCCGACGATAGCCAGAACGACGGCGATGATGATGACGAGCAGAAGTGCGATGTTCATGGGGCACCTTTCGTTGGACGTCGGGGAGCATGCTCGACACGTGTCGGGCGCGCTCGCCACCCCGTGACGATGTCACCGTCGACGCCGCGCGACAACGGGGTTGTTTCCGCGCCCCGAAACCGGTATGCGAGAGCGGCGATGCGCCGGTCGGAGCGTTAGCCTGAGCGGATGGCGACCAGACCGCGCTTCTCGGGGGCTCATCTGTGGCTGGTGTTCGCGGGCGGGGTGATCGGTACTGCCGCGCGACTGCTCATCCTGCTCATCGAGGATCCCTCGGTCCAGTGGTTTTCCATCCCGCTCATCAACATCATCGGGTCCTTCCTGCTTGGCGTGGTGACGGGGCGGGCCGAGGCTCAGGCCGACCCCGCCCGCGCCACCAGGATGCGCACGTTCTGGGGAGTCGGGGTGATGGGAGGGTTCACGACCTACTCGAGCTTTGCCGTGCTCGCAGTGGACCCGGCATCGCTGCCGCTCGCGGTCGTCACCGTGCTCGCCGGGCTGGTAGCTGCGCTCGCCGGGCTCTGGATCGCCCGTCCCCGGCCGGCATCAGCGCGTGGACACTCCGCATGAGCCCGCTTCTGCTCGCTCTCGGTGCGCTCGCCGGCGGCGTTGGTGCAGCACTGCGCTACAGCGCTGACGTCGCCATCCTGCGCTGGTGGGGCCCGCCATGGGGAGTCTTCGTCGTCAACGTCGTCGGGTCGTTCGCGCTCGGCATCCTGACCGGCGCCGCTCCCTCCGCTGACCTGCAGCTCATCATCGGGGGAGGCCTCCTCGGCGGCTTCACGACCTTCAGCGCCGTCTCGGTCACGACGATCCTGCTCGCCGAAGAGCGGCGCGGACGGATCGCGATCGTCAACGTCGTCGGAACCTTCGTGCTCTCGCTCGCTGCCGCTGCGGGCGGGCTTGCGCTGGGCGCAGCGCTCGCTCCCGGCGCCGGCTGATCGGGAGTTTTCGGGATATCCCCCGGAATCACCGTGCGAAGATGGGGGCGATACACCCGCGTATCGTCGCGTCCCGACAGCACCGAACACAGCAAAGGCCACCGTGTCGAAACTCGCCGTCCTGAGCCTGAAAAACCGCGCCCTCATCGCGCTGGTCACGATCGTCGCTGCCCTGTTCGGCAGCCTCGCATTGACCAGCCTGAAGCAGGAACTGATCCCCTCGATCGAGTTCCCCGCTCTCATCGTCGTCACGACGTATCCGGGAGCGTCGCCTGAGGTTGTCGCCAACGACGTGTCGACACCGATCGAAACAGCCATCCAGGCCGTCCCCGGCCTCGAGTCGACGACAGCGACCAGCACGACCAACGCCTCGATCGTGCAGGCGTCCTTCACCTACGGCACCGACCTCGGCACCGCTGAGCAGAAGATCACGCAAGCGATCAATCGGATCTCATCTCAACTGCCCGAAAACGTCGAACCCAATGTCCTTTCGGCAAGCATCGACGACTTCCCCGTCATCCAGATCGCCGTCACCGGCTACGACGATCAGCAGACCATCCAGGCGACACTCGAATCAGTCGCGATTCCCGAGCTTGAGGATGTCGACGGCGTCAACGCCGCGCAGATCGTCGGTGGCACCGGACAGCGCATCACGATCACCCCCGACCCGGCGAAGCTCGCTGCGACCGGCTACACGCAGCAGGCGATCCGCGACGCCCTCGATCAGAACGGTGTGCTGTTCCCGGGCGGTGAGATCACCGAGAACGAGCAGACCCTCACAGTGCAGACCGGCTCGAAGATCACGTCGGTCGATGCGGTGGCGGCGCTCCCGCTTGTTCCCACGGATGCCGAGCAGTTCCAAGCCGGCACGGTGACCATCGCCGACGTCGCCACCGTCGAGCAGGGCCAGGACCCGGTCACGACGATCTCTCGCGTGAACGGCGAGCCGGCGGTGACGATCGCGATCACGAAGCTTCCGGCAGCGAACACCGTCGATGTCTCGCACGGCGTGGTCGACATCCTGCCCGAGCTCGAGCAGCAGCTCGATGGAGTCACCCTCACCGTCGTCTTCGACCAGGCGCCCTACATCGAGCAGTCGATCGAGACTCTCGCCGTCGAGGGTGGATTCGGCCTGCTGTTCGCCGTGCTCGTCATCCTGCTCTTCCTGCTGTCGGTGCGCGCGACGCTCGTGACCGCGATCTCGATCCCGACGAGCGTGCTGATCACGTTCATCGGCCTGCAGGCGTTCGGGTACTCGCTGAACATCCTGACCCTCGGGGCGATCACGATCTCGATCGGCCGTGTCGTGGATGACTCGATCGTCGTGATCGAGAACATCAGGCGCCACTACGTCGGCAAGGCCGACAAGATGACCTCGATCGTGCGGGCCGTCAAGGAAGTCGGGTCGGCGATCACATCGTCGACGATCACGACTGTCGCCGTCTTCTTGCCGATCGCCTTCGTCGGCGACGTGACCGGCGAACTGTTCCGACCCTTCGCTCTGACCGTCACGATCGCGCTGCTGGCATCGCTCCTGGTCGCTCTCACGATCGTGCCTGTGCTGGCTTACTGGTTCCTCAAGCCCGGCAAGCCGCTGCTGGATGAGGCGGGGCGGGAGATCGACCCCGAGAACCCGGCAGCTCCGCTCGATCGGTTGCAGCGCGGCTACACCCCGATCCTGCGGTGGACGCTGCGCCACTCCTGGGTCACCCTGGGGCTTGCGGTCCTCGTCCTCGTGGGCACCATCGCCGTCGCACCGTTGATGAAGACGAACTTCCTCGGCGATTCCGGTCAGAACACGTTCACCATGACGCAGGACATCGGTCCCGCGCCGAGCCTGGAGGCCGAGTCCGCCGCGGCGGTGCCGGTCGAAGAAGCCCTCATGGGAATCGACGGCATCCAGACCGTGCAGGTCTCGATCGGCTCCAGCGGCAACGCGCTGCGTGATGCTTTCACCGGCGGCGGCAGCGGAATCACTTACTCCATTACGACACAGGAAGGTGCCGACCAGGTCGCGCTTCGCCAGGAAGTCCAGGACACCGTCGAGGCGATTCCGGATGTCGGCGAGATCACCGTCGCTGGCAGCAACGGCGGATTCGGCTCGACCGACATCGAGGTCGACGTCACTGCTCCCGACGCCTCGACACTGCAAGAGGCGACGGATGCCGTCGTCGCGAGCCTCAGCGACCTCGACGACGTCAGCCAGGTCACGAGCAACCTGTCGGCATCCCTGCCCTTCATCTCGGTGCAGGTCGACAGCGACAAGGCGGCGTCGCTCGGTCTGTCGGAAGTCGCCGTCGGCGCAATCGTGTCCAGCACCATGCAGCCGCAGAACATCGGCAGCGTCGAGGTCGACGACACCTCGCTGACGGTGTACCTGGCCTCGAACGACCCGCCCACCACGATCGAAGAGCTGCGCAACCTGCAGGTGTTCACCGCGCAGGGCCCCGTGCCGCTGTCGGAGGTCGCGACTGTCGAGGAGTCACAGGGGCCGACATCGATCACCACGCAGGGCGGCACGCGCACCGCGACAGTGACGGTCACCCCCGCGACCGACAACCTCGCGCAGGTGACGGCATCCGTCACGGAAGCGATCGATGCGGCTGATCTGCCGTCTTCGGCCAGCGCTGACCTCGGCGGTGTCGCAACCGACCAGGCTGACGCGTTCAGCCAGCTCGGCCTCGCGCTGCTGGCAGCCATCCTGATCGTGTACGTCGTCATGGTCGCCACCTTCAAGTCGCTGCGACAGCCGTTGCTGCTGCTCATCTCGGTGCCGTTCGCGGCAACCGGCGCGATCCTGCTGCAGATCGTCACCGGCATCCCGCTGGGTGTCGCCTCGCTCATCGGCGTGCTGATGCTCATCGGCATCGTCGTCACGAACGCGATCGTTCTCGTCGACCTCGTGAACCAGTACCGCGAGAAGGGCCTGAGCGCCCACGATGCGACCATCGCCGGTGGTACGCGGCGTCTTCGCCCGATCCTGATGACCGCGCTCGCCACGATCCTCGCGCTCACGCCGATGGGACTGGGGATCACCGGCACGGGTGGATTCATTTCGCAGCCGCTTGCGATCGTCGTGATCGGCGGACTCATCTCGTCGACGGTCCTCACCCTGCTGGTGTTGCCGACGCTCTACAACCTCGTCGAGGGGGCAAAGGAGCGGCGGCAGGCCAAGCGCGTGGCGCGAGCGGGTCAGGCGGATGCCGAGGGCGCGCTCGTGCTTGCCGGCGTAGGGGTAGGTGCCGGTGCTGCTGGTGCCGAGGACGTGCCGTTGACGCGTCGCGAGCTGCGCGAACGTGAGGCACTGCGCACCGGTCAGATCCCGATCCAGTCGCCGGCGCCGGAAGGCGACGCTGAGCCGGATGCTGCTGAGTCGGAGATCGCCGAGTCCGAGGCGACGGGCCGAGAGGCGGACGATGCCGCGGAGCCCGCGACCCACGAGGACGCGGAGCCCGCGACCCACGAGGACGCGGAGCTCGCAACCGACGAGGACGCGGGGTCGGAGGGGCAGGAGCCGGATGCTGCTGAGTCGGACGCCGCTGAAGCAGAGGCTACTCAGCCCGAGACCGACGCTGCAGGCGGGCCCGAATCTGAGCCGACTGAACCGGGGACCGACGCGTCGCCAGAGCCTGAAGCCGCCGAACCCGAAGCCGAGAACGGTGACGAATCGACGGATGCCGAGACCCCTTCCCCGGAGTCAGTCGACGGCGCGGAGCCGACCGATACCGGCGCCGAGAACTCGGACGACGACCACAACGGACGTCAGCCCGAGTAGGAGATTCCCCAGCTCACGGTCCAGGTCTCGCCGGGCGCCAGCCAGCGCAGACCTCGGCCGGAGTTGAGGGCGTCCGGCACCGCGCTCATGGGTTCGATGGCGACAGCCAGCTCGCGGCCCGGGTAGCGGTCGGTGGTGTAGACCTGCACGTAGTCGAGGTCAGCGCCCTGCCAGATCGTGACGATCCGGCCATCCGGTGCGCTCAGACGGTGGCGCAGCATCCCGTCGGCATCCCGAGCGATGTCGGTGTAGCAGGTGTTGAGCGAGACATCGCCGAGCCGGGCGCCGCTGCGCAGGTCGGATGCCGCATCCACCGGTACCTCATCGACGGGGATCAGCGCGTCGTCGAGCACGAGCATCTTCTCTGCCGGTGAGGTCAACACGAGGTCGGCTGTCGGGACGTCACCGAGCGTGAAATACGGATGGGTGCCGAGGGCCGCGGGTGCGGCATCCGTGCCGACGTTCTCGATGACGTGCGTGACCTCGATGCCGTCGGTAGTCAGCGTGTACGTGACAGTCGTATCGAGCTGGAAGGGGTAGCCGCTCTGCGGAAAGACCGTTGCCGCGAGCGTGATCGTGTCGCCGGACTGCTCGGCGACCGTGTACGGCATGAAGCGCAGCAGCCCGTGCGAGGCACCGCCGACCGACGGATCGGTGAGCCACAGCTGGTAGGTCGTGCCGTTGTGGCTCCATGTGCCGCCCCGGACGCGGTTCGGCCACGGCACGAGCACGGTTCCGGATGCGGCGGGAGCCGGCAGCCCCTGCGGATAGGACGCAATGAGATCGACGCCGTCGACGGTGAGTCCGCGGATTGTTGCCCCCACCTGCGTGAGGTGCGCCGTTACCCGACCGTCGGCGCTCGAGAGGTAGAACTGCTCCCCGGTGGGGTCGTGGCGCGTGTCGGTCATTGGTCCTCCTCGGCGGGCGTCGTGCCCATGCTAGAGCGCGCGCGGCATCCGTTTGCTCACCCGGGCGCGCGGCGGATGCCCGGGTGAGGGTCTTTCCCAGGGTGACCCGCTACGCTGGATCGGTCGGCTCTGGACATTGCCTTGTATGGCGAGTGGGTTTGTGAGTCCTTGGGGCCGATGGTGAGCGCCGATCGGCGTGCATGACCATCACATGAATGGCCCCCGGCCAAGAGAGTCCGGGCCTGTCGAGCGCGTCTCGACTGCTGTTCTCGTGCGAGAGAACCCAGGAAGAACACACCCATGCCCAAGAGCAAGAAGCCGGCCGGCGGCCGCGCAGCCAAGAACTTCGAACCGCGCTACGGAGAGAAGACCGCGTACCAGGACCGCAAGCGTCGCCCCGGTACGTCGTCGGCCGGAAAGCCCGGTAGCAAGAGCCCGAGCCATCGGGGCTACCGTCCCGAGGCCGCAGAGTCGAGCGGCGAGCCCAAGCGTCGCTGGACGGCGCAGGAGCGCGCAGGTCGCGACGAGGCTCGCGCCATCCGTTCCCATGCTCGGGACGACCGTCCGCGTCGTGATGACCGCCCGGCTCGCGATGATCGCCAGCGCCCCGGCGGCTACGACCGCGGGTCGCGCGATGACCGTCCGGCCTACGGTGACCGTCCGCGTCGTGATGACCGTCCGGCATACGACCGTCCACAGCGCGACGGCCAGGATCGCTACGGTGACCGCCCGCGTCGTGATGATCGCCCCTCGTATGGTGACCGGTCGCGTCGCGATGATCGCCCGCAGCGTGATGACCGTCCGCGTCGTGATGACCGTCCCTCATACGGGGATCGTCCGCGTCGTGATGACCGTCCCTCGTACGGGGATCGTCCGCGTCGTGATGACCGCCCCTCGTACGGTGACCGCCCGCGTCGTGATGACCGCGGTGGGTACGGGGATCGTCCCCGTCGTGATGACCGTCCTTCGTACGGTGACCGCCCGCAGCGTGAGGGTCAGGATCGTTACTCGGAGCGCCCGCGTCGTGATGACCGTCCCTCTTACGCAGACCGCCCGCGTCGCGATGATCGCCCGCAGCGTGATGACCGCTCCTCGTACAGTGACCGTCCTCGTCGGGACGACCGTGCTGGTTACAGTGACCGTCCTCGTCGGGACGACCGCGCTGGTTATAGTGACCGTCCTCGCCGGGACGACCGCGCTGGTTCTGGCGACCGGCCGCGCCGCGACGACCGCCCGCGCCGCGATGACCGTCCGAACCGCTCCGACTGGAACGCGCCGACGCGATCTGCTGCGCACGAGGAGCACGTGGATGTCGTCCACGAGCGTCTGCAGGCCGAGGCCGTTCAGGCTGACGCCGTCGAGGGCGTCGGCTTTGGTGACCTTGGACTCGGTGAGAACATCGTCCGCGTGCTCGCCGAGCTGGGGGCGGCATCCCCGTTCCCGATCCAGGCGGCAACCATCGCTCCGATCCTCGAGGGACGCGACGTGTTAGCCCGCGGCCGAACCGGCTCGGGCAAGACCATCGCCTTTGGCGCCCCGCTCGTGGAAAGCATCCTGCGCTCGCAGGCCGGCACCCGGCGGGAGTTCGGCCGGTCGCCCAAGGCGCTCGTGCTAGCTCCGACCCGCGAACTCGCGCTGCAGATCGACCGCACGATCCAGCCGATCGCTCGCAGCGTCGGCCTGTTCACGACCCAGATCTACGGCGGCGTGCCCCAGGCGCGCCAGGTTGGTGCCCTCAAGAAGGGCGTCGACATCATTGTGGGCACCCCCGGCCGCATCGAGGACCTCGTCGAACAGGGCAAGCTCGATCTGTCCGAGGTGCGCATCGCCGTCCTCGACGAGGCCGACCACATGTGTGAGCTGGGCTTCCTTGAGCCGGTGCAGCGCATCCTGCGTCTGACCGCCGACGGCAGCCAGAAGCTCTTGTTCTCGGCGACGCTCGACCGTGAGGTCGCCGCGCTCGTCGATGAGTTCCTCGTCGAGCCCGCCGTCTACGAGGTCGCCGGTGAAGACCAGGACTCGAGCACCATCGAGCATCGCGTCCTCGTGATCGACCACCGCGACAAGGCCGAGATCCTGACTTCGCTCGTCGATCGTGATGGCAAGACCCTCGTCTTCGCCCGCACGCGTGCGTACGCCGAGATGCTTGCCGAGCAGTTCGACGACGCTGGCATCCCGTCGCTCGCCCTCCACGGTGACCTCAACCAGGCCAAGCGCACGCGCAACCTCGAGAAGCTGACCTCGGGCCGGGTGCGGGTGCTCGTCGCGACGGATGTCGCCGCGCGCGGCATCCACGTCGACGACATCGACCTGGTCGTACAGGCCGACGCCCCCGACGAGTACAAGACGTACCTGCACCGCTCGGGACGCACCGGCCGTGCGGGTCGTGAGGGTCGCGTCGTCACGCTCATCACGCGTCAGCGCCGTCGCCGCATGACCGAGATGCTCGACCGCGCCGAGATCGAGGCGCCCTTCGAGGACGCCCGCGTCGGCGACGACCTTCTCGAAGAGATCGCGGGCCGTCAGCTCGCCGACGTCGACGCCTGAGGCCGAGGCCATCCCCCGCGCCTCGGCAACATCCCTGACGTAGGCAATATCCCGCAGGCAGGACGAATCCCCACCGGATCGTCCTCCCTGCGGGATTTGTCCTACGGCGGTGTGCAGAAGGCGTCGCCTCAGAAGAGCATGGCGGCGGCGTCAGCCCGCCGGCCACGCGAGGTCGTGACGACGGATGCCGCAGCTCTCCGCGCTGCCAGGCCGGGCACCGGCTCGCGTGGGGGCGCTTCTTCCTCGGCGTGCCCGGTCAGGCCATGCACCCGCAGCAGCGGGCGGACCCGCTTGGCCAGCCACTGCCGGTACGGCTTCGGCGCGTACGCGGAAGCGCCCGGGTACAGTCCGCGATACGACCCGACGAGTTCCGGATGCTCCCGCTGGAGCCACTGCCAGAACCACTGCTTCGCCCCCGGGCGAAGGTGCAACGCGCCGAACACCACCCGGTGTGCACCGGATGCGCGGATGCGTCCCAGCGCATCATCGAGCGTGGCGATCGAATCGGTGAGGTGGGGGAGGATCGGCATCAGGAACACGGTGACGCGGAACCCGGCATCCGTCGCCGCTCTCACGGTCTCGAGCCGCGCCGCCGCACTCGGCGTCCCCGGCTCGAGCGTGCGCTGCAGGGCGTCGTCGAAGACGGCTATCGACATCGCGAGGGAGACATCGACCTCACGCGAGGCTTCTGTCAGAAGCGGCAGATCGCGGCGCAGCAGCGTCCCCTTGGTGAGGATCGAGAACGGCGTGCCGGCGTCCGTCAGCGCCTGGATGATCCCGGGCATGAGTCGGTACCGTCCCTCTGCGCGCTGGTACGGGTCGGTGTTCGTGCCGAGCATGACCGGCTCGCCCGTCCATGACGGTCGCGCGAGCTCGGTGCGCAGCACGTCGGCGACGTTGACCTTCACGACGATCTGCGAATCGAAGTCGCGCCCGGCATCCAGCTCGAGATACTCGTGCGTGCCGCGGGCGAAACAGTTGTGACTAATAACGCCGTTCGCGATGAAGTCGCCGGTGCCGGTCGTAATGTCGACCATGTCGATGCTGTGACCGAGATCTTCGATTCCGACGACGCGGAGATCGCTCGATGTCTTCACCGCAGTGTCGACGATCGACAGCTTCCTCGTGATTGCGGGGTGTGAGATATCGAAGAAGCGCATCCGTGAAGCCAGCCCGCCGGTGACACGAATAGCGCTGACCCCGTTCGGTCGTGGCCCCTCGGTGACGGCAGGGATGTCAAAGCACGCGAGCGCCTCTCGCACCGTGCCGAGCACGTTCTCGCTCTTGTTGCTGATTCTCAGCACACCCTGCGAACAGGAGCCTTCGGCGTCGAAGATCCCGCCCAGGTATCCGGCGAGCCACTCCTCGCTCGGGTGTGTGGGTCGTTGGATGAGGGTCTCAATTGCGGCGACCCCCTCTTTGCGTGCTGTATGGATGGCGAGCATGGCGCGCCGCTGCTCGGTGGCGGCTGTAAACGGCCTGACGTTGGTGGGGATTCCCTCGAGCGCCAATAGCGCCTGGGTGCGTTCCAGAGCCTCCGTGTCCGCGAGCGCGAGCCGAAAGGCGTGAATCGTCCAGGTGCGCTGCGGACGCGGATATGTCTTGTGCAGAATCATCCCGTCGCCCTGGATCATCCCCGCCAGGTAGCCCAGCCGCCACGATCTCTCGGTGGAGTCGTGCCCTGCCGCTCGAGCCGTACCAATCCCGAAACCCATCAGCCGGTTGTTGAGTGTCAGGTAGGGGCGCTGGCCGGGGCCGCTCATCGCGCCCATCACGTGCTTCCAGCCCCGCTCGGTCAAGAAGCGGTGATCGGCGCTGGCGATGAGCTCTGTCCCATCGGCGAGGGTCACGCGGTGCGCGCGTCGATTCGTCGTCCACTTCGCGCGCACCGTTGTGGCGACGTACCGGCGGTACTCTCCGCGGCGTTCCGTGCCGATGATCGAATCGCCGACCCGGAGATCGCCGAGGGCGCGGGTGCGGCCGTCGGCGAGCAGGATCGTGGTTTCCGGAGCCAGGCAGTAGGAGCAGGCATGACTGCAGCCCCGGTAGGGGTTCACTGTCCAGTCGAACGGCATCGCCGATGCGCCCGGCACGTGGTTGAGGGCGCTCTTGGCAATGACTTCATGGAAGGTCATGCCCGCGAACTCGGGCGTCGTGACGGACCGGACGAAGCCGCCGAGGTGCTCCATCCCAGGCAGCGCGTTGGCGTCGCTCGCTCCGATCGCTTGCCCGTTCCATCGCATCTGCACAGTCGAACAAAAATACGATGAACTGTCAACCCGCATGGCTGATCATCCGAACCAGATGCCGAACCTGGAGGCATCCTACAAACGCGAGACGCGGTACCGCCCCACGTGAACCCCAATCCCACACCGGGTTCGAAACGAGGGTGGCATGCGGGCATAGAATCGCGTCGGCGATGGGGCCGATCCGCCGATTCCGGCAGGCCCGCGCCATCGATGTGGAAGGAAGGGCTCACATGGAGCGCGACATCTACGACGAAGACCACGAGGCGTTCCGCGACGTCGTCAAGGAGTTCGTCAAGCGATACGTCACGAACGAGGCAATCGCCCGGTGGGATGCCGACGGCGAGATCGACCGCGACACGATGAAGGCTGCGGGTGAGTCCGGGCTCATCGGACTGTCGGTGCCCGAAGAGTTCGGCGGGGCCGGGATGCTGCAGGACTACCGCTTCCGGGCGATCGTCATGGAAGAGGTCATCGCCGCGGGCTCGGGATCGCTGGCCGGCGCGTTCGGCATTCAGGATGACCTCGCCGTGCCCTACCTCGTGCACATGGGCACGCAGGAGCAGAAGGAGAAGTGGCTTCCCGGCATGGCGACCGGAGAGGTGATCGGCGCGCTCGCGATGACCGAGCCCGGCGCCGGCAGCGACCTGCGCGGCATCAAGACGACCGCGAAGAAGGTCGACGGCGGCTACATCGTCAACGGTGCGAAGACCTTCATCTCCAGCGGCAAGACCGCCGACCTCGTCGTCACCTTCGTCAAGACCGGTGAAGGCAACCGCCCGGATGCCTTCAGCCTGCTGCTCATCGAGAACGGCATGGCGGGCTTCGATCACGGCAAGAAGCTGCACAAGATGGGCTTCCACGGTCACGACACCGCCGAGCTCTCGTTCAGCGACGTCTTCGTTCCGGAGGAGAACCTCATCAGCGGCCGTGAGGGCATGGGCTTCGTACAGCTCATGATGAACCTGCCGCTCGAGCGCATGTCGATCGGTGTCGCCGGTGCCGCCGCGGCGCAAGCTGCCCTGGACTGGACGCTCGCCTACACGAAGGATCGCGAAGCGTTCGGTGAGCGGATCGCCGACTTCCAGAACACCCGATTCCGGCTTGCCGACATGGCGGCATCGGTCGAGGCTCTCTGGGCATATACCGATCGCGTCATGCGCGCCTACAAGGACAGCAAACTGAGCGCCGAAGAGGCAGCGAAGTACAAGTTCTGGGCGACCGAGCGGGAGTGGGAGGTGCTCGACCTCGGCGTCCAGCTGCACGGTGGCTACGGCTACATCACCGAGTACCCGATTGCGCGCGCGTTCCTCGACGCTCGCGTCCACCGCATCTATGGCGGCACGAACGAGATCATGCGCGAGATCGTCGGGCGGGACCTCGCCGGCAAACGCTGATCACTCGTCGCACCACGGATGCCGCGACACCGCCCTCTGAGGAGGCGCGGGTCGCGGCATCCGTCGTTCTTTGCGGCGGCGCCGGCCCGGACAACTGTGCTGGCTGACTAGGCGAGGCCCCAGGGGAAAAAGAGGGTGAAGAGGGCGGCGGATGCTACCCAGAAGGCGGCGATGAAAACGACGTCGCGGGTGCGGAACGGGACGAGATGGCGCTCGGTGCGATCGGGGTAGGCGCCGAAGGCGCGGGAGTCCATCGCGAGGGCGACCCGCTCGGCGTGGCGGATGGCGCCGGCTAGCAGTGGCACGAGGTAGCTGGCCCACCGGCGCAGGCTCGCGATCGGTCCGCGCCCGCGGTGCGCGCCGCGGACGCGATGGGCTTGACGGATGATCTCGAGCTCGTGACCGAACCGGGGCACGAACCGGAAGGCTGCCAGCGCCGTGTACCCGATCCGGTAGGGGACGCGCAGCTGCTGCACGCAGGCCCGTACGAGGTCGGGGCCGGTCGTGCTGAGGCCCGGGATGAGCGACAGTGCGAGGATCGCCGCAAGCCGGAGGCCCGTTGCAAGTCCGATCTCGAGCGCGCCGGCGTACAGCGTCCACGCCCCGATCTGCAGCACGGGCGGGGTGTTCGCGACGAGTGCGGCATCCGTCCACAGCGCGAAGCCGAACCCCAACACCAGGGTCGCGCCGGGTATCACCAGCGCGAGAAGGACGGCGGATCGGATGCTGAGGCTGACGCCCACGAGCAGCACGAGGTACGACAGCGCCAGAAACGCCAGCGGTGTCGCAAGGTCGCGCACGAACACGAGCAGTACGAGGGCCGGAAGGACCGCTGCGATCGTGGCGAGCGGATTCAGTCCGTAGAGGAAGCGCACCGCCGAGGTGCGTCGCACTGCGGCGTAGGGGTCATCGGCAACGGATGCCGGGAGCAGTGTCGGTGCGGTCGTCACGACACACCCCCGGGAAGGTCAGCGACCCGCGTGATCGTGCGCAGCTCCGGGTGCGTTGCAAGCGGCGCGAGGGCGCGCGCAAGTGGCGGCACCCGCAGCCCTGCGCGGGCGATGAGCTCGGCATCCGCGAACACGTCGCCCGGAGTTCCGGTCGCGGTGACGCGCCCCGCCTGCATGACGGCGACGCGATCGGCGTACTCGGCGACCAGTTGCATGTCGTGGGTGACGACGATGATCGTCGTGCCTTCGCGATTGAGGTCGCGCAGGAGCCCGAGAAGCTCATCTGCTCGCGCGCGGTCCTGCCCGAAAGTCGGCTCGTCGAGGGCGAGCACCCGGGCCCCGGCTACAAGGGCGGTTCCAACCGAGAGGCGCCGCTTTTGCCCGCCCGAGAGCAGGAACGGGTGAACGTGCGCTCGCTCGCGCAGCCCGAAGCGGTCGAGAAGATCGAGCGTGCGCCTCTCGATCTCGGCCTCGTCGAGGTGCTGGCGGCGCAGGCCATGCGCGATTTCGTCGAACACTGACGCTGCGATGAACTGGTGCTCGGGATTCTGGAACACGAACCCGACGTGGGTCGAGAGAGCGCGGTCGTCGAGTCGGGCAACGTCGAGGCCATCGATGTGGACCGTGCCGCGGGGCGGAGTGAGCACGCCGGCGAGGGCTTGGATCAGTGTCGTCTTGCCCGCCCCGTTCGCGCCGACGATCGCGAGGAACTCGCCGTCGCGAACGTCGAGCGCGACATCCGTCAGCACCTCGGTCTTCTTACGGCGCAGCGTGAGCCCCCGCACCTCGATGCGCGTGCCGGATGCCGACGCGACCGCCTCGGTAGCCGCAGCCGTCTCGCGCAGAGCGGGCGGCGCGGGTTGACGCTCGAGCGCCTCGCGCAGCTCCTCGGGGCTGATCGGCAGCGGATCGAAGCGGTACCCGGCCTCACCTAGCCGCAGAGCCGCGAGGGTCGAGGTCGGCAACCACACGCCGAGCGCGTGCAGTTCCGCCGCGCGCCCCCGCAAGATCTCGTCCACGGGGCCATCGGCGATCACGACGCCGGCAGCATCGAGGACGACGACGCGGTTCACGAACGAGGCGGCGGCATCGAGGTTGTGCTCGATCAGCACGATGCCCTTGTCGCCGGATGCCGCGAGCTCGGTCAGCGCGGCGTAGACGTCCTCGATGCCTTGCGGATCGAGGTTCGCGGTCGGCTCGTCGAGAACGAGAAGCGGGGAACCCATAGCGAGGGCGCACGCGATCGCGAGGCGCTGCCGGCCGCCACCGGAGAGGCGGTCGG
>NZ_MKTR01000034.1:242323-358596 GCF_001898325.1 Microbacterium sp. 67-17
TCGGCCACCGGGAGGCACAGGTTCTCGGGCCCGAACGCTACCTCGTCGAGCACCGTGCCTGTCACCAGCTGCGCGTCGGGATCTTGGAACACGATCCCCACGTGCGTAGAGAGTTGCGCCACGGAGTGCGTCGCGGCATCCATCCCGGCCACCTCGACGTGTCCCGACAGCGTCGCGGGCACGGCGTGCGGGATGAGTCCGTTCATCGCGAGCGAGAGCGTGGACTTACCCGAACCGCTGGGCCCGAGAAGCAGCACGACATCGCCGCGTGAGACCTCGAACGACACGGATGCCGGGGTCGCGGCATCCTCGCCCTCGTGCGTGATTGCCACCTCACGCAGCCGCAGGAGCGGCGTCGACTCGCCCCCGAGGCTCGCCTCCGTCGCCGCTGTCTCGCCGAGAGAAGGGGCGACGGAGGCCGGGGTCACGGCGGAATCGGGGGGAGCTGTCACGGGTCCTCGTCGGAAAGGGAAGTACGCCCTAACTTAGCCGAACCTAACTCCGCACGCCCCACGATGGGCGTCGCGCCGGCGTCCGGCCCGGAGCATCACGAGCGGCGCGCGACGCCGGCGCGACGCAGCGATACGCCGATCCCGAGGCCCGCGGCCGTCCACGCGACGGGGCCGAGCACCGCGACGATGAGGTAAATGATCTGTGCCCACAGCGGCAGCGAGGCGAGGTCGGCGGCGAACGCGACGACAACGGCGACCAGGATGCCGATGATCACGGCCGAAATGAAGAACCGCCAGGCGTCCCACACCCGATAGCGGGTGAGCGCGGCGACGAGCTCCTGGATGCCGCCGAAGAGGATCGCCGTGCCGAGGAATCGCAGCGCCCACTGGGGAGCCATGGCGCTGGCTACCAGCGCCGCAAACACGTGGCTGAGCAGCGCCACCCAGGGGAGACGGATGACCTCCTGTGCGATGATGCCCGGCAGCACGTGCGCCCCGAGGACGAAGCCGTAGAGAATCGGCGCAGCCCCGAGTACGAGCGGTGTGACCCATCCCGCGACGCCGGCGAGCAGCCCCGTCGCGACGCCGATGGCGGCGGTCGTGAGGAGCACACGCGTCGTCAGGACGGAGGTTCGGGCCACCGTATCAGCGTACTGCCGCGTTCGGGACCAAAGTCTGTCTCAGAGGCGCCTGCGCCGTCGCGTCAGTCGCACCCCCGGCAACGGCGGTGCGGGAATGCGCTCCGGACCGTGGTCGATGACGTGACCGAATCGGGCAGTCGAGCTCTCCCAGTCTTCACGGGCCGCGACGATCTCATCGTGGGAGCGTCCGACGAAGTTCCACCACATCACGATCTCGTCAGGGAAGGGTTCGCCCCCGAGGAGGAAGGCCCGGGCCCCGGAGTCGGTGCGCAGGGTGATCGCGTCACGATGCGTACCGAGATACAGCAAGTGGTTCGTGTCCAGTTCGGCGGTGTCGTGCGCATCCCCGCCCGGCGCCGCGCTGACTGTCGCGTCGCCATCGATCAGTAGCAGCGCGTGCTCCCATGCCTCATCGAGCGGCACGAGCACGTCAGCCCCGGGTGCCAGCTCCAGCTCGGCGCCGACGATCGGAGTGTGCGCGGTGGCCGGTGAGGATGCCTCGCCGAGCGTTCCGAGCACGACGGTAGCCTGCGCGCTTCCCGCGGCAGCGGGCAGGTCGAGCACCGGAAGATCCGCATGCTGTTCGAAGGATGCCTCCCCGAACCGGCTCGACTCGGGCAGAGCTACCCACAGCTGCAGGGCGTCGAGCTCGACATCCGTCTCGCCAACCGAGTACTCGGAGTGGGAGATGCCGGCGCCGGCGGTCATGAGGTTGAGCACACCTCGTCGCACGATCACGTCGCTGCCGACCGAATCGCGGTGGCGCACCTCGCCGCTGATCGGCCAGGTCACGGTCTGCAGGCCGATGTGCGGATGCGGTTCGACGCGCATCATGGTGCGCTGCGGCCCGAACCGGTCAAGGAAACACCAGGCTCCGACGAGCGGGAGGTCGCGCTGCGGGAGCGCGCGAGAGACCTGCATCGCGCGTATCCCGCCGAGCGGGACGTCTCTCAGCTCGAGCTGCAGCAGGCGTGGTCCGTCGCAGTCGGCTGCCCCTTCTTCGGCAACCGCCTCGTCCGCGTCGAGCCGGGTCATCAGGCCGGCGCCGACCCGTGAGGCCACGCGATGTCGAGCCCGTTCACCTCGTGCTTCTGCAGGTAGCGCACGACGAACGAGCATTCGGGAACGACCGTCTCACCACGGGAGGCGACATCCGTCATGGCCTGCCCAATGAGTTCGGTGCCGAGGCCCCGGCCTGAGAAGGCCGGATCGATCTCGGTGTGGGGGAAGACCAGGCGGCCCTGATCGTCGGCGACGAATTCGGTGAAGCCGGCGAGGGCTCCGTCGAGGCTGATCTCGTATCGTCCCTTGTCGTCGTTGCGCACGACCTCGGGGGTCACGTCAGTATCGGTCATCACCTGTCCTTTCGTTGCTTCCTCCCAACGTAGGTGGCGGCCCCGGTGTTCCGCGAGGACTGGCTTTGCGGGCATCGCCCTGCTGCCGTCAGGCAGACTCGGGGGGTGACTGCTTCACCGACGCTCGCGGATGCGGTGACGGACGCTGCCCCGGATGCCGTGTACGACGCCTTCGTCGCATGGGCTGAGGAGCGCGGCATCCGTCTCTACCCCGCGCAGGATGAAGCGGCCATCGAACTCGTGTCGGGTTCGCATGTGGTGCTCTCGACGCCGACCGGAACGGGCAAGTCGCTCGTCGCGATCGCTGCTCACACGGCGTCGCTTGCCCGCGGCGGCCGCTCGTATTACACCGCGCCGATCAAGGCGCTCGTCGCCGAGAAGTTCTTCGCGCTGGTCGAGATCTTCGGGGCCGAGAACGTCGGCATGGTCACGGGAGACTCGTCGGTCAACGCAGACGCGCCGATCGTCTGCTGCACTGCCGAGATCCTCGCCAACATTGCGCTGAGGCAGGGCGCGGATGCCGACATCGACGCCGTCGTCATGGACGAGTTTCACTACTACGGTGATCCCGACCGCGGTTGGGCGTGGCAGGTGCCGCTGTTGCTGCTTCCGCGTGTGCAGTTCCTGCTCATGTCGGCGACCCTCGGCGATGTCACCCCGATCGTCACTGACCTCGAGCGACGAACCGGCCGCGAGGTCGCCCAGATCACCGGCGTCGAACGCCCCGTGCCGCTGCACTTCTCCTATGAGCGGCGCCCGGTCCACGACGTCATCGAGCGGCTGCTCGAGGAGTCCGAGACTCCGATCTACATCGTCCACTTCGCGCAGGCAGCGGCGCTCGAGCGCGCTCAGGCGCTCATCAACACGAAGATCGCTTCGCGCGAGCAGCGCGATCAAATCGCGGCCGAAATCGGCGGGTTCCGGTTCACGACCGGGTTCGGGAAGACCCTCTCGCGACTCGTACGCGCAGGGATCGGCATCCATCACGCCGGGATGCTGCCCCGCTACCGGCGCCTGGTCGAAACCCTCGCGCAGCGCGGCCTACTCAAGGTCATCTGCGGCACCGACACCCTCGGCGTCGGGATCAACGTACCCATCCGCACGGTGCTCATCACGGCTCTCACCAAGTTCGACGGCACCCGGATGCGGCAGCTCAGCGCCCGGGAGTTCCACCAGGTCGCGGGCCGCGCGGGCCGGGCAGGCTTCGATCCATACGGCAACGTCGTCGTGATGGCGCCGGAGTGGGAGATCGAGAACGCCGTGGCGCTCGCCAAGGCCGGGGATGATGCCGCCAAGCGCAAGAAGATCGTGCGCAAGAAGGCCCCCACCGGCCAGGTGAACTGGGGCGAGGGGTCGTTCGAGCGACTCGTTGCGGCCGAACCCGAGCCGCTGACCCCGCACCTGCAGCTGACCGCCGCGATGCTCATAAACGTCATCGGCCGAGGTGGGGACGTCTTCGGGAACGTCCGCTCCCTCGTCTTCGACAACCACGAGCCGCGCGCACGGCAGGTCGAGCTGGCGCGGCGAGCGCTCGCAATCTTCCGCACGCTCGTTGTGGCAGGCATCGTGGATGCCGCGGCTGACGGCATCCGTCTCACCGTCGATCTGCAGCCGAACTTCGCCCTCAACCAGCCGCTCTCCCCCTTCGCCCTCGCCGCGATCTCCCTGCTCGAGCCCGATGCGCCCGCCCCCGCCCCCGCTCCCTCGCCCGCGAACTCCGCAGAATCGCACGAACCTCACAGTCCTGAGCCAGAATCCTCCGAACTTGGCGCGGATCTGCGAACATCGGATGCCTCGCGCACGGCCGGGACGGGACACTATGCGCTGGATGTCGTGAGCGTGATCGAGGCGACCCTGGACGACCCGCGGGCGATCCTCTCGCAGCAGGAGTTCCGCGCGCGCGGCGAGGCGGTCGCCGCCATGAAACGTGACGGGCTCGAGTACGACGAACGGATGGCGCTGCTCGAAGCGATCACGTATCCGAAGCCGCTCGCCGAGTTGCTGGCCCAGTCCTTCACGGTGTTCGCGTCGAGCCAGCCGTGGGTGCTCGATTTCGAGCTCTCACCCAAGTCGGTGGTGCGCGACATGTACGAGCGGGCGATGTCGTTCGGGGAGTTCGTCTCGTTCTACGGACTCGCCCGCAGCGAAGGCCTCGTGCTGCGCTACCTTTCGGATGCCTACCGCGCCGTCCGCCAGACTGTGCCCGCCGAGGCTCACACCGACGACCTTCTCGATCTCATCGAGTGGCTCGGCGAACTGGTCAGGCAGGTCGACTCGTCGCTCGTGGACGAGTGGGCTTCCCTCACGAACCCGGTCGACGACCCCGAAGCTCCCGTCGTGCCACCTGCGCCGCCCTCCGTGCTCACCAACCGTCGCGCCTTCACCGTGCTCGTGCGCAACGAGCTGTTCCGCCGCGTGCAGCTCGCTGCGCTGCAAGACGACGACGGGCTGGCAGAGCTCGATCCGGGCATCGACTGGTCGGCGGCGATGGATCGGTATTACGACGAGCACGACGAGATCCTCACGGGCGGCCCCGCGCGCTCGCCGCAGCTGTGCGTCATCGATACGACGGATGCCGACACCTGGCGCGTCGAGCAGATCATCGATGACCCCGCCGGAGACCATGACTGGCGCATCCGCGCCGAGGTCGACCTGGCGGCATCCGTCGAGGAGGGCACGGCCGTCGTGCGCGTCACCGAGGTGGTGCGCCTGTGAACGCAGCGCCTGTGAACCACGGGGACTGGGCGTCAGCGGCGCCGGATACGGTGGAGCGGTGAGCACGCCCGAGGACCCGTACGCCGACCTGGTGTGGGATCCCGACGACCTCGCTCCACCTCTCGACGGCGAGGAGCCGCCCGAGGACTGGGCGCCGGCCGCCGCCGGCATCCGAGCCGCACCTGCGGCTCCCGCGCGCTCGTTCGCGGGCGCCGATCCGCTCGCCGTGCTGGGAGAGGTGTACGGGTACGACGCCTTCCGCGCCGACCAGGCCGACATCGTCGATCACGTCATTGCGGGTGGGGATGCCGTCGTCCTCATGCCGACCGGTGGCGGCAAGAGCATCACGTACCAGGTGCCCGCGCTCGTGCGCGAAGGCACGGGCCTCGTGATCTCGCCGCTCATCGCGCTCATGCACGACCAGGTTGAGGCGCTCCGAGCGAACGGTGTGCGCGCTGCCGCACTGAACTCCACGCAGTCCGCATCCGAGCGCTCCGAGACCGAGCGCGCCTACCTCAGTGGCGAGCTCGACCTGCTCTACGTCGCTCCCGAGCGCCTGTCGGGCGCCGCGACGACGGCGCTCCTGCAGCGGGGTCGGCTCAGTGTCATCGCGATTGACGAAGCCCACTGTGTCTCGCAGTGGGGCCACGATTTCCGCCCCGACTACCTCGCGCTCGGGGATCTCGCCGAGCGCTTCCCGGGCGTCCCCCGTATGGCGCTCACGGCGACCGCCACGCGCGAGACGCACCGCGAGATCACGGATCGGCTCGGGCTGCCCGATGCGCGCCACTTCGTCGCGAGCTTCGATCGTCCCAACATCCAGTACCGCATCGAGCCCAAGACCGATGCGCGCCGCCAGCTCACCGCGTTCGTGCGCGCCCAGCCCGCCGGCGCCTCGGGCATCGTCTACGCCCTGAGCCGCAAGAGCGTCGAGCAGACCGCCACCTACCTGCGTGGTCAAGGCGTTGACGCACTGCCGTACCACGCGGGGCTGGATGCCGGCATCCGTGCCGCGAACCAGCAGCGGTTCCTTCGCGAAGACGGCGTCGTCATGGTCGCGACGATCGCGTTCGGGATGGGGATCGACAAGCCCGACGTCCGTTACGTCGCCCACATCGACCTCCCGAAGTCCGTCGAGGGCTATTACCAGGAGACCGGCCGGGCGGGCCGCGACGGCGAGCCCTCGGTGGCGTGGATGGCCTATGGGCTCGCGGATGTCGTGCAGCAGCGGCGCCTCATCGACGGCGGCGACGGCGATCTTTCCCGCAAGCGCCGCCAGCATCAGCACCTGGATGCCATGCTCGCTCTCTGCGAGACGGTCGAGTGCCGCCGGGTGAACCTGCTCGGGTACTTCGGGCAGCCTGCGGAGCCGTGCGGCAATTGCGACACGTGCCTGGAGCCGCCCGAAACGTGGGATGGACTCGTTCCGGCCCAGAAGCTCCTGTCGACGATCGTGCGCCTCCAGCGCGAGCGCGGCCAGGCGTACGGGGCGGGCCAGCTCATCGACATCCTGCGCGGCGCCGACACCGAACGGATCCGCCAGCTCGGTCATCAGACCCTCGCGACCTACGGCATCGGGTCCGACCTGTCAGACCAAGATTGGCGCAGCGTCGTGCGCCAGCTCCTTGCCCGCGGCATCCTGGTCGCCCGCGGCGAGTATGGAACTCTCGCTCTCGGTGAGGCTGCCGGCCCCGTGCTCAAGGGCGAACAGGCAGTGCCCCTGCGCCGCGACGTCGCCGGCCGTGCGGGGTCTGCCCGGGTTCGCAAGACTGCCGCGACGGATGTCGCCCCAGCCGACCGCGACCTGTTCGAGGCCCTCCGGGCCTGGCGCGCCGAGACCGCGCGTGAGCAGGGAGTCCCCGCGTACGTCGTCTTCGGCGACGTGACCCTGCGAGCCCTCGCCGCCGCCCGCCCGACCTCAGCAGCAGGGCTGGAGGGAATCACCGGGATCGGCGCAAAGAAGAAGGATGCCTACGGCGACGCGGTCCTCGCCGTCGTCGCCGCGCACGTCTGAACCCATCAGTTGAGGCGGGCTATAGCGTCCGACGAGAACAGCGCCGTCGACGTCTCGCTACTACTCACGCGGTACAAACCCTCCCAGAAACCTGGTCCGACGTCTCCCGCAATGACATTGAGGTTTTCGATGGTCTCCGGTAGGGGAAGAGGACCTTAGGATCCCAGCCGGACGGCTGGATCTAGAGTCTTTCGTCCTTTAAGCCCAGGCCCTGCGAATCCGGCGTCATCTCCTCTGGAAACAGCGTTACTATCAACGCCTCGTAGTGCTCCGGGATTCCGAGGCGGCGCGAGTTGATCGCCCCCAGCACCGCATCCACGATCCACAGCAACGGCTCCTTGCCGCCCCTCGCGTGACTTATCCGCAGACGGTGGTCCAGACTCTGCGCCTGCAACGCCACGATATGGGCGCGATTCTCGGCATCCTGCGCGCGCGACCGATGCTCGAGCGCGGCAGCCGTGACGTCCATTCCTACGAGCTCGTGATAGACGACCTCAAGACACCTCCGGCGATACCGCTCGACCTTCTTGCGACGCTCATCCAGGTGGCTGACGACCACGTTCATCGGGTCCAAGCCCGTGATTGTCTCCGCGATCCGTCAGCGGCACGGCTCGCTCTCGTCCGTCCAGTGCTCCTTCACCTGGCCCGGAAGCAGCGGCGACCGCATCCCGCCTCTCGCCGCCTCGCAGTCGCTCGTCTCCACCAAGGCAGCGCAGATCAGATACTCCTGGCGATCGCCCCGCAGCGCCGACGGCTCATCGATGAACGCCTCGAACCGACCCACCACTACACGCTACTTAGCCTGAGCCTGCTCTGGGAGCGACGCGGCAGCCCGCGAACTCCAAGGTCGTGACTGTCGGTCGTGTACAAGCGGAATACGCTGACGGTTCGCGGGTCAGGGCTACGAGTCGAACACTCCGAGGGGATCGTCAGTTGGGGCGATATCTTGCTTGGGAGCGTCGGCTTCTGGCACGAAGAACATAGCGAGAGCTGCGACGATCCCGGCAAAGGTCCCCGAAATCACCGCGATCAGCGGGAATCCGAAGAAGAAGAGCCAGCTCGCCAGCAGTCCGTTGAGGACGCCGAGGAGGAGCCAGCCGACAACCGAGCTCGCAACGCTCAAGAGAACGAACAGTGCCTTGCCCCGTCTCGTTCGTACCTTCCGCGCAAGGCCGATGGTCCCGATAACCACGAAAGCGGATGTCGTGAGCGCCAGGGCCGCACCCCACTTGGCGGCATCAAAGAATGACTGCAGCGTGTAGTCCGTCGTGAAGATGAGGTAGTACACATTGAGGGTTCCGACCGAAAGTGCGACACCGACGACGGAACCGTACGCGATCACTCGCCAATACGGTCCCATCGTCGGTGCTGTCATGCTTTCATCCTACGAAGGAGTATGCGTCTTGGAGATCGTCTGCGTGGGGCAGACACCTGACACGCATAAGAAGTCACCTTGGGCCCCTTGGTACATCGTCTGCCAATACTCGGAACCGCTCGAGTTCATGAACAAGCCATACGCCTCGTGGGCGGGGACGGGGTGCCGGTAGCCATTGACTTGCATTACACCGCTCGCCCATGTATTCACGTATACGACGTACCGAATCGCGCCGGTGGAGCAAAACGGGTTCCCAACCTCATGGCTGACCTTCACCTTGTAGAGGCTTGAGCTGACGCTGCGCTCGCTGAAGACGATGCCGCTGGTCGATGCCGTGCGGGTCTCCTTGAGTCCGCCCGAGCTGTTGTACAGATGGGACTGCCCGACATGCTTCTCCTCGATGACGTAGTTCGGTCCGAAGTCGATCTTCATTCGGGCGCCGGTTCGATGGGAGTTGTACCACCACGGGTCCTCGTAGAGCGTCGGGGTCACGTAGCCGCGGTTGTCTCCACCGAACTTATCGCCGAAGGTGCCGACGCACCCGCCGAAGGCGCCCTGGATGATGTCCCAGTCGACGCGATTGTTCGTGATGAACGTGTTGTACAGGAACCAGGATGCGACTGGCTGAAGAGACAGCGACGAGATCGGATCGTCCGTAGTCTCCACAAGTTTGGCGGCGTTGGCGGCAAGCGTATGGACCTGGAAGGTCAGTTCATCGCCGCCGATCTCTCGTGTTGCAGGTAGGACCGTGTAGGTGTAGTCCGTTCCTGGCTGAAGGCCACTTTCACTGAATGACGCATCGTCTGCAGTGCCCACGAAGACTCCGTCGCGGTACACGTCGTAGAGGACTTTCTCGTCGTCAACCCACGCGGCTGAGAAGGACGTTGACGAGGTCGCCGTGGAGAATGCGAGGTCAAGGGAGGCGGGATCGATCTGCGGTAGATCGCTGAACGAGATCTTTTCCTCTGAAGTCTGCGGTTCCCCGTCGGTGAAGTAATTGACGCCCTCAACCCACCCCTCGAGCCCGGGTTCGGTGGCGTCAGAAGTCGCCTTCTGCTCTTTCGGTGCATACAGTGAGCGGAGCAGGACGGGGTCCCCGCCGGACGTCAGGGCAACTGCAGTTTTCTCGTCGGGCTTAGCCTCGTCGATGTCGACAATCTCGAGCCGCTTTCCCCGTTCGTCCGTGACCTCCTCGAGATTATCGGCCGGAGCGTCAAGCGACACCTGTACTTCATCATCGCCTGGTGCTGGGGCCGCAATAGCAGAAGGTGCGAACGCTCCGACGGCGAGCACCGCGCAGCCGAGTCCGCCGAGAATTGCCCGCCTCGCCGCACCGGCGATGGTGGTCTTGCTCCCCCGAAGGGAAGGTTCCTGGTTCCTGAGTGTTGGGCTCATCCGGTTTCGACCTCTCTGTTGGAAACGCGTGGATCTCTAACTTCCAACCCACGCTTACGCACGATCACGGACACGTATGTAGGTATTTCGGGGGACAAACGAGAGCTTTGCTCCCTGCCCGCGTCCGAAGACGAGCGTTCGACGGACTCTTTAGACGGGCCGACGTGTGCTTCAGAAGCCCCGGGCCTTACGCGGCGCAGCCGGGCGAGCACGTAGGCGTCCGCTTCTCGCCATTCGAATTGACACTCGCGGTGCAGCTATCGCCGCGCACTCGAGTTGAAAACCAAACATCGCTCGGTTTAATGTGATGCCATGAGCAATGGCGCCGCCGACTCCGCATCCGTTCCCCCCGTCGACACCCGCTACAAGGACTCCGCGCTCCCGGTCGAGCAACGCGTCGAGATCCTGCTTCAGCAGATGACCCTGGAGGAGAAGGCGGGTCTGTTCTTCCAGACGATGATCGCTCTCGGCCCCGGCGGCGAGCTGTCAGAGGGGGAGGCCGCCTTCGGAATCGCATCGAACCGCGAATACGTCGTGGAGCGCCACCTCACGCACTTCAACCTGCTGGGCGCAGCGCCCACGGCACGCGAGATCGCGCGCTGGCACAACAAGCTCCAGGAACTCGCAGCCTCGACGCGCCTGGGCATTCCCGTCACGATCTCAACCGACCCGCGCCATTCGTTCAGCGAGAACCCGGGCGCGGCGATCTTCGCAGGGCCGTTCTCACAGTGGCCCGAGCCGCTCGGCCTTGCCGCGACCCAGGATGCCGAACTCATCGAGCGTTTCGGTGACATCGCTCGCCAGGAATACACCGCCGTCGGCATCCGTGCTGCCCTGCACCCCCAGGTCGACCTCGCCACCGAACCCCGCTGGGCGCGTCAGTTGCAGACCTTCGGCGAAGACCCCGACCTGTCGGGACGGCTCGGCGCCGCCTACATTCGCGGCTTCCAGAACGGCTCAGCCTTCGGGTCGGGCGCCGTCTCGACGATGGTCAAGCACTTTCCCGGAGGCGGCCCGCAGAAGGACGGCGAAGACCCGCACTTTGCATACGGCCGTGAGCAGGTTTATCCCGGCGGCAAGTTCGACCTGCACCTGAAGCCCTTCGAGGCGGCGTTCGAGGTCGGCGTGCGGCAGGTCATGCCGTACTACGGAATGCCGGTGGGCACCGAGTACGAAGAGGTCGGATTCGGCTTCAACAAGAGCGTCCTGACGGGCCTACTGCGCGAGCGCTATGGGTTCGAGGGCATCGTCTGCACCGACTGGGGATTGCTCACCGATCAGCCGATCCTCGGCGACGACTTCCCCGCCCGCGCCTGGGGTGCCGAGCACCTGACCCCGGGGGAGCGGGCGGTCAAGATCCTCGATGCCGGTGCCGACCAGTTCGGCGGCGAGGACGACCCGACTCTGCTGATCGGACTGGTGCGGGCAGGCGGGCTCAGCGAGGACCGCCTGGATGTCTCGGCGCGGCGCCTGCTGCGCGAGAAGTTCGTGCTCGGCCTCTTCGACAACCCCTATGTCGACGAGGATGCCGCGGACCGCATCGTCGGCAATGCGGAGTTCCGTGCGGCGGGTGTCGCGGCCCAGCAGGCGTCGGTCACGGTGCTCACCAACGGCGTCCAGCGCGCCGCGACAACGCCCACGCTGCCGTTCGCAGCGGGACTGCGGCTCTATGTCGAGGGCATCGATCCTGCCGTGGCAAGCGGGTACGGTGAGGTCGTCGAGAGTCCGGACGATGCCGACCTCGCGATCCTGCGGCTGCAGGCTCCCTTCGAGCCGCGCGCCACGGCGTTCGAGAACTTCTTCCACGCCGGCTCGCTCGACTTCGCGGACGAGACGATTGCCCGCGTCGCGGAGGTCGGTGCCGTGACGACGACGGTGGTGGATGTTTTTCTGGATCGACCCGCGATCCTCGCGCCGATCGTCGAGGCTGCGCACGCGGTCGTCGTGAACTGGGGTGCGAGCGCCGACGCGCTGCTGTCGGTCCTGTCGGGAGGTGTCCCCGCTCGCGGAAAGTTGCCGTTCGACGTCCCGCGCAGCATGGCAGCGGTCGAGGCCTCCCGCCCCGATGTGCCTTTCGACACCGCGAACCCGCTGTTCCGTTTCGGTCACGGGCTTACGCTCTGACCGGCGGGCACGGTACGCCGGTGCCGCGCTGAGCTCGCACGAGGCGCCCCGTAGGCTGACACCATGACCCGACCCGGCCCCGCGATCGTCGTCATGGGGGTCAGCGCGAGCGGCAAGTCGGTGGTCGGGATCGAGATCGCCCGGCGCCTTCACCTCCCCTTCGTCGACGCAGATGACCTGCATCCGGCTGAGAACGTCGCGAAGATGTCGCAGGGCATTCCGCTGACGGATGCCGACAGGATGCCGTGGCTCGACCTCGTCGGCGAGCGCTTGGCGCTGCGCTCTGCAGACGGAGCGGTGCCAGACAGCGCGGCAGCCGCGGCATCCGGTGTCGTTGTCGCGTGCTCCGCGCTGAAGCGGTCGTATCGTGATCGCCTGCGTGCACGCGCTCCGCACACGGTTTTCGTGCACCTCACCGGCGATCCGGAGCTCCTCAGCAACCGGGCCCTGGCGCGCACCGGACACTTCATGCCCCCCGCGCTGCTTGCCTCGCAACTGGCCACGCTCGAACCCCTCGGCGACGACGAGCCGGGTCTGGTGGTCGATGTCGCCGAGGACGTGGCGACCGTCGCCGAGCGCGCAGTGGAGTGGGCGCAGCGCACTGCCGAGGGCTGAGGCGGCCTCCGCGCTGAAGGCTCCCTGAGTGCCCTGTCGCAACGCCACAACCGGCCCGACCGACGGGGTCGACCCTCGTTGTAGGCATCGTGAAGCGATTTGAGCCGTCTTTGTGGGATGCCTACCGTGGGTCCTGACGTTCCCTTCCCCCTCATCGAGAGGTGATCCCATGGTCGACGCTGCCGTCCGTCCGTCCGAAACACCCACCGCCGAACCGCACATCGACACCGAACTGATCACCCGGATGCTGCTTGGTACATGGGCAGATACGCGCCGCGAAGCCCGCGAGATGATCAAGGACCCCGCGTTCTGGCAGATCAACGGACTGCCCATGGATGAGCACCGCGAACGTGTCCTCAGCCAGCTGCATCTGCTGGTCGACGCCGGGGGCTCCCGCCGCGCGTTCCCGAAGAAGTACGGCGGCCTCGAAGACAACGGCGCGAACCTCGCCGGCTTCGAGGAGCTCGTGCTCGCCGACCCGAGCCTGCAGATCAAGTCGGGCGTCCAGTGGGGACTGTTCGGCTCGGCGATCTACCAGCTCGGCACCGAGAAGCACCACGACCGCTGGCTTCCCGACGTGATCTCCCTCGCCCTGCCCGGCGCCTTCGCCATGACCGAAACGGGGCACGGGTCGGATGTCGCGGCGATCGGAACCACGGCGACCTACGACGCCGACACCGAAGAGTTCGTCATCCACACGCCCTTCCGGGGAGCGTGGAAGGACTACCTCGGCAACGCCGCGCTGCACGGCAAGGCCGCGACGGTGTTCGCGCAGCTCATCACCGGCGGCGTGAACTACGGCGTGCACTGCTTCTTCGTGCCCATCCGTGATGACGAGGGCGCCTTCCTGCCCGGCGTCGGCGGTGAGGATGACGGCGTCAAGGGCGGCCTCAACGGCATCGACAACGGCCGCCTGCACTTCGATCAGGTCCGCATCCCGCGCGAGAACCTGCTGAACCGCTACGGCGATGTCGCCCCCGACGGCACCTACTCGAGCCCGATCGACAGCCCCGGCCGCCGCTTCTTCACGATGCTCGGCGCCCTCGTGCAGGGCCGCGTTTCGCTCGACGGCGCCTCGACGTGGGCATCCGCGCTCGCCCTCACGATCGCGGTGACATACGGCAACCAGCGCCGCCAGTTCGACAGCGGCGCAGGAACTCCCGAGGTGACCCTGCTCGACTACGGCAAGCACCAGCGTCGGCTGCTTCCCCGGCTCGCACAGGTCTACGCGCAGGCCTTCGCGCACGACGAGCTGCTGCAGATGTTCGACGGTGTCTTCAGTGGTCGCACCGACACCCCCGAGGAGCGCGAGGACCTCGAGACCCTCGCTGCCGCGCTGAAGGCGCTGTCGACGTGGAACGCGCTCGACACGATCCAGGAGGCCCGCGAAGCGTGCGGCGGTCAGGGCTTCCTCGCCGAGAATCGCCTCACGGCCTTGCGCGCCGACCTCGACATCTACGTCACCTTCGAGGGTGACAACAACGTCTTGCTGCAGCTGGTCGGCAAGCGGTTGCTCTCGGACTACGCCAAGCAGTTCAAGGGCAAGGATGCAGCATCCCTCGCCCGTTTCGCCGTCGGGCAGACTGCCGGCAACGTGGTGCACGGCGCGGGGCTTCGCCAGTTCGGACAGGTCGTCACCGACTTCGGCTCCACCGCCCGCGCCGTCGAGCGCGGACTTCGCGGTGACCAGCAGCATGAGCTGCTCGGCGACCGCGTGCAGCAGATGGTGGCCGACATCGCCGGGCGGCTGCGTCCGGCATCCAAGATGTCGAAGACGGATGCCGCAGCACTGTTCAACGAAAATCAGGCAGAGCTCATCGAAGCTGGTCGCGCCCACGGCGAGCTGCTGCAGTGGGAGGCATTCACGGATGCCGTGAACCGCATCGAGGATGCCGACACCAAGCAGGTCCTGACCTGGCTGCGCGACCTGTTCGGTCTGACCCTCATCGAGAAGCACCTTTCGTGGTACCTCATCAACGGGCGTCTCTCGACCCAGCGGGCCGCTGCGGTAACGCGCTACATCGACCGGCTGCTGCGCAGACTGCGCCCGCACGCACAGGACCTCGTCGACGCGTTCGGCTACGAGCCCGAGCACGTGCGTGCCCCCATCGCTTCCGGCGCAGAGCAGGCCCGTCAGGAGGAGGCCGCCGACTACTACGCGGGCCAGGCGGCCGACGGCTCCGCGCCGATTCCCGAGAAGGCAGCCAAGTCCGGTCGGTGAGGCCGCTCACACCGGGGCACTGTCGATGTCGGCGGCGGGGCCTAGCGTGTGAGCATGAGTCCTGAGGTGGTTCGCTCCGATCTGGTCGTCGAGGCTGACGGTCTCGCCCGCTGCGGCTGGGTCGGCGCCGATCCGGAGTACATCCGCTATCACGACGAGGAGTGGGGACAGCCGCTGCACGGTGACCGTGCCCTGTTCGAGAAGATGAGTCTCGAAGGGTTTCAGGCGGGGTTGTCGTGGATCACGATTCTGCGCAAGCGTCCGCGCTTCCGCGAGGTGTTCGAGGGCTTCGAGCCCGAGGTCGTCGCAACGTTCGGCGGCGACGATATCGAGCGCCTCATGGCGGATGCCGGAATCGTGCGCAACCGGGCCAAGATCGAGGCGACGATCTCCAACGCGAGGCTCGTGGCCGACATGGCAGCCGGGAATCTCGACGCGCTGCTGTGGTCTTTCGCCGTCCCGCCCGGTGATCGGCCGCGCCCCACCGTGCTGAGCGAGGTCCCGGCCACGACCGCGGCATCCGATGCCCTGAGCCGGGATCTGCGCCGCCGCGGGTTCCGTTTCGTCGGGCCGACGACGATGTACGCCCTCATGCAATCGGCCGGGATGGTCGACGATCACCTCGACGGGTGCTGGCGAGCCGCCTGATTCGGGGGGTCGCGGTGCCCACCGCGGGGTTTATGCGCCGGGATCGGTCAGCTCTGGAGTGGCAAGTGTGACGCCGGTCTCGACCAGGTGGGGGGCGTCGTGGTCGACGACCTTCACGATCACACCCCGGCGCCGCAGTTCGGCCACGGTGCGGATCTCTTCCCCGACGTCTCGCCCCAAAGCGTGCACTGTTGCGACAACGACGACATCGCCTCGGCGCAGGCGCCCGAACAGGCGCGCCAGTCGGTCTTCCCAGGACTCAAGGGTCTCGGGTGATGGATGCCGAAAGCCGTCGATCGGCACACCGAATCGCGTCAGCGCTTCGCGCTGGCTCACGACGGGCGGCATCCCCTCGCGGGAGACCACAATTCCCACCAGACGCGCGTCCGATGGGCGCGCCCGCCACCACGCGCTGTCGGCGCGTTGTGGCGCGAAGCACGTCGGACACTCCGCCGCCTGGTGCGCGCCGGGGGATGCTGCGACGGGCCCGCCCTGATCGTCAGTCATGGAGGCCTCCACGGCTATTGTGCCTGACGGCGTGGACAACCGGCGTCGCGTCAGTCCGCGCTCTCGAGGCGCAGCTCGAGGTTTATCTGCGAGGCATCGAGTTCGGCGAGGGCACGCCGCAGTGCCGCGCTGCCGAACTCTCCGCCGCTGCTGAGCTCGATGAGCCGCTCCCGGCGCACGCGGATGAGGGCGAGCCGTAGCTCGAGGATGTCGCGGGCCTCGTCATCCTCTGCCTCGCCTGCCTGGAGGAACATCGGCCCGACCCGCTCGGTGAACTCCGCCGCAAACGGCGAACCGTCGCGTCGCGTGAGCGATCCCTCGTCGGCTGCCATCAGTGCAGCCTGGTGCATCTCGCGCACGAGCCGTTGCTGCTCGGAGCGCACCAGATTCTCGTCGTCCTCGTTGGAGACCCGGAGGAGGCGAACCAGGCCCGGCAGGGTGAAGCCCTGGAGCATGAGGCTGGTCAGGGCGACGGTGAAGGCGACGAAGATGAGGAAGTGCCGGGAGGGGGCATCGGCCGGCAGCGTCTGGGCTGCCGCAAGGGTCACGACACCACGCATCCCCGACCAGACGATGATCGTGCCATGCTTCCAGCCGAGAGGTGCGGCGCGGTAGTAGTTGAGGTCCGACATCGCCCGAGCGACGCGACGGCGGAAAATCGCCATGCGACGGTTCCAGCTGTCCTCGGTGATGCGCCGGCCACGGTCGCCGAGCTGCTGCGGGCCCCCGGCTTCGATCTCGTCGATCCGGTCGGAGACGGCGTTCAGGCGCTCGGTGCGCCTCGGATGCAGCCGCCGCCCCTGGCCCCACACCAGCAGTGCGACGTACCCGGCACGAACGGCGAGCAGGATTCCGAGGGCGGCGCCAGCGATCCACAGGCCGTGGCCGATGCCGTGGATGCCGTTGGCGGTGCCCGTCACGATCTCGCTCATTTCGAGGCCCATGACGAGGAAGACGCCCCCTTCGAGGAGGAGCTCGACGGTGTGCCAGGTGACGCGGTCGGACATGCGCTGTTCGGGTGTGAACCACCGGGCGGCGCCCTGGCCGGTGACGATTCCGGCGACCACGGCGGCGACGAGCCCCGACCCGCCCAGCTCTTCGGTGGGGAGGTAGGCGACGAAGGGAACGATGAACCCGGCCGCCGTCGTCGCCGCCGAGCTACGCAGCCAGGATCGCAATCGAAGGTTCGCGTAGCCGACGATCGCGCCGATCACGATCGCGATGAACACCGCCCAGAAGAACCCGCCGACCGCGTCGATGGCGGGCGGAGCCTGACCGGTCGAGGCGATCATGACGAATGCCGCCACCGCCGAGTTGAGGATCACCAGTGCGCTCGCGTCGTTGAGCAGGCTTTCACCTTCCAGCATCGTCACGACGCGACGAGACACCCCGAGCCGCTTGGCGACAGCTGTAGCGACGGCATCCGTGGGGCTGAGGATCGCGCCGAGGGCGAGCGCGAGAGGGTACCCGAGGTCGGGGATCACGACGTAGAAGAACGTGCCCAGCACGAACGAACTCACGAACACGAGCACCACCGCGAGACCCGCGATGGGAAGGAGATCGCGGCGGAACTCAACGGCGGGCAGCGACACTGCCGCCGAGTACAGCAGCGGGGGCAGCACTCCGACCAGGATCCACTCCGGGTTGACGCTGATGTCGGGCAGGAACGGAAGGTAGCTCGCAATGATGCCGATGACGACGAGCAGAAGGGGACCGGCGACTCTGATGCGCGGGGCAACCCTTGCCGTCATCGCGACGACGAGCACACCGCCGATGACGAAGAGGAAGGCTTCGGTTGTGGTCACAGCAATCCCCGCGCGGCCACGGCGGCGCGCTCTGCGACAAGTTCCGCCACGGAGGCATCGATGCGCGCCCGGGCCCGGGCGTCCACCGCGAGCCCCTCGATCACGCGGTATCCGGTGCCGTCCGACGTGACGGGGAACGAGCAGATGAGGCCCTCGGGCACGCCGTACTCGCCGTGGGAGACGACCGCCGCCGAGGTCCACCCGACTCCCGCGGTCTCATCTCGGACGTGGTCGATGGCCGCGGCGGCAGCTGAGCCCACCGACGAGGATCCGCGAACCTCGATGATCTCGGCGCCCCGCTTCGCGACACGGGGGATGAAGGTCTCATCGAGCCACGTCAGCGCCGCATCCTCGCCGCCGAACCGCTCCGCAAGCGCGGCGCGTGCCGAGATCCCATCGACGAGGGCGTGGTCGACGTCAGGGAACTGCGTCGCCGAGTGATTGCCCCAGATCGTCATCTGTTCGAGGCTCGCGGCCGGCCGCTCCACGGCGGTGGCAAGCTGGGCGAGCGCGCGGTTGTGGTCCAGGCGGGTGAGCGCGGCAAACCGCTCGGCCGGGACATCGGGCGCGGATGCCGAGGCGATGAGCGCGTTCGTGTTCGCGGGGTTCCCGACCACGAGCACGCGCACATCGTCAGCGGCAATAGCCCCGATCGCTGCCCCCTGCGGCCCGAAGATTCCGGCGTTCGCTTCGAGCAGGTCGGCGCGTTCCATGCCTGCGGTTCGAGGGCGCGCGCCGACCAGGAGCGCGACGTTGCATCCGTCGAAACCGGTGCGGGCGTCGTCGGTGACCTCAACGTCGGAAAGCAGCGGGAATGCACCGTCCAGGAGCTCGAGGGCTGCACCTTCGGCCGACTTCATCCCCTGCGGAATCTCCAGCAGCCGCAGCCGCACCGGCCTGTCGGGTCCGAGCATGTCGCCTGCCGCGATGCGAAACAGCAGCGCGTAGCCGATCTGCCCGCCTGCGCCGGTGATGGTGACTGTCGTGGGCGTCGCGTCGGGAGCCATGACCCAGAGCGTAGTCGTCGGCCGAGTCTCGGGTTGGCCCGATAGTCCCGCCTCAGCTGACGTTCGGTACGTCGGCGCGCACCAGATCGGCCGCGATCTCGCCGATCACGATCGACGGAGCGTGCGTGTGACCGCGGATGATCGTCGGCATGACCGCGGCATCGGCCACGCGCAGGCCCGAGACGCCACGCACGCGCAGCTCGGGGTCGACGACAGACGCGGCATCCGTCCCCATGCGAGCGGTGCCGACGGGGTGGTAGAGCGTGTGCGAGTAGCGACGCAGTGACAGCTCGATGCGCTCGCCGCTTGACATCCGCTCGCCGCCCTCTGGCTGCACCCAGCTGCCCGTGGTGACGGCGCCCAGCGCCGAGGTCGCGATGAGCCTCTCGCACACCTCGAGGCCGGCGCGCAGTGTCGCGGCATCCGTGCCCTCAGGGTCGCTGAGATAGGCGGGATCGATCAGCGGGTGGGCGTGAGGATTGCTCGAGGCGAGACGGATGCTGCCGCGACTGCGCGGGCGCAACAGGATCGCACCGACAGTGATCCCCTCGCCGGGAAGGGGGACGAGGCCCTCGCCGACGTAGGGCGCGGCGGCGAAGATGATCTCGATATCGGGAAGGCCGCCCGGCATACCGACACGGTCGGCGTGCGTGGTGCGGACGAAGCCGTGGGCCTCGGCGACGTTCGAGGTGAGCATTCCGCGCCGCGCGGTGAGGTAGCGCAGCAGCTCTGCCGGCCGTTCGGCTCCGTACAGCGTGCCGCCCGATGCGGCAGGGGCAAGCCCCGCGACCAGGTGGTCCTGCAGGTTCTTGCCGACCTCGGGGGAGTCCACGAGCGGACGGATGCCGACCTCGGCGAGTTCGTCTGCCGGCCCGATACCCGAGAGCATCAAGACCTGGGGAGTGTTGACCGCGCCGCCACAGAGGATCACCTCACGCCGGGCGCGAGCATGCCGGGTCGTGCCGGCGATGTCGACGTAGGCTCCGGTCGCCCGCGGCTCGCTGTCGCCGCTAGCGGTGACCGTCACGCGGCGCACATGGGCATTGGTCACCACGCGGAGGTTCGGCCGTGAGGCGGCGGGCCGCAGGTACGTGTCGGCGGTCGACGCGCGGGCGCCGCGCCGCTGCGTCACCATCGTCTGCGAGAAACCCTGACCGGCAGGGAGGTTCGCTTCGGTGATGGCGTATCCGAGCTCCCGTGCTGCACCGAGAAACGCCGTGGTGTGGGGCCGCGGGTCGCGCTGCCGTTCGACATCCTGTGGGCCCGACCGTCCAAGCGATGGGTCCACGGCATCCTGCACGTTCTCGATTCGGCGCAGCACGGGCAGTACGCCATCCCACGACCAGCGCGCGCCCGCAGCCGCACCCCACTCGTCATAGTCGGCCGCAAACCCGCGTACCCACATCATGGCGTTCAGTGACGACGAGCCGCCAAGCGTCTTGCCGCGCGGCCAGTAGACCTGGCGACCCTCGAGCTCGGGCTGGGGCACGGTGTCGTATCCCCAGTCGTATGGACTGCGGAACAGCTTCTTGAAGGCGGCCGGGACGTGCAGTTCCAGGGCGCGGTCGGGGCCTCCCGCTTCCAGCAGCAGCACCGTGACGCTCGGATCCTCGCTCAATCGTGCGGCCAGCGTTGCACCGGACGATCCCGCACCGACGATGACGTAGTCGGCCTCGAGCTCCCCGCGACGTCGCCGCGTGCTTCGGGGGCGTCCGCTGTTGGTCACGACCGGAACGCCGATTCGAGAATGCCGAGCAGCGTCGTCAGGCGCGGGCGAATGCGGAACCGTGTGAGCAGTCGCCCGCCGTCGGCGGCGCCGGGACTGGTGACGAACCAGGGTGGGCGTGGAAGGGCCGAGAACGTGCCCGCGCCGACCAGAGAGCCGGCCGAGCGGGGGAAGGGACGGAAGGGACCGCGCATGACCCCCCGCTCGATGTCATCGAGCAGCAGCGCATTGTGGACCACACCGATGCCGCTCTGGACGTCATCAAGCGTCCCGCCGGGGTAGGCACCCCACGGCATCGTCGGGATGCCGAACGCGACACCGGTCCAGGTGTTGATCGCCACCGTGCCATAGCGCAGCTCCGCGATCGCGTTCTCGAAACCGTCGCCGAGTGCTGCCTCAGTGACGGGATCGATAAGGAGGTTGGCGCCGAGGGTTCCGGTGAGCCGGTCGTTCGCGTACTCGACAGCCGCGTCGAGGAACTCCTGGCCATTGCCGGGGAGCGTCACCACGCCCAGCGCCGGCGCGAAATACTCCGTGGTCTCGATCGGCGTCGGGTCGGCATCCGTGCCAACCGCGATGACCGCGCGGGTGTGGCCCGATGACCAGTGTGCGCTCGGGTAGGTGTCGGCAACCTCGGCCAGACGCGCCTGGGCCCCCGGATACCAGACCGGCCGTTGCGGTGCGCGGGCCATCGCCGATTCCACCTCCGCGAGGAACTGCTCGCGCTGGGCCCACTCGGCACTCAGGAGCACGACCTGTCCGGCTACGCAGTTGTGGCCGCTGTTGTGCAGGCGCATCGTCGCGACGTGTTCGGCCTGGAAGCGCAGGTCGGCATCGGACCATGGACCCGGAACGACGATGATCGGCGACACACCGCCGAGCTCGGCGGTGATCGGCACCGACAGACGTGGGCGGGCACGGCGCTTGCCCGTCGCGGTACGGCCGAACACGATCGTCTCGAACGTGCGGGCGGCTCCCGTGATGTGGACGTGGTCGATGCCCGCGTGCTCGGTGAGGGCGGCGCCGACCTCACCGCCTCCCTGCACGATGCGCAGCAGGCCGAGTGAAATCAGGGGCGCCAGGGCGCGGCCGAACACCGGAGCAAGCGGGTCCTGCGTCGGGTTGATCTTGAGGATGCTGACCCGGTTGTGCGCGATGAGTTCGTAGAGCACGTCGAGGACGGGGATCGAGGTGATGTTGCCCGCGCCCAGAACGAGTCCGACCCCACCGGACTCTCCGGCCGAAAGCTGACCAAGGCCGGCCCGCCGCTGAGCGTCGGCGAGAGTGACGCCGGGGCGCAACCAGACCTCGCCGGTGTAGCCCGAGACGAGGAGGCTATCGACCGCGCTCGTCGGGAAGGCGTGCACGCGGATGCGATCCCCGGGAGCCTCACCGACCCGAACGTGATCGAGCGGGCTGGCGCCGACCCGCAGGCTCGCGAGAGTTTCGATGTACGCGTCGATCGCGACGACCGTCGCGTAGGGCCCCGTGAGCCACTCCTCGCCGACGAGGGGGCTCCCCGGATCCAGGCCCTTCGACCGGGCAGCGGTGAGCGCCCATTCCTCGGCTTCAACGGCGACGGTGGCGCGGATGCTGCGAAGCAGCCGGATCCGCTGCGTCAGGGTCAGTGCGCTCCACGTGCGAGTGCCCGCACGAAGCTCTTCGATCGCTGCATCGAGCGACTGGGTGACGGAGGCCTCGCCGGTGACGGTGCTCGCGGCGGGACGAACGGATGACGGCATGGGCGCGCTCCTTCGGACGTGCCTCCAGCATATGTCCGCGGCACGGCGTCTCACCCGCTGTGATGCGCCGTCTCACGGCCCCGTCGGGCCGCAAGGAGAAGTGTCAGACGGCTAGGAGATCAGTGCGAGCTCGCGCAGCTTCGCCTCGACATCCGCGTTGCTCGGCTCCACGTGGTGCGTCGCATCGGGATAGACCACGACGGGAATGTTGGTACGGCCAGAGATGTCACGCGCGACATCCGCTGCCGACGGGTCGGCCTCAAGGTCCACGTACTCGTACGCAACCCCCAGCTCATCGAGCTGCGCCTTGGTGCGCCGGCAGTCGCGGCACCAGTCAGCGCCGAACATCGTCAGGGTGCCAGAAGTTTCCGAAGTCATGGATCCAGGGTACGACCGCCGAGCACCCGTAGGCCGGGCAGACTGTGGATGCGCTATGGATCAGTGGACAGCGTTACGGCGAACCCGCCGCGGCATGCCAGCATTGAGCCATGGATCTTTCCATCGTGGTGCCGACATACAACGAGGCACCCAACATCGCGGAACTCGTGACTCGGGTTGCATCGGCGACGAGCGGCATCCGTGCAGAGATCGTCTTCGTCGATGACAGCACTGACACTACCGCCGATGAGATCCGCCGGGTAGCGGGTGAGGCGCCGATTCCTGTCCGCCTCATTCATCGCGACATTCCCACGGGCGGCCTCGGCGGAGCGGTGATGGTGGGGTTCGACGCGGCGACCTCCGACATCTGCATTGTCATGGATGGCGACCTGCAGCATCCGCCCGAGGACATTCCGCGCCTGTTGCGTCGCTATGGAGTGGGCGATGTCGATGTCGTCGTCGCGTCGCGATACAGCGGCGAGGGGACTAATGACGGACTCGCCGGGGCATCCCGTGTTGCCGTATCCAAGTCGGCGACGCTCCTGACCAAGGCGATGTTCCCGGGCCGCCTCAAGGGCGTCACCGATCCGATGACGGGCTTCTTCCTCATCGATCGCCGCCGCCTCGACCTGCGCACGCTCAAACCGCGCGGGTTCAAGATACTTCTCGAGATTCTTGCTCGCACGAACCTGCGCGTCGCTGAGGTGCCGTTCGACTTCGCCGACCGCAACGCCGGCGAATCCAAGGCCTCGTTCCGCCAGGGCGTGCATTTCCTCGCACAGCTGACAATGCTGCGCTTCGGCAAGATGTCGATGTTCGCCGTCATCGGCGGCCTCGGTGCCGTTGCCAACATCGTGATCGTGTGGCTCCTGACGCGATGGGGTGTCGGTGACATCCCCGCGATGATCGTCGCCGCAGAAACGACGATCATCGCCAACTTCCTGCTGCAGGAACGGTTCGTTTTCCAGGATGTGAAGTCTGAGGCATCCGGTGTCTGGGCACGCTTTGCGAAGTCGTTCGGCTTCAACAATGCCGAGGCCATCGTGCGGATCCCGCTGACGGCACTTCTGGTCTCGACGTGGCACATCTCGGTGGTCATCGCGACAGCGATCACCCTCGTGATCGCGTTCGTTGCCCGGTTCCTGTTCCACGCGCTCGTGGTCTACGCACCCTCGCGCAGCCGCCGCACGGGCGCCAAGACCCGCACCCGCGAGGTACTCGAAGAACTCGACGAGCAGGTGATGGCTCCCGGCGAGCTCTGAGCCGCCGGGCCGGATCCGGTAGCTCGGGTTCAGCCGATCTGCCGCGCGAGGTCGCCTACTGACATCCCGTAGTTCATGCGGATGACCGGAAGCGCGAGCTTGTCGGTGCCGATGTGCACGTAGCCGTAGTCGATTGTTCGAGCCAGCTCGAACCCGGCAGCTGCGACGCCCGCCTTCGCGGTGTCGTTGTAGTGGCCGAACGGATAGGCGATGACCTCCTTCGCGCCGATGTAGGCGGCGGATGCCTCAAGATCGGCGGCGATCACCTCGGCGGACTCGTTGACCATCCGTCCCTTACCGTTCGCGCCAGCGCGGTGCATGTCCTCGGTGTGCGAGCGCACGATGACGTAGGGCGACGGATGCAGTTCCCGCCGATCCACCGTGATCATGAACGAGGTAGCCAGCACGTGGTGGGCATCGACCACGGGGACTGCCAGTTGGTACCAGGTGTCATCGGCGTCGTCATCCGTCACGATCACCGAATGGTTCGGCAGGAACAGCCGACCGTCGATGAAGGCGCTCAGCTCGTCCCACGTGGGCTGGTAGAAGCCCTGGTCGGCGATGTAGGCCATCTGCTGCTCGAAGTCGCCGATGTAGGCGTAGTTCAGCCGCAGCCAGCCTGATTCGCCAGCCGGGTTCGAGGTGAACTGGTGGTACATGAGGATCGGGATCTGCGCGTCCTCGGCGGCGTTCGCCTCGGGAGTCGTCCATGCGCCGTAGAGGGTGCGCTCCCGCTCGTCGCAGTCGACGAGCTCCGACCCGTTGACCCGATCGGCGATGCTGAGATCCTCGGCGCCGGCGGGCGACGCGTACCAGCCCGCGAACACAGCGCCCTCGCGAGAGGGGATTGGTAGCCCCGTATAGAGCTGACCCTCGTGCTGCAGCATCGGCGGCACGTCGAGGTCGGCGGCCTCGAACGACACAGCGCAGGTCGTGGTATCGCCGCTGTCGACGAGCATCTGCTGTGTTGCACTCAAGGGTGGAGGAGTAGCGGGCCGCGTGGGTGTCGTGGCGGGTGCTGCCGATGCCCCCGGATCTGTCAGGCTGAGGGTTGCGACCGCGCCGACGATCAGTGCCACCAGTACCACGGCCACCAGGGCAGCCCACAGGATCACGCCATGGCGCGGGCGCGCATGTGCTGGTGCACGATGCACCGGATCCGCAGTCCCCTGCCCGCTCATTGGCCACCCCAGTCAGACACCGCGGCCCCGAGCCGCGCACCGCGTACGGCGCGGCGTCCGACGCGCACCATCACGCGCGATAGGAGGATTGTATTCGTGAATGATGTCCCAACAATCGATGTCGTGGCCGCTGTCGTCACAGACGGTGACGAGATACTCGTGTGCCGTCGGGGGGCTCACATCGGTCAGGCGGGCCGCTGGGAGTTCCCCGGAGGCAAGGTCGAACCGGGGGAAGATCCGATCGATGCGCTCGTACGTGAAGTGCAGGAGGAGCTTGGCGTCGGCATCCGTGTCACGGGACATCTGTCGACCGACGACACCCACGTCGGCGACCGCATCATTCGCCTCGCCTGCTATCGCGCGGAACTGGAGGGCGAGCGTCCGACGCAAAGCACTGATCACGACGAACTTCGGTGGGTCGGCGCCGGCGAGCTCGACGGGTTCTGGTGGGCGGAACCCGACCTTCCCGCTGTGCGGATTCTGACCGCGGAGTAGCATGCGAGCGTGCCTCGCTACGTGATCACGCTCGTCGGAGAGGACCGGTCTGGACTCGTGTCGGCGGTCGCGGATGCCGTGAGCGCCCACGGCGGCAACTGGGAGGGGAGCCAGCTGGCCGAACGCGCCGGGGTGTTCGCCGGCGTGATCGAGATCTCGGTTCCCGAGGAGTCGGCGGCGGTGCTGCTGGATGCGCTGCTGGCGCTCGATGAGACGCTCACTGTCACGGCGCTCTCGGGGGCGGATGCCTCAGCGGCGAACCGCGCGGCCAGTTCCCTCGTGATCTCGCTCATCGCCAACGACCGCCCGGGAATCGTCCGCGATGTCTCCGCAGTGCTCGCCGCGCACGGGCTGAGCATCGACGATCTGTCGACCGAGGTGCGGGACGCGGCAATGGCCGGAGGACGCATCTTCGAGGCATCCGTTCTGGCCCATGCCGCCGCCGGGACCGATTTGTCGCGCGTGAAGGAAGACCTCGAGAAGCTGGCTGCAGAGCTACAGGTCGAGATCGCCATCGGCTGACGTGGAGCGTCACGCCCGCTGACGCAGGCGCCGATCACTGGCGGGCGAGGGCGTCCCAGTTGATCTCGATGTGGGTCGGGTCGCTCGGTGAGATCAGTGCCGGGAGGGTCGAGCCGACGCGGGGCCAGTACTTGGCGCTCGTCACGACCTCGGTGCTGACCCGTGTCTCCGGGATACCGTCGGTGGTTGTGACCACCTCGAGCTGACACGCCTGGTAGCGCGCGCGACCGACACGGTCGGATGCCGAGACCACCCGAACCGTGCCGTGCACCGCATCGGCGAGCGGGTCGCCGGTGTACTTCTCGAGCATGTGCGCGGCCTCTTCGACCCAGGGCTCCTCCATGCCCGCAGCCTACGGGACGTGTCGTTACTGGCGTGTCACCGTGTGGGCTCAGCTCGCCCGGGTGGGCTCGGTGCCGGATGCCTCGAGCCGCCGCAGTCGCCGCCGCGCCATGTCATGCGCTCGCGGACCGCTACCGAGGCTCTTGCCGGCGACGAACAGCACGAAGCGCGTCATCGTGACCACCGGCAGCCAGGACCGGCGAAGTCCCAGCATCCGTCGATACTCGCGGGGGATCGTCGCCACAGCGCCCGCGAACAGCAGACGGTAGGCCCACCGGAGCGACCCGTCGAGCGGGACCCGGCGGAGGAAGCGCACGACATCCTGCACGCGTTCGTCGCCGCGCAGGATGCCGCGATCGAGGTACCCGTGCATGCGGGCGCGCAGCTCTGCGGCGGTCTCGGGCGGATCAGTCACGCCCATGAGTCGGCCACCGGTAGCCCACTCGCGAACGTAGGCGTCAGGCCCGCCGGGGATCGGACCGCCCCACGTCTCGTGACAGGTGAGGAAGGCATCCGTGAACGCGAGGTGCACCCACTCGACGAGGTCGGCGTCCGCCGCCGAGTATGCCCGGGCCGCGCCGGTGCTGTCGCGGTATTCGCCTGACACCTCGCCGTGGAACCGGGCGACGCGGCCGAGTTCGGCATCCACCTGCTCCTGCGACCCGAACGTGACGCAGATCACCCAGCGGACGGTTCCGGCCAAGCGCCCCAGGGGGTCCTCGCGGTAGCGCGACCAGTCGTGCACCCCCGCCATCGCGCCAGGATGCAGAGCCTGCACGAGCAGGGCACGGATGCCGGCGACGAGCGTGGGCATGCCCGCGTGCACCGTCCACGCTGCGCCGTCCTCGGCGAACAGCCCCGCATCATCGCCGCGCTCGAGTCGCTGCACCCAGGGCGGCATCCCGTTCGGATCCCCCGACAGCGGTACGAGCAAGCGCGCGCGAAGTCCGGGTGGGCGGGTCACTCTTTCAGGATGCCATCGCCGCGGAGCGGTGGCTCCGGATCAGGCTTCCACGGGATGGGATGCAGCAAGTGCGGCATCCAGGTCGTCGAGAATCTGGGCGCAGTGGGTGACGTCCTCCGGGGTTCCCGCCAGCTCGAACTCGAACAGCACGGGCCTGCCCGACTTGGTGGCTAGTTCGCGAGCCGCCGCCTGGTAGTAGACGCCGAAGTTGCGGTTGCCCGAGCCGATGATCCCGACCATGCGGCGCCGGTTCGCGGCAGAGCGCAGGAAACTGCGGACGCCCGCGGGCAGGGTGACTTCGTCGGCGTTGCCCGCCTTGTACGACGGGGTCAGCAGAACCCAGGGTCCGGATGCCTCAGTGCGTCGGACGTTCGCGTCGGCGAGATTGTGCACAGCCCGGCCCGTTAGCTCGGCGAGGTGCTGCGCGAAGCGCCCCGTGAGGTTCGAGGTCGACGAGTAGAAGTAGACAGGCGTCTTGTCCACGGTTCCAGTGTCTCGCTGTAGAGGAATCTCGTGGGCGGTGCGGGCCGGGGAAATCCGACCGACGGCGGGGGACTAGCGTGGCCTCGAGCCGGTGCGCGGCGGAGCGGAGCTGAGTATGAAGAAGACTGTTGTTCACGTGTTCCACGACGACGAAGACGCGCTCACCCTCGGCACCCGGGTGCCCCAGCGCATCGCTGAGGTCGCCGCCGAGAACGATGTGGCTGTCGAGGTGTTCGTGTTCGGTCCGGCGCAGCGTCACCTGTCGGTATCTCAGACGGATGCCGATGCCCAGTTCAACCGACAGATCGATGAGCTGATCTCGGCTGGCGTCCGTGTCGGCGCCTGCGTCAATGCGGCACGCACGGCGGGCGTCGAGGATGACCTCGGCCGGCGAGGCATCATGCTGTCGGTCGCTCGCGACGAGTTCCTGCGTTTCACGCTCGAAGGCGCAACCGTCATCTCCTTCTGAGGTCTGGTCGGTGTCGGCGGCGGGGTCTACCCTCGGTCGCATGGGTACAGCCGTCTCAGCCGACGGTACGCGCATCGCCTACCAAACGTTCGGATCCGGTCAGCCCGTCGTCATCCTCGGCGGAGCCTTCTCGACCGCGAGCGACGGAGCGGCGATTGCGGAGGCTCTCGCTGCTCTCGGCCTTCGAGGGGTGACCGTCGACCGTCGTGCTCGCGGTGGCAGCGGAGATACCGCGCCCTACGCACCCGAGCGCGAAGTGGAGGATGTGGCAGCGGTCGTGGATGCGGTGGGTGGTCGAGCGGCACTTCTTGGCCATTCGTCGGGCGCGGTGCTCGCGCTGCTGGCGGCATCCCGTGGCGCCTCGGTGTCGCACCTCTTTCTGTCAGAGCCGCCGCTGGGCTTCGAGAAGTCGCACGTCCCTACCGACCTGCCCGAGACGCTGCAGCGTCTGCTCGACGAGGGGCGGCCCGAAGAGGTCGTCACGATCTTCCAACGCCAAGCGGTCGGATTGCCTGATGCGATGATCGAGCAGATCCGCGAGAGCCCGATGTTCCCGCATCTGGTTGGTCTTGCCCAGTCGGTCGTCTACGACGCGACCCTCACTCGCGCGTGCGACTCTCCCGATGAGCGGATGCTCGGCCTGAGCGTGCCGACCGCTGTGCTGTGCGGAGCCGAGACGTTCCCGTTCCTTGAGGTGTCATCTCGCGCGCTCGCCGAGGCGATGCCGGCGGCAGAGCTCGTCGTCGTGCCCGAGTCCCGCGGGCATCGCCCCGACCCTGCGGCGACGGCTCGCGTGGTCGCGGAGCGGCTCGGCGGGGTCTGAGGTCGACTCAGGCGGCGAATACGGAGTGGATGTCTGACGAGAACGTGTGCCCATTGATCTCGAGATACAGATGCTTCTCGGTGACCGAGACGGTCAGTGCCGTTCGACGCTCAATACCTGACGCCGCCGTCTCGAGAAACCCGCGGTCGAAGCTGACGACGGGAATCTCGTCACCACGATGGATGCGCTTTCCAGCCCAGCTCGCAACGAGCTTGGCAGGATCCCGGTGCGTGTACACAGCCACTCGCCCGGCCTTCATGCTGCCCTCGTGAAGTCGCGCGGCATCCGGGGCCCCGACCTCGATCCAGGCGCTCAGAGCACTAGTCGCATCACGGATCACGATCGCCGGCTCATCCGTCGAGGAGAGACCTTCGGTGAAGGTGATGCCTTCCTCGTACTCCAGTGCGTAGGCGAGCACGCGCGTGAGCATGAACACGTCGGTCTCAGACGGATGCCGAGCCACCCGCAGCGACAGGTCGTCGTAGACGCCGCGGTCGACATCGGCCAGCGTCACCGTGAACGTGTAGATCGTCGCGCCCGCAGCCATCCCGCTAGCCTAGGCTGCGATCAGGTCCGTAGCGGGGACCCCGCGACATCGAAACGGAACCCGCCGAACTCCCCGGACAGCAGCGGCCTGGCCTCGGCGATCCGCGCCTGCATCTCGGGTAATGGGAGCGATGCGCGATGCGCCTCGGCGCTCTCCCACAGCTCGATCACGAACACGGTGTCGGTTTCGTCGTCGTGGGAGTCGACCTCGTAGGCCAGGCATCCGTTGTCGGCGAGCACGCCGCTCGGCCGCGTGAGGATGGTGATCAATTCGTTGCGCTTTCCGGGCACCGCGCCCAGGGTTCCCACGTTCGCAAACGTCACACGCGGTTCTCCGACAACGACGCAACCGGAGGGCTGGGAAGGCGGTCAGATGCCGGCGAAGCGACTGTCGTACTGGCCGGCCATTCGGACGATCATCGTCTCGTAGTGAAATGACGATCCGGGGGCTGGTGCAGGCGGCGCCGTTACAACGTCCACCGGTCCGCCGCGGTTCTCGAAATCGATGACGGTGACGCCGATGCCGTCGAAGCCGGACTCATGTACGGTGCTTCGCCGCTTCAGCTGCGCGAGCTTGTCCAACGTTCTGGTCACGCTCAGAGGTTGCGCATTTCGCCTCAGCACTACTGGATGTTGGGCGTCGATTGTGAATCGGTTGCTTGGAGACGGAGCGAAAGTCGCTGAGCTGTTGATCTGAACGTAAGCGATTGCGAGTGCATGCTCAGATGCGCCGTGAACGCACTGCTCAGACGCTGCGAGCTCGTCGTGCAATCGGGGCAGCGAACTGACGTGCTTCGTCATGACCGCCTTCGCCTCGAGCGCCACGTGCACAGATCCGACGTTGCCGAACTCGATGTCGGGCAGATCGTCAAGGACGAGCTGCTCGGCTTGGGTCAGTGACAGCGCGTAGCGTGCGACGAGGTCCTTGAAAGACTCGCCAGCGCCGCCCGTATGCGTCGCCGGCCGCGCGATCACGAGGTCGAGGAACTTTTCTCTCCCGGTCCGGTAGTCAGTCATCGGATGGTTGACGCCGATGATGACCTTGCCCTCCCTTGCGTGCTTGCGAAGGGTCGACGACTGTTGAAGAAGGTCGAAGGCGACCCCCCAGCAGGCCGCTTCCGAATGGCGATCGGACTGCGAGTTGTATTGCCACGTGTTGCCGTACTTGTCGCGGATCGCCTGCTGCTCCAGGCAACGCGCGAAAATCTGGGGACCGTACACGGACCCAACCGTACTGGGAGCGGCGTGCACTCACCGTATTGACGAACCGCGCTCCGCGTCGGTGTCAGGGGAGAAGCCCCGGACTCTGGCGCGCCTCGCTCGGAAATCGTTCACGCCAATCTACGGGATAGAGAGTCTGGCAAGGACGGCGTCACGGATCGCCTCGGCTGCGACTTCAGGTGGCTCATGCTCCCAGACCCGAAGAACTTGCCAACCGGCGTAGGTGAGTGCTTGATTCGTATCGACGTCACGGTCGTGATTGGCGGTGAGCTTCGTCCTCCACCAGTCGGTATTCGTCTTCGAGTGAGTCGCGTGTAGTGGGCATCCGTGCCAAAAACAGCCGTCGACGAACACGGCAATTTGAAGCCGAGTGAATGCGATGTCGATGGTCCTCCGAGGCCGTCCGGGAACGGGGAGCTGGACGCGGTAGCGGAGTCCAGCCGCATGTAGAAGCCTCCCAACAGCGAGTTCCGCAGCGCTATCACGTTGGCCTATCCGTGCCATTCGTCGCGAGGTCCGAGTGTATGTGACTGCGGCATCGTCCACGGGGCGCCTACCGATCAGTTGAACAGCGGCTCGCTCCCGGCTTGCGCACGCTCAAGCGCATCGATGTGCTCCTGTACGTCAGCGCGGAAGCCCGGGTAGCGGCCAAGATTTCCTTGTTGCAGGCGGTTCCAGAAGCCTTTGGCGCCTCGGAGGCTGAGCGCTTCGGCAGCGGATGCGTCGATCATCTGCGCAAGGTGGTTGTATCCCTCGTGAGTGGGAAACTCGGAAAGGTCGACGGGGACTTGGATGCGTCCTGCTGATCCGGCAGCAGCAGCTGGCCATGCTCCGCGGCCGGGCTCCCAATCTCGAAGCTCGACGACGGAGTCGCCTGGAGAGAGCAGTCTACTGCCAACCCACCGGGAAACCCCGACGGTCACAGCGTTGCCGACGAGTTTCCACCGGGGGCCGTTGCGCCTGGATGACAGATGTTCGACGTTCGTCCATCCTCGGTCGAAACCTTGCATGGCTTCGGCGTCCTCGACAGAGGGCTTAACGAGCCGGCGACCGAGTTCAGCGCCCCTAACCCATACTGCCGGGGGCGATGGGATCCCGATGGTCGACCCACCCTTGAGCGTCGGGACTGCGTCCTGTGCCCAGCCGAGGCCGCCGCGCCCTTCTGTCCAGTAGAAGCCGAACATGTCGTCGTGGAAGTCATCGGATCGATCACCTGCGTCGTCTGCGAACAGGACTGTTTTGGGATCGAAACCGACTGACGCGATCAGGATCACGCGCCGGCGTCGCTGCGGAACGCCCGTGAAGCGGGAGTCGACGACGCGGTACGCCCACGCGTATCCGAGCTGCTCGATCTCGGAGATCAGATAGCTCATTGCCTTACCGCGATCGAGGGCGAGCATATTTGGGACGTTCTCAATCAACAGGGTCGGCAACCGACCGGTGCGATCCCGCGTATCCTCCAGTAGCCGGAACACGTTGACGACGAGACCGGAGTTTTCGCCGGCGATCCCAGCCGTTCTGCCCGCCTGCGATAGGTCAGTGCAAGGGAATCCTGCCGTGACGAGGTTCGTCCCGTCAGGGAGCCTCTTCATGTTGCGCACGTCGGTGTCGATCGGCACGCCTTCGAAACGCGCTCGGAGGACCGCTTGAGCGGGTTCCCACCACTCGCAGAAGGTCAAGGTCTCGATCTGATTGCCAAGAGCGCGTTCCAGCCCGAGCTCGACGCCGCCGATACCGGCGAATAGCCCGGCCACCTTCCACGATGCGTTCGACATGTATTGTGCTCCTAGTTCACGTCAAACCGTACTCGAGATTCGGTCAGAACTCGAGTCGACGGGCTGTGCGCGAAGATACGTTGGGCCTCTGACATCGAAGCTCGCGGGCTGTGGCGGTGCTATGCCGAGGACCGGACGCGCCACGCGTTAGTGTCAGACCTCATTGACGAGGAGACCTACGAGGCGATCGCTCGACGACTGGATGAAGCGGATAGGAGTCGTTGCGCGCAGTCTAGATTTCCCCTCCCGGCTCAGACCGCTCGTCCAGCCGGGTCGGGGCGGCGCCAACCTGGCAGGTTATGGAGGATCAGGAGCAAGAACGCGTGGTGGTGCTCGGCGGGATCGAGTACGACATGGTGTTCGCGTCGTAGATCGATGACGAGCAGCGCATCAAACTTGATCTCCCCGCGCGCGGGATGCGTTGTACCTGTGCGGTTTGCGTTTGCGAGAACGACGCTGATGCTGGATCCGTCGAGCATCCCATTTCTGGCTGCTGCCTCGCCGATTGCCCGGCGTGCATCCGGCGCGGTGACACACGGGGGCGTTGCATGCGTTACGGCGGCCGAATCAGCTTGACACATGTCGGCCGTCGTCAAGCGCGGTTTGCGTGGCGGGCGCGCAATAGCCAAGCACGCCCCTAGCATCGTCGCCAGGAGGGCGTGATGCAGAGCGGGATGACATTCCTTATCGACTCCAACGTCGTGATCGCTGCTGAGCCGTTCAATGGGCAGCTGGAGTCACGTCACCCTGTCGTGAGCCAATTCATGCGACTCGCTGGGGAGCACGACCACAAGGTTTACGTACATCCGGCGACTCGTGACGATCTACTTGAAACGAAGGATGAGAGGCATCGCGCTCAAAATCTAGCCGCCTATGAGAAATACCCCGCGCTGGAAGAGATCTCCGTCCCGCTAGAAGTGCTGGCCCAGTTCCCGAGCCCGCCGAAACCCAATGATGAACGCGACGCTCGGATCCTGGCCGCTCTGCACATCGGAGCGGTCCATTTTCTCGTCACCGACGACGCCAGGATGCGGAAGCGTGCGAGCCGGCTTGGCCATGAGCTGAGGACGCTTACTCCAGGCGAGGCAGCGTCGCAGCTCGCGGCATGGCACCCGAAAGCACCGCCGCCACCCCCATCCGTGGAGGAGCTGAAGACCTACGCGCTCGATGTCTCACAACGGATCTTCGACGATCTGCGTGCGGATTACTCCCCGCAGTTCGACGACTGGATGTCCACGGTGAGAGCTGAGTCGGCCAAGCGGCGCGCGTGGGTGATTCGCACCTCAGACGGTACGTATGAAGCTTTGGCAATCGTGAAGATGAGCGATGATCACCCACTGGTGGTGGGCGCGCACGCGGTGAAGCTGTCGACTTTCAAAGTTTCCGACTCGGCTGCTGGTCGTCGCCTTGGAGAGTTGATGCTGAAGGCAGTCCTGAGATGGGCAGCCAACGAACCTGGTCGCCCAGGTGAGATGTTCGTCGAAGTCGATTCCAAGAAGACTCGAATGCTCGACTTCCTAACCGACTTCGGGTTCAACTTCGTGGCGACCAAGCCGGGAAAGCCGGACGAGCACATCTACCTGAAAGTGCTGGATCCGCCGGCCGGCAGCACTCTCGATGGGCTTGCTTTTCACGTTGCTCACGGCCCGCCAGCAATACGAACGGGTCAGCCCATCTTCATCGTTCCGATCACCCCGGAGTGGTACGTGGACCTCTTCCCGGATGCGACGGTGATGGGAGCCTCCGGGGTGGCTGTGCTTCCCGGCACCTACACCTCGCTCAAGCCTCACGGCAACGCGATCCGGAAAGCGTATCTGTGCAAGAGCCCGACGAAGGAGGTGCCGCCGGGCGCAACGCTGCTCTTCTACCGAAGCCAGGGGGGCAAGAAGGGGGACGGAGCGGTGGTCGCTGTCGGAGTGGCCGAACGGTCCCGGCGTTCCGAGGACCCGATCGAGACGATCGAACTCTCTTTCAAGCGCACGGTTTATTCGGCGGACGATGTCGCTGGTCTCCACGAGGATGGGGCGCCGGTCCTCACAATTCTCTTCCGACACGACCGGTTCTTGGTGCCCCCGTGGTCACTGCCTGAGCTGCGTGCGAATAGGGTCGTCAAGAGCTGGCCGCAGTCGATAGTTCGCTTACGAGACAAGGAGGGCATCGCTTGGGTGGAAGCAAAGCTGGAAGAGTCGCACTGATGTCCATTCATGGACGTTGGGCTGACGCGATCTTGGATGGTCGGAAGCAGGTGGAGTTCCGCAAGCGGCGCCTTGCCTCCGACATCGAGACGGTTCTTGTCTACGCGACGGCGCCAGTCAGCAAGATCGTCGGCTCCTTCACTATCGACCGCATCGAGTCGGGCTCGCCGGCTGACATCTGGGAGCGGTTTGGCCACGTTGGAGTGATTCCGAAGGACGAGTTCTTCAGCTACTACGAGGGAGCGGCTTTCGCCTTCGCGATCGTGGTGTCCGATACCGAACGATTCGACGTTCCAATCCCGCTTGACTCGATAGAGCCTAGGCCTGCCGTGCCACAGAGTTTCGCGTACCTTCCCGCCCGCGAAGCGATTGCAGTCTGATTTCCCCGTAGACGTTGCTTCACTGGGCGCGTCGACCTAGCGGGCGCAACTGGCCGCGTCCAAACGGAATGTGCGCATGACGTTTGCCACTTGACCGACCGACTCTCTTCAGCGGCCCGACCGGCCCGAGACCGGCCCAAGTCAACGAGCGGGCAACCGTTTGGGCATTCAGCAGACCGTTCTGTCTTGCGTCGCTCGCCCAATAGCCTGGTGAGTGGAGCGGACGACAGCAGAGGGAAAACCTAGTCTCACCAGGCAAGGCAAAACCCCCGCCATGTAGAAGCTAGGCGAGGGTTTCTGGGACCGTTGTAACGACGGTCCTTGTGGCTCCGACGGGCGTCGATCCCGTGACCTCACGATTTTCAGTCGTGCGCTCTACCAACTGAGCTACAGAGCCGCACGGCAGCCGAAGTTGCCGCGTCCTATACGCGAAGAGCCCTTCCGAAAAAGGGCCCGTCGCTTTCGGAGCGACCCTGACGGGACTTGAACCCGCGACCTCCGCCGTGACAGGGCGGCACGCTAACCAACTGCGCTACAGGGCCATGCTTATTCAATTGTAGGGTGACCCCAACGGGATTCGAACCCGTGCTACCGCCGTGAAAGGGCGGCGTCCTAGGCCGCTAAACGATGGGGCCGGATGAACTCCAGCATCCTTCGAAAAGGACCCCGGGGGCTCACGCTTACCGACGGTCAAGCATACGCAATACCCGAGTGATCCGCCAATCGACGGTGCGACACACGGATGCCGACCTGCAGCCTCCCACGCGGGTCTACCCGCGACGCAGCTGAGCCGGCGGTAGCGTCGGGCTCGTGCCGGTGCCGCCTCCGCAGAGATTCCGCCGCTCGCCGGCGTGGTTTCTCGGTCGCATCGTGCGCCGCATCCGTCTGTTCGCAAAGCCGCGTGTGGATGTCGCGACCGACGAGCCGGACTGGATTGTCGAGCGCGACGTCCCCGTCGCGATGCGCGACGGGACGGTGCTGCGGGTCAACGTCTTCCGCCCGCGCGGCGACGAGCCAGTGCCGGTCATCATGTCGTCGCATCCGTATGGCAAGGATGCGGTTCCGGCGCGCTCGAAGAGTAGACGCGCACTGAACCCGCAGTACCGGATCATGCCCCAGCCTGCCCGGGTCGCGATCTCGGCGTGGACGGGATGGGAGGCACCCGACCCGGCCTTCTGGGTGCCGCGCGGCTACGCCGTCGTGAACGCGGACGCCCGAGGTGGCGGCACCTCAGAGGGAGAGGCTCACCTCTTCGAGCCGCAGGAGGCCGACGACTACGAAGACCTCATCGCCTGGGCCGGAACCCGGGCGTGGTCCACCGGCAAGGTCGGACTCGACGGGGTCTCGTACCTTGCCCTCTCGCAGTACGCGGTAGCGGCCCGAGCGCCCGAGCACCTTGCGGCGATCTGTCCGTGGGAGGGATTCAGCGACCTCTACCGCGACTTCGTCTGGCCCGGCGGCATCCCTGAGAACGGATTCTCGGTGCTGTGGTCGACCCTGACCTCGCGCGCTGCCCGGGTTGCGCCACCCTCGCTGCGCCGGGAGTTCGCGCGGCACACCACGCGCGACCAGTGGTACCGCGACCGCACGCCCGACATCGATCGCATCGGTGTCCCGACGCTCATCTGCGGCAGCTTCTCGGACCACAACCTCCACACCCGGGGCTCCTTTGAGGTCTTCCGTCGCGCCGGCCGGGCGCTTCCGGAGCGTCCCCGCCGCTGGCTATTCACCCACCGCGGCGGCAAATGGGCCACGTACTACAGCGCGGATGCCGCCAGCATCCGTACCCGCTTCTTCGATCACACCCTTCGGGGACTCGAGAACGGCTGGGATGCGCTTCCGCCAGTGCGCCTGGCCGTCTACGAAAGCGGGCCCACACCGGTCGCCGTCACCGCGGAGTCCGCGTGGCCACCGGCGGACCTGAGGATGCGCCGGCTGTTCCTCGACGGGATGGACGGTTCACTCCACGACGATCCATCTCCCGCGACCGTGCAGACCGGCTTCGCGATGAACGGTCCGGGACTCGAGTGGACGTGGCGCATCCCTGAAGGCCTGGACGTCATTGGACCGATGTCGCTGCGGCTGCACGTATCGGCACGGGCTGCCGACGACCTCACGCTGTTCGTCGGCGTCCGCAAGGTCGCGGACGGCGCCGTCGTACCGTTCGAGGGGTCGTACGGATTCGACCGGGCGTGGATGTCGTACGGATGGCAACGTGTGGGTTACCGCGACCTCGATCCAGACCTCGCAACCGACCTGCGCCCCGTCCACACCTTCGAGCATCGAACACCCCTCCGTCCCGGCGAAGTCATCCCGGTGGACATCGAGGTGCGCGAGCACGCAACCCGGTTCCGGGCGGGTGAGCAGCTGAGACTCGTCATCCGCGGTCGATGGGTCCACAGCCGAAACCCCATCACGGGGAGCTTCCCCGCCGGGTACGTGCGCCGTCGGGGCGGGACCGCGATCATCCACACCGGTCCGGAGCATCCGTCGTCGCTGCTGCTGGGGCACCGGCCACCAGCCGGATCGCCCGGCGAGCCCTGGCTGGAGAACGCTTCGTGACCGGATGCTGCTCCCCGACTTCCCTCGCGAAACCTGTTGTTTGTGTGACTGATGTTGTTAGTGTGAAGACGTTCTGTGTGACAGGAGGAACTGGTGGAGCTCGAATCGAGCGCTGAGGAGTGCGGCTGCGCGCCCACACCCCGAGAGCGTCGTGCGCTCTCGCGCCGCTCCGCACTGGGCATCGGAATCGCCGGCGGACTTCTCCTGTTCGGTGGCGCATCGGCGTTCAGCCTCGCTCCCGCCTTCGCTGAGTCGTACCCGAGCTGGGATGACGTGCAGAACGCGAAGGCGAACGAAGCGGCGAAGTCCCGCGAGGTCACGCGCATTGAGGGACTGATCCGCGACTTGACCGCCGAGGTCGAGCGCACACAGGCCGAAGCGCAGCGACTCTCGGATGAGTTCTACGTCGCGCAGCAGGCCTACTTCGACGCCGCCAAGCGTGCCGATGACCTGCAGGCGCAGGCTGACGAGCAAGCCGCGGCAGCCGATGAGGCTGCGCAGAAGGCCGGTCGCGTCGCCGCGCAGCTCTACCGCGACGGTGGCGATGACACCGCTATGCAGTTGTTCTTCTCGGGATCCGCGGTCGGGGCAGACGAACTGCTCGCGCGCCTGGGGACGATGGACAAGCTGCTCGAGCGCAACCAGACCGTGTATGACGATGCCGTCAGGGCACGGGATGCCGCCCAAAGCTACAGCGACCAGGCAGTCCAGGCCCGAAACGAGCGTGACCGGCTACAGCAAGAGGCCGAGCAGAAGATGATCGCAGCCCAAGAGGCTGCTGCGGCAGCGCAGGTGGCCCTCGACAATCAGACGACCCACCTCGGCAACCTGCAAGCCCAGCTTGCTGCGCTGAAGGACGAAACGGCCAAGACCGTCGCCGGCTACCAGGCCGGCGTGGAAGCAGAACGCAAGGCTCGCGAGGAGCGGGAGCGCAAGGCACGGGAAGAGGCTGAGCGCATCGCACGCGAACAGGCCGCGAACGGCGGTGGCAACGGTGGTGCTGTCACGGGCGGAGGATGGGCGCGTCCGTCATCCGGGTACGTGTCTTCGGGTTACGGCGCCCGCTCGAGCGTGTGCAACGCGAACTACTGCTCTTCGAGCTTCCACTACGGCTACGACTTCGCTCCCGGCTGCGGCGCTGCGATCTACGCGGCGGGCGCTGGCCGAGTCGTCTACGTCGGACGAAACGGCGGATACGGGAACTACATCAAGATCGACCACGGCGGCGGCATCGGCACCGGCTACGCGCACATCGTCGACGGTGGGTTCTGGGTGAGCTACGGCCAGCAGGTATCCGCCGGGCAGGCCATCGCGGCGACCGGAAACACCGGCAACTCCTTCGGCTGCCACCTTCACTTCGAGACGTACGTCAACGGAGCAGCGGTCAACCCGTCCGGGTTCATGGCAGCCCGCGGCGTCTACTTCTAGGCCGCCGCGGCCCCGAGAAACACGAAGCCGCGGCATCCGTGACGGACACCGCGGCTCGCGTGATGGGTTCAGAGCGTGTTGGGCGCTTCGCCCTCACCCTGCGTGCGGGTCTCGCCCTCGTGCTCATCGAAGCGCTCGGCGGCTTCGATGATCAGGCGCTCGGCCTCGGCGGCATCCGCCCAGTCGTCGACCTTGACCCACTTGCCCGGCTCGAGGTCTTTGTAGTGCTCGAAGAAGTGCGCGATCTCCTTCTTCGTGTACTCGGGGATGTCGGCGACATCCTGGATGTGGTCCCACCGCGGGTCCTTCGCGAGGACCGCCACGACCTTGTCGTCGCCGCCTGCCTCGTCGCTCATCTTCAGCACGCCGACGGGGCGAACCTTGGCCAGGATGCCGGGGTAGAGGTCGCGGTCGAGCAGGATCAGAACGTCGAGCGGGTCGCCGTCCTCGCCCAGCGTGTTCTCGAAGAAGCCGTAGTTCGCGGGGTAGCCGAAGACGGTGTAGAGGATGCGGTCGAGGAAGACGCGTCCGGTGCCGTGGTCGACCTCGTACTTCACGCGGCTGCCACGCGGGATCTCGATGACGGCGTCGTACGCGCCCATGCTCTGTGCTCCTTTGTCGATGACGGATGCCGCCGACCAGCCTAGTGCGCCGGGTTGACCCGCCCGAGCCCTCGCACTTGTCGCTAACTCCGCAAGATCGGCGCTGATTCGCGCCTGACCCGCCCGCCGAGCCTGCCCGGTGGCCGGATATGAGGAGTTAACGACGGCGTGCGGCCGGTAGCGTGGCGGCGTGGATGTTCGACCGGGCCTCGATCCGGCCGTCGCGGAGGTGCGGCGGGCGGTGCGGCGCGCCCTCGAGGCCCTTCCCGAGGACTCGACGGTCATCGTGGCCTTGTCGGGTGGGCCGGATTCCCTGGCTCTCGCGGCTGCAACGGCCTTCGAGGCACCCAAGCGCGGGATTACCGGAGTCGCCGTCACCGTCGACCACGGACTACAGAAAGGGTCGGCCGACGTCGCAGCGGCCGCCGCCCGCGCGGCCGAGGGCTTCGGACTCGTCGCCCGCGTCACCCGGGTCGACGTGCGGGAGGGCGGCGGACCTGAAGCAGCGGCGCGGGACGCGCGCTACGAGGCGCTCGACGCCGTCGCGCGCGAGGTGGGCGCCGAAGCCATCCTCGTCGGCCATACCCTCGACGATCAGGCCGAGACGGTGCTGCTGGGGCTTGCCCGCGGGTCGGGGGCGTCGAGCCTGCAGGGCATGGCCCCGGTCACCGAGCGGGGCGACGGATGCCGCATCCTGCGCCCCTTGCTCGAGGTGCGCCGCGAAACGACGCGGGCCGCGTGCGCCGCCGAAGGCCTGGACCCGTGGCTCGATCCCCACAACGCCGACCCGCGGTACACCCGGGTCCGGGTTCGCGAAACGGTGCTGCCGACACTCGAGCGCGAGCTCGGCCCGGGGGTTGCGGAGGCGCTTGCGCGCACCGCGGCGCAACTGCGCGAGGACGCTGAAGCGTTCGCCGAGATGATCAATGAGATCATCGAGGACGTCGTCGAGCACGCCGAGGCCGGCATCTCGCTCTCGGTTGGGGCGCTGGCCGCAAACCCGGCGGCGCTGCGGCACCGGCTCATCCGCCACGTCGTCGTCGCCGAATTCGGGCAGAGCCTCACGCGCTCGCAGACCCTCGACGTCGCGCGACTCGTGACCGACTGGCGCGGGCAGGGGCCGATCGATCTGCCCGGATGCCGCGCCGCCCGGATCAACGGCCGGATCGAGTTCACGGCGCGCTAGCGGTCCGCCTATGCTCGGAGGCATGCGTGCCGAGGAGGTCCAGTCCGACATCACCCGAGTGCTCGTGACGGAGGAGCAGATCCGCGCGAAGCTCGACGAGGTCGCGGCGCAGGTGACAGCTGATTACGAGGGCAAAGAACTCCTGCTCGTGGGGGTACTCAAGGGCGCGGTCATGGTCATGGCCGACTTCGCTCGCGCGCTGCCGACGCACGTGACGATGGACTGGATGGCAGTTTCCTCCTACGGCACCGGTACGCGCTCGAGCGGTGTGGTCCAGATCCGCAAAGACCTCGACACCGACCTCCACGGCAAGCACGTGCTGATCGTCGAAGACATCATCGACTCCGGCCTCACCCTCAGCTGGCTTCTGACCAACTTCGCCTCGCGGGGCGCGGCATCCGTCGAGGTCTTCGCCCTGTTCCGCAAGCCGGATGCCGCCAAGGTCGAGGTGGACTGCCGGTACATCGGTTTCGACATCCCGAACGAGTTCGTCGTCGGCTACGGACTCGACTACGCCGAGAAGTACCGGAACCTGCGCGACGTCGCCGTGCTTGCTCCCCACGTCTATAGCTGAGCGCCTGCGATCGCGCCCGCTCCAGCGTGCCAGGCGTTCGGTCGCGCCGTCTTGCGGGTGTGCGCTTCAGCGGGTCACGTCTTGGCGCGACTGAGTGATGTCGTCCAGCGGGCACACTGATTCGGTCGCGTCATGCTGCGGGTGCGCGCTCCCGGAGGCCGCAGGAAGGCGCGACCGGATGAGGGTGACAGTGCCGATACGCACGGCTTTCGGGGTACGCCGTGGGCGAATGCTCAGACGTGGCATAGCAAGCCCGCGATAGCCTGTCTGCACCGTTTCCGCGTTCCCGCGCGGATCGGCGCCTGATCGACGGAGGGACCGGGTTCGCCCCGAACCATGGATTTCAAGAAGCTCACACGCAACCCGCTGATGTATGTCGCGCTCATCGCGGTGTTCCTCATCATCGGATTCACGCTCATGTCGAGCCTGGGCGGTGCCAAGCAGATCACGACCCAGCAGGGTCTCGACCTGCTCGCCGGGAATACGGTCACCGAGGTCGTCAACACCGACGGCGATCAGCGGGTCGACATGACGCTGTCGACGGCGTTTGAGGGTGCCACTGACGTCCAGTTCTATTACGTGACAGCGCGGGCCGAAGAGGTCGTGAACGCGATCGATGCGGCAAACCCCGCCGACGGCTACAACGACGTCGTGCCTCGCGCTACCTGGTTCGACGGATTCCTTTCCCTGTTCCTCCCGATCCTGCTGCTGGGTGTGCTGTTCTGGTTCCTGCTCTCCTCCGCGCAGGGCGGCGGCAGCAAGGTCATGCAGTTCGGTCGCTCCCGCGCCAAGCTCGTCACCAAAGAAAGCCCGACCGTCACATTCGACGATGTCGCCGGCTCGGATGAAGCGATCGAGGAACTGCAGGAGATCAAGGACTTCCTGAAGGAGCCTGCGAAGTTCCAGGCGGTCGGTGCCCGCATTCCGAAGGGCGTGCTGCTGTATGGCCCTCCCGGCACTGGAAAGACGCTGCTCGCTCGCGCGGTCGCAGGCGAGGCCGGCGTTCCGTTCTACTCGATCTCGGGCTCGGACTTCGTCGAGATGTTCGTCGGCGTCGGCGCGAGCCGCGTGCGCGACCTGTTCAACCAGGCCAAGGAGAGCGCGCCAGCGATCATCTTCATCGACGAGATCGACGCTGTCGGTCGTCACCGCGGCGCCGGTATGGGCGGTGGCCACGACGAGCGCGAGCAGACGCTGAACCAGATGCTCGTCGAGATGGACGGGTTCGACCCCAAGGCCAACGTCATCGTCATCGCGGCCACGAACCGCCCCGACATCCTCGACCCGGCGCTGCTGCGCCCCGGCCGTTTCGACCGCCAGATCGGTGTGGACGCCCCCGACCTGCAGGGACGCAAGCGCATCCTCGAGGTGCACGGGCGTGGCAAGCCGCTCGCCGACGGCGTCGACCTCGAGGTCGTCGCTCGCAAGACCCCCGGCTTCACGGGTGCCGACCTCGCGAACGTCCTCAACGAGGCCGCCCTGCTGACGGCACGCTCGAACGCGCAGCTGATCGACAACCGCGCCCTCGATGAGGCGATCGACCGTGTGCTCGCGGGTCCGCAGCGCCGAACGCGCATCATGAAGGACAAGGAGAAGCTCATCACGGCCTACCACGAGGGCGGTCACGCCCTGGCTGCGGCGGCGATGAACTACACCGACCCGGTCACCAAGATCACGATCCTGCCGCGCGGCCGCGCTCTCGGCTACACGATGGTCATGCCGCTGGATGACAAGTACTCGGTGACCCGCAACGAGCTGCAGGATCAGCTCGCGTACTCGATGGGCGGCCGCGTGGCCGAAGAGATCGTTTTCCACGACCCCACCACGGGTGCCTCCAACGACATCGAGAAGGCGACAGGCATCGCCCGCAAGATGGTCACCGAGTACGGCATGACCACCGATGTCGGGCCGGTCAAGCTCGGGCAAGGCTCGGGTGAGGTGTTCATGGGTCGCGATATGGGTCACGGTCGTGACTACAGCGAGCGCATCGCCGAGCGAGTGGATGCCGAGGTGCGGGCCCTCATCGAGCAAGCCCACAACGAGGCCTACCAGGTCATCAACGACAACCGCGACATCCTCGACAAGCTCGCTCTCGAGCTCCTCGAGAAGGAGACGCTCGACCACCTCGAGATCGAAGAGATCTTCAAGGATGTCAAGAAGCTGCCCGAGCGCCCGCAGTGGCTCTCGAGCGAGCAGCGTCCGGTGTCGGTGTTGCCTCCGGTCGAGGTTCCGCGTCGCCCCGCGCCGGCAGGTGTCGCCGCCTCGACCGAGGCCGACACGGGCTCTGCCGAGAAGGCGCCGCGTCGCCGGCCGACCGGGCAGGCGCGTCCCGCAACCGCGTAGGCTCGCCTGGTGGCCGTTGATCGTGAACGCGTCGCCGCACTGGTGCGCGAACTGCTCGAGGCGATCGGGGAAGACCCTGATCGCCCCGGTTTGAAGCTGACCCCCGAGCGGGTCGCGGATGCCTACTCCGAGTTCTTCGGAGGCATCGGCGAGGATCCGGCTGCCCCGCTTGCCCACACGATTTCGATCTCGCGGGGACCGGCCCCCGAGACGCTGCCCTCGGGGGCGGTGATGCTGCGCGACATCCTGTTCCGCTCCGTGTGCGAACACCACCTGCTGCCGTTCCGCGGCCACGCCCACATCGCGTACCTGCCGGGCGAAAAGGTGGTGGGTCTTGGCGCACTGCCGAAGGTCGTAGACGTGCTCGCTGCTCGGCCGCAGGTGCAGGAGCGCCTTGCCGAGCAGATCGCCGACACCATCTCGGAAGCGCTCGATGCTCGCGGTGTGCTCGTCGTGTTGGATGCCACCCACGAGTGCGTCACGATGCGCGGGGGCCGCCAGACCGACGCATCCACCGTCACGATCGCGGCTCGCGGGGCTTACGAGGAGCCAGTTGCTCGCGCCGAACTGATCGCGCTCATCGGGGCGAGCTGACATGTCGACGCTGGTCATGGGGGTCGTAAACGTCACGACCGATTCGTTCAGCGATGGCGGCCGCTACCTCGACACGGGAGCCGCGATCTCGCACGGCCTCGCGCTCTGGGCTGCCGGTGCCGACATCCTCGACGTCGGCGGTGAGTCGACCCGCCCCGGTGCCGAGCGGGTCGACCCCTCGATCGAACGCGACAGGGTCGTGCCCGTCATCCGTGCCCTCGCCCAGCGCGGTGCCTGGATCAGCATCGACACGATGAACGCGTCGACGGCGCTTGCCGCTGTCGACTCGGGCGCGCGGATCGTCAACGACGTGTCAGGGGGACTCGCGGATGCCGCGATGCTGCCCGCCGTCGCCGAGACTGACGCCGAGATCATCCTCGGCCACTGGCGTGGGCCCTCCCGGGAGATGTATGCGCCGGCGCAGTACGCCGACGTCGCCGCCGAGGTGGCAGCCGAGCTTGCCGAGCGCGTTGCGGCAGCCCGGGCGGCAGGCATCGCCGCGGATCGGATCATCGTCGACCCGGGCATCGGCTTCGGCAAGCGTCCCGAGCAGAACTGGGAAGTCCTGCGGGCGCTTCCCGACCTCGTCGCGGCCGGCCAGCGCGTGCTGCTGGGCACGAGTCGCAAGCGGTTTCTGGCTGAGGCATTGGCCGAGGCATCCATCGACGCCGAGCGTCGGTTCGCGCAGCGTACCGGAGCCGCAGCAGCGCGGGCCGGTGACGAGGACTCGTCAACCGACACGGTAGGCACCGTCACCGAAGCGCGCCGCGATGGCGCGACGGCTGTCACGAGTGCCCTCGCTGCACGCGCCGGCATCTGGGGAGTGCGGGTCCACGACGTCGCGGCTACGCGCGACGCCCTGCGGATCGCGGAGCTGTGGGGAGGTTCGGATGTCGCAGCTCGATGAGATCCGGCTTGAGGGGCTTCGCGTCTTCGGCAACCACGGTGTCTTCGACCATGAACGCGAGAACGGTCAGGACTTCGTCATCGACCTCGCCCTGACCGTGCGCGCCGAGCGCGCCGCCCAGACAGATGACGTTGCCGACACCGTCCACTACGGCGAGGTCGCCGACGCTGTCGCGGACATTGTCGCCGGTGACCCGGTCAACCTCATCGAGACGCTCGCTGAGCGGATCGCCGCTCGTGTGCTCGCGTTCCCCGGTGTTCTCGCGGCGCGGGTCACGGTGCACAAGCCGCAGGCTCCCATCCAGCAGCAGTTCACGGATGTCTCGGTGACGATCACGCGCAACCGTGCGGAGGGCGGAGCGTGAGCCGCCGCCTGGCCGAAGGCTTCGACGGGGCCGCCCACCCGGATGCCGCTCCCGCCGTAGACGCGGTCATCGCGCTCGGGGCGAACCTCGGCGATCGGCGCGAGACACTCGCGGCGGCTGCCACGGCGCTTGAGCACCTGCCGCTGGTGTCGGCGGTGCGGATGTCGGAGCCGATGGAGTCGGTCGCGGTCACCCTCGCCGGCCCCGATCCGGACGCACCCGGCTATCTCAACGCCGTCGCCATCGTCACGACGCGCCTGGCCCCGACGGTGCTGCTGAGCTACCTTCACGCCATCGAGGACCAGCACGGACGCGTGCGTCGTGAACGGTGGGGCGATCGCACGCTGGATCTGGATCTCATCGCCTACGGCGACGTGGTCTGCGACACCCCGACGCTGACGCTCCCCCACCCTCGCGCGGCTGAGCGCGACTTCGTGCTCGCGCCGTGGCTGAGCATTGACCCGGATGCCTCCGTTGTCGGCGCCGGGCGGGTTGCCGACCTCCTCAAGCGCCTCGGGGATGCCCCGTGAGGCGCACCGGCCCCGGCATCCTGATCGCGACCGCCGCCGTCGCGCTGGCCGGCGGGTTCCTCGTGAACCAACTGCTCACCGCGACAGGACACGCGACCTTCACGCCACTGATCACGCTTCCGGTTCTGCTCATCGCGCTGGGGGCCATCGTGGTCGTTCTTGCGATCCCGGTGTGGCGCGCATCCCGCGGACACACGCGCGCGCCGATCAACCCGTTCCGGGCCTTGCGCATCGCGATGCTCGCGAAGGCTTCCAGTCTGCTCGGCGCGGCATCCGTGGGCTTCTCCGGTGGATTGGTGGTTTTCCTCCTGACCCGACCCGTCGTCCCGCCGTTAGGCTCGATGGCGACCCAGTTGGCAACGCTCGTCGCCGGGCTTCTGCTGGTGGCGGCTGGGCTCGTGGCCGAGCACCTGTGCACGATCCGGAAGGATGACGATGACGAACAGCCCGGAGGCGTCGACCCCGGATTCGGAGCCCACAGCCACTGAGCCCGCAGCTACTGAGCCCACGGTCGCTGAGCCCCCAGCTACTGAACCCTCGGCCCCGGGAGGCACACCCGCGGATCCCACGGTCGCTGAGCCCCCAGCTACTGAACCGACTGCGGCGGAGGGCGCCGAGACTTCCGCGCTCGATGAGGGCACGTTCTCGCGGATCCTGGAGCCGCGCTCTGCTGGCCGACTTCCGATCGGCGACGGCACCTGGCACCAGCTCGCCCGGCAGTACGTCTGGGTTCAGCTCATCTCATCAGGCATCCTGTTCCTTCTTGTGCTCGGGGCCGCGCTCGCGATCTGGTTGATCGTCGGGGTCGGGTGGGTCTGGATTCCCGCGGGGATCGTGCTGGTGATCCTTGCGATCACGCTTGCTGTCACGCCGCGTCAGGCCCGGGCCTACGGCTATCAGCTGCGCGAGGACGACCTGGTCTTTCGCAAGGGGATCCTCTGGCAACGGGTTGTCGCGGTGCCCTACGGGCGGATGCAGCTCGTCGACATCACCCACGGTCCGCTGGACCGCGGATTCGGAATCGCGCAGCTCAAGCTCGTGACCGCCGCAGCGACCACCGGGGTCGCCATTCCCGGCATCCGGCAAGACGCCGCCGAGCAGCTGCGTGACACCCTCATCGCGGTAGCCGAAACCCGCCGGACCGGCCTGTGACCGACGCCACCCCCGCCTCGCCTCCCACCCCGCCGCCCGCCGCCGAGGTGCGCTCGCCGCTCAGTGACGGCGAATGGCATCGGATGCATCCCCTGACGCCGCTGTTTCGCGGTGGGCTGGTGTTGGTGATCGTCGCCGGCGTCATCATCGCGAACCTGCGTGATCGGCTCATCGCGATCTTCCTACCGTGGCTCGCTCCCGGTTTCGAGGGAGAGTCGATCCCCGGCGACCCCGTCGACTATGTCGTCTCGCACAACCTGATTCTGGTCGCGACCCTGGTCGTGCTGGCTGTCGTGATCGTCCTTGTGGGCCTGTTCTACCTCGGCTGGCGCTTCCACAGTTTCCGCATCACGGATGACGACGTCGAGGTGCGCTCGGGTGTCGTCTTTCGGTCGCACCGCCGCGCACCGCTTGACCGGGTGCAGGGCGTGAACCTCACCCGCCCGACCGTTGCGCGACTGTTCGGTCTGGCCAAGCTCGAGGTCGTTGGCGCGGGCCTGGATGCGAACGTCAAGCTCGAGTACCTCTCGACGGCGAACGCGGAGGCGATTCGCGGCGACATCCTGCGGCTGGCCTCGGGGCGCCAGCTGGGCGAGCGGGGCGAGGCGCAGCGGCGCGCCACGGCATCCGAGACCGTGTCGGCGGGGATCACCGGCCTGATCGCGGGGGCCGAGGCGCCGATTGCTGAGCCGGAGTCGGTGGTGTCGATCCCGGTCGGGCGCCTGGTCGCGTCGCAGACCCTGTCAGGAACGACGATCTTTCTGGTCGCGGCGATCGCTGCGATCGTGACGGGGGCGGTCACAACGACCGGGTGGGTGCTGTTCGCCGTCGTTCCAGCGGTCCTCGGGTTCGGTGCCTACTGGATCCGCTCGATCACGCGCTCGCTCCGCTACTCGATCGCCCCGACCCCGAGCGGCGTTCGAATCACCTACGGTCTGCTCACGACGATCACCGAGATCATCCCGCCGGGTCGCATCCATGCTGTCGAGGTCACGCAACCGCTGATGTGGCGCCCGTTCGGCTGGTGGGCGATTCGTATCAACCGACTGTCGGGTCGCAGCATGAGCGACGGCGCCAACGACCAGTTCGGCACCGTGCTGCCGGTGGGCAACCGTGCTGATGTCGAGCGGGTGCTGCGACTCATTCTGCCGACGATCGACCAGGACGACTGGCCCATGATCGTCGACAACGGCGCCCTCGGTCCCGTGGCCGACGACCCGTACACGACCACGCCGAGGCGAGCGCGGCTGCTTCGACCGCTCTCGTGGCGGCGCAACGGATACTGGCTCGGAACTGACGCGCTGTTCCTGCGTCGGGGCCGGATCTGGCGCACTCTCGCCGTCGTGCCGCTGGCACGGATGCAGAGCCTCGAGGTGAGTCAAGGTCCGCTCGATCGCGCGCTTCGGGTTGCGAACATCCGTGCGCACACGGTCATCGGTCGCGTGTCGAGCAGCCTCGGCATCCTCGACCGCGACGACGCGTTGCGCCTGTTCGATGACGGCGAGCGTGCCGCCATCGGCGCCGTCGCAACCGACCGCTCGCACCGCTGGGCGGGGGAGGAGTGAGCGACAGGCTGCGCGTCGGGATCGTCGGCGCGGGCAGGGTTGGGCCCGTGATCGGTGCAGCACTGGCCGGAGCGGGCCACGCCATCGTCTCGATCACCAGCGGATCCGACGACGACCGCGTCGCCGCGATCCTTCCGGGCGTCCCCCTCCGGGACCCACAGGATGTCGTGCGGGAGAGCCAGCTCGTCGTGATCGCCGTTCCACACGATCAGCTCGAGGGACTCGTGACCGGACTCGCCGAACTCGACGCGTGGCAGCCGGGTCAACTCGTCATGCACACCGATCCGGCGTTCGGTACCGACGTCCTCGCTCCGGCGCTGGCGCGCGGCGTGATTCCCCTGGCGATTCATCCGGCTATCGCGTTCACCGGCACGTCGATCGACCTGCGTACCCTTGTCGGTGCGTATGCGGCTGTCACTGCGCCAGCGCCCGTCCTGCCGATCGCGCAGGCGCTCGCGGTCGAACTGGGATGCGAGCCCGTGATCATCGCCGAGAGCGACCGAGCCGCCTACGCCGAGGGTGTCACGACCGCCACCGACTTCTCGCGCTCGATCATCCGTCAGGCCACCGACCTGCTGCGTTCGGCCGGCGTTGCCGAGCCGGGGCGCTATCTCGCGGCGCTCATGCATACGACCGTCGACCACGCGCTCGTCGAGGCTGGAACCGACGACATCCGCCCACCCGTGGACTGAGCCGGAGCGACTGCCAGCGGAGCCTCGCCGGCCCGCCGATAGACTGGGCGACGATTTTCAAGGAGCCCCCCTCATGACCGACACGCCTGCCGCCGTGCCCGCGGACGCCGCCCCCGAAGCATCCGACGAGGACGTCTTCGAGCAGAAGGCGGTGCGGCTGGCAAAGCGCGAGCGGCTGCTGGCCGAGCGCACGGATGCCGCGGGCGGCGCCTATCCGGTGAGTGTGCCGGTGACCGCAACCGTGGCTGAGGTTCGCGAACGCTTCGCCCATCTTGAGGCAGGTGACGAGACGGGCGAGACCGTGTCGGTTGCGGGTCGGGTCGTCTTCAGCCGTAACACCGGGAAGCTGTGCTTTGCCGCGCTCCAGGCGGGCGACGGCAGCCGCATCCAGGCGATGGTTTCGCTTGCCGCCGTGGGTGAGGAATCGCTGCAGCGGTGGAAGGAACTTGTCGACCTCGGCGACCACGTCGCCGTGACGGGTGAGGTGATCTCGAGCCGCCGGGGGGAGCTGTCGATCATGGTGGCCGAGTGGACGATCGCCGCGAAGGCCCTGCTGCCTTTGCCGAACCTCTATGCGGAACTGAGCGAAGAGAGTCGCGTCCGCAGCCGCTACCTCGACCTCATCGCCCGCGATCAGGCGCGTCAGACCGTGCTTGCCCGCGCCGGTGTCAACCGCAGCCTGCGCGACACGTTCGCCGCTCACGGTTTCGTGGAAGTCGAGACCCCGATGCTGCAGGTGCAGCATGGGGGGGCGTCGGCTCGCCCCTTCATCACCCACTCGAACGCGTTCGATACCGAGCTGTACCTGCGGATCGCGCCCGAGCTGTTCCTCAAGCGCGCGGTCGTCGGCGGTATAGACCGGGTGTTCGAGATCAACCGCAACTTCCGCAACGAGGGCGCGGACTCGACCCACAGCCCCGAGTTCGCGATGCTCGAGGCTTACCAGGCCTACAGCGACTACAACGGGATCGCCGACCTCACGCAGGAGCTCATCCAGAACGCCGCGATCGCCGTGACCGGCTCGACCGAGGTGACCTGGGCCGACGGCACCGTCTACGACCTCGGCGGCGAGTGGGAGCGGATGTCGATGTACGACTCCCTCAACGACGCGCTCGCTGCGAAGTGGGGCGGGCCGGATGCCGCGCCGCGCGTCGACGCCGCAACACCGCTTGCCGACCTGACGGCCATCGCCGAGCGCTTCGGCGTCGAGGTTCCCGCGCACCCGATTCCCGGAAAGCTCGTCGAGGAGCTTTGGGAGCACTTCGTCAAGCCGACACTCGTGCGCCCCACGTTCGTCATGGACTTCCCCCTCGACACGAGCCCGCTCGTGCGCGAGCACCGATCGATCCCCGGTGTCGTGGAGAAGTGGGACCTCTACGTTCGTGGCTTCGAGTTGGCGACCGGATACTCCGAACTCGTCGATCCCGTCATCCAGCGCCAGCGATTCGAAGAGCAGGCAAAGCTTGCCGCACGCGGTGACGACGAGGCGATGCGGATCGATGAGGAATTCCTTCGCGCGCTCGAGCACGGGATGCCGCCCACCGGTGGCATGGGGATGGGGATCGACCGACTGCTGATGGCGATCACGGGTCTCGGCATCCGTGAAACCATTCTCTTTCCCCTCGTGAAATAGACGGCGCGTGAAATAGGCCGGCTTGTGAAGTAAGCCGGCGCGCTCACCGCCCCGGTTCATCCAGCCGGAACGCCCAGTCGGGCAGGTGGCCGGCTCCCACGAACGAGCGCACGATCTCAGCGAGTCCGTGCTCTGGTTCGATCGCTGTCGCCTGCTGGGCGAAGAGGTCGGCGTGCGTCGACCTGCCGAGTGCCCACGAGAACCACGCGGCAACCGCAAGCGGGCCTGGGCGCTGCGATGCGGGAACGGCGCTGGCGACGTGGCGCGCGAGCAGCAGGGCGCGGCCCAGTCGCTCAGGTGACGGCCTCGCGCCCTCGCCCCACAGCCGCATCGCGATCTCGCTCGGGTACTCGTCCCCGTCTTCCCAGCGAGCCTGCGCGTGCGCCGCCTCGTCTCCGGCATCGATCCCGTCGATCCAGCAGATGAGGGCGATATCACGCAAGGACGGTCTCCCCAGGGCCCACGCCGCAGCGGCGATCTCAAACGGTTCCAGGGTTGCGGCATCCGTGCTCAGCAGTCGTTCCACGAACGCCGGAAGGTCATCGAGCAGGCATGCCGCCGCGAAGGCGCGGGGATCGATCCGCGCAGCATCGGCCGGTGGATGGGCCGCGTCGGAGAGCACCAATGCCCGGATTGCCGCATCGAGCGCCGTGCACGCACCCTCGACCGCGTCGGATCGTGCGGCATCGAGCGGGACCAGGTCGGCGCCGGCGAACTGATTCGCTTCTGGCGCCGCGACATCCCCGAGGCCCGGGGGCAGATCACCCGCCGACGGAACCGAGCCCGCGTCCGATGTCGCATACGAACCCCACCGCCGGTCGGCAACCCAGAGTGCCTCGACGATCACCACTCCGCACGCCTCGGCTCGACGCTCGATTCCCGCGACAAGGGCGCGAGCCGGGGCATCCGTCTCGCCGTAGACGACGATCGCGCAGCCGTCGGCCTCGGGCACCCGGCACACGAGCCCCATCATGGTCGCCGCGATCTCATCGGCGCGGTCGTCGTCGGGTGGGAGGTCCAGGCGCAGGGCGCCGCGGCTGCGTCCGCGCCGGAACGGCACCAGAACGACGCTGCGCTGCGGAACGAACCCGAGGAGGCGAGGAACGACAGTGAGGAACTCGGCAGGAGAGGTCGCATGGATGATCGGAGTCATGGGAACGAGCATGCGATCCGAGCCGAGCCGCCCCGTAGGTTGGCGCCGCGGACGGGGATAGGTGAGGCTCGAGGTCACCTGGGGAGAGGGGGCCGCGTATCCTGGAAGCGTGGACAACTTCTGGGTGGCGGCGCTGTGGGCGATCCTGCCGACGATCGTTGTAAGCGCCCTGTTCTTCTGGATCCTTCGGAGCATCATCCGCGCCGACCGCAACGAGCGCCGCGAGTACGCGCGCATCGAAGCCGAGGAACGCGCGGCGCGCGGGCTTCCTCCGGCGCCCGCGGCAACCGAGCAGTAACCCAAGTTCCCACTACGCTGGCGTGAGAAACGTCACAGCGGAGGGAGCTGACGCATGGTGCTTGCACGGCTTGTGCCGTTGACGTCCGGCGGTGACGTCGATGTGACCGTCGACCTCCCCGACATCGCGTTCTGGTGGCTTCTCGCGCTCTTCCTGTTCGATCTCAGCATCCGTATTGCGGCGATCATCATCATCCCGCGCAACCGCCGCCCCACCTCGGCGATGGCGTGGTTGCTCGCCATCTACTTCATCCCGATCGTCGGTGTACTCCTGTTCCTGCTGATCGGCAACCCGCGACTGCCGCGCAAGAAACGCCAGCAGCAGGAGCAGATCAACACCGCACTGCGCGAGAACGGCGAGAGCATCTCTGTCGGAACGCTCCGGCCCGGCGCGCCGGCCTGGTTCACGGGGCTCGTCGATCTGAACACCAACCTGGGCGCGATGCCGCTCACCGGTGACAACCAGGCCACCCTCATCTCGGAGTATCAGGCAAGCCTGGATGCCATGGCCGAGGCCATTCGAGGCGCCCAGAGCTACGTGCACGTCGAGTTCTACATCCTGCAAACCGACGCATCGACCGACAATTTCTTCGCGGCACTCGAAGAGGTCGCGGCCCGCGGCGTCACCGTCCGGGTGCTCCTGGACCACTGGGCCAACCGCGGCAAGCCGTTCTACAAGAAGACGCTGCGCCGACTCGATCGGATGGGGGCGGCGTGGAAGCTCATGCTCCCCGTGCAGCCACTGAAGGGCAAGTGGCAGCGCCCCGACCTGCGCAACCACCGCAAGCTCCTCGTCGTCGACGGCAACGTCGCGTTCGTGGGGTCGCAGAACGTGACCGACTCGACCTACAACCTGAAGAAGAACATCAAGCGAGGCCTGCACTGGGTCGACCTCATGGCGCGCGTCGAAGGACCGGTCGTCTCCTCGATCGACGTGGTGTTCCTCTCGGACTGGTACAGCGAGACCGGCGAAATCCTCACCGACCAGGTTGATCTGTCATCCGCCCCCGACTCGGGAGGCAATCTCGACTGCCAGATCGTTCCATCCGGTCCGGGGTTCGAGTACCAGAACAACCTCAAGCTGTTCATGGGACTCCTGTTCGCGGCGCGCGAGAAGATCATCGTCGTCAGCCCCTACTTCGTGCCCGAAGAGTCGCTGCTTCTCTCGCTCGTCACCGCCTGCCAGCGCGGCATCCACGTCGAGCTGTTTGTCTCTGAAGAGGGCGATCAGGCGATGGTCTACCACGCCCAGCGCAGCTACTACGAGGCCCTCCTTCGTGCCGGCGTCAAGATCTGGATGTACAAGAAGCCCTTCATCCTGCATTCGAAGAGCCTCACGATCGACGACGATGTTGCCGTCATCGGCTCGAGCAACATGGACATGCGTTCCTTCGGCCTCAACATGGAGATCTCGATGATGGTGCGCGGCGAGGAGTTCGTCGCCGACATGCGTCGCGTTGAGGCCGAGTACCGGTCGCTCAGCCGCGAGCTCACGCTCGAGGAGTGGATGAAGCAACCACTCAGGTCCACGGTGTTGGATAATCTCGCCCGACTCACCTCTGCGCTCCAGTAGCAGCGCCGCATCAAGGAGCCTCATGAAACGCCGTGTCCTTGCATCCCTCGTCCTCGGCGCGGTAGCCGCGCTCAGCCTCACCGGCTGCCTCAGCAGTTCTGATGCACCCGCGGGCCAGGAGACCGACGTGAACGCCGCCTGGCTTGACGACGGTCGAATCATCGCGCTCGTGACCACCGGATCAAGCAGTTGCGTGCCGGTTGCCGACAGCGCCGAGATCAACCAGGACGGCGCACTCGCTGTCGAGCTCTCGTTGCCGGATGCCGACCAGCCCTGCACCGCGGACCTTGCGCCGCGCGCGACGCTCGTGCCGGTACCCGAGGGCGTCGACCCGTTTCAGGACCTCGTGATCTGGGCGACCGGCGAGGGCTACTACGGCGATGTGACGCTTCCTGGAGTCTCGGGCCTCGCCGGCCCGGGTGGATCGACCGACTACGAGCCGACCGCGGGTTGGACTCAGCAGCAGGGCCAGTTCGTCATCCTCACCTGGGGGTCGTCGAGCTGCGTGCCGGTCGTCGAGACGAGCGAGGTCACCGCGGATGCCGAGGTGACAGTCACGTTCCAGGAGCCGCCGGCTAACCAGGCGTGCACGATGGACATGGCGCCGCGCACGAACTTCGGTTTCGCCGACGGGCTGTCGGGCGTCGCGGACGTGCAGCTCGTGCTGAGCGGCGACTCGTTCGACCAGACGATCCCGATCTACGGCACCAGCGACTGACCCATCGCGCCGCGCTCCGCGCGCATTCATTTGCCGCAACACGCCGCGCCCCGATCCGGTGCCGCGCAGTTTGCGGCAAACGAACCGTTGCTCGCTGGCTGAGGCATCCGTTCACTTGCCGCAACACGCCTTACCGAGCTGCGCATCCCGCAGGTTGGGGCAACCGAACTGATGCTGCCCGCCCCAGCATCCGGTGGACCTCGCCGCGCGTCGGTCCGTCTTCGCTTGCCGCAACACGCCGTGCCCCGATCCCGGACCCCGCGGTTTGAAGCATGTGAGGCCCGACGTGCCGTCGATCCGCTCCTCCCGGCAGGGCGGTTCGGCGCGAGTTGTCCCCGGATTCGCCCGTGGTGCGCCGTCCCTGGGAGTGGCGCTGGTGATGCTGAACGGATGCCGCACCCCGCGCCCCTTCCCGATGGACTCGTGCCTCCGTTCTCTGTGGCGGCCGCTCGCCGTCTCGGTGTGCCGGAGGCGCGGCTGCGGCGAAAGGACCTCTCCCGCCCGTTCCATGGTGTGCGCTCGGTCGACGGCGACGCGGCGGATGACGGCGAAGCGTCGATCGTTCGCCGGGCGATTGAGTACTCGCAACGGATGCGGGAGGAGGAGTTCTTCAGTCATGTGACTGCCGCCATCTTGTGGGGGCTGCCACTGCCGCCCCAGCGGATGCTCACGAGAAATCGTGGCGATGCGGCGATGCCGCGTCCGCTGGACGTTGGGGTCACTCTGCCGGCGCGCGCGGGCCGCGCCCGCGGCATCCGGGGCCGGTCGGTCTCGCCGCACCTCGCGGAGGTGTGCACCCACCCCGCAACCGGCCTGCGCGTATCGACGCCCGCAACGGTGTGGGCAGAACTCGCCGCTGAACTCGTGCTCGAGGACCTCATTGCTGTCGGCGACGCCGCAGTGCGCGAGCCGATGTGGGACATGGATGCCGCAGCCCTGGCATCCCTCGCAGATCTCGACCGGGCTCTGCACGCCGGTCGCCGACTCGGTATCGAGCGATTGCGTGCTGCGCGTCCCCTGGTTCGGGCTCGCTCAAGGTCGCGCCCGGAGACTCATTTGCGTCTGGCCGTTCTCCACGCAGGATTGCCCGAGCCCGAATGCAACTGGCCGGTCTTGGACGGGGATCGACTGCTCGCACTTCTCGATCTCGCCTATCCCGCAAAGGGTGTGTGTTTCGAGTACGAGGGAGAGCATCACCTGCGGGATGCAGAGCAGTGGGCGCGGGACATTCGGCGCCACGAGATGCTCGTCGAACGTGGTTGGCGGATCGTGAGGGTCACGAAGGACGATCTCTATCTCCACCGCGGGGAGCTGTTCACCCGCATCCGTCTCGCTCTTGCGGCCCGGTACTGACACCGTTCACTTGCCGCAACACGCCGTGAGCGACGGTGCCCGGGCACGGCATGGGGCAAGCGAACGATTGCCGGCACAGAGTGCGGCGACGAGCGGGCGGGCGGATGCCTAGCGCACGTCCGCGCGGACGAGGAGGTCCCCGACCTCGCAATCCAGGGCGCGGCAGATCGCTGAGAGGGTGGAGTAACGGATGGCGCGAGCGCGATCGTTCTTGAGGATCGACAGGTTCACCACCGAAACGCCGACCAGTTCTGACAGTCTCGTCAGCGTCATCCCGCGTTCGGCGAGCAACTCATCGAGGCGACAGTGGATGCCGCTGGGGCCGTCATCCTCGACCTCGGCGGGGCTCACACGAGCCCTTCGGTGTCGCGCTGCATGCGATCGCCGACCATGAATACTGTCGTGCCAAGTGCGCCGAGGAAGGCGATGCCGAAGAGCTGGGCGAGATTCGCCGACAAGACGACGTTGTCAAAGTCGCCCCCGGAGATTGCTGCAAACGCTCCGTTCGCGCCCATGTTGCCGAAGAAGGGTGCCAGTGCCACGCCGGCAAAGCCTGCTGTCGCAGCCGTGCCGATGAGGGTCGTATTGCGGCGGCCGAACACTCTGCCGCGCAGAATGCTCCACATCACCAGCAGGAGACTCGTCACGACCGTTGCTACAGCGGCAACCACCACCGCCTGTTCCAGGACCAACGCCACCACGGATGCCAACGGGAGTTGATCGGCGAGAAGGTAGGCGGAATCGAGCTCGACTGTGACGGTGTCGCCATCCGGTCCGATGGGCGCCTGAGCCGCCGTCCCGGCGAACTCCGCGAACACCCGAGTGGCCGAGTCGGTGAACAGCTCGACGATGTTCGACACTGCACTTATCGCGCTGGTCACGACCAAGAGCGCCCCGGTGACGAAGAACACTGACATTGCGATCGTGTCCCCACGAGAGAGAACTCGGTAAGGGCTGGCTGTGGATGCCATTCAAACCTCCGCGCATATCGATAAACGTTGTTATTGGAAAACGATATGCTGCAGACGGCGAGTTGGTCAACAGCCAGGTTGGTGCACACGTTCGGGATTCGGTTGCCCCGATTCGCGCTCGGCGGGCTGGGGTCGCGGCGTGTGGCGGCAAACGAACGAACGGATCCCGGCGCGAGCGCGCGCCAACCCTCGTATGCCCCTGGCGAACACGGGCATAGCCTTCGCGCCCGATCGTTACTCTCGATGTACGACGCCAGCAGTGGGTCAGCATCCAGCGACTCACCGGCCGAAGGAGTAAGCGGATGTTCGAGAGATTCACCGACCGTGCCCGTCGCGTGGTTGTGCTCGCCCAAGAAGAGGCGAAGATGCTCAACCACAACTACATCGGCACCGAGCACATCCTCCTGGGTCTGATCCACGAGGGTGAGGGCGTTGCTGCCAAGGCGCTCGAGTCGCTCGGCATTTCGCTCGATGCCGTTCGCGAGCAGGTACAAGACATCATCGGCCAGGGCCAGCAGCAGCCGACGGGTCACATCCCGTTCACGCCCCGCGCCAAGAAGGTTCTCGAGCTGTCCCTGCGCGAGGCACTGCAGCTCGGCCACAACTACATCGGCACCGAGCACATCCTGCTCGGCCTCATCCGCGAGGGTGAGGGCGTTGCCGCTCAGGTGCTCGTCAAGCTCGGCGCCGACCTCAACAAGGTGCGCCAGCAGGTCATCCAGCTACTCTCGGGCTACCAGGGCAAGGAGCCCGCGGGTGTTGCATCCGGTGCCGGCGAGCAGGCCCAGGGAACCACGCAGGGTGGCTCGCAGGTGCTCGACCAGTTCGGACGCAACTTGACGCAGGCCGCGCGCGATAACAAGCTCGACCCCGTCATCGGTCGCGAGAAGGAGATCGAGCGGGTCATGCAGATCCTCTCGCGTCGCTCCAAGAACAACCCCGTGCTGATCGGTGAGCCCGGCGTCGGCAAGACCGCCGTCGTCGAGGGCCTCGCGCAGGCGATCGTGAAGGGCGACGTCCCTGAGACGCTGAAGGACAAGCAGCTCTACTCGCTCGACCTCGGCTCGCTCATCGCCGGATCCCGCTACCGCGGTGACTTCGAAGAGCGCCTCAAGAAGGTCACGAAGGAGATCCGCACCCGCGGCGACATCATCGTGTTCATCGACGAGATCCACACGCTCGTCGGTGCCGGTGCTGCCGAGGGTGCGATCGACGCGGCATCCATTCTGAAGCCGCTCCTCGCCCGCGGTGAGCTGCAGACGATCGGTGCCACGACGCTGGATGAGTACCGCAAGCACTTCGAGAAGGATGCCGCGCTCGAGCGTCGCTTCCAGCCGATCCAGGTTGCAGAGCCGTCGCTGCCCCACGCGATCAACATCCTGAAGGGGCTGCGCGACCGGTACGAGGCGCACCACAAGGTGCAGATCACGGATGGCGCGATCGTCGCCGCCGCGAACCTCGCCGACCGCTACATCAGCGACCGCTTCCTGCCTGACAAGGCCATCGACCTGATCGATGAGGCTGGCGCGCGCCTGCGCCTGAGCATCCTGTCGAGCCCGCCGGAGCTTCGCGAGTTCGACGAGAAGATCGCGAAGGTGCGGGAGCAGAAGGAAGCGGCATCCGAGGACCAGGACTTCGAGAAGGCAGCGTCCTTGCGTGACGAGGAGAAGAGCCTGCTCGCCGAGCGTCTGCGCCTCGAGAAGCAGTGGCGTTCGGGTGAGGTCTCTTCGCCCGCCGTCGTCGACGAGGGTCTGATCGCCGAGGTGCTCGCGCAGGCCACCGGCATCCCGGTCTTCAAGCTCACCGAGGAGGAGTCCAGCCGCCTCGTCTTCATGGAGAAGGCGCTGCACCAGCGCGTCATCGGTCAGGAAGAGGCGATCGCGGCTCTGTCGAAGACGATCCGTCGTCAGCGCGCGGGGCTGAAGGACCCGAAGCGCCCCTCGGGCTCGTTCATCTTCGCCGGCCCGACCGGCGTCGGAAAGACCGAGCTTGCCAAGGCGCTCGCCGAGTTCTTGTTCGACGACGAGGGCGCGCTGATCTCGCTCGACATGAGCGAGTTCGGTGAGAAGCACACCGTCTCTCGGCTGTTCGGTGCCCCTCCTGGCTTTGTCGGCTTCGAAGAGGGCGGCCAGCTCACCGAGAAGGTGCGTCGCAAGCCGTTCTCGGTCGTGCTGTTCGACGAGATCGAGAAGGCCCACCCCGACATCTTCAACTCGCTCCTGCAGATCCTCGAAGAGGGTCGGTTGACCGACGGTCAGGGACGCGTCGTCGACTTCAAGAACACCGTCATCATCATGACCACGAACCTCGGTTCGCAGGCGATCGCCGGCGGCCCGGTCGGGTTCCAGGTCGAGGGTGACACCGCGACGTCGTACGAGCGGATGAAGGGCAAGGTGAACGAGGAGCTCAAGCGCCACTTCAAGCCCGAGTTCTTGAATCGCGTTGACGACATCATCGTGTTCCCCCAGCTCGACAAGGACGAACTGCGCCAGATCGTGGACCTGTTCACGAAGCGCCTCGGCGAGCGCCTGCTGGATCGCGACATGACCATCGAGCTGTCGCTGGCCGCGAAGGACCGCCTCATCGAGGTCGGGTTCGACCCGGCCCTCGGTGCTCGCCCGCTGCGTCGCGCGATGCAGCACGAGATCGAGGACCAGCTCTCCGAGAAGATCCTGCACGGCGAACTCAACCCCGGCGACCACGTCAAGGTGGATGCCGAGAACGGTCAGTTCCTGTTCGAGCACGGTCCGCGCGGCGAGAAGGTGGCAGTCGGTGTGATCTCCGGTGGCGACATCTCGATCACGCCTGACCTGGCGATCACCTCGGACTGATCCCGCACAGTCTGAGAGGGGACGGATGCTTCGGCATCCGTCCCCTTCGTCGTTTGCTCAAGCCGCCGCGGAGGGCAGGGCGAGCGCGGCTACGGCTGTGTCGAGGATGATCGACTGCCGCACCTCGACCGCGTGGTCGTAGCGGGCGCCGGCGAGGGCGACATAGACCCCGCCGACGATGTCGATGTAGCCCACGACCCGATCAGCCCGGTGCACTTCGTACGTGGTGGGACCGATGAGGACGACCGATTCTGCCGTCGGTGCGGGGTCTCGAGGTGCGGCAGCGGGCGTGGGGGTGGATGTCGTGGGGACCATGGTGGCTCCTCCCGTAGAAGGGAACTGCTCCTGAAGGGTCCACCCGCACCGCGCAAAACGGTGGGGGCTTGACATCACCGCGCGATCGGTGGTGCTACCTCGATCATCCGCCGCGCCAGTGGATCCGGGAAGGGGGTGCGCCTGGCAGAGTCCTCGGAGAGTTCGCGCTCTAGGCTGGGAGGATGACCGAATTCAGCGTCCGCCCGGCACGAACGGCGGACGTTCGCGCAATCCAGGCCCTCCTCGAACCCTGGGTGCAGCGGCGAGTGCTCCTGGGCAAGGACCTCGTGGTGCTGTTCGAGTCGGTGCAGCAGTTCACCGTTGCGGAGGATGCCGACGGTCGACTCATCGGATGCGGCGCGCTGCACGTGATGTGGGACGACCTCGGCGAGATCCGCACTCTGATCGTTGCCGATGAGTGGCTGCATCACGGTGTCGGCCGCGCCATCGTCGATCGATTGGAAGAGAACGCTCGCGCCCTGGGGCTGCGGCGGCTGTTCTGTCTGACCTTCGAAGTCGAGTTCTTTTCGGCCCGCGGTTTCGAGGTGATCGGCGAGCAGGTCGTCGACCCGGATGTCTACTCGCAGCTCATCCGTTCCCCTGACGAGGGCGTCGCCGAGTTCCTGGACCTCGCCCATGTGAAGCCCAACACCCTCGGCAACACCCGGATGCTGAAGACCTTCGGGTAAGGCTCCTGGGCCCTTGCGGGCCGAGCAGGCGCGTGGGACTCTCCCGTCATGGCGCATTCCTCGCAACCTCATCCAAAACACGCAACGCGCCGGGACATCCTCACGGCTTTGGTTGCGGTGATCGTCGTCTCGTTCGTCGTCGCCGCCGGAGCCGGGATCGCCGTGCTGCTGATCGGGCCTGAGGGCGATCTGATGAGCCGCGTTCTGGTGACGACGCTGATCGTCGGGGGGTTTAGCGTCGGCGCCCTATCGTGTCTGGCCCTGTGGGCTCGCCCCGCGCATTCGTTCGGCGTTGCCGGCGCTGGCGTGAACGCTGCTTCTGCCGTCGTCGCCCTGATCAGCGTGTGGGCCGAGCAGGGCTCGGATGACTTCTGGCGGATTCTCAGTCGGCTCCTCGTGAGCGGGCTGATCATCTCCGCGGCCTGGGCGCTTGCCGCACTCATGCTCCTGCTGTCGCAGCGGCATCGTCCCATCATCCGCATCGGACTCGCGGCCACACTGGTCGCCCTGAGCGTTACGACGGCGCTCGCGGTCGCTGGGGTGTGGTGGGAGGCGATTGCGGATGCCGAGATCTATCCGCGAGCGCTCGGGACGCTCGGCATTCTGAGTGCGCTGGGCGTCGTGGTCGTTCCCGTGCTCGCGTTGCTGCTGCGGGATAGCCCGGCCATAAGCGTGCCGCAAGACTTTCCCGCCGATATCGCGAACCACCTTCTCAAGACGGCCCGCCGCCGTGGCGTGAGCGTCGCGGAGCTGGTCGCGCCCGTGCTCGATGAGTCCATCGGCTCCTCGAATGACCACGGGCGCGCCGATCAGGGGCCGAACGGCACGACGCCTACCCTGGAGGCATGAGCACCCAGCCGCCGCGCCGTCGCCCCTCGCCGGGCGTTTACCGGCGCCGCCGGCTCGTCGTGCTCCTCGCACTCATTGCGATCATCGCCGTTGTTGTGTGGCTGTTTGTCGCCCAACCGTGGTCGAGTGCCGCGCAACCGGATGCCGACCCCAAGCCGACCCGTACGTCATCCTCCAGCCCGAGCCCGAGCCCGACAACGCCCGCCCCGACTGACTCGTCGGCACCCGACGCTGCGGCGACCGCGGACCCCGGCCCCCTGGAGACCGCGCCCCCGACGTGCACGCGCGGAGATGTGGCGGTCGAGGCCCTTACCGACCAGGACGAGTACGCATCGGGTCAGAACCCCCAGCTGTCGATCCGGCTCACGAACACATCGGATGCCTCGTGCACGATCAACGTCGGAACCACGACGCAATCGTTCGCGATCACCAGTGGTAGCGACACATGGTGGCGCTCGACCGATTGCCAGACCGAACCGAGTGACATGATCGTCACCCTCGAGGCCGGTCAGACCGTTGAGAGCTCGACCCCGCTGACATGGGACCGCACCCGCTCATCCGTCAGTACGTGCGATTCCCAGTCGCGCCCGGCGGCAGGCGCTGGTGGTGCGTCGTACCACCTCGCTGTGGAGATCGGCGGCGTCGCCTCGGACCAGACCAAGCAGTTCTTCCTCTACTGAACCGACCCGATTCTGGGAGGCATCGGCTGCTCATCTACCCTGGAAGGATGGCTGGGAAGAAGGGCGCGAAGCCGCTGGAGTTCCGCAACACACAATTGGCTGATGCGCTCCAGACACAGGACATGGCAGCTGTCGCTTTTGCTCTGCGTCACGGCCCGACAGTAGTGCCGCTCATGAAGCCGGGCCAGCGCGACAATCCCCTCGACGTCGGCGAAGTGTGGACCTTTCGCGACACGAACACGGGCCAGGTCGCTCTCCTTCTCTTCAGCGACGCGGCAAACAAGCCGGCGACCCTCCCGCCGGCGGTTGCGCTGATGCCGCCGGCAAGCCTCAAGACCTTTCTCCAGGCACACCTCGACGAGATCACGACAGTCTTCTTCGACCTGGCAGGACCGCATCCGTTGCAGGCGAGCCCCGGCGATCTCGTCGCGGCGCTCGAGATCACCGACGGGCCCTGATCGCTCTGCGGGCGGTGTCAAGCCGCGCGAAGTCGGTCGGCTGGCGCGGTGCGCGCCTAGCGCGCGCTACGCGGAAGCGCTGGGCGCGAACCTGTGCCGTAGCCGAGGAAGGATCTCCGCGCCGTACAGGCGAAGGAACGACTCTTGGTCCGCGCCCGGGTCATGGAACACCAGGTGACGAAAGCCGAGGTGCACATACTCGGCGATGCGTTCCACGTGCTCGGCGGGATCCGTGCTGACGATGAAGCGGGCCGCCGCCCGTTCGGTCGGCAGGGCGGCGGCGCGCCGCTGCATCTCGACGGGGTCGTGGATGCCCATCTTCTCTTCGGGCGAGAGGGCCAGCGGAGCCCAGAACCGGGTCTTTTCCTGAGCCTCGGCGACGGTATCGGCCAGCGACACCTTGACCTCCATGAGGGTGTCGATCGCGTCGGGAGCGCGACCGGCCTTCTCGAGGCCCTCGTGAAGTGCAGGCAGCAGGGTCTCGGTGTAGAGCTCGGGCTTCTTTCCGCTGGTCGTGATGTAGCCGTCGGCCACGCGGCCGGCCAGCCGGGTCGCGGCGGGTCCGGATGCACCGATGTAAACGGGGACGGGCACGTCGGGGCGGTCGTACACCGTCGCGTCCTTGACGGAATAGTACGTGCCCTCGAAGGTCACGCGGTCGTCCTGCCAGAGGGCTCGCATAAGCGCGATCGACTCCTTCATGCGCTGGAAGCGCTCGGGGGCGTCGGGCCAGTCGAGGCCGAGGGTCACCTCGTTGAGTGCTTCACCCGTACCGACGCCGAGGATGATGCGTCCGGGGTAGAGAACTCCCAGGGTGCCGAAAGCCTGCGCGATGACCCCCGGATGGTACCGGAAGGTGGGGGTCAGCACCGAGGTGCCCAGCAGCACGCGCGATGTTCGTGCGCCGACGGCGCCGAGCCACGGCAAGGCAGCGGGGGCATGTCCGCCCTCGTGCATCCACGGCTGGAAGTGGTCCGAGATGAAGACGGAGTCGAAGCCGACCTCCTCGGCGAGCACTGCGAGATCGGCGAGGTGGCCGGGGTCGAATTGCTCGGCGGATGCCTTATAGCCGATGCGCAGGGGTACAGTCATGTCGAAGATCCTCTCGTCGTCAGGGCCGGTGCGAGCAAGCGCGAGGGCGTTAGCGCTCGTTGACGTCGCACCGCCCGATTCCCACCAACCCAACGGTAACCAATCGGAAACGTAACGGTCGTCGGAATAGCGATACAGTCATCGTATGGTCGAACTGATGGGCGGGGTGAACGAGCCGGCGGATAGCCTTGACGACATCGACTCCCGCCCCGGGAGTACGACCTCTCTGCTTCGGACCGTCGTCGGAATCTACCTGCGCGAGCTTGACGGCTGGATCTCCGTGGCCGATCTCTTGCAGTTGCTGGACGCGCTGGGTGTCCCGGGACCTCGGGCTCGTACCGCGCTGGCCCGTGTAAAGAAGAAGCGGCTGCTCGTGCCAGAGTCGCGCGGACGCACCGCGGGATACCGCCTGGCGCCCGAGGCTGTACCCATGCTCGAGCGGGGCGATCGTCGCATCTACCACCCGCGCAACATGGACGGGGCCAGCCGCTGGTGCCTTGTGTCCTTCTCGATTCCGGAAGAGAGCAGGGGCCTTCGGCACCAGCTGCGCCGTCGCCTTCAGTGGATCGGCTGCGGCACAGTGTCGCCGGCGCTGTGGATCGCCCCGGCCTATCTCCTCGACGAGGTCGAGGAGATCCTCAAGGACCTGTCGGTTCGCGATCGGGCAACAGTGTTCGTTGCCGATCATCCCCGGGTGGCTGGCGAACTCGCTGATGCCGTTGCACAGTGGTGGGATCTATCCGAGATCCGCTCCCACCACGACGAGTTCCTGCGCGACCACGCGGCGATCGCCGCGATCGAACCCGGCTCGAGCCGTGAGGCCTTCGCGACGTACATCCGCGGCGTGGACTCGTGGCGCATCATCCCCTACGTCGACCCCGGCCTTCCGCCCGCGCTGCTGCCGCGTGACTGGCCCGGCCCGGCATCCACGGCCCTTCTGCGGCTTCTGCGGCGACGGTTCAGTGGTCCCGCGACGGACTATGTGTCCGAGGTGACCGGCCGCCGCGTCGATAACCCCAGCCGAGCGGCCTCGGTCGAGGTGATCTCGGCGTGAGCGAGGTCGTGCTGCTCGACGGCTGGCAGCACCGCCGGGCTCCGGTGCACTGGCAGGGTTGGCTCGCGGAACGGCTGACCGAGCAGGGCTGGCGGGTCGACTATCTCACGCTCCCTGACCCCGAGAGCCCGCGCTACGATGCCTGGTCGCGGGTGGTCGTGCGCGCCCTTCGCCTCGCCGAGCAGCCCATCGTCGTGGCACACGGCCTGAGTGTGCTGCTGTGGCTGCGGATGTGCGAAGACCCCGGACTCGACATACCCCCGATCTCGCGCGTGCTGCTCGTCGCGCCGCCTGCGGCCGGGGCCCATGGCGGAGACGTGTCGGAGTACCGCCCGGGAAAGGGCACGGCCGAGGCACTGCGCCGTCGGCATCCGGTGCCGCTCCTCGTGTCTGCCGATGACGATCCGTACCTTCCGGGCGGGGCCGCGTCGCTCGTCGCGCAGACGGGAGCCGAATGGGTGCGCCTTGCCGAGGGTGCCCACCTGAACACGGCCTCCGGTTACGGTCCCTGGCCCGACGCCCTCGCATGGTGCGAGACCGGCACCTGGCCGCGCACCCCCGTCGCGACGGCGACTCCTGCCCTTTCGGCACATCCCGACAACGAGGTGATCGATATGACGTCCACGACACTCGACCGGTGGCTCGCGCAGACCTATGCCCCCAGCGGTCACCGGCAAGGAATCCTGACGGTGCAGGCGGATGCCGCCGTCATCGAGTCGGTCGACCGCGCCGTCGCCGCGGGGGGACGGGAGCCCTCGCGCCGGCACGCCCGCCTTCATCCGCGCATCGGCGAGGACCAGGTGCGTGCCGAGGACGTCGAGGATTTCGTGCGTCGCTACGGCCACGAGTATCAGGCCGCGGTAGTCGACCCGCGACTGTTCGAGGGGTCCGAGGGCGCCACGCTGGCGCGCGTGTTCTCCGATGGAGGAGTCGCACTCTACGATCTCTGAATATGACGTAAACTTGACGGAAGTCACGATTACGAAACAAGGCGGTAACCGCTTGTCACGTCTCTGTGACATCCGCCCGGTAGGAAAGATGAGTGGCCGGGACCCTGGCCGCACTGCAGAGAGGACGCGAGATGACCACGGCTGCCGCACGGCTCGACGGACGCACTGTTCTGGTCGTCGGCGGCGCCGGGCGGCTCGGGTCAGCCATCTGCCGCGACCTACGTGCGCGGGGCGGGCGCGTCATCGTCGGCTACCGCACGTCTCGTGAGGCGGCGGACCGACTCGCGTCCGAAATTGACGGCACCGCGGTGCGGATCGATACCGCCGACGACGCGTCGATCGAGGAAGCGTTCGCGACGATCGAGACTGCCCATGGCACGGTCGGCGTCCTCGTGGACACCGCCCACATCGCGTCCGAACCGCGCCGCGTCGCCGACCAGGGTCGGGCATTCCTCGAAGTGCACCTCGCCGCCGTGCAGGGGTACGCCGCGACCGTGCGACGCGCGCTGCCTGGGATGCAGGCCGCTGGGTGGGGTCGCATCGTCTATGTCTCGGGCGCGCTCATGTCGCGCCCCCATCCGGGCTTCGGTGCCTACGGCGCCGCCAAGTCCGCCGCGACGACACTCACCCGCTACGTCGCTCTCGAGGAGGGGCGTGCGGGCATCACGGCGAACATCGTCGCACCGGGCCGCGTGCTCGATCCGGCCGACCACCTTGATCCCGTTCAGGAGGAGCTGTCCGAGCTCCTCCTTTCGCGCACCGCGCTCGGCGCGTTCCCGACCGCACCCGACGTCGCCGCGGTCGTGGGGATGCTCACCGTCTCTCCTCAGCTGACCGGTCAGACCGTGTGGGTCACCGGCGGCGAGCCGATCACCGCCTGATATCGGAAGGAATCCCATGACCATCATCGACGCTCCCGTCGAGACCGACCCGGTCATCGCTGGGCTGAAGACCCCCGACAGCGCAGAGGCGATCATCGCGAACATCCACGCGATCCTCCCGCTGCTGGCCGAAGAAGCCGACGAGTCCGAGCGCCTCGCCCGGCTGTCGCCGCGCGCGGCGCGCGCGTTGCGCGCGGCCGGGGCATTCCAGATGGCATTTCCGCGCAGCCGGGGCGGTGTCGAGATGTCGCTCGTCCAGCAGGTCGAGGTCACCGCGCTGGTGTCAGCGGTCGACGGCGGCATCGGCTGGAACGTCGGCGTGCTCAACGCCACGGGCTACTACGCCGGTCGCTTGAGCGACAAGGCCTACGCGGAGCTCTATCCGAGCCGCGACATGCCCACGAGCGGCGCTTTCCACCCGCGCGGCCGCGCCGACCGTGTCGAGGGCGGCTATCTCGTCAGCGGCGACTGGGGCTGGGGGAGCGGGAGTTACACGGCAGAGCACATCATCGGCGGCGCCGAGGTGTTCGCGGATGGCGAACCGGTCCTGGGTGCGGACGGCAAGCAAGTGCACCTGGGGTTCTGGCTGCCTCGTGAAGCGATCGACGTGAAGCACGACTGGCAGGTCCTGGGCGTGCGGGGCTCCGGCAGCACGTCGTACTCGATCCCGGCACCGGGCGCGTTCGTGCCCGAGCGATACAGCTTCGACCGTGAGGCTGCGGACACCGCCGACGGGGACCCGCTGGACAAGAGCGTCGGCGTCTCCCACGTTGCATTGACGGGCGTTGCGCTGGGGGTTGCCCGCCACGCGGTCGACCTCGCTGCTGAGTACATCGGGTACCGCATGCAGAGCGCTCCGTCGAAGGTTGACGCCGCAACACGTCAGGCTCTCGGCGAAGCGATGGGTGAGGTCGACTTCGCCTATGCCGGCGTGCGCGAGGTGTGTCGGCTGACCGACCAGGTCCTCTTCGCCCCGGGGGCGAAGCTGACGGACGTGCAGCGTGCACGAATGACGGCTGCCAACGCCGTCGCAGGCGGCGCACTGCGTCGTGTCCTGAACCTCTGCACCGAACTGGCCGCAGCCAGCTACATCCTGGACCGGAACGAGATCCAGCGCGTCGTGCGTGACGGACTGGGTGCGCTTGCCCACGCGGGCACTCGCCGCATGCACCTCGGTGCGCTGGCGACCGCGGCGATGATGCACCCCGAGCAGGGGCGCACCGTCGCCGATGAAGCCGGCTGGGCTGCGGACGCGAAGTGACCACCCCCATGCTCCCTGGCAGTGAACGGGTGCGAGTCGTCGTCGAGAAGATCGACGAGATGCGCGGCTCCGGCCGCGTCGGAGACAGCTTCGAGGTCAATGGCACCGCCCTGACTCTGCCCCCGGGAGGGACCTTCTGCCCCGAGGCGCTTGCGGTTGTTCTCCCTATCGTCGTGATGCGCCAGTCTCCGTTGCCGGCCGATAGCTGGCTCATCCGGAAGCCCTGGATCTGTGGCGCCGACGCACGAGAGAACCTCGTCATGCGCGTCGAGGGCCTCGATGCTGACGAGCAAGAATCCACTGAGCCGGGAACGGAGGTAACCGAGTGAGTGCTCGCAGAATCAGATGCACCGTCACTTCGATGAACTACTCGGCCTGCGGGATGGCAGTCGGCGACTGGTTCGAGGTCGGCCCTGAAGGTTTCAGCATGCCGGACGGGCAGCACTTCTGCTACTTCGCGATTGCATCCGTCTTGCCGCTGATCAATGGGCCCCTGGGTAAGGACGACGTGGACGGGTGGTTCGATTCCAAGCCGGTCGTTCAATGCCCCGACCCGCCTGAGGCACTGCGGATGACGCTCTCCCACGCGCCAGAGGTGACCCCGTGAGCCGTGATGCCACCTTTAGTGTGCGCATAGGAGCCTCCGTCGGCGTGCGGGAGATGGCCGATCGCGCCGTCTTCGCCGAAGAGCTCGGGTTTGACCAGGTGTGGACAGGCAACGACGTCTTCGGCGCACCGGGTCTCGTCCAGCTCGCCGCGATCGCGATGCGCACCAGCCGCATCAGGTTCGGCTCGGGCGTCATGGACCCTGTCACCGTGCACCCGGCCCAGATCGCGCAGTACGCCTCGGGGCTGCAGGACCTGTCTGGCGGCCGGTTCCTTCTGGGCCTGGGCGCCGGCTCCGAGGTGTTCTTCTCGTGGGCAGGCATCACGCCCGACAAGCCCGTCATCCGTACGCGCGAGGCCGTCATCGCGATCAAAGAACTCGTGGCCGGTCGCTCGCCCGCAGGCGTGCCCGGCGCGGGTGAGGGGTGGACCCCGAACGCGCTCCTCAAAGATCCCCGGCCGACGCCGGTCTATGTCGGTGCGCTCGGTCCGAGGATGATCGAAATGACCGGCCGCTACGCCGACGGCGCGCTGCCGCTGTGCCTGCCCCCGACACACGTGTTCAACGTCATGCGCCAGCTTGAGGTCGGTGCCGCCCGCGCGGGCCGGGTGGTCGAGGACCTGGATGTCGCCGCCTGTGTCTGGGTGTCGATTGACGACGATCGGGATGCGGCCCGGCGCCTCATGGCCCACCACATCGCCGAGTACAGCGGATCGCTCTCAACCGAGGCGCTCCTGGCCAACGGCCTCGATCCCGAGGAGTTCGCGCGTACGCAGGGGCTCATGACCGAGGGCCGGGTGGAAGATGCGGTCGCGTCGGTCTCCGACGACATGATGAGCCTTGGCATCGTCGGCGGCATCGAGGACGTCATCGATCAGTGCGGCGCCCTCATCTCTGCCGGTGCGCGGCACCTGTCCTTTGGGCCTCCGATGGGGCCTGACGGGCCCGCTGCCATGAAGCTGCTCGGCGAACGCGTCCTGCCCGAGCTGCGCCGCATGCTCTGATCCGACCCCCGCGACTCTCACGAAAGGAACACCCATGCTCTACGTCTACGGCGGAATCCTCGTCGACCCGGCTCGGAAGGACGAGGTGACCGCAAAGGCCGCAGAGTTCGCGGCAGCCTGCCGCGCCGAGGACGGCTGCGTCGAGTACAACCTGTCCTGGAACGTCGAGGACGAGAGCTACTTGCGTCTGATCGAGGTCTGGGAGCCGACTGAGTCGCACCGTGCGCACATCCAGCAGCCGCACGTCCTCGAGTGGACGGCCTTCATCCAGGGTGCCGCCGCGGCCCCGCCCGCCTTCACGAAGTACGTCGTCGACGTCGTCGAGGACTGATCGTGCACGCTGGCGAACCTGCTGCGCACGCTACGAGAGGGGAAGCGGTATGACCGTCGAGTCGAACACTCGCGAGCTCGAATCCGAGATCGTGACCGATCTCAAGGAGAAGCTCACCTACGGGTCCTACTTGCAGCTCGATCAGGTGCTCTCTGCTCAGCAGCCGCTCAGCAGTCCCGAGCACCACGACGAGATGCTCTTCATCATCCAGCACCAGACCACCGAGCTGTGGCTGAAGCTGTTGCTCCACGAGCTGTGGGCAGGGTGTGCCGCGCTCGCCGCCGACGACCTCGGCGACGCACTGAAGAAGATCGCGCGGATCAAGCACATCCAGCGGTCGATGATCGAGCAGTGGTCGGTGCTGGCGACGCTCACACCGACCGAGTACGCGCAGTTCCGCGGCACCCTGGCCAACTCGTCGGGCTTTCAGTCCGCGCAGTATCGCGCTGTCGAGTTCCTGTTGGGCAACAAGAACGCCAAGATGCTGCGGGTGTTCGAGGGTGAGCCCGAGAACGCTGCGATGCTGACGGATGCGCTGGAGGCGCCGAGTCTGTACGACCAGTTCCTGCGCTATCTCGCGCGCCACGGCCACGCCGTCCCGCAGCGACTGCTCGACCGGGACGTGACGGTCGCTCACATCTTCGACGACGAGCTGTGCGACGTGCTCACCGCGATCTACGAGAACGCGGAGGAGCACTGGGAGGAGTACGAGGCCTGTGAGGAACTCGTCGACCTCGAAGACAGCTTCCAGCTGTGGCGCTTCCGGCACCTTCGGACGGTGCAGCGCACGATTGGTATGAAACGCGGCACCGGCGGCTCGAGCGGGGTCGGTTTCTTGCAGAAGGCGCTGGAACTGACCTTCTTCCCCGAACTGTTCGAGGTGCGAACAAGGATTGGACAGCCATGACCGTGGCCCTTCACGACGCGGCGACGCTGGATGCCGTCGACCCGCTCGCCGCATACCGTGACGCGTTCGTCGCCGCCGACGACGAGAGCATCGTCTACCTCGACGGCAATTCGCTGGGGCGCCCGCCGCTCGCCGTCGCCGACCGGATGACCCAGTTCATCACCGAGAGCTGGGGGACGCGTCTGATCCGCGGGTGGGACGAGGGCTGGTTCGAGGCCCCGCTCGAGATCGGTGACCGTCTCGGCCACCTCGTCCTGGGCGCAGCGCCCGGGCAGACGATCGTTGCCGACTCGACGACCGTCTCGCTGTACAAGCTCATCCGTGCGGCGCTCGCAGCCAGACCCGATCGCTCGCGCATCGTCATCGACCGGGCGAACTTCCCGACCGATCGCTACGTCGTGCAAGGGATCGCCGCCGAGACCGGCGCCCAGGTCGATTGGATCGACACCGACCCGGCGACCGGCGTCACGGTGGCCGATGTCGCTGCCGTGCTCGGACCTGACACGGCCGTCGTCGTGCTCAGCCACATCGCCTACCGCTCGGGTTACATCGCCGACATCCCCGCGATAACCGCGGCCACGCATGCCGCAGGGGCCGTCGTCGTGTGGGATCTGTGCCACTCAGCCGGGGTGCTCCCGCTCGAGTTGGACGCTTGGGGGGTCGACTTCGCCACCGGATGCACATACAAGTACCTCAACGGTGGGCCAGGATCACCGGCGTTCCTCTACGTGCGCGCAGAGCACATCCCGACGGCTGTGCAGCCGATCCCCGGCTGGATGGGAGTCAAGGACTCCTTCCTGATGGGGCCGGACTACCAGCCTGCTGACGGCATTCGGCGCTTCATCAGCGGGACGCCTCCGATACTCGCGATGATGCCGCTGTCGGTCTCGTTGGAGATCATCGAGCAGGTCGGTATCGACGCGATCCGCGAGAAGTCCATCGCCCTGACCGACTATGCGATCGAACTCTACGATCAGATCCTCGCCGCACTTGGGGTCACGTTGTCCTCGCCCCGAGAAGCGGACGTGCGCGGGGGGCACATCACAGTCGATCATCCGGAGTTCCCGGTGCTTATCTCAAGTCTGTGGGAGCGCGGCGTGATTCCCGACTTTCGACCCCCCACCGGCATCCGGCTGGGGATGTCTCCGCTATCTACCTCGTTCACCGAGGTGCGACGGGCTATCGTCGCCATCGGTGAAGAACTGATCGCTCGCACCGAGAGGAGCAACCTGTGACGCTGAAGCGAGAGCTTCCCGACCCGCAGCTGCTGCGCCAGACGTTTGCCCTGTTCCCCTCGGGTGTGGCCTGCATCGGCGCCGTGGTGGACGGAGCAAATGAGGCGCTCGTCGCCTCGTCGTTCACCGTCGGAGTGTCGCTGGATCCACCTCTGGTCTCCTTTGCTGTTCAGAACGGATCGCAGACCTGGCCGATCGTCCGGCGCGCCGCGAGCATCGGGATCTCGGTCATGGCATCCGACCACGAGCCGTACGCGCGCAAGATCGCGTCCAAGGACCGCGCTCATCGATTCGACGGTGTCGACACCCACGTCGCAGAGTCGGGTGCGCTATTCCTGATGGGCTCTCCGGTGTGGTTGGAGTGCTCGATCTACTCCGAGTTCCCCGCGGGTGACCACCACATGGTGCTGCTGCAGGTTGATGGCCTGGGGCTCAACCCCGAGCTGAACCCGCTCGTCTTCCACCGGTCCGGCTTCCGTTCGATGCAGGAGGATTGACCCGAGTGCACGTGCTCGATCGGCCCGGCCCGGCCCCAGACCGCACGCTGCACTATGACCCCCGGCCCGCTGCGGTCGTCGAGGTGTTCGATCCGCCGCACGCGTCCGCGGGGCTTGCGATCCTCCTTCATGGAGGTTTCTGGCGCGCCGCTTATGACCGGACGTATCTGCGGGGGATGGCGGCAGCGTTGGCGGCGCAGAACGGCATCATGGTGGCCCTTCCGGAGTATCGCCGAGTGGGAGAACCAGGCGGCGGCATCCCCGGGACTCTCGCCGATGTCGCCGAGATCCTTCAGCGGGTGCCGGGACTGCTCGGCGCCGCAGAGTCGGACGTCGTCGTCGCGGGACACTCGGCAGGCGGTCATCTGGCATTGGTCGTAGCCGCTGACATCCCCCGCCCACCCCGGCGCGTCGTCTCCCTCGCCGGGGTGCTGGACCTCGCAGCCGCGCACGACGCGCGCCTGTCGAACGGGGCAGTTGCGGCGCTGCTCGGTGAGAGCGAGCCATCGGAGGCACAGGTGGCCGCGATTGACCCGCTCCGACGCGCGGTACCACCGTGTGAGATCGTGCTGCTTCACGGCGATCGCGACGACGAGGTGCCGGTGGCATACTCCCGCGCCTACCGGCGCAAGGCTCCGGACGCGGAGCTGATCGTGCTGCCGGGAGCCGATCACTATGACGTTATCGATCCCCGCTCGGAGGTCTTCTCCCGTGTCGCGAGCGCGATCGCCACTTCGCCATTGAACCCTGAGGTGGGAGGATCTTTCAATGACCACGTTGGTGAACGTTGACAATTTTGCTCTCGCTGAGACTCATCGGATGATGGGGGCCCTGCAGTCGGACGCGGGGGGTGTCAACCGGTTCCTGCACAATCGGGAGCCCGCTGCGATCGACAAGCAGACCGTGATCCGGCTCAATCGGGACACGTTGTACAGCTTCGCCGTCGTCGACATCAGCGCCGGGGCCACATTAACGATCCCCGCACACGGTGACCGGTATCTGTCAGCGATGGTGGTGAACGAGAACCACTACGTCAACGCGATCTTCCACGACGCTGGCGAGTATCGCCTGACGCAGGAGCAGTTCGATACACCTCATGTCGGGATCGCGGTGCGCGTCCTCGTCGATCCGATGGACCCGCACGACGTGGCGGCCGTGGCCACCATCCAGGATGGGATCACGCTGGTAGCCGACTCGTCGAACCCGTTCGAAGCGCCCGCGTACGATACGACCAGTCTCGACGAAACGCGCGCGGCGCTGCTCTCGCTGGCGCGCAACCTGACAGGGTTTGATCGCATGTTCGGCAGTGCTGAAGAGATCGACCCTGTGCGTCACCTGATCGGCACCGCCGCGGGTTGGGGAGGGCTTCCCTCGAGCGAAGCGAGCTACATCGGCGTCGACCCGCGTCTGCCCGTCGGGCAGTACGAGTTGACCGTCGGAGACGTTCCGGTCGATGGGTTCTGGTCGATTTCCGTCTACAACGCCGACGGGTTCTTCGAACCCAACGAACGTGGCGCGTACACGATCAACAACATCACCGGTACCCGTAACGACGACGGCACGACCACGGTCCGATTCGGTGACTACCCGGCCGATGTCCCCAACGTGATTCCGATCACCGACGGCTGGAACTACCTCGTGAGGCTGTACCGTCCGCGGCAAGAGGTCCTCGACGGGGACTGGACATTCCCCACGCTCACCACTGATACCGATCCCCTCGCCTGAGTCTCGGGTCGGTGAAGGTCTTCGTCCATCCGTCGAAAGCCTCCTTGGTCGAGGTCGCCGTGGATGCTCTTTCTTCTCGGTCGGTGAGGACGTGCAGGAGCAACTCGGCGTGGCGGCGATGGTGTTCCGGGTAGCCCAGCTCATCGTGTGTCCCGTGCCAGTTCCGAACGCCCGACGTCAGCGGGACGCACACCGCACCGCACTCAAGCAGGTGGTCAGCGCGGACGCAGGTAGCGCCGACGGCACGGACCAGCACGCGCTGTTCCGGCGGATGACGCGCCATGCGATCGAGATCCGAAACCGATTTGTATAACGCAATTGTGACGGAGGGCAGCAAAATGATACATTCGCGGAAACGCGAGGAAACGCGTCGGTTACATACGCCGCCTAGAAATGAAGTGGCGAATCACCCGATGTCGTCGCACCAACAACGCTGCACCTCACCTGACGGGACCCCCCATGGCCGGAATCCATCTTCAGAAATCGCGTCGCTCGCGGGTCGCTCTGACCTCGCTGGCGATTCTGTCCACCGCCGCTTTGCTGTCCGCTTGTAGCGGCACAACAGAACCGGTCGACACGTCAACCGCCGACACTGGAGTCGTCGACGAAGAACTCGCAGCCCTCGTCCCCGAGCAGATCGCCGAGTCAGGCGTGCTCTCGCTGGGTGGATTGTGGGAGACTCCACCGATGATCAGTGTCGACGCAGCCGACACGAATGTCGCGGTCGGTGTTGCCCCCGATCTCGCTGCGCTGGTTGCTCCGATCATCGGGCTCGAGCCAGAGTGGACCAACATGCAGTGGCCCGCGCAGCTTCCGGGTGTTCTGTCCGGCGTGGTCGACGCGCTGTGGGCGCAGGTCACCGGGACCGCAGAGCGGGAAGCCGCCGAGTACGACCAGATCCCGTTCTACAAGACTACGGATGCCATCCTCGCGCTCTCTGAGACCGTGGCGGATGTAACGGGACTCAAGGACATGTGCGGACTCACGGTCGGTACCGGAGTTGGTTCCGTCCACATCGACTTGGTCAAGTCGGTCAACGAAAGCTTCTGCGTTCCCGCGGGCGAGCCGGTCATTGAGATTGCCGAGTATCAAGGTGCAACCGCCGCCATCAGCGCGGTTCGAGCAGGGACAATCGATGCCTGGCTGGACACGACGGCGAACCAAGTCAGCTACGCGGATGGATCAGGCGGAGAGCTCGCAGCTGTCGAGATCCCCGAAGACGAGGAAGCCCCGAGCTACATCACCATCACGGTGTCGAAGGCAAACCCCGGTCTCAGCGAAGCGCTCGCTGGCGCGCTGCGCCTCGCAATCGAAGACGGCAGCTATCAAGCGGTGCTGGACGAGTGGGGCGTGGGCCCCGCTGCCGTGACGGTCGATGAGGTCGTCATCAACCCCTACACCGGGCTGGCTCCGGGCGAGTCCGAGTGATTTCTGAGGGTCGGGAGCCGCGCTGCTCCCGACCCTCATGTCTTCCAGATATCGAGGTCTCATGTCTGACAAAACCGTGACGAGCCCGCCCGAGGTCCCACCGCCGACGTCGCGTCCCGTCAAACTGAACGTCGTTCCCGTCCGTCACTATGGCCGGGGCATCGGCGCGACGATCGTCGTCCTGCTCTTACTGGGGCTCATCTACAGCTTCGCGACGAACCCGAGTTTCAACTGGGCGGTCGTCGCCGAGTACCTGCTCAACCCCAACGTCCTGCGCGGTCTCGGCGTCACATTGGTGATGACGGTTATCGGCATGGTGCTGGCGTTGGTGTTGGCCGTCGTGATCGGTGTGATGTACATGGCAGAGAGCCGTGTCATGCGCTGGTTCGCTGCCGGATGGGTGTTCGTTTTCCGTGGCATTCCACTCATCGTCCTTCTGATCTTTCTTGGCAACCTTGGATTGTTCTTCAAGCGCATCGTCATTCCGAACCCCTTCCTTGGCGGGAACTTCGTGGATGTCGCGACCGCCGATGTCGTCAGTCCGTTCGTCGCGTCAGTTCTTGGACTGGCGCTCGCCGGCTCGGGCTACATGGCGGAGATCGTGCGCAGCGGTCTGCTGGCAGTGGGACGCGGCCAGCGTGAAGCGGCCAAGGCGCTGGGTATGCGCTCGGGGATGACGCTGCAGTTCATCGTCCTTCCGCAGGCGTTGCGGATCATTGTGCCCCCGTTGGGTAACGAGTTCATCGGCATGCTGAAGGCCTCGGCGATCGTCTCGGTGATCGCCGGAGGCGATCTGCTTACGGTCGTGCTCGGCCTGAGTGGAATCAACTTCCGCACGATAGAGATGCTTATCGTCGCGACCATCTGGTATCTGCTCGTGATCGCGGTCTTCTCGGTAGCGCAGTTCTTCCTCGAGCGAAAGGTGGCCGAGCGATGACCATGACAGCATCGTCGACCGCTCCCGTGGTCCGCGTCTTCGACATGGACAAGTGGTACGGCAACACCCAGGTGCTCTACAACATCGACCTCGAGGTCGCCGCGGGGGAGACGGTGTGCCTGATCGGGCCCTCGGGCTCAGGCAAGAGCACGCTGCTGCGGTGCATCAATCACCTCGAAGAGATCAACACGGGTTCGGTTGAAGTGCTCGGCGATCTCATGGGATACCGCCTGCAGCGAGGGCGCCTGCATGAGTTGCATGAGCGGGATGCTGCAGAGCAGCGCACGCGCGTCGGGATGGTGTTTCAGCACTTCAACCTGTTCCCGCACATGACCGCGATCGAGAATGTGGCGCTGGGGCCGATAAAGGTGAAGAAGGAGAGTCGGACCGAAGCGCGGGAGTACGCGCGTGAGCTGCTCGGCCGCGTCGGGCTATCCGGCAAGGAAGAGCATTACCCGTCGCAGCTCTCGGGTGGACAGCAGCAGCGCGTGGCGATTGCGCGAGCAATGGCGATGCGGCCGAAAGTGATGCTGTTCGACGAACCCACGAGCGCCCTCGACCCTGAGCTGGTCGGAGAAGTGCTCGCGGTGATGAAGGACCTCGCTTTGACGGGCGGTATCACGATGGTCGTTGTCACTCACGAGATGGGTTTCGCGCGGGAAGTCGCCGACCGGATCGTCTTTATGGATGGCGGTCGCATCGTGGAGCAGGGGCCGCCGTCGCAGGTCCTCGATTCTCCAACAAGCGACCGGACCAGGGCGTTCTTGGCGGCTGTGCTGCACTGACGATCAACCCGACGGTGTCCGCACAGGGCCCCCGTACCGAGCCAGACGGCTCGATGCGGGGGCCCTGTGGCATGTCCGGGTCAGTGAAACGTGATCGTTACATGCCAGAAAGATGACGGGCGTCACAAGCGCGATATGCTGCGAAGGCATCATTACCCACCCCTGCCGAGTCGAGGTGACATGGACACGTTCCCGTACTGGAACCCGAAGACCGAGACGCTGTCGCGCGGGGACCTGCGTTCCCTCCAGCTGGCGAAGCTTCGCCGCGTGGCGGACTGGGCTTTCGCGCGCAGCCCCTTCTACCGCCGCACCTTCGCGGCCGCCGGCTTCTCGCCCGACCAGCTCCGCACCTGGGACGACGTTCAGCGCATCCCGTTCCTGACCCGCGAAGAGTGGATGCAGAGCCAGGCCGATCACCCTCCCTATGGCGAGCTCCCCGTCGCCGGTGATGACGTAGCGATCCGGCTTCACACCACGAGCGGGACGAGCGGCAAGCAGCCCTTGCGCGCTCTGGACTCGCGGAAGGACTGGTCCTGGGCCGCCGAGATGTGGTGCTACGCGCTGTGGGGAGCGGGCGTGCGGTCGCATGACATCGGATATGTAGCCTTCGGCTACGGATCCTTCATCGGATTCTGGGGGCTGCACAACGGCCTCGAGAAGATCGGTGCCCTCGCGATCCCCGGCGGCGCGCAGACCACCGCGGCGCGGGTCAAGCAGATCGTCGACTTTGGCGCCACGGTGGTGGCCTCCACTCCGACGTACGCCCTGCGCATGGCCCAGGAGGCTGAGATCCTCGGACTCGATCTGCGCTCGTCGCCCGTGCGGATCGTGATCCTCTCGGGCGAGCCGACGCCGGCAGCCACCCGTGACCTCATCGAGGAGCAGTGGGGGGCGAAGGTGTTCGACACTGCCGGGATGACGGAGATCTCGACGATCTTCATGTTCGAGCCTGCGGACCAACCAGGTGGGTGCCACATCATCGAGGACCACTTCATTGAACAGGTGGTCGATCCCGACACCGGAGCAGAGATGCCCTACGGCGAAGCGGGTGAGCGCGTGACGACTTCGTTCGGACGCAGCATGATCCCGCTCCTGCGCTACCGCACCAAAGACCTCGTCGTGAAACTGCCGCATACCGCCGCCACGAACGGGCGCACGTGGGACCTCTACGAAGGTGGCATCATCGGCCGCGTTGACGACATGAAGCTCGTGCGCGGAACGAACGTGTACCCGCGCGCCATCGAAGGCATCGTTCGTCAGTTTCCCGAGGTCGACGAGTTCCAGGTGGAGATCACCCGCGAAGGCATCCGCGACGAGATCACGCTCCATGTGGAGACCATTGACACCTTCGGTGACGCCGGCTGGAACGACCTCGAACGCGGTCTGCGCACCGAACTGGCCGATGCTCACGAGGGACTGCGCTTCCTCATCCGCCGACGCGCCGCCGGAGAGCTCCCACGGTTCGAGCTCAAGGCGCGCCGACTTCACGACCTGAGACCCGTCTGACCCCGGAGGAGCCATGACCACCGATCTGCTGGGCGCTGAGCTCACGGATGCCGAGCGTGAGCTCGCCGACCTCTATGCGAGTCTGTGCGCATTCGTCCGCCGCGACGACCTCGCGCCCTCGACACGGGCTGGCGCACTCGCCGCGCTCGCTCCCTTGGCCGTTGCGATGACCGACTTGGGCATCGTGTTCGAGCACCTCGTCGACGTTGGCGTCTGACGCTGTGCAAAGAAAGGAACCCGCATGACCGACAAGACCGTCCCCGTCGTGACCAGGGCTGGTCACCTCTACGAGGGAACCGCCAACTCTGGCGGCGCACACCGCGCGTCGGGAGTCAGCCCGCAGCACACCCCCGCAACCCGCATCTGGTTCGGGCGAGTCAGCAATGAGCCGGGATTCCGATCGCTGCCTCACCACCACGGCGAGGCCGAGACGGGAGGCTACGTGCTGGCCGGTTCGGGGCGCATCTACTTCGGCGACGGCTACCGCGAGTGGCTCGACATGACAGCTGGAGACTTCGTATTCGTGCCGCCGTTCATGCCGCACGTCGAGGCGAACATGAGCACCACCGAGGAGCTTGTGTGGCTCACCGCCCGGACACCGGACAACATCGTCGTCAATCTTCCGGATGTGCCTGACGACACGCTCGACGGGTTTCGGCGCGCGTGAGTGAGGCGTCCGGGTTCCTCGCCGCCGTCGCGCTGAGCGAGGACGGTACGGGATTCACGGCGCGCACCCAACCCGTGCCCTGGCCCAAGTCATACGGTGGCGATCTGCTCGCGCAGGCCGCCGCCGCCGCGACGCGCACCGTCGCCGACGACCGTGCGCTGCATGCCATCCATTCCCTGTTCGTCGCGCCCGCGACCGTGGGAGCCGTACTGCGCTACGACGTGGAGACGCTCCGTAACGGACGCTCGTACTCGTCCCGGCGAGTCACCGCGACCGAGGACGGCCGGGTCGTGCTCAGCGCGTTGGCATCGTTCCATGTCGGGGAGGACTCCCCGCGCGTCGCCGCGACGCCCCAACCCGCCCCCGCCCCCACCGAGCTTGCCGACGCGCGAACCCGGGCCCAGGGAGCTCCCGCCGAGGTCGTCGACTACTGGGCGGACGGGCGCAGTTTCGAGCTGCGCCACGTCGGCCCCGACAGCTACGTGAGTGACGGGGCCGCGCCCGGGCCGGCCGAGGTGCGGCTGTGGCTGCGCGCCCTGGACGGTCTGGGGGAGGACCCGGCGCTGCACAGGCTCGCGCTCGTCTACGTCTGCGACTACGCGATGCTCGAACCCGCGCTGCGGGCTCAGGGATGGGCATGGACCGATCCTGGCCTTGCCACGGCGAGCCTTGACCACTCGCTGTGGCTGCACGAGGACGCGCGTCTGGATGACTGGCTGCTGTGCGAGCTCCGCCTGGTCTCGCACAGCAACGGACGCGCCCTCGTGGAGGGCGAGTTCTTCACCGCGGACGGGGTTCATGTCGCCTCGGTCGCCCAACAGGGGATGATCCGGCGGCTCTCCGCCGCATCCTGACGACACGAAGGAGCACGACGTGCGCATCGCCGTCATTGGCGGAGGCCCGGGAGGCCTGTACTTCTCCGCCCTCATGAAGCAGCTCGACCCCGCCCACGAGATCACGGTGTGGGAACGCAACGCCGCGGACGACACGTTCGGGTTCGGCGTCGTGTTCAGCGACGAGACGATCGACGGCATCCGCGCCGCCGACCCTGACATGTTCTCGGGAATGGCCGCCGAGATGGCGCGATGGAGCGAGATCGACGTCCACGTCGGCGGCGACACGCATCGCGTCGGGGGCCAGGGCTTCTCGGCGCTCAGCCGCAAGCGACTGCTGCAGCTGTTGCAGGCGAGGTGCGCGGCGCTCGGCGTCACGATGCACTTTGCCACGACCGCGCCCGACGTCGAGGAACTCCAGCGTGAGTACGACCTCGTGGTCGCCTCCGACGGCCTCAACTCCCGCACCCGCCAACGCTGGCCCGAGGGCTTCGGCGCTTCACTGGATCCGCGGAAGTCGAAGTACATCTGGCTCGCACTGGACCGCCCATTCGAGGCATTCACCTTCATCGTCAGGGACACGCCGTTCGGGCGGATGCAGGTGCACGGCTACCCGTATTCGTCGACCGAGAGCACCTTCATTGTCGAGATGCATCCCGACGTGTGGGAGCGCGCCGGCTTCGCCGCCTGGGACGATCCCGCACTGCCGCCCGGCAGGAGCGACGAGCGCTCGATCGCCCGTATCGCCGAGCTGTTCGCCGACGAGCTCGACGGGTCCCGGCTGCTGGCCAACAACTCCCGTTGGCTCACGTTCACGACCGTCCGCAACGAGCGCTGGCATCGCGGCAATGTCGTCCTGGTGGGGGATGCCGCGCACACGGCGCACTTCTCGATCGGGTCGGGGACGAAGCTCGCCCTCGAAGACGCCCTCGCCCTGGCAGCCGCCATGAGCGAGAACGACTCCGTCGACACGGCGCTGGAAGCATACGATGCGCAGCGCCGACCTGTCGTGCTGTCGCTGCAGCGCGCTGCGCAGGCGAGCCTCGAGTGGTTCGAGAATATTGGACAGTACGTCGACCAGGATTCGCTGCAGTTCTCCTTCAACCTCATGACCCGCAGCCGGCGCATCACGCGCGACAACCTGGAGCTGCGCGACCCCGCGTTCGCGACAGCCATGGACCGCCACTTCGCCGCCGGCGTCGACGGCGGACGCGTCGCGCCTGCCATGTTCCAGCCGATCCGCATCGGTGAGCTCGAGCTTGCCAACCGCATCGTCGTCTCGCCGATGGACATGTACAGCGCGACGGATGGCCTCGCCAACGAGTTCCATCTCGTGCATCTGGGCTCGAAGGCACTCGGAGGTGCAGGCCTGGTCATGACCGAGATGATCGGCACATCGCCCGAGGGTCGCATCACACCGGGGTGCACGGGTCTCTACACGGATGAGCAGACCGTAGCCTGGCGGCGGGTCGTGGACTTCGTGCACGACCAGTCGGATGCGAAGATCGGCGCGCAGCTGGGTCACTCGGGCCGCAAGGGTTCCACGCGACTGATGTGGGAGGGGATCGACGATCCTCTCGAAGACGGAGCGTGGGAGCCGATCGGGCCGTCGGCCCTACCGTACAAGGAGGGCAGCATTCTCCCGCGCCCACTCGACCGTGCCGGCATGGATGCGGTCATCGCGGAGTTCACCACCGCCGCTCAGCGGGCGGATGCCGCGGGCTTCGATCTGCTCGAGATCCACGCCGCCCACGGTTATCTTCTGTCGTCGTTCCTGTCCCCGCTGAGCAATGCGCGCACCGACGGCTACGGCGGGTCGCTCGAGAACCGTCTGCGTTTCCCGCTCGAGGTCTTTGACGCGGTGCGAGCGGTGTGGCCTGCGCGAAAGCCGCTCACCGTCCGGCTCTCGGCGGTTGATTGGGCCGAGGGCGGCAATGATGTGGATGACGCCGTGGCGATCGCGACGGCGTTCATCGACCACGGAGCTGCGGCCATCGACGTGTCCAGCGGCCAGGTCGTGGGCCATGAAACTCCGCAGTTCGGGCGCAGCTACCAGGCGCCTTTTGCTGACGCCATCCGCAATCGGGTCGCGGCAGCCCGCGGGGTCCCGGTCATCGCCGTCGGTGCGATCTCGTCGTACGACGATGTCAACTCCCTGCTGCTGGCAGGTCGAGCCGACCTGTGCGCACTCGGTCGCACCCACCTCTACGACCCGCAGTGGACCCTGCACGCCGCCGCCGAACAGGACTACCGCGGGGACGGCGTCGCGTGGCCACTCCCGTTCCGCGCGGGGCGCCGCAAGCCCCCGGTGTCTCGCACCGACGCGGTCCGCCCGCGCCTCATGCTCCGCGCGGCAGCTGCCGATACCCCCATTCCCGCGCGCTGGCGCCCCGCCGCGCCCGTCGTCGTCACACTTTAGGAGCCCCGACGTGCACCAGCTCATCAACCCTCCCTCGCTCGCTCGGCCGTCGGGCTTCGCCCATGCGGTCGTCGCCGGGCCCGGGGCATCCGTTCACCTCGCGGGTCAGACGGCGATGACCGCCGACGGCGCGATCGTGTCGGGCGGCATCGTGGCGCAGTTCCGGCAGTCGTTCGGCAACCTGCTGGATGCCCTCGCAGCGGCTGGCGGACGTCCCGAGGACCTCGTGAGCGTCACGATCTACCTGACCGACATCAGCGATTACCAGGCGCACGGACGTGAGATCGGCGCGATCTGGCGCGAGCTCGCAGGTGCCCACTACCCCGCGATGGCCGGCATCGGCGTCACCGGGTTGTGGCAGCCGGAAGCCATGATCGAGATCGCCGGCGTCGCGGTGCTCGCCGGCCCGGAGGGCGTGTGAGGCTCGCGACGATTCGGACGGCGGGGCTCACGCGCGCCGTGCGCGTCGACCCCGGAGCCGATGCTGCCATCGAGATCGACGGAGCCGGCGATCTCGGTGAGCTCCTGAGCGACCCGGACTGGCGGGCGAGGGCGGCGGGCGCATCGGGTCGCGTTCACACGCTGTCGGCCCTTGCGTCGACGGACTATGCTCCGGTGGTCGTTCGTCCTGGCAAGATCGTGTGCGTCGGCCTGAACTATCGCGAGCACATCCTCGAGATGGGCCGGGAGCTGCCGACGCATCCGACACTGTTCGCGAAGTACGCCGAGGCGCTCATCGGTGCGGGAGACGACATCCTCATCCCTCGAGAAGCGGCCGACACCGTGGACTGGGAGGGCGAGCTCGCCGTCGTCGTGGGGCGACCGCTGCGCCACGCCTCGACGGCGCAGGCGGCCGAGGCGATCGCTGGCTTCACCGTCATGAACGATGTGACCGTGCGGGCGTACCAGTACCGCACGACGCAGTGGCTCCAGGGGAAGACGTTCGAATCCTCGACCCCCCTCGGCCCGGTGCTCGTGACCGCCGACGAGCTCCCGGCGCGGGCCCATGTCTCGACCACGGTCGGTGAGACACGCCGCCAGCACGCATCCATCGACGATCTCGTCTTCTCGCCGGCGGATCTTCTTTCGTACATTTCGAGGATCGTGACGCTTCGGCCGGGCGACGTCGTGGCCACGGGCACGCCCGGAGGCGTTGGGCATGCGTCAGAGCCTCCCGAGCACCTCGCCGATGGCGAACGCGTAACAGTCACCGTGGACGGCATCGGGAGTGTGTCGAACCGCCTCCGAATCCTCGATGTCGGGGGAATCTGACACGGCCGCGTGGCCCGGTTGATGCGGCCGCACGACAGACACGGCGCTCGTGCGCAGCGGTCATGATCAGGTTGGGCTCCAGGACTGACCGAGCTGCCCGCTAGAAGCCCGGTCCATCGTCGAAGCGCCCGGGCTCGGGTCGCCGCCCCGGCCGCACGGTGTGCAGACTCAGGTCGCCGAGGGCGCCGCGCAGGTTCTTGGATGCCGCATCCACGACCGTGCGGTAGCCGAGACGTTCGGCCTCGGCCCGCCGCTGGCCTGCCTGCATCACGGGTCTGATCTCGCCCGCGAGGCTCAGCTCGCCGATCGCTGCGGTTCCCTTGGCGAGGGCGGTCTCACTGACGGCATTGGCAACGGCCACGGCGATCGCGAGGTCGGCGGCCGGCTCCGCGAGGCGCACCCCGCCGACGGTGGAGACGTACACGTCGTGGTCGCTGACGACGATGCCCGCTCGGCGTTCGAGCACGGCGAGCACCATGGCAACGCGGGAAGCTTCGACGCCGTTCACGATGCGTCGCGGGTTCGGGGCCGAGGTCTTGATCGTGAGCGCCTGAACCTCGACAGGGAGGGCCCGGCGCCCCTCCATCGCGATCGTGACGCAGGTTCCCGCTACCGGGTCGCCGTGCCCGAGGAACAGCGCGCTGGGGTCGGCGACCTCCTGGATGCCGTCGCCTGTCATATCGAAGCATCCGACTTCGTCGGTCGGGCCGAATCGGTTCTTGAGGGCGCGCACGAAGCGCAGCGAACTTTGGCGGTCGCCCTCGAAATGGCAGACGACATCGACGAGGTGCTCGAGGATGCGGGGTCCCGCGATCGAACCGTCTTTGGTCACGTGCCCGACGATGATGACCGGAAGACCGCGCTCCTTGGCAACGCGGATGAGGGTCGAGGCCACCTCGCGCACCTGCGATGGATGACCGGCCGCGCCCTCATGCAGTGCCGACGAGACAGTCTGCACCGAGTCGACGATCAGCAGACTCGGCTGCACCTCGTCGACGTTGCCGAGAATCATCGCGAGGTCGGTCTCGCTCGCGAGGTACAACTCATCGTGTAGGGCACCGGTGCGAGATGCCCGCAGCCTGACCTGCGCGACCGACTCTTCGGCACTTGCATAGAGAACACGGTGACCGGATGCCGCGGAGTGCGCCGCGACATCCAACAGCAGGGTCGACTTGCCGACGCCGGGCTCGCCGGAGAGCAGGATTGCGGCACCCGGGACGAGCCCGCCGCCGAGCACGCGGTCGAATTCGCCGATGCCTGTCGTGCGGCGGGGAGCGTCCGATGCCGAGACCCGCGTGATCGGTTGCGCTGCGCGATCGGCGCTCGGCGCCGTGGGGGCGAGCGTCCGCACGATCCCGGTCTGTTCGGCTGCCTCGACGACCGTGCCCCACTGCTGGCACTCGCCGCAGCGCCCGACCCACTTGAGTGTCGTCCAGCCGCACTCGGTACACCGGTAGGGAGCGGCGGTGGGACGTTTGGCCATGCGATCAGGCTAGCCGCGGCATCCGACACCGCCGCCCGGGCACGCCTCCCTCTGTGGCTAACTCCTCACATCCGGCGGATGTTCGGGTCGATCGGCGGTTCGGGAGCCGCTGCGGCGGCAGCCTTGAGGAGTTAGCGACGCCTGCGCCGGGATCAGCCGTCGGCGAGGACTGCTTCGCCGACGACCTGTTGGGTCAGCGGCACCGAGTAAGCCATGAGGGCTCCGGCCTGCGCGTCGCGGAAGATCCGCTGAATCGGCGAGCTCAGCAGGAAGCTCCCGCCGCCACCGACGCGGAGCGCCTCGGCCGCTGCCTGCTTGGCCACCTCGTTGGCGAGCATCTTCGACTCGGCGGCGGCGGGCATCGCTTCCTCGGACCGCTCGTCGGCAAGCCAGGCGACGCGCTCGGCGAACAGGCGTGCTGCCTGCAGCTGCGTCCACAGCATGCCGGTCTCCATCTGCACCCACTGGTTCTCGGCCTGGGAGGGCGCGCCGCCCTTGCTCTTGCGGGCGGCGGTGGCATAGGCATCCATCGCCGACTGGGCGATGCCGATCGAGAGCATTCCGAAGCCGACGGTGATGAGGTTGGCGTAGTCGGCAGGGGGGAAACCGCACCGGCGGGATGCCAGCAGCGGTGTGTTCTCGAACAGCACCGTGCGGCTGCGCGTGGCGCGCATCCCGACGGTCTCGTCGATGGGCGGGAAGCTGATGCTGTCGTCGACGGTCACTCCGAAGAAGGCCGGTACCCCGTCGATGCTCGTGTTGACGAGCATGTGGTCGGCGGCCTCGGAGCCCGAGACGAACACCTTGCGACCGGTGAGTGTCCAGTTCTCGCCGGTGGGGGTCGCGTTCTGCTGGGGCGCGAGGAAGAACCTGCCCCCCGCGGGCTCGGAGAGGGCATTGACGAATCGCTTTCCCGCGCGCAGCTCGGCGGCAAAGAACGCCGCCTCGTCGGGACTCGACATCGTCACGAGCGCGTGGGCTGCGCCGATGTGCATGAGCCAGACGGTGGCGACGGCGGGATGGTGGGCGGCGAGGATCCGGACCGTGTGCGCCAGCGTCACATAAGACAGGCCCTGGCCGCCATGCTCCACGGGCAGGAACGCGGCATCCAGTCCCGAGGTCGACAGGGCGCGCAGGTGCTCGATCGGCAGCCGGGCGTCACGGTCGTCGTCGGCTACGGTTGCCGCGAACTCCTGAGCGAGCGTCGTGACTGTGTCGATCCAGATCTGCTCGGCAGCGGGGACGGCGAACGGGGAGCGTCGGGTCAGCATGGGTGTTCCCTTGGTCGAATGAGGTCAGGCGGGGGTGAGGCTCTGGGTACGGCCCGGCTTGCTGCGCACGTGCCGGCCCAGGTGACGGCGGAGCGCTGCGCGAGAGGTCAGCACGAGAACGATCAGTGTGATGGCGTAGGGGAAGGTCTGGTACAGCTCGCTCGGAAGCTGGATCGCGGTCGACTGCGCCAGCAGCGAGAAGCTCTGCAGGAAGCCGAACAGCAGCGCCCCGATCGCGATGCCGACGGGAGTCATCCTCCCCATGATCACGATTGCCAGCACGATGTAGCCCCGGCCTGCGGTGATGTCGGGGCTGAACGCGCCGATCGAGCCGAGGGTGATGACACTGCCCGCGAGCCCCGCGAGCGCCCCGCCGATCAGCAGCGTCTGGGCTCCGATCTGCCGCGGGCGGACACCCCGAAGCGCCGCCGAGGTCGGGTCGGCGCCGACGGCGCGCACCTGCAGGCCGAAGCGCGTGAAGCGGAACACCGCCCAGGCGGCGATCGCGAGCACGAGGGCACCGTAGACGAGGGGACTCTGCCCGAACAGGGCAGGCCCGATGAGCGGGATGTCGGTGAGGATGCCGAGATCGAGCTTGGGTGCCGTCGGTACTGAGACGTTGGTCTGACCGGCGGGCACCCACAGTTGATAGAGATAGGTGGACAGCCCGAGGCCGAGCATCGTGATCGCAAGCCCCACGACGATCTCGTTGGCGCCGAGTCGGTATACGACGAGGTTCATGAGGGCGGCCAGGACGAGGCCGGTGAGCATCGCTGCGACAAGGCCGGCGACGAGCCCCGCGAAGCTCGCGACGAATACGGCGACGAACGCGCCGAGGATCATCATCCCCTCGATGCCGAGGTTCAGCCGGCCCGCGCGCTCGACGAACCCCTCGCCGAGCCCGGCGATGACCAGCGGCGTCGCGAGCACGATCGCGCCGGCGAGGATGGAGGCCCACAGCTCGATGCTCATGATCGCTCCTCCGTCCCTGCCGACACCGACGCAGCCGCCGGGGTGGGTTCACCGTCGGGAGCGACTGATGCGACATCCGTCAACGGAGGCGCCGCGGCGGGTCTGGCCGCCCCCGATCGTGCCGTAACACCGGCGACGGCGGCGACGCCCAGCAGCAGGACGCCCTTGATGACGTCGGCGATCGAGGAGGGCACGGTGCCCGTCGCCGATTGGATGCCGAGGGCTCCCGCGGTCAGCGCGGAGAAGAAGAGTGCGGCGAGCAGGATGCCGCCGGGCAGGAGCGCCCCGAGAAGGGCGACAGCGAGGCCGGAGAACCCGACGCCTCCCGAGACCGAGTTGAAGAGGCGCTCATTCACGCCGGCAACCTGCAGCCACCCCACCACGCCAGCTCCGGCGCCGGAGACGAGCATCGTGCCGTAGAGAGTCCGCGCGCGGGTCGTTCCCAGCCGTAGGGCCAGGCGTGGACGCTCGGCGAACACGCCGATGCGGGTTGCCTGCGAGGTGCGCCGCCACCACTCGAACAGCACGGCGACCACGATGATCAGCAGCACGCCGATGTGCGCGCGCGTGCCGGGAATCAGGTCGGGCAGGGCGGATGCCTCGGGCAGCTGGGGGCTCTGCGGGGTAGCTGTGTTCTCATCACTTGCGAGCCATGTGCGAAGCGTCCAGCCGAGAAAGCCCGCAGCGATGTAGTTGAGCAGGAGGGTCGACAAGATGATGTTCACGTGCCAGCGCTCGGCGAGCCACGCCGGCAGCAGCGCGAACGCGGCACCGCCGAGGGCGCCCGAGACCATGCCGATGACCCAGTACACCGGGGCGGGAACCCCCTCGCCGAACAGGCCGGCTGTGCCGAGGGTCGCGGCGGTTGCGAAGATCGCGCCGAAGATCACCTGGCCCTCGGCTCCAACGGAGAACACGCCGGCGCGCAGCGCGGGGATGAGCGTCAGCGCGACGATCGCGATCGGCACCGCCCCGACGAGCAACTCACCGACGCGATAGGGGGAACTCGAGACCCCGGCGATCAGGCCCTGCAGGCCGGTTAGTGGGTCGGCGCCGGCGAGGAGGATGAGCACTGTCGCGACGACCAGGACGGCGACGACGACGCTTCCCGCGAGCATCCACCCGCGCACCCTGCCGCTCATGTGTGCGCCTCATCGTGGGGGGGATGCGTGTGACCGCACGCGCCGGCGGGGCCGGGGAGAAGCACATCGACAAACGACTGCGTCGCGGCGTCGATCAGACCCCGCTCGGTCAGCCCGAGGTCGGGCACGACGTAGAGGCCGACGAACGACAGGATGATGTAGGGCGACGGGATGCGGCATCCCAGCGCCGCCGTCGCGGCGTGACCTTCCGCGAGGGCTGCGGCGGTCTGCTGCCAGGGCTCGGCGCTCATCATTCCGCCGACGGGAAGCGGAACCCGCCCGACGACCTCGCCGTCAGCGACAGTGACGAAACCGCCACCCATTCGCCCGAGCTCTTCGACGGCCATGAGCATTGACGCATCGTCTGCGCCAACCACCGCGATATTCATGTTGGGGCAGTTCATGGTGATCGCCACAGCCCCGCGAGTCAGGCCGAAGCCGCGCACGAATCCGATGCCGGTCTCGGCAGTCCCATGGTGACGGTCGACGACGGCGATCTTCAAGACATCGGTCTCGGCGTCCGAGACCACGCGCCCGTCGACGACCTCGAGGCTCGCTTCGAACTCCCGCTTGAAGTAGCCGTTGTACATCTCCATCGCCCGCACGCTCACCCGCTGCGCGCCCTCGGGAGCAGCCAGCGCGAAGATGTCAGCCGGGAGCTCGGCCGGCAGGTGCACCGTGTCCAGGGTCCACGCCGGAATGTCGTCGGTGTTGGTGAACAGCGGGGCGCCGTCGTGCCCCTGCAGTTGACCGGCGACGATGACGTGCGAGGGGCGGACCTCGGCGAGATCCGGGATGATCTGCACGTCGGCCAGGCGCGAGGGGGCGAGGATGCCGAGCACCTGGTCGAGGCGGTAGTAATGAGCCGGCTGCGTCGTCGCCATCCGGTATGCCAGCTGCGGATCCACACCGAAGCGGATGGCCTGACGGATGTGGTGATCGATGTGACCCTCTGCCGACAGATCGAGCGCGTGCTTGTCGTCGGCGCAGAAGCACAGGCTCCGAAGTGCCGGTGCGATGGCTTCGAGGTCGGCGAACAGCGGCAGCGTGTTGTCGGTGAGGGACGAAGCCATGATCGTGATCATCGCCCCGAGTCGCGTGCGCTCGAGCACCTCATCAACGGTGGACGCGTTGTGGTCATCGCTGATGCCCGCGGCGAGGTATCCCCAGAGCGACTCGTGCGTTTGAGCGGCGGTGTGGCCCGTCATCCGGCGCCGCGCCGCCAGGGCTTCGCGGAACCTTCCCGTCGAGCGCTCGCTGTAGTCGAACGGGTTCGTCTCGCCGAGGGTCGCGGTCACGTCATCCCACAGGCGTGCGCGTACCGTCTCCTCGGGGATGACGGCACCGCCGAGCTCGAGGTGTGGGGCGCCCGGCGTGGTCGGTGAGACCTGTTGGAAGATGTGCAGCGGAGTGCGGGTGGACAGCATGAAATCCATCCCGTCAGCCCCCCAGACGTTTGCAGCGCCGTTGGGATCGACGAGGACTGTTGTCGTGCCGCGTGGGACGGACAGGTGCGCGAGTTCGCCGGGGGTGAGGTTCGTGTACTCGATGTGCAGGTGCGCGTCGATGAAGCCCGGAACCACGTAGCTGCCGGATGCATCGATCTCGCGGTGCGCCTCGGGCATGTGGCCCCAGGGGGTGAGCGTGGCGATGTGTCGTCCGCTGATCACGACATCCCGTTCGAGCCACTCCTCGGTGCCCGGCGACTGCACCAGGCCACCGCGGATGATGAGGTCAGGGGTGTCGTTCCCCGACGCGACGGCGCGCAGGCGCACCAGTTCCTCGGTCGTGGGGACCAGACTGCTCAGCTCGGTCACGGGAGATCCTCAGTGGTAGGAGTGGTGGTTGACGTGGCGGTCGTTGGGGACGTCGTCGACGAGGCGGTGGAATTCAGACCCGCCATCGCCGCCCCGACCTTGTCGGTGGTGACCTCAGCGATCGGCCACTCGGCGGCGATGCGTCCCGAGAACATGACGAGGATGCGGTCCGCGAGCTGCATCAGCTCCTCGAGATCGTGCGACGCGACAAGAACTGCGGCACCCGATTCGGCCGCCGCGACCAGCCGCTCACGGATCGCCTGCGCTGCGCGCAGGTCCAAGCCCTGTGTCGGACCGTAAGCGAGCACGACTCGCGGGGAGCCCGTGCCGAGCTCCCGCGAGACCAGGAGCTTCTGCTGGTTGCCGCCCGAGAGGCCGCCGGCGGCGAGAGTGGGGTTCGCGGGGCGGACGTCGAAGTCCTGGAGCGTCGATTCCGCATCGCGACGTTCCTTCGGGCGCCGGGATGCCGAGCCCACGGCATTGTCGTAGAGCGAGAGGGTGTCTCCGAGGCTGAGGCTCGGCACAAGCCCGTCGCTGCGCTCCTCGGGGATCCAGGCGACGCCGCGTTCGAGCAGGTCCACGGCCCGCGGCCGGTCGAGGTCGTCGATCCGCACGGTCCCCCCGCGGGGGACAGTCAACCCCGCGAGGACATCCATGAGCGTGTTCTGGCCGCTCCCGGCTACTCCGGCTACCCCGACGATCTCGCCCGCGCGCACCTGCAGGCTGACGGCCTCGAGGTCGGCATCCGTGTCGGAGACCGCGGTGACGTGCCGGAGCTCAAGGACGGTGTCACCCGGGGTTCGCGGTGCTCGCTCGGCGGGAGGCGGTAGCTCGCCGACCATGAGGCGCGCGACGCGGTCTGGGCTGAGCTCGGCGGCGGGACCGTGGTGCACGAGGCGGCCGTGGGAGAGTACCGAAACGTCGTCGGCGACAGCCCCGACCTCTTCGAGGCGGTGCGTGATGAGCACGATTGCCGTGCCGCCCTCGCACAGCGCGCGGAGGTGGTCGAACAGGCCGCCGACTTCGTGGGGGCCAAGGCTTGCCGTCGGTTCGTCGAGGATCAGGGTCGTCGCGCCCTCAGCCAGGGCGACGACGATCTCGCCGAGCTGGCGGTGAGCCTGCGTGAGGCTCCGCGTGGGTACGGTCAGGTCGACGTCGACGTCTGCCCGTTCGAGGGTGTGGGAGAGAAGGGTGTGAGCTGCGCGGCGCCGTAGCAGGCGGCGGGGGCTCACGAGCAGGAAGTTCTCGAGCAGCGAGAGCTCGCCGACGAGGCTCAACTGCTGCGGCACCATGTTCACGCCGCGGGCCTTGGCTGCAGCGCGGTCGTGCGGAGCGTATGCGGCACCGCCGATGGTCATCGTGCCGGCATCCGGCGCCTGGATTCCCGCGAGGATCTTGGCGAGCGTCGACTTGCCGGCGCCGTTCTCGCCAACGAGGGCGTGAACGGTGCCGGGGCGCACCACGATATCCACGTCGTGCAGAGCACGCGTGGCGCCGAAGGTCTTCGAGACCGACCGGGCCACCAGGGCCCGGCCGGTCTCGAAGGAGGAGGTGCTGGTCAAGAGATCGTGACGCTTCCGTCGGTGAGGCCGGCGATCAGTTCTTCGACCTTCGTGGCGACATCCGCGGGGATGGTGCCGTTGACGTCGTTGATCTCCTGGTAGGTCAGGCCGCCGTTCTGGAGCGTGGAGACCACGCCCTTGCCGCCGAACTCGCCGGCAGCCACCTCTTCGACCCACGCCTTGACGATGGGGTACATGTCGAGGTCCACGGTCGAGACGTTCACCGAGAGTGCTTCTTCGCCCGCCGCCGGCGAGACGCCGACCGTGGGAACTCCGGCGTCAGCAGCTGCGGCTCCGACACCCGCGGCGATGCCATCGCCGGTCGTGTAGACCAGCTGCGCGCCCTGGCCGATGAGGCCGGTGGTGGCGGAGGCTGCGGCCTCGGCGTCGTCGAAGCTTCCGGCGTAGACGACCGGGAGCAGCTCGGCGCTCGGGTTGGCTGCTGCCACACCCTGCTGGAAGAACGCGTCAGTCGCCGTGATGAAGTCGAGCTCCAGGCTCTCGACCCGCCCGATCGGCGAGAGCTGCGTCAGCCCCGCGATGTAGCCCGACAGGTAGCCGACCTGAGAGACGTCGTAGGTCCAGGTCTCGACGTTGTCGGTGTACTTCTCCAGGATGTCGGCCCCACCCGATGCCGTAAAGGCGACGTCGGGGAAGTCCTCGGCTACCGAGAAGATGGCGTCGCCGAGCTCGATGCCGTGTCCGATGATGAGGTCTACGCCCTGGCTGGCGAAGTCGGCGATCACGGGCTCGCTCTCGGCCGGGTCGGCCATCTGCTCGCGCAGCTCGTACGTGATCAGACCCTCCTCCTCGAGCTGTGCGAGGGCGTCGGCGAGCGCCTGGTTGAACGCGCCGTCGTTCGCATTGCCGGGGGTGAGGGCACCGACGGTGATGACCCCGGAGGCGGGCTCGCCGGATGCTGCCGGCTCGGTGGAGGCCGAGCATCCGGCGAGAACGACCGCGGCTGTCGCGGCGGTTGCGAGGAACGCGAGGGAGCGGGAGATACGCATGCTGTGTCCTTTCGGGAGGGTCAGGGAAGTGGTGGTGCAGGGGTGGTGATGTGGAATCCGTCGGCGAGGGTGGCGCCGACGAACGCGTGTGAATCGGGGGACCATTGCCCGAGGACAGCCCCGGAAGCGATGTCGAAGCAGGGGTGCAGGGAGACCGTGGACGGCGCGGAGTACAGGTCCGCGTCGTCGATGCAGACGACATCCGTGCCGTGCAGATCGCGCACGACGCCGGATGCCGGGAGTGTGCCCGCTCGCTGCGCAGCGACGACGAGAGCTGTCGTCAGAAAGCCGCGTAGACCGGTGTCGTTCTCACACTGGGCGTCGGTCTTCGTGCACCCTTCGACCCAGCGAACAGTGCCGTCATCCACCGACACGGTGCTGGTCTGGGTCCCGAGCGCAACGTCGCCTTGGGAGAGAACCTCGATCTCGAGCGTGAAATCGTCACCGGACCGCCCGAACGAAATGCGCTCGGTGTACAGCGGTTCCGCCTTCGTGCCGACGACGCTGAACCGGTCGGGCCAGTCGGCAACGATCGGCGCCAGCGCCACGCTTTCGTCGGCAGCATGCGCGCTTGCCGCCCACGCCAGAGCGAGCGCTGTCGACGCGACAAGGGCCGCGGCAGCGATCGTCACCGGGGGGCGAAGGGGGCTCATGATGTCGGCGCCGCCACGTGCGCGTCGAGTTCGGTGAGGAGGTCGCGCTTGAGGTCGTCGGATGCGAAAGATGCCTCGATCGAGCGGCGGGCGAAGCCCGCAAGGTCGGCTTCGGTGAAACCGAACTGCGCGGCAGCCACGGCCCAGTCGGCCTCGAGGGTCGTGCCGAGCGGCACCGGGTCGTCGGTGTTCAGCGTGACACGGACACCGGCATCCAGGAGCCGCGGCAGTGGATGCGAGACCCAATCGGGATAGATGCCCAGCGACACGTTCGAGCGCGGGCACACGCCCAGGCTGATCTCGTCGCGCACCAGTCGCTCGATGAGGGCGGGGTCTTCGATCGAGCGAACCCCGTGGTCGATGCGTTCTGCCTGCAGCAGATCGATCGCATCCCAGACCCCCGCCGGGCCGCTCGACTCTCCGGCATGGACGGTGCGGCGAAGGCCCGCAACGGCGGCGCGGGAGAATGCCGCCTGAAACTTCTCGCCGGTGCGACCCGTGACCTTTTCGTCGCCGTCCACGGAGAGTGCCACCACGCGCTCGGGTCGGCGGTAGGTGAGCGCGGCCACGATGTCCTCGGCTTCACGGGCTGTTTGGCTGCGCAGCAGGGAGTACGCGATGCCGGTTTCGCAGAGGCCGTCCTGGGCTGCCTCGTCGAATCCTTCCGACAGGGCGGCGAGCAGATCGAGCTCGCGCCCGCGCCAGGCGTTCCAGTGAGTCGGATTGACGATGACATCCGAGTAGCGGATTCCCGACGCAGTCTGCCGGGCAGCGAACGCGTACGCCACGCGCGCAGCCTGTTCCGGCGTGCGGACGAGGCCGCACTGCCAGTCGAGGAAGCGCAGGAAGCCGGTCAGACCCGCAGACCCGGCGCCTGTGCCGCCGCCCGTGGTCACGCTCGGCGCGGAGAAGTCGTCGTGGGTGGAGATGTCGAAGATCGTCCGGGCCGGCCCGGGGAGCGTGACGCCGCTCTCTTTCGCCAACACGAGCATGTCGTGCAGCGAGAACGTCCCCTCGAGGTGGATGTGCACCTCAGCTTTCGGGAGCGCGCGAATGGCCTGCTCGTCAATACGGGGGGCGGCAGGAACGGGGGTCGGCATGAGGGTGCGGTGCCTTTCGGGTCGGCTGTCAGAACGCTATCCGCTGGGTGGTACTTGTTGACAAGTTGACCCGTAACCTTTCGACACCTGTAACAGCGTCGTAATCGACGCGCTAAATTACGGCTTGTTACGACGTAGACTCGGGCCGACCTCATCGACTTGTTCACAAGGGAGCTTCTCCGTGTCTGATCTGACCGACCTCGACCTCGCGCATCTTCGGGCATCCATCGATATCGCCGCCCAGACGCGTGAGGCCGGCGCCCACCCCTTCGGAGCACTCGTGGTCGATGCGTCCGGTGCGGTCGTTGCCACGGCGGGAAACAACTCCCTGCCACCGGCCGGTGACCCGACCCAACACGCTGAGCTGCGGGCCGTCGCCGCGGCTGCCCGGGCGCTCGGCATCGAGGGCATGAAGGGATCGACTCTCTACACCAGTGCGGAACCCTGCGTCATGTGCTCGGGGGCCGCCTATTGGGCAGGGATCGACCGGGTCGTCTATGCACTCTCGGAGTATCGACTTCTCGGTCTCACCGGTGACCACCCCGAGAACCCGACGTTCTCGCTGCCGTGCCGTGAGGTGTTCGCCCGAGGACAGCGCGCGATTGAGGTCTCAGGGCCGCACATCGAAGATGAGGCCTCCGTCGTGCACGAGGGCTTCTGGCTCTAGCGGGCGACGAGCTTACAGCGCGCTCCACGGCGGGCGGACGGTGCGCACGAGCGAGTAGGACACGATCCCGGGGTCGTGGTACTCGACGCTATGCAGGATGCGGCGCGCGCTCGCGCCGATGCCGATGACCTCCAGCGTCATGACCGGGGTGCCCTCGGGCTTCTCGAACAGCTCGGCGAGTTCGCCCGACAGCGTCGCCACCCCGGGCGTCGTGACTTCCCACACGACAGGCTCTCCCCATACCCGCGCCGCGAAGGTGAACACCGACTCGCCCGGGTCGAACTCCGGGGGTAGCTCACCCGGAATCGGCACCGTGTCGTCGGCGATCATCGCGACGGCGCCATCCGCGCGCCACCGCTTGCGAACGGCGAGTCGAGTCGTGTCTGCGGGCCGCTCCATCACGGCACCGATCTCAGCGCCGAGCGACAGCGTGCGGGACTCGAGGACCTCCACCTCGGCGTGATAGCCCAGGCGGTCGAGAAGCTCGGTGTGCTCGAACTGCTCCTCGAGACGGACGCTCAGTCGCAGCGCGATGGGATCGACCGTGGTCACGGTCCCCTGTCGCCGCCGCACGATTCCCTGCGCCTCGAGCTGCGCCATGGCGTTGCGCAGTTGCTGGCGGCTGCACTCCAGCCGCGCCGTCAGTTCCAGCTCACCGGGCAGGGGTGCCCCGAGCGCGGCAGCTTCGCGCACATAGCGCAGCAGCCCGTGCTGGACACGCATGGTGTCCGCGTCACCAGCCGGGCGCGGTAGCGGGAGGTAGGTGGTCACGGGGTCTCCTCACGCAGGCGCGGTGGCAGTGGGGCTGAGCCACACGCTAGCGGTCGGCCATGTCATGGGTGCTCACCGAAGCCCAAGACTTCGCAGAGTGCGCTCGATCGCGGCCAGCGACTGTGTGACGACATGCGCGATGATCTGTTCGCCCTTCGCGGCGGTCGCCGCGCGAGGGTCGCCGAACACTCCTGTCTCCCCGAGCGGCGCCAACGCCTGGGGTCGCTGTCCGAAGTCGGGCGGCAGTTCTGGATATTCAGCGGCGAACCGCTCGGGGTGCACGGTGTCGGGAAAGATGGCGAGCATCATCGACGTCTCGAGCTCGTCGGCGTGGCACAGGCCCGGGGCTGCCCAGGGGCTCTCTTTGACCTGATCGCCGATGTCGACAAGCCCGGGATAGTCGAGCACCAGGACCGGCATCCGTTCGCCTGCCGCCGCCCGCTTCTCGGCGGCGAGCTGGAGGGGCAGCCGGTTGCCGTAGTCCCCGTTCACCACGACCAAGAGGGCAAAGCCCGCCGCATCCAGCGACGCCGCAATATCGCCGCAGATCGCCGCCACAGTGTCGACCGAGAGTGACACGGTGCCGGGGAAGGCGGCGTTTCCCCACGTGTTTCCGTACTCGATGCTCGGGAGGAGCACGGCATCCAGGCCCGAGGCGATTCCGCGGGCGATCGCCTCTGCTTGGCGGGTATCGGTATCCAGAGGCAGATGCGGGCCGTGCTGCTCTAGAGCTCCGAACGGCAAGACGGCGAGGGGAGGACCCGAAGCCAAGACATCGCGCATGTCGGTCCATGTCGACGAGCTGAGTTCGATCACAGAGTCTCCGCGGGGTCGGGGCGAGCGTGTCGCCGCTGAGTCGGATGCGCGTTCCTGGCCCAACGGTAGCGGGCTGCGTGGCCGTCAGTCATCGAACAGTCCCGGCGGCCTCTCGATCGAATCGAGGTATGCGGTGCGTCGCGCGAAGAGGCCCGGGATGCGGTCGCGCGCATCGTCGATGATGCGAGACAGGTCACCCGAACGCAGGTCACCGTCCTCGACGAGTACGTGACCTGCCACCATCGTCAGCGAGACATCCGACCCGCGCACCGCGTGAACGAGGTTGTGGTGGATGTTGGCGTAGGCGCCGGCAGGAAGCAGGGGCGTCATCCGCGGAGTGTGCGAACGCACGGCGATGAGGTCTGCCTGTTTGCCCGGCTCGAGGGAACCGAGCCGATCCGCCTGCCCGATCGCGCGGGCGCCCTCGATCGTGGCCATCCGCAGCACCTGCCAGGAATCCATGGCCGCGGCATCCATCTTTCGTAGCTTGCCCAGCAGGGACGCGACCTTCATCTCCTCGAACATGTCGAGGTTGTTGTTCTCTTTCTCACCATCGGTGCCGAGGGCAACCGCGACGCCGGCCTCGATGAGCTCAGCGATAGGGGCCATGCCGCTGGCAAGCTTCATATTGCTCACGGGGTTGTGCGAGATGCTCACGCCACGATCTGCCATCAGGGTGATCTCGTCGGCATCCAGCCATACCGCGTGGGCGATCATGGTCCGCGGCGTATCGAAGAATCCCAGCTTCTCCAGTGCGTGCATCGGCCGCATGCCCATGCGCTCTTGGAAGATCTGGACGTCCCATTCGGACTCGCTGCAGTGGGTGTAGATCCCGGTGTCGAAGTCCTTTGCCATCGCGATCGCGCGCTGCTGGCCCGCCTCGTCGGCGTAGAACGGATGCTCTAGTCCGACCCACGGCATGATGCGCCCGCCTGCCGCGCCGGTCCACTCCCGGAGGACCCGTTCGTTGTCGTCGAGCGTGTCGAAGTAGTCGTAGTCGGGGTGCTCGCCCACGTAGTTGACGGTGACGAGCCGGTTGCCGAGTTCGGTGGCAACTGCCGCGGCGCGATCCATGTACCGCCACATGTCGACGACAGTCGTCGTGCCCGACAGCAACCCTTCTGCGTAGCAGAGTCGGGCTGCGGCCTCGGCGTCGTCTGGCTCGAGCACGCGGTGCATCGGGTCGATGTGCAGGCGCAGCCACTCCCAGACAGGAAGGTGTTCGGCGGTGCCGCGCAGGAGGCCCGAGTGGTGGTGACCGTTGATGAGCCCCGGGAGCAGGACGTGGTCGGCCAGGTGCCGCTCGGATGCGCCGGGGAATCGCCCGCGCAGGGCCGTGATGTCATCGATCGCGACGATCGTGTCGCCGTCGATCGCGACTCCGGCATCCACGAGGACCTCGGTCTCGCGCGTCATCGGCACGACGATGTCGGCCGTGATCAGCTGGATGCCCGCGCTCATGCCACGACCACCGGCAGCGCGCCAGCCTGGACGCGCCCGCGTGCGACTACCGCGCGAATCCGCGCCGTGTCGAGCGCGGCGATGTCCTCCCAGGGGCGCCCCTCGACAACGATGAAATCGGCCGCCATGCCGGCTCGGATCGTGCCGACGAGCCCCCCCAGGTTGATCGAGTCTGCAGCATCGCTCGTTGCTGCCCGCAGTGCGCGCTCGGCATCCCAGCCGAAAAGCTCCGCCATGAGACGAACTTCCTCCATCTGGTCGCCGAAGAGGGTGAACACGCCGTTGGCATCGGTCCCGAGCACGAACCGCACCCCCGCACGACCAGCATCGCGCAGACGGGTGCCGCGGACCCGGGCCATCTCGGCCGATTTCTCCCGTGCATCGTCGGCGATCCCCTCGGCGCCCGCTTCGAGGCGTTCGTGGATCAGGAGCGTCGGGCCGACCGGAATGTTTCGCTCTGCCAGTACGCGCATCTGCTCCGGCGTCATCCCGGTGCCGTGCTCGATCGAATCGGCCCCGGCAGCCAGGGCCCGGTCGATGCCTTCCGCGGTGTGGCTGTGCGCGGCCACGAGCATGCCGAGGGCATGCGCTTCATCCACGGTGGCGGCAAGTTCTGCGTCAGTGTGGTTGCGCCACGTGACTTTGTCACCCATCGAGAGGATGCCGCCCGACGTGTAGATCTTGATCGACTCCGCCCCTGCTCGGGCCCAGGTACGCACGAGCTTGCGGCACTCATCGGGACTGTCGGCAGTCGCGGGCCGGTGCGGGTAGTGCGGCGGGGTGAACAGGTCGCCGTGGCCGGCGGTCATTCCCACGGGTCCCGCGCCATACAGACGTGGACCGTCCACGATGCCCGCATCGAGGGCTCGCGAGACGGCGAAGTGACACGTGTCGGAGGCAAGGTCGCGGAGGGTCGTGACGCCGCCTCTCACGGCCCGCTGGGCGTGCGCGAGGATGTGCAGCGACCGCTCCTCGGGGGGCGTGATGAGTGCCCACGAGCGGTCGGCCTTGCCCGAGATCGCGTTGGTATCCAGGTGGACGTGGGTGTCGACCAGGCCCGGGATCACGCTGAGACCGGAGGCGGGTGCCTCCCGATCCGACGGCGTGACCGAAGTGATCATCCCCGCCTCCCAGGTGAGGTCGACGAGGCCCAGTGACTGGTGGCCGTCCCACACATCGATGCCGGAGATCGTGGTGCCTGTCATGGTGTCTTCCTCTGCCTCAGAGTCGGGTGTTCGAGCACGATCGGCGCGCATCCCTTCGTAGAGTCGGTCATTCCTCGCCGTTCGTGAAGTGGAGACAGGTCAGACCGAAGGCGGCGCTGTCGGGGCGCAGAGCGAATGTCGGTGAGACCACCTCGGTCACCGTCACCTCGACGGTGTAGTGCACCTCGCCCCGCAGCAGATGCCCGGCATACGCGGTTGACCCCTGTGACTTCACGCCCGCGGCGACGTGGATGTGGGGCCTGGGCGTTCCTCCGACACTTGTGATTGTGCCCGACCCCACGCCCTCGAGGTAGGCGATGTCGACGGCGTCGGCGAGTGGAGGCTCCTCGTCGGCGAGCGGTGCATTGGTGCCGATGAGACGCACCGAGCGGAACGCGCCGAACAGGGTTACTGTCGCCTGCGCGACTCCCGCGCCGACACACCAAGCGGTGATCGTCTCGAGGAGTTCTTCGCCGGGATCGAGCACGAGCATCCACTGACGACCCGTCGTGATCTGTGCACTTCTCACCGCACACCTGCACGCGGGTCCGAATGGCTCGCCCATCCAGTGATCTCCTCCGCGGAGGTTGGGGTCGGTGCGGGCGATGTGCGCGAGAAGTGGGGGCGTCGCCGTGCTGTCGGGTGCATGGCTCCACCGTAGGGTGTCGCGCGGTGACCGGATCAGCGCAGTGACACCGCCACCTCGCGCAAGGCGTCGGCCGAGCGGCGCAGCAGTGCGAGCTCGTTCGGTGAGAACGGCGTCTGACGGATCGGGAACGCACCGCGAGAGTTGACGATCGAGGGCACAGACAGCGCGACGCCGTTGATGCCGTGGAAATCGCGCAGGACGGTGCTGACGGGGAGCACGGCGTTCTCGTCGCGGAGGATCGCCTCGATGATGCGGGCCGACGAGAGTCCGATCGCGTAGTTGGTTGCGCCCTTGCCCTGGATGACTTTGTAGGCGGAGTCGCGCACGTCCACCGTGATGCCATCCAGCTCATCGACCGTCATCCGGGGGTGGCCCTCCGATTCCCACTCCAGGAGGGGGACCGTGCCGATGCTTGCGTGGGACCACAGAGCGAACTCCGTGTCGCCGTGTTCACCGATGATGTAGGCGTGCACGCTCGAGGTGGCGACCCCGGCTCGCTGGGCGAGTTTCCACCGCAGGCGTGAGGTGTCGAGGACGGTCCCTGACGCGAAGAGTCGCTCCGGGGGAAGGCCGGTCTCCTCCTGCGCGAGAACGGTGAGCACATCGCACGGGTTCGTGACGATCACGTAGACGGCGTCGGGGGCGACTTCTAGCAGCTGGGGGAGCATCTTTCGCAGGATGCCCGCGTTCACACCTGCCAGCTCGATGCGGCTCTGTCCGGGGTTCTGCTTGGCGCCTGCGGTGATCACGACGACGTGGGAGCCTTCAGCAACGGAGATGTCGCTGCCACCGCTGATGTCACTCGATCCGGTGAAGAGGGTGCCGTGGGCGAGATCGAGAATCTCGGCATCCACCTTGGCGGTATTGATGTCGTAGAGGGCGACGTGGCGGGCCGAGCCGCGGATGAGTGCGGCATAGGCAACGCTGGAGCCGACGCTGCCGGCGCCGACGACGGTGACTTTCGAGTTCTCGATCACACTCATGGGGGACAGTCTGGCAGGTCGACGTTACGCCCCGGTAGCGGGTGCCGGGTCCGCCTCGACTGCGGCGACGGTGGGGTTCCGGATGCCGAGGAACGACACGATCCCGCCCGCCACCATGAGTCCGGCTGTGACGATCGCGGCGCGGTGGAAGCCGTCCAGGTCGAGGCTCCCTGCGACGATCGTCGCGAGAGTGGCAATGATGAGCAGCCCGGCGATCCTCGCGACCGCATTGTTCACCGCCGAGGCGATCCCCGAGCGAGCGGGATCGACGGCACCCAGGATCGCGGCGGTGAGCGGTGAGACCGTGATCGCAAGCCCGAGGCCGAACAGGATGAGCCCCGGCAGCAGCTGGAGCCAGTAGTTTACGGGGTCTGTGACCGCCAGAAGCAGCAGCGATCCGCCGGCCATCACGAGAGGCCCGACGGTCATGAAGACCCGGGGTCCGAAGCGGTCGGACAGGGATCCCATCGACGCACTCAGCAGCACCATCATCACGGTGGTCGGCAGGCTCGCGAGTCCCGCCAGGGTCGCCGAGAACCCGGCCTCTTGCTGCAGGTAGACCGTGACCACGAAGCCGTTGAGCGAGAGCGCTGCGTACACGAACAGAGTCGCGATGTTCCCGGTCCAGAAGTTGCGGATGCGGAACAGGTCAAGCGGTAACATCGGCGTCGTCGCCGACCGCTGACGCCATAGGAAGAGCGCGAACAGCAGGATGCCGGCCGCGAACGTCCCCCAGATCACCGGCGATCCCCATCCGAGGTTCGGCTGTTCGATCAGCGCGAAGACCGCCCCGCCGAGTCCGAACGTGCACAGGGCAGCGCCGATCCAGTCGATGCGCGCGTCGGGGCGACGCTCGTCGCGCTCCCCGAGCCGGTGCAGCAGCCACAGTGTGATGCCGATGGGCACGATGTTGATGACGAATGCGAACCGCCACGACAGGTAGTCGACGAAAACCCCACCGATGAGGGGGCCGACGATCATCGCGCCGGTGGTCATGGCGGTCCAGATCCCGATGGCACGTCCCCGCATCGCGCCGTCGAAGCGTGAAGTGATCAGCGCCAGAGAGCTGGGCACCAGGAACGCGCCGGCCGCGCCCTGCACCGCGCGGGCGACGATCAGGATGACGGGGTCCGGTGCGATCGCGATCACGACGGATGCCGCGGCGAACCCGTAGAGGCCGATCCGCAGCACGAGCAGTCGGCCGAAGGCATCCGAGATCGAGCCGGCGAGCAGGATGAGCGATCCGAGAGTGATGAGATAGGCATCCACGACCCACTGCTGCGTCGTGAGGCCACCGCCGAGTTCGGCTTCGATCGCGGGGAGGGCGACGTTGATGAGCGTTCCGTCGAGGAACGCGACGAACGACGCCAGGATCGCGATCGTGAGGATGAGCCGCTGGGGCCGACTCATGCGAGATGCCACACCGCCACGCTACGCGCCCCGCGCGACAGTGGGGTCGCTCAGATCAGAGGGCTCCGCCGGCAGCGGGTGGTGCGTCGGCCTCGGCCGAGTCTCCATTGGGCATGTCGCGGGCGACGAAGTTCTCGATGTCGAAGAGGTTTGTGGTGCGTTCGGCGATGGTCAGCAGAGTCGTCATTGACGCGACCTCCTCAACCTGCTCCTTCAGGAACCACAGCATCGCCTGCTCGCCCAGGCCATCGCTCTCTGCGCGGGCCGCAGCGAACAATGCCTCGATCTGGGAGGACACCCGCTTCTCCTGCTCGAGGGCGAGACGGATCGGCTCGGCGTGATCGGCGAAGTCGGTGCGCACAGCCGGAACGCCGGGGACTGATACGCCCATGTCACGGTCAAGGCGGTACTGGATGAGCATCATCGCGTGGTTGCGCTCTTCGACCGACTGGCGGTAGAAGTGGCGCGCGAGCTGTGGCAGGTCGTGGTCGTCGTACCAAACCGCGATGGCGATGTACTGCTGGCTGGCCGCGAACTCGTGGCCGATCTGCTCAGAGAGCAGTTGGTCGAACGTGGTCATGACACTCCGATCGGGTCGCGAAACTCTCCATCCCATCCTGGCAGACGGTGGTGTGACGAAGACAGTGGTGAGGGCGTGCTGCTGATCACGGCGAAGCGACCCGGTGCAGGATTTCGACGCCGGTGTGGCGTGTCGTAAGCTGGACGACGGTGACGTGTCCGAGCGGCCGAAGGTGCAACTCTCGAAAAGTTGTGTAGGGTAACCCCCTACCGTGGGTTCAAATCCCACCGTCACCGCCATTTTTCTCCCAGATCAGCGCCTCTTTTCGGGGCGCTGATCTGCGTGTGGGTAAAGATTCGGGTAAACGCGTCCAGGCCCGGAAATAGCCTTTGACCTGGGCTTTTCTGATCTGGACCGCTAAGCGTGTTCCGTGGGTAAAAGGATCCCACCGTAGGTTGGCGGGATCCACTGGGCGTTGGCGAGACTGGTGACATGCCGCGTGGTGGAGGGATTTCGGCAGGGTGGCCGACGCATCGGACCTTGTTGAGTCATCGTGCGATGGTCCGTGCGACAACGACAAGGTCGCTGCTCATAGAAGGACGCAACGCAGGAGTGCCGCCGCGGCGTCGACCAAGCCCCACCGTCAGGAAGGCGCGGAGTAGTCCGAGGGATGTCCTGTCATATCTGGGTGAGGAGGTCCTTCATCCTGACGATCTCAGCGGTCTGCGCATCCAGGATCGTTTGGGCGAGCGAACGAACCGCTGGGTTGGTCCCTTGGTCGAGTTCGGTTTGCGCCATCGCGATCGCGCCCTCGTGGTGCACGATCATTTGCTCCAGGAACAACCGCGCCGCGTCGGCGCCGTGGGCGCCTTCTAGGGCCGCCATGTCGTCATCCGACATCATCCCGTCGCCGTGCCCCATCCCGCTCATGTCGTTGCTGGTGCCCATTCCCCAACTGGTCAGCCAGGACCGCATGAGCTCGATCTCGGGGCCTTGGGCATCCTTGATCTGCTGCGCCAGATCCCGCGTCTGCTCGTCGATGCCGTCCTTGCCGAGGACCATATCGCTCATGTCGATCGCCTGCTCGTGGTGGGGGATCATCATCATCACGAACATCGAGTCCGACGCGTTGATCTCGCCCTCCGCGAGGGCAGACGGAGCCGCGGACGACATCATCCCGCCCTGGCCCATCCCCGGTGCCGAGGCGCCACCGAGATACGCGCATCCTGCCAGCGAAACCGCCATCGCGACCGGCGCGACCGTCAACGCCATCAACCGATACTTCTTCACACTCACTTGTTCTTCTCCATCGATTAGTGAACTGCGCCCGCGTGCGGGCATGGCTCGACCCTGACCGCGGGAGCCGGGAAGGCCGATTCATGTTCGACTTATCGAAAGATCCAGCAATGACGGCGGGCGAGTCATCGCCGAAGTCGGCACCGCGACCAGGCGCGCCAGCACGGTCCGCGCGCTCCTTCGCCTGCGGATCACCCCCGGTCCGGAGCGTGCAGCCCACAGCGCCGCCGCCAGCAGGCCGATCACGCACACCACGCTCAGCGCGTCGTGCATCCCTCCGGAGGTGCAGCTTTCGCAGGCGGACTCGGAGAGGGCACCGGCGTTCGGCGAGGACCCGTGGCCGTGCTCGGCCTCGATACTCGACACGCCCCCACTCGGCGCCTCGGAGTGCCCAGTCATGAGTGTGTGCATTGATAGCAGACCCACCATCACGAGGGCCGCAAGCAGTACCGACAGCATCCACCGCCACGGCATCCGCGGATGCAGACGGGTTCGCGTTGCGTTGAGGGTCATGGGCATTCCTTGGCGGAAGTATACCCCGGAGGGGTATTTGCCCCCACCCCGTCTCACCCCGTGCCACTTATCGATCGAGTCGGATCCGAGGACGTGCGTGTCGTGCTTGACTACCAGGACACGTCCCGCGGGCATACGCAACGTTCGATCGTCACAGCCCTGGCGTGTCACCGACATTCTGCGCGGCGTGAAGCTCTCGTGCGCCGCGTGTGGTTTGTGCCGCGATGGCGGCGGCGGCTCCGATGGCGGTGAGGGCGACGGCTGCGGCGGTGAGGCTTACAACTCCTAACCATCCGGCGAGGGGGTAGGTGATCAGGAAGCATGCGTGTGAGAGGGCGAACTGTGCCGTGTAGACGAGGTTGCGGTTGCTCGGGGTGGATGCCTCGGCGAGGAGGATCGCGGAGGGGGTGGTGACCAGCGCGGTTCCCGCTCCCAGGGCCGCCCAGGTTCCCAGGGTCATCCACCACCCCGCGACGAGGCCCGTTCCCCACGCGGTGACCACGGATGCTGTGATCAGCCCGGTCACGATGACTGCGGTCCCCGCAATCATCGTGCGGATGGCGCCGTGTCGGCGGACGAGGCGTGGGATCATCAGAGCGACGAACAGTGACCCGATGCCGTAGGAGCCGAGCGTGAGGGCGAGAGCGGAGTCGTCCAGCGCGAGGACAGCTTTGACATAGACGACGGAGTTGACGAGCACGATTGCGGTACCGGCGGCGACCACGATGTTCGCGAGCGCGAGGAACCGGAGCGCCGGTGTGCGGGCGAACACCCGCAACCCTTCGGCAAGTCGTTGCCAGAACGTCGATGAGGCAGCGTCGGCGTCCTGACGTGGGAGGCGTGTCACGAGGACGAGTGCCGCGGATACGGCGAACCCCACAGCAGTGCCGGCAAAGAGGCTGTTGTAGGGGGTGACGGCCAGGAGCGCGGCTGCGATGGTCGGGCTCAGGAGCGCCTCAAGGTCGTATGCCAGACGAGACAGCGCCAGCGCACGCGTGTAGTCATGGGTGTCGGGGAGGACGCTCGGGATGAGCGACTGGAAGGCGGGGGTAAACGTGGCCGACGCGGACTGCAGGATGAACACGAGCACATAGATCTGCCAGATCTCGCTGACGAACGGGAGGGTGATCGCAATCGCCAGGCGGATCAGATCAGCGCCGACGAGCACCATCTTCTTGGGTAGTCGGTCAACGAGGGCCGCCATGATGGGGGAGACACCGACGTAGGCGACCATCTTGATCGTCAGCGCAGTGCCGAGGACCGACCCGGCCACTCCTCCTGCGAGGTCGAACGCCAACAAACCGAGGGCGACGGTGAGCAGACCCGTCCCCACCAGGGCCACCACCTGTGCGGAGAAAAGCGACCGGTAGGTGGGGTCTCGAAGAACGTGGATCACGCGTGGTGGCGGGGAGTATCGCTGACCGCGTGCTCGGCCTGCTTGATCGCTTCGATCACCAGGCGGTGTGCGTGCTCATCCGCGAGTCGATAGAACATGCGGTTGCCGTCCTTGCGCACGAGCACGATCTTGGTCCACCGCAGCTTCGCCAGGTGCTGCGACACTGCCGCCGGGCTGCGTCCCACGAACTCCGCGATCTCGTTCACGGGCAGCTCGCCAGCGTGCAGGGCGAGCACGATTCTGATGCGGGTTGCGTCGGCGAGGAGCCCGAAGATCTCGGCCGCGATCTCGACGAACTCGCCTTCGAGCTGCGAGCCATTAAAGTTAGTATCTGCATGCATACGCAAATAATAGGTTACTCGCGAGCATGCGCGGGAGCCGGCCCGATGGCTGCGCGAAGCTTCGGTAGGTATGCAAGCCGCAGCGTCCAAGCGCCGACATGGTGCACGTCGTCAAGAACCCCTGCGATCCCCTGGAAACAAGGGGATCGCAGGGGTTCTTTCACGTTCGGCGAGGAGCTCCCGACTACAGTCCGACTACCTCGCATCCTGGACGATTATGGATCGCTTCGGAAACCGGGTTACGCAGCGATCAGGTCACTCCGTAGCAGCTGATGTGCTCACCGAACTGTTCCTGAGGGTTCGGCAGACGCGGCGATGACATAGGCGTCGACGTCGCTCGGGTGCTCGGCGTCGGCGATCGCGGCGATGTACCCATCGGGGCGCACCAGGATCGCGCCGCCGCGCTCGTCCAGACCGTAGCGCGCGGCGACTCGCCCGTCGGGATCGGCGACGGCGCCCGCATCTGCCGTCGGGGCGACCCGGATCGTCTGCGCTCCGGCCGGCGCGGCAAAGGCGGGGAAGGTTCCGGCCTCGTCGGCGACCAGCACGAGGGCGTAACCCGATCCGCTGGGATCACGGTGGGCCAGGGCCGGCCACAGTCCGACCTCGGCGACAGCGCGAACGGGGTCGCCCGCCCGGACGGGCCCCCGGTGACCTGACTCGGCCAGGGGTGCGTACCGGTAGTCAACGGTCATCTGCTCGATCTCGTTCGCCATCGCGTGGCGCGCGAGTGGCATCCTCAACGCCGCCTTCATCAGCAGGTTGCGCGCTTCGCGGGCGAACGGCGAGGCAAGGGTGCCCGCGTGCGTCAACTCGGTCGTGAACGTGATGACATCGGCGGCGACGGGGTGGCGTTCGGCGTGGTAGCTGTCGAGCAGTTCCTCGCTCGCTTCGCCGCGCACGGCGGCGGCGAGTTTCCAGGTGAGGTTGAAGGCATCCTGGATGCCGGTGTTCATACCGAGCCCGCCCGCCGGGGAGTGGACATGGGCGGCGTCGCCCGCGAGGAAAGCGCGCCGCGTCCGGTATCGAGGCACCTGCGCGTGATGGATCTCGAAGATCGTGAGCCACCGCGAGGATTCGATCCTGACGTCCATCTTGCGCTCGTCAACCGACTCCTGGAGCCACTCGAGCGTGGGCTCACGGGTCTCGGGAGTGTCGGCGGGGATCTGGCAGATCACGCGCACGCGCTTGCCCGCCATCGGGAACAGCATCCCCACGGCATCGCCGGGAGAGAAGAAGATGTGGAACGACTGCTTCTCGTGCGCGAAGTCGGCATCGACGTCGCCCATGAGGAATCGCTCGCCCTTGAAGACGCCCTCAAGCTTCAGACCCAGGCTGTGCCGTACCGCTCCCTTCGCGCCGTCGGCGCCGACGAGCCACGCCGCGTGGGCGACCTCGGAGGTGCCGTCGGGGTGGGTCAGGTTCGCACGCACCCCGCTCGTGTCCTGCTCGAGGCCGGTGTAAGTCACGCCCCGCTCGATCTCGACGCCGAGCGACGAAAGACGCTCGCGCAGGATGCGTTCGGTGTCAGTCTGCGGGATGGTGATTGAGTACGGGAACGGGCTGTCGATCGTGTCGAAGCCGACGCGTCCGAGGATCGAGCCGTTCGCGTGCATCTGCGCACCGGTCGTCCTCACACCTGTGGCTTCGATGTCGGCGAGAACACCGAGCTGGTCGAGCAGTTCGAGGGATCGAGCGTGCAGCACGACCGCCCGCGACTCGTCGGTGGGATCAGGCATCTTGTCGATGATCCGCACCGCCACACCTCGCCGTGCGAGGTCGACCGCCGCGACCAGTCCGACCGGCCCTGCGCCCACGACGAGGACGCCGGTGTGCGGAGGTGTGGATACTTCGTTGACCATCGTGCTCTCCTGTTTCGAGTGTGCGGATCGTGTTGCGGTTAGGCGTGGGGCATCCGGCAGCGAACTAGTCATGCGCCGGACCCTCGACCCGAACCCGTGCACGGCGAACGGCGGACCAGCCGAGCGACGCGGCACCCAGCGTGAGGACGACCGCGGCTAGCCACAGCGTCGCGACGGGCGCCTCTCCGCCGGTGGCTGCCAGCGAGGTTGTGGGCGGGGAGGTGTCTGCTCCTCGCACCTGGATCGTGACCTCGGCGGACGAGGGCAGGTGCTCCGCGCTGCCGAGGTACTCCAGGCGGAGCCTGTGGATGCCCGGCCGGAGGTTCTCGACGGCGAGCGTTGCCGTTCCCTCCTGCACGTCGGCCCGCACAAGTTCCGTGTCGCCCTCGAGCACGCGCATCGTTCCCAGGGGCACGGCGGCCGCGCTGATCTGGGTCGCCGCCGCCGCGACATCCGCGTGGATGACGACACCCGAGTCGCCGACCAATCGTGCATCGCGGACGGCCACGACCGTGGCCGCGCGTTCGTCCGGCGCGCTGGGCGGTTCATACGCTGCCGTTCCGGTGACGGACGGGTCGGTCGTCAGCGTCGCCGTGAAGGTCCGCGATGCCGGGTTCAACTCATCCAGCTCCACCGTCCACGACGAGCAGTCCGCCGCGGGGAGAATCCGGTCGACACTGTCGCTGCTGGTCAGTGCCACGTCGCAGCCGAAGGACTGACCCGTCGGCACTCCGTAGACATCCAGGGCTGCGACATCGACGAGCGGAGCCCAGGCGTCGGTGGCGTCGACGGTCACGTCCAACGACGCGGGGGCGGCAGCCGGGACATCCGTGTAGACCTGCAGACCGACGAGCTGGAAGCGGTACCCGTCATCACCGGCGGCCTCCGGCCCGAGCTCTGTGACGAAGACCCTCACGTAGCGACCGGTCGCCGGCGTGTCGAAGACATACGTTCGCGCGCCATGGTCGCCGCTCTGGTTCGTGTACGTCTCTACTGTCGTCCAGCTTGCCCCGTCATCGGAGACGTCGATGCGGAACGCCTGGGGGTACCCCGCGCCATCGACGTTCGCCGGGTCTGTCGCCGTCGTGGAACGGGGGACGAGGATCACGCCGCCCACGCTCTGTTCGCCGCCGAGGTCGACCGACACCCAGGCCTCGGCGTCCTGCGTCGGTGAAGCCGGGTCGGTCGTGAATCCGTAGTGGCCGACCTCGCTCTGCGTGTTCCCCTGGGTGAGGTACTGCGCGGACCATCCGTTCGCCTCGAACGAGCTGCTCGCGGTCACGGTCTTGCCGAGCGCGAGATCGTTCGCGCTGACGCTGATGGTGATTGTGGCGGTGGCCGTCGCATACGCCGGGTCGCCCGAATAGGAGGCCTGGATCGTGTGCGTGCCGAGACCGGTCACGGGGACGGATATCTGTGCCAGCATGGCGAGCCCATCGCTCACCGTCGCCGAGCCGAGCGGGATGGGGGACGAGGCGTTCGTGACATCGCTGAAGTCGACGGTGCCCGTCGCGTCATCCGGAAGGGATGCTGCGACCCAGCCGATCGACCCGCCCTCGAGGATCGAAGCGCTCTCCACGGCGACATTCATCGTCGGGGCGGGCTTGTAGGTGACGACCAGCTCGACCCATCCGTTCGGCGGGTAGTCCCATCCGTTGGTCGAGAAGTCGACGCCGGTCGGTGCGATCGAGGCGCCCGTGACGAGTGAGTCGACCATGGACGAGCCTGCGCCGCCTCCTCCGCCGGCCGAGACGCCCTGAGCGCCGCCCCCGCCGGCACCGCCCTTCACGCCGCCGCCGCCTCCTCCGCCGCTCCCGCCGAGGTCGGTGCCTCCGTGGCCCGACTCGCCCTCACTCGTGGCCGCGCCCGCGGCGGCACCGCCGCTGCCTCCGAGAGGTCCGACCGTGCCGTGGTGCCCGTCCTCGCCTGTCCAGCGGCCCTCATACCCTGCGTTGCCGCCCAGCCCGAAGTGGTCGGGGTCGCTGCTGGATCCACCCGCGCCGCCCCCGCCGCCCGCGAGGGCGATCGTCGTGGTCACGCCACCCCGGACGAGCTGTATCGTCGTCGCGCCGCCACCTGCACCACTCGTGCGCTCCTCGAGGCTGTCCCAGGCGCCGTTGCCGCCGCTCGCTCCGAGACCGCCCCAGCCGCCGAGGGGCGGGTGCGGGTTGCTTGCGTCGTCCCAGCCGCTCGCGGGCTCGCCTGCGGCGCCCACCGAGATCAGCAGCTCGTCGCCGGGCTCGAGTGCGAGGGTGCCGGTGACGAGCGCTCCCCACGAGCCGCCCGAGATCGTGTAGCCGCCGCTCGGCCCACCGCCGCCGCCCGCGGCCTGGAACTGCAGCGATTGCATGTTCGGCAGCACCGTGAAGGTCTGGACCGTCTCGCCATCGACCTGAAAGACCATCGAATCTCCGGCGGCCGCCGAAGTGGGGCTCGAGACGACCGCCGTAACGGCGCCGACCAGCCCAACGGTCAGCGCGGCCGCGACGGCGCGCACCTTCGACGCGGGACCCGAAGCCCGCCGGTGGGGCGGTTCCCCCATGTTCCGATGAATGCCCATGGCTGCTCTCCTCCAAGAGTTCGAACGTGTGTCGTTGCTTGAGGACACTGCCCGGGGTCGATCCAATCCGACTCCAATCCCGGATGCCGGCGGCTCGAGGTCGCTCCCGCCGGAACCCACGATGAAGGCCGGGCAGCTCATCGCTGCCCGGCCTTCATCGCCGTTCGGGGAGACCACTGTCTAGGGGAGGAGGAGCCCACCGGGGTCGTGCGCGCGGCGGATGTCGTCGAGACGGCGTCTCTGGTCGTCATTCCATGACGCGTCGAAGGCGCCGGGGGTGTTGGCGCGACCTACGAAGTTCACGAGCGTGGTGGGCAGGTGCGCCCCGGCGGTTGCGTCGAGGACGGATCCGACTGCTGACAGGCGAACGTCGTCAGCAAGAGACGGAACGGGCGCCGCATACACGTTGAGCAGATGCTGGGTGCCCCGGCCGCCGACGGCATCGGGTTCGGCCCCCGCGGACAGGGTCGCGCCTCCGAGAGTGCGGATCTCGACTGCGGACAGGGGCGTGTCGACATCCAGTCCGCCGGCGGTCAGAATCGCTGCGAGCGTCGCGTCGTCCACCGTGGCCAAGGACGCCGTACCACTGGTGACGGGCATGGGTGCGGTTGGGTCGCTGTGGATCGAACCCACCGTCGCGTAGGGCATGGTGCCCACCGTGTCGACCACCGGCGTTGCCGCGGCACGGAGCGGCGCGAGCTGCGCCTGGGCCGCGTCCGCCGAGTCCAGGCTCGCAAAGCGCACGTGGGCGACGTGCTTTCCGCTCAGCGCTGGAGGCAGTGCGGAAGAGTCGGGAAGCCGAAGCAGCGCGATTGAAGTCGTGGTCGAGTTCGGCAGACCGTCGGCCCAACCGAGGTAGACCGCCATCACGTCAGCTGCCGCATCCGCGCTGAAATACAACCCGCCCCCGACGAGCTCACTGACGGGCAGGAGTTCGACGGTGACAGAGGTCACCACTCCGAGTCCGACCTTGCCGCCGCGCAGGGCCCAGAACAGGTCAGGGTGAGCGTCGCGGGAAACGGTGGTCGGACCATCGGCGGGGGTCACGACCTCGAACGATCGCACGTGATCAGAACTGAATCCGAAAGATCGGGCGAGTGGACCGATCCCCCCGCCGAGGAGATAGCCCGTGACCCCCACTCCTGGCGCCGATCCGCAAGGAGCGGCGAGCCCGTGGGCCGCGGCGGCCGCCACGACAGTCGTCCAGCTGCACCCCGCGCCGATCCGTGCGGTGCGTTCGGCGACATCCACCTCGACCGTGTCGAGTGCGTGCATCGAGATCGCGGTGCCACCGTGGAGAGGACGCAAGCGTCCGTGACCGCTCCCGAGCACCGCGAAAGGCGTGCCCTGGTCGGCCGCTACCCGCACAGCGGATGCGACATCAGCCGGCGTCTGCGCATGCACGACGACCGCCGGTGCGACATCGACGGCGAGGTCAAAGCCGGCCACCGCATCCTGGTAGCCATCGTCGCCCGGTGCCAGCACGACGGAGATTCCTGCACGCCGAAACGCGTCGATCACGTTCATGTTCCTATCCTTTGTCTTGTGCGCTCTGTGAGAGCGGGGGCTTCACCGATAGCGTCGTGCGTGCCGGTCCAAACTCACTCCAACGCGATCCGATACGCGCAGGGCCGAGCGAGGAAGGATCCGGGTGCCGTCGCTAGCCACAGCCGCCGGAGTCGTGGAGTATCGCGAGAGCGGGAGCGGAACGCCTCTGCTGGTCTTGCACGGCACACCCGGGGGATCCGACCAGGGAGTCGCCGCAGCGGCGGTGCTCGGGGTCAGCGCCCGCGTGATCGCGCCGTCGCGGCCGGGGTACCTCGGCACCCCGTTGTCGACGGGCCGCACGCCGACGCAGCAGGCAGCGGCGATGGTCGCGCTTCTTGATGCCCTCGCGGTCGACAGCGCCTTCGTGCTCGGCGTATCGGGAGGCGGGATGGCGGCGGCCGCCCTCGCGGCGCAGCATCCGACCCGCGTACGGGGACTCGTGCTCTGGTCGGCGGTCACCGCGCCCATGCGTATCCCGGTGTGGCCGCTTCTGCACGGCCCGCTCACGTGGCGCGCCACGAGCGATGCGTTGTTGAGGCGGTTGCGTCGCTCGCCGAGGCTGCTCATAGGCCGGGCGTCGGCGGATGAGCACGTGGCGAACGCGGCGCTCGAGATCGCACAGACGGTGTTCCCGATCGAGGGTCGCCGCGACGGACTTGCCAATGACGCCGATCAAGCCAGACAGTTCGATAGCGGCGTCCTCACCGACGTCGCCGTGCCCGCGCTCGTCGTTCACGGCACCCGGGATCGGAACGTGCCGTATCGGCAGGCCACCCACGCGGTGAGGTCGATGCCTCACGCCCGGCTCGTCACGGTACCCGGAGCCTCCCACTGGACCACCCCGGCAGATCGCACGGCGCAGGCGGCGCTGCGCGCCTTTCTGGCGGGCCTCGAGGGAGCATCCGTGGACGCTGCCCGCTGATCTGCCGGGCCCCTTGGAGCAGCCTTGGAGCGCCGCCGCCGATCGTGGAGGCATCGATCCAAGGAGGAAGCCATGATCCCTGACCCGAGCCGGTTCCGGAGGCGGGCCTCATGAGCGCGCTCGCCGTGTGGACCTTCGCTGACACGGGCGGGGCACGGTGGCTCGAGCGACTCCTCGCGGAGGGGATCGCCGGCGATGTGGCGGTCACCGACGGCGCCGTGGTCACCTGGGCCTCCGGGCGCGCATCGGCGCAGGTGCGGGAGCTGCAGGGCGTCGCACGGATGGCAAACCTTGGCTCGTCCTTCTGGGGCATGCTGTTCGGGATTGTCGTATCCGGCCCGGAACTGGCGGCCATGGGCGGTTCGGAGCGCGCATTGGACGGGGCGCTGGGGGGTGTCGGCGTGGATCAGGCCACGCTCGTGACGCTCCGCCGCCGGCTCCAGGCCGGCGGGTCAGCGCTCGCCGTGATCTGTGACGCGGCGGTCGCGTCCGGCATCGATACGATGCGCGCGAATGCTGATCGCGCGGTCACGCCGGACCGCTGCGAGACCACGACGAGAGCATTGAGCGTGGACCACGAGAACGCGTTGCGTCGAGTGTTCGCATCCTGAGCCGCAGGGCAACGCCTCGCTGTGCTCTACTGGTGCCATGCGCGTGCGCGACCTCGGACTGCTCAGTGTCGAGGTGGACGGCGTGGACCAGCCGCTGCGGGGTCGGCGGCCGCAGATCATCCTCGCGCGCCTGATGGTCAGTGTGAATCAGCGGGCGACGGCCGCCGAGATCATCGAGGCCGTCTGGGGCGACGACCTCACCGATCACACGTCCACCCTCGAGTCTCATATCTGGCGGCTTCGCCAGACTCTCGAGCCGCATCGACCGGCCCGCCAGCCAGCGCAGGTGTTGATCACGGATGTCGAGGGCTACCGCCTCCTCGCGAGGGTCGACGACGTCGACTCGCTCAGGTTCGAGCGTGACGCAGGAGAAATCCGCGAGCTCGTGGCATCCGCGCCACCGGACCGCATCCTTGCCCACTGCGACGACGCGCTCGCACTCTGGCGAGGCCGCCCCTTCGAGCCTGCCTCCGACGAGCTGTGGGCAAGCGCCGCGGTGGCCCGTCTCCAAGAGATGAACACGGAGATCGCGGCGACCCGTATCGACGCGCTGCTCGATCTGGATCAGAATCAGCAAGCTCTCGCCGATCTCGAGCGACTGATCGACCGCGCGCCGCTTCACGAACGGTTCTGGGCGCAAAGGATGCTGGCTCTTCACCGCGCGGGACGCACCGATCAGGCTCTGGAGGCTTACCAAAGAATCCGGAGGCTGCTCGACGATGAGCTCGCGCTCGCGCCGGGAACGGAACTGGAGCGGCTGCACCGCCGCATCCTCGACCAGGATCCGGACCTTGCCGAGCGTCGTCGGCCCGACGAGGCGGTCAGCGCCCTAGCTGTAGCGACCCGTGAGGTTGTGAAGGCGGCAGGTGGGGGTGTGGCCTCCGAGGGCGGTGTGGGGTCGTCGGTGATTGTATTCCTCGAGCCAGTCGGCGTAGGTGGCTGAT
>NZ_MKTR01000035.1 GCF_001898325.1 Microbacterium sp. 67-17
TGGTGTGTCAGTTGTTCCGCCAGGAGCACCGCTGATTAGCTACGTTCGGGATGGATAACCGCTGAAAGCATCTAAGCGGGAAGCCGGCCTCAAGATGAGACTTCCATGCCTACGGGCGAGAGGCTCCCAGCAGACTACTGGGTTGATAGGCCAGATGTGGAAGCGTGGTAACACGTGCAGCTGACTGGTACTAATAAGCCGATGACTTGATAACACACCGTTTTTTGGTGCTTGCGTCCACTGAGTGGTTCTCGATGTACGGTCGAGAACCGCATGACAATGACTTTTGTTGTGCAGACTGAAACATCAATAGTGTTTCGGCGGCCATAGCGAGAGGGAAACGCCCGGTCCCATTCCGAACCCGGAAGCTAAGCCTCTCAGCGCCGATGGTACTGCAGGGGGGACCCTGTGGGAGAGTAGGACACCGCCGGACTTCTTTCACGAAATGGCCACCCAATGTTGGGTGGCCATTTCGCGTTAACGGGCCGTTGCATGGTGCATGCACGCCACTGTGGAAGGATCGGGCAGGACATGGCAGAGGACAACGCCGCTGAGGCGGATGATTCTTCGCGCGGCAGCCGAAACCAGAGGCCATCACGTCCTCGGGGAGAGCGTGGCCCCGCCCGGGGTGCGCGTCCTGATCGTGCTGGTGCCGATCGACGCAGCGGGGCAGATCGTCAGCCCTCGCGCGATGCGGCCGGTCGTCGCTCTCCGAGCGGTGGCCGAGACGGCGCGTCGCGCTCGAGTGAGGGTCGGCCACCGCGTTCCGACGACCGTGGCAGGCCACGCGGCACTGATCGTGACGGTGGGGGCAAACGTCCCTCGGGCGCCGGTCGGTCTTCTGAGCGCGGGCGTCCGGAGCGTGCTGGGCGTCCCGAGCGTGCTGGGCGTCCCGATCGTGCTGGGCGTCCCGATCGTGCTGGGCGTCCGGATCGTCCGCCCCGTGTCGAAGACGATCGCGAGCGCGCACCGGAGATCCCGGAGGAGATCACGGCGCGCGATCTTGCGGCGCCGGCACGTAACGAGCTCAAGACGCTGAGTAAAGAGAACGCGGATGCCGTCGCTCGTCACCTCGCCATGGCGGCGCGGGTGATTGATACGGACCCGACGCTGGCGCACGCGCACGCGCAGGCCGCGGTAAAGCGCGCAGGCCGGATTGCTGTCGTTCGAGAGACGGCAGCGATCACCGCGTACGCAACCGGTGATTTCGCGCTCGCGCTGCGTGAGCTGCGTACCTACCGTCGTATCTCGGGCAAGGATGACCAGATTGCCCTGATGGTCGACAGCGAGCGTGGGGTTGGTCGGCCCGATCGGGCGCTGGAGGCCGGGCGAGCGGTTGACCGTTCCGCGCTCCCAGCTGGTGTGCGCGTCGAGCTTGCGATTGCGATGTCTGGTGCGCGTCTCGATCTCGGCGAACCCGAGCGTGCACTGAGCGAACTCGATATTCCGGAGCTGGACCCAGACCGCGCGTTTGAGTGGTCGCCGGCGCTCTTTGCTGCGCGTGCGACAGTTCTGGAGGAACTGGGGCGCGTCGAGGAAGCGCACGAGTGGCAGCGGCGCGCGATCATCGCCGCTGACGCTCTGGATGCGGCAGCCGGCTATGCCGAGAGCGAAGAGCTGTTCGTCGAGGACATCGAGCCTGAAGAGACGGTGCCTGCGGAGGAGCCCACCTCACCGGCTGACACCGGGAATCCGGCATCCGACCCGGAGAGTGGTGCCGACCGCCTCGACGGGCCCCGCTGATGGTGGTGTTCTCGCGTCGCCGCGCCACGTCGACGCCGCTCGATGGCGTGGACGTCGTCCTCGCCGACCTCGACGGTGTCGTCTATGCCGGCGCCGGCGCGCTGCCGTGGGCGGTGGAGAGCCTGTCTGGGCTGGGGGAGCGGCGTCTGGGGTTCATCACGAACAACGCTTCCCGTACCGACGAGGCAGTCGCCGACCACCTGCGTGAGCTCGGCCTTGCGGTGCAGGCATCTGACGTCGTCACGAGCCCGCAGGCTGCCACGCGCCTGCTTCGCAGTCGTGTCGAACCGGGTGCGACGATTCTCGTGGTCGGTGGCGAAGGTCTCGTCGTCGAACTCGAGAAGGCCGGGTATGCCGTGACCCGCAGTGCCGAGGATTCCCCGGCCGCCGTCGTACAGGGATTCGCGCCCGACGTGGGCTGGAAGCAGCTGGCAGAGGCCGCCTTCGCACTGAAGATCCCGGAAGACGAGGGTGGGATCCCCTGGATCGCGACGAACACCGACTGGACGATCCCGCAGGCGCGCGGCATTGCGCCGGGCAACGGCACTCTGGTGTCGGCGGTTCACACCGCGGTCGGTCGCCTGGCGACGGTGGCGGGAAAGCCCGAGACGCCCATCTTTGAGGAAGCCGTCGCCCGGTTCGGCGCGCAGCATCCGCTCTTCATCGGAGACCGTCTCGACACCGACATCCTCGGCGCGTGCAGGGCGGGAATCGCCTCGGCCCTGGTGCTGACGGGTATCGACAGGCCCAAGCATGTGCTGGCAGCTCCGGCCGGATCGCAGCCGACCTTCATCCTCGGGGATCTTCGGGAGCTGTCGGAGCCCTACCCCGAGCCAGTGACTCGTGACGGGGTGACCGACGTACGCGGCGCTCGCGTTCGCATCGATGGCCCGGACGTCGAGATCCTCGCTGAGGGGGAGCGCCCCATCGACTTGCTGCGCGCGGGAGCTGCGGCGATCTGGGGGACAGGGCGTGCGATTTTCGGGTTCCGGGTGCCCGAGCGCCTCTACGAGGACCCGTTCCACCGCCCCTGAGCCCTCAGCCGCCCCGTCGGGCCCGGTAGGTGCTGTCGCGCCCGTAGTCTGGGTTTCATGCTCAGCGACGATCGTTCCGACGAGGATGCCGCTTCCGACGAGACCGGGACCGGCGACGACGTGCCCGATACCACCGCCCCGCGCCCCGACGAGGACCTGCTCTCGCGTCTCGACATTGTCGAGTCGCAGCCGTTGTCTGACCGTGCGGCGGCGTACGAAGCGATCCACGAGGATTTGGCGCGGCGCCTGGAGCACAATCCCGAAGCCCCTCATCAGTGATCTCTCACCGATGACGCCCCGACTGGATGCCGAGCTTGCCGCTCGCGGCCTGGCACGCTCGCGAACGCACGCTGCGCGCCTGATCTCCGCGGGCAGCGTCACCGTCGACGGGCGCGGGGTCGTGAAGCCGTCAGCGGCTGTGGACGCGGCATCCGTCATCGAGGTCGCTGCCGACGATCACTACGTCAGTCGCGGCGCCCACAAGCTCATTGCCGCGCTCGACGCCTTCGCGGTGGTCGTCGCCGGCAAAGTCGCGCTCGACCTCGGTGCGTCAACCGGCGGGTTCACGCAGGTCCTGCGGGAGCGGGGAGCGGTGCCTGTCATTGCCGTCGACGTCGGCCACGGACAGCTCGCGCCCACTGTCGCATCGGACCCCCAGGTCATCTCGGTCGAGGGGTTCAACGTCCGGTACATGGATGCCGATACGCTGCGTTCGGCATCCGGGGTGGAGTCTCAACCACAGATCGTGGTGGGAGACCTCTCCTTCATCTCTCTGGGGCACGTGCTTCCCGCGATCTGCCGCGTCGCAGCGGCGGATGCCGACATCATCCTGCTCGTCAAGCCGCAGTTCGAGGTGGGGCGCACCGGCATCCGTGAAGGGGTCGTGACAGACGCGGGTCTGCGTTCCGAGGCGGTCATGGGGGTGCTCTGGTCTGCGTGGGATGCGGGACTCGGCACCCTCGGGGTGATCTCCTCCCCGATCGTGGGAACCCACGGCAACCTCGAGTACCTCGTGCATCTTGCCGCGTCGCGGGGCAGCAATCCGACAGAATGGATCAGCACGGTGAATCAGCTGACGGGAGCACGATGACCAACGAGGGCCGCAACATCCTCGTGGTCGCGCACGCGCTCCGCCCCGAAACGGTCGACGCAGCTGCCCGCGTGATCGGCGCGCTGCGTGAGGCTGGTGCAACCCCCGTCCTCTCCTCCGACGATCGGGCCGAACTCGGTACCGCGATCCCCGGCCCGCTCGCCGTACTGGGGGCCGATGTCGCCGTCGCCGACATCGAGCTGGCGATCGTGCTCGGGGGCGATGGCACGATCCTGCGGGCCGCAGAGCTCGTTCGCGAGGGCAGCGCCCCAGTTCTCGGGATCAACATGGGTCACGTCGGCTTCCTCGCCGAGATCGAGCGCGATGACATGGACGAGGCAGTCCGGCGGGTCATCAACCGCGACTACACGGTCGAAGAGCGACTCGCGCTGCAGGTGCGGATCAAGGACCGCGACGAGCAGGTCATCTACGAGACGTGGGCGCTGAACGAAGCAACGGTCGAGAAGGCCAGCCGGGAGCGGATGCTCGAGGTCGTGATCGAGATCGACGGGCGGCCGCTGTCGTCGTTCGGCTGCGACGGCATCGTGGTGTCCACTCCGACCGGCTCGACCGCGTACAACTTCTCCGCCGGCGGTCCGGTGATCTGGCCGGGCGTCGAAGCGATCGCGGTGGTGCCGCTGTCGGCGCATGCGCTGTTCGCGAAGCCGCTCGTGATCGCGCCCGAGCACACCGTGGCCGTCGAGTTGCTCGAGCGCACGAACGGCACCGGCATCCTGTGGTGCGACGGTCGCCGCTCTCACGATCTTCCCGCCGGTGCCCGCGTCGTCGTGCGCCGATCGGAGCATCCCGTGCGGCTCGCGCGGCTGCATCCCGCGTCGTTCACCGATCGGCTCGTCAAGAAGTTCCGCCTGCCCGTCGAAGGATGGCGCGGCCCGTCACCCGCGGCGGAGAGTTCGTGATCGAGCAGATGACCCTGCGGGACCTCGGCGTGATCGCCGAGGCCACCCTGCCGATCGGTCCCGGGTTCACCGCGATCACGGGCGAGACCGGCGCGGGCAAGACGATGGTCGTCACGGGCCTCGGCCTGCTTCTCGGTCAGCGCTCGGACAGCGGTGCGGTGCGCGCGGGGGCGGCCCAGGCATCCGTGGAGGGCGTGTGGATCGTGCCGCCCGATGGGGCGGTGGCAGAGCGCGTGCGTGAGGCTGGCGCGGATGTCGAACCGATCGATGAGACACGAGCCGAGCTGATCGTCGGACGCACCATCTCGACCGAGGGACGCAGCCGCGCTGTAGTCGGCGGGCGAGCAGCCCCCGCGGCGGTCTTGTCGGATCTTGCTGATGACCTGGTGGTCGTGCACGGGCAGTCCGAACAGCTGCGGCTACGCTCCAGTGCCGCCCAGCGCGATGCTCTCGATCGGTTCGGGGGAGCGGATGTCGCCGAGGCCCTTGAGGCATATCGGGAACGGTTCGCGACGTGGGAGCGGCTGGACGAGCAGCTCACGACACTCGTCGCCGATCGCGACGCTCGCGCGGCCGAAGCAGAGGAACTCCGGACCGCGATCGCGGTGATCGAGGCCGCCGCCCCGCGCGCCGGCGAGGATGCTGAGCTCACGCAGCGGGCCGAGCGACTCGCGAATGCCGAGGCGCTGCGAGAGGCCGCGGCGCTGGCGCATGCGGCGCTGACTGCCGAAGACGAGGCTGCAGACGCGACGACTCTCGTGGGGGAGGCGAGGCGTGCCCTGGAGCGTGCCGCGGGAAGTGACCCCGAGCTCGAACGTCTTGCCGAGCAGGTAGCCGAGATCGGGTACCGGCTCGTCGATGTCTCAGCCTCGCTCGCGGGGTACCTCGCCGATCTCGATGAATCGGGTCCGCACGAACTTGCCGCCGTCGAGGAGCGCCGTGCTGCACTGTCCGAACTGGTGCGCGCGCACGGCTCGCTGGACGAGGCGATCGCGCTTCTGGAAACCGGATCGGCTCGGCTGGCAGAACTCGACGACGACGGCGAGCGGGTCGAGCGACTCACCCGGGAGCGGGAGGATGCGGCATCCGATCTCGATGATGCTGCCGCCGCCCTCACGGCAGCGCGTACGACAGCCGCCGCTCGCCTCGGAAAGCTTGTGACCGCCGAGTTGCATGCTCTGGCGATGCCGGATGCCGAGGTCGAGGTCTCGGTCACCCCCGCAGCTCCCAGCCGGTCGGGGCGCGACGAGGTAGCGATCCTGCTCGCACCCCACCCGGGTTCATCGCCCCGTCCGGTCTCACGCAGCGCATCCGGCGGCGAGCTGAGCCGCGTCATGCTCGCGATCGAAGTCGTGATCGCGGCTGTCGATGCCGTGCCCACCTTCGTTTTCGACGAAGTGGATGCCGGAATCGGCGGGGCTGCGGCCATCGAGGTTGGCAGGCGCCTGGCGCGCCTGGCGCAGACATCCCAGGTGATCGCCGTGACCCACCTCGCGCAGGTTGCAGCGTTCGCGAACAATCATCTGAGCGTTGTCAAGGCCAGCGATGGCGCCATCACGGCATCCGGTGTTCACCAGCTCACCGGCGCCGCTCGCGAGGCAGAGATGGCGCGACTGCTGTCGGGGATGCCAGACTCCGAGGCAGCGCTCACCCACGCCCGCGAGTTGCTCGACCTGGGCACGATTGCCGACTGATAGGATCGAAGCCCGTGATGCAGACCCCGAGTGACTCGCACGGATCCCCTTCGGATGACGCCCCGGCGTCCCTTTCTTCCACCGTCGAAGACCGCTCGTCGGGCCTCACGACGACGAAGCACATCTTCGTCACGGGAGGCGTCGTTTCCTCCCTCGGCAAGGGTCTGACTGCCGCAAGCCTCGGCAACCTCCTCACCGCGCGCGGCCTGAGGGTCGTGATGCAGAAGCTCGACCCATACCTGAACGTCGACCCCGGAACGATGAACCCGTTCCAGCACGGCGAGGTCTTCGTGACCGACGATGGTGCTGAGACCGACCTCGACATCGGGCACTACGAGCGGTTCCTCGACATCGACCTGAGCCAAGCGGCCAACGTCACGACCGGGCAGATCTACTCCCAGGTCATCGCCCGCGAGCGCCGGGGGGAGTACCTCGGCGACACGGTGCAGGTCATTCCGCACATCACCGATGAGATCAAGCGGCGCATGCGGTTGCAGGCGACCGAGGACCCGCAGCCCGATGTCATCATCACCGAGATCGGCGGCACGGTCGGTGACATCGAGTCGCAGCCGTTCATCGAGTCGGCGCGCCAGATCCGGCATGAGCTGGGTCGCAAGAACGTCTTCTTCGTCCACGTGTCGCTCGTGCCGTTCATGGGGGCCTCGGGGGAGCAGAAGACCAAGCCCACGCAGCACTCCGTGGCGACGTTGCGCTCAATCGGCATCCAGCCCGACGCACTCGTGCTGCGCAGCGATCGCCCCGTGACCGAGGCGAACAAGCGCAAGATCGCGCTCATGTGCGACGTCGACGAGGGCGCCGTCGTCAACGCGGTCGACGTGCCGAGCATCTACGACATCCCGACGATGCTCCACGACCAGGGCCTGGATGACTACATCGTCGACGCGCTCGATATCGCCAAGGCCGACCGCGTGGACTGGACGCGATGGAACCGCGTGCTGCAGGCGGTCCACAACCCCAAGCACGAGGTCACCATCGGGCTGGTCGGCAAGTACATCGATCTTCCGGACGCCTATTTGTCGGTGACCGAGGCCCTGAAGGCTGGCGGGTTCGCGCACGAGACCCATGTGAAGATCACGTGGATTCCCTCGGACCTCTGCGAAACCCCGGAGGGCGCGGCGAAGGCGCTCGCGTCGGTGGACGGCATCGTCGTTCCCGGCGGTTTCGGCATCCGCGGCATCGAAGGAAAGCTCGGAGCGCTTCGTTTCGCGCGCGAGCAGGGCATCCCGACGCTTGGCTTGTGCCTGGGCCTGCAGTGCATGGTGATCGAGTACGCCCGCAACATGGCGGACCTCCCGGGTGCGTCCTCGAGCGAGTTCGATCCCGACACCGAGTTCCCGGTCATCGCGACGATGGCCGAGCAGGTCGACATCATCGATCATGGGGACCTTGGCGGCACGATGCGACTGGGGCTCTATCCGGCACAGCTCGACGAGGGCTCGATTGCGGCCGAGGTCTACGAGTCAACCCGCGTCTCGGAGCGCCACCGCCACCGGTACGAGGTCAACAACGCCTACCGCGACCGCCTTGCCACCGCGGGTCTGCGTTTCTCGGGGCTCTCGCCCGACCGGAACCTCGTCGAGTACGTCGAGTTGCCGCGCGAGGTCCACCCGTACTACATCGCGACCCAGGCACACCCCGAGCTGCGGTCGCGGCCGACCGCTCCGCATCCGCTGTTTCGCGGGCTTGTGAGTGCGGCCCTGGACCGGCACCGCGCGAGCGAACTCTTCGACGTCGAATCGGATGAGTGACGAGTCCGATGAGTGACACAGTGACCGGCGGCGTGCGCGATGAGCCGTTCGAGGCTCCCGTCGTCTCGTCGACCCTGGTGCACGAGGGCCGGGTGTGGGATGTGCGCAGCGACACGGTTCGCTATGGCGATGCCGAGATCGTGCGCGAATATGTGGATCATCCCGGTGCTGCGGCTGTCGTCGCGATCGACGATGAGGGGCGGATGCTGCTGATCCAGCAGTATCGGCATCCGATTCGTCACCGGGACTGGGAGATCCCGGCGGGACTGCTCGATGTCGCCGGCGAACCGCCGATGGCGACGGCGCAGCGGGAGCTTGCCGAGGAGGCTGACCTCGTCGCCGCGTCGTGGCAGCCGCTCGTGAGCATCTTCACGACCCCGGGCGGCAACGACGAGGTCGTGCACCTGTTCCTTGCGCGCGGGTTGAGCCCGGCGCCGCAGGTGCACGAGCGCGAGGACGAGGAAGCCGACATTCGGCTCGAGTGGGTGCCCGTCGATGAGGTCATCACGGGTGTTCTCGATGGGAGCCTGCGAAACGGCATCCTCTCGGTGGGGGTGCTCGCCGCCGCCGAAGTGCTGCGTCGCGAACGCCAGGGCTGAGGATGCAGCTCGATCGGGCGCTCGATGCGTACCTGCGCCACGTCACGATCGAGCGGGGCCTGTCGGCGCACACCGTGGCCGCGTACCGACGTGATCTCGGGCCGTACCGGCAGTGGCTCGCAGACCGCGGCATCGACGACTCGACCCAGGTCACCGCGGCGCTCGTGACGGAGTTCATCGCCGAGCGTGCGGCATCCGACCCGCCGCCGGCTGCGACAAGCCTGGCGCGTCTGCAGTCGTCGGTGCGGGGGATGCATCGGTTTCTCGTGGTCGAGGGCATCGACCCCCTCGACCCGACGACCCACGTGAGGCCGCCGAAGATGCCCCGGCGCCTCCCGAAGGCGCTCACGATCGCCCAGGTCGAGGCTTTGCTGGCGGCTGCGGGCCCCGAGCCTGCGGCAGCGACACCCGGCGATCTCGTGGCGCTGCGGGACCGTGCCCTTCTCGAACTGCTGTACGCGACGGGTGCGCGCGTGTCAGAGGCCGTCGGGCTTGATGTCGACGATGTGAATGATGGCGACATCCTGCGGGTGCGCGGCAAGGGCTCGAAGGAGCGCATCGTTCCTATCGGCTCGTACGCGCGGGCCGCGGTGGATGCCTACCTCACCCGGGCGCGTCCCGAACTCGCCCGGCGCGGCAAGGCCAGCCCGCGGCTGTTCCTCGGAGCGCGCGGGGCACCCTTGTCCCGCCAGAGCGCCTGGCTTGTCATCCAGGCAGCCGCCGAACGCGCCAACCTCGAGGCGCACGTATCACCGCACACGCTGCGGCATTCGTTCGCGACGCATCTGCTGCAGGGCGGTGCCGACGTCCGCGTCGTGCAGGAACTCCTCGGCCATGCGTCAGTCGCGACGACCCAGATCTACACGCACGTCAGCGTCGATGCGCTCCGCGATGTGTATGCCACCTCGCACCCTCGCGCGCGCTGAGCATCTCAATTGTCACGGCGCCTGCTCGGGGCGGCATCCGTCCACCTATGGAGCATGGACAGTGTGAGAATCCGTCGCTCGCGTCCCCCCGCAGCCTCGCCCACCGGGCAGCGTTATGGGTTCCCGTACCTCAGCGCAGATGAGATCTACCTCGACTCCGCCTGCCAGACTCTCCGCCCCCAGCCGGTGATCGATGCGCTGACCGAGTACTACCGTGAGTATGGCGCGTGCGGTGAGCGCACCCACTACGCGTGGGGGAGACGCGTCGACGAACGCGTGACGGCGACACGAGACGCGCTCGTGCGGCTGCTTGCCCTGCCCCCGCGTCGGTACCGCACCAGCTTTACGCTGAACACGACGTACGGCATCAATCTGCTGTTGCTCCAGGTGCCGGTCGGGCGCTACACCCGCATCGTCACGAGCCACACCGAACACAACTCGGTCTTCGTCCCCGTGATGCGCTACGCGCAGCGCGCCGGTGTGCCGCGCATTCTCCTGGAGCGGGACCCCGACGGAGCCCTGCGCTCCTCGCCGGCAGATCTTGAGCGCGCCATCGTCGTCGTTTCCGCGATGAACAACGTCGACGGGACCGTCACCCCCGGCCTCGACCAGCTCGTGGCCGATACCCATCGCGCCGGGGGGATCGTGATCGTGGATGCCGCACAAGCCGCCTCCCACGCGATCTCAGCGGTGCGCGGCATCCCCGCCGACGCGATCTGCTTCTCCGCCCACAAGATGTATGGGGCTTCCCTCGGCGTCATCGTCGCGGCGACGACTCTGCTCGAAGAGCTCGAGCTGCAGTTCGTCGGTGGTGGCCAGGTCGCCGCGGTCGGGGAGGACGGGGTGCAGTGGCGAACCGAGCTCGAGTCGCGCCTGGAACCGGGTCTGCAAGCCTGGGGCGAGATCATCGCGCTGGGGGCGGCTCTGGACTGGCTCGACGCCTTCGAACGGGCAACCGGGCAGAGCCCCGAGGCACACGAGCATGCGCTCGCCGAGCACCTGTTCGCTGGGCTTGCCGAGATGCCGCATGTGCGGCTGTTCTCACCGCGCCCCTCGGGCGTGCTCTCGATCGTCCCGGAGCGGGTGGATGCCCACCGCCTCGCGGTGTTCCTCTCGAAGGCCAACATCTCGGTGCGCAGCGGCCACTTCTGCGCCCACCACTGGTTGCGCGATGTCGCGCAGGTACCGCCGCTCGTGCGCTTCAGTCTCGGCGCCCACAACACCCTCGCTGACGTCGAGCGCACCCTCGAGGTGACGGGACGACTGATGAAAGGACTGTGACAGCGTGCTGTGCATCGCCGCGTTCATCGTGCTGCTCGTCCTGAGCGCAGTCTCCGCTCGCTACCGCAGGCTGCTCGGCAAGGCAGCGTCGTGCACCTGGCGCCGGGTCACCCTGCGCCCCTGCGACACCACCTTCCGCGATGACCTGAAGAACTCACTCCTGGCGCCGCTTGCCGTTCGTTCGCCGCGCCTGGTCAGGCCCGCCAGTATCGCGATCGAGGTTCTCGCCTGGGTCATGGTGCTCTCGATGATCGTCAGCTTGTACATCGTCGGTCGCAGCGGTCTGAACCTCGTCGTGTACGGCACCTGCGACAAGCAGAACGCACAAGCATGCACGCTTTCGGCGGAAGTCTGCAGCGTGGGTGACGGCACCACACCCTTCTGGGACTCCATCCTCGCGGGCAACGTCATCGGCGCCTTCGGTGACGAGTTCGCCTCGCTCGGCGATACGTTCTCGGCCATTCCCAGCCGCCTGCGCACCTGGGAGGGGGCGGAGTTCGCCTCGGCCTCGGCGACCTACCTCGAGGGATATCGTGAGGGCCTGCCCGTGGCTGTCGAGGTGATCGATCCCGGATGCCGCTTCTGTGCGCAGCTGTTCCGCAACGTCGAGGAGTCGGGCCTGGCGCAGACGCACAACGTCACCTACCGCGTCTATCCGACCGCCTCCAGCTGGGGCGACAAGTTCGAGCACTCTGCGCTCATCGCCCGGTACCTCACCGCGATCCAGCTTCACGAGCGCGAGGCGGCGCTGGCGGGGGAGAATACCACTGACTGGCTCATCCTTGAGCAGATCTTCGGCGGAAAGAACGCCAGCCGCGAGGACTGGCAGGTGTGGTTCAACGAGACAGCTACCGACGAGGAGGCTGTCGCGCAGCTCCACACGTGGCTCTCGGATGCCGGGTACGACGCCGCAGGGATCGCCCAGATCGATGACCTTGCCGCCTCGCCTGAGGTCGCCGATTCCCTCGCCGCCGTCCGTCAGAGCGTTGAGGACGACATCCGGACCGTCTCGATTCCGACCATGATTCTCGATGGGCGCCTGCGTACCGGGGTCGTCTCGATCGACGATCTGCGCGCGGCGCGCTGACTCAGGGCAGGCGGTTACGCCACGCGGTAGCAGTCTGGGCGACCAGGCGCTCCCAGCCGCTCGGCTCGATGCCGAAGGTCGCTTCGGTGTCGGTCGCGTCGACCTCGAACGGCGCATCGAACTGATACAGCATCCCGTCGACTTCGCGAAGGAGCGGGACGACCAGACCGCCGGTCTTGAGGAGCCACCGCGGCACCACACGCAGTCGCGGCTCAGGGGCGCCGACTGCCGTGCTCAGTTGCCGGAGCGCCTCGCGGACACTGACGGGCGGATTGCTCGGCACGAGCCACGGCCGGCCCCATGCCCGGTCGTCGCGACCGAGTGCCGCGAGGGTTCGCGCGACGTCGTCGATCGCCGTCCACGCGTGTGGCACATCAGGGTCGGCGAACACGGACGCGGGCTTGCCGGCGAGCGTCGAGTGGGCGTATCTCGCCAGGAGCCCGCTGGCAACAGGGAGGGTGGGGCCGATGTAATCGGATGCGCGGGCCTCCGTCGCACGGATGCGGCCTGCCTCGTGTGCGGAGCGCGCGTCTTCCCACATTCGGGCCCGCAGCGCACCCTTGTGATCGGTGGGATTCAACGGCATCTGTGCGGTCATCGGGACCATGACCGGGCCGTACCCGTAGAGGTTCGACATCGTCACAAGAACGGCGCCCGTGGATTCCGCCGCGGCGAGCAGGGCCGAAGCCAGCGGCGGCCAGAGCCGCTCCCACTGGGTATAGCTGCCGGGATTCGCGCAGTTGTAGATCGCTGCCGCACCGGAGGCGATGCGGCTGAGTGCCTCAGGGTCCGAAGCATCGGCGGCTACCGACCTGACGCCGTCGCTGCCCGGGCCGCTGCCGGAGCGGGTGACGACGATCACGGGCTCTGCGTCGTCTGCGAGGATGCGCGCGAGAGACGACCCGACAGGGCCGGCTCCGACGATGACGTGGGGTGCGCGGGACATGGCCCGAGTGTAGGCCGAACGCGCACGGCACGCCTCGCGGTCGGTGAACGCTCGGTGACTAGAATCGATCAACGGCATGGCGAAGTCAGGAGAGTCGGTGGCGGGCAGCAAACGAGGCGCGACGGCGGGTGCGGAATCCGACATCCTCGGCCCCACCGGTCGCCCCTATCGGGGCTTCGACACTCCGAAGCCGCTGTCCTCGCACGGTCCAGCCCGGATCATCGCCCTGTGCAACCAGAAGGGTGGCGTCGGCAAGACCACCACCACCATCAATCTGGCGGCATCTCTTGCCGAGTACGGGCGCAGCGTGCTCGCCGTGGACTTCGACCCCCAGGGGGCGCTGACTGCGGGTCTGGGTATCCCCACCCACGACGTGCCGACCGTTTACGACCTGCTGCTGGACACCAAGCGAGACCCCCACGACGCGATCATTCCGTCGGCGGTGCCAGGGCTCGACGTCCTTCCCGCCAACATCGATCTGTCGGCGGCGGAAGTGCACCTGGTCAACGAGGTAGCACGCGAGACGATTCTTGCCCGCGTGTTGCGCAAGGTCGCGGGGGAGTATGACGTCATCCTCATCGACTGCCAGCCTTCGCTGGGCCTGCTGACCGTGAACGCGCTTACCGCCAGCCACGGCGTGATCATTCCGCTGGAGTGCGAGTACTTCGCCCTGCGCGGGGTTGCGCTGCTCATCGAGACGATCGATAAGGTCCGCGACCGCCTGAACCCCGACATCCGGCTCGATGGGGTTCTGGCGACCATGTACGACCCGCGAACGCTGCACTCGCGCGAGGTGCTCGAGCGTGTCGTCGAGGCATTCGGCGATGACGTCCTGGAGACCGTGATCGGTCGCACCGTGAAGTTCCCCGACGCTTCGGTGTCGGGGATGCCGATCACGACGTTTGCTCCCGAACACGCCGCGGCCCAGGCCTATCTGCGGCTCGCGCGAGAGCTCGTCGCCCGTGGCGCCGTCGCCTGAGCCCTCGAGCGCGACGGATGCCGCTCCCGGTGCCGGGGCGGATGGGACGGCCGGGGCTGACAGCGGGTTCCGCGTCACGCTCGACGTGTTCGACGGTCCGTTCGACCTGCTGCTGACCCTCATCAGCAAGCGCGAGCTCGACATCACCGAGGTCTCGCTCAGTGAGGTCACCAACGAGTTCATCGCCCATGTGCGCGCCCTCGGGCCAGAGCACGACCTGGACGAGTCGTCGCAGTTCCTGGTTGTTGCAGCAACGCTTCTGGACATGAAGGTCGCGGGACTTCTGCCGCAGGGCGAGCTGGTGGATGCCGAGAGCGTCGCGCTGCTCGAAGCCCGCGACCTGCTCTTTGCCCGACTGCTGCAGTACCGCGCGTTCAAGGAGGTCTCGGCGTGGTTCGGGCGCAGCCTCGTGCGCGAAGACACACGTCACGCGCGCACTGTGCGGCTCGATGCGAAGTACCGGGATGCCGTTCCGGAACTGGTCTGGACGCTTTCTGCCCAGGACTTCGCAGCGCTCGCGATGCTCGCCTTCGCGCCGAAGGAGATTCCCCACGTGGGGCTCGATCACCTGCACGCGCCGCTGGTCAGCATCCGGGAACAGGCGGCTGTCGTCGTGACGATGCTTCGAAGCTCCGGCTCGCTGAACTTTCGTGAACTGATCGCAGGCGTCGACCAACCCGGGATCGTGGTGGCCCGCTTCCTGTCGGTGCTCGAGCTGTATCGGCACGCGGCACTCTCGTTCGAGCAGGTCGAACCCCTCGGTGAGCTCACGCTGCGCTGGACCGCCGAGCGGTGGTCGGACGAGAACCTTGCCACACTGGGAGCCGACTATGACCGATGACACGACTTCAGAATTCGCCTCCGACATCACGCGCCGGCTCGAGGCGATCATGATGATCCTCGACGAACCCCACAGCCTCGTGAGCCTTGCCGCGGCGGTGGGCGCACCGGTGCCCGCCGTCCGTCAGGCCATCGAGACCCTCGTCGCTGACTATGACGGTCTGACCGGCGGACCCAAGCGCGGGTTCGAACTGCGCGAGGTCGGCGGTGGTTGGCGGCTGTACGTGCGGGAGGAGTTCGACGATCTCGTGAGCGACTTCGTCGGAACGCAGGCTCCGTCGCGGCTCTCGCAGGCGGCCCTCGAGACGCTCGCCGTGATCGCCTACAAGCAGCCCGTCACCCGCGGTCAGGTCGCGGCGATCCGTGCCGTCAACGTCGATTCGGTGGTGCGGACGCTCCTGTCGCGAGGCCTCATCACCGAGGTGTTCACAGACCCCGATACCGGGGCTATCCACTACGGCACGACCGATGCCCTGCTCGTGAACCTTGGTATCAACTCGCTCGATGAACTCCCGCACATCTCACCCCTACTCGATGACGGTGCAGACGGTTTCGCGGGGGAGTCGATCCGATGACGGCCTCCGGATTCCCCTCAGAGAGCCCCGACGGGGTGCGCCTGCAGAAGGTGCTCGCCGCGGCCGGTGTCGCATCGCGCCGCGTTTCTGAGCAGCTGATCGCGGCGGGACGCGTTCGGGTGAACGGGCGGGTCGTGACCGAACTCGGGACGCGTATCGATCCGACCACGGACCTGGTGGATGTCGACGGCGTCGCGGTGCAGCTCGATGAGAGCAAGCGCTATGTCGTGCTCAACAAGCCGCGCGGCGTCGTCAGTTCGATGCGCGACGAGCGGGGCAGGCCGGACCTGCGCGAATACGCGGCGGAGTGGTCGGAGCGACTCTTCAACGTCGGACGCCTGGATGCCGATACGAGCGGGCTGCTCGTTCTCACGAACGACGGCGACCTCGCGCATGTGCTCTCGCACCCCTCGTTCGGGGTGACGAAGGTGTATATCGCCAAGGTCGAAGGTCGCGTGACGCCGCAGACGATTGCGCGGCTGACCCGTGGTGTGACGCTCGAGGACGGACCGATCGCCGCCGACAAGGCGCGGCTGCTGTCGGCATCCGATGCCGGAGGTGGCTCGCTCGTGGAACTCACGCTGCACTCGGGCCGTAATCGCATCGTGCGACGGATGATGGCCGAGGTGGGGCATCCGGTCGTTGAACTGGTGCGCCGACAGTTCGGCCCGCTGCACCTGGGAAGCCTCCCGGTTGGGGCTGTGCGGGAGTTGACTACAGTAGAACGTGGCGCATTGCTGACTCTTGCGCGCCGCGAGGGTGACCCGCAGCAAGAGACCCCGCGCCACGAGGCTGACGACTCTTCGTCGCCCGATTCTCAGGAGACTTCCCCGTGACGAGCACCGATACGTCAGCTGTGACCGGCGATGGTTCGCTGACCCCGCGCGTCACCGGCACGGTCCGCGTTGTCGGCGCCGGTCTTCTCGGCGCCAGCGTCGGGCACGCGCTGCGAGCGCTGGGTGTGGATGTCGTGCTCGAGGATGCTTCGCCCTCGCAGCTGCGACTTGCGATCGATTACGGCGCCGGGCGTGCCGCGTCACCCGCCGACGAGCCCACGCTCATCGTCGTCGCGGTTCCGCCGGATGTCGTCGCCGACGTCGTCGAGCGGGAGCTGCGCACGTTCCCTGCTGCCGTTGTGACGGATGTCGCGAGCGTCAAGCTCGAGCCGTTGCAGGAGCTGCAAGCTCGCGGCGTCGACCTCACGCACTACATCGGGTCGCATCCGTTGGCCGGTCGCGAGCGGGGCGGTGCCATCTCGGCGCGGGCCGATCTGTTCATCGGACGCCCGTGGGTGGTCTGCCGCGACGGCAAGACCCCGGCATCCGACCTCGCGCTCGTGGAAGCACTCGCGCTGGATCTCGGGGCGACCCCGATCGAGATGACCCCAGAAGACCACGACCGTTCGGTCGCCCTGGTCTCGCACGTCCCGCAGCTGGTGGCGAGCCTGCTGGCGGGCCGGTTCACCGACGCCCCCGACGGATCCCTGAGGCTCGCCGGTCAGGGCGTGCGCGACACGACCCGGATCGCCGCGTCGGCTCCCGAGCTGTGGGTCCAGATTCTCTCGGCCAACGCCGCCCCTGTCGTCGACATCCTCGACGCGTTGTCGCAGGATCTCGCCGCCGTCGCCGAGGCACTGCGCACCCCCGAGGCGCCCGGTGCCCGGCGCGAGATCGCCGACGCGATCCGTCGCGGCAACGACGGTGTCGAGCGTCTGCCCGGCAAGCATGGCCAGAATCGTCGCTTCGCCTCACTCGTGGTGATGGTCGATGACACCGCTGGTCAGCTCGGCCGCCTGTTCGGTGACCTGGGCGCGCTCGCGGTCAACGTTGAGGACTTCCGGTTGGAGCATTCGCCGGGGGCTCCGTTCGGCCTCGCCGAAATCGCTGTTGCGCCAGCCGTGCTGCGCGAGGCGACGGCCGGACTCGAAGAGCGCGGATGGAAGATCGCGAGCACCACCAATGACTGACGCCTCTCACACCGCTGCCGACACAGCCGACTCCGACGTCGTGATCGTCGCGGTTGACGGCCCCGCAGGCAGCGGCAAGTCCAGCGTGTCGAAGCAGGTGGCTCGTGCGCTCGGGTTCGGCTACCTCGACACGGGAGCGGCGTATCGGGCTCTTGCCTGGCATGCGCTGGCGCGCGAGGTCGATACCTCCGATGCCACCGCTGTGTTGGAAGCTGTCAGCGACTTCGACTTTCGCATCTCCCTTGACCCCGACGACTACTGGGTGCGATCGGGCGAGGTCGATGTGACCGAGGCTATTCGTGAGCAGCGGGTGACGGATGCCGTGAGCGGCGTCGCCCGGGTCCCTGCGATCCGGCGGACGATCAATGCGGCGTTCCGGCGACTGGTGGCGGCATCCGGTCGCCCCGGCGTCGTCGTCGAGGGGCGGGACATCACGACGGTTGTTGCGCCTGACGCTCCGGCGCGCATTCTGCTGACAGCCGATCCCGCGGTCCGGGCGGCGCGACGCAGCGCTGAGATCAGCGGCTCGACCGCGGCGGAGGTCGCTGAGGCGTTGCGGCGCCGCGATTCGTCGGACTCGAAGGTCGTGGACTTTCTGACCGCCGCTCCGGGGGTTGCCGTGGTCGATTCGACCGCGTTGGATTTTGACGAGACGGTAGCCGAAGTGCTCGCCGTCGCCCGCCGGGACCTCGCGGGCGCCTCGATCGAGGGCGCCGACCGAGGAGACCCCGACGTGGAGGGGAAGGACTGACAATGAGCACCACCGGTGATGAGTTCGACGAGACAGCGGCGGGGGATGACAACCTCGCCGATACTCTCGCGGATCTCGACGACGCGCTCGCCGAGTCGCGGGCAGCAGCGCTGCGAGCGACTCTTGACGACTACGACCTCGATGAGGACGACGCCGCGGTTCTCGCGGGGCTCGTTGCGGGTGAGGACGGGATCGAGTATCTGCCGGCTCTCCCGGTCGTCGCGATCGTCGGGCGTCCGAACGTCGGCAAGTCGGCGCTCGTGAACCGGATCCTCGGGCGCCGCGAGGCTGTCGTCGAGGACACTCCCGGTGTCACGCGTGACCGGGTGACCTACAAGGCCGAGTGGATGGACCGACGCTTCACCCTCGTCGACACCGGCGGATGGGAGCCCGACGCGCGCGGGATCGACCGATCGGTGGCGGCGCAGGCCGAGATCGCGATCGATCTTTCGGATGTCGTGCTGTTCGTGGTCGACGCGATGGTTGGGGCTACCTCGACCGACGAGCATGTCGTCAAACTGCTGCGCAAGAGCGGCAAGCCGGTGTTCCTCGTCGCCAACAAGATCGACGACGCCCGCCAGGAGCCCGAAGCTGCCGCGCTGTGGAACCTGGGGCTCGGGGAGCCGCATCCGGTCTCCGCGATCCACGGCCGCGGGGTCGCTGACCTGCTCGATGAGCTCATGAAGGTGTTGCCGGATGTCTCGGCGGTAGCCAAGCACGAGATCGGTGGACCGCGCCGCGTCGCCATCCTCGGTCGCCCCAACGTGGGCAAATCGTCGCTGCTGAACAAAGCCGCGGGCGAGGAGCGGGTTGTCGTCAACGACCTGGCGGGAACGACGCGCGACCCGGTCGATGAGATCGTCGAGATCGGCGGGCGCCTGTGGACCTTCGTCGACACTGCCGGCATCCGTCGTCGAGTTCACCTGCAGCAGGGTGCCGACTTCTACGCGTCGCTTCGCACGTCAGCGGCGCTCGAGAAGGCCGAGGTCGCCGTCGTCGTGCTCGATGTCAGCCAGACGCTCAGCGAGCAGGACGTGCGGATCATCGATCTGGTGCTGGAGTCCGGGCGTGCGCTCGTGCTCGCGTTCAACAAGTGGGACCTGCTCGCGACGCCCGAACTCGAGAACCAGGATCGTCGCCGGTACCTGGAGCGTGAGATCGAACAGGATCTCGCGCACGTCTCGTGGGCCCCGCGGGTGAACATCTCCGCGCGGACCGGACGCCATCTCGAGAAGCTCGTTCCCGCGCTCGAGACGGCGTTGGAGTCGTGGGATCAGCGGATCCCGACCGGCAAGTTCAACGCCTTCCTGGCCGAACTCGTCGCCGAGCACCCGCACCCGCTGCGCGGTGGCAAGCAGCCCCGCATCCTGTTCGGCACGCAGGCCGCCACGCGCCCGCCGACGTTCGTGCTGTTCACGACCGGATTCCTCGACCCCGGCTACCGCCGGTTCATCCAGCGTCGCTTGCGCGAGCTGTTCGGTTTCGAGGGGACGCCGATCGTGCTCAACATGCGAGTCCGCGAGCGCCGCCAGCGCTGAGCGTTCAGGCGCCGTCGGTCTGTGCCGGCGGCAGGTCCTGCAGGTGCGAGCGGTCGTCGCCCGGGTCCCCGGTGCCCTTGTCGGTGCCTGATTCGGCGTTACCGAAGTCGTGGTCTTCCCACTGACCGTGAGTTTCGCCGTTCTCTGGAGTCTCGATCATCTCGTGGTCGTGTGCGTTTCCCATGAGACCACCCGAGCACTCGTGCTTCGGTCGTGGGAGGGTCTTGACAATCGCGATCAGCGCGTGAGGACGCTGGGGAATGCTCCGGCGAACTCGGCGGCGATCATCTCGACGAGGTCGTCTGTTGTCGCGGTAGCGGGAACGGTCGCTGCATCCGGTCTCGTGCCCACATCCCGGGCTCGCTGCAGGGCCCACCACCGCACACCTTCGGCGAGGAGCTGTTCACCGAGGAGGCGCAGCCGGTCGGCGTCGGTGAGCCTCGGGTCGACGGTCGTGCGCACCTCGTACGCCAGGGGGTGGTCGCTGCCGGCGCGGGCACGTGCGGCATCCAGCACGAGTCGCAGCGACCGCCAGGCATGGATGCCGCTGCCGCGCCGCTGCGTGATGGTGGCGTAGTCGGCGGCGGACGCCTTGATGTCGAGGCCTACCCAGTCGACAGCGGGGAGGGCGGCATCCAACCGCTGCGGGAAAGCTCCCCCGGTGTGCAGGCCGACGCGCAGGCCGAGGCGTCGCGCATCGTCTATGGCGGGCAGGAGCGCGGTCTGCATCGTCGGCTCGCCGCCGGAGAAGACGACGCCATCGAGCTGTCCACGACGCTGTTCGAGGAACGCGAGGACCTCGCGCCACGTGATCGTGCCCGCGCTGTGGGGGTCGATCAGGTCGGGGTTGTGGCAGTAGATGCAGTCCCACGGACAGCCCTGGAGGAAGACCGTCGCGACGAGGCGGTCGGGCCAGTCCGAACCCGAGAATCGCGTGAGCCCGGCGATGCTCAGCTCGTCGGCGAGAAGGGGGGCGATGACGGTCACTGGTGTGCCACTCATGGCCGTGCTGCATCTTTCGTGGCTCGGTGTGCGTCGAAGTAGACCCGCTCAGCGGCTTCGCCCTGCTTGCCGATGTTGAACGATGACACCGGCCGGAAGTAGCCCATGACGCGCGTCCACACCTCGCAGTCTCGACCGCAGCGCGGGCAGAGCGGATGATCGCCCGAAACGTATCCGTGTGCGGGACAGATCGAGAAGGTCGGTGTGACGGTGAGGTAGGGGAGCCGGAACCGTTCGAGCGAGCGCCGAACGAGGTTCTTGCAGACGGATCCCGACGCGACAGCTTCGCCGAGGTACAGGTGCAGCACGGTCCCGCCGGTGTAGAGCTGCTGCAGCGGCTCTTGCAGCTGCATCGCCTCGAACGGGTCGTCGGTGTAGCCGACCGGGAGTTGCGAGGAGTTCGTGTAGTACGGGTGGTCGGCGGTGCCGGCATGGCGGATGCCGTCGGTGTCGCTCTCGTCGCCGAAGCGGGCGATGTCCAGGCGTGCGAACCGGTAGGTCGCGCTCTCGGCGGGTGTCGCCTCGAGGTTGTACATGTGCCCCGTCTGCTCCTGGAATTCGACCATGCGGGCACGAACGTGTTCGAGCAGCCACGTCGCAAGGTTCATACCTTCGTCATCCGTGACGTCGTGCGCGTCGAGGGTGTAGTTGCGGACGAACTCGTTGATGCCGTTGACGCCGATGGTCGAGAAGTGGTTGTCGAGGGTGCCGAGGTAGCGCTTCGTGTAGGGGAAGAGGCCGCCCTCGATGTGACGGCCGATGACCTCGCGCTTTGCCTCGAGGCTGTCGCGGGCGACCTCGAGCAGCGCGTCGAGGCGGCGCAGGACGCCGTCGGCGTCGCCGGGAAAGAGGTAGCCCAGGCGTGCACAGTTGATCGTCACGACCCCGACGGATCCGGTCTGCTCGGCCGATCCGAACAGACCGTTGCCGCGTTTGAGCAGCTCGGTCAGGTCGAGCTGGAGCCGGCAGCACATCGAACGGATCATGTGCGGGTCGAGGTCGGAGTTGACGAAGTTCTGGAAGTAGGGCAGGCCGTAGCGGGCGGTCATCGCGAACAGGGCGTCGACGTTGGGCGAGTCCCAGTCGAAGTCCTTCGTGATGTTGTAGGTCGGGATAGGGAAGGTGAAGGCACGACCCTCGGCATCCCCCTGGCTGTACACATCGATGAAGGCGCGGTTGATGATCGCCATTTCGTCGGCGAGGTCGCCGTAGGTGAAGGGTTGGACGACGCCGCCGATGAGCGGATGCTGGTCGGCTAGGTCATCGGGACACGTCCAGTCGAAGGTGAGGTTCGTGAAGGGCGTCTGCGTGCCCCAGCGGGAGGGGACGTTGAGGTTGAAGACGAACTCCTGCACGGCTTGGCGCACCTGTTCGTACGAGAGTCCGTCGATCCGGACGAACGGCGCGAGGTAGGTGTCCACGGAGCTGAAAGCCTGCGCGCCGGCCCACTCGTTTTGCAGCGTGCCGAGGAAGTTGACCATCTGGCCCATCGCTGCCGAGAGGTGCCGTGGGGGAGCAGAGGAGATGCGCCCGGGGATACCGTTGAAGCCTTGCTCGAGGAGCGCGCGGAGCGACCATCCGGCGCAGTAGCCCGCGAACATGTCGAGATCGTGGATGTGGATGTCGCCATCGCGGTGCGCGGCTCCAGCCTCGGGCGCGTAGACCTCGTCGAGCCAGTAGTTGGCGATGACCTTGCCCGCTGTGTTGAGGATCATGCCGCCCAGTGAGTAGCCCTGGTTGGCGTTGGCGTTCACACGCCAGTCAGACTGCGACAGGTACTCGTTGATCGTTTCGGAGACGGCGACGGTACGTGGCGTGGCGGAGATACGACGGTTCATCGGCGGCTTCTTTCGGGGTGCGGTGGCGCTGGTTTGAAAGCTCTCGCGCAGTGCGGGATGCCACTATATGCAGCGCTCAATCTCGTTTGCGACACAATATGTGGTGTTCCACATGGTCAGACCACACGTGCCCAATCCGCATTGTGAGGCTCGACAGGTTCGCGTGTCGGTCACACAGAATTCGCCGCGGAGGAGTACCAGCGGGCTAAGCAACGGGTTCGGTCGCGCCGTGGTGCGGGTGGTGAGTGCTGGATGCCGCAGCAAGGCGCGACTGAACGGGGGATAGCCGCGTGTAGGGGACCTTCGCCCCTAACTGGGATATACCCCCGGGAGTACCTTCATCTCGGAGCCGCGAACCGCTGCGGCCCGAATGCGAGGAGAACACCATGAAGATCGTCGTCGTCGGAGGAGTCGCCGGCGGAGCATCCGTCGCGGCGAGGGCTCGCCGTCTGGACGAGTCGGCCGAGATCGTCGTTCTCGAGCGGGGCGAGTACGTGTCGTTCGCGAACTGCGGTCTGCCGTACCACATCGGCGGTGTCATCGCCGATCGGAGCCGCCTCCTGCTCCAGACACCCGAGAGTCTTCGCGAATCGCTCGACATCGATGTGCGCATCGGCCAGGATGTCGTCGGTCTTGACCCCGCGGCCCAGACGGTGACGGTGCGCGAGGTCGCGACCGGGCGCGAGTACACCGAGTCCTACGACGCGCTCGCGCTGTGCCAGGGCGCCGATCCGCTGCAGCTTCCGCTTCCGGGAATCGACCTTCCCGGCATCCACACCCTGCGAAACGTCACTGACATGGACGCCATCAAGTCGCGCCTCGACGAGGCTCTCGCCGCCGCCGCGGCGCAGGGCCGTCCCGCGAAGACCGTGGTCATCGGCGCGGGCTACATCGGCATCGAGATGGCCGAGAACCTCATTCACCGCGGAGCCGAGGTCACCCTCGTCGAGCTTGCCGACCAAATCCTGCCGCCCCTCGATAAGGACGTCTCGATTCCGGTCGAGCAGCACGCTCGGGGGCGGGGGGTCGAACTGCAGCTCGGCACTGCTGCGGCTGCCTTCACCCGGGCATCCGACGGGATGCTGCGGGTCGAACTCAACAACGGCCGGTCGCTCCCGGCGGACCTGGTCGTGCTCTCGGCGGGCGTGCGACCCAACGTGGGTCTGGCCCGCGAGGCGGGGCTCGAGATCGGAGAGCGCGGCGGGATCGTCGTCGACACGCACATGCGCACCTCCGACCCGCACATCTGGGCGGCGGGAGATGCCGTCGAGACGGCCCACACGGTGCTGCCGGGGCGCTGGATCACCCCTCTTGCCGGACCCGCGAACCGCGAGGCGCGCGTGGCAGCCGAGAACATCTGCGGCCGCACGACCGAGTATCTCTCGACCCAGGGCACCTCCATCGTGAAGGTGTTCGACATGACCGCGGGCGCGACGGGTGCCAACGAGCGGCAACTTGAGCGGGCTGGCGTTGACTACCTCACCGCGCACGTGCATCCGTCGGGGCACGCCGGCTACTACCCGGGCACGGCGCAGATGCACATCAAGGTCACGTTCTCGCCCACGGACGGCAAACTGCTCGGCGCACAGATCGCCGGTTTCGACGGGGCCGACAAGCGGCTGGATGTCTTCGCGACGGCGATCCGGCTCGGCGCGACAGTCCACGATCTCGAGCACCTCGAGCTCGCGTACGCACCGCCGTTTGGGTCAGCCAAGGACCCCGTGAACATGGCGGGATTCGTCGCAAGCAATGTGCTCAGCGGTGATCTGAAGCTCTGGTACGCGAAGGACTATCCGGCAGCGACCGACGGATGCCGCATCATCGATGTGCGCACCGACGTCGAGTACGACATCTGGCACATCTCGGGAGCCGAGAACGTGCCTTTGGGCATCCTTCGTGAGGCGTGCGAGAGCTGGGATCGTGATGTTCCCATCCGGCTGTACTGCGCGGTCGGATTCCGCAGTTACCTCGCCTATCGCGCGCTCGTGCAGCGCGGCTTCACCGATGTGCGGACGCTCTCGGGCGGCTCGACGACCTTCCGCTTCTTCCACGATCTTGAGCCGGTCGGGTTCATTGCGAAGCCCGCGGAAATCCACTATGCCGAGGCATCCGATCTGCTCGCTCAGGTGAAGGGATCGGGTCAGGTGGTCGACCTCGACTGCACGGGGCTCGCGTGCCCCGGGCCGATCATGAAGCTCACGAAGCAGATGGATGAGCTGCAGCCGGGCGATGACGTCGTCGTGCACGTCTCGGATCCCGGGTTCGCGCACGACGCTCCGGCGTGGGCTGCGAGCCACGGACACGAGATGCTCGCGATCGCGCCCGAGGGTCCGGGGTATGTCGCGACCTTCCGCAAGAGCGCGGGAACGGATGCTCCGCGGGCCCTGCAGACGCTGAATCAGACATCCTTCGTCGTCTTCTCGGGAGATCTCGACAAGGCGATCGCCGCCTTCATCATCGCGAACGGTGCGCTTGCGATGGGGCAGAAGGTGTCGATGTTCTTCACGTTCTGGGGGCTGAACATGCTGCGCCGGCACGATGCGCCGCCGCGCGAGAAGAAGGTCATGGACCGGATGTTTGCCATGATGATGCCTTCGGATGCCGGCCACCTGCCGCTGTCTCAGATGAACATGGCGGGAATGGGGCCGAAGATGATCAAGGACGTGATGAAGCAGCACAACGTCCCGACTCTCGAGGAGCTCATGGCATCGGCGCGCGAAGGCGGCGCGCAGCTGGTCGCATGCACGATGACGATGGATCTTCTCGGTATCGCTGAGAGCGACCTGCAGGACGGCATCGACTTTGGTGGCGTGGCGACCTTCCTCGGCGAGGCGCAGAAGTCCGGGACGACCCTGTTTATCTAGCTCGCGGTGCGCTTCGGGGCGTTCGGTCGCGCCGTGGTGCGGGTTTGGCGAGCCGGAGGTCGCAGTTCGCCGCGACTGAGTGGGAGGATGTGCCCGAGTGGTGGTGTTCTCTGTTGTCGGTCGCGCCGTGGTGCGGGTTTGGCGAAACGGATGCCGCACGTCGGCGCGACTGAAATGGAAAATGGCTCGCGACCGGGGGAGCCCGCTCGGTGTGACAGGCTGAGATCGTGACGATCGAACCCCCGGCTCCCGGAGAGCCGCGCCGCCCGATGGGCCCGCGCGATCCCGGTGACGCATGGGTGATCGCGCCGACGGGGGAGCGCTACTGGGGCCGGTTCGGCGCGGCGGGTCTTCTTGCTGTGGATGCCGAGCGCGGCATCCTGTTGCAGCACCGCGTCGGCTGGAGCCACCACGGCGGAACCTGGGCGCTGCCCGGCGGCGCGCGACACGAGAACGAGGATGCCGGTGTGGCGGCGCTCCGCGAGGCGCGCGAGGAAGCCGCGGTGCCGCAGGATGCCGTTCGGCAGCGCTTCTGGAGCGTTCTCGACCTCGGGATCTGGTCGTACACGACAGTGATCGCCGACGTCATCGAGCCGTTCGACCCGCAGATTGCGGATGCCGAGAGCGTTGCCCTCGAGTGGGTTCCGGTGGAGGAGGTGGCCGAGCGGCCGCTGCATCCGGGGTTCGCGTCGGCGTGGGCGCATCTTCGCCCGCTGCTGTCGGTGCGCCCGGCTATCGTGATCGATGCTGCGAACGTCGTGGGTTCGGTTCCCGACGGATGGTGGCGCGACCGCGCGGGTGCCGCCGAGCGCCTGCTCGAACGGGTTCGGCACTGGCAGGCGCGGGGAGTGGATGCCGACGCGCTCGAGCTTCCGGGCGCGCACTGGTTCCCCGAAATCTCGGTCGTGCTCGAGGGGCAGGCCAAAGGCGCGGCCCCATCCGCGGATGACTCAGGCGCCGGCATCCGTGTGGTGCTGGCCCCCGGCGAGGGGGATGACGAGATCGTCGCCGAGACGCAGCGGCGGGTCGCGAGCGGCGAACAGGTCGTCGTCGTGACCAGCGACAGAGGGCTCGCCGACCGGGTGAGCGCTGCCGATGCGCGGGTGGTCGGGGCCGGCTGGCTGCTCGATCAGCTCGACGATCGCGCGTAGCCCAGAGTTACTCGGCCGATCGGCCCCGCAGTCGATCGATGTCACGGCGTTCGCGCTTGGTCGGCCTGCCCGCTCCGCGGTCGCGAACCGGGACGAACGGCGTCTCTTCCCGCGACGGGCGGGCCGGGGTACGGTCGTCTATTGCGAGGGCTGCCGCCGGTGCTCCGACGCGCTTGGTCAGCAGCTGCTTGACGACGAGGATCCGATCGAAGCCTGCGATCCGGACGCGCAGCTCGTCGCCGATCCGCACGGGCTGCGCGGCCTTCGCCCGGTCGCCGCCGACGCGCACATGCCCCGCGCGGCATGCGGCGGTGGCTGCGGAGCGGGTCTTGTAGACCCGGATGGCCCAGAGCCAGGCGTCGACGCGGACGGAGTCGGTCACACCGTCGATTCTCTCGCGGCCCGGGCCGCGTGGGTCGCGATCACCGCTCCCACGGCGATGAGCCCCTGCCCGAGCGTGTAGGTGATCATGACGAGCGCACTGCTTCCCGAGGGCATGGTTTCGGGCAGGAAGAGCCGGAACGCGAGCACCGTGTCGGAGACCAGGAAGAAGGCGCCGCCCCACGCGATCGCGGGGTGGCACCGGGTGGAGAGCACGGCGGTGCCGCCGAGGACGAGCCCGTACACCGCGACTGCCACCGCGAGTCCTCCGAGGGTGGGCCAGAGGTACACCACCAGGACGATCCACCACAGCGCGTAGATGGCGGACCACCACGGCAGGCGACGAACCGCGAGGAATCGCCAGAACAGCACGATGTAGGCGACGTGCGCGAGGCCGAAGCAGAGGAGCATCGCCGGCAGTTCATCGTCCAGGAACGGGAAGAAGGTCGCCGCGCCGTCGCCAAGCCATGACAGCGCGAGTGCGACGAACAGCAGTGTGTAGGGCGGACCCCACTGCGAACCCCGACCGCCCCAGAGCACCGCCACCGCGAGGAGCGGCATCAGGGCGAGCTTGGTCGGGCCGCTGACGGCATCCCATCCCGACAGCAGCGCCGTCACGTGCACGATCGACACGGCTGCGTAGGGCAGGAACCCCCACCACCAGCGTGGGGAGAGATCGGATGCCGCGACTCGGGTCGTGGCAGCATCAACGGTCACAGACACTCCTTCGTGTAGGAAACCGCTCCCACCCTATTGCTGGTGAGTGCGCGAGAGGTAGCGCTGGTCGCTCGCGGATCGCGAGAATGAACGCGGAGGGAGTCAAAATGGCGGAATCGATAGTGGTGGCATGTCCGTCGTGTGGTGCGAAGAATCGGGTGCCGGCGGCGCGCGCCGGCAAGGTCCGTTGTGCCGCGTGTCACGCGGATCTGCCCTGGCTCGTGGAGGCCGACGACGCTTCGTTCGACGCTGTCGTGGGTGATGCAACGCTTCCCGTGCTGGTTGACGTGTGGGCGCCGTGGTGCGGCCCGTGCCGGATGGTCTCGCCGATCGTCGAACAGATGTCGCGAGAGTTCGCCGGCAAGCTCAAGGTCGTGAAGGTGAACTCGGATGAGTCGCCGCGCGTTTCGCAGCGTCACGGCATCCAGAGCATTCCGACTCTGCTGTTCTATCGCGACGGCGTTGAGAGGTCGCGGCAGATCGGGGCTCTTCCGGCCCCGCAACTGCGCCAGTGGGTTGCCGGCCAGGTCGGTTAGGGCTGGGTTCGTACGCTGCTGCCAGGACCGGCTAGGATAGGGGAGTTGTCCGCGCTTCGGTGCGGCTCCGGGATGTGGCGCAGCTTGGTAGCGCACTTGACTGGGGGTCAAGGGGTCGCAGGTTCAAATCCTGTCATCCCGACCGGAACGACGCAGGGCTCGCCGCAGGCGGGCCCTTCGTCGTTCCGCGAGCGGATTCCGCGAGCGGATTATTCAGGCGGGCCCACGCCGCCGGAGGCTCCGCACGCCGCGTAGCGGCCTGCCGGGCCCTCGACGGGCGTACCGGGGGCATCTCGACCAAGCCTCGTCACGGACGGTCGCTTCTGCGCATGATGCCCTAGGGGGCCGGGGGTGCGTACTCGTCGTCGGGTGACCACGTCACGGTAGGGTCCGGGCGAAGCACCAGAATGTCGCCAGGCTGGATCGTCTTTCCCGGAGGCGTGCGATGGTTGTAGACCCCGACGGTGATGTAGTCGATGCAGAAGCGCTCGCCGATGGCGGCTAGTGCGTCGCCGGGCTGGACCGTGTACGTCTCGATCTTCCCCTGCTCGTCGTACCCCACCGGCCCGGATGCGTAGCCCGACGTTCCCATGTCAGTGAGCTCTCCGAGGAGCTTCCCCGGCCCCTCCCGTTCGATGGCGATCATCGCGTTGGTTGCGCAGTCTCCGGGCCCTATCGCCGAGAACGTGTGGCCCTCGATCGTCTGCAGATCTGCTCCACTGGGCTGTGAGGGCGTCGTCGACTCGGTGAGAGGAGGCCCGCCCGCGGGCGCGGCATCCGTCTCATCCGGGGATGCCGTGAGCATTCCCGACGACGCTGAGCACCCTGCAATGAGGCTGATAGCGAGACCGACACCGGCGGTGCCGGCGACGGCTCGGACAGCGATCCTGGTGACGCGGCTCATGCGCTGAACCTTATGCCCCATACGCTCAGGTGAGGAGGTCCGAGAGGTACACCTGACTTCGCGCCCAGCCGGGTGCGCAGCCACCGAGGATGCCGGTCGTGACTGCCGCGAGCGCGATGGTCGCAATGGAGCGGCTGCGGCGGGTCATGATCGCAGGCCTCTGCCGTCTCAGCGGCGCGGGGGGCGGTTCTCGCGCTTAGCCGAGTTGCCGAAACGGTCGGGCTTGAGCTCGATCAGCTTGCCGCTGATGCGTGTGTTCTCGAGGCGCTTCAGCGTGTCGCGGGACAGATCGGCTGGCAGCTCGACGAGCGAGAAGTCGGGGCGGATCTGGATCGCGCCGAAATCTTCGCGGCGAAGACCGCCCTCGTTGGCGAGGGCTCCGACGATCTGACGCGGCTCAACCTTGTGGCGCCGGCCGACCGAGATCCGGTAGGTCGTTCGAGATCCGCCTCCGCCGCGGGGGCCGCGATCGGAGCGGTCGCCGCGGTCCCGTCCGCCGTGCCCGGATCGGTCCTGCGAATCACGTGAGAAGCGCGGCTCGGGTGCGGCATCCGGCTCGAGCAGCAGTGGCGTGTCGCCCTGCGCGACGATGGCGAGCGCCGCCGCGACGTCCGCCTCGGGCACATCGTGATGCTCGACGTAGTGCGCGACGATGTCGCGGAACCGGCTGATCTGCTCGGGATCTGCGAGCGCCGCCGTGATGGCGTCGTCGAAGCGCGTGAGTCGTGTGGCGTTGACGTCGTCGACACTCGGCAGCTTCATTTCGGTCAGCGGCTGCCGAGTGGCCTTCTCGATCGAGGTCAGCATGCGCCGCTCGCGCGGGGTGACGAAGCTGATCGCTGCTCCCGTGCGACCGGCTCGTCCCGTTCGCCCGACGCGGTGGACGTATGACTCGGTGTCGATCGGTAGGTCGTAGTTCACGACGTGGCTGATGCGGTCGACGTCGAGGCCTCGGGCCGCGACATCCGTTGCCACCAGGATGTCGAGCTTGCCGCTCTTGAGTTGATTGACGGTGCGCTCGCGCTGAGCCTGCGCGACATCGCCGCTGATCGCGGCTGCCGTGTATCCGCGGGCGCGCAGCTTCTCGGCGAGGGTCTCGGTCTCGTTCTTCGTGCGGGTGAAGACGATCATGCCCTCGAAGTTCTCGACCTCGAGGATGCGGGTGAGCGCATCGACTTTCTGCGGGTACGACACCACCAGGTACCGCTGCGAAATATTGGCCGAGGTGGTGGTCTTGGTCTTGACCGTGATCTCTTCGGGGTCGCTCAGGTACTGCGCCGAGATGCGCCGGATCTGCGCGGGCATCGTCGCCGAGAACAGAGCCACTTGCTTGGTGCTCGGGGTGTCGTCGAGGATCGTCTCGACATCCTCGGCGAAGCCCATCTTCAGCATCTCGTCGGCCTCGTCGAGCACGAGGTACTTCAGCTCCGACAGATCCAGTGTGCCCTTGTCGAGATGGTCCATGATGCGGCCAGGGGTGCCGACCACGATGTGCACCCCGCGGCGGAGAGCCGAGAGCTGCTGGCCATAACCTTGTCCGCCGTACACGGGCAGCACGTGCACGCCGCGCAGGTGCGACGCGTACTTCTCGAACGCCTCGCACACCTGCAGGGCGAGTTCACGAGTAGGTGCGAGCACGAGCGCCTGCGGCGTCTTCTGCGAGAGATCGAGTCGAGAGAGGATCGGCAGCGCGAACGCCGCAGTCTTTCCCGTGCCGGTCTGGGCGAGCCCGACGACGTCGCGTCCGGCGAGCAGAGGAGGGATGGTGGCGGCCTGGATGGCGGACGGTGTCTCGTACCCGACGTCCTTCAACGCCTTCATGACCGCGTCGCTGAGACCGAGCTCAGCGAATGCGGGTTCGGATCGAGGAGGCTCAACCTCGTCGGTTACGTTTTCGAGGGAAGAAGCCATAGGTGTGACGCTAGTCGCTCCGTGGGTTTGGCGCGATTCGGCATCCACGCCAGGGTGAGCGGGAAACCCCCCACAACGTCACCGATGCAGGTGCGCGCGCTGACCCTCGCGGTCGAAGACCATCACGAGCTCGGCGGGCCCGTCGACGGCGCTGATGGCATGGGGAGTCATGGTCGAGAACTCCGCAGCCTCGCCCTGGGCAACTTCGATGCGCCGTTCGCCGAGCTGCAGCAGAACCCGCCCCTCGAGTACGAGGAACCAGTCGAAACCCGGATGCACGCGCGTGGCGGGGATCTCGGACACCGGCTCCAGGCGCATCTTCATCGCCATCGTGCGTCCGTCGACCCGGTTCAGCGCCCACGTCGTGCGCGCCCCGTCAGTACGCTGAGTCGGTCGGATGACGACATCGTCGTCATCCTCGGCGCGCAGCAGGTCGTCGACGCTCACCTGGAGGGCTTCGGCGAGCGGCACAAGAACGTCGATGCTGAGCGCGCGCTTACCGGTCTCGATGCGACTGATCGTTGACGCACTGAGGTTACTGCGTTCGGCGATCTCATCGAGCGAGTACCCGAGGGTGGTGCGGATGCTGCGCAATCGCATCCGCGCGAGAGTCTCGACATCCGTGCTGGTCATGAGTCCAGCATCCGTTGCTCTTGCGGATATTGCAAGCTGGCATCCACTATGCGCTAGGCCGGTCTAGCCTCGACGCATGGGCACCCACGACTCGTCTCACCACCACACCCGCGGTCCCGCGATGATTCGCCGGTGCGATGTCGCCGTCATCGGCGGCTCGGCTGCCGGCCTTGCCGGCGCACTCCAGCTCGTCCGCCAGCGCCGTTCGGTGATCGTGATCGACGACAACACACCGCGAAACGCACCGGCCGAGCACATGCACAGCTACCTCGGGCGCGAAGGTGCGCCGCCCGCCGAGCTACGGGCGATCGGCCGGGAGGAAGTCCGCTCCTACGGCGGAGAGGTGCTGTCGGGGCGCGTCCTCGACGTTCACCGCGACGGGGATCTGTTCCGCCTCGAACTCTCCGGTGGAGGGGCCCTGCTCGCGCGTCGTGTGCTCGTGGCATCCGGGATCACCGACGAACTGCCCGAGATCGACGGCCTGCGCGAACGGTGGGGTCGCTCGGTGATTCACTGCCCCTTCTGTCACGGCTGGGAGGTGCGCGACCAGCGCGTCGTCCAGATCGTCACGAGCCCGCTCACGTTGCACCCGACCCCGCTCATGCGCCACCTCACCGACACTCTGACCGTCGTGCTGCACGACGGCGTCGAGGTGGATGCCGAGGCGGTGCGCCGACTTGAGGCATCCGGTGTCACGGTGATCGCCGGCACCGTGACACGGGTGACGGATGCTGACGGCGCACTCGGCATCGACCTCACCGACGGCACGCGAATCGCCGCGGACGCCGTGCTGGTCGGCGCGCGGTTCCATGCCCGCGTCGAAGCGCTCGCCGGTCTGGGGCTCGAAGCGACTCCCCACGCGACAGGGTTCGGTGAGGCGCTGATCGCCGATGCCACGGGCCGAACGGCCGCGGACGGCGTATTCGCGGCAGGTAACGTCGTCGACCCGAGCCTGCAGGTGCTTCCCGCCGCCGCGAACGGCAGTATGGTCGGCGCGCAGATCGCGTTCAGCCTGGCCGACGAAGATCTCGCCGCAAGCTCCCGCCCGTCGGGCGTCGAGACCGAATGGGACGGTCGCTACAGCGGCGAGCAGGTCTGGAGTGGTAACCCGAACGGCACGCTCGTTGCTGAGGTCGACGGACTCACCCCGGGAACTGTTCTGGATGTCGGGGCGGGCGAGGGCGGCGATGCCCTCTGGCTTGCCGAGCGCGGGTGGCGTGTGACGGCATCCGACGTTTCCTCCCGCGCACTCGCCCGCGTCGAGCACGAAGCGCGGCGTCGAGGACTGGCCGTGCGCACATGGCACGTGGATGCCAACAGCATCCACCCCTACGCCGGCGAGACGTTCGACCTCGTCTCGCTGCAATACGGATCGTTCGCCCGCACTCCCGACGGCAGGGGAGTGCGCAGCCTTCTGGGTGCAGTGGCTCCCGGCGGCACGCTGCTGGTGGTCTCCCACGACACGGCGTGGGCGTGCGAGGGGCTCGACCCTGCCGAACACACGCCGATGTTCGACCCGGATGCGTACGTCGGCGTCACCGAGATCGCGGTCGCGCTCGCCGCATCGGAGGGGTGGCGGATCGACGTGCACGAGACGCGGCCGCGCCCCGCCGGAGCGGTGAGTGGCCACCACGTCGAGGATGTCGTGCTGCGGGCGGTGCGAACCACCTGAGCGCGTGACCGCCCCTGGGGCGCGAAGGGTGCCCCGGTCTCAGCTGTCGAGGAGGCGTGAGAGGCGCTTCTTGCGGCAGTTCTGAGTCACGATCCATGCGACATCGGGATCGCCGGTATCGAGGGCGGCGAAGACGGGAAGGCCACGCATCGGATCCGCGGCGACAGCCACGCTCCAGCAGTAGCCCAGCGCCAGTCGCAGGGTTCGGACGTCTGGGGTCTTCCGCTCCGCAGGCGGCTGGCTCGCGAGGTACTGGGTCGTGCGCTCACAGGCGTCCAGCGCGAGCTCTGCCATCCGAGGATCCCGCAGCAGGCGCGGCTCGCAGATTGCTGCGAGGGCGGCGCGCTGCACGAGGGGATGGGCGCGGTCGACCCACGCATCCACGATCGATGCCAGCGCCGCGGGCCTGGCGTCACCCAGAAGCTGGAGGCCCAGCGCGACGCCCTCGCGCACGCGCCACCGGGCGTCGGCGGCAAGCTCCCGGGCGCGCTTTTCGGATGCCGCGCCCTCGACTCGCATGCCGAGCGCGGCAGCCGCGCACATGGCGTGGTACTCGTCGCCCGTTGTCAGGAGTGCGTCAATGGTGGGCTCATCGGCGAGAGGGGCGAACGCTGCGACAAGCTCGAGATTCGCGCGTGGACCAGGAAGTCCGGAATGGGCTGAGAGGTAGGCCGCCCACGCCGATGTCGGCATAGGGAGCAGCTCAGCAGCCCTGGAGTCCCGCGGGGTGGTGGTCTTTCGGGCCCGCGGCGTCGTGACCGCGACGGGGTGAGCCATCGTGCGATGGTCAGTG